>JADJOY010000001.1 GCA_016713535.1 Deltaproteobacteria bacterium
CGCCGCCGGCGGTGCTCTACATCCCCGGCGGCTGGTTTCGGATCCTGTCAAGGACAGCCACTGGATAAATGGGCCTCGTTCGCGCGGCGCGCGGCTGCGTGGTATTCAGCATCGACTACCGCCTCGCACCCCGCCACCCGTTCCCGGCGGCGCTCGAGGACGCCTGCGCGGCGTACGCCTGGGTGGTCGAGCACGCCGCCGAGCACGGCGCCGACCCGTCGCGGATCGTCGTCGCGGGCGAGTCGGCGGGCGCCAACCTCGCCGCCGCGCTCGCATTGCTCCACACCTGCCACCAGCGCCCCGAAGCCGTGGACGCGCGAGTCTGGGACCTCGGCGGGTGCCCGCGGTGGCGCGCCGCGTGCGGCACATCCCTGCCGGTGTCCGACCGTGCGCTTCCAGCGCCGCCGAAGCTCGCACCGTAACTCGCCGACCGCATCGCGGACCTGCAAGGGCGTGCCGCAAGATGGCAGGACGACGGCGGCGCGTAAATCGCAAACCACGCTGGTGATCCTGGAGAAGAGGCTGCCAGCCGCGACCGTTGCCGCCGATCTTGCCGGCGTCGGCGCGCGCGACCCGCTCTCAGGCGACACGCGTCGCCTGCGGTCGGCGTCGATCGTCGGCGTGCCGTGGACCTCTGCCCGGGCGGTGCCCGCGTTCCGGGGCGATCGCCAGCGCGTCCCCAGGGCGCGGCCAACTTCCTGGAGCAGCTTTACGTTCCCGCGCGTTCCTCGCCGAGCACAGCCTGCACCGCCGCCATGACCGGGCTGACGACAAAGGCAGGGCCTTCAGCCGCTCAGCTCCGGCGAGCTCGCCAACGCACCAGCGCTGGTCGTCAGCAGAACCGATTAGTACGGAGCACCAGCGGCGCCTCGTCGCGCGCGCTCAAAATGACGCGATCGCCCGCGGCCCTCTCTGGGCCAACACGGCGTGGCCAGAAGAAACGTTCGAAGGGGGCGCCTCGTTGGACGCCCACCGCGAGGCAGCTCGATGGCGGCAGCGATCGCGCGCGGCACCGTCTCCGCACCGCGAGGTAGCGGCTGCCGCGCGAGGCGGTAATACGCCCACTCCTCCACCGACCACGTGCCGGCGCGCCGCCAGTGGTGAAGGCCGGCCTCGGCTGCAGCATCGAGGTCTGGGCGCGGCTGCGGTCGGGCTGCGCCTCAAAACCTCCGGCAGGTTGTTACCTGCGACGGCGAGGGGCGCGGATCGCCCGTCGGGCCGTCCGCCGAGGTGTCGCCCGCAGCGCCAGAACCGTGTGCGAGTGCCTGGATCGACGGCGTCGAAGATCGCCACGCCCAGAGCATGGACGCCGCGTCGGCGAGCGCAGCGATCCGCGTCTCAGAGGCGAAGCGCCGGGCCGCCTCAACAGCCAGCCGCGATCTGATGCCTGGATCAGGCGTGCGAAATTGCGCCGCGGCATCGCCAAGCGAAGCCGCAGTGCTGATCGCGCAGCTCGGCTTTCAGGCGTCGCCTCAATCATTGGCGGGGTGCTCGCCCAGGACGTGGGTGGCGAGGCGCGCGAACGGCGCGAGCTGCTCGGGCTGGTCGATGCGATCGCGGAGCGTGGGCAGGAGATCCCCCACCTCGCGGGGGCGATCGCCGTGGTCGCGCCAGGCGTCGCGGATATGCGTCATCGGCCCATCAAACCTCGCTTGCCGGTGCGGGTTGCGCCGGCTCGCTCGAGTCGAGGAAGGGGTGCGCCCAGCGCCGCCGGCGAGGGCGTCGGCCAGGGCGGTGATCTCGTCGCGCATCGCGAGGCGTGCGAGCCACGTCTGCGGGATCGCCGATGCGCCGTGGAAGGCGCCCGCGATCTGCCCGCACACCGCGGCGGTGGTATCGGCGTCGTCACCCAGGTTGGCGGCGGCGAGCACGGCGTCGCAAGCTCGTGTTGCGAGACACCAGCGCGGCCCCGAGGCATAAACGACGTCGCGGTACCGCGGATCACTCGCGGGGGGTGACAGGTGACCGCCTGCGCGATCCACACGAATCGCTCGGTCGAGGTGAACGCTCCCGCCTCGGCAAGGAGGAGCTCGTGCTTGGGGGAGCCGGCGAGCGCCCGTGCCACGAGCCGCGCGAAGAGCCGGCTCGCGTCCACGCACTCGGCCGCGCCGTGGGTGGTGCGCGACGAGAGCGCCGCGTGGTGCTCCACCGCGTCGAGGTCGGGCGCGAACCACATCGGGATCGGCGCCAGGCGCATCAGGCAGCCGTTCCCGGCGCTACGCGGATCGGTGGAGCCGGCGAAGGGCTCCCCCGTCGAGCGGAAACGACGTAGCGCCGCGGCGACGGTGTTGCCGATGTCGAAGCACACGCCGTTGCTGCTCAGGTAGCCCTCGTCGTGCCAGCGGACGTAGCGCGTCATCTGGTCGCGGGCGTCGAACCCGCGACACTCAGTAAGCGCTAGCCCCGGGCAGAAGCGCCATCGACGTGTCGTCGGTCCACTGGCCGGGAGCGAGCCGAAACGGTCCGCCCCCGACCATGTCGGTGAGCGGCTCGAACGTGCCGCGGCGGCGGAACTCGACGGTGGTGCCGATCGCGTCGCCCACGGCGAGGCCGAGCAGCGCGCCTCGAAATCGATCGTTTTTCTCGCCCACGCGAACTCGCTCCGAGGGCTTCCAAACCACGTGTGGCGCTCGGTGTAAAGACGGCACCGCGTGCCGCTTGCGACCCTCGGTGGCGAGGCGCAGCGGCGAGGATCGCAGTCCCCGCCCGGCTGCGCCCGGCTGCCCGCGCCTTTCATTTGAAGATTCTTCGTGCCGCTTTCGCGCCTGGACCTGGCTCGGCGAGCGACTGGAGCCTGGCCAGCGAGGCTCGCGCCGCGTGGCGGCGCTGGCGCGGCCCTGCGATACCCGGGAGGTAAGGTTGGGCCACCGAGGTCGGTCCAGCTTTGCTCGTGGGGACCGAGTCGAAGGCGACTCCAGACTTCCTCGAACCCGCCGCCGTGGGGAAGGCGAAGCGGGACGGACGTGGACATCCAGCAAGGACAAAGGTCGAGCGGGAACCCGTCGCAGCAGAAGAAGGCGAGGGCCAGAACCGCACGCCGGACCGCTCGCGAGAGCCGAGCGAGCCGATGCGCGAGCAGGACCGCTCGGATCGGTCGCGAGGCTCGAACGACCGCTGAGTCGCTCGAATGCGCTCCACGCCGGGCCGGGCCTCGAGCGTCGAGGCCCGGCCCGGCGAGCCGCCTCGGGGGGTGGCGCGGCGCTCGCCCGACCGCGACCTCAGCCGTGCTCGATCGGCGCGCCGTCGTGGGTGGCGCTCGCCTCGATCACGTCGTGGACGAAGCGCAGCTTGTCGATCGCGGGCGACGCCAGCACGAACGGGTAGCCGTCGGGCTGGCCGAGGCCCCGGTTCAGGTTGTTGAGCACGTACGTCAGCGCGAACCAGTCCTCGAGCAACGCATCGAAATGGGGTGGCTTGGTTCCAGGCACGGCGTTGCCGTCGAGGCTGGGCTCGTTGCCGCGCCGCGGGACCAGCTTGAGCCCGCAGCCGGCCGCGGTCTCGAGGGTGTCGGTGAGATGGAGTGAGTAGGCCCAGGTCTCCGCCGAGTCCTCTCCAGAATGGGCGCTCGCGTACGCCGTGACCCGGAAATACTTCGGCCCGGTCGACGGGCGCTCCGGCGCCGTGGTGGCGGGCGAGGGCGGCGGCGTAGTCGGTGCGCTCGTCACCGAAGCGGGCGCGGAATTCGGCGAGGCGGTCGCTGCGCTCGACGAGGCGAGGCCAGAAGTAGTGCCCGCTCTCGTGGCGGACGTGGCCGAGCAGCGTTCGGTACGGTTCGCCGAGCGAGACCCTGCGCCGTTCGCGTTCGGCGTCGTCCGCCTCGGCGACGCTGAGCGTGATCACGCCGTTTGAGTGGCCGGTGAGGACCGGAGGCACGCCCCCGGGCGCGTCCGCGACGAGCTCGAAGGCGATGCCTCGCTCGGGGTCGTCGGAGCGGCCCGTGAGCGAGAGGCCGAGGGCGCACAGGTTCACGATCAGGCGGCGCTTGGCGACCTCCACGCGGTACCAGCGCTCGCGATTGCCTTCGACGCCGAGGTCGGGGATCACCCGCGTGAGCCGGCACGACGCGCAGAGCGGGCTCGGGTCGTCGGCCGGGACCGCCCAGTTGCAGACATCGAGATCGCGGTAGTTCGCGCAAAGCCGGTACTCGGGGCCGATCGGTCCGCCCGAGGCGGCGCGGCGCCAGCGATCATCGCCGCTCGGCGCCGACGCGCTGACCTCGCCGACGTCAGGCGGGAAGCGAGCAGGCGATCGCGGCGCGTGTCGTCGAACTTTCTCGAAGAACACGGGCTGGTCTGGTCACAGTGGAAGATCTTCACGTCGGGCGCTCCTCTCGCTGCGGCGAACCCACGACGGTAACGGGGCCTGCGACGCGGCGCCGTGGCGCGGAGGCGCCAAATCCGTCAACGAACCGCTGGATACCAGCGCGCGAGCCGCGCCGCTGGCACGCCGGCCGCGTAGAGCAGCGTGATGACCCAGTTCCGGACGGTGGCATAGACCAGCCCCTCGCGCTCCCAGCGGCGCGGGGAGTTGCGTACCTGCTGCGGCAGCAAGGCGACGCGTCCCAACGCCAGGCGGCGCGCGAAGGCGACGTCCTCCGGGATGGCATCTTCCGGGGAAGCCGCCGAGTTCAGCAACCCCACCGCGCGCGACGTGAACACCGCCTGATCTCCCCACTGCAGCCGGGTCACGCGGGCGCGCAGATTCGCGCCCCACTCGATCACCCGGTAGCGGCGGCGCGGGTCGCGGATCGCCACCTGGAACGCGCCGCCCACGACTCCGGGGCGGGCGAGCGCCGCGCGGGCGGCGTCGAACGCGTCGGGCGGAAGCTCGGTGTCCACGTGCACGAACATCAGCAGGTCGTGGCTCGCCGCGCGCGCCGCGACGTTGAGCTGGGCGCCGCGCCCGCGGCGCGCCACCACCACCCGGTCGGCGAGGGGCCGCGCCAGCTCCACCGTGCGGTCGGTGCTGCCCGCCGTCGGCGACGACGATCTCGGCGGGACCGAGCGCTCGCATGCGCGTGAGCCCCGCGACGACCTCGTGCTCCTCGTCGAGGACCGGTACCAGCACCGAGATCGCCGTCGCGTTCACGTCCTTCGGCCCGTGCCGCCCGGTTGGCGCGCGGGTGGCATCGGCGTATCGCCGAACGCGCGATCAAGAAACACGTCCGTGAGCGACACCCGCGCCGCCGCCGAAGCCGCCGAGCCGGAAGCGCTGCACCTCGGCGGCCAGCCCGTTCGCCTGCGTGATCAGCTCGCGCACGCGCTGGTTCATATCCTCGATCATGGCGTCGCTGTCGCGCGCGGCGGCGCGGATGGTGTCGACCGCGGTCGCGACGCGCTGGCCGCCGCGGTCGAGCTCGCCGGTGGCGCGGGCGATCGCGTCGACCATGTCCCGGATGGTGGAGACGTGGCGTCCGACGTGCTCGATGCCGTGGCGCTGGTCGGCGGTGGAGCGCTTCACCATCTGCGCGTAGTCGCGCACCCGGTCGGTGGCGTACTGGATCTGCTCGCTGCCGCGCCGCTGCTCGTCGGTGGCGCGGCTGATGTCGGCCACGCCGCCCGCCACCTTCTGCATCGCCCGCCGCACGTGCTGGCTCTGGCGGGCCTGCTCCTGGGTCGAGAGCGCGATGCCCTTCACGCTCTCCGTCGAGAGCACCGCGCTGGCGACGATCTTGTGCAGCGACTCGCCGGTCTCGCGCGAACGATCCTCACCGTCCTCGATGCTCGCGCGGCCCGCCGCCTCGGCTTCCTGCGCGCTCAGCCCGGCAGCGCGGATCTGCTGGATCAGCCGCTCGATGTCCTTGCTCTTCTCGCGGCTCTTGATCGACAGCTCCTTGATGTCGTTGGCGACCACGCCGAACTCGTCGGCGCCATCGCCTGCGCGCGCGGCGATGATCGTGGCATTGAGGGCGAGCAGCTTGGTACCGCCGGTGATCGAGCGCTGGATGCGCAGGATCTGGTCGATCTCCTCGATGTGGCGCTGCAGCGTCTCCATCGCCGCGCGCCCCGCGCTCGAGGTCTCGACGATGTGGTCGATCGAAACCGCGGCGCGCTCGACCGCCGAGCGCGCGTCGCTCGCGTCCTCGATCACCCGCTCGGCGAGCGCCAGGGTACGGTCGGCGCGCTCGCGCACCTGCTTGAGCGACTGGTCGATCGCCTGCATGGCGCCGGCGGTGGTCTCGGATTCGCTCGAGAGCTGGGCACTCGCCGCCGCGACCTGGCGGATCGAGGCCGCCATCTCGCCGATCGAGGACACGCAGCTCTCGGCCGAGCGGCTCAGCATCTCCATGTGGCCGTCGACCTCGAGGATCGAGCGGCCCATCGCCTGGATCGACGCGTCGGTCTCGCCGGCCGCATCCTTGAGCGCGCCGACGCTCGACGAGATGCCGCCGATCGAGGCGGCCATGTGGCCGATCGCCACCGCGGTGTCGTCCACCGAGCGGACCTGGGTGCGCGAGGCGTCCTCGATGCGGCGTGCGCCTTCGACGAGCTGTGTCGAGACCTCGCCGACCCGCTGCGCGGACTCGCTGACCCGGCCGATGAGGCGCAGCAGGTTCTCGTGCATGCGCCGGAAGCCGAGCGCGACCGCGCCGATCTCGTCATCGGTCGTGACGCGCGCGGGCCGGGTCAAGTCGCCGCGCGCGATCCGCTCGCTCGCGGCCTCGATCAGCCGCAGCGGGCCCCGCACCATCTGGGCGTAGATCGCGATCAGCGTGCCGACCAGCGCCAGCACTAGCGTTCCGATCGCGATGACCATGCGGATGGCCTTGTCGAGCTCGCCGCCGTGGCGTCGGAACACCCGCCACAGCCGCGCCCCGCCGTGCTCCGGGCTGCGCAGGCGCTCGATCGGTGCGCTCACCACCACCAGGCGGCCGCCGACCACGTCGACTCCGTTGCCCGCCCCGTGGGTCGACGACAGACGCGCCACCAGGTCGGGCGGAAGGTCCGAGTCGGTGAGGCTGGACACGCCCCGGCTCGTGACCCGAGCCTTGCCCGTCGCGGGGTCGAGGAAGAGCTCGGCCGAGGTCCGGTAGAGCACCAGCCCGTCGTCGTACGCGATCAGCAGCGTGCCGTCGTCGCCGCCGCGCTTCATGCGCTCGTCGAAGTCCGCGGCCGCGGACGGTTCGCTCGCGCGCTCGAGCTCGTTCGCGAGCTCCTCGAGCTTCTCCGAGTGGCGGTCGAGGAGCTCCACCTCGATCGCTCGGAGCGCCGCGTTCGAGAACGCGAAGCCCACGAACACCAGCGGCACGATCGCCACGGCCAGCGAGAACAGCCACAGGTGCAGCGCGATGCCGCCGACGCCCGGATGAGCGAGGCGCCCGGTGCGCTCGATGAGCACCGCCATCACCGGCCCCACGATCCAGCGCGCGCGGAAGTAGCACACCACCGCGAACGTGAAGCTCACGAAGACTCCGGCGAGGGTCGTGCCGAGGAGCTGGGTAGCGTTGAAAGGGGTGATCCATCGGTCGCTGACCGCGAGCGCGGATACCAGGAGCAGCACCGCGACGGCTGCGAGCCGCGTCGCGAGACGTTGCGGGTAGCGCTGGACCCGCGCGAGCGTCTCGAGGTCGGCCTCGGCGCTCGCCGGCGCGTCGGCGGGGTCGAGCCGGGTGATGTGGCGCTGGATGCTCGCGAAGGCGAACCGGTGGTAGAGCAGGCCGCCCACCGTGAGACCGAAGCCGACGAACCCCGCCACGAGCGCGACGGTGGCGCGCTGCGGAGGCGTGAGGTCGACGGCGAACCAGATGAAGGCGAGGCCGTACGCGCAGCCGAACGCGGTGATCGCGAAGATGAGCCAGTCGATGCGGCGCTTGGTATCGCGGGCGGCGGCTTCCACGGGAGTAGGAGTATCACGATCGTCGCCGCCATCGGCCGTCCTCGAGCGACCAGCTCTCGATGGTCCCCGAGAGATTGGTGCGAACCGCCCACGCCACCAGCTCGCCGTCGCCCGCGCTGAGGTAGACGGTGCCCGCGCCGGCGTTCCCGGCCGGGAAGAACGCGACCCGGTCGGCGCCGCCGCTGAACGAGACCCCGTCCGCGAACACGGTCGAGTCTCCCGGCCCCTTGGCGACGCCGGGCGCGCCGAAGTGGATGCCACGTGGCAGCGTCTTCACGGCCCGTCCCGAGCGGAAGCCGTCGAGCAGCACCTGCGCGGCCTCGCGCTCGCCTGGCCCCTCGGCGTGGTCCCCGTCGAGGTCGGCGAACGCGGTGTAGACGCCGTCGGCGGGCCGAAGCGGCGCGGGCGCGAAGTCGACGTAGACGGTGTGGTTGAGGGTGATGGCGCGCGTCCGCGCGACCCGCATCGCCAGCACCAGATCGTGGACGACGGCACGGAGGCGGGCGTCGGGCGCGCGCGCCAGTGCCTGGTTTCCGACCAGCCATAGCCCACCCACGATCGCGAGCACGGCGAGCAGCTCGGGAAGCGTGAACCCGGATCGGGGCAGGGGCGGGCTCTTGGCGGCGCGGCGCATTCGTCCTCTCGTGCGGTCGAGGGTCCGCAGCGCAAGCGCGATGCCGGGCGCCGGCGTGGCCGGAGCGCGCACATTCGCCGGTGATTTCGCCGGACCGGGTGCGCCGGCGCCGGTGCCGGTGCGAGGCCGGAGGCGCGCCCCTGCGCCCGCGGTGACGCGTCGCTGCCGCGAGCGCGTGGCGTCGGACCCGCTCAGCGGATACCGAAGCGGGCGAGCTTCTTCTGCAGCGTGCGCCGCGAGATGCCGAGAGCGAGCGCCGTGCGGGTGCGGTTGCCGGAGCACACCGCGAGCGCGCGCGCCACCATCTCGGATTCGGTCTCGACCAGGATCGCGCCCAGTCGCGAGCCGTCGGGAGCGTTCGCCGCGCCGGCGTCGGGCAGGTCGAAGGCGCGGACCCCGAGCGGCACGTCGCACTCGCTCTCGATCACCGCGCGGCGCACGCGATGATCGAGCTCTCGTACGTTGCCGGGCCACGAGTGCGCGAGGAGCGCGCGCATCGCATCGTCCGTGACGCCCGGTACGGCCCGCCCGTAGCGGAGATTGGCTCGATCGAGGAAGGTGCTCAGTAGCTCCGGGACGTCCTCGGCCCGCTCGCGCAGCGCGGGCACCTGGATCGGCAGCTCGTGCAGCCGCCAGTAGAGGTCCTGACGGAAGCGCCCGTCAGCGACCATCTGCTCGAGCGGGCGGTGGGTCGCGGCGACCACCCTCACGTCGACCTTGTGGGTGTGATCGGCGCCCACCCGCGAGATCTCGCCGAACTGGAGGGTGCGCAGGAGCTGCACCTGCACCAGGGGTGAGAGGTCGCCGACCTCGTCGAGGAACGCGGTGCCCTTGTGGGCGCACTCGAAGCGTCCGCGCCGTGGCGCGCGGGCGTCGGTGAAGGCGCCGCGCTCGTGACCGAAGAGCTCGCTCGCCGCGATCGCGTCCGGGATGGTGCCGCACTGGATCACCACCAGCGGCTGGTGAGAGCGCTCGGAGAGCGCGTGGATGGCGTTCGCGACGAGCTCCTTGCCGGTGCCGCTCTCGCCCTGGACCAGCACGCTCGCGTGGGTGCGCGCGGCGCGTGCGATGCGCGTCCTGAGCCGCGTCATGAGCGCGGAGGAGCCGACCAGGTGAGCGAGGGCGTCGCGGCCCGAGCGACTGGCCTCCGGCGACGCCGGCGCGGCGGCGGCCGTGGCGTCTGCCACCACCCACGAGGCGTCGGAGCCGTGCGAGGAAGGAAACGACGAGGAAGCGTGCATGCGACCTCCGGAAGGCGAGGCCGCGCACGCTCGCCGCCGGTCGCTGCCGCGAGCTCGGGGCGGCGCACCGGCGGTGTGGCGAAGCCTCAGCGGGTCTTGCGCTTGGCGGCGCGCTTCGCCGGCCGTGGCGCTGCGTGCGAGGTCCCCTTGGCGCCGGCCTGGCCGGCGATCGCGTCGAGGCGGCCGGTGAGCGCCGCGATCTGGCTCGCGAGGCCCTCGATGCGGTCCTCGATGCGCCGCACGTCGCCGCGCGACGGCACGCTCAGCAGACCGAGCACCATCTGCATGTTCTTGTCGAGCTGGTGCTTGGCCGAGAGCGCGCGCGTCATGGCCTGACCGAGCGCCTGCTGGAAGTGCTCGTTCTTCATCATCTCGCCCATCAGCTCCTGGAGCTTGTCGGTGCCGAGGCCGAGCAGTCGCTGCTGGAGGCCGTGTGTCGAGCGCGTCATGTTCGTCTCTCCTGCTGAGCAGTCCGCGTGCCGCCGTGGCACGGGCGCGTGGTCGTGCGGGGGAAGGGGCGCCGGGATGTGGCGCCAAGCGAGGGGTATCCGAGGGCTTTTTCCATCGTCAAGGCGTGGCACCCGGGGCTCGCGACGAGCAGGCGCGGGGCGCGCTGGTGTCTCGCGTGGGAGGGTCCGCGACGGTTCGGGGTCTCGGTTTCGAGACGGGCGCGGCCCGTCGCGTGACGCGTCCGCCCTTGACAGCCGGGTCGCGAGCCTTAGGTTCGGCGTGCGGTGAGGGAGACCGGCCAGGTCACCGAAACCGCCTCGAAAACAGCCCAAGACATCACCACCGAGGAGGATGACATGGCACTGCTCCGTTACTCGCCGCTCAACGATCCGTTCACGCTCGCCGAGGAAGTGTTCCGTGGCTGGCCGGTGCGCGGAGGCACGATCGAGAACGAAGGCTGGGCTCCGCGCGTCGACATCGACGAGGACAAGGACGCCGTTCGTCTCGCCGCCGACCTGCCCGGGATGGATCCCAAGTCCGTGGAGATCAGCATCGAGGACGACGTGCTGACGCTCAAAGGCGAGCGCAAGCGGGAGAAGAAGGCCGAGGGCAACGGCTTCCACCGCAGCGAGCGCTACTTCGGCGCCTTCGAGCGACGGTTCTCGCTGCCCCAGACCGTCGACCGCGACAAGATCGAGGCCAACTACCGGGACGGCGTGCTCTACCTGACGCTGCCCAAGCGCGATGAAGTGAAGCCCAAGAAGATCCAGGTCGCGGTGTCCTGAACGAGGGCGACTGCGTCCGCACGCTCGGTGGCCGGCGCGAGCCGCCACCCCGTTGACCGGCCGATCCAGAGCCGGTGCCTTCTCGAGCCCGCCCACCCGGCCGACCGTGGTGGGCGGGCTCTGTGTTTTCTCGGGGGGCTGTTCCAGCCCCCCGCCCGCGCGGATTGAATCCGCGCGGGTCCCACCCCCGAGTCACTCGCTTCGCTCGCGGCGTCGCGCTGCGACGCGCCGATCGACGGGACCGCGCGTGGACCGATCCCCGATCCAGCGGAGCCCGTGCGGCGAACCGCGCGGCTGTTCCAGCCCCCCGCCCGCGCGGAGTGAATCCGCGCGGGTCCCACCCCGAGGCGCTCGCTTCGCTCGCGGCGTCGCGCTGCGACGCGCCGATCGACGGGACCGCGCGTGGACCGATCCCCAATCCAGCTGAGCCCGTGCGGCGAACCGCGCGGCTGTTCCAGCCCCCCGCACGCCCGGATCTCGATCGTTGAGGCTTCCCGCCAGCCAAGCGGCGGGCTCCAGCCGTGTCGGCCCGGCGACGGGGGATGGAACCCCCGTCGCTACGATGGCTTTCGTAGCGCGGGGGCTCCGTCCCCCGCGGCGCTTCGCTCTCGCTCGATCTCTTCGCAGGCTCGCTGCGAGGGACCCTGGGCCGAGTCGACTCTTGGGTGACAGCGGAACGCCGGCTCACCAGCGATAGAAGCCGACCATCGCGAAGAACACGAGGAAGCCGGCGATCACCAGGAACTCGAGCGGGAACCAGGCGCCCGTGGTGGACCGAACCCGCTCGGGTGGAGGCGCTCCTTCCACGAGCATCGCGTCGATCAGCTCGCGCAAGCGCCAGTCGAAGCCGATCGCCGGCGGCAGGTAGCGCACTCGCAGCCGCGCGATCGCCGGACGCGTGCCGTCGCCGGCATCGACCGTGGCCCACAGCCGCTTCGAGCGCTGACGCCGATCCCACGCCGACGGGTTGCCACCTTGGTAGGCGACCAGGTCCACGCCGTCGCGCGCGCGCTCGAGGCGGACGCGCCCCGCGACCGGCAGCTCGAGATCGAGTTGGATCCCCGAGCAGCCGGGAACCTTGCCCACGATCCAGGCCACCAGGTGAACCGCGGTGAGGGCGGCGCCCATCTGCAGCGCCCCTTGTGAACCGAGCGCGAACGCGGCGCGCACCGTGCCTTGCGCCAGCGCGCCGATGCCGGCGGCAGCGAGCCCCATCGCCAGCGCCACGTCGAGGACCAGCGGGATGCGCTCGATCCACGCGCGGCGGGTCTGCATCCGCCAGATCAGGTAGGCGAGGGCGAGGAGCAGGGCGAGCGCGCCGAACGTGCGCATCGTAGAGGGACCCACGAGAGGACGGAGCGGGATGCTACCAGTCTGCTCGCGATTGGTGCGAGCGCCGAGCTGCGACCGTCACTCGTCGTCGCGCGCCGCCCGCACGTGGTGGACCTCGACGGTGAGGTGGCAGACGTCCTCCACCGCGCGGACCCGCGCGCGGTAGTGGTCCGGCTCGCGCGGCTCGTGCTCGGCCACCGCCACCACGCACGCGCGCCGGTTGGGGCCGATCTCCCACAGGTGCAGGTCGAGTACCCGGCTCGTGCCCTCCGCTTCGAGGGCGCTGCGCAGCCGCTCGGTCCGCAGCGGCTCGATCGCGGCGTCGAGGAGCTGGCGCGCGGACCCACGCGCGAGGTCGAACGCCCAGCGGCTGATGACCACCGCGCCGACGATCCCCATGAGCGGGTCGAGCACGGTCCAGTGCAGGTAGCGTCCGGCGAGGAGCGCGACGATCGCCAGCACGCTCGTGAAGGCGTCGGCGATCACGTGCAGGTACGCCGACCGCAGGTTGTGGTCGTGGCCGCCGGGATGCGCGGGCGCTTCACCGGCGTCGGCGGCGTGGTGGTGACCGAGCGCGTGATCGCCGGCGTGATGCTGCGCGGCGCGGTCGTGGTGGTCGTCACCGACGCCGTGATCGTGATCGTGGTCGTGGTCGTGGTGGTGATGGCCGGCAGGAGCGTGGTCGTCGTGCCCGACGCCCAGTAGGACCGCGCACCCCAGGTTCACGATCAGCCCCAGCACCGCGATCGGCAGCGCCTCTGCGAACTGGATGGTCACCGGCGAGATCAGCCGCCGGCCGGACTCGACACCCATCCACAGCGCCACCAGACCGAGCAGCACCGCGCTCGTGTAGCCGGCGAGGGCGTAGGTCTTGCCGGTGCCGAAACTGTAGCGAGGGTCGTCGGCGCGGCGTCGCGCGAACGCGTAGGCGAGTGCCGAGAGACCGAGTGCCCCGGCGTGGGTGGCCATGTGCCAGCCGTCGGCGGTGAGCGCGAGCGATCCCGTGAGCTTCCCCACGGCGATCTCGAGCACCATCATCGCGGCGGTCACGCCCACCACGATCCGGGTGCGCGCCTCGGCGCGCCCGACGCCCGCATGGGACGCATGGTCGTTGGCGAGGGAGGGGTGAAGCGAGTCGCTCATCTCGTGGGGTCCCGACGACCAATCTAGCGGGCGATGGCGGTCAGGCCAGCCCGAGGGCCGCGAGCGCATGCCGGGCGGCGCGGACGCCATCGAGGGCGGCGGTGGTGATGCCGCCCGCGTAGCCGGCGCCCTCGCCAGCGGGGAAGAGCCCCGCGGTGCCGAGCGCCTCGCCGCCCCCGGTGCGCGGGATGCGGATCGGCGACGAGGTGCGGGTCTCGACGCCGACCAGCACCGCCTCGTCGTTCACGAAGCCCGGCATCTGCGCGCCGAAGCGGCGCAGCCCCTCGCGCAACGGCTCGATCACCCACCCCGGCAAGCAGCCGTCGAGCGCGGTGGGTGTCACGCCGGGCCGGTAGCTCGAGCGCAGCGGGTCCTCGGACGGCCGGCCCGCGAGGAAGTCGACCAGGCGCTGCGCCGGGGCGTGGTAGTCGCCCCCGCCTAGGGCGAAGGCCGCCTCTTCCCAGCGGCGCTGGAAGGCGACGCCGGCGAGCGGGTCGCTCGCGCCGCCAAAGTCACTGGCTTCGAGCGACACCACGACGCCGCTGTTGGCGCGCGGCGCCGCGCGCGAGTGCGCGCTCATTCCATTCGTGACCACGGCGCCGGCTTCGCTGGTGGCGGCGAGGATGCGGCCGCCAGGGCACATACAGAACGTGTACACGCCGCGCCCGGCCGCCTCCGCCGTGAGGTTGTAGTCGGCGGGCGGCAGCCCCGCGCCACGCGTCTCGCGTCGCGCGCCGTAGCGCGCGACGTCCACGCACCACTGCGGGTGCTCGACCCGCACGCCGATCGCGAACGGCTTGGCCTCGAGGGCCACACCCGCGCGGGCCAGCTCGGCGAAGGTGTCGCGGGCGCTGTGGCCGGTGGCGAGGAGGGTCGCGTGCGGCCGTAGTACCGAGCCGTCGCTCAGCACCAGCTCCTCGAGCCGGCCCGCGCTCACCTCGAAGCGCTCGGCGCGCTCCCCGAAGCCGAGCACCACGCCCGCCTCGTGGAAGGTCGCCCTCAGGTTGCGCAGCACGTCGCGCAGCCGGTCCGTGCCGATGTGCGGCCGTCCGTCGGTGAGGATTTCGGAGGGCGCGCCGAACTCCACGAAGCGCCTGAGCACCAGCTCCAGATCCGCGTCGCGGCGGCGGGTGTAGAGCTTGCCGTCGGAGAAGGTGCCGGCGCCGCCCTCGCCGAACTGGATGTTGCTCTCGGGATCGAAGGCGCCGCCGCGGAAGAAGCGCGCCACGTCGCGCGAGCGGCGCTCGACCGGGTGGCCGCGCTCGACGACCCGCGGCACCACGCCCGCCTCGAGAAACGTCATCACCGCGAACAGCCCCGCGGGCCCGGCGCCGATCACGACCGGCTGGACGTCTCCGCGGCGGCGCCCGATGGCGAAGGGCGCTGGCGGCGCCGGCGCGCGCGCCACGTTGGGGTGGCGCGCCGCCTCGAGCACCGCGTCCTCCCCTTCGACCTCGGCGTCGACGGTGACGACCCACCGCGGCGGACGGGTGCGCGCGTCGAGCGAGCGCCGCACCAGCGTCACGCCACGCACGGCGGCGCGGGGGATCCCGAGCGCGCGCGCCGCGGCCAGCGCCCACCCCTCGGCGTCGTCGCGCGAGGTGAACCTCAGGTCACGGATGCGGATCGCCATGGTGCGGTGGATCGAGCGCCCGAGCGCCGGCGCGCACGGACCGTGGGCCGGGCGTGGGGAGGATCCCCCGAGGCCCCGCGCGGCACGACACCTTTTCGCGAGGGGCCGCGGCAGGATAGAACCTTCGTCCGATCCGCCAGGGCGAGTTAGCACGCGCCCTCCCCGAGGAACAGACCGATGCGCCGAACCGTGCTCGCCGTGCTCGCGCTGCCGTGCGTGTTGCTCGCCTCGTGCGCGTACCTCGGGCAGGTCTCGCCCGACGACATCAAGGTGAAGGTGCTCGACGTGGACGTCGGAGTGCCGCGCTCGGGTGGCCTGCCGCTCAACTTCCGGGTGCTGCTCACGAACTTCTCCGGCGCCACTCAGAAGATCCAGGCGGTCGACTACACCCTCAAGATCAACGAGGAGCAGTTCCTGTCCGGCAACGTCACCACCCCGATCGTGCTCGAGCAGAACGCTCAGACCGAGGTCGAGCTGCCCCTCACGGTGAACTACGACTCGATCGGCAAGACCCTCAAGTCGCTGGTGCGGCTCTCCAAGAACCGCTACGTGTTGCAGGGGAACGTGGTGGTGGACTCGCTCTTCGGTAACGTCCACGTGCCGTTCCGGCGCGAGGGCGAGATCGGCCCCGCCGGGCTCGAGTGACCGCCCGGCGCGCTCGGCGCCGCCGCGCTCGCCCCGTGGTCTCCAACCGCCGAGCTCCCGCGTCCGCGCCGGCCCCAGGAAGCCCTCGATGCCACGAATCGACACCTTGCTGGGACGCGCCCGCCAGATGGGCGCATCCGACCTTCACCTGTCGGGCGGTTCGCCGCCGATGCTGCGCATGCTCGGCGACCTCAAGCGGGTCGACGGGCCGCCGCTAGCCGAGAGCGACGTCGAGGGCTGCTCCTCGAGATCCTCGAGCCGGCGCAGCGCCGCGAGCTCGAGGAGCGCCAGAGCGTCGACCTCGCCTACGAGGTGCCGAGCGCCGGTCGCTATCGCGGCAACGTCTTTCGCGCGCGCGGCGGCCTCAACGGCATCTTCCGCGTGATCCCGCTGCGCGTGCCCACGATCGACTCGCTGGTGCTGCCCGCCAAGGTGAAGGAGTTCGTGAGCTTTCCGCACGGGCTGGTGCTGGTCACGGGTCCGGCCGGTCAGGGCAAGACCTGCACCCTCGCGGCGCTCATCAAGCTGATCAACGAGTCGAGCGCCAAGCACATCCTCACGGTCGAGGATCCGATCGAGTTCATCCACCCGCGCGGGCACTCGCTCATCAACCAGCGCGCCGTGCATCGCGACACCGAGGGGTTCGCTTCGGCGCTGCGGGCGGCGCTGCGCGAGGACCCGGACGTCATCATGATCGGCGAGCTGCGTGATCAGGAGACGATCTCGAATGCGATCCGCGCCGCCGAGACGGGCCACCTGGTGTTCGGCACGCTCATGACCACGTCCGCGCACAAGACCGTCGACCGCATCATCGACGCCTACCCGGCCAACCAGCAGTCGCAGGTGCGCACGATGCTCTCCGAGTCGCTGCGCGCGATCGTCTCGCAGAAGCTGGTGCGCAACGCCGAGGGCCGCGCGATGGTCGCGGCCACCGAGATCCTGATCGCCACCCCGCCGGTCGCCAACCTGATCCGCGAGGCGAAGACCTTCCAGATCCCGTCGGTGCTGCAGACTGGACGCGCGCTCGGCATGCACCGCCTGGAGGAGTCGCTGCGCGACCTCGCCAAGCTCGGCGCGATCACGGCCGAGGCCGCCCTGGAGAAGGCGAACGACCCGCGCACGCTGCGCGAGCTGCTGGGGATACGGCCATGAGCGAACAGATCCACACCCTCATCCGTGAGCTCAAGGAGCGGCGCGGCTCCGACCTGCACCTGTCGCCGGGCTACCCGATCATCATGCGGCTCAACGGCGAGCTCACCGAGCGCGATCCCACCGTGCTCACGCCCGCGCACACCAAGGGCTGGATCGAGCCGATGCTCGACGTACGCCTCAAGGCCGACCTCGAGCGCGCCGGCGAGGCCGACTTCGCCGTCGAGGTGCCGAACGTGGCGCGTGCCCGCGCCAACGTGTTCCGCACCCAGCGCGGCCTCGCCGCGGTGTTCCGCCTGATTCCCGAGCAGATCCCATCGATGGACGACCTCGCCCTGCCGCCCGCCCTGCAGGCGATCCCCAAACTCCGTAGCGGGCTCGTGCTCGTCACCGGCCCGACCGGCAGCGGCAAGAGCACGACGCTCGCGGCGATCCTGGACGCGATCAACCGCGAGCGCGAGGCGCACATCCTCACCATCGAGGACCCGATCGAGTTCGTGCACCCCAACAAGCGCTCCCACGTCACCCAGCGCGCGGTGGGCATCCACGCGCCGTCGTTTGCGGACGCGATCCGCTCGGCGGGCCGCGAGGACCCCGACGTGATCCTGGTCGGTGAGATGCGCGACCTCGAGACGATCTCGCAGGCGCTCACCTGCGCCGAGTTCGGCATCTTGGTTTTCGGGACGTTGCACACCAACTCGGCGCCCAAGAGCGTCGACCGCATCGTCGACAGCTTCCCCGCCGACCAGCAGAGCCAGGTGCGCTCGATGCTGGCGGAGTCGCTCAAGGTGGTGGTCGCGCAGCGCCTGCTGCGAACCAAGGACGGACAGGGGCGCGCGGGCGCCTTCGAGATCCTCATCTCGAGCGCTGCGATCGCGAACCTGATCCGCGAGGGAAAGACCTCGCAGCTTCAGAGCGTGATGCAGACCGGCACCCAGGTCGGCATGCAGACGATGGATCAAGCGCTCGCCAAGCTGGTCGCGTCGGGCAAGGTCGCGCTCGAACAGGCGGCCGAGTGCGCGAGCGATCCGCAGGCGCTTGCACGCCTCGCGGGTGGCCCGGTCGGTGGCGCTGGCGGGCCCCCGACCCCGGCCGGTCCGCGCGGACCCACGCCCGGGGCGCCGCCCGCCACAGGGCGACCCGGCGTGGGACCTGGCACCAACCCACCGGGAACCCGTCCCGGAGGGATCGGCGGGCCTGGGCGACAGCCCGGAACGGGACGCTGACAGGCTCGGTCGCGCTGCGCCACGACGGCATCACCAGGAGGTGGGATGGATTCGCGAAGCAGTCTCTACGTCGGCAAGGACAAGGTGGCGCTCACGCTCCAGTTGCGCGGCGGAACCGTGCTCGACGGCCACGTGTTCCTCTTCCCGCAAGAGGGTCCTGGGATCTTCCTGTGGACCCGCCTCCTCGCGTTCCTGAACGATCCCAGCCCGTACTTCCCGTTCCAGGCTCGTGACGGTGGGATCGTGCTGGTGACACGCAGCTCGGTCATGCGCGTGACGGTCGCGAGCCAGGAGACGAACGATGAGGATTCGGCGGTCTACTTCACCGCGGCCGCACGGGCGCGTTTCCTGCTCGACGACGGCTCGTCGATCGACGGCCGCGTCTTCATCGACCTCGCCCCCGACAACACCCGCGTCAGCGACTTCCTGTGCAAGCCCGAGACGTTCTTCCACGTCGTGGACGACCGCGGCCACGAGATCCTCAACAAGCAATCGGTACCACTCGCCTACCCGCTCGCCGAGTAGGCGTCGTGCTCCACGGCGGTACGCGCGGCCGTGCGCGACGGGGAAGAAAAATCGGGCACCCGGCTAGCGGCCAGGTGCCCGTCGGTGTGTCCGGGCGGGTGGCGAGGCTTCAGCTCATGGCTTGGGGAAAGGCCCCTTGAGCGAGAGGTTGTTGGCCTCGTTGGTCTCGAGCACCTGGCTGGCCGAGTCGACCTGGGCGATCACGTACTGGTCGATCGGGAAGACCAGGTTGAACTTGAACTCCTGCGACTCGCCTGGCTTGAGCTGGTTGACCGTGAACTTCTTGAGCTGCGGGTCTCCTTCGCCGAGGGTGGTGTTGGCCGAGTAGACGAAGCGCAGCGCGCTCTGCACCGACTTGGCGTTGCCGGCGTTGGTGACCTTGAACTTGCCCTTGGACTGGCAGAGCTTCTGCACCGCGTCGCAGTTGGTGTTGATGCTCGTGAAGGCGCCCACCATGTCGGGCGACTGGAGCGTGGTGGTCTCGGAGTCGGCGTTGTTGGCGAGGTTGAGATCGTCGGCGAGCGACGAGACCTCGACCGTGTGGCTGATCGAGGGGCCCGCGTCGGGCAGGGCCTCGAGCTCGACGTTCATGGTGACCGTCTGGCCCGCCTTGATGGTGCCGAGCGCGCACTTGATGGTGTTCTCGAAGCGATCGCAGCCGGACGGCAGCACGCGCAGCTTGAGCTGCTGGACGAGGTGCGGGATGTCGTCGACCACGACCACGCCCGTGGCGTCCGACGGACCGGCGTTGGTGATCGTGTTCACCCATCGGAAGGGGGTCTGGAGGTTGACCGGGTCGATCGAGTCGACGGTGTCGATCGAGAGATCGGCCTGAGCGTCGACGGTGGTCGACGCGGTCGACGTGTTGTCGGTCGTGTCCGAATCGTAGACGTCGCTGCTGGCCGTGGCGGAATTGAGGATGATCGTGCCATCCGCGACGTTGGCCTTCACGACGCCGTTCACGGTGACCGTGGCGTTTCCGCCGAGGGGCGCCAGGCTACCGAGCTGGCAGGTCGGGGTCAGTGCGCCGACGTTGCAGGCACCCTGCGTAGCCGTCATCGACGTGAGCGTGATCTCGCTCGGGATCGCGTCCTTGACCTGAACGTCGGAGGCGACGTCCGGGCCTACGTTGGTCACGTCGATCGTGTACGTGATCGGCGTGCCCGCGACGACCGTCGCCGGTCCCTGCTTGACCACTGCGAGGCCGCTGGTGGCGGCGTTGATGGTGGTCGAATCGGTGTCGACGTTGTCGGCGTTCGACGACTCGAACGCGTCGCTCGATGCCTGGCCGGTGTGGAACAGGATCGAGCCGTCGGGGGTGCTGGTGCGGATGCGCTGCGTGACCGTAACGACCCGGTTGCCGGCTGGTGGGATCGTGCCGAGGTTGCACGACGGGCCGCCCGTGGCGTTCACGTTGCAGTCACCGGCCGAGGCGGTGAACCCGACGATGTCCATCTCGGTCGGTGCGAACACGCGGAAGACGGTGGAGTTCGCGGGCGTATCGCCGACGTTGGTGATGGTGCTGGTATAGACGACGTCTGTTCCGGCTGTGGCGCTGGCTGGACCCGACTGCACGATCGAGAGTCCGCTGGTGCCCGCATCGACGGTGGTCGCGACGCTGTCCACGTTGTCGGAATTGTCGGGGTCCGCCGTGGCGCTCGACACCTGCGCATCGTTGAAGATCACGGTCGCGTCGGCGACGTTCACCTTCACCGTGCCATTGATGGTGACCGTGCGGTTCGCGCCATCCGACATGTTGCCCAGGTTGCAAGTGATCGTCTGGGTTCCGGGCGTGTTCGAGCACGAGCCGCTCGAAGCCGAGAAGCTCGTGATGTCGACTTCGGATGGGACGAAGTCCTTCACCACCACCGCCTCGGCCGTGCTGGGAGCCCTCGTTGTTGATGCTGAGCGTGTAGCCGACGTCGTTGCCGGCGATCACGCCCGACGGGCCGCTGGCCGAGATCGAGAGGCCGCTCGACGCCGTGAATCGGATCGACGCCGTCGTCGTATTGTTAAGTGTGCTCGACTCGAAGCCGGCGCCGTGCACCGCAGCCTCCGAGCTCAGCGTGGCGCCTTCGGGCGAGGTCACCTCGACGCGAATGCCCCAGTAGGTCGGTGGGTAGGTGTAGGGAAGGTTCTCACCGAGTTCGCAGTAGACGCCGTCGAGCGCTCCGGCGACCGCGACGTTGTTGACGCAGGAGTCGTTGCCCCAGTTGGGGTCGTCGAAGGCGGTCATCGACGCGCCCGTTCCGGCCTCGGTGGCGAAGAGGTAGTCGGTCATGATCGGCGTCTCGGCGGCCGTCTCGAAGCACGTCGTGAGCAGCGTGTAGGTCAGCGTGTTGCCGGCCGCGCCGCTGATGGACGTTGGCACCGTAGTGATGAAGAGATCTGTGTAGTCCCCCGGCGCGCGGGTGCCCGGCTGCGCGTTCGGGCTTTCCACGAAAGGCACCGTCACGGCTCCCGCGAGTAGCCGAGACGCCGGCTTCTGGAGCGCGTCCGCACAGCGCACGGCATACGAGAGCAGCGCGTCGCGTGCAGCCGAGAACGCTTCATGATCCGTGGCCGAGTAGGTGGAGCGCCAGGTCGCCTTTGAAATCTTGACTTGCGCCCTGAGGCTCTCGACCTCGTTTTGTGAGCAGTCCTCAGCCGCTCGGGCGGGCGCAGCGACGAGCGCAGAGGCGGCCAGGATCGCGATGCACGACATGCGAAGCGCCGTGCGCGCTCCGAAACTCCGGTGGTGAAGCATGTGTCCCCCCTCCAGAGGCTGGTTGACGGATGAACGGACTGGCATGAGCTAACGTGCGTTCGGGTGCTCGCAACGCTGAGCTACGGGAATTACACAGATTCTGACTATCTGACAATGGCTCGGCAGGGTCAAGCCCTCGTCGTGGAGGCGGCTTCGCGGGTGGCCCGCCGGTCGAATCGATGCAGGGACGAGGTCCCGGGGATCGATGCGTCGAGCTGGGTGGGCGGTGGCGGGTTTCGCCATGGGAGTCGCCGCAGTCGGTTCGCTGCTCCTCACCCTGGTCCTCCATCGGGGCGTGAGCGCACGGGCCACGCCGGCGGCGCTCGAAGAGGCGGTGGCGCGCCGGTTGCGGCAGCTCGCGATCCCGGACGAAGTGCGGCGCGTGAAGAGCCCCGTCGCGCCGACCGCCGACACCCTTGCCATGGGACGCTCTCACTGGGCGGACCACTGTGCCGTATGTCACGGGAACGACGGCCGAGGGGATACGGCGATCGGGCGCGGGCTCTATCCGAGGGCGCCGGACATGCGCCTCGACGCCACCCAGCGGCTCACCGACGGCGAGCTCTTCTTCATCATCGAGAACGGCATCCGTTTCACCGGGATGCCGGGGTGGGGCGGGGGTGGGCCCGACGGAGACGTGGAGACCTGGCATCTCGTCCAGTTCGTCCGTCACCTGCCCGAGCTCACGGCGGAGGAGTTGCTCGAGATGGAGCACCTCAATCCGAAGACGCGCGCCGAACTCGCGGATCAGGAGGAGACGCGCGCCTACCTGGAAGGAGGCGGCGCACCGGATCCGGCCGTGGTGGATCCCCCGGAAGCCACTGGAGCGGCCGCGCGGCCGCCGGTCGGCGACGCGGACCCCGACTGAGGTGCGGCGGCACCGGGACCCGCGAGCGCTCGGAGCCGATCGAACATTCGCGCCGTCTCGTTCGTCGAAACGGGCGTCGGACGGAACCGACGCCGGTGCCGCGGCGACCCGCGGCAGTCTCGCGAGGCTCGATGAACCCTGCACGCTTGGCCTGGACCGCCGCGGTGGCCACCACCCTGGTGACTCTCGAGGCGCGTGCCCACGAGGGCCACGAGCACAAGGTCATGGGAACGGTCGCTGCCGTCGACGCGGCCCATGTCGAGGTCCGCGGCACGGACGGCCGCCTCCAGTCGATCCGCTTCGCTCCGACCACCAGGTTCGTGCGCGGCGGCAAGCCGTCCGATGCGGGCGCGGTGCGGCCGGAAGCGAGGATCGTCGTGAAGTTCACCGAGGCCAAGGACACCAAGATCGCGACGCAGGTCGAACTGCCGAGCACCGCCCCGACCCCCGCGCGTTGAGGCGCGCCGCGACAGTTCTCTCGCCCCTCCCGGGCGGGTCGGTCACCTTCCGCAGGTGCGGAGGTGGCCGCCCGCCCGTCTTCGTTTTCCCGGTGGGTCGGGGATCGTCCAGCGATCGGCGACGTCGTCGTCAGCCCCGCCCGGTCGCGTCGCCGTGCACGCGGCATGTGCCCCTCCGGCTCGGCTCTCCCATCCCGTCGGCGTGCCGGTCACACACCCCGCTGGGTTGCGAAATCTCGGCCGAAACTTGTCGCACGGTGGCCCGAATTCGGCGATTTTGCCGTGCGAAATGCGAAAAATGCGGTGTGGAGCTTTAGCTTTACAAGATCTGTAAAGCAAGTGCCGGACAGTTTTGTATAGCAAATGCTTTACAAGACGGGCCGCGCCGACGCTCTCAGCGACGTGGCCGGGTGCGTTGGGCGCGGCGCTGGCGCGCGGCCTCGAGGTCGCTGGCCTGCGTCACCGTCGCCGCCCGGCGTGCCGCTCGCTGGCTCGCCCGACGCGCTCCGGTGGTCCTTGTTGAACTCGATCTCGTTCAGGAACCGCCCCATCCGCCGCAGGTAGTCGCCGCGGTCGAGGTGGACGATGTGGCTGCCGGGGAACCAGTGGATGCGACACCGGCCCCAGTGATCCCACAGCAACCGTGAGTGCTTCGGGGGCGCGAGGCGGTCGCCCACCCCGCCGATGATCATGAGGCGTTCGCGGTCGAGCTTGGGCTCGTAGGTGAGCGGGCTGGTGACCGCGAGTGCGCGTCGCACCCGCTTGATCGAGGTGTTGGTGACCAACATGGCCCCGCGCATCAGCGAGCCGATCGGCTCCCACTCGAGAACCAGGTCGGGCAGGCTCGCGAGCGGCACGTTGGGGATCGAGAACTTGAGGCGCGGCTCGACCGCCGCCATCAGCGCGGAGGTGTAGCCGCCCAGGCTGATCCCGGTGATGCCGATCTGCTCGACGCCGAGGTCGTTCTGGAGCCAGCTCACGCAGGTTCGGATGTCCATCACCGCCTGGCCGAACGCCTCGTTGACCCACGAGATGCCGCCCGAGAAGAAATGGTGGCCGCTCACCAGCGAGTACGGGCCCTGTCGCCGCCCGTGGAACGGCAGGCTGACCAGCAGCACGTCACAGCCGATCCGGTAGAACCACGGCAGCGCGAACATCCACTGGTTGATCCAGTAGGGCTCGGCGCCGAAGCCGTGCACCGCGATGATGGTGGGTCGTGGGCCGCGCTTGTGGCGCCAGTGACGCGCGCGCGCGATGCGGTTCGCCTCGCGCGACAGGTAGCGCTCGCGGATGTGCGGGTTGAGCGGCACGTAGGCGCTCTCGAAGGTGAGGTCCTCGCACGTGCCGCCCTCGGCGCGAAACGCGAGGAAGTTGGGCTTGCGAGTGCGCAGCTCGATCGTCGCCGGCGGCTCCGTGAAGAAGCGGGTCGGGTCGCCGCTCTCGGCGAGCGGCTCGTAGAGACGCCGGTCGTCGAGCATCTGCTTGAGCGCCTTGGGGCGATAACCGACCGGCACCGTGAGCGGTAGCAGCACCGCAGCCATCGAGGTCCGTAGCGCCACGTCGAGGACCGCCGTGGCCTTGACCCGGAGTAGATCGCGCAGCTCGAGCTCGAACCCTTCCGGGCGCTCGTAGAAGTTGGCCTCGAGATGGTCCCACCACGGACCGTCCGGCATGATCGAGGGTGCGTGACGGATCGATTCGTGCGCGATCCTCGAAACCACCGATGCTCTGGACATGGGCCTCGCTCCCGCGTGGAGGGAAATCCGGCTACTTGATGTGTCGCTCGAACAGGGACCCGGATTCAAGATGCGCCCCGAAGGCGAACGGTGATTCCGGCGGTGGCGCCTCGGCGCCGCATTCGCGGTGGTGCTGGCGGGCGCGGTGATCGTCACGCCGTTGTGCGGACTTCGTCCGGGTGCGGCTGCACGTGGCCGTGATCCGGTCTCGGCGAGCCGTGAAACGTCCACGACCCCGGCGCGCCCCATCGGTGCCCGCGGTGCGTGCGCCCGGCGGGAGCGGCGGTGGGCTACCTCTCGCCGCGCCGGGCCGGGAGGGCGACGGTGGACCTCGCGCGCCTCGTGGTCCACGTCGTGGTGCCGGCGCTCGGTGCCTTCCTCCCAGGGCGGGCCGCTGGCTATCCGCACTTCCTGTGGTGGTGAGCGGCCGGCTACGGAGGCGGGGGCGGCAGCACCCCGTAGTGGGCGAGGTACCAGGCGTGGATCGGTGTGCAGGCCGAGCGGCGGTCGGGCTCGGGGGCACCGGCGCGGCGAATCACCAGCGGGTCGTCCGCGCCATCCTCGCGGCAGTCCTGGAGCTCGATCAACTGGTCGGCCAGCGCGCCGGGGACGTGGGCGATCCTGGGGTGTGACGAGAGCAGCCAGAACCCGCCCGCGCGAGTCACCTCCGCCCACGTGTAGGGTGCCTGCACGTCACGCAAGGTCAGTTCCGACGGGCGTGCCGTGTCGGGCCACTGGCCGATCCGGATCCCCGGGCCGTGGAAGCGCACCATCGAGACGAGCTGATAGGTCGAGCCGAAGATCGGTTGGTCGAGCTGGGCGAGGTGGCGTGCCAGCCGATCGAAGCCCCGTGTCTCGCGCAGGACCCGATCCTGGCCGCGGGGGATGGGCAGGTAGGGATGGAGGGCGTGGATCCCCACCAGGCTGGTCGCCGCGAAGTTCACCAGCGCCGCCACCACGAAGCCGCGCGCGCGGCTCGCAGCGAGCGGCGCGACGAGCACCGCGAAGCTCACCAGATAAGGCCCGGGCCAGTGGAGCTCGGCGCGGGCGAAGAAGCTCGCCACCCCGAAGAAGGCGAGCGGTAGCACCGTGCCGGCCGCAAGCATCGGCGTCACGCGCGGGTCGAGCCGCGCCCCGGGCGGCGGCTCGTTCGGCGCACCGTGCCCGCGTCGGGTCCGCCGCGCTGCGCGCCAGGCGAGCGTCGCGAGCGGGACCAGCAGGGCTCCCCACAGCGCCAGCTCGCCGAGCACGTAGTCGCGGATGCGCCCCACCGGCTTGCGCCAGGAGCGCTTGTGCCAGGGTTTCTTGTGGTAGCCCGTGTCGGCGGGCACCAGGCTGCTCGTGAGCTGCGCCTCGGGTCCTTCGGCGAGCGGCGGCTCGGCGTGGGGCAGCAGATCGGTCTGCTGGGACTCGACGCGATGTCCGCCGCGGAAGCCGTGGCCGAGCTGGAACTGGATCGTCTGCCAGTCGTGGGTCGCGTTCCAGTGGAGCTGCGGGCTCCACACGGCCAGCGCCAGCAGCCCGCCGAGGTAAGGCCAGGGCGTCGCGAGCGCACGCCGGTCGCCACGCCACATCCCCCACAGGAAGACCGGGCCGATCAGGACGATCGTGTACTTGCTCCACAGCCCGACTCCGACCGCGAGCCCCGCGCTCAGCCAGCGGCGCCGGTCGCCTCGGAGCGCCCACGCCGCCTCGGCGAGCGCCACGCTCCACGCCGCGAAGAGCGGCGCGTCGGGCGTCGCGAGGAACCCGAGGCCGAGACCGATCAGGCCGCCGAAGCGAAGCACGAGCGCCACCGCGCGATCGCGCGCGAGCGTCAGCCCGCTGGCTCGCGCCAGGCTCAGCATCGCGGCCACCGACACGACCGCGGCGGCGAGCGTGCCGATCCGGACCGCGAACGGGCTCGACGGCACCCAGCGCGCCGCTGCCACCAGGTACGCGACCATCGGCGGATGATCGAGGTAGCCACGCGCGAGCCGAGTGCTCCACGCGACGTAGTAGGCCTCGTCCAGGATGACGGGGACGAGCGCGGCGACGGTGACCCACCACGCGACGAGCGCGATCACCACCCAGCGCGGTCTCGTCTCGATCGGCACGTGGACGGTCCGCGTCGGGGTGGTGCGAGGCCGCGCCGCGATCCGACCGGGCTGCGGCGCGGTGGGGAAGCGTGTCATCCTTCTCCGATGGAGTGAATCACGTCGAGCGAGGTGGAGCGCGGATGGGCGCATGCGTGGGGTGCGGGGGGAGCCAGAGCCCCGGGGTGTTCGTGCTCGAGGCGGGCACGTACGCCCGGTGTGATGGCTGTGGTCTCGCCTCCCTCGATCCGCTCCCCGCGGAGGGCGCCGCGGGCGCGCTCTTCGAGGAGGGGTATTTCCACGGCGGGGTCGCCGGCGGCTACTCGGATTACGACGCCGATGGTGCGCTCCACGAGGCCAACGCACGCGCCCGCTGGGCGCTCGTCGAGCGCCACTCGGGCGCGCCGCCGGCGAGCGTGCTCGACGTGGGCTGCGCCGTCGGGACCTTCCTGGTGGAGGCCCAGCGGCGCGGCGCCCAGGTCGCGGGTGTCGATGTTTCGCCGTGGGCCCGCGCCCAAGCCGAGCAGCGCCACGGCATCGGGGTCGCGGCATCGGTGGAGGAGGTCGCGGCGCGCGAGTCCGGTGAATTCGACGTGGTCACGTTCTTCCAGTCGCTCGAGCACGTGCCGCGGCCCGATCGACTGCTGGCCGGCGCCTGCGCCTGCCTGCGCCCCGGAGGGCTCGTGGTGATCGAGACCTGGGACGCGGGTAGCACGGTCGCGCGCGTGATGGGCAAGGCGTGGCAGCAGATGAACCCGCCCACGGTGTTGCACCTGATGGGTCGCCCGAGTCTCGCCGCGTTGCTTGGGCGTGCCGGGTTCGAGCTCGTGACCGTGGAGCGCACCTCGAAGCTGGTCAGCGTGGGGCTGGTGCTGCACATCCTCGCCGACAAGTTCCCGGCGCTGCTCGGCTGGCTCGGCGTGCTCGCGCGTCGTCCGTGGCTGGCGCGGCTCACGCTGCGCTACCGG
This sequence comes from Deltaproteobacteria bacterium, assembly GCA_016713535.1. Classification (GTDB taxonomy): domain Bacteria; phylum JADJOY01; class JADJOY01; order JADJOY01; family JADJOY01; genus JADJOY01. Next base: position 27,451 of record JADJOY010000001.1, read on the forward strand.
CTGGGCGACCTGGTCACGGCGGTGGCCCGCAAGCCGCTCGCCGTGGTGGGCACCTAGCGAGCCGTTCCGCGAAGAATCATCTAGGTTTCGCCGTCTCGCCTCGCGCCTCGGCGCGCCCCCTCCCGAATGGCCGATCGACGCTCCTCTCCTAGCTCGCTGCTCGGGCTGACTCTGGTCGCCGTGGGAGCGCTCCTCGGCGTGGTGGTCGGCGAGGTTCTGTTCCGGCGCATCGCCGAGCCGCGGCCGCCGCTGGTCGAGGCGGAGGACGGCATCGCGTGGTTCCAGACCAGCGATCCGACGACCTTGATCCTCGGCTCGAGCCATGCGCGGGCGTTCTTGCCGCTCGCCGCGACCCTCACCGCCGAGGGCGAGGTCGGCACGGCCGCCCACCACGAGCGGGTAGCGGTGATCTCGCTCGAGTACGGCACCGTCACGTCCTACCGCTGGCTGGTGGAGCACCGGTTGCTGCCGTTCCTGGACGCGCCCCGCGGCGGCGCTCGGCCGGCGCTGGCGCGAGCGATCCTGGTGACCGACTGGTGGGACGCGTGCGGGCGGATGCACGGTCCCGCCGCGACGAACCTGCCGGCTCGCGCGTGTGGACGGTGGCCGACTTCGTGGCCGACCTCGCCCAGCACGGCCTGACCGACCACAACGCGAACTACCTGCAGAACCAGCTGAACCGCTGGTTCCGCGACTCGGTCCTTGTGCGCTCTCGCGGCCACGATCACCTCGTCGACGCGCTCAAGCAGTTGGTCCGCGAGAAGACCGATGCGGAGCGGCGCGCCGATCTCCAGGGCGCCATCGACGCATGGCGCGACATGGTCGAGGCGGGGGCGGGTTGCGAGGACCCGCTCCAGCGCGCGGCCCTCGACGACCTGGTGAGCTCCTTCGAGTCGCGCGGGATCGAGGTGACGATCCTGCTGTACCCGCGCATGCCGTCGACGATCACCGATCGCGCCCGCGACACCACGCTCGCCGAGTTCTCGGCGTGGGCGCGCGGATGGGCCACGGGGCGCGGGCTTCGTTTCCTCGACCTGTCCTTGGACTCGCCCCTCACCGATGACGACTGGGAGTCCGACCTCGACCACGTGACCGCCGCGGGGGCGGAGAAGTTCTCCGTCTGGGCGCTCGCTGCACCGCTCGCGTTTCTCAGCGAGCCGGTCCCTGCCCGCGGCGGCGCGATGGTGCCGGCGCACACCGTTGGAGGCGGCCCGTGATCTTCGGCGGCGCGGCGTTCGTGTTCTTCTTCCCGCTGGTGCTCGCGCTCCACTGGCTGGTGCCGCGGCGCGCCTCGGACCAGAACGCGGTGTTGTTGCTCGCGAGCTACGCCTTCGTCTGGTGCTGGAACCCGCGTCTGTTGTGGGTGTTCGTGCTGTCGACCGCGGTCAACTACCTGGCCGGGCTGGCGCTCGATCGCCCCGCGGGTGCATCGCCGTCGCGCCGGGCGCGGCTCGCGCTCGGGCTAGGCGTCGGGTGGGACCTGGCTCAGCTCGCGCTGTTCAAGTACCTCGGGTTCTTCGCGGTCTCGCTCAACGAGCTGCTCGGTGCGCTCGGCGCGGCGGCGCGTCTGCCGGTCGTGCACGTGGCGGCGCTGGTCGGGGTGTCGTTCTGGACCCTGACCCAGATCGGATACCTGATCGACGTCTACTACGGGCGCATCCGTGCGTGCCGCTCGCCGCTCCAGTTCGCGACGTTCATCGCGTTCTTCCCCCAGCTCATGGCGGGTCCGATCGTGCGCGGCCGCGACCTGTTGCCCCAGTACCGAGAGGCTCGTTCGCTGGGGCTCGACGCGCTGCGAGGCGGCTGTGGTCTGTTCTTCCTCGGCTTCTTCATGAAGTTCTATGTGGCCGACTACCTGGGCCACTGGATCGTCGATCCGGTGTTCACCCACCCCGAGAAGTGGAACGCCGCGAGCCACTGGCTGGCGCTGGCAGGGTTCGCGGTCCAGGTGTTCGACGACTTCGCCGGCTACAGCTTCATGGCGCTCGGGCTCGGGCGCCTGCTGGGGATCGAGCTGCCGCTCAACTTCGACCACCCGTTCCTGAGCCGCGGGCTGATGGAGCTGTGGCGGCGCTGGCACATCACCCTCAACACCTGGCTGTTCGACTACCTCTACTACCCGCTCACCACGAGCCAGGGCTCGTTCCGCGGTCGTCTCGACCTGGGCTTCGCGGTGGTGTTCGCGGTCTCCGGGCTCTGGCACGGAGCCACCTGGATGTTCGTGACGTGGGGCGCACTCCAGGGCTTGGGCCTGATGGTGCAGCGGCGCTGGGACGTCTTCTACAAGAGCCTTTGCAGGCGCGACCGAACCTGGGTCGCGCGCCGCAAGAGCGAAGCCTACGGCGCGGCGGCGTGGCTGATCACGATCGGCTTCTTCGTGGTCAGCTTGGTGCCATTCAGGTCGCCGACCGCGGGCGCGGCGCTCGAGTTCGTGCGCGGGCTCGCGGGGCATCAGGGTTCCCGGTTCGTGGTCCAAGGCGGCGCCGCGACCTGGTTCAATCTGCTGGTGTGCTTCGGCTTCGTCGCGCTGCACCACGTGCTCGGCTCGGCGCGGCTTCGCCCGTGGGCCGATCGGCTGTTCGGGCTCCCCGCGTTACTGCGAGGCTTCGCGTATGGCCTCGTGATCGTGTTCCTGCTGGTCTTCATGCCGCTCGGGGCGGGCAGCTTCATCTACGCGAACTTCTGAGCGAGTCGAGCATGACGGTGGCGTCAGAAAGGCGCCCAGCCGCGCGGCGCCGAAACGGGTGAGCGCTGCGCGCAGGACTCGCTCTGCGCCCATCTCGGACCTCGCACGCCCTGCCGGGATGGCGATCGAATCTCAACGATGTCGGTATGTTGGCCGGCTCCGAGCGCCGCGCCTCGTGGCCCCGCGGAGAGCCGGGCGGAGCGCGGCACGAGGGCTGCACTCGAGCGCCCGCATGCTCACTTCCAGCGCTGTGTCTGGTCCCGTTTGCCTGGTCCGTCCACCGGCCGTCGAGTCGTTCCGTTTCGTCACCTCCGGCATCACGCTGCCGCTGGGTCTCGCCTACATCGCTGGTGCGATCGAGGGGTGCGGCCGAGCCGTACATGTGATCGACGCGGTGGGCGAGGCGCCGCGCCGCGCCACCCGCTACTACAAGGGGTTCCTGGTGGGCCTGCCGCTGGAGGAGATCGTCGCCCGGGTGCCGGCCGAGTCGTCGCTGGTCGGGATCTCGGTGGTGTTCACCCACGAATATCCGGCGGTGGTCCGGTTGGTCGAACTGCTCAAGAAGGCGCGGCCCGAGCTGCGGGTGGTGCTCGGTGGCGAGCACGTCACTGCCATGCCCGAGTTCTGCCTCGCCACCTCGAAGGCGGACTTCGTGGTGTGCGGCGAGGGTGAAGAGACGATCGTCGAATTGCTCGAGGCGCTCGATCTGCAACGCCCCCTCGACGAGGTCGCGGGCATCGGGTTCCGCGACGGTCCGCGGCTCACGGTGAACCCGCGCCGGACCCGTAACCGTGACATCGACGCGATCCCGTATCCGGCGTGGCACCACTTCGCCTACCAGACCTACAGCGATCACCACTACATCGCGGCGATGGACACCCAGCGCCTCAACCTGCCGCTGCTCGCGACTCGCGGCTGTCCGTACCAATGTACGTTCTGCTCGTCGCCCAATACCTGGCAGCCGCAGTGGATCCCGCGCGATCCGGTGAAGGTGGTGGACGAGATCGAGCACCACGTGAGGACCTACGGCGCGTCGAGCTTTCCTTTCCAGGACCTGACCGCGGTGATCCGCCGCGACTGGATCGTGGCGTTCTGTGAGGAGGTGCTCCGGCGCGGTCTCGACATTCGCTGGCAGATGCCCTCGGGAACCCGCGCCGAGGCGGTCGATGCCGAGGTCGCGGACCTGATGAAGCGCTCCGGCATGGTGAGCCTCGCGTACGCGCCCGAGTCGGGCTCCGAGGAGACGCGCAAGCTCATCAAGAAGCGCATGACCACCGAGGACCTGCTGGCGGGGATTCGCGCCTCGTCGGCGGCCGGGCTCAACGTCGCGGTGTTCACGGTCATCGGCTTCCCCCACGACACGCCCGCGAGCCTCGCGCACAACCTGGAGTTCGTGCGCCGCGTCCGCGCGCTCGGCGTGACCGATCTCGCGGTCGGCTACTACTTCGCGCTGCCCGCGACCGAGCTGTTCGACAGCCTCTACGACGCCGGGCGGATCCGCCTCGACGCCACGTACTTCGGTCACATCCTGCAAGGGGGAGACCTCGTTCCCTCGGTGAGCCACTGCGAGAGCCTCGGTCGCCTCGGGCTGATGCGCTGGAAGTTCCAGATGTACGCGACCTTCTACTCGGCACGCGACGAGACCAAGCCGCGCACCGGCCTAGCGGCCTCGCTGTGGCGAGCGTTCAGCGGACTGTTCGCGTCGAGCCACGACTCGAAGCTCCAGACCGTGTTTCGCAACGCCATGTACGCCGGGTGGACCGAACTCAGGCTGGCGTTAACTCGCGGCTGGCTGTCGCGATCCGAAGAGCGCGCGCTGTTCTCGACGTGGGACGACACCTTCCGCGCCATCCGCGCGAAGCTCATCGCGCGCAACATCGCGGTGCCGGCGCATCCGGACACGAGCCGGATTCATCAGGGCAACGTGATGAAGCAACTCCGCGTGTCCCACCAGACACCGCGCACCCTGCGCCTCGATTCGGCGGCGAGCTAGCGGTCGCGGACCGACTCGAGGTGCCGCGGCACCTCGACGATCCGGCCGGCTACTCCCCGCGTCGGAACCCCGAGCCGGGTCCGCGCGCGCACGCACCTTCGGCCCCCTGCCGGGTTGCTGCGAGCGTGACCGTCGCGGGCACTGTGGCCCTTTCGGTCACGGGGAGCGGGTACTCCGCACGGCGCGAGAGCGACGATGGCCTCGCGGCCCGCCGGCGCTCACCGGAACCCGATCGGCGCGGGACGATTCGCGAACTCGCGTTCCCCGGGCGCAGCGGACGGAAGCGGACCATCCACCGGCGCGCAGTCCGCGCGCGGTACGTCGCTTGCTGCACCACGCCTCGTGGCATGCCTCGGCCACGTCCGAGTGTTTCAGGGGCGCGGCTCCCGGACGGGGCGCGAGCCGCCTGAGGTCCGACGTCGCAGAGGGACCGAACGACACCAACATCCCGGCGGCCGACTCGTGGTCGCCAGGAGGAGACGCCATGAAACCCGACCACCCTCGGCTGATCCCGCTCGTCGCCGCCGTGCTCGTCACCGGCGCGGTTGGCCTCGCTGCCGCACACACGCCGGCGAGCGACGTCGGGGCTCAGGCTCCCGTCGCGAGCGACCCCGCGAAGTCCACCCAGGATCACTTGGTGCTGGCGGCGTCGTACGATTTGCGGCTCCAGGACCTCGACCGCCTCATCGCGGAGCACGAGCAGATGAAGCGAGACCATCGCCGCTTCTACTCGGTCAACGAGAAGGTGATCGCGAAGAAGCCCTCGTCCGAAATGGAAAAGCACTGCGATGCGATCATCCAAGACGCGAAGAGGCTCGAGAGGGATCTGAGAGATTTCGCGGCTTGGCACCGATCGGTCGCGGGGGAGCCCCAGACCAGGTGATCCCGCGCCCCCGCCGGTCGCATCGGCGGGCCGTACTGTCCGAGCGATTCGCACCCCGACCCATGACGAGGAGGGACCACTCGACGACGAGGCGAGGGAGGGGCGGGGGGTGGGTGTCGAGGCGGTGTGACCAGCGGTGCCAGGAGGGATTCCGCGCATGAGGGGATCACGAAGGCGCCACGGCTTCGTGGCGGGGCTCGTCGCTGGGTTTGGGATCGCCGGCGCCGTGGCAATGGGCGGCGGGTACCTGGTGCTCCGAGGCGGGATCAGCGCGCGCCCGGAGCCGTCCCGCATCGAGGCGGACATCGCGCGGCGCGTTCGGCACGCCTTGGTCCCGCGCCAGGTCCGCGCCATCGAGAACCCGGTCCCACTCACCGGCGAGGTCTTGCGCACGGGCCTCGAGCACTGGGCCGATCACTGCGCCCCCTGCCACGGCAACGACGGGCGCGGGGACACGACGATCGGGCAGGGCACCTATCCGCGGGCACCCGACATGCGCTCGCCCGCGACGCAGCGGCTTTCGGACGGCGAGCTCTTCTATCTCATCGAAAACGGAGTTCGCTTCACGGCCATGCCGGCGTGGGGCACCGGCGATCCCGCCCCGACATCCGAGAGCTGGCACCTCGTCCACTTCATCCGTCACCTCCCGAGCATCGGGCCCGACGATCTGGTCGAGATGGAGCGGATGAACCCAAGGACGAGCGCCGAGTGCAAAGACGAGGAGGAGACCCGGCGGTTCCTCGAAGGCGATGCGCGCGCTGCGGCGCCGCTCGAGCACCAATCCCCCTGACCGGGCTCCCTCGGCTCCGGCGGCCGTTCTCCCGGATGGTGCCGCTATGCCTTTGGCGCGGCCGCGCTCACAGTTCCGTCTTCCGCAGTCGCAGCGCGTTGGTGATGACCGACACCGAGCTCAGGCTCATCGCGGCGGCGGCGATCATCGGGCTCAGCGTCACGCCCAGCCACGGGTACAGCACACCGGCCGCGATGGGGATGCCGAGGGCGTTGTAGGCGAACGCGAACAGCAGGTTCTGCCGCACGTTGCGCATCGTCGCGCGCGACAGGCGGATGGCGCGCGCCACGCCGCGTAGATCGCCGCCGAGCAAGGTGATGCCCGCGCTCTCGATCGCCACGTCGGTGCCGGTGCTCATGGCGATGCCGACGTCCGCCGCAGCCAGCGCGGGCGCGTCGTTGATGCCGTCGCCCGCCATCGCGACGCCGCGACCCTCGGCGCGGAGCCGCGCGACGACCACCGCCTTCTGGTCGGGGCCGACCTCCGCCTCGACGCGTTCGATGCCGAGCTCGCGCGCCACGACCGCGGCGTTGTCGCGGCGGTCGCCGGTCAGCATCACCACCGTGATGCCCTCGTCGTGCAGCCGGGCGAGCGCCTCCCGGGTCGAGTCCTTGATCGGGTCGGCGATCGCGAGGATGCCGCGTACGCGCAGGTCGCGGACGACGTACACCACGGTGTGGCCGTGGCCGCGCAACTCGGCGGCGCGGCTCGCGAGCGGACCGGGCTCGGTGCCGGACTGTGCGAGGAGACGCTCGTCGCCGACGGCCACGGCTCCTCCCGCGACCTCGGCGCTCACGCCGATCCCCGGGATCGCCTGGAAGCCGCTGGCTGCGCCGATCGCGATCCCGGCTCGCCGCGCGGCGCTCACCACCGCGCCGGCGAGCGGGTGCTCGCTCACGCTCTCCACCGCCGCGGCCCACGCCAGGACCTCGCGCTCGCTCTCGCCCTCGGCCGGCGCTACCTCGGTGACGCGCGGCTTGCCTTCGGTCAGCGTGCCGGTCTTGTCGACCACCACGACGTCGACCTTCTCGAGGCGCTCGAGCGCCTCGGCGTTCTTGACGAGGACGCCGCTGGTCGCCCCTCTCCCCGTGCCCACCATGATCGCCATCGGCGTCGCGAGGCCGAGGGCGCATGGGCACGCGATGATCAGCACCGCGACCGCCCCCACCAGCGCGTGCGCGAGGCGCGGCTCGGGACCGAGGGCCATCCACGCCGCGAACGTGACGAGCGAGGCGAACACGACTCCCGGCACGAAGATCGCCGACACTCGATCGGCGACCTGGTGGATCGGCGCCCGGCTGCGCTGCGCTTGGCTCACCATGCGCACGATTTGCGCGAGCACCGTGTCCGACCCCACGCTCTCGGCGTGCATCACGAAGGTCCCGGTGGTGTTGACGGTGCCGCCGGTGACCCGGTCACCGCGAGCCTTCGCGACCGGCACCGGCTCGCCGGTGAGCATCGACTCGTCGACCGCGCTGGCGCCGTCCGCCACGACGCCGTCGACCGGCACCCGCTCGCCGGGCCGCACCCGGAGGAAGTCGCCCGACGCCACGTCCGCGAGCCCCACCTCCGTCTCGCCGCCGCCGTCGTCGACCCTGCGCGCGGTCGCGGGCGCAAGGCCCAGCAGCGCGCGGATCGCGGCACCGGTCCGTCCCCGCGCGCGCAGCTCCAGCACCTGGCCGAGCAGCACGAGGGTCACGATCACCGCGGCAGACTCCAGGTAGATCGGAGGCGCTTCGCCGTGGCCGCGGTAGCTCGCAGGGAAGAGCCCCGGCGCCATCAGCGCGGCCACGCTCGAGACGTACGCGGCGGCGGTGCCGAGCGCGATGAGCGTGAACATGTTCGCGCTGCGATGGCGGAGCGACACCCAGGCGCGCACGAAGAACGGCCAGCCCGCCCACCACACCACGGGAGTCGCCAGCGCGAGCTGGAGCCAGCGAGCCGCGGCGCCTCCGAGCGCGTGGGCCAGGGCCGGCACCATCTCTCCCATGGCGATCGCGAACACCGGCACGGTGAGCAGCGCGGCCGCCCGCAGGCGGCGGGTCATGTCGGCGAGCTCGGGGTCTGGTGCCTCGGTGGCCGACACGGTGCGGGGCTCGAGCGCCATGCCGCAGATCGGGCACGACCCGGGCTCCTTCGACACCACTTCCGGGTGCATCGGGCAGACGTATTCGGTGGCGGCGGCCGGGGCGCCAGGCTCGACGGGCTGGAGCGCCATGCCGCACTTCGGGCACGTCGACGGTCCCCGGCTGGTGATCCCGGGGCACATCGGGCAAAAGTACTCGCCGACGTCCGCGCCGCGGCCGTGGTGCGCGGGCGCCGCGCCACGGGCGGCGGCGCGCGCCAGCGCGCCCTCGGGGTCCTCGGCGAACTTGGCCCTGCACCAGTCGCTGCAGAACCAGTAGCTGGTCCCGGCGTGCGCGTGGTGGAGGGTGGAGGTCGCGGAGTCGACCTCCATGTCGCAGATCGGATCGATGGCCATGGCAGGAAGTGTAGTGGCCCGCGCGGCCATTCCCGATCCGATCGACGCGGGATCGGGGATCGACGGGTGCGGGTGCTGCCGGCGGTCGTGAGCGGGGTGCATCGACGGTCTCCCTGGGTGGTGGGAGCGGGTCGTCGCCGCCCCCGGGTTCACCAGGCAGACGCACGGGGATGCGGATCCTTACGGTGACCGGCGGCGAGAGACCGCCGCCCTCCAGCCCAGCACCCGCTGGGCTCACGCCACGGTCAACCGGCTCGGCGCCGGAAGCGCGAGAACTGGAAGTGCTGGACGGATCCGCCCGGCGTCGTGTGCGAGACGGCGCGCGCCTCCTCCAGCCGAAACGCCGGCCCGAGCTCGGTGGCGAGGCTCTCCGGTGAGTAGCGCGCGACCGGCAGGCCGCTGCAGCGCTCGGGGCCGTCGAGGGCAAAGGTGGCGACGATGACGCACGCTCCCGCGCCCGTGTTGTCGAGGAGCTGCGCGCGATAGGCGGAGCGGAGCCGGGCGTCGGTGAGGAAGTGGAAGACCGCGCGGTCGTGCCACACGTCGAAGGGTCCGCCGAGGTCGGCGTCGGTGACGTCGCCGGTGAGCCAGCGCACCGCGCCGGCTCGTTCGCCGAGGCGCCGCCGCGCGTGGCCGAGCGCGGCGGAGGCGAGGTCGAGGACGGTGACGTCGCGATGGCCCCGCGCGAGGAGGTGGTCGACCAGCGTCGATGCGCCGCCGCCTACGTCGATGAGGCGCGCGGTGGGCGGGTGGCCGCCCGCCTCGATCAGCGAGAGCGATGGCTCGGGGCTCGCCTGATACCAGCTCACCGAGAGCGGCGACTTCTCGCAGTAGACCTTCTCCCAGTGCGCGCGTCGATCGGTCCCGGCGTCGCTCGTCATCGGCGTCTCCGCTCTCCGCGGCAGCATAGCGAACCCGCGCCGCCCGGCCCGGCTGCCCTGCTAGACTCGGCTGTTCAATTCGAGCACCCGAGGGCTCGCACGGCCGGGCGGGGAGGCACGACACCATGAAGATCGCGGTGCTGGGTGGGACGGGAAAGATCGGCTTCGGCCTGGCGATGCGCTGGGCTCGCGCCGGCGAGGACGTGACGATCGGCTCGCGCGCGGCCGAGAAGGCGATCGCGGCGGCGGCCGAGGCGACCGCCAAGTGCGGCGCCACGGTGCACGGCGCGGCCAACCGTGACGCCGCCGCGGCGGCCGACGTGGTGGTGCTCGCGGTGCCCTTCGAGGCCCAGGCCGGCACCCTCGCTGACGTCCACGACGCGGTCCAGGGCAAGCTCTTCATCACCGCGGTGAACCCGGTCGACCCGGCGCGGTTGCACGTCGCGATCTTGCCGCCCGAGGGCTCGGCCACCGAGCAGGCGCAGCGCCAGCTCGGCGCGGCCGTGAAGGTGGTCGCGGCGTTCCAGACCGTGCCGTCGTTCGTGGCCCGCGAGTTCAAGCTCGACTACGAGGGCGACGTGCTGGTGTGCGGCGACGACGCCGAGGCCAAGGAGCGCACGCGCGCGCTGGTGGAGGAGGCGGGGTTCCGCGCCTTCGACGCGGGTCCGCTCGCCAACGCGTACGTGGTCGAGGGCCTGGTGTCGCTGAGCCTCGCGATCAAGAAGGTCCACCCGCTCAAGCGCCTCGGCTTCCGGGTGGTCGGAACGCCTGCGTGACGAGGTCACGGTCCGCCGCGACGCGTGTCGGCGAGGATGTCGCCGGCGTGAGCGAGGGGCCGCTGAACCCACCGCGGCGGCTGTGGCCGCCGGGCTTCTGGTATCCGATCGTCGACTCGGCGCGGCTGCGGGCGCGGCCGCTCGGGCTCGAGCGCTTCGGTCGGCGAGTCGCGCTGTGGCGGGGTGCGAGTGGGCGGGTGGTCTGCTTCCCCGCATCCTGCCCCCACCGCGGCGCCGATCTCGGCGCGGGGCGGGTCGTGGAGGGCGCCCTCGAGTGCCCGTTCCACGGCTTCCGCTGGGCGGAGTCGGGGCGCTGCACGCTCACGCCGTGCGAGGGGCGCGACACGACGATCTCGCGGCGCCCTCGACGCGCGCGCGCTGCCGGTCCGCGAGCGCGCCGGCCTGGTGTGGATGTGGTGGGGCGACCCGGCAACCGCGGACGGCGAGCCGCCGTGGTTCGACGGCCTCGCCGAGAGCACGGTGGGCTGCACGACCACCAGCCACGAGTGGCCGCTCTCCTTCCCGCGGATGATGGAGGCGATCCTCGATCTCCACCACTTCCCGTTCGTCCACGCCGCGTTCGCGCGCGGCGCGGGGCCGCGCCTCGACCCCTACCGAGCGGTCCTCGACGGCGACGTGATCCACGTCGAGGGACGGCTCAGGACCGAGAGCGGCACCGGGCCGAGCCAGGATTTCCGTACCCGCGTGCGGTTCCCGGCGGTCATGCTCTCCGAGACCAAGGTGCCGGTGATCGTCCTCGGCGCGCCGATCGACGAGCGGCGGGTGTGGCTGCACCTGCGCTTCTACCCGCGCCCCGGCGTGTCACCGCTCGCCGGCCGGATCTACTCGTGGTCGCTCAAATGGGCCGAGGAGATCCTGATCTTCCCCGCCGACAAGCGGGTGCTCCTGTCGACCGAGCCGGCGCTGAGCGGCGAGGACGCGAACGTGCTGGTGCACGCGGACGGCGCGATCGCGCTCTGGTACAAGCTCGCCGCGCGCGCCTTCGACGCGGCTCAGGGCGCCGGCGCGTCGGCGGAGACTGGCGCCGGGGCGGAGCCCGGCGCGAGGGCGAGCGCCGGGTCGAGCGCGTAGACGCCGCAGCGCGACGCGACGTAGAGCCGGTCGCGCGCCGCGTCGCGGCGCACCTCACGCACCTTGCTGCCGATCGAGGTGCGCGCCCGGATCGCGCCGCTCGACGGGTCGATGCGGCGCAGCTCGCCGTTCACGTAGTTGCCGATCACCAGATCGCCGCCGGCGAGCCAGTCGAACCACCAGCCGCCGAAGCCCATCGGCACCTTGCGCACCAGTGCCAGGGTCTTGGCGTCGAGGACCGCGAGCCGGCCGTGGAACGACATCGCTACCCACAGCTCGCGCCCGTCGGGCGAGAGGCGCAGACCCCGCGACGGCGACAGCCACTCGGCCGCGAACACCCGCTCGAGCCCGTCGTACGAGAGCGCCTGCCAGGTGCACGTGCCCGACGAGTTGCCCGCGACCACCACGCCGGACTCGGGAAGCACCACGATCCGCGACGGCGCGCAGTTGGTGGGCAGGCACGCGTTGGTCTTGTCGAGCTCGAGCCCCGCGTAGGTGTGGCGCAGCTCGTCGATCGACGGCGCTGGCCCGGTCACGTGGCCGTCGGTGCGCGTCGCGGTCAACGGATCGATCGCCGCGACGCAGCCCGGCTCGCGCTCGAACCCGACCAGGACCCGACCGGCACGCTCGTCCCACGCCATCGCGAGGGGACGGGGGAGCGCTGTCTCGGCGAGCGGTGCGAGCGTGGTGCGATCGACGAAGCGGACCACGTCGCGGCCCATGACCGAGACCGCGACGCGCTCGGTGCCGGGGATCGGCAGCGCCTCGATGGCGGGTGCGTCCTCGAGCACGACGCGCCGCTCGGGGAAGGCGGGATCGAGGCGGATCACCGCGTGCACCTTCGAGGCGCCCGCCTCCGGCCCGCACGCGATGAAGAGCGCGCCGTCGCGGGGGTCGACGTCGATGGTGCGCAGCACGTCGCACTCGCCGTCGAAGAGCGGGTCGTCGGCAGGGCGCTCGGAGACTCGCTGGAAGAGCACCAGCGGCGTGAGCCCCGCCGTGCGCAGCACCTCCCCGCACGAGGTCCCGACCCAGCCCGCGAACCCGGCGACGTTCGCCAGGCACGACGCGGCGAACGGAACCGTGAGCGCGTGGACGAGCGACACGCGCCGCCCGGCGAGCCGCGCCGCGAGCAGCGCGCCCGCGGCGGCGACGGCGATCGCGATGGGTGCCGGCGCGATGTGGACCGCCGACCACAGCCCCGGCCCCTGGCTGAGAGCCGTGATCACGCGCTGGATCACCACGTACCAGGCGAGGGCCAGGGTCGGCACACCGCGCAGGCGCCTCGACCACCCACCGGCCCGCGCGAACGCGAGCGACGCGCACGCGTTGATGGCGAACCACAGCACCACCAGCGCGAACGAGCCGCGCCCCGCGAAGAGCGCCACGGCGAGCACGAACCAGTGCCACACGCCGGTCTCGGCTAGGGTGGCGGCGAGCTGGATCAGGCGCTTCACGGCGGTGGGCTCGAGGTCGGGGCCGCGATTGCAGGCCCTTCCGCATCCGGGATAGCATCGCCGCGCGTCCCCCCCGAAGACGTGACCCGCGTCTGCCTCGCGCAACCCGTGGAGCGAACCCGCCGGTTCGCGATGCGCCCGTGAGCCCCTTCCTGAGCCTTCTGCGTGCCAAGGTCGCCGAGCGTGGCTGGCTCGCGATCCTCAAGTACGTGGTGCTGAATCCCGTCGAGATGGCGGCGCGGTGGATTCCGTACTCGCCGCTCAGGGTGCTGGTGGTGCGGGCGCTGGGCGCCGACGTGGACCTCTCCGTGCTGCTCTATCCGGTCGAGTTCCTGAACATCGACATCGGCAGCTTCCGCAACCTCGCGATCGGACCGTACTCCCACATCAACGCGAGGGTGATGATCGACCTGCGCGGTCCGGTGCGGATCGGCGAGCGGGTCAGCATCGGCGCCGGCGCCACGATCCTCTCCCACGAAGCTGCGCCGCCGCTCTCGCCGATGGTCGACTTCCTGCCCGAACGCGTGGACGGCGTCACCATCGAGCGTGGCGCCTACGTGGGCGCGGGCGCGATCGTGCTGTGCGGTGTGACGATCGGCGAGATGGCGGTCGTCGGGGCGGGCGCGGTGGTCACCAAGGACGTCCCCCCCTACGCGGTGGTGGCGGGAGTGCCGGCGCGCGTCATCGAGTGGCTCGACCCCGCGACCAAGCGCTTCGTGCCCACGCCTCCCGCGCGCACGGGTCGCGCGGCCTGACGCAGGTCGCGCCCGCCGGCGCTCCGCGACCCGGCTCGCGTCGGCGCGGCGCCCGCCGGCCCCCCGGAGGCGGTCCCTGCGAGGCCAGCGCGCCGTCTCTCGGCCCGTCACGAGGCGAGCAGTGGATTCGCGAGCGCGGCGGGCACGTGCTCGGGTGCGCGTCTGCTGGCGCGGAACCCGTACGGCGTGTTGGTCACCAGCGAGACCATCTGCAGGAGGCCGTTTAACAGCGAGCGCGGCGGCGCGCGTCGCACGATCCGAGCGAGGCGCCGCGGGTGGAAGTAGAAGCGCACGTAGCTCCACCGGATCAATGTCCCGAGCGGGTAGCCGTAGGCGCGCTCGTACCACGACTCGGCGTTGTGGTAGTCGCTGGTCTCGGGCAGGGCCGCGAGCGCCGCGGCGTCGACGCGCTCGGCGAACTCGTGGAAGGGTGTGCCCTTCTGCGGCGAGGGCGTGAAGAAGTAGCCGAAGGTGAGGCGGCTTCCGAGCGCCAAGCGCACGGTGCTCTCGATCTCCTCGCGGGTCTCGGTGGGGAAGCCGAGCATGAAGAAGCCGCGCACCATCATGCCGCGGCGGTCGGCCTGCTCGATCGCCCACAGCGTCTTCGCGAGGTCGAGGTTCTTGTCGACGAGCTTCTGGATCCGCGGGCTGGCGCTCTCGATCGCCACCGAGAGCGAGTAGGTGCCGCCTTGGCGGAGCGCGTCGAGGACCGGCTCGTCGAGGATGTCGGCGCGCAGCCCGCCCGGGATCGCGACGTGGACGCGGCCACCGTAGCGGCTCGCGAGCCCCGCCATGATCTTCTTCAGGCGCGGGCGGTGCAGGTTGAAGATGTCGTCGACGACGTGCAGCTCGTCGACGCCGAAGCGCTCGTGGAGCCAGTCGATCTCGCCGAGGACGTGCTCGGCGCTGCGGTGGCGGAACTTCTTGCCGAACACGTCGTGACAGTAATTACACCGGTACGGACAGCCGCGCGAGGTGAAGAGGGACGCGTAGCGCCGCCCTTTGAGCATGCTGTTGATGTTGGTGAGGCGGGCGTAGCGGTCGAAGTCGATCAGGTCCCAGGCGGGGTAAGGCAGCGCGTCGAGGTCGGTGATCGTGTCCGTGCCGGCGGGGACGTGCACCGTGCCGTCGGCGCGGCGGTAACCGAGGCCGGGGAGATCGGTGCCCAGCTCGCCGCCGCCGAGGTGCCGCTCGAGCGCCGCCGGGAAGACCCGCTCGCCCTCGCCGTCGATCGCCCAGTCGAAGCGGGTGTGGCCGAGGATCTCCTCGATCCGCCGGTGCGGATGGGGGCCGCCGAGCACGGTGAGCGTCCGCGGGGCGTGCGCCTTGACCGCCTCCGCGATGGCGCGCGCGTTGGGCGCCTCGGCGTTGAGCGCCGAGACGCCGACCACGTCGTAGCGGTGGGCGGCGAGGTGCTGGTCGAGCCACCGCAGGTCGAGCCCCTCGGCGTCCATGTCGAGCGCCGTGATCGCGACCTCGCGCCCGAAGCGCTCGCGCAACACCGCGGCGATCTGCAGGACGCCGAGCGGCGGCCCGGCGATCTTGCTGATCAGCGACTGGCCTGGCTTGACGAGCAGCGCCCGGAACACACGTCCCCCCGGCGGCCATCGTAGCCGTGCCGGGCCGCCGGCGCGACCCCTCGGTCGGCCGCCCCGGTCCGGCGCCGACCCGTTGCGCGTCGCGGGTTTGCGGGCCATCCTCTCGTGCCGCCATGAAACCACGCCGCCCCCTCTTCGTGTCGTTCGAGGGCGGCGAGGGCGCTGGCAAGACCACCCAGATCCGGCTCCTGGCCGAGCGCCTCCGAGCGCTCGGCTTCGCGGTGACCGAGACCCGCGAGCCCGGTGGCGGCGCCCTGGGACTGCCGATCCGCGGCCTGCTGCTCGACGCGAAGACCCGAGGACTCGACCCGATGGCCGAGCTGCTCTTGATCGAAGCCCAGCGCGCTCAACACGTGCGCGACGTGATCCGGCCCGCGCTCGCGGCCGGGCACGTGGTGCTCACCGATCGCTACGTCGACTCCACCGCGGCGTACCAAGGGGGCGGCCGCCGGCTCGACGCCAGGCTGGTGAGGTCGCTCAACCGGCTCGCGACCGACGGCGTGATGCCCGATCTGACCTTGCTGCTCGACGTTCCGGTCGAGCGCGGTCTCGAGCGGGCGCGAGCCCGTACCGCGCGCACCGCGGGGGAGAAGGAGGGGCGCTTCGAGGCCGAGGCGCTCGCCTTCCACCGCCGGGTGCGGCGCGAGTTCCATCGCCTGGCGCGGACCGAGCCGCGCCGGTTCCGAGTGGTGCGCGCCGATCGCACGATCGACGCGGTCGCAGCCGAGGTGGCCGCCATCGTGGAGCCTCGTGTGACCCGCGAGGCGCGCCGCTCGACTCCGAGGAGACGCCCATGAGTGGCTGCGCCACCGGCTGCGGCACGTGCGGAGTGCGCTTGCATCACGCGAGCAAGCTCCTCCACGCCGAGACCGGCGACATCGAGGTCAAGCACGGCGATCGGGTGGTGATCCAGCTCGATCGGGGTCAGACGCTGGCGCGGGTGGTCGCCCCCAGCACGAGCCCAAGAACAAGGTCCCGCTGGCGCGCCTGCTGCGCAAGGCGCGCGACGAGGATCTCGCCCGCGAGCAGCGCAACGAGCAGCGCGCAGGCCGCGGTGCGGCTCGCCGAGCAGAAGCTTCGTCGGCGGCGCATCGACGTACGGCTGGTTCGCGCCGAGTACATGCTCGACGGCAGCCGGGTCGAGATCTACTACCTCGCCGAGGAGCGGCACGTCCCTGGTGACATCGCCCACGAGCTCTCGGTCGAGCTCAAGGCCGAGGTCGAGCTCAAGCCGCTCGGCCCACGCGACCGGGTGAAGATGCACGGCGCCGTGGGCGTGTGCGGGCGCGAGACGTGCTGCTCGAGTTGGATGGAGGACTTCCATCCGGTCTCGGTGAAGATGGCCAAGCTCCAGGACTTCTCCCTCAACGACAGCCGGCTGATGGGGATCTGTGGTCGGCTCAAGTGCTGCCTCGCCTACGAGAACGCCCACTACGACGTGGTCAAGCGCGAGATGCCGAAGGTGGGCGCCTTCATCGACACCGAGCAGGGCGAGGCGCGAGTGTGGGCACATCACGTGCTCAAGCGCTCGATCGCGGTGCGCCTCGAGGACGGCACCCAGATCGAGCTGCCGATCCCCGAGGGCGGCTTTCCGCGCGGACGTCGCTCGCCCGGCCAGGGACGTGCGGCCACGCCGGTCGCGGCGCAGCCGAGCGCCGCGGTCGCGCCCGAGGAACGTCCCGCGGTCGCCGTGCCACCGGCGCCACCACCGGCGACGATCGAAGCCCCCGAGGCGGCAGAGGCGGGGGAGCTCGACGACGGCGTCGGCGAGGACGGCGTGCTCGAGGCGGGCGCCGCGGAGGGCCAGGGCGGTCAGCCCGGCGCCGCCCCGGGCGGGGAGCGCCGCCGTCGCCGTCGCCGTCGCCGCCGGGGCGGCGGAGGCGGTGGTGCTCCACAAGGCGGCGGCGGAGCGCCGGGCACGGGAGGCGGCGACGCCCCGAGCGGTGGCGGCGGAGCGCCACCCGCCTGACACCGCGCGCACCCCGCGGCGCGAATCGCGGCCGAGCGAGCACGACGCCGCCCGCCACATCGCGACCGCCTCTCATCACCTCCCTCCGGATCGACCATGACCGAGCCCAGTCCCAAGCGCACGCTCCTCACG
This sequence comes from Deltaproteobacteria bacterium, assembly GCA_016713535.1. Taxonomy (GTDB): domain Bacteria; phylum JADJOY01; class JADJOY01; order JADJOY01; family JADJOY01; genus JADJOY01. Next base: position 44,945 of record JADJOY010000001.1, read on the forward strand.
TGCGCGCTGCCTTACGCCAACGGTGACATCCACCTCGGCCACATGGTCGAGCACGTGCTCGCCGACATCCACGTCCGCTTCCTGCGCATGACCGGCGCGGAGGTGGTGTTCCTGTGTGCGAGCGACGCCCACGGCAGTCCGATCGAGCTCAAGGCGCGGGAGCTCGGGCAAGATCCTGCCGACATGGTGGCGCGCTACAACCGCGCGCATCACGCCGACCTCGAGCGCTTCGGCGTCCACTACGACGAGTTCTACACGACCCACTCCGAGGAGACCCGCAAGCACTCGTACGCGATCTTCGAGGGCGCGCGGGCCGGCGGGCTCATCTATACCCAGGACGTCGAGGGCTTCTTCTCCGAGGTCGACCAGCGCTTCCTGCCCGATCGCTGGATCCGTGGGACCTGTCCGCGCTGCGGCGCGCTCGACCAGTACGGCGACTCGTGCGAGGTGTGCGGCTCGACGTACCGGCCCACCGATCTCCTCGATCCGCGCTCGGCCATCAGCGGTGACGAGCCGGTGCTCAGGACCTCGAAGCACTACTTCCTGCGGATCTCGGACCGCCAGGAGTTCCTGCGCGGATGGGTGAACACCCCCGAGCACATGCCGGCCGCCACCCGTGGCTTCGTGAACGAGTGGCTGGAGGCGGGCTTGCGCGACTGGGACATCAGCCGCGACGCGCCCTACTTCGGCTTCCTCATCCCGGGGGAGACCGACAAGTACTTCTACGTGTGGCTGGACGCGCCGGTGGGTTACATCGGCACCACCGAGAAGTGGTGCAACGACCACGGTCGGCGCGTCGAGGACTACTGGCGGAGCGCGGACACGCGCATCGTGCACGTCATCGGCAAGGACATCGTGCCGTTCCACACGCTCTTCTGGCCGGCGATGCTCGACGCCGCGGGCTACAACCTGCCGTCGCGGGTCCAGGTGCACGGCTTCCTGACCGTGAACGGCGAGAAGATGTCGAAGAGCCGCGGCACCTTCATCAACGCGCGCGTGTTCGCCGAGCACGTCGATCCCCAGTATCTGCGCTTCTACTTCGCCTCCAAGCTGCGCTCCGAGCCCGACGACCTCGACATGCACCTCGGCACCTGGGGCGATCCCGACGATCCGGCCAGCCTGGATGCGTCGAAGTCGGAGCTGGTCGAGCGCGTCAACGCCGAGCTGGTCAACAAGATCGCGAACCTCGCGAGCCGCGTGATCAAGTTCGTGCGCGAGAAGCTCGACGGGCGGGTAGGCGCGCTGCCCCCCGAGAGCGCCGAGGTCGCGCGCCGCTTCGAGAGCTCGACCAAGCCCGCGATCGCCGCCGCGTACGCCTCCTTCGACCTCGCGACGGCGCTGCGCGGCGTCGTCGAGGTGAGCGAGGCCGGGAATGCCTACCTGCAGGGTGCGGCGCCGTGGAAGCTCGCGGCGACCGAGCCGGAACGGGCACGCTCGATCGCGGCGCTGGGTGCCAGCTACGTGGCGGTGATCGCCGGGCTCGTGAAGCCGGTGGTGCCGGAGTGGGCGGCACGCGTCGAGCGCGCGCTGGGAGTCGAGCCGCTCGCGTGGGACGCGATCGGGTTCCACTTCGAGAACCGTCCGCTCGGTGATCCCGCCGCCGACATCCGCATCGACCGCATGGACCCCGAGAAGGTGAAGAGCGTGGTGCTCGCGAGCCGCGCGGGGCTGGAGCGAAAGGGTGCTCCGACCTCGACGGCGAAGGCCGCGGCCACCCCGAGCCCGAAGACCAAGGAGCGCGCGATGGAGACCGAGAAGTCCACCGAGGCAGCCGGCGGCGAGGCCGCGCGGGTCGCGCCGCTCGTCGACGCCGAGATCACCATCGACGAGTTCAGCAAGGTCGACCTGCGGGTGGGTCTGGTGAAGAATGCGTCGCTGGTGGAGGGCGCGGACAAGCTGCTGCGCCTCGAGATCGACCTCGGCGAGGGGCGGCTGCGCAACATCTTCGCCGGCATCCGCAAGCACTACGCACCCGAGACGCTGGTGGGCCGCCGCGTCGTTGTGGTCGCCAACCTCGCGCCGCGCAAGATGAAGTGGGGTGTGAGCGAGGGCATGGTCCTCGCCGCCACCGACCTCGCGAGCCCCAAGGGCGCCGAGCGCGTGCTGGTCCTCGAGGTCGACGGCGAGCCGGCCACGGGCAGCACCATCAAGTAGCCGGCGGGCGAGCCGGGGCGTCCCACCGAGCTCGCCCGCCGGCGCCTCGTCGGCGCGGGCAACTCCGCGCTTGAAAATAGTTCCACCGTGCCTCGATTTCGTCGACCGGAGCGGGAAAACGCTAGCGGATCGCGACGACCCCCGAGGGCCTCGTTCTTGCTGCTACGTGTGGCACGAAGGAGGACGGACATGAACGACTTCTCGAAGACGATTCGGCTGACGGCGGTGGGCGCCGCGAGCGTCGCGCTCATCGCACTCGGCGCAGGGTGCCCGCGGCACGTTGCATCGGACACCGGTTCCACGGTCGACCACGCGGTGACCGGCGCGGCCAACGCCGCCGGCACCGCCATCGACACCGCCGGACAGGCGGCGAAGGACGTCGGCCACACGGCCGGGCACGCGGCGAGCGACGTGGGCGACGGGGTGCAGCGCGCGGTTCCCTGATCCCCTGGCGGTGGGCGCCGGCTCGTTCGGCTCTCCGCTCGCGTCCGCCCGCCCGCGCACCGATCGGCACCTCGCTGGTCGACGGCGGCCTCCGCTCCGGCGGGGCCGCCGTTCTCTCGCTGGCGACGTGACGGCGGGCTCTCGCTGCGCCCCGACGCCGGTGGTGTTCCTCCACATGGACCGCGCGTCGAGCTGGGTGACGACCCGCTTCCGCCGCCGCCGCGACGAGCCGGCCGAGCTGCCCTTCGGCGAGCCGAGCCCGAGCGCCACGCGGGGATCCCGCCGCCGTCCCGTCGCGACGACACTCCCCGCGCAGCCGTGCTAGACGGGGCGCATGGGGGAGAACCCGTACCGCGTACCCGAGGCGGCGCTCAGCGAGCCCGCGCGTCCAGGCGTGCTCCCGAGCCGCGGCGAGTTCGGCTCCGAGAGCGGTTCGGCGCTCACCATCGGAGCCCGGCGCAACTTCACGGGCGAGTGGATCTCCGCCAACCGATTCCCGTCGCTCGCGAGCTCGCTGCTGTGGAGCGTGCCGATCATCGTGCTCGGTACGGCGAGCCTGATGAGGCCGGACGGCGACAACTTGTTGTTGGTGGTGCTGGTGTGGCCGATCGCGGTCTCGATCGGGGTCATCCTCTTCGCGCCGGTGCGGTGGTCGGGCTTTCCTCCACTCGAGCCTCCGAAGCACCCGTGCACGCCGGTCGAGTTCTCCTTCGAGCCACGCCTTCCTGGCAGCCGCGACGAGCTCCGGGACAAGGCCGACGACGTCGGCTTCGTGTGGACCGAGGGCGACTTCCTCGCCTACGAGGGCGATCGGGTCGCGTTCCGCGTCCACCGTAAGGACCTGGCGAGCCTCGGTGACGCGTGGACGCTCAACGGCTTGTTCGGAGCGTGGAGCCCGGAGATCGAGATCGGGCTCGCCGTGCCGCTCGCCGCGCGTCGCAAGATCCGGCTCGTGCGCCGCGATCGGCTTCGCACGCCCGCCCAGTTCTTCCGCAACCGCCGGCTGCGGCGCGAGCTCCGCGCCTGGTTCGGCGTGGCGCGCTAGCGGGCGCTCACCTCGCCTCTGCCGTGCCGCGCGCGTGGATCGCGCGCACGGCGTCGATGGTGTCGGCGTCGGCCGGGCTCTTGTCGGCGCGGTAGCGCTTGACACGCGCGAAGCGCAGCGCAACGCCGCCCGGATAGCGCGCGCTGCTCTGGACGTCGCCGAAGGCGATCTCGACCACCAGCTCGGGGCGCACGTGGACCGTCCATTCGTCGCGGCCGAGCTCGAGGGCGAGGAGCTTCTCGGTCTGCCACGCGAGCCGCTCGTCGGTGAGGCCCTTGAAGGTCTTGCCGAGCATCACGAACCCGCCGTTCGCGGGATCGCGAGCGCCGAGGTGGAGGTTGCTGAGCCAGCCCTGGCGCCGCCCGCTGCCCCACTCGGCGGCGAGGACGACGAGGTCGAGGGTGTGGACGGGCTTGAGCTTGCGCCAGCTCCCGCCGCGGCGCCCGGCCTCGTAGGTCGCGGCGAGGGTCTTCGCGACGACGCCTTCGTGCCCGCGGTCGAGAGCGGATTCGAGGAAGGCCTGCGCAGCGGGTTCGTTGCCGGTCACGACCCGCGGGATCACGAGCGCCGGCGGGAGGGCCTCCGCGAGCGCGTGGAAGCGCGCCGCCGCCGGTCGATCCAGGAGATCGGCGTCGTCGAGGTGGAGCACGTCGAAGAAGTACGTCGTGAGCGGCAGCTCCGCGCGGAGCGCCTCGACGTCGAGCTTGCGGCCGAAGCGCCGCATGGTGACCTGGAACGGGTGCGGCCCGCCGTCGGGCTCGAGGGCGATCGTCTCGCCGTCGAGGATCACGGTGCGGGCGGGCAACGCGCGGGTCACCGCGACGATCTCCGGCACGGCCGCGGTGACGTCGTTGAGCTGGCGGGTGAAGACGCGCACCTCGTCGCCGTCCTTGTGGACCTGTACCCGCGCGCCGTCGAGCTTCCACTCGAAGGCCGCCTCGCCGAGGTCGGTGAGCACCTCGCCCAGCGAGCCGGCGTCCTGCGCCAGCATCGGCTTCACCGCGACGCCGGGGCGAAGGCGCAAGCCCGCGAGCGCCTCGCGTCCGCCGCGGAGCGCGAGCTCGGCCACGCCGGGGAGATCGCCGGACACCATCCACGCGCGCCGCACGGTGGGCTCGTCGAGCGTCGCCGCCCTGGCGACCGCCTGGACCAGCAGACCCTCGAGCGCCCCTTGGCGCAGCTCGCCGACGATCAGCCTCGCCAGGAAGGACTGCTCGGGCGCTGTCGCGCGCGCGAACAGCTCCTCGAGCGCGCGTCGGCGCTGCGCCGACGAGCCGCTGCCGCTCGCACGGGCCACGGCCGCGAGCGCGCGGTCGACCTCCACGAGCGTCAGCGCCGCGTCGGGGGCGGCGGCGGTGCCGAGGACGGCGCGCACCAGCGCCGGGCCGGCGCCGACCGGAGCGCGGCCGAGCTCGCCCGCCAGATACGCGACGCCGAGCCGTACCTCCTCGCGCGCGAGGCGCCGGATCAGCTCGGCGAGCAGGGCGAGCTTCTCGAGGCGCTTGCGCGTCGCGCCGACCTGTCTCGAGGTCTCCACGAGCTCGCCCAAGCGCATCCACCCAGGGTCGCACCGCGGGCGCGAAGCCGCCAGCGCGGTTCGGTTATCTTGCGCGCTCCTTCGCGGCGCCCCGTTTCCGGGCCGCTGCGCCTCTCCTGGACTCTCGCGATGACCTCTCCGAGCGCCACCTCTCCAGCCGTCACGACCGCCGCGCGCGCCTCGCGCGAGTGGGACGCGCTGCCGCGCTTCGTCGACTCCCACTTCCACCCCGACCTCGAGGGCCTCAGGGACGACGTGCCCGCGGTGCTCGAGCGCGGGCGTCGGGCGGGGGTGTGCGCGTTCGTCGCGGTGGCGGCGGGGCTCGGCTCGTGGGAGAACCCGGTGCGCCTCGCGCGCGAGCACGGCGACGTCTACGCCACCGTGGGCTGCCATCCCCACGACGTGAAGGACCTCGACGAGGCGGGCTTCGCGCGCATCGCGGAGCTCGCGCGGCTGCCCGAGGTGGTGGCGGTCGGCGAGACCGGGCTCGACTACTTCTACAAGCTTTCCCCCCGCGAGCAGCAGGTCGCATGGTTCGAGCGCCACCTCGAGCTGGCGCTCGAGGTCGGCAAGCCCGCGGTGGTCCACGCCCGCGACTCGCTCGACGACCTCGTCGAGATCGCGGCCAGGTTCGCGGCGCGGGGTGTTCGCGGGGTGGTCCATTGCTACACCGGCGACGCCGCCACGGCGCGCAAGCTCATGGAGCTCGGCTGGCTGGTGTCGTTCACCGGCATCCTGACGTTCCGCAACGCCGACGAGCTGCGCGCTACCGCGAAGAGCCTGCCGATCGATCGCCTGATGATCGAGACCGACGCGCCCTACCTGGCGCCGGTTCCACATCGTGGAAAGGGGCCCAACGAGCCGGCGTACGTGGTGCGGGTCGCGGAGACGCTCGCGACGCTCTTCGGGCTCACGGTCGCCGACGTGGCGCGCATCACCACCACCAATGCGCGGCGGTTCTTCGGGCTCGACCTCGACGGTTCCTTCGAGATCGCGTACCGGATCCGCAACTCGCTCTACCTCAACATCACCAACCGCTGCACGATCGCGTGCGTCTTCTGCGGCAAGTTCAAGGACTTCACCGTGAAGGGGCACGATCTGCGGCTGCGCGGCGGCGAGCCGAGCGTCGAGCGGATCCTGGACGCGATCGGCGACCCCACCGGGCTCGACGAGGTGGTGTTCTGCGGCTACGGCGAGCCGACGCTCAGGCTCGACGTGGTGAAAGAGGTCGCCGCCCGCGTCCACGCCATGGGCAAGCGGGTGCGCCTCAACACCGATGGACTCGGCAACCTCGTGCACGGGCGCGACATCGTGCCCGAGCTGGTGGGCGTCGTGGACACCATGAGCGTCAGCCTGAATGCCCAGGATGCCCCCACGTATGCGCGGGTTTGTCCCTCCAAGCACGGCGAGGCGGCCTACCCCAAGCTGCTCGAGTTCCTGCGCTCGGTGAAGGCCCACCGGCTCGACGCGCAGGTTTCCGTGGTGGCGCCTCTCGACGGCGTGGATGTCGAGGCTTGCAAGCGCATCGCCGACGACCTGGGGCTGCGGTTCCGGGTTCGGCCCTTCGACGAGATCGGCTGAGCGCCGGCGCCGCACCCGCCGCTTGCGCCCTCGTCGGACGGGCACCTAAGATGCTTGCGCGTGCGGGTTAGTGCGGACGCGTGTCCGCTCGTCGAGCGGGCTCGTGGGGTGGGTGGCAGTTGGCCGCAGCGGATCTCCCGATCGATCTCGCGTCGACCCGGGGCGGTGCCTCGCGGCCGCCGCCGGGTCGGGTGCGGGCGGGCGGGGAGCTCGTCGAGGCCGCGCGCTCCGGGACACTCGGCCGCCTCGCGGCGGGCGTGGTCCACGAGGTGCGCAACCCCCTCGGGGTGGTGGCGCTCGGGGTCGCCTTCCTGCGCAAGCACCCCGCCGCCGACGATCCGGAGCTGGCCGAGGTCCTGGCCGACATGTCCGACGCGGTCGCGCGGGCCGGCGCCGCCGTGGCGGGGCTGCTCGATCTCGCGACGCCGCGCGACGCCGTGACGTGCCGGCGCGCCCTCGTCGAGCCGCTGCACCGGGCGCTGGCGCTGGTTCGGATGCAGAAGTGCTGCGGCGGTGTCGACATCGTCGTGGACCTCGGCGCGGACCTTCCCGAGGTGGAGGTCGACGAGGTGGGCACCACCCACGTGCTGGTCAACGTGCTGCTCGACCTCCTCGATGCGCCGCCCGGCGCCGAGTCGATCCGGATCCACACCTTTGCGCTCGGCGCCCTCGACCCTGGCGCCCCTGGCGACGGCGCCCCGCGACGCGCCTGGGTGGTGTGCGAGGTCGAGAGCGTCCCGGTGAGGGTGCCGCGGGGCGTGCCCCATCCCGCGCCGGGCCACGGTCCCTGGCACCCCCTCGCACGGAACCCGGGCTTCACGGTGTCGCGGCAGCTCGTCGAGGACCACGGCGGCTGGCTCCGGGTGACGAAGGGCCGCGGCGGCGGAGCACGCGTGACGGTCGCCTATCCGGCGGCGGAGTGAACGACGATGGAGCGGACGCGGATCCTGGTGATCGACGACGAGGCGGCCATGACGCGCATGTTGCGCAGGAACCTCGAGCGCACCGGGCGCTTCGAGGTGCGCGAGGAGAACCACGCCAGGCGCGCCGTCGACACCGCGCTCGCGTTCCAGCCGGAGCTGGTCGTGCTCGACGTGCTCATGCCCGAGATGGACGGCACTCAGGTCGCCGCGGAGTTCCGCCAGCGCGCCGAGCTGTCACGGGTGCCGGTGCTGTTCCTGAGCGCGCTGGTGCCGACCGGCGACTTCTCGACGGCCGAGGCACCGCCGGGCCTGTTCTTCGTCAAGCCGGTCGAGGTGGACGTGCTGATCGAGGCGATCGATCACGTGGTCGCAGCGTCGCGGGCCGAGGCGACGCACGGAGGCGAGGCCGTCACAGGCCCATCGACTTGGCGATGATCTCCTTCATGATCTCCTGCGTGCCGCCGCCGATCGGGATCAGGCGCGCGTCGCGGCTCAGCCGCTCCACCCAGGTCTCGCGCATGTAGCCCATGCCGCCGAAGAGCTGGACGGCGTCGTAGGTCACGCTGACGGCGGTCTCGGCGGCGACGTTCTTCGCCATCGAGACCTCGGTGGGGATGTAGTCGCCCTGGTCCATGCGGTGCGCGATCTGGTACGTGAGGGTCTTCGCCGCGAGCACGCGCGTGGCCATGTCGGCGAGCTTGTGGCGGGTGACCTGGAAGGCCGAGATGGGCTTCCCGAAGGCGCGCCGCTCCTTGACGTAGCGGCGCGCCTCTTCGAACGCGATCTCGGCGGTCGCCGAGCCGTAGGCGGCGAGCCCGAGCCGCTCGGTCTGGAAGTTCCGCATCAAGGTGACGAAGCCGCTCCCTTCCTCGCCGCAGCGGTTGGCGATCGGCACGCGGACGTCCTCGAACGAGAGCTCGGCGGTGTCGCTCGCCCACCAGCCCGTCTTCTTGAGCGCGCGCGAGACGCGCACTCCGGGCATGTCCTTCTCGATCACGAGGAAGGTGAGGCCACCGTGGACGTCCTCGCCGGTGCGCACCAGGGTGGTCAGGACGTCGGCGCGCACGCCCGAGGTGATGAAGAGCTTCGAGCCGTTGACGACGTAGTGGTCGCCGTCGCGCACGGCGCGGGTGGTGAGGCCGGCGACGTCGCTCCCGGTGCCTGGCTCGGTGATGGCGAGCGAGGCGATCTTCTCGCCGGCGAGCACCGGGCGCGCGAAGCGCTCGTGGAGGTCCGGGTTCTCCGACTGGATGATCGCGGGCAGCCCGATGCCGAGCGAGCCGAGTCCCACGACCACTCCGGTGGAGCGGCCGTACATCATGCCCTCGCAGGCCATCACGGCGTGCAGCGCGCCACCTCCGCCGCCGCCGAGCTCCTCGGGGAAGCCGATGCCGAGCACGCCGGCCTCGGCGGCCTTGCGGTAGAGCGCGCGCGGGAAGGAGCACGCCTCCTCCCACTCCTCGGCGTGGGGCGCGATCTCCTTCTCGGCGAAGCGGCGGCAGGTGTCGCGGAGCGCGCGGTGGGTGTCGTCGAGGAAGTTGTCGAAGAAGTCCATGCTCGGCCTCGAGGATGAGGGACGGAAGGGAACGCGGGACGACGTCGCGAGTGTGGCCCAAAGCGTCGCGAGTGGCGCCCGAGGTCGCGCCGCGCGGGCGGCCCGCGAACCGTACGCGTGACCGCGGCGCGCGGCCTGGCGGAACACCGATCTCGGAGCTACCATCCCGACGCCGTTCGGGTTTTTGCGCTCGTTCCCCGTGGAGGATTCGCTCGTGAGCCAGGCCGCCGACGTGCACGCGCTGCTGTCCAGGATCGACGCTCGGCTGGAGGCGATCGAGCGCCGGGTGCAGGCCCTCGAGGCGCGGGTCACCACCCTCGACAAGACCGAGACCGAGGAGGGCGGCGCGGTCCTGACGCTCATCGAGATGCTCGACTCGGGGGATGCCGACTCGGTCCTGAACGCCACCGAGGCCTTGGCGCGGCTCGGCACCGAGGCGATCCCGGCGCTGACCGGGATGCTGCGCAACCCGGACTCGGCACTGAGGCGGCGCGCGGCGCTCGGGCTCGGCGCGATCGGCCCCGAGGCCCGCGGCGCGGTGAACGCGCTGGTGACCGTGCTCAAGGACGAGTCGGCGAGCGTGCGGCAGGCGGTGGCGCAGGTCCTGGGCGCGATCGGGCCTGCGGCCAAGGCCGCCGCCCCCGCCCTGATCGAGGCCAGCATCAAGGATCCCGACGTGGCGGTGCGCGGCCGTGCCGCGCTCGCCCTCGGTGCGATCGGACCGGCGGCGCGGATCGCGGTGCCGGCGCTGATCGAGGCGCTCTTCGACGAGGTCGCCGACGTCCGCCAGTCGGCGGCGCAGCTCCTGGGCGAGCTCGGTCAGGACGCGCGCTCGGCGGTGCAGGCGCTCGTGACGGCGCTGCGCGACGAGCAGTGGCGAGTGCGGCGCAGCGCCGCGTGGGCCCTCGCCGAGATCGGCAAGGAGGCCGACGAGGCGGTGCCGGCGCTCCTGCACGCGCTCTCGGACAAGGAGTGGGGTGTTCGCAAGTCGGCGGCGTGGGCGATCGGCAACATCCGCCCCGACCCCGCGCGCTGCGTGCCGGCGCTGGTACAGGCGCTGGGTGACGCTGTCGGCGACGTGCGCTACTGGGCGGCGCAGGCGCTCGGCGAGATGGGGCCGGCCGCGGCCGACGCTGTGGGGCGGCTCACCCAGTCGCTCACGGACGAGGACTCGAACGTGCGGCGGCGCGCGGCGCAGGCGCTCGGCTCGATCGGCGCGGCCTCGAAGAGCGCCTTGCCGGCGCTGGTCGGCGCGCTCGGGGACGAGGCCACCGAGGTGCGCCAGGCAGCGGCGCAGGTGCTCGGCGAGCTGGGCGTGGGCGGCGGCGAATCGGTGGCGGACGCGCTGGTCGGTGCGCTCAAGGATCCGGCGCCGGATGTGCGGCAGGTCGCCGCGCAAGCGCTCGGCGCGGTCGGACGCGGCAGCGCCCACGCGATCGAGGCCCTCGAAGAGTCTCTCAAGGACGAGACGCCCTGGGTTCGCCAGCAAGCCGCCGAGGCCCTCGACCGCCTGCGCGGCGGGTGACTGTCGGCCCCCGATGAAGCGGGCGCCGTCCACTCGCTCGACTCACTTGACGTCCCGTAGGTCGATCCATACTCTGAGGCTCGTCATGCGTTCCTTCGCGGCCACCCAGCTTCGCGCCCTCTCTCTCCTCCTTACCGAGGCGGGGGAAGGGACCGCCTGAGCGAGGCCGCGCTAGACCAGCCGCGACGAACCCCACTCAGCCAACCCTCTCCCGCCGAAGCCGGCCGGAGAGGGTTTTGCGCTCCTGGAGCATGGGGCTCCCCGATCGCACCGCCCACCGCCCGAGCCTCTCGGCGGAAGGAGCCGTGCGATGTCCAAGTCGGATCAGGTCTTCATCTTCGATACCACCCTGCGTGACGGCGAGCAGTCCGCCGGGGTGTCGTTCACGCTCGACGACAAGATCGAGATCGCCCGCGACCTGGCGGCGATGAAGGTCGACGTCATCGAGGTCGGCTTCCCGGCCGCCTCACCGGTCGAGCAGGACGCGGTGGCGGCGATCGCCCGCGAGGCCCGCGGCATCCGCGTCGCGGCGCTGGCCCGCGCGGTGGCGAGCGACGTCGACGCTGCCGGCGCGGCGCTGCGGCACGCCGAGGCGCCGCGCATCCACGTCTTCCTGTCGGCGAGCGAGGTCCAGCTCCGCCACCAGCTGCGCAAGGACCGCGAGCAGGTGGTGCGCATGACCGACGCCATGGTGCGGCGCGCTCGCCAGTTCACCGACGACGTCGAGTTCAGCCCCATGGACGCCACCCGCGCGGACATCGGCTTCGTGTCCGAGGTGGTGCGCACGGCGCTGCGCGCGGGCGCCACGACCATCAACATTCCCGACACCGTCGGCTGGGTGATGCCCGGCGTGCTGAGCGCGCGGATCGCCGAGCTGCGCCACCGCGTGCCGGAGATCGAGGCCGCCGTGATCTCGTTCCACGGTCACGACGACCTGGGACTGGCGACCGCCAACGCGCTGGCCGCGGTGGGCGCCGGTGTGCGCCAGATCGAGGCCACGGTGAACGGCATCGGTGAGCGCGCCGGGAACACGCCGCTCGAGGAGATCGTGATGGCGATCCACGTCCACCGCGACGTGCTGGGCGTGCACACCGGCGTCGACACCACCGGCATCCAGCCGATCTCGCACAAGGTCGCGGCGAAGAGTGGCCTGCACGTGGCCGCGAACAAGGCCGTGGTCGGCCGCAACGCGTTCCGTCACGCCTCGGGGATCCACCAGGACGGAGTGGTCAAGTTCCGCGAGACCTTCGAGATCCTGGACCCCGCCGAGGTCGGCAATGTCCGCGGCACGGAGATCGTGCTGGGCAAGCTCTCCGGACGCGCCGGGTTCCGGGCCCGCGCCGAGCAGCTCGGCCTGACGATGGCCGACCCCGACTGGGAGGTCGCGTTCGAGCGCTTCCAGCTGATCGCCGACCGCAGCCGCGAGGTCGACGACGCGGCCGTACGCACCATCGTCGCGGACACGATTCGCGAGACCGGACGCCATGTTTCCGTGGCATGATGCGGCCTCCGCGCGACGCCGCCACGGGCCGCGCCGGTCCCATTCCGCGAGCATCCGGGAGGCCGTGGCCGTGAGTGATTCGACCGCCGACATGCAGGCGCTGCTGCTCAGGCTCGAGGCGCGGTTCGCCGACCTCGAGCGGCGCTACGAGACCCTCCTCGCGCGGGTCGAGGGGCCGCCGCCCGACGCGCACCCGTCGGCGGCCGACGAGGCGATCGACCCGTGCGAGCTGCTCCTCACCCTCGCCAGCGGTGACGACGTCGAGCGCGCCGCCGCGCAGTCGCGGCTGACCGAGCTGGGAGTGCGCGCGGCACCCGGTCTGGCGCTTTGCCTCGTCGACCGGAACGCGGGTGTCCGCATCGCTGCGGCGAACGCGCTCGCCGAGCTCGGCGCGGGAGCACGCGGCGCCATCGCCTCGCTGGTCGCGGCGCTCAAGGACGACGACGCGGCGGTGCGGCGCGCGGCCGCGTCCGCGCTCGAGGCGATCGGTCCCAACGCCAAGGGCGCGGTGCCCGCGCTCGTGGAGATGAGCATCAAGGACAACGACGGTGGTGCGCGCAGTCGCGCCGCGCTCGCGCTCGCCGCCATCGGGCCGGGAGTACGCAGCGCGGTCCCGGCGCTCATCGAGGCGCTCGCGGACTCCGCCACCGACGTGCGTCAGGGAGCGGCGCAGGTGCTCGGCGAGATCGGCGCGCAGGCCGAAGCCTCGCTCCCCGCGCTGGTGCGCGCGCTCGAGGACGAGAGCTGGCGAGTGCGGCGAAGCGCCGCGTGGGCGCTCGCCGAGATCGGGCTCGAGAGCGACGGCGTGGTCGCGGCGCTTCTCGAGGCGCTGCGCGACCCCGAGTGGGGCGTGCGCAAGTCGGCCGCGTGGGCGCTCGGCCGGGTGCGCGGCGAGTCCAAGACGCTGGTGCCGGCGCTCGGCGAGCGGCTGCGCGACGAGGTCGCAGACGTGCGCTACTGGGCGGCGCAGGCGCTCGGTGACCTCGGACCGCACGCACGCGCGGCGGTGCCGTGGCTGATCGACGCGCTCAAGGACGTGGATCACCACGTGCGGCGGCGCGCGGCCGAAGCGCTCGTCACGATCGGGCCGGACGCGGTGATCGGCCTCGGCGGCGCGCTCAAGGACGACTCGGCCGAGGTGCGTCAGGCGGCGGCGCAGGCGCTCGCCGAGCTCGGCCCCGCCGCCAAGGCGGCGGTGCCGGCGCTCATCGACGCGGCGCTCAACGACTCGGACGTCGCGGCGCGCAGCCGCGCGGGGATGGCTCTCGGCTCGATCGGGCCCGCCGCGCGCAACGCGATCCTGCCGCTGATCGAGGCGCTCCACGCCGAGACCGGCGAGATCCGGCAGGCCGCGGCCCGTGCTCTCGGCGACATCGGCCCGGTGGCGAAGGGCGCGGTGCCCGCGCTCATCGAGGCGCTCGAGGACCCGCTGTGGAGCGTGCGGCGCAGCGCCGCGTGGGCGCTCGCCGAGATCGGCCGCGAGGCCAAGGACGCGGTGCCCGCGCTCATCGAGGCGCTGCGCGACCGCGAGTGGAGCGTGCGCAAGTCGGCGGCGTGGGCGCTCGGCACGATCCATCCCGATCCCGCCGAGGCGGTGCCCGCGCTCATCGCCGCCCTCGGCGACCGCGCGAGCGACGTGCGCTACTGGGCGGCGCAGGCGCTCGGCCAGCTCGGCCCCGAGGCGCAGGAGGCGCTCTCCGCGCTCGTCACGACGCTCACGGACGTGGACGCCCACGTGCGGCGCCGCGCGGCGCAAGCAGTGGGGGCGCTGCGCGCCGGCGCGGCGACCGCGGTGCCCGCGCTCGTGAGCCTGCTCGCGGACGAGGGCACCGAGGTGCGGGTGGCGGCGGCGCAGGCCCTCGGCGACGTCGGTGTCGCGGCCCAGGACGCGGTGCCCGCCCTCATTGGAGTGCTCGCCGACCGCGAGACCGAAGTGCGTCAGGTGGCGGCGCAAGCGCTGGGCGCGCTGGGCGCCGCCGCGGCAGCGGCGATCCCGGCCCTCGACCGCGCGCTCCTCGACGAGACCGCGTGGGTCCGCCAGGAGGCCGCGCAAGCGATCGAGCGCATCCGCGCCTCCGCGGCCGCCGACCTCGGCGGGTGACGCGGCGATCGGATCGCGACGACCGGGGGGAGGGCGCCCGCTCGGTCGGGCGCCCCAGCCTCACCGCTGGAACCGCCGCACGAAGCCGAGGAAGTCGAGCCAGCTTCCGTCCACCGAGAGCTTGCCGCTCGCGAGTGCGGCGGCCGGGTTCTCGAGCTTGAGCGCGAGCTTCTTCCAGGTGAGCGAGTCGGTGGTGAGCGTGGCGATGGGCGCGGGGGTACCGGGCAGGGGCTCACCCGCGACGACCTCCGCGACGCCGTGGCGGACGGTGACGACGAAGCGCTCGCCGGTGTCCGAGAACCGCCACGCCGCGGCCTCGTGGACCTCGACGGCCCCGGCGGGCTCGAGCCGCGTCGCCATGGTGCGGAAGAAGAGATCGAGCGGGATCGGCGCGAGCGCTTCGTCGTCGGGGCTCGAGTCCGCGGCCGCCGCGAGCCCGTGCTCGGCCTCGTGGGCGCTCTCGAGCAGATACGCGCGGCCGTTGGTGTTCGAGACCCCGGTGGCGGTGTCGCGTAGCGCCCGGGCAAAGCTCTCGTCGAGCGTCGCGCGATCGCCGGCGCCGGCGGCGCGCAGCTTGGCGAGCAGGTGTGTGGCCCAGCGCGGATCGTGCGCGTCGAGTGCCTTCCGCGCCGCGCCGAGCACCGCGTCCGCGCCGCCCATCATCGCGATCTCGCGGCGCGCGACCTCGGCCGCGGGGGTTGGGTAGAGCGCCTCGGGCGAGCCGTCGAACCAGCCGAGCGCGTTGGTGTAGATGGCGCGCGCCGACCAGTCGATCTGGCCGTAGGTCTCGGCGAGGAACGGGCTCGCGCGCAGGTGCCCGGGGAGCTCGATCGAGCCCGCGAGCTCGTCGATCGGCGTCCCACGGTTGGCACCGCGCACCACCGCGTCGCGCACCCACTGGATGCCGTCGCGGTAGGTCGTGAGCGTGGTCTCGATCTCGTCGCGGCCGTGGAGAGGGGCCGTGTGCGACGGCACGAGGTGCTCGGGTGCGAGGCGGCGCATCGCGTCGAGGCTCGCGATCCACTCGTCGACCGGTCGCGGGCGGGTGCCGCGGATCGTGTAGAGGTTGGGGAAGGCGCGGTAGACGTTGTCGCCGGGCAGCAGCGTCTTCTCGGCGGGGATCCACACGAAGAGCTGGTCGTCGGTCTCGCCGTGGGCCTCGGTGAGCTCGAAGCGCCCCCCGCCGACCTCGAAGCTCGCGGCGCCGCCGAAGGTGCGCGTCGGCATGCGGAGCCCCGAGGTCAGCGCGGCCTGGAGGTCGGGGCGGCGGCCCAGCGACGAACAGGGCAGGTCACTCTCGTCGACGTGGCGCCCGAACTGCCGCCAGCCGCGGGCGCGCTGCGCCGCCTGGAACACGCCGTACTGCTCGACGAGGTGCTGGGTGAAGGCCTTCGTGGCCCACAGCTCGGTGCCCGGCTCGACCCACACCGAGGCGCCCCCCACGTGGTCGATGTGGCTGTGGGTGAAGATCACCGCGCGTAGCGGGCCGGGCGAGCGCTCGAGCAGCGCCGCGCGGATCGGCCGCGCGCGATCCGGCGACATCGAGGTGTCGATCACCACGTTGCCGTCGTCGGTGCGCACCAGGATCGTGTTCGCGAGATCCTGGCCGAGCGCCACCCACACCCGCGGTGTCACCTGCTCGATGCGCGGTTCGCCCGCGTTGACCCGGCACAGCTCGGCCAGCCCCGCGGGCGCGGGCGCGGCGGCGCTGGGCTTGCCGTCGCCCGACCTGCAGGCGGTCGCGAGGAGGACGAGCAGCGCAGCGGCGAGGGCGCGCGGGCGGGGGGCGGAGAGATGCGTCGGAACGGTCATGTCGTGTCTCCAACCGCGCGGCGCGGGCTCGGGTTGGAGCGCGCCGCGGGGCGCGACATGTTAGCCGCGCGCTCGCCGCTCGCGTCACCCCGCGACCCTTCCGTCCGCCGAGACGTCCGTCATGATCAGCCGCCGTCGCATCGCTCTCCACTCGCTCGTGGCGCTGTCGTTGCTCGGGATCCCGCTCGGCGCGCGGGTCACGCGAGCCGCCGACGCCGCGCCCGCCGCGTCCCCACCCAGGGACATCCTCCTCGTCAGCTTCGACGCGCTTCGCCAGGACCACATCTCGGCGTTCGGCTACGCGCGTCCCACCACGCCCACCCTCGCGTGGCTCGCGAGCCACGGTACCGCGCTCCGTGACGTGGTACCGGCGGGGCTCTCGACCAAGACCTCGCTGACGTCGCTGCTGACCGCGCTCGAGTACCGCTCCCACCGGATCCTCGAGAAGAACGAGCACCTGCCACCCGCGATCACCACCGTCGCCGAGGCGCTCCGCGAGCAGGGCTACGCCACCGCGGGCTTCGTCGCGACACCCCACCTCTCGGCCGAGCTCGGCTACGACCAGGGCTTCGACCGCTACGAGGACTTCGCCAAGACCGGCGAGCACTTCGTGGGCGCGGCGGAGGTCCGCGACCAGGTGCTCGCCTATCTCGCCGAGCCGCTGCCCGCCGGGCGCCGCGCGCGCTTCGTCTATGTGCACATCCTCGAGCCGCACCCGCCGTGGCTCGATCCGTCGCCGTGGCTGGCGGGCAAGGAGGGTGGCAAGCGGATCTTCTCGTGCGTCGAGATGCCGCCGCTGGCGAAGGTCGCGAAGATCACCCCCGAGCGCCTCACCAACCTGATCGCCAAGTACGACGGTGCGATCCTCGCGGGCGACACGGCGCTCGGCGCGATCGTCGACAAGCTGCGCGAGACCAAGGCGCTCGAGCGCACGGTGATCGGCGTCACCACCGACCACGGGCTCGAGCTCCTCGATCGTTACTCGGCGAGCCACGGCTGGAACCCGTTCGACGAGGTCGCGCGCGGCTTCGTGGTGCTCTACGACGGCTCGAGGCGGTGGGGGCCGGCGCCCAAGCTCCAGGCGCGGAACGTCGACGTGTTGCCCACGCTGGTGGCGCGCGCCGGCGCGGCCGAGCACCCGGCGTTCCAGGGTGTCGACGTGTTCGGCGCGGCGAGCAGGGTGCCCGAGATCGCGATCGCCGAGGGCAACCACTGCGCGGCGGTGCGGACGCTCAGCCACAAGCTGATCTGGATCGACTTCCCGCCCGACATCCCGTTCCCGGCGAGCCTCCGCCGCGGGTTCGCGCTCTTCGATCTGCGCACTGACCCGGGCGAGAAGAAGGACGTCCAGGCCGAGCAGCCCGAGGTGTTCGCGAAGCTGCGCGACGCGTTCCTCGCGTTCCAGAAGGACGTCGCAGGGAAGGTGGACGATCCGGCCGACCCGAAGCACCAGCAAGGCCTGAGCCCCGAGGCGCGCGAGCGGCTCGAGGCGCTCGGCTACGTCGAGTAAGGCCCCGAGCGCGTCACAGCCCGTCGCCTCGCGCGCGAGACGGACGCGCGGTCGCCGCGTGAACGTGCTCCCCGGGCGGCCTCACGGTCCACCCGTACGCACCCACGTGGCCGCCGTTCGGTCGCCCGATCCGAACCCACGGGCGGCGGCGAGGGACCAGGGGCCGAAGGCCCCGTGCCCTCCAGCGCGTCCGCGCGGATCCTTGGCGACGCTACCAGGTCGTGTGGAGGGCGAACGTCCCCTGCGAGGGTTCGAGAGCGAGGTACTGGAACTCGCCCTGCGAGCAGCTTCCGCTGTTCAGGAAGAGCTTGTCCCCGTGCTCGGCGCGTACCCCGATGTGGGTGTGGCCGGTCACGATCACGTCCGCCTCGCGGCTTCGCGCGACGCCCACGGCCCAGCGCTGGAAGGCGCACCGCTCGGGCTCGCTGCGCGCGCCCCGCACGCGGTTGTCGATCTTGTCGAAGGTCTTGAACACCGCGCGCATCCGCATGCGGAGCAGCCAGCCGCCGGCCCACGAGCCGAGCTCGCCGAGCCAGCGCGCGCGCTGCCAGTGCCAGTCGTAGGCGTGACCGTGCGTGAAGTAGAGGTGGGTCTTACCGACCGTGGTCGCCCAGTAATCCGGCGCTCGATCGACCACCGCGCTCACCAGGTCGTGGTTGCCGTGGATGTAGTGGTAGGGCGGCTGCCGGAAACGCGCGGCGATCTCGGGATGGACCGAGCGCACCACACCGAGCTCGGCCGCCTGGGCGCGCGGCCGCCGGCAACGCAGCGTCTCCCAGACGTCACCGAGCAGCACGACCGACGCGAAGTTCCCCTCGAGGAAGTCGAGGAAGCGCAGGAAGTCGGCGTCGTCGTGGCGAAACGAGTCCGCCGGACCACGGCGTCCGAGGTGCAGGTCCGAGATGACGGCGATGGCGCTCATGGCGCGCTTTCTCTCACGTACATCGGCACACCTCATCGTAACCGTGAGCGCGGGAGGTGGCTCGAACGCGCTGGCCTCGCCGGATGCCTTCCCGGCCCTGGAAACGAGCCCAGAACATCGTGCTAGGATCGCGCGTCCGGTCGTCGCCGCGCTTCGTGAGACGTCGCGAAGCGTGACCCTCCCCCCTCGATGCCCGGATCGACAACGAGCGCGACGAGTTGAGCCTGGCGGCTCGCGAGCCGCCAGGCCATTCGTGACGAGATCGAGGCGAAGCGACCCATGGCGATCTTTGGCGGCGGCGGTACCACCCGAGTGATCCGAGGCGACGCGTTCAAGCGCGTCATCGCCAAGGACTGGAGCGACGAAGCGTCGCGCGACCAGCTCCTCCAGGAGCTGCACCGAAACACCCGCGAGCTCAGGCCCGAGGAGATGATCGCGCTCCTCACCCACGGCGACGTCCCGGTACGCGCCCTCGGCGAGAAGCTGGTCCGCGAGCGCCTCGACGCGAAGGCGGCGGAGGTGATCTTCCGGGCGCTCGAGAAGCTCGACCCGAAGATCCAGTCGCTGGTCTTCCACTCGGTGGCGCGCGCCAAGCCCGAGGTCGCCATCCCGCAGCTCCAGCGCCTGGTCACCGAGGGCAACCCGAGCACCGCGGTGCGCGCCATGGGAGCCCTGTCGACGCTGCCAGCGTCGCGCGCCGGCACCGCCTTCGTGCGCTTCCTGTCCCACGACAAGCCGCAGATCCGCAGCCTCGCGCTCTTCAAGGTCGCCGAGTCGAAGGAGCTGCTATCGGACACCCGCCTGCAGCGCACCGTCGCCGCGATGGCCGACGACGGTGACGAGCGCATCCGTCTGAAGGTCCTCGAGATGCTCGTCGATCTCGACCCGGAAGAGGCGATCCGGGTGTGCTTGCAGCACCTCAAGGACACCTCGGCGGCGGTGCAGCAGTCGGCGGTGCGGGTGCTCAGCGCCGCGCTCGACCGTCTGGAGCACGAGAAGGGCGCCGAGGACCACCTCATCGCCCTGCTCACCGACGGCACCGAGGTGGTGCGCAACGGCATCCTCTCGATCCTCATGAAACGCCCCGACGGCGCGCGCTACCTGCGAGCGCTCTTGCTGGTCTGCAAGAACCTCACGGGCTGGATGCGTGACCGCACCCTCGACTCGCTGCGCACCTACGGCGAGAAGCTCGCCTCCGAGACCGTCCGCCTGATGGAGGACCCCGACGACGACGTGCGCGCCATGGCGGTGACCCTGGGCGCGGTGCTCACGTCGCCGGAAGTGGTGCCTGCGATCGCCAGGCGCCTCAAGGACGCGGACTGGATGATCCGCATGCTCGCCGCGGAGGGGCTCGGGCGCTTCGGCGACAAGTCCGCGGTGCCGGCACTGGTCGAGGGCCTCGCGGATCCCGAGAGCGGCATGGCGTGCGTCGAGGCGCTCGCGGTGCTGCGTGACCCGGCGGCCATGGTGCCGATCGCCCAGCAGCTCGGCAGCCCCAAGCCCGAGGTGCGGGTCGCGGTGCTCGACGCGCTCCGGATGTTCGACGACCCGCGCATCACAGGCGTCTACGAGAAGGTGATCGGCGGCGACCCGTCGGAAGAGGTGCGGACTCGCGCCGCCAACCACCTCGCCGAGATCAAGGCGGGGAAGTCGGCGTCGCTGCCGAAGCTGCGCGAGTCGCTGCTCGCGAACTTCAAGCCGCGTGACCCGAGTGCCCTCGCGCCGCTCGAGCGGCTGCTCGTCCAGGCCCGCGAGGCCGAGGCCTCCGATGTCCACGTGCTGGTGGGCGCGGTGCCGATGATGCGCATCCACGGCAAGCTCCAGCCGCTGCCGGGCGACGTCTACACCGTCGAGTCGAGCCGCGACTCGATCCTCGCCATCCTCGACCAGCCCCAGCGCGAGCGCCTCGAGAACGACCGCCAGCTCGACTTCTGCCACTCGATCACGGGCGCCGGGCGCTATCGCTGCAACGTCTACGTCGAGCGCAAGGGGCTCGCCGGCTCGTTTCGCCTGATCCCCAAGGAAGTACCGACGATCGCCGACATCGGCCTGCCGAGCCACCTCGCCGACATCGTCAACTACAACCAGGGGCTGGTGGTGGTGGCGGGTCCCTCGGGCTCGGGGAAGTCGACCACGCTCGCGGCGCTCGTGAACCTCATCAACGAGCGGCGCCGCAACCACATCCTGATCCTCGAGGACCCGATCGAGTTCGTGCACCCGCCGCGGGCGAGCCTCGTCAACCAGCGCCAGACGGTCCTCCACACGCGCTCGTTCGCTGCGGCGCTGCGGGGTGCGTTGCGCGAGGACCCGGACGTGATCGTCGTCGGCGACATGCGCGACCCCGAGACGGTGCGGCTCGCGATCGAGGCCTCGGAGACGGGCCACCTCGTGATCGGCACCATGAACACCACGTCGGCGCCCAAGACCATCGACCGCGTCATCGAGTCGTTCCCGCCCGGCGAGCAGTCGCAGATCCGCACCATGCTCTCGGAGACGCTGCGCGTGATCCTCTGTCAGTCGCTCTTGCCGAGCGCCGACGGCGAGCGCGTGGCGTGCTTCGAGGTGCTGATGGGGACGCTCGGTGTCCGCAACCTGATCCGCGAGAACAAGACCTTCCAGCTCGTCGGCCAGATGCAGATCGGCGAGAAGCAGGGCCACCTCACGGTGGACGCGGCGCTCGCGCGGCTCGTCGACGGCGGCCGGATCTCGGCCGAGCAGGCCTACCTGCGCGCCCAGAACAAGGCCAACTTCGAGGCCCAGGTGACCCCCGAGTTCCTCACCGGCCAGATGGTGGTGGGGTGACGCAACCGTAGGGGCGGGGACCGTGCCCGCCCGGCGGCGTAATCGTCGGGGCGGGGCCCCGGTGATCGTAGGGGCGGGTCTCGTCCCCTCCCGCAAAGATGATCGTAGGGGCGGGGCCTGTCCCCGCCCGCAAGCGGACCGAATAAACCGCAGGGAGTCGCATGCAGAACAAGATCGACCGCTTTCTGAAGCTCATGAACGACCGCGGTGGCTCGGACCTCCATCTCTCGGTGGGGCGCCCGCCGCTGCTTCGGCTGCACGGCGACATCGAGCCGGTGCGCTACGGCACGCTCTCGGACGTCGACTTCGCCGAGATGGTGAAGCCGGTGGTCAACGACGACGCGCTGTGGGCACGCTTCATGGACGGCGGCGACCTCGACCTCGCGTACGAGGTGCCGGGGATGGCGCGCTTCCGCGTCAACCTCTTCAAGCAGTTTCGCGGCATGGGTGCCGTGTTCCGGCTCATCCCGACACGGCTGATGACGCTCGAGCAGCTCGGCATGCCGAAGTCGGTGGAGCGCTTCTGCTACCTGCGCCAGGGCCTGCTCTTGGTGACCGGGCCGACCGGCTCGGGCAAGTCGACCACGCTCTCGGCGATCTTGAACCGCATCAACGAGGAGCAGACGCTCCACATCATCACCATCGAGGACCCGATCGAGTTCGTGCACCCGAACAAGAAGTCGATCGTCAGCCAGCGCGAGATCGGCACCCACGCCACCCAGTTCTCGGAGGCGCTCAAGGCCGCCGTGCGCGAGGACCCCGACATCATCCTGGTGGGCGAGCTGCGCGACCTCGAGACCATCCGCACCGCCATCAACGCCGCCGAGTCGGGCCTCACGGTGTTCGCGACGCTCCACACCAACAGCGCCGCGAAGGCCGTCGACCGCATCCTCAACGTGTTTCCCGAGGAGGAGCAGGAGTCGGTGCGCGGCGCGATGGCCGAGTGCTTGCGCGGCGTGCTCGCGCAGCAGCTCGTGAAGAAAAAGGGCGGCGGGCGGATCGCGGCACTCGAGGTGCTGTTCGCGACCTCGAGCCTCGGCACGCTGATCCGCGAGGGCAAGACCTCGCAGATCCAGTCGTCGATCGCGATGGGCAAGAACCTCGGCATGATCACGATGGACGACAGCCTCTTCAACCTGGTGAGCGAGGACCTCGTCGAGCCGCAAGGGGCCTACGAGAAGGCGATCGACAAGGGCTCGTTCCGCGACCGGCTCGCGAGCATCAACCTGCAGGTGGACGCGTGAACGCCGCGCGGCTGGCGCGGCTGGCACGTTTCACGCGCCGCTACCTCGACGCCAAGCGGCCGCTCAGCTACCGCCTCTGCAAGGCGTGGCTCGGGCTCGTCTACCCGCGGCGCGGGCGGCGCGAGAACCACCGCCTGGTGATCGAATACGACCGCGGGCTGATCCACGTCGACACCGCGAGCTCGATCGAATATGCGGTGCTCTTCCGCGGCGTGTGGGAGCCCGAGGTCACGCGCATCCTCGACCGGCTGGTGCGCCCCGGCGACGTGTGCCTGGACGTGGGCGCGAGCGTGGGTGTCCACGCGCTCTTGATGGCGTTTCGTGCGGGTGCCTCGGGGCGCGTGATCGCGTGCGAGCCGCAGCCGGAGCTGGCTGCGCGGATTCGCGCCAACGTCGCCCTCAATCGCCTCACGAACGTGACCGTGGTCGAGAGTGCCATCAGCGATCGCGACGGCACCACCACCTTCTACACCTACAAGGAAGGCGAGTTCGCGCGCGCGCTGTCGGGGCTGACGAAGGCCGAGGGCGCGAGCCGGGCGCTCGAGGTGCGCACCCCTGAGCGGCGCCGGGCTCGCCGCCGAGGTGGCGCTCGAGCGCCTCGACCTGATCAAGATCGACGCCGAGGGCGCCGACGCCGTCATCCTCGCGAGCCTCGACGGGCTCATCGAGAAGCACCGCCCGGTGCTCGTGTTCGAGCACCGCGCCAGCCACTGGAGCCGCTTCGGCGCCTCGGTCGAGCGCGTGACCGAGCGGCTTGCCGCACTCGGCTATCGCCTCTACGTCATCGCCGCCGACGCCACCGCACCCCTCGCCGGCCCCGTCCCCGCGAGCTGCGAGCTCGTCGCCATCCCCGGCTGACGGCTCCGGAGGCCGGCTGGAGAGGCCCGGCAGACACAGCGGCCGGCACTTCAAAAGTTACTGTCGAAAACTTCAAAATCGACTGAAATTTTTCATCAAAAAACACTGAAATTCGGCGCCATGTTGCTGGCGCCAACCCCGCCGAAACCTGCCGAAATCGGCAAAATTGCCCCTGGGGGCGGTGCGGACCTCGCTCCGCCCCCCAGGAATGCCAGCCGAGGTGCCAGCGGGGCGCGGCGCCCTAGGGCGGACCGGCGAGGGCGAAGAGCCCCCTGACGAACAGCGGATCGATCAGCGCCGCGAGCGGAACCAGGGCGAGCGGCGGCAGCTTGGCGGTGACGAGACGCCGAACCTCACGCGTCAGCGCTCGAGGCAGCGACGGGTTCGAGCGCAACTCGCGGGCGACGAGCAGCGCGCCCGCACCCACCAGGACCGCGAGGGTGAGCCGCTTCAAGCGGCTCGCCGTCGGGCGCGACGGAGCCGCACGACGGGCGCTTTCAGCGCGAGCGCGGCCGAGGAGACCACCGACACCGCGAGCACCGCGAGCGCCTCGCGAGGGCGACCGTCCCAGGCGAGGCCGAGGGCGGCGAAGGGCAGCACGAGCGGCAGCGTGCGGGCGTGGCTGCCGAGGGACCAGCGCAGCGCGAAGGCGACCGGCGCGCCGAGAGCGATCGGCAGCAGCCATGCGCCGCCCTCGACAGGCAGCCCGGCGCTCGGCGTGAGCCACGCGGCGAAGCCCACCGCGGCGGCGAGCGCGGCCACGCGCGGCCAGCGCAGCCGTGGGTCAGGGTCGAGGAGCTGGAAGAGCGCGTACACGCTGCCGCCCAGGATCGCGGCGCGCGGCAGCCCGGCGTAGGCGAGCGTCGTGAGCGGCAGCACGGCGAGGAGCGGGCCTACGCGCGGCACGCCGTCGACGATGCTCCACACGAGCAGTGCGGCGGCCAAGGCGATCCCGTTGACGCCGCCTGCGGCGATCACGGCGGCGGGCAGCACCAGCGCGAGGGGCGAGGTCAGCACCGCGCGCACCGGAAGGCTGCGCTCGCGCTCGGCCTCGATCGCCGCCAGCCCCAGGAGCGCGAGTGCCAGGTTCTCGGCGCGGCGCTCGTTGACCGACGACGAGTACGAGGTGGCCGCGCGGGCACCGTCGCCGGGGCGGAAGAGCGCGAAGTCGCCGCGCTCCACCCAGCGCTCGCCGCTCTCGCCCGCAGCGCTCCAGGTCAGCCAGAAGCCGCCCTCGGCCGCGGTCACCTCGAGCGACTCGGCGACCTCGCGATGGAGCGCGGGCTCGACACCGCGGGCGGCGGCGACGTCGGCGAGGTGGCGCAGCACCAGGTAGTGGAGCGCGCGGGCGCGGTAGCCGACCGGCTTGCTCACGACGACGCCCGGCCCGCCGCGGCGCCTCGGGCGCGGATCTCGGCAGCGATCGCGCGCATCTCGTCCGCCGAGAGCTCGGCCAGCGCCGGCCGCTTCGACTGGAAGAAGAGGGTGCGCCGCGCGAGCGGCACGAAGAACCGCGAGGTCACGGTGATCTCGGGGTAGCTACCGTACATGCAGCCGTCGCACGCCTCGACGAGCGGCTTGCTGGCGCGGTGGACGACGCCGTCGCGGAACCACGTCGGGAAGCGCTCGTCGTGGACCGGGAACGCCTCGCTCAGCCGGTAATCGCAGCACGGCGCCACGCGCCCCGCGGGGTCGATCGCGAAGTAGAGGCTCGGCGCGTCGCACACGTCGCCGTTTCGGCGCCGCCAGCGCACCGGCTGGCCGGTGACGAAGCGCACCACGTCGTCGAGGTACTCGTCGGAGTCGTAGAGGTGCTGGCCGGCGCGGCGCCGCGCCTTCAGGTCCTTCACGACGGCGCGCACGCGCTCGTGGGTCTCCGGCGTGAACGCGAGCGAGCCGTCCGCGTCGAGGGCGCGGAAGCCGCGTGGCCGCGTCGGCCCGGAGACGTGCACCGGCACCAGCGACACCGACCAGCCGAGCCGGGTCGCGAACTCGAGCACCTCGGGCACGTGGCTCACGTTCGACGGCATCAGCACGGTGCCGAAGAACGCCGTGCCGTTGGCCGGGAACACGTCGTTGATCGTCGCCGCGACGTCGATCGCGCGGCTCCACGAGCCCGGGAACCCGCCGTTGATGCGGTCCTGGAGCGCGGGATCGAGCGTGTCGAGCGACACGCTGATGTCGTGGGCGCCGGCGGCGACACAGCGCTCGAGGGCCTCGCGCGAGGCGAGCCCGGCGGTCTGGAGCCGCACGTGGATGCCGACGCGCGTGAAGGCCTCGACGATCTCCGGCAGGTCCTTGCGCACGAACGGCTCGCCGCCGATCAGGAGCACCACGCACACGCCGATCGCGGCCAGGTTCTCGGCGGCGGCGCGGATCTCGTCGAGGGTGAGCTCGGGCGCGTCGCCGTCGGCGTAGACGATGTTGCACTGCTCGCACGCGAGGTGGCAGCGCGCGGTGACGTAGAACTGCACGTAGGCGGGGCTGGTGCGGCGCGCCAGCGAGCGCACCAGGCGCAGCTTCTGGCGCGCGGTGAAGTAGGGGAGGGCGGCCACGGCTCGCGTCTCGCGGGATCGACGAGGCTTACGGATTGCGGGCGACCGCGAGCAGCGACGAGCCGATCGGCGGGTACGAGAAGATCGCCAGCTCGGCGGCCATCGCGAGGTCGAGCGCCTCCACGACCAGCCGCGAGGGCTCGGCGAAACCGCGCGCGACGATCGCCTCGTGCGCTTCCGGGCGGTTCTCGAGGCGCGCGATCATGCGCTTGCGCAGCGCCAGCGCCGGCACCAGGGCGAGGCCCCAGAAGCGCATGTCCTGGACCCGATAGCCCGCGCTCTCGAGCGCGGCGCGGAGCCCGGGGCGATCGTAGCGGCGCAGGTGTCCCACGGCGCGATCATAGCCGCTCGTGTAGCGCGGCAGCGCGGGGACGTTCACCAGCAGGAGGCCGCCCGGCTTGAGGCTGCTCCGCGTCGCGGCGGCGAGGGCGACGGGGTCCTCGAGGTGCTCGAGGACGTCGTAGAGGATGGCGGCGTCGTAGCGGTCCGCGCCGGCGTCCGGCGGCTCGGCGAGGAGGTCGCGCACGGTGTGCGTGCCGCGACCGGGCGCGGCGGCGGCGATCGCCTCGGGGTCGAGGTCGACACCGTCGATCGTCCAGCTCGTGGCCGCCTCGAGCTGGGCGTCGAGGACGCCACGCCCGCAGCCCACGTCGAGCACCCGCCACGGCGCGGTGAGCGGCATGCCGAGGTCGCGGAGCTGCGCTAGCGCCGACGCGAGCCGCCACCGCATCCAGAAGTGCTCCGGATCGGCGAGGACGTGCCACTCGGCGGCGCAGTGCGCGGCCGGCGCGGGGGCTGTCGAGGGTTGCACCGGAGGACCGATCAGCGGCGGCGAGAGTGAGCGCGAGGGCGGCGCGGGAGGGCGGGCAGCCGCGTGCTATCGTGCGCCGCCCGGAGGGAAGCGGCAATGGTGGAGCGGCCTCACATCGGCTGGTGGATCTCGATCTTCCTCGGCATGGGCCTCACGACCGCGCTCGCCGTGAGCGATGGCGTCTACGGCTGGTGGCACGAGCACGTGACCACGCTGCTCTCGCAGGGGCTGATCCAGGTGATCGCCGTGGCCGCGTGGGCGGCGCACGTCGGCGAGGGGATCGCGGCGCACCGGCTCGCGAGCCGCCTCGGTCCGGGCACCGACGTGATGGGCTGGGCGATCCAGACCACGCTGCTCGGCTTTCCATCGCTCAAGCTGCTCAAGAAGCGCGCGGCCGGCTGAATTCCCGGGGACCGCGTCCGATCGCTGGAGGGCGCGCCTCCGGCGCGCCGCGCATCACGGCCAGCCCGCGGCCCGACGGAGAGGCTGTGACTCCCCTCTGGGTCACTCGCGGAAGCCGCGTGTGCCTGGCGACGGGGGTATGGCCCCCCCGTCGCTACGATCGCCTTCGTGGTGCGGGGGGCTCCGCCCCCCGCAACGCTTCGCTTGCGATTTACCGGCGGGCGCGGCGGGGGCGCTCGGCGCTCCGGGGCTGCGCGACGGTCGCGCCGGCCGAGCCACGGGCACTCGGATCCGCGCGTCGGCGCCTCGGCGTGCGCGCTCGCGCACCTCGATCGAGACCACGTGCGGCGAGGGCACCGGCGTGGCCGCGACGAGTGCCAGCAGCTCGGCGAGCCCGCTCTCGATCCCCTGCGCGAAGCGCGCCAGGTCCGGCACGGCGTCCCAGTCGCCGCTTAGCCCGAAGTTGATCTGGCCGTTGTACGAGAGCACCGCCACGCCGAGCGTGGTGGTGCCGACCAGCGGCACGAACGGGAAGGCCTCGAGCATCTGGCCGCCGCGCAGGTAGAGCGGGAACTGCGGCCCGGGCACGTTCGTCACCACCAGGTTCATCACCCACTGGCGCTCGATGGCGCGCGCCGCGAGCGCCATGATCGTGGGCGGAGCGAAGTCGCTGAGCTGGATGAGTGCGTCGGCGCCCACCGCCTCGCCCGACTGCTTCACGTGCGCCATCCCCTCGTGGATGGTCTGGAGTCGCTTGGCGAGGTCGGGCTCGCCCACCGGCAGCGGCGCGAACATCACCGCCACGCGGTTGCCGTAGGTCATGCGCTCGGACTCGTCGCGCACCGACACCGGCACCGCGGCGCGCATCACCAGGCCATCCACCTTCTCGCCGCGCTCGACCAGGATGTGGCGAAGGCCCGCCGCGACGAGCGCCAGCACCACGTCGTTCACGGTGCAGCCGAAGCGGTTCTTGACGACCTTGAGGTCCTCGAGATGCGTGCGCACCACCTGGAAGCGGCGATGTGGGCCGATCGCCTGGTTGAGCGAGGTGCGCGGCGCGATCTCGAGCGCGGCGCCGCCGAAGCTCGCGAGCCCCTTGGCCACCGCGGTGGCGCGCTCGAGCACCTTGCGCGGCGCGCGCGTCGCCGCGCGCACGGTGCGGACGATCTCGGCGGGCTTCACCATGCGCTCGACCAGCGTCGCGCGTAGGAGTTCGCCCTTGCTCGGCGCGGGCGCGGCACGCCAGCGCTCGCCCTCGACCGGAGACGCGTCCTTGTCGAGGTCGAGGAGCACCGTCGCAAGGTCGACCCCCGAGACACCGTCGATCAGGCAGTGGTGGGTCTTCTGGATCACCGCCTTCCGATCGCCCGGGAGGTCGACCATCCACAGCTCCCACAGCGGCCGCTTGCGGTCGAGCGGCGTGCTCATGAGCCGGCCCATGAGCGTCAGCAGCTCGCTCTCGCCACCGGGGCGCGGCAAGCCGGTGTGGCGGACGTGGAAGCGCACGTCGAAGTGGGGATCGTCGACCCACACCGGGCGCCCCTGGCCGTAAGGCACCCACATGAGCTTCTTGCGGAAGTGCGGCACTAGGTCGAGGCGCTGGTCGATGTGCGCGTTGATCTCCTCGGCCGTGAGCCCGGGATCCTCGAAGACCGCCACCGAGCCGACGTGCATGTGGGAGACCGGCGACTCGAAGTAGAGGAACGACGTGTCCTGGGGGCTCAGGCGCTCGAAGCTCGACATGGTGGTCCTCGCGGAACGGTTCTCGTCCCGAAAACGAGCATTCAACCTCCCCGGGCGACGAGCGGGCAAACCTGCGGCGCTCGCACCGCCGGCCAGCGCGCCGTCTGCCGCGAGACCCGTCGTTCAGCGTTGCCACCCAGGGGCGCCGCAACTAGGTTCACCGGCCTGCCGGTGTCGTGGGGGGCTCAGGGCGCGCACCACGCGCCGCCACCGGCCACGAGGAGACCACGTCATGGACAAGAACACGATCACCGTCGTCTCGGGGCTTCCACGCTCCGGCACCTCGATGATGATGAAGATGCTGGAGGCCGGCGGTCTCGAGGTGATCGCGGACAACCAGCGCGAGGCCGACGACGACAACCCCAAGGGCTACTACGAGGACCAGCGCTTCAAGACCCTCCACAAGGACAACTCGTGGATCAAGGAAGCGGTCGGGAAGTCGGTGAAGGTGATCTACAACTTCCTGGTCAACCTGCCGCCCGAGCACCGCTACAACGTGGTGTTCCTGCGTCGTGAGATCGCCGAGGTGCTGGCCTCGCAGAAGAAGATGCTCGAGCGCCGCGGCACCAAGGACAACATCCCCGACGACAAGATGGCGGCGTTCTTCCGCAAGGACCTCGAGCGGGTCGAGGCGTGGCTCGCCAAGCAACCCAACATCGACGTGCTCTACCTCGGCTACCACGACGTCGTGAAGGACCCGATGGCGAACGCCGAGCGCATCAACGGTTTCCTCGGCGGCGGTCTCGACGTCCAGAAGATGGCCGAGATCGCGGATCCGGGGCTTTACCGCAACCGCGCGGGCTGAGGTTCGCTCCCCGGGGGGCTGTTCCAGCCCCCCGCCCCCTGGAGGGCGGCGATCCTTCGCCGCCGCCCCGGGCGGGGCCCACCCGAGTCACTCGCTTCGCTCGCCGCGTCGTGCGGGCCTGGCGACGGGGATGGAACCCCCGTCGCTACGATGGTCTTCGTAGCGCGAGGGGCTCCGTCCCCCGCGGCGCTTGGACTTTGCTCGATTCCTTCACAGGCTCGCGGCGACACCTCCATCCGATTTCGACGGCGGTCGGTTACGTTTGGCCGCCCGCCATGGCCCCGTCACCCGATTACACGCCCGAGCCGCGCTTTCCCGACCTCGGCGACGGCTTCTTCGATGCCGTCCCGGCCGCGCGCTTCCCGGCGCGCACGTTGCGGTTTCGCAACCAGCCGTGGGCCGCCCGCGTCGGGCTCGGCACCCTCGACGCCGACGCGTGGGCACGCCATTTCTGGGCCTTCGAACCGCTCCCCGGGAACCTCCCGCAGCCGCTCGCGCTGCGCTACCACGGCCACCAGTTCCAGGTGTACAACCCGCAGCTCGGAGATGGGCGCGGCTTCCTGTTCGCGCAGTTCCGCGATCCGGCGGACGGCCGCCTCCTCGACCTCGGCACCAAGGGCAGCGGCCAGACCCCGTGGTCGCGGGGCGGCGACGGTCGCCTCACGCTCAAGGGCGGCGTCCGCGAGATCCTCGCCACCGAGATGCTCGAGGCGCTCGGCGTCTACACGTCGAAGACCTTCAGCCTGTTCGAGACCGGCGAGGCGCTCGAGCGCGGCGACGAGCCCTCCCCCACGCGCTCCTCGGTGATGGTGCGGCTCAGCCACGGCCACGTGCGCTTCGGTAGCTTCCAGCGCCACGCCTACCACCGCGACCCCGAGCGGCTGCGCAAGCTGCTCGAGCTCGCGGCCGAGATCTACGTGCCGGAGCACGCGAGCACGCCGGGCGCCGATCTCGCGTCGCGCTTCCTGCGTGCGGTGAGCGAGCGCTCGGCGCGCCTCGCGGCGAGCTGGATGGTGGCGGGCTTCGTCCACGGCGTCCTCAACACCGACAACATGAACGTCACCGGCGAGAGCTTCGACTACGGCCCGTGGCGGTTCCTGCCGCGCTACGACCCGCAGTTCACCGCCGCGTACTTCGACTCGATGGGGCTCTACGCCTACGGCCGCCAGCCCGCGGCGGTGGCGTGGAACGTCGAGCAGCTCGCGGTGGCGCTGGTGCCGCTCTCGACCACCGAGGCGCTCGAAGTGGCGATGGAGTCGTTCGAGGAGGTGTTCCGCGCCGAGTACCGGCGCCGCTTCCTCGAGCGCCTCGGCGTCGCGTCGCGCGGCGACGAGAGCGACACCTCGTTGCTCCGCGCGTGCCTCTGCTTCCTGGGGGAGAGCTACGTCGGCTTCGACCAGTTCTTCTTCGACTGGTACGGAGGCGTGGTCAGCGCCGAGCGCGCGCTGCGCGGGCCCGCGGCCGGGCACTACACCGGTCCGCGCTACGAGGAGTTCCGCGCGGCGCTCGACCGCCACGCGCCGAGTCACCCCGAGCGCCTCGAGCACGCGTACTTCCGGGTCGAGAAGCCGTGCTCGATGTTGATCGCCGAGGTCGAGTCGATCTGGGACGCGATCGCCCAGCGGGACG
This sequence comes from Deltaproteobacteria bacterium, assembly GCA_016713535.1. GTDB lineage: Bacteria > JADJOY01 > JADJOY01 > JADJOY01 > JADJOY01 > JADJOY01. The sequence continues at coordinate 76,404 of JADJOY010000001.1, forward strand.
ACTGGTCACCGCTCGAGGCCAAGGTCGCCGAGATCCGCGCCATGGGCGACGTGCTCGGCCATGCTGTGGCGGCCCATCCGGCGCCGACCTCCGCCGGCGCCGGCGTCGCCCCGGATCTCTCCGCCTCGAGCGCATGATCGAGCTCTTCGTTCCTGGCCGGCTCTGCCTGTTCGGCGAGCACTCGGACTGGGCGGGCGGCTATCGCCGCGTCGACCCGTCCATCCCCCCCGGCCAATGCCTGGTGGCGGGCACCGACCAGGGCATCCACGTCGAGGCCGAGGCGCGGCTGCGCGAGGTCGCGATCGCCCACTGGATCGACAGCGAGCGGCGCTGGCACGAGGAGGTGGTCGACGACATGGCCGGCTTCCTCGCCGAGAAGGCCGAAGCCGGCGGCTTCCTGAGCTACGCCTTCGGCACCGCGGCCCAGGTCATCGCCTCGCACAAGGTCGGCGGGATCACGCTCCGGATCCGGTCGTCCACGCTGCCGATCCAGAAGGGGCTCTCGTCGTCGGCGGCGATCTGCGTCGCGGTGGCGCGCGCCTTCAGCCGGGTCCACGACCTCGGCCTCACCGAGGACCAGGAGATGGAGCTCGCTTACGAGGGCGAGCGCCTCGCGGGCTCCGAGTGCGGGCGAATGGACCAGATCTGCGCCTATGGGCGGCGCGCCACGCACCTGACGTTCGACGGCGATCGGCTCACGATCGAGACCCTCGACGTCGCGAAGCCGCTCCACCTCCTGATCGTCGACCTGGCGCGCTCGAAGGACACGCGCCGCATCCTCCGCGACCTGAACGCGTGCTTCCCCGCCGCACCCGGCGTCGTCGCCGCCGGGGTACGCGAGGCGCTCGGACCGCTGAACGAGCGGCTGGTGAGCCGGGCGCGCGAGGCGCTCGTGGTCGGTGACGCCGCCGCGCTCGGTGCGCTCATGACCGAGGCGCAAGCACTCTTCGACCGGCAGGTGGCCCCGGCGTGCCCCGAGCTCGCGGCGCCGCGCCTCCACGAGGTGCTCGATCACCCGGCGGCCCGCGAGCTGGCGCTGGGCGGGAAGGGCGTCGGCTCGCAGGGCGACGGCAGCGCGCAGCTCGTGACCGCCGGACCCGCCGAGCGCGACGCGCTCGCGAACCGCCTCGAGCGCGAGCTCGGCGTGCCGTGCCTGCCGCTGACGCTGGAGCCCGCGGACCGTACGCACGCGTCCGGGTGAACCGCGCCGACACGCTTGCCTCCGAGCCGCGTGGCGGCACCGGGATCCGGCCGTTAGGTTGAGGTCCGTGGAGGGCCGATGACGAGCGAGCCGCGCGTGGGTGGCGTGGGTGCCGTGGGTGGCACGCGGCCGACGACTCGGGAGTTGCTCGTCGGCCATGGACGGTCGCCATGCGCGTCGTGTGTCCGAGCTGTCGTCACCAGCTGGAGGTCGATGCCCCGCTCGCCACGGGCGCGACGATCCGGATCCGCTGCTCCCGGTGCTCGGCGCGCTTCCACGTCGATCGCCTGACCGGCGACTTCGCCCATCACGACTCGCCCTCGGAGCCGCCGCCGCGCACCGACGCGGTGGGAGCCGCCGTCCCGGACATCGCCGAGCTCTCCGCGGCGCCGCCGACGGCGGTCGCCCCGCCGACTCCGCGGCGCGTCGAGGCGAGCGAGCCGCGCCCCGAGCGGGTCACCGCGGACGATCTCTACCAGCACGGGCTGCGCTTGCTGCGCGCGGGCCGCCTGCCCGACGCGCGCGATTCCTTCGCGGCCTGCCTGAAGCTCGATCCGCTGCGCAGCGACTGCCGGGTGCAGCGCGCGATCACCCTGATGCGGCTCGGCGTCGCGTCCGGCCAGGTCGACTTCGTGGGCCTCCAGGAGACCTTCCAGTCGGCGATCGACGCGGACCCCCTCAACGCCGAGGCGTGGTTCGGGCTCGGCACCCTGTGGGGCCTGCGAGGCCATCCGAACCGCGCGATCCAGTGCTTTCGCCAGGTGCTCACGGTCGATCCCGGCAACCTCGAGGCGACGCGAGCCATCCGGCTGCAACGCATCCGCAAGCAAGGGCGCGACGAGCGCAGCCCTCGCATCGCGCGGCTGCTCGGGCGGCTCAAGCGGCGCGGTTGACGCGGATTTCCGAGAACCCGGCGCCGCTCGGTGGAAACCCGAAGCGTCGATCTGGCATCCTCGAACGAGTGGATCGGGGGCACCCCAGCCGACGGGCGGTCGGGCTTCGGGTCGCGAGCGTCGCCATCGCGGCGCTCGCGCTCGCGCGGCCGTCACCGGCCGCGGATCGGCCCGAGCTGGTCGCGGAGGTCCTCCCCGTCGACTCGCCCTCCGCGCCCACCGCGCAGAAGGTTCCGCTGGAGGTCGCGGTCGAAAACACCGGCACGGCCGACGCGCCGGAGACGTGGGTGCGTTTTTTCCGCTCGACCGATCGCAACATCGGCCCGGGCGACACGCTCGTCGCACTGGAAAGGCTGCGCCCTGTTGCGGCGGGCGGCCTGCGCTGGGTCACGGGCCAGGTCAAGGTCGGGACGACGCCCGGGACGTCTTTCTTCGGCGCCTGCGTGGTGGCGGTGCCCGACGAGATCGATCCCGACCACAACTGCACCGACGGCACCCCGATCGAGGTCGGCAAGCGTCCCAACCTGACGGTGTCGGACTTCGTCGTGACGCCCACGTCGCTCAGGCCCGGGGAGCCGATGCGGTTCACCGCGTTGCTGCGGAACTCCGGCACCGGCGCTGCCGGGCTCGCCTTCGTGTCGGTCTTTCGTTCGTCCAGCCCCACGGGGCCGCCGGACTCGTGGGTGGCCAATGCCGACACCGCGTCGCTCGCGCCGGGTGAGTCGTTCGACGTGTCCTTCGAGGTCGACGAGCGCTTCGGCTCGGGTGCGTCGTGGTACGGGCTGTGCGCCGACACCGTCCTCTTCGAGACGTCGACCGACGACAACTGCACGCCCGGAGTCCAGGTCACCGTCGAGGGGCCCGACCTCGCGGCGCTCGCGCCCTCGGTCGATCACGCGCAGGTCGCGCTCGGGGACTCCGTCACGTTCACCGTCGAGGTCCGAAATCTCGGGACCGAAGCGAGCACCCCGAGGGACCTCGACTTCGAGTACCAGGACCCGACGAGCGGCCGGTCCTTCGGCAGCGTCACGGTGCCGGCGCTTCCACCCGGCGGCGCGCAGACGTTCAGCATGCCCAAGTCGGCCGACACGCCGGGCGTGACCGAGTTGTGGGCCTGCGTCGAACGCATCGACGACGAGCTGGATCGGAACGACTGCTCGACGTCGGTCAGCTTCCTGGTCTCGGGAGTCGAGCTCGACCCGGATCAGGGCTGGATCCACCTGGGCGAGCGCAACTACGTGCCGGGCAGCGGCTTCACCGCAGGGACGGTGATCATGATGTACGTCGCGGGTCCCTCGGGGGCCACCCCGTACGGCCCGTTCGCACCCGAGTCGATCCAAGCCGACTACCTCTACTTCTCGCCTCCGCTCTCGGTCCCGCTGGGGAACGGTTTCGCCAGCCTGGTGGCGATCAACACGGATCAGGGCTACGCGAAGTCGAGCCCGGCATGCGTGAACCTGGTCGGGCCCGACTTCGGAAACCCACCTTCGATCTGGGCGATCGATGGCGTCAGTCTCGCCGAGCCCGATTGCGCGGTGCCGTTCGCCTACATCCGCGCCACCTTGACCCCTGGGCAGCCCGTCGAGGTGAGTGGGGCTGGCTTCGACCAGCCGCGGGCGAGCCTCTTCACCTCTGTAGGGAGCCTCGGCCCGCTGGACCCCGCATTCGGGTGGCGTGAGTACGCGGCGACGTTCACGACGCCGGCCAACGCGCCGGTCGGGCCCGCCTCGGTGCAGGTGGTCAGCGCACCGTACTCGGGGATCGCGAGCTCGAACGCGGTGCTGGTCGCCGTCGGTGAGCCGATCGCGATCGACGGCGTGACCGTGAACGGCGCGACGATCACGGTCAGCGGCCACGGTTTCTCGACGGGCGCGGTGATCAACCTCTTCAACGCACAGGGCGGCACGGTGGTGAACCTCGGCGGCCTCGACTCGGGCGGCGCGCCGCTCGTCCCGCTCACCTCGGTCACGCCCACCAGCTTCCAGTTCCAGCGTCCGGCCGGCGCGGTGGCGGGCAAGGCGTTCGTCGAGGTGCTCAACCCACCCTTCATCCCGGTCACCTCGACGGGGAACGATCCCGATGGCGCGTTCGATCTCCCGTGACCGGCTGCGTCGTCTCGGCCGCGTGCTGGCCGGGCTCGCGATCGCCGGTGTGGCCACCTCGGCGCGCGCCGCCGCGCCGGACCTCGCGATCGATACACCGTCGCTCGCGAGCCCCTCGGCGCCGACAGCGCAGAAGGTCCACTTCGAGGCGCGGGTGGTGAACCTCGGTACGGCGGCGTCGCCCGCTTCGAAGGTGAAGTTCTACCGCTCCGCCGACGCGACGATCACCACCGCCGACACCCGCCTCCTGGTTCAGAGCTTCGATCCGCTCGGCGCGGGTCGGTACCGCAAGGTCGGCGCCGACCTCGGCGTCGGGACCTACGTCGGCCGGTTCTGGTTCGGCGCGTGTGTCGACGCCGTTCCTGGCGAGTCGATCTCCGCCAACAACTGCTCGGCCGGGCTGGCCGTCGACGTCGGCTTGCATCCGGATCTCGCCGTGAGCCACGTCACGGCGACACCTCCATCCGTGCCGCCCCGCGGCGCCTTCGTCGACGTCTCCGCGACCGTGACGAACCTCGGAACCGGCGGAGCGGGTCGCGGTGGGCTGAGCTTCTGGGCCACGCTCGACGACTGGCCCGACGCGGACATCACCTCCCTCGGAATCGGCGAGACGCCGGCGCTGCCGGCGGGCGCATCGGTCGCGGTCACGGTGCGGAACTACGCGCCCGACTACTCGGGCCGGTACGTCGTGCACGCGTGCCCGCAGTCGGTTCCGTTCGACGATGGCGCGGCCGACGACTGCGCCGAGGGCACGATGGTGGTCGAAGGTCCCGACGTCGACGTGAGCGACTCCGCGGTCGACGACCCTGCACCGCCGCCCGGCGTGCCGTTCACGCTGAGCGTCACGGTGCGCAACCGCGGTACGGTCACGGCGCCGGCGCGGGCCATCCATTTCTGGGCCGCAGAAGACCCGGACTACTTCTTCTTCGGCGAGCTGATGTTCGAGGGCGTGCTGCCGGATCTCGGGCCTGGCGAGTCCCTCCGACTCTCGCAGCCGGTCAGCTTCACGGGGCCGGCCAGTCGCTACGTCGCCGTGTGCGCGAACTGGGTCGATCCGGAGAACGGCGACAACAACTGCTCGTCGGCGGTGCGCGTGGTGGAGGCCGGGGTGGTCCTCGACCCGTCCGGGGACCCACTGCGCGTCGGTGCGACGGAGCGCTTCACCGGTCGCGGCTTCACGGCCGGCACGGTCATCGTGCTGTACGTCGCCACCCCGAGCGGGCCGGTCACGTACGGACCCTACGCTCCGACCGGCGGGGACGAGGATTGGCTGGACCTCGACGTCCCGGCGTCGGTCGGCCTCGGCAATGGGTTCGTGAGCCTGGAGGCGATCAACACCGATCAAGGAAGCGTCCGGTCCGCTCTCCAGTGCCGGAACCTCCTGGGCAGCGACGACCACGGCCCGCCCTCGCTCGAGAGCGTCGGCGACTGGGGGGGGCTCGAGCCGTCGAGCTGCGGAGTGCCGCTGGCATCGACGCGCGACGCTGCGGCCGGGATCGTCGGTCGAGCTGTACGGGCGACGGTTCGCGAGCCCGCGGATGAACCTATTCACCTCGTCCGGGAACCTGGGCCCGGTGCTCCCCGAAGCGGGAGCCACGTCGACCCACGTGAGCTTCGCGGTGCCGGCGAACCTGCCGGTGGGGCCGGTGACGATCCAGCTCGTGAACGAGCCCTACACCGGCAACGTCGAGTCGAATGCCGTGCTGGCGACGGTGGGAGACCCGATCGGGATCGACGCCGTTTCGCAGCAAGGGGCCACGATCAGCGTGAGCGGGAGCGGGTTCACGCCCGCCACCGTGATCAACCTGTTCAACGAGCAGAACGGCTCGGTCGTGAACCTGGGCGGGCTGACCCAGGGCGGCGCCGCGCGGATCCCGCTCGTGAACGTGACGTCGAGCGGCTTCACGTTCGAGCGCCCCGCCGGCGCGGTCGCCGGGAAGGCCTACGTGCAGGCGCTCAACCCGCCGTTCGTGCCGATCACGTCGACCGGCAACGACCCGCAGGGCGCCTTCGACCTGCCGTGAGGGGTCAGCGTTCGAGAGCGCTGCGGGGCGCGAGCCAGCGGTCGAGCCCAGCGCCGCAGTAGGCCGCCCACAGGTAGAGCGGTGGCAGCCAGATCGGCACCGCGCCGAGCTCGGGGTGGGTGTAGTGGAACCCGCCCAGCGCGCTCACGCCCCACTCGCCGAGCGGCCCCATCACCGCGGCCACGAGCGCGAAGGGGATGAAGCCCGCGTAGCGCTGTGTCAGCGCCACCGGGATCCAGCTCGCGGTGAGGGCCATCGCGAGCAGCCACGGCTGGCCGTGAAACCACGCCGTGCAGGCGTAGGCGAGGATGAACACGGCGCACTGGGCGACCGCCGTGAAGCCAGTCGCCCGAGGCGCATGGCCCAGGCGTAAGCCCACCACCCAGCGGTGCGCGAAGACCAGCACGATCGCCGCAGCGGCGAAGGGCGGCGGGACCCACAGCGGCTGGCCGCCGAGGAGGCCGGGTTGGCCATAGGTGAGCGCGCCGTGGCGCCAGTGCATGCGATCGCAGAGCGTGAGGCCCGCGCCGAGAACCGCCGGGATCCAGAGCTGTTTCGTTTCGATACGCGCCATGCGGGGTCCAGTTGGTGGATTTGGCTGAGTGGCTGAGCCACTCTGGCACCGCGGTCGGCCGAGGGTCAACCGGGTAGCTCGGCTGGCGGGGCGACGGACCGCGCGCCATGGCGGTTCGTCGAATCCGATCACCGCCCGCGGCCGCGAAGGATCGCGGCCCTCCAGGCCGGTCGATCCCGGGTGGGGGCGGCGTTTCGTCGCCGCCGCAGGGGCGGATCCGAAGCGAGGCCTTCCGAGCGGGTCGTCCGTCGCGCCGCCCGAGAACGAAGAAGGCCGCGCGACCCGGGTGGGTCGCGCGGCCTCGAGAGAGCCGCTCGAGAAGAGCTAGCCGATCAGCTCGGCGTGCCGTGGCAGTGGTTGCAGCGCACCTGCGTGCCGGCCGGGATGGTCACGGTGTGGTCCTCTACCGTGAAGGTCCGGGTCGCGGCCGCCTTCGAGAGCGGCGTGCCCTGCAGGCTCGCGCCGTGGCAGGTCTTGCACGAGTTCTTGTTGCCCTCGAACATCTCGCCGTGGACGTCTTCGTCGATCCAGCGCGCGTCGCCGACCACGTGCATGCCGTGGGGGCCGTTCAGGTTGAGCGGCACCGTGCCCGAGGCGTGGCAGGCCGTGCACTCGATGAGCGTGCCGGAGTGGCCCTGGATCTGCGTGGCGGCGACGTTGTCGTTGGCGGCGGCGTCGGCGTTCGGCCAGATCGCGTGGGTGCTGCCGTGGCAGCCTTCGCAGAGCACGTCGCCGTGACCGGCGCTGAAGCGGAACCGGGTGTGGGTGTCCTCGGCGAAACGGGTGTTGGTGGCGAGGATCGGGGACGCGGCGGCGTCGCCGGTGCGGTACGCCTGCTCGAGGCGGATGCCATCCGGCGCCATCACCAGGTTGGCGCCGCTCAGGTGGCTGAGCGCGTCACCGGTGTGGCAGGACTGGCAGCGCGGCATGTCGAGCCACGGGCGGCGGTGACCGCCGTCGTTGGCGCCGTCCATGCTGCCGCCCACCGCGAGAGGATACGCGCCGCCGACCGACAACATGTCGCCGTGGCAGTCGCGGCACTCCATGCCGCCGGTCTTCATCGCGCCGCGATCACACTGGGTGATGGTGCCCGGGTGGCACTGGTAGCACGTCGAGTTGGCGTCGCCGTTCGACGGGAACACCGGCGTGCCGTTGTGGAGCTGGCGGCCATGGAAGTCGTGCGATACCGCCGACGACGTGGGCTTGCCGATCTGCGGTCCCTGTGGCCCCGTGCCGGCGAGGTCGAGGGCCGCCGAGTAGTGGCAGCTCGCGCACAGCACCGGCTGACTGCCGACCAGGTTGGTGCCCTCGGAGTGGTCGTGGAGGATGAGGATGTTGAGCTTGGACTGCTTCTCGAGGTCGGGGTCGTTCGACCAGCTCACCCCCGGCGCCTCGGTCGCGATGCCGCCGGTGGCGTGGCAGTTCTGGCAGTCGGTCTCGGTCGAGACCGGCACCACCACGTCCGTGTGCGCGAGCTCGGTGTTGGTCGCCTTGTCGATGGCGGTGATGCGTAGCAGCGGGTACGGGTTGTAGTTGCGCGCGTCGTCGGTCGGCGTGATGGGGATGCCGTCCGCCTTGAACCAGCTCGTCGCCGCGTCGAAGCGGAACGCCTGGGGGCCGGGAGTCGGCGCGTCGGCGGGCATGTAGAGCCCCGTGAGGCCCTGGCCGGGCTGGAGCACGGCGCCGAACAGCGCCTGCGCGTAGTTCCAGAAGGCGGTCTTGTTGCCGAGGCTGGTGGTGTTGATCGAGCCCCCCGCGTCAGCGACCGCGCTGTAGGTCACCTTGACCTTGGCGTCGGTGAGGATCTGCGGGAATCCGGTGGCGTCGGTCTGGAGGACCTGGGCCTGGATCACGTTGAAGGGCGGAAGGATCGAGAAGACCGAAAACTCCTTGTCGACGCAGTGCATGCCGAGGTCGTTGACCGCGACGACCTTGGTCTGGGTCGCGGGGGCCGGCGTGCAGGCTCCGCCCGTCGGCGCAGCGGACACGAAGGCCGCGAGCAGGACCACTGCGAAGCTCAGGTACCTCGAACGTGATGATCGCCGCATGAATGTGCTCCTCCCCCCTGCGATGTTCCCGCGCCCGAGGCGACCCCCCGGTAACGTCGAGCGCGGTGTCGATCTCTTCGGCATTCCTTCGATCGAGACGAACGTGATCCTTTGCGTCTCGTGCGTGAGAGCCGCATCGTAGGGGAAAGGATTCCGGAACGGTCCCCTACGGATGTCGCAGAGGGACGATTTCGTGGCCGATTTCGACTCGATTCCGTCGCACGTTCGTCCGATCGATCCATGATGTGACGGATCGGTGACCCAGTTGCGTGACCTAGGTCACGCAGTGCGGGCGATGTCCGCGTGCGGTTACGAGGACGGCGGACTCGGCGGCGCCGATGGCGCGAACTCACTTCGCGCGGCGCTCATCGCGAGAGCCCCGGTCGGGCTCAAACGCCGCCGGAGGCGCTGCCCACGATGGCGGCGTCGTGGAGCTCGCCGGCGCGCTCCACCTTCTCGCGCTCGAAGCGGTTGAGCCCGCCGCGCTGGTGATCCCAGAGCAGGCGCTGCAACCCGGTCGCCTCGTCCGGGTCGAGGAAGTCGAGCCCGCGCGACGCCTCGCCGCAGTTGGTGCCGGGCGGCGAGACCTCCTCGGGGATCTTGCGCGGCACCGCCGTGAAGGGCTCGAGGTCGGGAGTGGTCGTGAACATGTCCCACATCGGCTGGGCGTTCTCGTCGTAGATCGTGAGCGGCTCGAGCCCGAAGAGGTGACCGAACGTGGCGTGGAGGTTCCCCTCGTGGAAGTGCACGTGCGACACGTAGCCGCGCTTCACCCACGGTGACGCCACCACCAGGATCGAACGGTGCGCGTCGACGTGGTCGACACCGTCCTGCGGGTCGTCCTCGATGACCACCACCATCGAGCTCTCCCAGTACTTGCTGTGGCTGAGCCAGTCGAGGAGCTTGCCCGTCGCGTAGTCGTTGTCGGCGACCATCGAGCGCGGCGTGGGGAACGGGAACTCGCAGCCGTTGGTGTGGTCGTTGGGCAGGCCCATGTAGGCCATCGCCGGTAGCCCGTCGCGCTCCCACTCGGCGATGCGCTCGTCGATCTTCTCCTCGTCCTTGGAGTTGAGCCAGAAGAGCGGCGGGTCCTTGGGGCCCCAGTGGACGTATCGGGTGTTGAGCACCAGCAGGTCCGGGCCCAGGCCCGCCTGGTCGCCGTACGACTTGAACGGGATGCCCTTGGCGAGCAGCGCCTGGAAGAGGAACTGCTTCTTGGGCCACTCGGAGGCGTTCGCGAACTGCTCGAGGTCGCGCGACACGCCGCGGTCGCCGAACCAGTTCTTCTCGGTGAACGCGTTCGAGATGGCGCCGGTGGTGAGCGCGTGACCTTGCACCGAGGCCTCGGCGTTCGAGTAGTAGTTGTCGCCGCTCGCGAAGCGCGCCGCCAGCGCGTGGAGGTTGGGCGTGTAGTCCCCGCAGTAGAGGCAGTTCTCGGCGACACCGTTGGCGGCGGCGTAGTCGCCGAGGAGCGCATCGTAGGTCTTGTTCTCGCGGATCACGAACAGCACGTGTTGGATCGGCGTCTCGCCGCCGCGCGCGAGCGGGACCGGGTTGGCGAAGCCGTCCTCGTTCACGTCGAAGAGACGAGCCGAGCGGGTGTTGTTGTCGACCACCCGCGGCTCGGCCGCCGCCAGCTCCGGATCGGAGGAAGCTCGACGAGCTCGAGCGAGGAGTCGTTGTGGAGCGTGACGCTCGGCCCGTTGGGGCCGCTGCCGACCCCCTTGGCGTTCGCCACGTAGAGGCGCTGGCCGTCGGCGGAGAGCGTGACGGCGGTGGGGTACCAGGCGGTGGGGATCGCGCCCACCAGCGCGCCGCTCGTGAGGTCGATCACGCGCACCGCGTTGTCCGCGGCCTGCGCCACGAAGAGGCGCCGTCCGTCGGGCGACAGTGCCAGGCTGTTCGGCGCCGAGCCGTAGCCGAGGGCGCCCGCCGGCCGCAGGTCGACCGTGGAGGTGACCTTGCGCTTGGCGACGTCGATGACGCTCACCGAGTCCTCGTCCGAGTTCGCGACCACGAGCCGCGCGCCGTCGGCCGAGAGCACGAGGGCTTCGGGGTTCTTCTGCACACCGACGTCGCCGAGCCGCCGGGGTGCGCGCGGGTCCGAGACGTCGAAGAAGCGCACCTTCGCCTCGCGCTCGACCGAGACGTAGGCCTGGCGGCCGTCGTTCGAGAGAAGCACGGTGTACGGGTTGCCGCCGGTGTCGGCGGCCCCGAGGCGCTCGCCGCTGGCGGCGTCGAGCGCGACCAGGCTGCCCCCCATCTGCAAGACGATCCACAGCACCGTTCCGTCCGGGCTCACCGCGAGCCCCGCGGGGTAGCCACCGGCGGCGAACGACGCGACCTCGGTCAGTGCGGCGCCGTCCCACGCGAGCGCGACCACCCGCTTCTCGCCCGAGCGCGACGCGTAGATGCGGGTGCCGTCGGGCGACACGGCGAGCCCGAGGAAGGCGTTCGGCACCGGCGCGCTCGCGAGCGTCGCGCCGGTGTCGGGGTCGACGGCGCTCACGCTCCCCTCGGAGGAGACGAAGAGCGTGCGCCGGTCGGGGCTCCACGCGAACGAGAACGGGAAGTGGTCGACCGGCACGCTCCAGGCCCGCGGGCGTGATGCGCCGGCCGTTGGGGAGGATCCAGGCGCCGTCGCCGTCCGGTCCCACCGCGAGCAGCGCCTCCTCACGGATCGTGGTGCCGCCGTCCCGAGCCAGGCCCCGACCGTCGTTCGAGCAACCGGCCAGCGCGACGACGAGGCACGGTGCGAGGCCGCGGGCGAGAGCGAGGAATCGGCCTGAAGCTGCCATCGACGGGACCTCGTTGTGGGGGAGGGACGCGGACCTCTCCTAGCACACGGGTCGCTCGCTATGCTTGGCCGGCGACGGCAGCGCGCTCAAACGCCGTCGAGGAGCGAGGGCCGTGACCGAACCGACGAACCGCGCCTACCGGGCCGGAGACTCGATCGACGACCGCTGCCGGGTCTGCAAGGACGTGCGCAGTCACCACGTGATCGTGGTCGACGAGCGCGGCGTGCCGCTCCGGGTGGTGTGCGATCGCTGCGGCAGCCAGCACAACTATCGCGGTGCGGGCGAGGACGACGCCACGCCGCCGGCGGAGAGCCCCCGGCCGCGGCCCGCGGGCGCAGCGGCCTCCGCGAGCGTCTCGAGTGCGCCTCGCCACGGTGCCCGCGGTTGGCGTCCCGGCGTCCTTCCCATCGTCACCGCGCGCGAGAGGAGATACCCGACCATGTCCGTCACGACGAACGAGGGTGGCGCCACCGTCGCCGACCTGGAGCTCCTGTTGCGTCGCGTGATCCGCGAGGAGGCCGGTCTCGGCTCCGCGGTGCCCGCCGACAAGTGGCGCGGCGGCGAGGTGATCCTCAAGCCCGGCAAGCCCGGCCTGCAGGAGAAGAGCCTCCCGATCGACGCGCTCTTCCACAAGGTGGTGATGATCCGCGATCGGCTGCGTGTCCTCGAGCAGCAGCTCAACGGCGCGGACCTCCCCGAGGTCCTCAAGGTGAAGCTGCAGAGCTACATCACCGGCTGCTACGGCTCGCTGACGAGCTTCAACGTCCTGTTCGCCGACGAGGAGGACAAGTTCACCGGCTCGGGCGGAGGGTGAGCTGCGTCGCCTCGGCGCCGTCGTAGCGACCGGGGTTCCATCCCCGGTCGCAGGATCCTGGCGGGCGGCGACGCCCGGCCGGGGCGCGGAGGCCCCGGCCCTACGACACGGACGGGCCGTCCCTCACACCGTGAGCTGGAGCAGGTGGATGCGGGTGCCGCCGTTGCGTAGCGGGGTCGACGAGACGAGCGCGAGGCCGAGGTCGCGCGCCCAGCTCGTCTCGGGCGCGAGCACCGCGACGCGCCAGCCGGGGAAGCGCTCGCGGAGGAGCTCGCCGAGGGCGCGGATCGTGGCGCGCGCCTCGTGTGGATCGCCGAGGCGCCGTCCGTAGGGCGGGTTGACGATCACCAGCCCCGAGCCCGCGGGCGCGCGCACCGAACGCAGATCGCCGTGGTGGAGCTGGACCGCGCTCGCCAGGTGCGCGCGCTCGGCGTTGCGGCGCGCGAGCCGCACCGCGGCCGGGTCGCGGTCGTAGCCGACGATCGCGCCACCCGGCTGCTCGCGCACCTCGCCGCGGGCTTCGGCCCTCAGCCGCTCGCCGAGCGCCGCGTCGAAGCTCGGCCAGCGCTCGCAGGCGAAGGCACGGTCGAGCCCGGGGGCCCGTCGCACGGCGTGGCTGGCGGCCTCGATCACGAGCGTGCCCGCGCCGCACATCGGGTCGACCAGCGGGCTCGTGCCGTCCCACCCGCACATGCGCAGGATCGCGGCGGCGAGCGTCTCGCGCAGCGGCGCCTTGACGCTCTCGGTGCGCCAGCCGCGTCGATGCAGGAGCTCGCCGGAGGCGTCGACGCTGAGCGTCCAGCGGTTCGACGAGCCGCGCGCGAAGACCTGCGCAGGGACGTCGCCGGCGCGCGGCGTCCGGGCTCGTCCTTCGTCGCGTCGCGACCAGTCGCGTAGCGCGTGCGTCACGTTCTCGGCGACGGCGTCGGTGTGGAAGAGCCTGCAGCGCTTGGCGGTGACGTGGAGCTCCACGGGCTCACCCGGCGCCAGGAACGGTGACCAGTCGAGCGCCGCGGCACGGCGCCGGAACGACGCGAAGTCCTCGGCGCGAAACGTCCCGACTCGCGCGAGCAGTCGCGTCGCGGTGCGTGCGCGCAGGTTCACCGCGAGCCCGGCGGCGAGCTCGCCCGCGAACCCGACGCCGCCCTCGATCCGCTGCACCTCGCTCACGCCCGCGATCGCGGCGATCTCGGCCTCGGTGATCTCCTCGAGCCCGGGCGCGGTGATCGCGAACCAGCGCAGCCGCCGCGGCTCGTCGGACGCGGCCGCCGCGCTCTCGGCCGCTGCCGCCGGCCCCGGCGCGTCGCGCTCACGGCCGGTCACGCCGCTCCCGCTCCCGGGGCGCGCGCTCCAGCCGTCGAAGCGCAGGTGCGCGAAGAGCTCGATGGTGCCCGACGCACCGGGCACCGCGGAGTCGACCGCGCCGAGCACCGTGAAGCCGAGTTTTTCCGCCTTGTCACGAAAGCGCGCGAGGGCCTTGGCGCGGATCGCGGCGTCGCCGGGCTCGCCCGGCTCGAGCGCACCTTCGGGCAGCTCGAACTGCGGCTTCACCAGCACCATCCCGTGCGCGCCGGGCGTGAGCCGGAACGCGAGGCCGCGCAGCATGTTGCGCGCCGCGACGAAGCTCACGTCGACGGTGAAGGCGTCGAACGGGCCTGGCTCGATCGTGGGCGGCAGCTTCTTCCAGTCGACGCGCTCGAGGGACCGCACGCGCGGGTCGCCACGCAGCGCCGGATCGAGCGGACCGTGGCCGACGTCCACCGCCAGCACCTCACGCGCGCCCGCCTCGAGGAGCGCGCGTGTGAAGCCGCCGCTCCACGCGCCCACGTCGACCGCGCGCGCGCCGCGGACGTGCTCGGCGAAGCCGAGGGCCGCGAGCGCCGCTTCGAGCTCGAGCGCGCCGCGGGTCACCGCGCCTCGGGCTTCGCCACGAAGCGGTAACCCACGCCACGCACGGTGAGGAAGTGCGCCGGCTGGTCCGGATTGGTCTCGAGCTTGGCGCGAAGCTGAGACACGAAGTTGTCGACGGTCCGGTTCGACTCCAGGTTCTGGAAGCCCCACACGTTCTCGAGCAGGTCCTCGCGGCTCACCACCCGGTCCTCGCGAGCCAGGAAGTACTCGAGTACCTCGTATTCACGCGCGGTGAGCGCCACCTCGTTGCCGCCCTTGGAGACGCGGCGTCGCTCGCGGTCGATCGTCACGTCGGCGAACCGCGCCACGGCCTCGGCGGTGGGAGGCGCCGGCTGGCTACGTCTGCGCAGCACCGCCTTGATGCGCGCGAGCAGCTCGGCGAGGCCGAAGGGCTTGGTGAGGTAGTCGTCGGCGCCGAGGTCGAGGCCCACGACCTTGTCGAACTCGGCGCCGCGCGCCGAGAGCAGGATGACGCCGGTCTCCTTCCTGGCGGCGCGCACCCGGCGCAGGATCTCGAGCCCATCGGGCCCCGGCATCATGATGTCGAGGACGATGAGGTCCCACGGCTCGTCGAGGGCGCGTTTGAGCCCGGTCTTGCCCTCGGCGGCGGTGCCGACCTCGTAGCCCTCGACGCTCAGGTTGAGCTCGAGGCCACGCAGGATGGAGTGGTCGTCCTCGACCAGCAGGATCCGCGATTTACGGGGATTCGGCGCCATGCCTCGCTCACGTCACGGGTAGTACCAGGCTGAACGTGCTACCGCGGCCGACCTCGCTCTCGAGGTGGATCGTACCCTTGTGCGCCTCGATGGTGTGACGCGCCATCGCCAGCCCGAGGCCGCTGCCTTCGATCTCGCGGGTGCTCGCCTCTCCGCCGCGGTAGAAGCGGTCGAAGATCCGCACGTGCTCGGAGCGCGGGATGCCGGGGCCGTTGTCGGTCACCGACACCACCACCGTGCGCCCGTCGCGACGCGCGCGCACGGCGATCTGCTTGTGCTCGCCGGTGTACTTGTACGCGTTGTTGAGGAGGTCGAGCAGCACCTCGGAGAGTGCCTCCGCATCCGCCTGGATGGTGGGCAGGTTCTCCTCGAGGTCGACGCTCAGCTCGACCGCGCCGCTCAGCGTCTGGGGGCGGAACGCCGCCGTCGCCTGGTTCACGACGTCGACGATGGAGGTCGTCTGGAAGCGGTACTGCTTGCGGCCGGCCTCCATGCGCGCCCAGTCGAGCAGCCGATCGATCATCGACGACAGCCGCGCGGTCTCCACGGCGAGGACGTCGAGGCATTCGTTGTAGCGCTCGGTGTCGTGGATGCGCCCCATCTGCAGCGTCTCCACGAACATGCGGATGCTGGTGAGCGGGGTGCGCAGGTCGTGGGAGACCTTCGAGACGAAGGCGGTCTGTAGCGCGGAGAGCTGCGCGCGGCGGCGGATCGAGCTGAACGTGAGGACGATCCCGGCGCCGAGGGCGGCGCAGAACGCGAGGATCAGCACCCCCAGCACCACGTCCACGGTCTCGCGCTGGAACACCAGCACCAGGATCCCGACGGCGCCGATCATGACGCTCGGCAGCAGGATCAGCAGCAGGATCAGGAGCGCCGGCCGCCACACGTTCGCGGGGTCGGGCAGCCGACCGCGCAGCTTGGTGACGTCGACGGGCTTCATGGTTGCGAGCATCGGGTGTGGCCGGGTGCGCGGCGGTGGCCGCGCTCACGTCCACCCGGAGCTTCGAGCGCGCGCCGGCGCTTGGAAAGGGTCGTGGAGCGAAACGGGGCGCCCGCGGTGAGCGGACGCCCCGTGGCTCACCGCGCGCGCCGTGGCCACGCGGTGAGGCCGGCCAGGCTCGACCGGGCTCACGCGGCCGGCGGCAGCTCCGCGCTCACCTTGACGGGGGAGGTCAGCACGTGGGTCGGGATCGTCGCCGCCGACACGCTCGCAGGGGTGACCGCCGCGAGGTCGGCCAGCACCGGCAGGCTCAGCGCCTCGCCAGCCGCTGCGGGCGCCCCCGCGCGGTCGCCGATCCGGTTCGACGTCAACACGCGCTCGCTCGGGGTACGCAGGTGCGACACGATCCCGAGCGCCGCGAGCCCCTTGAGCACGTAGTAGCTCATGTCCACTTCCCACCAGTAGAAGCCCTGGTTGGCCGTGCTCTGGTGGTAGTGGTGGTTGTTGTGCCAGCCCTCGCCGAGGGTGATGAGCGCGAGCCAGAAGTTGTTGCGGCTGGTGTCGCCGGTGACGTAGCGCTGGCTGCCGAACACGTGCGACAGCGAGTTGATCGTGAAGGTGCCGTGCCGCAGCAGCACGGTGCTCAGGGAAGAAACCGATGAAGAGCCCGGAGGGCGCCCATCGTCAGGTAGACCAGCACGCCGAGGATCGTCGGCGGCAAGAGGTGGTACTTGTTGAGCCAGCGCAGCTCGGGGTACTTGGCGAAGTCCTTGATGTCGTCGAACGGTGTGTCGTCGTAGCGCGACGACAGGATCCAGCCGACGTGCGACCACCAGAAGCCGCGCTTGGTCGGCGAGTGGATGTCCTCGTCGGTGTCCGAGAAGCGGTGGTGATGGCGGTGATGACCCGCCCACCACAACACGCCCTTCTGGGCCGACATCGTGCCGATCCACGCCAGCACGAACTGGAAGACGCGGTTGGTCTTGTAGGCGCGGTGCGCGAAGTAGCGGTGGAAGCCGGCGGTGATGCCGAACATCCGCAGGTAGTAGAGCCCGAAGCAGACCGCCCAGTCGATCGGGCGCGTGCCGGTGAAGAAGGCGCCGAGCACCGCGAGGTGCATCAGGAAGAACGGCACGGACTTGGCGGAGATGCGCTCGTCGGCGCGCGGACTGGTCGCGGGAACGCTGATCATGGATCCCCCTTGCTCGTCGTTACGAGCCTGAAGGTAGGGTCGGATCGTCAGGGTTGTGTCATCGGGCGACCATTTGTTCACCACGACCGCGAGGGCGAACTCACCGACATTGCAGGAGTTTGAGCGCTGGGTGGGCGCCCGATCGACGGCTCGGTCGGGGCCGCGCGCGGCCGCCGGGACGATCTCGGCGAGGTTTGGCTCGTGGTGTGCCGTCGGATACGGTGGCCGAAGGAGTTGGAGGAGATTCCGATGAGCGAGATGTCGAGCCCCACCCCGAGTTCCCCGGCCGCCCCGACGCTGCTCACGCTGACCAGCGTGGCTCGCGACAAGATCCGCGCGGTCCAGCAGGCCGAGAACCGCGCCGAGAGCGCCCTGCGCGTGAGCGTGGAGGAGGAGAGCGCCGCGGCGTGGCGCTACCACCTCTACTTCGTCGAGCCCAACGAGCGCACCCCCGACGACACCAGCTTCGACGTCGAGGGCATCCAGATCTTCGTCGACGACGAGAGCGCGGCCCGCCTGAGCGGCGCGACCCTCGACTACGTGGAGGAGCTCTCCGGCTCGTGGTTCAAGTTCGACAACCCGAACAAGCCGCCGCTCCTCGGCAACCCGATCGCCGCCAAGGTCCAGGAGCTGCTGGACGACAAGATCAACCCGCAGGTGGCGAGCCACGGCGGCCGGGTGATGCTCGCCGACGTGCAGGACACCAAGGTGTTCCTGCGCTTCGGCGGTGGCTGCCACGGCTGCGGCATGTCGGACGTGACGCTCAGACAGGGGATCGAGGTGATGATCCGCGAGGCGATCCCCGAGGTCACCGAGATCCTCGACACCACCGATCACACGAGCGGCGCCAACCCCTACTACCGCGGTCCCTGAACGAGCCCGCGAGCGGCGGCGACGGTTCCCCCGCGCACCGCTGTGCTACTCTCGAATTCCCCCGGAGGAGACCGATGAGCCCGAACGGCTTGGCGCGAATCTCCGACGCCGACGTGGTCTCGATGATCCTGCTCGGCAAGCGTGGCATCTCGTCACGCTACGTGGCCCGGGTGTTCTCGCGCTTGCGAGGCATCGCGCTCACGGCCGCCGACGTCGAGCGCGTGGCGCACTCGAAGGTGGCGGCGGTCAACCGCGCCGCCGCCAAGCGCAAGTAGCTCGGGCCGGAACGGCTTCGGGAAATGACCGCGCCCACTCGCCTGTCCGTCGACGAGCCGTCGTCCGCGCCCCACGCTTCGCGCACCACTCCCGCCTCTCGCTACCACGATCCGGCGTTCCTGGACGCCGAGCTGGGCCAGGTCTTCCGCCGGGCGTGGATGGCCGCGTGCCCCGAGTACCGGGTGCGTGAGCCCGGGCGGCACTTCCTGTTCGAGGAGCTCGGCGAGTCGATCGTCATCACCCGCGACGAGCAGGGGAAGATCCGCGCGGTCCACAACTCGTGCCGCCACCGCGGTACCCGGCTGGTGTGCAAGGCCGGCAGGACCCCGCACCTCAAGTGCGCCTACCACGGCTGGGTCTACTCGCACGACGGGCGGCTGCGCGAGGTGCCCGAGGGGGGTGGTTTCGAGAGCCTCGATCGCTCGAAGCTCGACCTGGTCCCGGTCCGCGCCGAGACCTTCGCCGGTCAGGTGTGGATCAACCTCGATCCGCAGGCACCGCCGCTCGCGGCCACGCTCGGCGGGATCGACCGCGAGGTCGCGCACTACCGGCTCGAGGAGATGGAGCCGATCCAGCAGGCGGTGTGGGAGCTGCCGGTCAACTGGAAGGCGGTTCTGGACAACGCCACCGAGTACTACCACGCGCCGATCGTCCACAAGCAGACCATCGACGCCCACGTCGGCGCGACGCGTCCCGAGCTCGTCACCTACGGCGACCACACCCGCCAGACGCTGCCGATCGCGCCCTACGAGTGGCGGCGCTGGGTCGACCTCAGGACCTCGCGCGGCGGTCCGTACACCGACAAGCAGCTCGAGTGCATCCACAAGTACCTGATCTTCCCCAACACGCTGCTCAACGTGTTGCCCTACCACCTCACGGTCTTCCAGACGTTCCCGATCGACGCCGAGCGCTGCCGTTTCCACTACGTGTTCTTCAAGCGCCGCGGCGCGCGCGGGCTCGAGTGGCTGCGCGCCTACGCGACCTGGGCGGCCTCGCGCTACATCCTGCGCGAGGACGTGGTGATCCTGCACCTCTTCCAGCAGGGGGTGCGGAGCGGGCGCACGCCCGAGCACGTGTTCCACCAATACGAGTCGGCGATCCTTCACCATGAGCGGGCGCTGACCCGATGGATCGAGGGGCGCGTCTGACGCCGCGCTCGCGGCGCGCGTTCCTGGGCGCGCTCGCGACGCTCGGCGCCGGCGCTTGCGCCGCGACTCGCTGGCTTCCGTGGCAGGGGCCGGGCGCGCCGGGCGCCGCGCCGCCGCCCGACGATCTGCTCGCGCTCGCGGCGCGCTTCGTCGAGATCGGGGAGCGCGGGCGCCGCGATGGATCCTTGTGGGGACGCCTCGGCGGGTCGCCCGAGGAGAGCGCGGCGGCGGAGCTACTGACGGGGGCGCTCGCGCCCTACGTGGACGGCGTCGCCGCCGAGGGCTTCGAGCTCACCGCGACCCGCCCGCGGCGCTGGTCGCTCGTGCTCGGCGGCGTGCCGCTGGCGAGCGCGATGCCGGCGCCGGTCGATGCGCGCTTCCCGGAGGGGCCGGTCGAGGCGCCGATCGTCGTCGTCGCCGGGGAGGGCGACTGGTCGCGGGTGAGTGGGGCGTGGGCCTACGTGGCCGCTACCATGAAGGGCACCCCCGCGCTCAACTCGGTGCGCGACGGTAAGCTCTACGATCGCGCCCTCGAGGCCGGCGCCCGCGGCTTCGTGTTCTCGCTGCCGATGCCGCCGGGCACCTGGCGGGTCGTGCCGCCGGTCGACAAGGCGTACGCACTCGGCGACTCGCGGTTCCCCGATGGCCGTCGCCCGATCCCCGGCTTCTGCGTCGACGCCGAGGACGGCGCGCGCATCGCCGCGGCCGCAGGGCATGTGCTGGTGGGAGCGGTCGAGGCCGACGAGCGCGACCGTTTCACGGCGGCCAACGTCGTGGCGCGAGTCGCGGGTGAGCTACCGGCGACCCTCGCGGTGATGAGCCACCTCGACGGCTTCTTCAGCGCCGCCAACGACAACGCGAGCGGCCTGGCGACGCTGGTCGGGCTGGCGCGGCGGATCCACGCGGTGCGGGCGCGTGGCGCCCGCACCGCGAGCTTCGAGCTGGTGGGGCTCGCGGCGCACCACGACGGTGGCGCCGGGATGCGCGCGTTCCAGGCGCGCGACCCGGCGCGCTTCGCGTCGCTCGCGGGGATCGTGCTGATCGAGCACACCGACGGGCTCGCGGGGAACGAGCGCGCCGCGGCGGGCTGGCCCGCGGACTTCAACGACAAGCGCCAGGCGTTCCTGGGGAACGAGCCGTGGCCCGAGATCGAGGCGGCGCTGCCCGAGCTGGTGCGAGCCTCCGAGCTCATGCCCGCCGCTCCGGTCACCGCCCACGCGTGCATCAGCGATCTGCTGGTGGTGTGCGACCGCCTGCCGACCTTCACGCTGATCCAGGCCCCGCCCTACTACCACACCGATCACGACACGCTCGACAAGATCTCCCGCGCGGGGATCGAGCACGCGGTGGACTTCCACCTGCGGCTGCTCGAGCGCGCGGGCTTCGTCGTGGGTTGACGCTGCGGGCGGGGGCGAACCCCTCCCCTACGGCGGGGCCCCGCGTTCGCCGGACGCCGATGGAGGCGGCGCGGTCCCTCGCGCCGCGCGGCGCTCTGGCTCCCCGAGGGACAGGTGGGCCTCCCGCGGTCTCGTTCTCGCGCGAGGGTGGTCGAGCGCGGAACGAACGGACTCGTCGAGTGGCGCGTCGCGGCGAGCCTGCGAAGAGATCGAGCGAGGGCGAAACGCCGCGGGGGGCCATCCCCCGTCGCCGGGCCTACGCGGCCTCCGTGAGCGACCCAGACGGAAAGCGTCACAGCCTCAGCGCAACACCACGAGCGTGAGCCGAGTGCCTCAGAGGTGGGCCCCGCGCGGACGCGGGAAGCGGGCGACGCGCAGAAGGTCGATCGTCCCGCGCCAGCGGCGCGCGCCGCTTCGCGGCGGCCTATGGGGTGGGGCCCCGGCCGGATTTACTCCGGCCGGGGCGGGTCTTGACGAAGACCCCGCGGAACGGAGCGCGGGGGCTGGAACAGCCCCCGAAAAACTCAGCCCAGCTCGACGCGGTTGCGGCCGGCGCGCTTGGCGCGGTAGAGCGCCGCGTCGGCGCGCCTCAGCAGCGCATCGAAGTCGGGGTCGTCGGGGGCGAGCTCGGCGCACCCCGCGCTCAGCGTCAGCGCGACGGCGGTGCTGCCGACGGGGATCGTCGCTGCGGCGATCGCCGCTCGCACCCGCTCGGCGGCCGCGACCGCGGCGCCCCGGTCGGTCTCGGGCAGCACGATCGCGAACTCCTCGCCGCCGAGCCGGCCGAGGGTGTCGTTGCGCCTCAGGTGCTTGTCGATCCGCGACGGGAAGACCCTCAGCACCTGATCGCCGCCGTGGTGGCCGTGGCGGTCGTTGATCTGCTTGAAGTGGTCGAGGTCGAACATGATCACCGAGAGCGCGTGGCCGTAGCGCCGGGCGCGTGCCACCTCGGCCTCGGCAAGATCGAGGAAGCGCCGGCGGTTGAAGACCCCGGTGAGCGGATCGGTGGTTGCCGCGGTCTCGAGCTCGACCTCGAGGGAGAACGCACGCCGCGCGTCGCGCTCGAGCAGGATGGCGATCCCCATCGACAGCGCGCCGCCCATCACCAGGTAGTGGTTGGTGCTGAAGACCGTGAGCCACGGCTGGCCGGTGGCGAGCATGGCGAGGTTCGGGATCGCCACGCCCAGCAGACACATCACGATCGCCGACATCGCCGTCGGCGAGACCGCGGGCGCCGCCATGATCACCAGCAGCGGGCCGCCGATGCCGATGTCGAAGCCCGACGGCAGGAGCGTGCAGATCAGCGACACGCACGCTGACGCGAAGGCGGAGGCGAACGGCACGAAGTACGGGATCAGCCGATGGAAGCCGGCGATCTGGGTGACGGGCACCAGCAGCAGGAAGAACCCGCACACCACCAAGCGGATGGTGAGCGTGATGCTCTCCCGATCGGGAGCGAGGTAGCGGTCGCGCAGGAAGAACGCCGCGAAGATGATGCTGGCGCCGATGCAGCCGAAGCGGATCGTGGGCAGCGCGCGCTCGATGCGGCGCTGGCGGAAGATGGCCTCGGTCGCGGCGTCGAACGTCCGGCCGCGGACGTGGGGCCGAGGCTTCGCGCCAACCGGCTGGGTCGCGGTCGGATTGAGGAGCGGGCGGTTCAAGCGGACCGGCCGCGCTCGAGGAGGGTCGAGACGGTGCGCGCGAAAGTCGCGGTCTCGATCGGCTTGGTGATGTAGCCGTCGCATCCCGCCGCCGCGGCGCGGTCCTCGTCACCCTTCATCGCATGCGCCGTGAGGGCGACGATCGGCACCGCCCGGAACCGCGGGTCGGCGCGCAGGATCCGGGTGGCGGCGAGCCCGTCCATCCCGGGCAGGGAGATGTCCATCAGGATGATGCTCGGCGACTGGGCGCGCGCCACCTGGATCGCGCGTTCGCCGGAGTCGGCCTGACACACCTCGAAGCCCGCGACCTCGAGCAGGTCGGTGGCGAGCTCGCGGTTGAGCGCCTGGTCCTCCACCAGCAAAACCTTCTCTCCGGCCATGGCGACCCTCAGCGCTCGCGTCGGGTGGATCCCTGCGCCGGGGCGCCGAGCCCGAGGCGGCGCAACACGTCGACGAGCTCCGCCGGCCGCCCCTTGGTGGCGATCGCCTGGACCTGGCTCATGAGGCGACTGCGCTCGTCCGGGGTCAAGTCCTTCACCGTGTAGATCACGATGGGAAGATCGCGTGAGTCGGTGCGATCACGCAAGCGCCGCACGACGTCGAAGCCGCTCACGCCCGGCATGAGCAGGTCGAGCACGATCGCGGCGGGATGGGCCTCGGCCGCCATCGCCACGCCCTGGTTCCCGTCCGGCGCGGAGAGAACCCGGAAGCCCTTGCGCGTGAGCGTCTCCTCGAGCACCGAGCGGAGCGCCGGGTCGTCGTCGATGACCAGCACCACGTGCCGGCCCTCCCCGGCGTCGCCGAGCGCGCCGCGCACGGTGTCGATGATGCGGCGGGTGGTCGGTCGGCTTGACCAGGAAGTCGGTCGCGCCAAGCGTGAAGCCGAGCTGGCGGTCCTCCGTCGAGGACACGATGATCACCGGGATCGATTCGGTCTGGGGGTCGCTCTTGAGAGCCTTGAGCACGGTCCAGCCGTCCATCCCCGGCAGCATGATGTCGAGCGTGATCGCCGCCGGGTGCTTGTCGCGCGCGAGGGTCAGCGCGGTCGCGCCGTCCGAGGCGTGGATCACCCGGTAGCCCGCGACCGTGAAACACTCCTTGAGCAGCGCGGCGGACGTGAGGTCGTCCTCGACGACCAGCACCAGCGGAGCGTCGGGCGCGACCATGAGCGTGGTGCGCGGCTCGTCCGGGCGGCGTGGCGCGGGCGCCGGCGCGGCCACGTCCGGCGCCGGCCCGGCGAAGGGCAGCGTGAAGGTGAACGTCGTGCCGCGGTTCTCGCCTTCGCTCTCGAACCAGATCTGCCCGCCGTGGAGCTCGACCAGGCGCTTGGAGAGCGCGAGCCCGAGACCGGTGCCCTGCTGCTGGCGCGCGTAGCTCGCGTCGAGCTGCTCGAACTCGCGGAACAGGCGCTCGCGGTCCTCGGCGCGGATGCCGATCCCCGAGTCGACCACCGAGATGCACACGTAGGGCGCGGTCTCGGGGACCCGCGGCACCGAGCCGCGCACGTCGCCGGCGAGGCGCGCGACCACGCGCACGGCGCCCGCCTCGGGCGTGAACTTGATCGCGTTCGAGAGCAGGTTGTAGAGCACCTGGCGGAACTTCGCGGGGTCCGCCCTGAGCGGCGGGAACGGGCCCGCCGCGTCGATCTCGAGGGTCACGCTCTTCTTGTCGGCGAGCGCGCCGACGATGCCGCGCGCGTCCTCGAGCACCGTCGTGACCTCCACCGGCTCGAGGTCGAGCTTCATGTGGCCGGCCTCGATCTTGGACAGGTCGAGGATGTCGTTGATCAGGTGGAGCAGGTGCTTGCCGCTGGTGAGGACGTTGCCCACGTAGCGGAGCTGCTTGGGGGCCAGCGGTCCGAAGGTCTGCTCCTGGAGCAGCTCGGAGAAGCCGATGATCGAGTTGAGCGGCGTGCGCAGCTCGTGGCTCATGTTGGCGAGGAACGCGGACTTGGAGCGATTGGCGGCCTCCGCCGCAACCCTTGCCTGGCGCAGCTCCTCCTCGGCCTCGCGGCGGCGCGTGATGTCGCGCGCCGCCACGATCACGCCGTTCACCGCGGGATCGTCGAGGAGCAGCCGTCCCGCGGCCTCGACGTACCGCCACGAGCCGTCGGCGTGGCGGAAGCGGAAGTCGCGCGCCGCGGTCGCGCCCGGCGTGATGCCCTGCGCGAAAACCTCCCAGACCACGCGCTTGTCCTCGGGGTGCACGTAGTCGAACGCGCTCTGCCCGACGAGCTGGTCGGGCTCGTAGCCGAGCATCCAGCGGGCCGCCTGGTTCACGTAGCGGAACCGCGCGTCCACGCCGAGGACCACGATCACGTCCGAGGTCTGGTCGATCAGCGCGTGGAAGTAGCGCTCGCGCTCACGGCTCGAGGTCTGGCTGCGCTCGAGGTCGGCGAGCATGTGGTTGGCCGACGACGCGAGCCGCGCGATCTCGTCCCGCCCGCGCACGGTCACTCGCCGGCTCGCGTCGCCGACCGCGCCGATCGCCTCGAGCTCGCGCTCGAGACGCTGGATCGGCGCCACCACGGTGCCGCGCATCGCGGTGACCACGACGAGGCCGAACGTGAGGCCGCCGACGATGAGCCAGAGGAGCGACTGGCGCGTCGTGACCTGCCCCTGGTTGTAGAGGTCGCGTGGCTTGTCGACGCGCACCACCAGCGCGGGCGCGCCGTCGATGTCGTCGAGCAGCGCGTAGCCGGCGACGGTGTCGTCGTCGAGCGCGTGCACCACCGGGGGTGGTGCTGATCGACGCGCGGCGCGCCCGTGATCTCGGCACTGACACGCTGCATGTCGGCCGGCATCGCGGCGTCGCCCACGCGGTGGAGGGTCAGGCGGACGTGCGCCAGCGCCGAGACCTCCGCCACGTCGTCGGCGGTGAGGAAGCGGCCCCACACCAGGGCGCCTCGGCTCGGTCCCTCGTGACTGGTGGTGAGGATCGGCTGCGACGCCACGGCGAGGATGCCCTCGGGGACGAGCAGGAAGCCCATCACCTGATCGGTGAGGCCCGGATGGGTGACGAGGCGCTGCCCGGCGGAGAGGTGCGGCAGCACGCCCGCGGGAAACGGCACCACGTTGGGCGTCTCGCGCAGGTCGTCGATCGCGTGGGTGTAGACGAGCTCGCCCTCGGTCGAGAGATACGCCATCCAGTGGATGCCGAGGTCCTTGAGGGTGATGCCGCCCGAGATGTTGTCCTCGAGGTAGTGCGGGTTGCGATCCTGCATGTAGTCGTAGGTGGCGTTCCACGAGGCCCAGTCGTTCAGGTGGCTCTGGATCGCATTCACTCGCTCCACAGCAGGTTCTCGGCACGGCCGACATCGCGCTCGGTGTCGTGGATCTCGAACTTCGCGTAGCTCGATAGGAGGGTTTCGCGCCACAGGCTGAAGAGCAGCGCCACGAGCAACAAGAGCGGCAGGCCGATGCCGAGCAGCGTCTTGTGCGAGAGCGTCATGCGCGGCGAAGGTCGAGAGAGCGACGGCGGGGAGCGGCCGGTCAATCCGCGCCACTGAGCGCCAGCTTGTTGCGGGCCATCTTGCCGAGCTTGGTGCGGCCGCCCTTGGCGATCACGGCCTCGAGCAGCTCGATCCCGAGCGGCTGGCCGCGTTCCGCGAAGTGGAAGCCCACGTGGTAGAGGTCGTCGAGCGAGATCGCCTTGTCCTTGCGCAGCGCGGCGCCGACGTCGAAGCCGCGGCTCGCGAGCTGCGCAAGCGCCGACAGCGCCGCATCGCTGGGGCGCACGGCCCCACCGCGCTCGCGGCTCGCGCGCGCCAGCTCGAGGGACGCGCGCTGGTAGCGATCGTCGTCGCTCGCCTGATCGGCGCGGCACAGCACGCCGAGGGTGCGCAGGGCGTCGTCGGTGTGGTTGGCCTTGCGCTGCCTGGCGGCGAGGGCACGCAGCTCGTCCGCCACCGCGCCGGGATCGGCCATGCGGGCGGCGTCGAGGATCGCCTCCGCGCCCGGCTCGCCGCTCGCGAGGCGCTCGAGGCCGGTCGAGCGAAGCTGCTTTCTGAGCGCGGGCGTGAGCTCGCGCAGGCGCGGTGCGAGCGCCCTGGCGAGGAGCTTGGCGCGGTCCGCGTCGGTGGCCGCGGCGAGCGCCTTCGCGAGCGCGGCGCCGACGTCGGGCTTGCCCGCGAGCAGCGTCACGGCGAGCTCGGCACGCCGCCGCTCGCCCCTCTCGACCACCGCGACCAGCACCTTGGCCGCGCCCGGATCCTTCTGGCGCCCGAGGTGCTCGATCGCGAGCCGCGCGCGGTCGAAGTCGGGATGGTCGGTGAGCTTCCGAATGCGTAGCGCCTGCTCGGCCGAGAGCGCGAGGCCGCCGAGCGTGAGCAGCGCGGTCTGCGCGAGCGCGCGGTCCTCGGCGCACGCCGCCGCCACGAGCGCGTCGATGAGCTCGGAGGTGGGAGTGGCGGAGCCCGTGAGCGCGAAGCGCAGCGCGATGATCGCCTCCTGGCGAACCGCGGGCGGCTGGTCGGCGGCGCGCGCGCAGTCGAGGAGCGTGGGGATGGCCTTCGGATCCTCGAGGAAGCCGAGCACCTTGACCGCCGCGGCCACCGCGCCTGGATGCTCGCCGACCTTGCGCTGCGCCTTCAGGAAGCGTTCGGTCTCGGCGAGGTATTTCCTGCGCTGCGCGGGATCGGCGGCGCGGACCTGCTGGCGGATGGCGAGTGCCGCCCGCGGATCCCCTCGGAGGCGAGCATGCCGTCGAGGAGCGCGGTGAACGCCTCGGCGCCGCCGAGCTCGCCGGAGCAGGCGGCTCAGCGCGCGTTGCTCGTCGGGCGCGGCTGCGCCCATGCGCTCGCGGACCAGCGGAACGATCGACTCGCCGATCGCCACCAGCGCGCGCTCGGCCGCCTGACGCACCTCGGGGTCGCGCGAGATCACGAGCGGCAGGATCGGGGGCGCGGCCTTCCGGGGGCCGAGTGATGCGAGCGCGTCGAGCGCGTGGCGCACCAGCACCGGCTCGTCGCTCGCGACCAGGCCGAGGAGGCCGTCCACCACCGCCGAGCCCTTGGCACCGATCGCACCGAGCACGATCGCCGCGGCGGCCCGGCGCTCGGTCGCCGGATCCGCCAGCAGCGCGACGATCTTGTCGACCTCGGTCATGGTTGGGTCCACGGTACGCGGGGATTTCCCGCGTCGCGGCGCCATCTTGCACGCGCCGGCCGGGCGCTCGCAAGGGCTCTCGTCCGGGGGCCCGCGGCGATGGATCGCGGGGGGCAGGCGAGGCGTGCGCCTCCAGGCAGGTGGTGGCTGCGCGGTCCCTCGCGCCGCGCCGGCCCAGCGAGGGACCGGTGGACCTCCAGCTCACGGGTCGCCGGTCGCGCGATCACCGCGCGCAACCCAGCCTTCGCCTCCACGGACGCAGCGGGGATCCGGAAGAGCCCGAGTGGACTCGTGGTCGCGCCGCGGGGGACGGAGCCCCCCGCGTTACGAAAGGCATCGTAGCGGCGGGGGTTCCATCCCCCGTCGCCGGGCCGACGCGGCTTCCGTGACCGACCCAGACGGAAGGATTCCCAGCCTCGGCGCGACGCCATGAACGAAGCGAAGTGACTTGGGAGGTGGGGCCCCGGCCGGATCCGCGGTGACGGAGCACCGCGGCTCCAACGGACGGGGCGGGGTCTGGGCCGGGGGGGGGGGGGGGGGGGGGGGGGGGGAACAGACCCCGAGGAAACAGACTCGCGTGAAGTACCACCGCGTTGCGGTCTACTTCACGCCGGCTTGCCCCACAGGAATCCCTGGCCGTAGGAGACGCCGAGCTGGAGGAGGATCCGCAGCTCCTCGCGGTTCTCGATGCCCTCGGCGACCACGTCCGCGCCCAGCACCTTGGCGACGTGGAAGATGCGCTTGAGCATCGTGGCGCGCGACGGATCACTGCCGATCCCGGACACCACCTTGCGGTCGATCTTCACGATGTCGGGCTCGAGGAGCACCATCGACTCGAGGCAGCTCCGCCCGAAGCCGACGTCGTCGATCGCGATCAGCACGCCAGCGCGCTTGAGCTCGCTCACCGGCTCGCGCAGGTACGACGGGTCGCCGATGATCTGCTGCTCGCTGATCTCGATGCAGTAGCTCGAGCGCGGGCGGTTGGCCGGGAACACCTCGAGCAAGTGCTGCACCGGGATGTCGATCATCGTCGACGGCAGCAGGTTGATGTGGAAGCGCAAGCTGGGGTCGCGGTCGGCGGTGGCGGCGACCGCGGTCTTGAAGCAGTGGTGGTCCACCGGTGTGAGGATGTTGGCTTCCTGGCTGATGCGGAAGAAGTGGTCGGGGCGCTCGAACGCGGGGATGGTCGAGCGGGTCAGGCACTCGTGCCCCACGATCACCTCGTCGGCGAGGCGGTAGATCGCGTGGAACACGGTCTTGAGCCCCTCGCCGCGCCGGAGCAGGTCGATCAGGTCGCCCTGGGGCGTGGAAGCGTCGGGCTCGGCGTCGCTCACGCCCACGTCGTAGGACAGGCGGTTCTTGCCGCCGAGCTTCGACTGACGCAGGAGCACGTGGGTCTGCGACAAGAGCTCGTCGATCGAGGGTGTGTCGTGAGCGACGCGCGCAAGCCCGAGGCTCGCGGTCACGTTCACCGTTCCGGACGACAGGAACACCGGCGAGCCGGATACCGCGATGCGCGCGCGCTCGGCGACGCGGATCGCCTCCGCGGTGCGGCTGCGCGGGAGCAGCACCATGAACTCGTCGCCGCCGATCCGCGCCACGTGGTCGGTGCCGCGCATCGAGGCGCGCAGCTTGCGCGCCACCTCCTTGAGCACCACGTCGCCGACCGCGTAGCCGAGCTTGTCGTTGATGCTCTTGAAGTCGTCGAGGTCGACGAACAGCACGAAGAGCTCCGTGGAAGCCCTGCGCGCCACGTCGATCTCGCGGGTCAGCACCTGCTGCAGTCAGCGCCGGTTCAAGAGCTCGGTGGGTGGATCGACCAGCGTCATCGTCTCGAGCCGCGTGTTGGCGGTCTGGAGACGCTCGGTGAGCTCGCGCTGCTGGTCCTCGGCGCGCTTCCTCTCGGTGATGTCACGCGCGACGACCAGCCGGCGCGACTCGCGGTCGGCGCTGCGGTAGGCGCGTCCCACCGACTCGAACCACCGGTACTGGCCGTTCTTGTGGCGGTAGCGGAACACGAGCTGGCCGCCACGCGGTCCGCCCGGGGCCTCGCTCTGCACCGCGCGCACGAAGCTCTCCATCACGCGCGGGCGGTCCTCGGGGTGGATGAGCGCGAAGATCTCGCGGCCGACGAGGTCGTCGGTCTCGTAGCCCAGCACCTCGCGGTAGTTGCGGCTGACGTAGAGGAAGCGCCCGTCGACCGAGATCTCGCAGATCAAGTCGTAGGCGTTGTCGGCGAGCGCGCGATAGCGCTCGTCGCCGGCGCGCAGCGCGTCCTCGACGCGCTTGCGCTCGGTGATGTCCTCGTGGACCTCGACCAGGTACGCGGTCTTGCCGTTGGTGCCGCGCGCCGGGGAGATCGAGGCCGATGCCCAGTAGTAGTCGCCGTTGCGCCGCTTGTAGCGGAACTCACCGCGCCACTCGAGGCCGCGTTCGACCGTCTCCCAGAACTTGGCCTTCTCCTCGAGCGTGAGGTCGGAGAGCTCGAGCAACCGCGAGCCCAGGATCTCGGCGTGCGAGAAGCCTGTGAGCTGCGTGAACTTCGGGTTCACGTAGTCGATGTTGCCCTTGGGGTCGGCGATGATCACGGCCGCCGGGCTCTGGTCGACCGCGAACGAGAGCCGACGCGCCGACTCGACGGTGTGCTTGGCGCGGGTCTCCTGGCGCACCCCTAGCTCGGCGATCGCCAGCCGTACCTTGAGCACCGCCTCGTCGAGCGGGCGCATCAGGTAGTCGTTGCAGCCGGCCTGGAGGAGGGCTTGCAGCGAGCTCGGTTGGGCCGACGCGGTGAGCGCCAGGATCACGGTGCGATCGCCGCCCGGGATCGCGCGGATGCGCCGCGTGAGCGGCACGCCGTGGGTCTCGAGGAGCGTGGAGCTGACCAGCAGCAAGGCGGGAGGATCCGCCTGGCAGAGCGTCCATGCGGTGTCGCCGTCGGCGCACGCCGTGACGTCGTGTCCGCGGGAGCCGAGCACCTGCTCCAGGAGCGCACGCGACGTAGCGTCTTCGTCGGCGACCAGCGTCCGCATGCGGCTCTGGGTCACCGCTGCCGGGTTGGGCAGCTGGCGAACCGCCGCGGTGCTTGGGCGGGGCGGAGTCACGTTGCGGCGACTGGGGTCGGCTTCCACACTCTGCGCCAAGGTAGAGCCGCGCGGGGGCGCCATCGAGTTCCTCCCAGGACGATAACCATCCGAGAGGTCCATGAGCAATGTTCGTACCGCCGGCCGAATGACGCGCCGCGCGACGAAATCTGCGGAATCCGTGCGGATTTCGTGAGCTCACCCGAGGGAGAACGGGCGACGTGCCCGCACGATGGCCCCGGCAGATAGCCGGGTTCCGGCGCGGATTGTCAGTCTCGTCAACGGGTTGACACTGATCGCGCCGACGCGGGCGCCGCGGAGCCGAGCTCCTCGGCCACGCCACGCGACCAGTCGCGGATCTTGTCCCAGTCGCGGAAATCGCCGGTGCGCGGCCGGAACACCCTGAGCTGGAGCTGCTCGCGAAGCCCCACGATCGCTGGGTTCACGCGGCCCGCGAAGAGACCGATCCGGCGCGGCTCGATCCCTGGCACGAGGTGATGCAGGCGACGCAGCAGCCGCACCGTGTGGCGCTCGTTGGCGTGGGGGCCGTCCGGGACCCGGATGCCGAGCGCGAAGAACCACAGCGGGCGCCCGCGCAGCGACTCGCCGTGCGCGCGCACCCACGCCGAGGCACTCTCGAGCCAGCGCCGCGAGTACACCGGCGCCCCCACGATCACCGCGCCGTAGGGGGTGGGGTCGAGGACCTCGGAGGTGCGCCGCACGCTCACCGCGTGCCCGCGCGCGGCGAGCTCCTCACCGACCACGCGCGCCACCTCGGCGGTGGCGCCGAAGCGGCTCTCGAAGGCGACCAGGACGGGAGGCGGCGTCACGGACGGGGCTGGGAGGTGCGTTGTCGCTCGCGGAAGCGCTCGAGCTCTTCCTCGGCCTCGAGGCGCTCGGTCACGTCGAAGATCGTCCCGCCGACGCAGCGCACCTCGTCCTCGTCGAAGATGGCACGTCCGCGCTCCTCGACCCAGCGCCACGTGCCGCTCGCGTGGCGCAGCCGGTACGTGGCCTCGAAGGGCTTGCGCTGCGCGATCGCCGAGTCGATGCGCGCGAACACCCGGTCACGGTCGTCGGGGTGGACCAGCTCGCCCCACGCCTGCGTCCCCGAGACGAAGTCGGGGGCGCGGTGCCCGGTGAGGGTCTCGACGGCGACGCTCAGGAAGAGCGGCGAGCGGCGCATGTCGTGGCGCACCAGGTAGACGACCCCGGGCACGCACCGCGCGACCGTGCGGAATTGATCGTCGCGGGTCTTGACCTCGCGCAGGCTGGCGGCGAGGTCGGCGTTGAGCTGGGTGAGCTCAGCGTTCTTGCGCTCGACCTCGGCGAGCAATTCGGCGCGGGTGTCGGCGAGCGCGCGCTGGGCCCGCGCCTCGGCGTCGGCGAGCTCACGGCGCAGGGCTTCCTCGCGCAACCGCGCTTGCTGGTCCTCGCTGCGGCGGCGTCTGAGATGCGCGCGGATGCGGCCTGCGATCACCTCGAGCCCGCCTTCGAGGCTGACGAAGTCGTCGGCGCCCGCGTGGAGCGCGGCGACGGCGTCGTGCGGCTCGTCGTGGAGCGCGAGCACCACCACCGGGGTGCTCGGGTGCTGCCCGCGGACCGCGCGGATCGTCGCGGGTGTGCGATCGTTCTGTGCGAGCAGCAGGCACTCGGCGTTGGCGAGGCCCGAGGCCGCCGACGGCTCGGCGTTCACGATCTCGAGGTCGAGCCCCTGGTGGCGCAGGCCGCGCAGCACCAGCTCGAGCTCGATCGGACGCGGCGCCGGGATCAACGCGAGGACCTGCCGCACGTCGCCACCGGCGCTCGTGCCCGGCGGTGGCGCGATCACCGTGGAGGGGGGCCGCCGCACCAGCGCGCCGACGCGCGCCACGATCATCTCGAGGGGCGTCGACTTGCGGATGTAGACGTCGGCGCCGCCCTCCAGGCCGCGCGCCTCGGGCGGCGCGGCGTCGGCGCCGGTGAGCAGGATGCACGGGATGTTCTGCAGCGACGGATGCGAGCGCACCCGCTGAATCACCGCCATGCCGTTGATGCCGGGCAGCTCGTAGTCGGTCACCAGCACGTCGGGCGCCGACGTGAGCACCAGACGGAGCCCCGCTTCGCCGGTGGCGGCGTCGAGCACCGTGTAGCCGTCCTTCTCGAGGGCCGAGCGCAGGGCACGGCGGATGCCATCGCTGTCGTCGACGAGGACGACGCGACGGGGGCGGCGGGGCTCGGGGTGTCGGCCATCGGAGGAGGGCGGGCCGGCCTCGAAAAATGGGGAGCCGATCCTAGGGATTCCGGACGCGGACCGCAAGGACTTCCGTGCGGTGCGCTCGGGCGGGATCGGCTAGGATCGCGCGATGCGGTCCGGGATGACCTCCGAGGCGATCGAGGTCCCGGTCGGCGGCGGGGCGGGCGGCCCCACCCACGACCTCGAGGCGCTGTGGGGCGAGGCCGGCGGCGCGGCGCTCGACGGCGCGGTGCTCGCTCCGCCGCATCCGCTCTACGGCGGCACGATCGACGCGCCGATCCTGCTCGCGCTCGCGGGGGCGGCGCGCGACGGCGGCGTCCGCGCGCTGCGCTTCAACTGGCGCGGGATCGGCGCGAGCACAGGGCGTGCCACGGACGATCCGGCCGCGGCCGTCGAGGACTACCGGGCTGCGCTGGCCGAGGTGGCGCGGCGCGCGCCGGGTCGGCTCTTCGCGGGTGGCTACTCGTGGGGCGCGATGAGTGCCGCGCGAGCGGCGGTCGGCGAGCCGCGGGTGCGCGGGCTCGTACTGGTGGCGCCTCCCGCGATGATGCTCGACGGCGACGCGCTCGCGGCCCTCGACCGCGACGTGCTCGTGCTGTGCGGCGAGCACGACCGGATCGCGCCGCCGCGCCGGCTCGCCGAGCTGCTCGCGGGCGCGCCGCGAGCGCGGCTCGTCACGATCGTCGGCGCCGACCACTTCTTCGGCGCGAGCCTGGGCGAGCTCGCCGATCGCACGCGCGAGTGGCTCGCGGCGATCCCGCGCTGAGCTCCCGCTCCCTCGCCGTCCAGGACGCGGCGACTGCGCCGGGTCGCCGGGGCCGAGGCGCCGGAGCCGTTCGGAATCAATGGCGGATGCCAGTGAAAAACAACACAAGTCGCCACTGAAAAAGTACAAAATCCGCCATTGAAAAATGATGCAAGTTGCTATCCGAGTGCGCGCGAAATCACATGTTTCTGGGCGAGAACACGCGCCGTACGCCGCGGAATCAGGGGTGGGACGGGCGCCGCACCATTACGGCGCCCGTCCCGGGGGGCGGAGATCCCAAGAGGGATCTCCGTGGGTGGGTAGGGTGAGTGGATCGGCCGGTCGTCCGCCTGAGTGGAGGCGGCCGAGCAGCTGCGCGCGAGGGTCTCCGCGAGGGACTCACGATCGGCGAACGCGGCGCGATCGAACGCGAGCGCCACGCGGTCGCAGGGCTCGCCATCCGCCCCGGGAACGCCGAGACGGACCACATGCCCAGCGAGCGCGACCACCCGTGAGGTGCCAGGGAAGCGGAACCACAGCTCCACCGGGTGCAGGCGCGGCAACGTCAGCGACGCCGAGGCGAGGATGCCGCACGCGCTCACGTTCACCGTGCGCGCCGTCCACGCCACCTCGCCCGCGTGCAGGTGCACCGGGATGGCGAGCGGGAAGCGCGGAAACGCCCGCCGCTCGCGCCCTGCAACGCGGGAAGTTGCGCGCGGGCTCCACGAGGTGGACATGGTCGAGTCTCCAGAAGGAATGAGGCCAGCGCGCCAGCCACGAGCGAGTTCGAGTCACGACTCGTCTCCTTGCAGGCGGCTTGCCAGCGGGCGGCGCGCCGCGAAACCGGCGCAAAGCCGCAATGGACGGGGTGCCGCCCCGGTGGGCCGCTGCGCGCGCCAGCAACCGGCGGCTACGCCGCCAACCGCAATTGGCGTGACGCTGAAACCCGGGAGACGATCGGACGCGACGCGGGGGGGCGGAGCCCCCCGCGCTACGAAGCCCATCGTAGCGACGGGGGTTCCATCCCCCGTCGCCGCGCCCACGCGGCGTCCGTAAGCCACGCAAGTGGGAAGCTTCACAGCCTCAGCGCGACGCCACGAGCGTGAGCCGAGTGACTCGGGGCGGGGTCTTGGAAAGACCCCGTGGAAGCCCAGCGGCGGGGGGCTGGAACAGCCCCCCGCAGGAAACTCACTCCGGACCGAGCGGGAAGCGCGTTTCCTCGCAGCCGTAGGCCTTGGGCGTGAGCTCGATGACGGTGTGCAGCGGTACGCTCACGAACGGCACCTGCTCGCGCGGCACGTCGGCGAGGTACGCGTAGAGGCAGCGGATCACCGCCTGGTGACCGATCACCAGCACCGGCTCGCGGTGACGCTCGATCTCGGTGAGCACCGGGTCGAGGCGGCGGATCACGTCCTCGTACGACTCGCCGCGCGGGTAGCGGTAGCGCAGCTTGTCGGCGCGCCGCGCCGCGTACTCGTCGGGCATGCGCTCCTGGATCTCGGCGTAGGTCATGCCGTCGCAGATGCCGGCGTCGATCTCGTCGAGGGACTTGATCGGCAGGAACGAGCGGCGCAGCTCCCACGCGGTCTCGATCCCCCGCTTCAAGGTGCTCGTCCACACGTGCAGCACCGGCGGGCCGTCGCTGGCGACGAAGTCGCGCAGCCGGTAGGCGAAGGCGCGCCCGCGCTCGGAGAGTGAGGAGTCGCCGCCGACGACGCCGCGCAGGTTGTCCTGGCTCTCGCCGTGGCGGGTGAGCCAGATGCGGCGCGGCACCGTGTGGAGGTTGACCAGGAATTGGACGATCCGCCCCGGCACGTAGCCCTCGATGCGATTGACGACGACCTTGCGGCCCGCGTTGATCATCTTCACGTAGCTCGCCTCGTCCGACTGGATCGGCTCGTAGGCGCGCTCGTAGTTGGCGATGCGGCGGCGGAAGTCGGCGGCGGCCTCGTCGGGTGTCAGGTCCTGGTAGTCGGGTGAGGTGATCTTGGTCTCGCGGATGTTGGCCTCGATCATCGCGGGGTCGTCGCAGATGAGCTCGAGGAAGAGCACCGAGAGCCCCGCCTTCTCGCAGCGCTCGCGCACCCGGGTGCGGCGCTCGAGGGTCGAGTTGGTGGCGTCGAAGATGCCGATCTGACCGGTGGTGCCGAGCCACGCGATCATGTCGTCGAGGGCGTGGCTCGCGAGCTGGAAGCGGATCCCGTCCGCTTCCAGGTTGTCGGGATCGAAGAACTCGGCCGGCATGTTCACGCCGACGCGCTCGCGGCGGTAGTTGCCGACGTTGAAGACCTGCGCGCGGTAGCCGAGCCAGCCGAGATACCGCGCCAGCTTGCGCGCCGTGTAGGTCTTGCCGCGCGCCGGCAGTCCGACCATGACCACCGCGATGCGCGCGTCGATGGGCGGCGGCACCGAGATGGGCTCGGTCACGGCGCGCTCCCGTCGGCGCGCCGTGCCAGCCAGTCGGCGACCGCGCGGCCGGTGCCGAATGCCCACGGCTTGAGGCGCCCGGGGGGAACGCGCTTCACCGCCGCGATCTCGTGCGACGGCGAGACGGTGCCGGCGGCGCGCACGTGGTAGGCGACGATGACCTCGTTGCGGGACTCGAACCCGTAGACGCCGATCAGGGACACGATCTCGCCGGTGAGCCCGAGCTCCTCCGCGACCTCGCGCAGGACTCCCTCCTCCGGGCCCTCGCCGCGCTCCAGGAACCCCGACACCAGGCCGAGCCACGACTCGGGCCAGCCCTGGTTGCGCACCAGCAGCACCTCGCCCTCGTGCTCGACGAGCGCCGCGACCACCGGAGTCGGATTGTCGTAGTGGAGGAAGCCGCAGCCGTCGCCGGGGCAGGCGAGTCGCTCACGCTCGCCGTCGTGGCGCGGCGCGAGCGCCGTCCCGCAGCGCGGGCAATAGTGATAGGTGGCGCGATCGGCCATGGCGGCCGCCCTCGGGCGGGCGGGTCCCGGGGAGTCCCGTCGCCGATCCTTATCCACGCGCGTCCGCCCGGCAACCCGCGCGCGCCGTAACGGAACGCGCGGCGCCGAGACGACCGGGTATGTTGCGCGCGATCCGCACGCCACGCTCGATCGAGGACTCCGTCATGGCTCTCTTCCATCACCCGGACAAGCTCCGCATCCCCCGCCCCGAGGAGGCACTGCCCGGACGCACCGAGCGGATGGCGGTGGCGCCCCGTCACGTGGTGCTCGGTACGCCGATGGACGGGCCGTTCCCGGCGGGGCTCGAGACCGCGATGTTCGGGATGGGCTGCTTCTGGGGCGCCGAGAAGAAGTTCTGGCAGGCGCCCGGTGTCCACTCGACCGCGGTCGGCTACGCCGCCGGCTCGACGCCCAACCCGAGCTACCGCGAGGTGTGCAGTGGCTATACGGGCCACAACGAGGTGGTGCGGGTGGTCTTCGATCCGGCCAAGACGAGCTACGCGGAGCTGCTCAAGGTGTTCTGGGAGAACCACGACCCGACCCAGGGCATGCGCCAGGGCAACGACGTCGGCACCCAGTACCGGTCGGGGATCTACGTGTACTCGGCGGCGCAGCGCGACCAGGCCGAGCGCTCGAAGCGCGCGTTCCAGGCGGCCCTCGGGCAGGCCGGCTACGGCGCGATCACCACCGAGATCCTCGACGCGCCCGACTTTTACTACGCCGAGGACTACCACCAGCAGTACCTGCAAAAGAACCCCGACGGCTACTGCGGGCTCGGCGGGACCGGGGTGAGCTGCCCGGTCGGACTCGTCGCGACGAGCTGACGCTCGCCGCCGCGCGCCGGCGCTTGGAGCCGCGTTCGCGGTGGGCATACAGTCCGCGCCCATGTGGCGCGCCCGGACCGTCGGATTCTCGTCGCTCGTCTCGATCCTCGCCTTGGTCGCGGTGTCGTCCGCGCGCGCCGCCGATCCGTGGGCGGAACCGGATCTGCCCGCCGCCACCATCGAGAACGCGCGCTGGCTCACCGGCGTGCCGCTCGGTGGCCTGGGCGTGGGCAAGGTCGAGCTCTACGCCGATGGCGCCTTCGCGCGCGCCACCACCAACCACAACTGGGACCGGGATACCGGACTGTTGCGTGACGCGTTCTTCGCGGTCGCCGCGAATCACGGCGGCACCTGGCAAGGACGGCTCCTCAGGCTCTTCGCCGACGGCGAATACGCGGGGGTGAGCAAGCCGACCGGCACGCGCTACGTGGGGGTGTTCCCGCGCGCGTGGCTCACGTTCCAGGACGGGGAGTTTCCGCTCGAGGTGAAGCTCACGGCGTTCTCGCCGCTGGTCGCCGACTCGAGCAACGACTCGGCGCTGCCGATCGCGTTCTTCCGGGTGCGTCTCCACAACCCGTCGTTCGAGGCGGCCGAGGCGCGCGTGGCGTTCTCGTGGCCGAACCTGATCGGCTTCGGTGGCCAGCGCGGCATCTCGTGGAATCCGTTGTTCGGCAACAAGCAGGACCCGAGCACGGTCGGCACGCTCGAAGGCCTGCGCTTCGACTCGACCACCTCGCGCAGCGGCATCGAGCGGAACGTCCAGGGCCTTCACCTCATCGCCGTCGATTCCGCGGACACCGAACGGGTGTGGCGCGTGAACACCTGGCAGTCGGGCGGCAGCGACGTTCCGTGGTGGAGTGCCTTCGCGAGCGGCGGTGAGCCGACGGAGCCCGAGCCCGCGCCAGGCCTCAAGCGCGCCGGGGTCATCGGCGCCGACGTGCGGGTGCCGCCACGCTCGGACAAGGACGTGAGCTTCGTGCTGGTCTGGTACATGCCCGAGCACGTGGTGCAGAAGCGCGACGGCAACGGCCAGGGAGTGGGGCCGACCGAGAACGTGGGCCACTGGTTCTCGAACCGGTTCGAGCGCCCCGAGGACATCGCGAGCTACGGCTGGTCGCAGCGCGAGCGGCTGATCTCCGAGACCGCTGCCTGGCAGCAGCCGATCCTCGACTCGAACCTGCCCGACTGGCTCAAGGCCTTCGTCATCAACGCCGCGTTCCCGGCGACCACCAACAGCGTGCTCACCCGCGACGGGCGCTTCACCGCGCTCGAGAGCCCGCTCTACATGGACGGCGCGCTCGGCACCATGGACCAGCGCATGGCCGGGCACGCCTTCTACGCGGGGCTGTTTTCGGCACTCGACAGGAAAGAGCTCGACATGTTCGGCGCCGCCCAGCTCGGCGACGGACGGATCCCGCACTTCATCGGCAACGTCCACGAGGCGATCGGCAGCTCGGACGTGGCGTACGGCGTGACCGACTGGCCCGACCTCGCGTGCAGCTGGATCGGCCAGGTGGTGCGGGCGTGGCGCTGGACCGGGGACGACGACTTCGCGCGCCGCCAGTGGCCGCGGGTCAAGCTCGCGCTCGATTGGCTCGGACGCGCCGATCACGACGGCGACGGCATCCCGGACGGCGGCTCGACGTTCGACTACGAGGCGCTGCCGCAGGGCTCGTTCGTGTACACCGCCACGACCTACCTCGGCGCCTTGCGCCTGGCCGCGGACTTCGCCGATGCCATGGGCGATCCCTCGCTCGCCCGCAACCTTCGCGATCGGTTCGAGCGCGCCCGCACCGCCACCACGACCCAGCTCTGGGACGGCACGCGCTTTCGCAAGTGGGCCAACGCGCGAAGCGGCGAGCGCCTCGACGCGTCCTTCGCTGCGGCGCTCGCCGGGGACTGGTTCGCGCGCCTCGGCGGCTCGACGCCGATCTTCGGCAGCGAGCTCGTCGACTCCGCGACGCGCGACCTGCTCTTCCGTCACGTCAAGCCGTTCGCCCCGGTGCCGCCGATGGAGGTCGCCCTCGACGGTACGATCCCGCCGCTGCCCACGTTCCTCCTCCAGGAGCTGCCGTACCTCGGCAGCGAGGCCATCTACGCGGGCTACGTCCGGGACGGGCTCGAGGTCTTCCGGCGCGCGTATCAGGCGCAGTGGAAGGTCAACGGCGACCCGTGGGCGGCGTCGTTGATGTACGACGCCCCGGGCGGCGCCAAGGGCTCGCTCACCTCCTACATCAGCGCGCCGGGCGCCTGGTCCGTGCTGAACGCGCTCTCGGGGGTTTCGATCGACCGCGCCCGCGGGGTGCTCTACGTCTCGCCACGCTGGTCGGACGACCTGCCCGAGCTCCACGCGCCGGTCTACCTGCCGGGTACGTGGTTGTGGGTGGACGCCGTCCCGGCGAGCCGCAGCCTGTCGGTGCGGGTGCTGCGCAACACCGGCGCGGCGCCGCCGCCGACGGTGCGTGCGGTGGCCCGCGACGGCGGCGCGCCCGCGATCTCGCTCGCGGCGCCCTGGACCGCTACCGAGGGCGCGGCCCTCGACCTCGGCGCGCACTGGGACGCGCTCACGATCGGCGCCGGCAAGAACGTGGAGGGCGCTGGCCCCGGCGGGAATCCCGCGCCTCCCAGCGATCGCGACGGCGATGGCGCCTCCGACGCCACCGACAACTGCCCGGACGCCAGCAACCCGGAGCAGAAGGACGACGACGGCGACGGCCTCGGGAATGCCTGCGACGACGCGGCCGAGCCCGACTTCGACCGCGACGGCGCCCCCAACGGTCGCGACAACTGCCCGTTCGTGTTCAACCCGTTCCAGACCGACGCCGATCGCGACGGCCAGGGTGACGCGTGCGATCAGACCAACGACTCGGACGGTGACGGAGATGGCGTGGCCGACGCCGTCGACGTGTGCCCGAGCGTCGCGGACGCCGCTCAGGCCGACCGCGACGGCGATGGCGTCGGGGACGCGTGCGCGCCCGCGCCGCCGGCGTCGCTGGGGGGGGGCGGGTGCGCGGTCGGCCGCTCGGGCTCCCCGGACCCGTTGCTCGCGGCGCTCGCCACGGTCGGCGTCGTCGCGGCGCGCCGCCGCGCGCGCCGCTCGGTCAGCGTTTCGCGCGCATCCGCGGCAGCCGGCGCAGCTTGTGCGCGGCCTGCCTGACCTCGCCGATCACCCGCTCCCCGCCGCGCAGCGCGACGCGCTCGACGCTCGCGACGGGATGACCGTTCTCGAAGCGGATCTTGACGTAGCCGCCGCCCACCAGCGGTCCCGGGTTCGCGACCGGCACTTCACCCACCCGGCCCAGGCCGCGACCCTCGTGGATGTGGCCGCACAGCACCAGCGCGGGGCGGATCGCCTCGACGTGCGCGCGCACCGCGTGACTGCCCACGGGGCGGCCGCTCCACAGCCGATCGACGCCGCTCTCGAACGGCGGAGCGTGGCTCACCAGGATGCGCTCGGGCACGCCGCCGGTCGCGCCCACGGCGCGCTCGAGGTGTGCCGCGATCTCTTCCTCCGCGAGCTCGAAGGGTGTGCCGAAGGGGGTCGGGTTGGCGCCGCCGATCCCGTACACCGCGACGCCGGCGTGGACGGTGGCGCGGCCGTGGACGCTCACGCCCTCTCCTTCGAGGAAGGTGAGGACCTCCCGGTGGTCGGTGTTGCCGGGCACCGCGAGGCACGCTGGCGTTCAGCGCGCGCACCTCGGCGAGGACCCGCGCCGCCTCCCCGCGCCCGCCGAACATCGTCAGGTCGCCGGACAGCACCACGAGCGCCGCGCTTCGCAATTCGTCGGCAAGGTGGCGCAGGTTGGCGGTGTGCTCGTGGAGGTCGGAGAGGACGATCCAGTGGCCCTCCGGCCGCTCGCGCGCACCGCTCTGGTCGTCGCCCGCGTCCGGCCGCACACAGGGCAACATGCTCAGGTGCCTCGCCCGAACTGGCGACGGGCGAACGCGGCGAGCGCGGCTGGCTCCACCGGCTTGCCGAGGCGCGGCAGCTCGGCGAGGTGCGGCGGTAGCACGTCCGGACGTGCGTAGCCGCTCACGAAGAAGAACGGGATGTGGCGGCGGACGGGCGTGTCGGCCACCGCCACGCTCGAGGTGCTGCCGAGGTTCACGTCGAGGATCGCGCCGTCGAGCGGTTCCTGCTCGATGCATCGAAGCGCCGCCTGGACGGTGGAGGCGAGCTCGACCACCTCGCAGCCGAGACGGGCCAGCAGACGCGCGAGCATGCGCGCCTGGAGCTGGTCGTCCTCGACCACCAGCACGCGCACTCCGGCGAGCGCGCCGTCGTCGGGCTCGGCGTTCACCCCGATCGCGCTCGGAGGCGTCTTGCGGAACACGGAGGAGTCGCTGTCGGGCTTGCTGCCCGGCAGTGGGAACCGCAACGTGGCCTCGACGCCGGTGGGCTCGAAGTCGATCGCGAACGAGCCGTGGAGCTGGTAGTCGATCAGGTCCTGGAGCAGCGTGAGGCCGGTGCCGAGCCGCGGCGGCCTCGAGACCGGTGGGCCGTCCCTCTCGACCCACGAGATCTCGATCGTCTGTCCTGCGGCGCCGCTCCAGCGCACCTCGACCCGCCCATCGGTGCTCGCGAGCGCGCCGTACTTGAGCGAGTTGGTGGCGAGCTCGTTGAGCGCGAGCGAGACCGGGGTGGCGACGGCCGACGGCAGCCGCAGCGGCGGTCCGTCGAGCGTGATCCGCTCGGATGGAAAGCTCAGCCAGGGTGCGAGCGCGAGCTTCGCGACGCCGAGCACCGGCATCGCCTCCCACTTGTGGCGCGCGAGCCCCTCGTGGGTGCGCGCCATGGCGTAGATGCGGCTGGTGAGCGCCTCGCGCAGCTCCTCGATGCTTCCCTCCTTGTCGAGCGTGAGGTCGAGGAGCGCGACCACGGTGGCGAGGGTGTTCTTCACACGATGGTCGAGCTCACCCATCAGCAGCGCGCGGCGCTCTTCCGAGAGCACCTCGTCGGTGACGTCGGTCGCGATCCCCACCAGCCGGTCCGGGGCGCCGGCGCGTCCGTCGATGGTCTGTCCGCGATCGTGGACCCAGCGCACCGAGCCGTCGCGGCGCACCACGCGGTAGCGCACGTCGAAGCGCGCGCTCGGCTCGGGACTCGGCGTCGTGAGCGCGCTCTTCACCGCCTCCAGGTCCCCCGGGTGGATCGACTCGATCCATGCGCGGGGGTTGCGGTCGAGGGCGCGGGACGGGATGCCCCAGATGCGCTCGAACGCCGGGCTCACGTAGAGCACCCGCTCGGGGTCGCGCTGGCGGATCCAGAACAGCTCGCTCACGTGCGCGGCGATCTGCTGGAAGCGCTCCTCGCTCTCGCGCAGCGCCTCCTCGGCGCTGCGCCGCGCGGTGATGTCGGTGAACGTCGAGAGCGAGCCCGCGAACCGCCCCTGGGCATCGAGGGTCGGGTTCGAGCTCACGATCGCCCACGCGAGCGAGCCGTCCTTGCGCCACATGCGCTGGTCGAAGGTCTCGGCGACCCCTTGCCGGCGCCGCGCCAGGCGCTCCTCGTTGACGGGAAGGTCCTCGGCGGGGAACAGGTCCTGGACGCGCCGCCCGATCAGCTCGGACGCGGCGAAGCCGAGCATCTCGGTCATGCGTCGGTTCGCGAACGTGACGCGGAACTCCGAGTCGAAGGTGATCACCCCTTCGCCCATCGTCTCCACCATGTGGCGGTAGGCGCCGCGCGCTCGCTCGAGCTCGACCTCGGCCTCGCGCCGCGCGTGTGCGGTGCGGGCCAGCGTCTCCACCGCGACCCACAGCAGCCCGACGAACAGCATGCCGTGGAGCGTCGCGGTCAGGGCGATGCCGAAGTGATCCCCCCACAGCCCGACCCCGTCGCGGCCGAGCACGTCGATGCCCCAGCTCAGGAGCGGGATCAGCACCGAGCCGAGCGCCATTCGCCGCACCAGGGCGCCGGTGGGGTCGGTGCGCGTGAGGGTGCCGACGAAGCCGGCCTCCGGGCGCAAGCCGAGCAAGCAGATGCCGAGCAGCGTCTGACCGAGGGTGCCGGCGAAGTGGACCCCGTCGTAGAGCCACACCTCCGCCAGCTCGTGGCGGGCGATCAGGTAGCCGAGCACCCCGGTCACGCCGAACACCACCAGCGCGAACGCGGGGACCTGGAAGTACCTGGGTCGCTCGCGCAGCCAGAGCTCGGCGAGCCCGATCGACGCGAGCACCACGCCCGTCGCGGTGAAGTGCGAGGCGAGCACCGAGCCTCCGGTGAGCCAGCTCACCAGGCCGCGCGCGTCGGGCGGGGGGGCGCCGGGGAGCCACGACGACACCCCGATCGCCGCGAAGGCCACGATCGCGAACGCCGTGCGCGCCCGGTGTTGAGCCGCGCGCGGTCGCGCCAGATCGCGCACGATCGCGGCGAAGAGCACGAACGCGAACGAGCCCAGTGGCCGCACCTCGCCGACGAAGGTACGTCCGAGCGGTGGGACCGCGATGGCGACGAAGCGCAGCGCGATCAACGCGAGCGCCACGCGGCCTCCCAGCACGGCGAGGGCGATGGCGACGCGGCGCGCCGCGTCGCGGCCCGCGTCGTCCACGCCGGGTGGTCGGGCGCTCTCCGGGAAAGGAGGCTCGGTCATGCGGGATCGATCGTACCCGATGACGAACGGTGAGCAAGCCATCCGGCCGTCGGTGCGGCGCCGCGCGAGGTGCGGGCCGCGTGCGAGCCGCGGGGCGGGGTCACGGCTCCTCGAGCAGTCGCGCGCGAAGCCGGCTCGTGACCCCCGCCGCCAGCCCGCCCTCGGCGAGGAACGTCTCGACGTCGCCGCAGTGCTCACGGACGCGGGCGAGAAAGCCCACGATCGTCGCGGGCTCGGCGCTCATCGTGTCGGGCGGCAGCGCCGCGAGCATGGCCCGGTAGCCCCGCGAGCGAGCCAGCCGCTCGACGATCGCGCCGAGCGCGGTGCGGGTCAGGGCGTAGTCGGCGGCGATGGTGTCATCGTCGACTCCCAGCAACGCGAGCACGAGCGCGGCGAGGATGCCGGTGCGGTCCTTGCCGGCGGCGCAGTAAAATACGGCCGAATGCTCGGTTTCCGCGAG
The DNA here is from genome assembly GCA_016713535.1 of Deltaproteobacteria bacterium. GTDB lineage: Bacteria > JADJOY01 > JADJOY01 > JADJOY01 > JADJOY01 > JADJOY01. The sequence continues at coordinate 120,951 of JADJOY010000001.1, forward strand.
CACCGTGCAAGCGCGGACGAGCGGCCCGACGGCGAGTCGCGCGAGCAGGAAGTAGCGATCGGCGAGCGGGATCTCGTCGCCGAGGCTCGAGCTCTGGCTGACGTCGGCGTCGATGAGCGGCAGGTGATGGAAGTGGCGATCGGGTCCGGCGAGCGGTCCGCGGCCCTCCGTGTCGAGCTCGTGCGTCGAGCGCAGGTCGATGATCACGCCGACACCGAGACGCTCGGTCAGGTGACGGGCGTCGGCGGCGGTGAGGTGGTGGAGCGAGTCGCTACGGTAGAGCCGGCGCCAGCGGAGGTGGCGTCCCTCGCGGGTGGGGTAGCCGCCCAGGTCTCGGAAGTTGAGACAGCCTTCGAGAGCCACGTGGCGCTCGTACGGGAGAGATTCGTCAGCGGGGGGCATCGGTCGCGGCGGTGGTGAGCGCCTTCGAGAGAGGCACCCGCGGCGGAGTCTGGAAGCCCCGGGAGCGGTAGAGCGTGAACGCGGGCTCGTTCTCGGGGAAGACCGAGAGGCGAAGGTGGCGCGCGCCTGCGGCGAGCGCCGCGCGCTCGACCTCCGCGAGGAGCAGCGCGCCGAGCCCGCGGCGGCGCGCCGTGGGGCGGACGTAGAGCTCGGTGAGGCTCGCGTCGCGTCCGCCGACGGCGAGGTCGAAGCCGAACGTGACCACCGCGTAGCCGAGCGGCTCCGCGCCGGCCTCGGCGATCAGCACCCGGCCGAGCCTCGCGTCGGTGACGAGCTCGGCGAGCGAGCCGCGCAGACGCTCGCGATCGAGGCGAGCGTTCTCGCCTGCGTGGAAGAGCCGCATCATCGCGAGCAACGGCGCGGCGTCGGCATCGGTGGCGATGCGGATGCGTGCCGGAGGGTTCTGCATCATCGGGATGCGCCGAGACGGTGGGGGCCCGGCGCGAGCATAGCCGCAGCCGAGCGAGGACCACGCCGTCGAGATCGGTGCGCCGGCGGAGGGGGTTTCCGCGAGCGGTCGGTGCGATAGGTTTCCACGCGGCACGGTGGAGGTCGCACCCGTGGAGGACAGGACCGTTCCGATCGCCGTCGCGTTCGCCGAAGGGAGCCCGCTACCGCCGCCGCCCCCCCCCGAGCGGTGGGGCCGCCGCTGGTCACGTCGCGTGCTCTCGATCGGCGGCTATCACGCGGTCGCGGCGCTGCTCACGATCTCGTTCGTCCCGCTCGCCGTCCTCGGCGCGATGGTGGACGCCGTGCGCCGGCGCCGGGTCGCCGTGCGCGCGCTCGGCTTCTTCACGTTCTACTTCCTCTGCGAGCTGGCCGGGATCTGGGCCTCGTTCGGGGTGTGGCTTGGGAGCGGCGTGTGGCTGGGCGCCTCGCGCCACCGCTTCCTGCGCTGGAACTTCGCGCTCCAGTGTTGGTGGGCGCGCACACTCTTCGGCGGCGCCAGGCGCATCTTCCGCTGGAAGGTCGAGGTCGAGGACCACGCCGCCGCCGCGAGCGGGCCGATGCTCTTCTTCATCCGTCACCTGAGCACGGCCGATACCGTGCTCGCCGCGGTGTTCGTGTCCGACCGCTTCGGGCTCTGCCTGCGCTACGTGCTGAAGAGCGAGCTCCTCTGGGACCCGTGCCTCGACATCGTGGGCCAGCGGCTGCCCAACGGCTTCGTCACCCGCGGCACAGGGGACGTCGAGCGCGCGCTCGCCGAGGTGCTGCGGATCGAGCAGGCGCTCGGTCCGGCCGACGGCGTGCTCATCTACCCGGAGGGAACCCGCTTCACGCCCGCGAAGCGGCGCCGTGCCCTCGAGCAGCTCGCCGAGAAGGGCGACACCGCGCTCCTCGAGCGGGCGCGCAAGCTCGAGCGGGTACTCCCGCCCAAGCTCGCCGGACCGCTCGCGTTGCTCGAGCGGAACCCGGGCGCGGACGTGGTGTTCTGCGTCCACACCGGCTACGAGCGCGCGATGAGCTTCCGCGAGTTCCTCGCGGGCGGGCTCAACGACCTCCTCATCCACGTCGGCTTCTGGCGGGTGCCGTTCGCCGAGATCCCCGAGGAGCGGGACGCGCGGGTGGCGTGGCTCTACGACCAGTGGTCGCGGGTCGACGCGTGGGTCCAGGCCCGCGAGCGCTGAGCGATCCGCGCCGCCGCGCTCGGCCGACCCGCCGCTGCTCAGGCCGCGCGCGCAGGGGTGGTGGCGCGGGCGGGCTTCTGGACGGCGCCGAACTCGAGGTCGCCGAAGTTGAAGCTCGGAGTCATGCCGCGGAAGAGCCACCACGCGGTGAACTCGGACGAGGTGACCGTGTTGGGGAACTCGGCGCAGCGCGCCGACGGTCCCGCCATCTCTTTCTCCTGCACCATCGAGATGTACTGGTCGACGCTCGATTCCTGGGTGTTGCCGTTGAGGACGACCTCGACGCCGAGGTTCTGCGCGTAGCGCCGTACCGCGTTGATGCGAGAGTGCTGCGGTGCGTAGTTGTCGACGCCGACGCCGTTCTCGCTCGAGACCATGACGCCCTCGGGCGTGCGCGCCACCAGGGAGTGGTTGCCGCGGGTGTGGCCGGGGGTGCGGATCAGCGCGAGCCCGGCCCCGAGCTTCACGTCGCCGTCGAGGAGCACGACCTTCGATGGGTCGAGGCCGCGGGTGCCGTTCGGGCAATACCAGTCGGCCTGTGACGGGATCAGCCCCTGCGCCGACTCCCACTCCTCGCGCATGATGAGCAGCCTGGCGTTCGGGAACACCGCTTGTCGCCGCTCGGCACCCAGCCAGTTGCGCAGGTCCTGGGTGTGGAGGTGGTCGTACGAGAGGTAGTCGACGTCGGCGGGGGTGAGGCCGAGCTTCGCCAGCCACTCGACGACCGTGGGACCCTGCGGAGCGACGAGCTTCTGGGCGGCGGTCTTGATCAGCCCCTCCGGGCTCATCTCGCCGACCTTGCCCTCCATCTTGGCGAGACGTCCGGCGCCGAGGCGCTTGAAGTAGCGCGTCTCCGCATTGGCGAGCACGTCGCTCGGCGAGAAGAGCAGCGTCTTCACGCCGTCGCTGCTCGCGAACTGCACCACGTAGAGCCGGTTCACGATGTGCAACACCGGCGTGGTCACCGGGAGCTGCGTGTAGACGTTCGCGAAGGCGAAACGCACGGGGTAGGGCACCCGCACCAGCTCGCACGTCTTGTAGAAGAGCACCGGGCTCTCCGCCATGAGCTCGTCGCGGAAGGCGCGTGAGCGCTTGCGCACCTCCTCGAGGCGGGTGAGCGGCACGCTCGACGAGCGCGCACCGTAGAACGTCTCGATCGGCGTGAACGGGGTGTCGTGCTTGGTGGCGCGGACGGCGCGAGCACTCTTGCGCGTGGCCATGGGGGTCTCCTCGCGGGCGGCGGTGACGGCGGAGGGAATCTGGCACGCGGGGGGGCCCCGGCCAAAGCCTCACGGCGGCGCGCCCTATACTCGCGGCGATGGATGACGCCGCGCGTGTGGTGAACGTCGTTCACGAGGACGACGAGCTCCTGGTGGTGGCGAAGCCGGCGGGGCTGGTGTGCCACCCGTCGAAGGACGGACCGCTCTCGAGCCTGGTGGGGCGCGTCCGCCTCCACCTCGGCGAGGGCGCCCGAGCGCACCTCGTCAACCGCCTCGATCGCGAGACGAGCGGCCTGGTGCTGGTCGCCAAGTCCGAGTGGGCGGCGCGCACGCTCGGCAAGGCGATGCAAGCGCGCTCGATCGAGAAGCGCTACGTGGCGATCGTGCACGGCCACGTCGAGCGCGACCGGCTCACGATCGACGCGCCACTCGGTCGCGACGACGAGAGCCCGGTGGGCATCCAGGACAAGGTGCGCGCCGACGGTGCCGCGGCGGTGACGGAGGTCGAGATCGAGCGGCGCTTCGCGAGCCGCCACGGCGCCTTCACGCTGCTACGGCTACGGCCGCTCACCGGCCGCAAGCATCAGATCCGCGTCCACCTGGCCCACCTCGGCCACCCGCTGGTGGGCGACAAGATCTACGGCGGCGATCCCCACCACTACCTGGCGCTGGTTCGCGGCGAACTCGGCCTCGAGCGCCGCCGCGCACTCATCCTGCCGAACCACGCGTTGCACGCGGGCGAGCTGACGATCCCGTGGCGTGGCGAGGAGCGGCGATTCACGACCCCGCCCGAGCCGGGCTTCATGGCGTTCGTGGAGCGCGGCGAAGCACCCGAGCCCGCCGACTGGCCGATCACCTGATCCGCCGCGACCGGGCGTCGAGGCGGCGCCGCGCCGTCCGGCCGCCCCCTTTCGGCCGAGGGTGACGCCAGTGTTACGATCGTTCGACCGCTGAATGGCGACGTCGACCGATCCGCGCCGCGGCATGCGCGCCGCGCGCCCGAGGAGTGCCCCGTGACCACGCTCCCGACCCGCATCTGGCTCGCTCTAGGCTCGCTGCTCCTCGCCGGCGCGGCCGCCTCCGGCGCGCGTGCCGCCACGGTGTGCAACGGCGCCGCGTCGTTGTGCGCGAAGCCGTACGACCAGGTCGCCTACGCGACCACGCACAATGCGTTCGCGAACGCCGCTCACGGCTTCGTCTTCAATCGCAACCAGACCTACGACATGACCCGCCAGATGCAGGACGGGATCCGCGGCCTGATGCTCGACGCGCACCCGTACCTCGGCAGCGTCTACCTCTGTCACGGCGAGGGCCTGTGCGCGCTCGGCAACCAGTCCCTCGCCGACGGCTTGACCGAGGTGAAGAGCTTCCTCGACGCGCACCCGCAGAACGTCGTCACGCTGATCTTCGAGAGCTACGTGACGGCCGCCGAAACCGCGACCGTGTTCCAGCAGGTCGGCCTGCTCGATCCGGCGCACCCGTCGAGCGACTACCTCTACACCTACACCGGCGGTGCCTGGCCGACGCTCGGCGCGATGATCGACTCCGGGGAGCGTGTGGTGGTGTTCAGCGACGTCAACGAGCAGGCGAGCTACCCCTGGTACCACTACCTGTGGAACACGCTGGTGTTCGAGACGCCGTACAGCGCCGCGACGGTGAACGATCTCACGTGCGCCGACAACCGCGGCTCGCCCAACAACGATCTCTTCATCCTCAACCACTTCCTCACCGGTCCGCTGGGCGCGTCGCCCGACCTCGCCGCGCAGGCCAACGTGAACCCGCTGTTCGTGAACCGAGCGCTCTCCTGTCAGAGCTACTACGGACGCATCCCGAACTTCCCGACGGTCGACTACTACGAGGTCGGCAACGTCTTCGACGTCACCGCCAGCCTCAACGGCACCACCGGCACCTGCAACGACCAGGACGGCGACGGCTACGGCAGCCCCGCGTCGGCAGCGTGCGCGCACCCCGGAGGCGACTGTAACGACGCCAACGCGTCGGTTCACCCCGGCGCCACCGAGATCCCGAGCAACGGGCTCGACGACGACTGCAACGCGGCCACGCCCGGCGGCTGCAGCGCGCCGTGATTTCTCGGGGGGCTGTTCCAGCCCCCCGCGCTGGATTTCCCCGGGGTCTTTCCAAGACCCCGCCCCGTCCGGAGTGAATCCGGACGGGGCCCCACCCCGAATCCGGCGCGGCAACGCGCCGCGCGCCGCTGGCGCGGCCGATCGCCGTTCCGGGTCGTCGCTCGCATGTGCGAACCGAGGCGCGGGTCCCACCCCCGAGTCACTCGCTTCGCTCGTGGCGTCGCGAGGAGGCTGTGAATCGTTCAGTCTGGGTCGCTCGCGGAAGCCGCATGGGCCCGGCGACGGGGGATCGAACCCCCGTCGCTACGATGGTTTTCGTAGCGCGGGGGGCTCCGTCCCCCCGCGGCGCGAGCCGGGCGGGGGGCTATGCGCCCGAGCCCGTTCCGGTCCTTCCCGGGAGAGGGTCGCGCGCCGCGCGGCCGGCGATACGCGAGGATGTCGCGTCGCCCGATCCCTCGATCGCTGTACGAAACCGACGCTCGGGCCGCCTCCGCCCGTTGGCCAAGCACGGCGGCCAATCGGGCGATCTGGCGCTACGATCGCGCCCGTTCCTTCTCGGAGGTGAGCGTGGCGCGATCGGCTCGACGGACGGGTGGGTGGTGGTGGGCGGCGGGCGCCGTGGCCGCGCTGGCCGGGTGTGGTGACTCCGGGGCCCCCGATCCGTTTCCCGAGTCCGAGATCCCGGGGATCACGCGCTATTTCGGCAGCGCCGCACCGGCCTCGACCAGCGAGCCCGAGCCGGACGTGGTGACCTACGAGTTCGATCCCGCCGACGGCCCGCAGTGCATGACCGGCGAGCCCTATCGGTTCTCGGTACGCGACGCGGGCTCGCGCGACCTGATGATCTTCCTGCAGGGAGGCGGCGCGTGCTGGTCGGGGCTCTGCCTCGCGATCATCAGCGCGCCCCCGGGCATCGCGCACGTCGACGTGTTGCGCACCGACAAGCCGACCAACCCGTTCAAGGACACGAGTGTCGTCTACCTGCCGTATTGCGACGGCTCGATGTTCGCCGGCCAGGCCGAGCGAGACAGCGACGGCGACGGCGTGGTCGATCGCATCTATCACGGCCTGCAGAACGTCTCGGTCACCCTGGACGTGGCCGCGCGCGAGTTCCCGTCGCCGCGGCGCATCTACCTGGTGGGCTCGAGCGGCGGCTCGTACGGCACGATCCCGGCCAGCGTGCTGGCGCGCAAGAAGTGGCCGTTCGCCGACATCCGGGTGGTCCAGGACGCCGGCCTCGGCATCGCGCGTCCCGGTGACCCGAGCTTCGTCGACGCCCTGCTCGCCGAGTTCGGCGCCGACGACGTGATCCCGGACTCGTGTGTCGACTGTACCGGGGACGGCCACATCACCAAGCTGGTCGAGTGGGGGCTCGAGCGCGATCCGGACCTCTCGGTCATGGCGCTCGGCGCGTACGAGGACTTCGTGATCGGGGACGTGTTCCTGGGCATCGGCGGCGCTGCCTACGCGGACGCGGTCGCGACCGAGACCGGCGAGCTCCACGCCCGCTTCCCGAACCGTTACAAGCGCTTTCTCGTCGACGGCCGCGAGCACACGCTGACCCTCGGCTCGATCACCGGCCTCACCGGCAGCGACTTCGGCGCGCTGCTCGTCGAGCCATGGTGGAAGACGTTGCAGCTCCTCTCGGTCCAGCTCGGCGGCATCGACAGCGCCGAGCTCGACGGCACGACCCTCGCCACCTGGCTCGACGCGATGATGCGCGACGACGAGAAGGTGTTCCGCGACCTGACCGCAGCGCGCTGAGAGGGCGCCCGTCAGCCCGGCTCGCGAGCCGCGCGTACCGGCGTGGCGCCGAGGACGCGCACCAGCTCGCGGGGATCGATCGCCACCAGGAAGCCGCGCTTCCCACCGTTCACGTAGATCGTCGCGAGCGTGAGGATCGACTCCTCGACGTACACCGGCATCGCGCGCCGGAGCCCGAACGGCGAGGTGCCGCCCACCTGGTAGCCCGAGTGGCGGTCGGCGACCTCCGGCTTGCACGCCTCGATCGACTTCACGCCGAGGTGGCGCGCGAGCTCCTTGGTCGACACCTCGCGGTCGCCGTGCATGAGCACGACGAGCGGCCGGCGGGTCTCGTCCTCCATCACCAGCGTCTTGATCACGAGGTGCTCGTCGACGCCGAGCTCCCGCGCGGACACCGCCGTGCCGCCGCGCTCCTCGTATCGGTACGGGTGGGGCGTGAACGCGATCCTCGCGGCGCGCAGCGCGCGCACCGCCTGGGTGACCGGGACCTTGTCCTCTTTGCTCACGGCGTGGCTCGGCTGCGGGCCGAAATACGCGTGCCCGAGCGTCGCGTCAATGTGCGATAACCGCCCCCGGCGGGGAGCCAGAGCATGAGCGGATCGAACCACATCCTGGTCGCGGGTTTCGCCGACGTCGCGTCGCTGCGCCGCGCCTGGGAGAACGACATCTGCAAGGGGCGGCTCGCGGTGCCCGACGATCCTGCGATCGCGCTGCTCGCGCCGGTCAGCGTCGTCCTGGTGCTCGCGGGCGAGGAGCTGGCGCGGCTCGAGGCGCGCACGGTGCACCGCGGCGGCGGGTGGCTCGGGCTCCAGATCGGCGCCGCGCCCGATGACGCCCGTGCCGCGATCGAGGCCACGCTCGTCGCGCCGCCCGCGCCCCCCGAGCCGGTGCTGCTGGACGTGACGCCCGAGCTCGAGGTGCTGGGGGGGCACCCGGAGCCCGCGCTCGAGCCGACGCCGGCGGCGCAGCCCGCGGCTCCCGCCGATGACGGCCCCCCCACCGAGCGCGCCACGGCCGACGCGCGCCCCATGGCGCTGCGATATCCGGACATGAGCGCTCCCGAGAAGATGCAGATCGCGCTGCGCGGGGATCGAGACGGGCGGCTCATGGTGATGAAGGAGGCGAATCCCAACCTCCTCAAGTTCCTGCTGCAGAACCCGCGCACCACCCCGCAGGAGATCGCGGCACTCGCCGCCAACCCTGGCTCACCGCTCGATCTGCTCAAGCTGATCTCGGACCACCCGCTGCTGGCGCAGAACGAGGCGATCCGCGTGGCGCTGGTCAAGAACCCGCGCGCGCCGGTGCCGCTCGTCAGGGTGCACCTCGAGAAGCTCTCGCAGGGCCAGCTCGCGCAGCTCGGAAAGAGCCAGCACCTCCGCGACGAGGTGCGGCGACTGGCGCTCAAGCTGGTGCTGAACCGGCGCTGAAACGATTCCGCCCGGAGGTGTCTCGTGCAGGTCCCGCTGTTGGTGAACGAGTTCCTGCGACGCGCGGCGCTCCTCTATCCCCGCAAGCTCGCGGTCGTGGACGGCGAGCGACGCTTCACGTACCGCGAGCTCGAGGAGCGCGCCTTCCGCCTCGCCAGCGCGCTGCGCGGGCTCGGGGTGGGCAAGGGCGACCGCGTGTGCATCCTGAGCCCCAACTCGCACTTCTTCCTCGAGAGCTTCTACGGCACGAGCTTCATCGGCGCGGTGCTGGTGCCGCTCAACTACCGTCTGGTGGCCGCGGATCACGAATACATCCTGAACCACGCCGGCGTGCGCGTGGTGCTCGTCGACCCCGACTACACGGCGGTCGTCGACGAGATCTGCGACAGGCTGGGCACCGTCGAGCACTGGATCGTGGCGGCCGACGCGCCGCTCGGACGGGCCGGCTGGATCGACTGGGAGCCGTGGATCGCCGATGCGTCCGCCGAGCCTCCGCCGGCCATCGAGCTCGGCGAGAACGACCTGGTCTCGATCAACTACACGTCGGGCACCACGGCGCGGCCCAAGGGCGTGATGCTCACGCACCGCAACTGCTACATCAACGCGTACTCGCTGATCGCGCACATGCGGGTCGCCCACGACGACGTCGAGCTGTGGACCCTGCCGATGTTCCACTGCAACGGCTGGGGAGGCGTGTACGCCCTCACCGCGATGGGCGGCACGCACGTCATCCTGCGCGCGATCGACGCCGAGCGCATCTTCACGCTCATCGAGCTGGAGAAGGTCACGTTCGCGTGCATGGCGCCCGCGGTGCTGAACGCCATCCTCCAGTATCCGCACAAGGCGAAGCACACGATCCGCACCCGGCCCCGCTTCACGGTGGCCGGCGCGCCGCCGCCGGCGGCGTTCATCGAGCGTCTCGAGACCGAGCTCGGCTGGGACTTCCTGCAGATCTACGGGCTCACCGAGACCTCACCGGTCCTCACCATCTCGGCGCCCGACCACCAGACCGAGAAGGCGGACTGGCCGCGGCGCGCGCGCGCGGGCGTGCCGGCCATCGGCGTCGACATCGTGTTGGTGGACGGTGACGGCAACCCGGTGCCGCGCGACGGCACCAGCGTCGGCGAGGTTTGCGCGCGCTCGAACGTGGTGTTCGAGGGCTACTGGCGCCAGCCCGACGAAACCGCCAAGGCGATCCGCGACGGCTACTTCCACACGGGCGACCTCGGGGTCTGGGATGCGCTCGGCAACGTGAACATCGTCGACCGCCAGAAGGACGTGATCATCTCGGGCGGCGAGAACATCAGCTCACCCGAGATCGAGGACGCGCTCTACCAGCACCCCGCGGTGGGCGAGTGCGCGGTGATCGGAGTGCCGGACGCGAAGTGGGGCGAGACGCCCAAGGCGCTCGTGGTACTGCGTCCGGGAACCTCGGCCAGCGAGAGCGAGCTGATCCAGTTCTGCCGCGGGCGCATCGCCCACTTCAAGTGCCCGACCTCGATCGAGATCGTGGAGTCGCTGCCGCGGACCGCAACCGGCAAGCTGCAGAAGTTCAAGCTGCGCGAGAAGTACTGGACCGGGCCGCGGCGTGTGAACTGAGCGAGGAAGCCGGGCGCTCACGCGGGCGGGTCGCCGCTCAGCTCGAGCGCGTAGCCGATCGCCTCGGCGAGGCTCATGCGACGACCCTCGTCGAGGGCCTGCGCGGCCACCTCGGGGCCGAGCGCGGCGCGCGCGGCCCGGGCGAGCTCGGCGAAGGCTCGCTCGTCGTGCGGCGGGAGCATCGATCGGATGGTCTCGCGCAGCACGGTCGCGGCACCGGTGAGGCGCATCACCTCGGTGAAGCGCCCCTGGCTGGCCTGGGCGCCGGCGAGCCCCTCGAACGCGTACGCGATGCCGTCCTTGTCGCCCTCGTCGCGGACGAACACCAGCGCTTCGTGGAACAACCGGTGGGCGCGCGTCACATCTCCGCGTAGCGTCGCGGCCAGTCCCAGCAGGTTGCTCGAGTAGGCGACGATGCGGCGCGCCGAGATGGCGCGGGCGATGGTGATGCTCTCGGTGAGGTGACGCTCGGCGGCGTCGAGATCGCCGCGCTTGAGCTCCGCCTCGCCGAGGTTGTGCAGCACCACGCCGACGTTCGGCTGGTCCTCGATCCGCCGCGAGATGGCGTGCGCCTCCAGGAAGAGCTCACGGGCCTCGTCGAAGGCGCCACGGAACAGTGCTCTCAGCCCCATGCCATTGGTGGCGCGCATCAGTCCGCGTGGATCGTCGAGCGCGCGCATGCGGTCGAGGCTCTCGCGCTTGAGCTCGCCGGCGCGATCGTAGTCCCCCATGCGCTCGCTCACGTGGCCGAGCGCCTGGAGCGTGGTGGCCAGGGCGCGCTCGTCGGCGCAGCCGCGGCGCAAGGAAAGGCTCTCGTCGAGGAGCTCGCGGGCACGCTCGAAGTCGCCTTGCTCCTCGGCCAGGATGCCCGCCCAGTGGAGGGCCTCGGCGCGCCAGTTCGGGTCCACCGCGGTTCCCGCCGCGAGCGCGGCTTCCAGCGCGCGCCGTCCCTCGGTCCAGTGGGTGCGCAAGTACCAGAACGGGCCGAGCGCGGTGCACAGCCGAAGCGCCGGCTCGGGGTCCTCGAGGCGCTTCAGGCTCCCGTGGAGCGCGGCGCGCAGGTTGTCGTGCTCCGCGGCGAGCCGCACGCACGAAGGGTCGCTCAAGTGTGCGCCGGCGCGCTCGGTGAGTCGCTCCGCGAGCGCCAGGAACCAGTCGCGGTGCGCGGTGACGAAGCGCTCGGTCTCGCCGCGCTCGGTGAGCTTCTCGGCGGCGTATTCGCGGGTGGTCTCCAGCATCCGGTAGCGCGCCTCGGTGCCGTCGGTGTCGACCTGCACCAGCGACTTGTCGGCGAGCTGGGCGAGCAGATCCAGCACGCTCGCCTCGTGAGGCTCGCCGTCGGGGGCGCAGATCTCCTCGGCGGACTCGAGCGAGAAGTCGCCGGCGAAGACCGAGAGCCGCGCGAACAGCCGCTGCTCCGGGGGCGAGAGGAGCTGGTGGCTCCAGTCGAAGGTGGCGCGGAGCGCGTGCTGGCGTCTGAGCGCCGAGCGCGGTCCCGAGCCGAGGAGCCGGAAGCGATCGTCGAGCTTGGCGAGGATCTGCTCGGGAGCGAGCACCTTGACGCGCGCCGCGGCGAGCTCGATCGCGAGCGGGATCCCGTCGAGGCGGGCGCAGATCGCCGCGACGACCGGCTCGATGGCCGCCGTGAGCTGGAAGCCGGCGCGCGCCTGGGTGGCGCGGTCGGCGAAGAGCCGGACCGCCTCGGAGGTGAGCGCCGTGCCGTCGCGGGGTGTGCCGCGCTCCGCGACGGTTCCCTCGGCCCGTGAGGTGACCGAGAGCGCTGGCACCTGCCACACGGTCTCGCCGGCGAGGCCGAGCGCTTCGCGGCTGGTGGCGAGCACCTTGAGGCGCGGCGCGTCGAGCAGCAGGCTCTCGGCGAGCTCGGCGCAGGCCTCCACGAGGTGCTCGCAGTTGTCGAGCACCAGGAGCGCCTGCTTGGGGCGCAGGAAGTCGCTCAAAGAGTCGTGGGGCGGCGGTCCCGCCTGGCCCGGCAGGCCGAGGGCGCGCGCCACCGCATCGGCGACCAGGGTCGGATCGTCGAGGGCGGCGAGCTCGACCAGCCACACGCCATCCTGGAACTCGTCGCCCACCGTGCCCGCGACGCGCAAGGCGAGGCGGGTCTTGCCGATCCCGCCGATCCCCGTGAGCGTGAGCACCCGCGCGCCCCGCAGCAGCGCCGAGACCTCGTCGATCTCGCGGGTGCGGCCGACGAAGCTCGAGATCGGGTGGGGGAGGTTGCCGCGCACCCTGGCCGCGACACGAGCCGGCGTGAGCGCGTGGGTCTCGGCGATCGCGTCCGGTGCCTGGGTGGCCTCGAGGGCGCCGGGCGGCGTCGCGAGCGACGCGTCGAGCTCGAGCTTGCTCAGCGCCGCGTGGAGCTCCGCGGCGGTCTGGAAGCGGTCGTCGGGCCGCTTGCCGAGGGCACGCAGCACCACCGCGTCGAGGGCGAGCGGGAGGTCGGGCAGCACCCGGCTCGGCGCCTCGGGGAGCTGCGAGAGGTGGGCCACGAGGTGCTCGCCCGCCGAGGCGGCGACGAACGGCGGCCGGCCGGTGAGCGTCTCGTAGAGCACGCAGCCAAGGGAGTAGACGTCGGAGCGTGCGTCGATCGCTTCCCCTGGCACTGCTCCGGCGACATGTACGCCGGCGTGCCGAGGACCCGCCCGTGGATCGTCATCCTGGGGTCGGAGTCGGTGCCGCCCACCATCTTGGCGATACCGAAGTCGAGGACCCTCGGGACGATGCCGTGCGAGGTGGCCTCGAGGAAGATGTTGTCGGGCTTGAGGTCGCGGTGGATCACGCCCGCCTCGTGGGCGGCCTGCACGCCCAGGCACACGCGCCGCATCAGGTCGATCGCGAGCGCGGGCCCGAGCCGGCCCTCGGCGCGCAGCTCGTCTCGCAGCGAGCGCCCCTCCAGCAGCTCCATCACCAGGTAGGCGCCGAGCGAGTCGTCCACCCCGAAGTCGTGGACGGTGACCAGGTACGGGTGACGAAGCCGCGCGACGGTGCGCGCCTCCAGGCGGAAGCGCTCGATGATGGTCGGGTCCTCGAGGAACTGGCTGCGCAGGACCTTCACGGCGACCGGCCGGTCGAGCTCGTCGTGGGTGGCCCGGAACACCGAGCCCATGCCCCCCGTGGCGAGGAGTGGGCCGAGGCGGTACTTTCCGCCCAACAGGTCGTTCGCGAACGAGGACATCGATCCGGCGCCGGGAGGACATGCGCCGCCCGCGGCGGGCGAGCGGGCGCGGCGCCGGGATTCTAGCTGTGATCGACCGGACTTCCTGCGGGAAAATGGCGACAGGTCACGACCGCGGGCGGCTCGGGGGCTTGCCCTTGCGGGTCGCGGGCCGCGTCGCGCGCCGCGGCCGCGCGGGGCCGGCTGCGCGCGTGGGGCGCTTGGCGGCGGCAGGTGCCGGATCGGCTGGTCGATAGCCGTCGCGCGCCGCGGTGAGCCTCCAGGTCGGCGCGACCACCGGCGCGAGCGCCAGGCCGAGCTGGCGCAGCGCCGGCTTGCGCGCGCGATGGCCCTCGGTCATCGGCACCTGCGCCGGAAAGAGGACGTGGTGCGGTAGCGCGCTGGTCGAGAGCTTCTGGCTCAGGTGCCGGAAGAACGGCTCGGGCTGGATCGTGACCCCGGCGCGCGCGCGCACCGCGAGCACGAGCTCTTCCCCTTGCTCGCGGCGCGTGGCGGTGCGGATGCCGTACGCCACTGCGAACGCGACGCCGTCGAGCTCCTCGGCCGCGTCCTCGACGGCGCGCGTGTAGATCGGGCCACCCGGCGTGATCACCACGTCCGCGACGTTGTCGGCGACCCAGTAGTCGCCGTCGCCGTCCTTGCGCATGAGGTCGCCGGTCACGAACCAGCGGTCGCCGGTCTCGAGGACGTCGCGGGCGATGCGCCGCGCGGTGTCCTTGTCGGTGGTGTAGCCGTCGAATCCGAGCCCGGGGCGCCCCGCGTCGAGCCGCGCGACGAGCATCCCGACCTCGCCTCTGCGCGCGCGCAGGCAGCGTCCGTCGCGGTTCCGAGCGAGTGCGCCGCGCTCGAGGTCCCAGCGCACCAGCGCCAGCTCGCTGGTGCCGGGGAGCGGCTTGCCGACCGCGCCGACCTTCGCCGGCTCGTCGTTGGCCAGCAGGCAGTTGCCCTCGGTGGAGGCGTAGAACTCGAGGACGCGAGCGGGTGCGAAGCGCTTCTCGAGGTCGCGCCACGGCTTCGCCCTGAGGCCGCTGCCGGCGAAGAGGCGCAAGGGGTGCTGGTGATCGGCGGGCGACGGCGGGGCCTCGAGCAGCGCGCGCAGCATCTCGCCCGCGTGGAACACGACACTCGCGCCGTAGCGCCGCACGTCGTCCCAGAACGAGGCCGGATCGAAGCTCGGCGCGAGCGCGAGCCGCGCGCCGCCGACCATCGCGCCCCCCAGTGCCGCGAGCATGCCCGCGGCGTGGTGGGGAGGCAGGCAGCAGTAGACGGTGTCCTGCGAGGTGAGCTTGGCCGCGGCCGCGGCCCCGAGCGCCGAGGCCGCCCAGCGGCGATTGGTGATGCGCGCCGCGCGTGGCTCGCCTTCGCGGCGCCCGGCCGTGAACAGCACCAGCGCGAGCTCGTCGGCACGCCCCGGGTTGGGACGGTACCAGGTCGGGAGCTCGACCCGCGCGGGATCGATCGCCTCCAGGTTCACCACGCCCCGCGGCAGCCGCTTCGACCCGCCCGGACCGCCGCCGAGCACCAGAACGTCACCGCGCTTGAACGCGACGCGGGCCTCGGCGGCATGTTCGGGATCGGTGACGACCACGTCGCACCCGGCGAGCGCGATCGCGTGGGCGAGCGCCGCGCCCGACAGGCTCGGGGGCAGCAGCACGCTCGCGGCGCCGAGCCGGCTCACCGCGCCGACGATGGTGAGGTAGCTCGGGCGCACGTCCATCAGCACGCCAACGCGCTGGCCGAACCGCACGCCCTGGTGGACGAGCCCGCGCACCACGTTGTCGACGCGCTCCTCGGCCTGGGCGTAGGTGAAGGCGCGGCCCTCCCACAGGAAGAACGTCTTGTCCGGGATGGCACGGGCTTGCTCGGCCAGCGCCTTGGCCAGGCTCACCCGCGACGAGTCCTCGATGGCGCTCATCCGCGCCAGTCGCGGCGCCTGCCAGCGCAGGTTGTCGACCAGGTCGCCGACCGTCTTGGACACGTCTCCCAGGGCGTTCCACAGCCCGTCGATGGCGTCGGTGGTGGCGTCGTAGACGTGCTCGGGGTGGCTCGGGGCAGCCTCCGCCACGCGCGCGGCACCGGCCCGGCGCGGCTTCTTGCCGAGGAGCTGGCGGGCAGTCTCGCGCGCCGCCGCGAGGCCGCCCTCGAGCATGGCGGGCTTGGCGCCGAGCCCCTCCCGCCACCGCACCCACTCGACGACGGTCGGCCACGCGATCTTCATCGCGGAGGTGCCGACCACGAGCCCGAAGTGGCCGGCCGGCAGAGGCACCTCGAAGGTCGCCGCCTTGGGCGCGGCCTTGGCGACCGCGCGCACGCACGGCGCGAGCGCGATGTCGTCGCGATCGCCGACGAAGAAGAGGATCGGGCAGGTGATGTCGGCGAGGGTCACGGTGCGGCCGTCGATCACGAAGCCGCCCTTCAGCATGCGATTCATGACCACGAACTCGTCGACGAACTTGCGCAGCGCCGGTCCTGGCCAGGCCACGAAGCCCTCGCCCGCCAGGAAGCGACGCTTGCTCTCGTCGCGCGCCAGCGCTTCGCGGTCGTGGAGCTTGCCGAGGAGCTGGAGGCGCTGGTTCATCTCCTTGCGCAGGCTCAAGAGCTTGAAGCTGGTGCTCGTGAGGAAGCCGGGGAGGCCGTCGATGTGCTCCAGGGTCGTGGCGAGCGCTCCGCGCGCCGCGCCGGTGACGCGCGCCGCGAGGCCCTTGCTGAGACCGGGAAGGTTCTTGTGGACGTCGACCGGCGAGCCGAACGTGATCACCGAGGCGAGCTTCTCGGAGCGCCGGTAGGCGGCGGTCTGGTAGGCGAACATGCCGCCTTGCGAGTAGCCGGCGAGGTGCACGCCACGGCCGGTGGTGGCGGCGACGTGGTCGACGGCCGCGCTCACGGCGCGGATGTGATCGTCGAGGGTGCGCTCCATCCCGCCTTCCTCGTGCTCCGGCGCCCCGAAGTCGACGAGCCACACGTCCAGCCCGGCCTGGCCCAGCGCCGCGACCGCGCTCAGCTCCGGCGCGATGTCGTAGACCTCGGACGCCACCATGAGTGGCGGGATCAGCACGATCGGCGGGCGCTTGCGCTGCGCGCTCGCCGCGCCCCGCACGGCGCCGTAATGGCGCAGCCGGAAGATCGGGTCCTCGCGCGCCACCTCGAAGGGTGCGGAGTAGGGAGCGCCCAGGCGGCCCTCGCTCAGGATCGTGAACGCGTTGCGCGCGGCGAGCCGGAGGCGATGGACGGCGCTGTCTGCGGACGATCCGCGCTTCGCGGCGCGCTCACGCTTCGGTCGGGTCTTGGCCATGGCGTCCCTCGCGTGCGGAGCCCGCCCCCGACCAGGTCGCGCGGGAGGAGAGGCGGTCGGGCAGGCTTTCGCGGTCCCTTCCCATACAATCTGCACGCTGCGGAGGGAATACGCGCAGGGCGGGGCCGGGGTCGTCCGGACCTCTCGGTGCCTCAGGATCCCTCGAGATCCTCACGTGCGAACCAGGAGGCGGGATGCGACGACGCTGGGACGCGGCACGGGTCGCGGTAGTGCTGATGGCGATCCTGGTGGCGGGCGCCGCGCGTGCCGAGGTCGAGGAGCCCACGCCGCGCTCCGACCTCGCCATCCCGGACGCGGCGCGTCCCGGGCCGGGTTTCGACGTCGAGTCCGCGACGCAGGCGTATCTCGCGACACTCGGCGACGCGGACCGCGCTCGCTCGGATGCCTACTTCGAGGGCGGCTACTGGCTGCCGCTGGTCGGCCTGCTCTACGACCTGGCGGTGGTCGCGCTGTTGCTCGAGCTCGGGATCTCGAGGCGGCTCCGGGATCTCGGCGAGCGCGCGGTTCGATGGCGCTTCGTGCAGTCGACGATCTACGGGGCCGCGCTGGTGGTCGTGGCGGCCGTGCTCGAGCTGCCGCTCGCGTTCTGGGTCGGCTTCGTGCGCGAGCATGCGTACGGGCTCTCGAATCTCACCGCGGGGGCGTGGGCCGTTGTACAGGTGAAGGGGCTCGGCGCGAGCCTGGTGCTGGCGCCCCCCGCGGTCGCGGTCGTCCACGCGGTGGTGAGGCGGCGCGCCGGCCGATGGTGGATCCCGGCGACGGCCACGGCGATGGTGTTCCTGGTCATCGGCCTGGTCATCACGCCGGTGTTCCTGGCGCCGGTGTTCAACGACTACCGGCCACTTCGCCCGGGGCCGGTGCGCGACGCGATCGTGTCGATGGTGCGCGCCAACGGCATCGACGCCGAGGACGTCTACTGGTTCGATGCGTCGAAGCAGACCAAGCGCATCAGCGCCAACGTGAGCGGTGCGCTGGGCACCACCCGGATCAGCCTCAACGACAACCTGTTGCGTGAGGCCAGCCTGCCGGAGATCGAGGCCGTGGTCGGTCACGAGCTCGGCCACGACGTCCTTCATCACATCGGCAAGATGGTGCTGCAGCTCGCGCTGCTGATGGCGGCGGGCTTCGCGGTGTCGCAGCACGTGTACGCGCGACTGTTGCGCTGGCGCGGCTTGCGGTGGGGGCTCCGCGACGGCGGCGACATCGCCGGGCTGCCGCTGGTGGCGCTGCTGATCTCGGCGTGGTTCGTGGTGATGACGCCGGCGCTCAACACCATCGTGCGCACCGCCGAGTCGGAGGCCGATCTCTTCGGGCTCAACGCGGCGCGCGAGCCGCACGCCTTCGCGAGCGTCGCGGTCAAGCTCGCGAGCTACCGCAAGCTCGCACCGACCGCGCTCGAGGAGGCGATCTTCTACGATCATCCGAGCGGCGTGCCGCGGGTGCGGATGGCGATGACCTGGTTCCGCGAGCACCCCGACGCCGGCGCGGGCGGCACGCGAGCATCGCCGCCCTGACCATGGTGGAGTGGGCTGCGGCGGGTTGGCGGGACCCGCGGCCGACTCCGCCCGGCTTGACCGACGTGGTCGGCTCCGACGACAATCAGAATCGGATTCTCATTTTCATCCGATCACACCGTGCCGCCCGCCCGAGCTGCTGCCGCCCCCGCTGCGATGGTCCCGCTCGGGACCGTCGTCGCTCCCAAGCAGGCGCGCAGCGAGCGCACGCTCGAGCGACTCCTCGCCGCAGCCGAGGCGCTGGTGATCGAGCGTGGAGTCACGGCGCTCTCGATCCCCGAGGTGGCGCGCCGCGCGCGCTCGTCGGTGGGCGGCTTCTACGCGCGCTTCCGCGACAAGGACGAGCTGGTGCGGGCGCTCGAGGAGCGTTTCCTGCGTCAGCTCGAGGGCGAGCTCGCCGAGTTCGTGGCCGATCCCGGCTGGTCCCGCGCTGGTCTGCGCGACATCGTACGGCGCTCGCTCGCGCGGCTGGTCGCCGTTTACGGTGGTCGCCAGCGGCTCATCGCGGCGTTCATCGTGCGCGCCGCGCACGACGCGGGCGTGTGGCTCGAGGGCGAGCGCTTCCGGGCGCGCGTGGCGGAGCAGCTCGCGGCGCTGGTGCTGACGCGTCGCGGCGAGATCCGCCACCCCGATCCCGAGCTCGCCGTCGACCTGGCGATCCAGCTCGTGTTCGGGCTGATGTTCCACAAGGTGGTGTTCGGCGAGGTGCGCGCGGGTGGCCGCGCGCTCTCGGATGACGAGCTGGTGCGCGAGCTCGAGCGCGGCTTCCTGGCGCAGCTCGGCGCGCGAATTCCCTGATCGAACCCGGAGGTCATCATGCAGTACCTGCAGCGAAACCCCCTCGCGATGCCCCGAGGCGGTGCGTTCCGATCGGTGCGCTCGACGATCTCGACGATCTTCGACTGGCAATACGCCCTCGAGGAGCGAAAGCTCATGGCGCTCTACGAGAAGGGCACGCGGCTGCAGTGGCGCGCCGAGGACCTCGACTGGAGCGTCGACGTCGACATCGAGCGCATGGCGCGCGAGAACGCGACCGACGACTTCATGAACGACGTGATGAAGGCGCCGCGCCGCCTCTCCATGGACGAGGCGGTGACGTTCCGCCTGCACTCGGTGGCGTTCATGCTCAGCCAGTTCCTCCACGGCGAGCAGGGCGCGCTGGTCGCTTCGGCGCGCATCGTCCAGTCGGTGCCGTGGGAGGAGGCCAAGTTCTACGCCGCCAACCAGGTCGCCGACGAGGCGCGCCACGTCGAGGTCTACCACCGCTACCTGACCGAGAAGCTCGCGGTGAACTACCCGGTGCACCCGGACCTGCAGGTGCTCCTCGACCAGATCGTCGAGGACTCGCGCTGGGACATCACGTACCTCGGCATGCAGATCCTGGTCGAGGGCCTGGCACTCGCGGCGTTCGGAACCATGCGGATCACGATGCCCAACGAGCCGCTGCTCATGGACATCACCGAGCGGATCATGGCGGACGAGGCGCGCCACGTGGCGTTCGGCGTGCTGTCCCTCGCGAAGCTCTACCAGGGGGGCTCCTCGGCCGAGCGGCGCGAGCGCGAGGAGTTCGTGATCGAGGCGATCCAGCTCCTCCACGGGCGCTTGCTCATGGACCCGGTGTTCGAGCGCCTCGGCTGGGACCTCTCGGTGTGGCGGCCGTGGAACGAGCAGAACGCGTTCCAGAAGGGCTTCCGGCAGATGATGTTCACCAAGATCGTGCCCAACCTGAAACGCCTCGGGTTGCTGTCGCCGCAAGTGCGCGAGTGCCTCGCCGGGCTCGACCTGCTGCGCTTCGAGGACGGCAAGGACTCGGTCGAGGAGCCGGGGGTGGCGCCGCCCGAGGAGCTGATCGCGCTGATGAACGACTACCTCGGCACGGGCGAGCCCACCAACGCGGACGGCAGCTTGCGGATCGTGCCGTGAATGCCCGGTGTGTCGCCGCGGTGCTGGTGCTCGGCGCCGCGAGCTTCGTGGCGGTGTGTGCATCAGCGCGCGCGGAGGCGGGCGTGCCCGGCTCCACGTTCGACGAGGTGTGGCGCGATGGCCGCGCCGAGCTCGACGGCTACCGCCTCACGGTCGATCGCTACGGCCACCCGCGAACCGGGCGCGGGGTGGCGATCTACGTGACCGAGCCGTTCAGCCGCTCCAGGCACGTCAAGCTCGACGACCCGGCCAAGGCCGATCCCGCCGACGTCCTCGACGTCCTCAAGCTCAACCTGGTACGGAGCTTCCAGACCGGGATCTACGACTACCACACGATGGTGTCGCTCTTCGTCCGCGCCGCCGATTTCGCGCCCGTCAAGGTCACCTTCACGAGTGCCGAGTGGTGCGGGCAGGTCTACGAGCAGCTCGACCTCGTGGACACTCGCCTGACCGCGCGCTACGCGAGCTACTTCGAGGGCGAGTCCGAGAGCCAGACGCTCGACGTCCCGGCTGGCCTCGTCACCGAGGACGATCTGTTCGTGCTGCTGCGCGGCCTGCGCGGCGCGTATCTCGCTCCCGGCGCGAGTCGGAAGGTGCCGTTCGTGGCGAGCCCGTTCGTGCGCCGCCTCGCACACCGCCCGCTCGCGATCGGCGAGGCCACCATCGAGCGGCGCGTCGAGCCCGAGACGGTCACGGTACCGGCCGGCACCTTCGTGAGCGACGTGTTCGTGGTGTCGACGAGCGATGGACGGGAAGGGCGGTTCTGGATCGAGCAGCCAGCTCCCCGCCGCGTCGTGCGGTGGCGCTGGTCGCGGGTCGCGGACGCATCCCCCACCGACCGTCCGGGCCTGGGCGGCACCGACGCCGGTGAGCTGGCCGGATCCACCCGCGAGCCCTACTGGAAAGAGCACGATCCCGGGGACGAAGCGCTTCTCGAGCGACTCGGGTTGAAGGCCGCGGTCGAGTAGCGACGCGCGACGGGCTCGACGACGGCTGGCGCCCTGGCGCCGGGTAGACGACTCCGCCTGCCGGGTAGCCCTCGCCCCCGCGGTCTGGTGGAGGCAGACTCCACTCGAGTTCTTCCCCACTGCCGGAGGTCGCCATGACTCGTCCGAACCTCGTCGCTCGCGCGAAAGCCGTCACGCTGTCCCCGGACTCGGAGTGGCCGGTCATCGCCGCGGAGCCCGCCACCATCGGAGGTCTGTACACGGGTTACGTGATGATCCTCGCCGCGCTCGGGCCCGTCGCCGGGCTGATCGGTGGCGCGCTGTGGGGAACGCGGGTGCCGCTACTCGGGACCATCCGCACGCCGATCGGCACGCTCGTGACCGAGGCGGTGTTCGCCTACCTGCTCGGCCTGGTCATGACGTGGGTGGTCTCGCTCCTCATCAACTTCTTCGCTCCCAGATACGGCGGTCAGAAGGACCCGGTGCAGGCGTTCAAGACCGCGGCGTACTGCTACACGCCGGTGTGGCTGGTCGGTGCGTTGCGCATCATCCCCGGCGTGGGTGCCGTGGTCGCGCTCCTCGGCCTCGCGGCGGCGATCTACGCCTTCGTGCTGCTGCGCTCCGGGCTGACGCACACGATGAAGTCTGCGCCCGAGCGCGCGAGCGCTTACGCGGGAGTCGTGATCGTGACCGGCGTGCTGGTGAGCGTGGTGCTGGCCCTCGTGGTCGGCCTCCCGAGCGCGAAGCACATGTACGGAGCGCCACGCTCGCCCGCGCCGCAGGTCGGCTCCGGTGACGCGACCGGCACCACCACTTCGGAGCCGTCGAGCCGCGTCGAGATCGATCCGGGAAGCCCGCTCGGCAAGCTGGACGCGTGGAGCAAGAAGATGGAGCAGGCGGGGCAGAAGCTCGACCAGGCGCAGAAGTCCGGGGATCCCGACGCCCAGGCCAAGGCTTTCGGCGAGATGATGGGCACGGTGCTGAGCGGCGGCGATCCCGTCGAGGCGCTCGCCCCCGAGAAGCTCGAGACGTTCCTGCCCGAGACCCTGGCTGGGCGTGCGCGCGCGAGCTTCTCCACCAAACGGGACGCCGCGATGGGGATCCAGGTCGCGGAGGCGGAAGCGAGCTACTCCAATGACGGCGGCAGCGAGCTGACGCTCAGGATCACCGACACCGGGAGCACCAAGGGCATCATGATGTTCGCGGGCTGGGCGATGCTCCAGCACGAGGAGAAGACCGATCACGGCTACGAGAAGTCGGTGAAGCGAGATGGCCGGCTGACCCTCGAGAAGTGGGACTCGAACGACAAGCGCGGCGAGTACAGCATCATCGTCGGGGACCGATTCGTGGTGCTGGTGTCCGGTGAGGCCGACGACATCGGCGTGTTGCGGTCGGCGGCCGAGGCGGTGGATCTCTCCGGTCTCGACGCGCTCAAGAACGAAGGCGTCAAGAAGGGTGGGTGAGCCGGGCGACGAGCGCGCGTGGGTCGACAGGATCGCCAGGCCGCTCGTCACCGAGGCCCACCGGCTCGATCCCTGAGCCAGCGCGACGCGTTTCGGCACGGCGTTTGAGTACGAACACCGGCCATGGCGCGCAAGCTCGCTCAGCGTCCGGAAGTCGATCGCGCCCGCTGTGATGCGTGCGGGCTCTGTTTCGTGGCCTGCCCGGAAGGCGCCATGGCGCTCGATCACGACGGCTTTCCGCTCGTCGACGACGTGCGCTGCGGCGGATGTCTGGCGTGCGCCCGCGCGTGCCCCGTGGGCGCGCTCGGCGTGGCCCACGCGGCGCGGTGCGCGGCCTGATGCCCGCGCAGCCGAGGCCAGGAGAGCGGACGCGGAGGAAGCCGGATCACCCGTTCCGCAGTTCGATCCGGGTCACGATCCGGTAAGGCGAAGGTCGGTATCGTCACCGTCGCGGAACGCCCCGGGGGCGGCTCCGGGGCGGCAGTACCGATTTCGAGTCGAATTGGACGGGTCCGCTGCCGCGGAGCGCTACGGCGGATCGAGGCATCGGAGTTGCTCTAGCGAGCGCAAGCGGAGGCTCAGGGTATGTCCAACGATCTGGTCATCGGCATGGCAGGCGCGGGCGGGGACGGAATCGTCTCGGCGGGCGAGTCGCTCATCAACGCGGTCGCTCGCGAAGGCTACTACGCGATCCTCACCAAGAGCTTCGGGCCGCAGATCCGTGGCGGCGAGTCTTCCTGTCGTCTCCGGGTGGCGACCGAGCCCGTCCGGTCGAGCGGCGACACCCTCGACCTGGCGATCGCGCTGAGCTGGGACGACTTCCTCAAGTTCGGCGCCGAGCTGCCGGTGGGCGGCCGCACCACGCTCGTGTTCGAGAGCGACAGCGGGCTCTCGCCGCAAGACCTGTCGGTCGCGGGCGTGCGTCCCGCGGAGACCGTGGCGGTCCCGATCGCCGGTCTGTCCAAGCAGGCGACCGGCGCCGAGCGCTCGAAGAACGCGGTGGTGATGGGGCTGCTCTCCACCTGGCTCGGGGTTTCGGGCGAGCGCATCGTCGCAGGCATCCGTCGCAAGCTCGGCAAGAAGGGCGACGATGTGGTCGCCGCGAACGAGCGCGCATTCGCCGCCGGCGCGGCCTACGCCGCCGAGCATCCGCTCGTGCGCTCACGCAAGCTCGAGGCTCCGCTCGGCGCGGCCAGCGGCAAGGAGGCACCCCTCAAGGTGCTCGCCGACGGCAACGAGATGTCCGCGGCGGGCGCGATCTTCGCGGGTTGCGAGTTCTTCGGCGGCTATCCGATCACGCCGTCCTCCGAGATCATGCACCTGCTCAACGGCGAGATCTGGAAATACGGTGGCAGCCTCCTCCAGGCCGAGGACGAGATCGCCGGGATCGGAGCCGTGGTGGGCGCGAGCTTCGCCGGGAAGAAGGCGCTGACCGCCACGTCGGGGCCGGGCATGTCGCTCAAGACCGAGATGCTCGGTCTGGCCACCATCGCGGAGCTCCCGCTGGTGTGCGTGAACGTGCAGCGCGGTGGACCCTCGACCGGCATCCCCACCAAGAGCGAGCAATCGGACCTCTTCCAGGCGGCGTTCTCGGCCCACGGCGACGCGCCGCGTCCAGTGCTGGCGCCAGCGAGCGTGGCCGAGTCCTTCGTCACCACGGTCGAGGCCTTCGAGATCGCCGAGACCTACCAGACGCCGGTCATCATCCTCTCCGACCAGGAGATCGCGCAGCGCAAGGAGACCTTCGACCCACTCGACACCTCGAGGCTCAAGGTGGTGTCCCGACGGGTGCCGAGCGAGGGCGAGCTCGAGCACTACGCACGCTTCCGCATCACCGAGTCCGGCGTCAGCCCGATCAGCCACCCGGGGATGGCGAAGGGCAACTACCTGGCGTCGGGGATCGAGCACAACGAGAGCGGAGCACCGACCGCTGGCGGCGAGATGCACGAGCGCATGGTCGCCAAGCGCACCCGCAAGCTCGACCCGCTCAAGCACGAGCGCCGCTACTTCTCGATCGAGGGTGACGGGGGAGCGCCGCTGGCGCTGATCGCGTGGGGCTCGATCGCGGGGATCGCCCGCGAGGCGCTCGATCGCGCCGCCGCGGACGGCCTGCGGGTGAAGCTCCTGGTGCCTCGGCTCCTCTATCCGGTGGCCGAGCAGGTGTATCGCGACTTCTTCACCGGCGTGCGCGCCGGGCTGGTGGTCGAGCAGTCCTACCAAGGTCAGCTCTACCGGCTGATCCGCATGTACGTCGACGTGCCCGCCGGCCTGCGCTCGTTCGCCAAGCCGGGCTCCAACCCCATCCTGGCGAGCGAGATCACCGAACGGCTGCTCGGGCTCTCCGCCGAGCTCCAGCGCCAGCGCCAGAACGAAGTCGAACCGCAGGAGTGAGCCAACACCATGACAGCCATCAATCGGGCCCACGGTCTCACCGCCAAGGACTACAAGAGCGCCCTCAAACCGATCTGGTGCCCCGGGTGCGGCGACTTCGGCGTGCTCCAGTCGATCTCGCGCGCCCTGGCGGGCGTCGGTCGGGCACCCCACGAGATCGCGTTCGTGTCGGGCATCGGCTGCTCGAGCCGGATCCCGGGCTACACCACGGCGTACGGCTTCAACAGCGTCCACGGGCGCGCGCTACCGATCGCGCAGGGGATCAAGCTCGCCAACCCGGACCTCCTGGTGCTGGTGGCGGGGGGTGACGGCGACGGTTTCTCGATCGGCGGCGGCCACGTCCCGCACGCGATCCGGCGCAACCTCGACCTCACCTACATCGTGATGGACAACCAGATCTACGGGCTCACCAAGGGGCAGCTCTCGCCGACCTCGCCGAAGGGCTTGCCGACGGTGTCGTCGAGCTACGGGAGCATCGAGGACCCGGTGAATCCGCTGCTCTACGTCCTGGCCTACGGCGCGGGCTTCGTGGCACAAGGAACGCCCGCCGACATGGCCGGCCTCGCGGACGTGATCGAGGAGGCCATTCGCTTCCCGGGCTTCGCGTTCGTGAACGTGCAGTCGCCGTGCATCACGTTCGGCCACGAGGACTCGCAGCTCAAGCACCACAAGGAGATCCTCCAGACGCTGGCCTCGCTGAACCACGATCCGAGCAACCGGCTCGCCGCGATGGACCTGGCGCAGGAGTACGGTACCAAGCTCTACACCGGTGTCTTCTATCGCCGGCCCGAGCCGAGCGCGACCTACGACGCCCTCGCGCGCGAGCGTCAGAAGGAGCTCGCTCCGAAGGCGCTGCCGCGCGAGCGCATCCTCGAGCGCTTCCTGGCGAAGTGAGCGCGCCGCGCCATGAGCGCGCCGCGCCATGAGCGCGGCCTTGGCTCGGGAGCGGGCGGAGCGGAGACGAGGCCGTGAAACAGATCGCCTCGCTCTTCTTGCTGCCCGACTGCAACGCCTCGTGCGTCTTCTGCGCGGCGGACCGGGCCTTCTCGACGATGTCTCTGCCCCAGGCGGAGGGCCTCCTCGACGATCTCTCGCGCGGGCCGATCCGTAACGTGGTGCTCGGCGGCGGCGAACCCTTCCTCTGGCCCCACGGCGTGCTCTTGCTCGCGGCGAGCGCCAAGGCGCGCGGGTTCCTGGTGCAGGTGTGCACGAACGGGCTAGCGTTGCCCGCAGGGTTCGCCGAGGAGCGCGCCGTCGACCGGTTCATCCTGCCGATCGAGTCCATCGATCCCGAGATCCACGACCGGTTGCGCGGCTGCGGCCCGGGCCACCACGCGCGGATGCTGACGCACCTCGAGCGGCTCACCGCGGCGCGGCGTTCGTTCACGCTCTCCACGGTGGTGACGGCGCTCAACGTCGATCGCCTCGGCGACCTCGCGCGGATGATCGAGGCGCTCACGCTCGCGGGTGCGCCCCTGCACGCCTGGCACCTCTACCGGTTCCTGCCCGTGGGCCGCGCCGGCGCGCGCAACCGTGCGCGCCTCGCGATCGCGCCCGAGCGCTTCCTGGCCGCGTGGCTCGCCGCGCGAGCCCACGCGCCTCACACGCGCATCTATCGCCGCGACGACATGCTGGCGTCGAGCTCGGTCGAGTTCTTCTGGGCGGACGGTGGCGCGATCAGGACCGGGAGCGAGGCCTGGAATCGGTCCGTGGCCGATGCAGGATGACCACGCGCTGAGCCACGCGCGAACGCGGCCGGCTCGCGAGCGCCGTGCTCGCCGTCGGTCCGCACAGCGCGCCCAGCACGCGCGCCGCCTCGTCGTCGCTCGCGAAGCGAATCTCGGTGTCGATCTCCTCGACGATCGTGAAACCGCCCTCGCCGATCAGGCTCCCGATCTCGCTGCCGCTCGGATCGGTGGGGAGGCCGCGAAGCTCCTGGAGCTCGCTCGACCAGTGATTCTCGACCAGCCACGTGCCGGCGCCGGCTGCCGCGCGCGTGACCCGCTCGATCTCGGCGAGCGCCAGGGCTCGCCCGCCCGGTCGCATGTTCGCGAGCACCCAGGTCGCGAGCACGACGTCGACCGAACCGCTCGCGAGTGGCAGGGCCTGGGCGCGGCCGATGAGCCAGCGCGGCGCGCAGGCCAGGTCGACCCGGCGTCGCGCCACGGCCAGCATCACCCGGGACGCGTCGAGCGCGACGTAGCACCCGGCTGCGGTGCACAGCTGCTCGGTGGTGCGTCCGGTGCCGCAGCCGATCTCGAGGACCGAACGGCCGCCGAGTGCCAGATGCGCGGCGAGCCGTCTCACGATCCGCTGCTCCGGGTCCTCGGCGGCGCGAAACGCGTCGAAGAGCCCAGGGTCGTGCTGGAACGCGTGCGCCCAGCCCTCACGGGACGTGGCGGAAGCCGAGGAGGCCATCATGTTCGACTGGATCCTGACCGACGAGCAGAAGGCGTTTCGCGACGAGGTCCGCGATCTCGTCAAATCCGTTCCTCGCGAGCTGATCTTGGCGATGGACGCGGACGAGGTCCAGTTCCCCACCGAGCTGCTCCGCGAAGCCGGGCGACGCAACCTGCTCGGGTGTCGTCATCCGCGCCGTTTCGGCGGGCGGGACATGGACTGGGTGACGACCTGCATGGCGATGGAGGAGGTCGGCGTCCTCGGCTACATCTTCGCGTGCGTGTTCGGGGTGGGCGCGGAGCTGGTGTGCGACGCCATCGTGCTGCACGGCACCGACGAGCAGCGTGAGCGTTACGTGAGACCGCTGCTTCGCGGCGAGCGTTTCGCGGCCGAGTGCCCTCACCGAGCCGCGCGGTGGCAGCGACTTCTTCGGCACCGCCACGCGCGCCGAGCGGCGCGGCGACCACTTCGTGCTGACCGGTCAGAAGCGCTTCATCGTCGGCGGGACCGCCGCGGACTTCTTCCTGGTCTACGCGCGGACCAACCTCGAAGCGCCGCCGCACAAGGGCATCACGTGCTTCATCGTCGATCGATCGCCCGGCGTCACCAGCGAGTACCTCTACGGGCTCATGGGTTGTCGCGGTGGCGGTACCGCCCGGTTGGTGTTCGAGGATGTCGAGGTGCCGGTCGAGAACGTCCTCGGCGGGATCGACCGGGGCGCGGAGGTGTTCCAGACCATGATGATCCCGGAGCGCCTCGGCACCGCCGCGATGACCATCGGCGCGGCGCGCCCGGCGCTCGAGGTCGCGACCGACTACACCGCGAAGCGCAAGGCGTTCGGCCAGCCGATCGCCGCCTTCCAGGGGGTGAGCTTCCAGATCGCCGAGGCCGCGATGCTGCTCGACGCGTCGCGGGCGCTGGTCTACGCCACGGCCGTCGCGGTCGACCGTCGCGAGGATCCGGCGCGGGTGCGGCGCATGATCTCCGAGACCAAGAAGTTCGTGACCGAGTCGTGCCAGCAGGTGGCCCACCACTCGATGCAGGTCATGGGCGGGATCGGCTACACGAACGTGTTCCCTGTCGAGCGTATCCACCGCGATCTACGGCTCGCATCGATCTGGACCGGGACCAACGAGGTGATGGCGGCGATCGTCGCCCACGAGTGGTATCGCGAGGCCAAGGCCGCGCGGCTCGCACGCCGCACCCGGGACCCGGAGCCCGACGCCGCGCAGGCCGACGCGGTGGGTGAGAAAGTGTACGAGTGATCCGGTCCGGCTCGTTCGCCACCGCCGCGCTGCTCGCCGGGGTCGTCGCGTCGTCGTCCTGCCGCAGCTCGGACCGAGCACCGGACGTCACCGCCGACGCTCCCCGAGCCGCTCAGGCGGGCGCGATCGCGGTTCCCTCGCCCGGCGTCGCCTCGGTCGCCGACCTCGCGGCGTTGCCCCTCCTCCGGCTCGGCGGACAGACGCTTCAGGTGTCGAGCGCCGATCCCGCGGGTGGGAACGAGGACGGCTTCGCGGGCCACACCGAGCTCTACGTCGACGAGCGCGGTGAGCACGTGGTGTTCGACGACTACGGCCCCGGGTGCGTCTACCGTGTTTGGTTCACGGCCAAGCTCGCGTGGCTCGGTCGCGTGCGGATCTACGTCGACGACCTCGAGCGGCCCGTGGTCGACGAGGCGTTCCTCGAGCTCTTCGGAGGCCAGCGCCCGCCGTTCGTCGCGCCACTGGTGCTGGGTGCCACGAGGTCGAGCGGTGGCTTCGTGAGCTACGTGCCGGTCTGCTACGAGCAGCGCGCCAAGATCACGCTCTCGCGTCCCGCCGAGTTCTACGCGGTGACCTACCGTCGCTACGACCTCGACCACCCCGTGCAGGCCTTCACGCCGGCGCTCGACGTCTCGACCTTGACCGACGCGTGGCGTCACCCCGAGCGTGATCCCAAGCCCTCCGCCTCGGTCGAGCGGTTCGCCGGTCGAGCGCGCCTCGAGCCGGGTGAGGCGCGTCCGATCCTGATCGAACGGGGGCCGCCGCCGTGTGGAACCTCGCGCTCGAGCTCGAGCCATCTCGGGACGACCCGGCGAGCTCGATCTGGCTGGTCGCGCGCTGGGACGACCACGCGGTGGCCGACGTCGAGGCGCCGCTGCCGCTCTTCTTCGGCTCGGCGCGAACCGACCGTCCCGCGGCGGGGCTGCTATTCGGTCTCCACGAGGGGCGCTACGTCAGCCGGTTCCCGATGCCGTTCTGGAGCGCCGCCGAGGTCCGCGTCGAGAACCGGGGCCGCGGGCCCGTCACGCTTGCGCACGAGATCGAGGTGCTGCGGCGTGCCTACCCGCGGGCGTCCGGCTACTTCACGGCGATCCACCGCCACGAGGCGCCGACCACGCTCGGCCGCGACTACGGCTTCGCCGAGGTCGGTGGCGCCGGCCACCTCGTGGGCGTGAGCTACGCGATGCGGGGCTCGCCGATCGGGACCTACCTGGAGGGGGACGAGCGCTTCCACCTCGACGGAGCCGCGACTCCCGCTCTCCACGGCACCGGGACCGAGGACTACTTCAACGGCGGCTGGTACTTCCTCTTCGGCCGGTTCTCGGCGCCCCTCCACGGCGCGCCGTACAGGCTGTCGCCGCTTGGTCTCACGTGGGGAGGCACCGGCGCCTACCGAGCGCACGTGGGGGACCTGGTGTCTTTCGTCGACGGTGCGCGCTTCTCCATCGAGCACGACCGCGACGACGAGGACGTGCACGACGACCACGAGAGCGTGACCTACCTGTATCGGCGCCCGGAGCCCCTGGCGGAATGGACGGACGAGCTCGACGTCGGCGACCCGGCGTCGGAGGCGAGCCACCGCTACGGCGCGACGGATGCGTCGCCAACGGGGCTCCTCGACTCGGTGTTCGAGGGTGACGACGACGTCACGCGGGTGCGTGATGGGGACGCGACGTTCGCGGCTCGTCGCGGTTCGAGGTGACGATCTCGCCTGGCAACGCGGGTGTGCTCCTCCGCCGCCGGTTCGACCGTCGACTCGGCCGTCAGACCGCCGTGGTCGGGGTCGATGGCCGGTTTGCGGGCACGTGGTACGACGTGCGCGCCAACGCCGTCCAGCGCTGGGCGGAAAGCGATCTGTGGCTGCCGGCTTCGCTGACGCACGGCAAGTCCCGGCTGACGATCGAGGTCACGAACCGCGGACCGGTGCCGTGGAGTGAGCATCGCTATCGCGTCGCGACGGTTCGCGCGCCGGGGTGAGTCGCGGCCAGTTGTTCGGGCCGCGGGCGTTCGACTAGGGTCTCGCGGGACCCGAGGATGCCGACCGAGCGACCTTCCGCCGCCAGCCGTGCGCGCGCCTCCCGGCCTGCGCGCCCCGCGCCGACCCGCTACGCGCACGAGGAGCGGCGCGTGCTGAACCCCAGTCCGTGGCGTCACTACCGCCGCCGCTATGCGCGTGGCGAGGTCGTCGCGGGCGCGGCGGTGCTCTGCATGATCGCCGCGGTGGGGCTCTGGGTGCGATGGATGGGAGCCCATCCGGATCCTGCGCTCGCGCGAGTGCCTCTGGAAGCGCTCGCCGGGGATCCCGCGAAGAGCGTGAGTCGCGTCAGCGCTCGGGCCGCGCCGGCCGGAGGCGGCCACGGGTCCACGGCGACGGAGACCGCGAGCCCCGCGGCGCGAGGTGCGCTGCCCGGCGATCTGGCGCCGCCCGGCTTCACCGAGGGCCGGCCGGCGGTGTTCGACTCCGAGAATCTCTACGAGAAGATCGACGGTCGCGCGAACTACTTCACGTCGCGTGGCTTCGAGACCCTGTCGTTCGTCTCGCTCATGGCCGCACCCGGCGGCGCAGCGCCTGGGACCTCGATCGACCTCGAGCTCTACGACATGGGGAACGCCGAGAACGCGCTCGGCGCCTACGGCGGCGAGAAGTCCGCCGAGGTCGTTGCCGAGACCCACCCCGCCGGACTCTGGCACCTCGACCGCAATGCCCTCTACCTCACCCAGGGGCGCTACTATCTGCGCGCGATCGCCTCGGACGAAGCGGAGGCGACGCGCGCCGCACTGCTGCACGTGAAGGAGCGGGTCCAGGCCGCCTTCGCGTCGCAGGCCCAGGAGCTGCCGTGGGCGCACCGGCTCTTCGGCCAGCTCGGCATCGCCGCGGGCCGGATCGAGTTCCATCGCGAGGGAGCGTTTTCGTTCGGCTTCGCCAGCGACGTGTATTCGGCGCTCCTCGACGACGGGGCGACCGAGCTGTGGGTCATGGCTGCCGCGGACGAAGCCTCGGCCAGGGCGCTGGCCGACCAGTTCGTGGCCGCCTTCGCGAGCTACGGCGAGACGGTGAAGCTGGGCGGCGAGACCTGGGTGCGGGATCGCTACCTGAGCTCGTTGGCGACCGCTCGGGCCCAGCGAGCGTTCGTGTTCGGCGTGCGCGGAGCGCCCACCGAGGCGGGTGGCGAGAAGGCCATCCTGCGGCTCGCCGCGGCGCTCGAGTCGTTCCCGCCCGTGCCGCCGTCCTCGCGGGGCGGCAAGGCCGCGTCCGGGGATTCCTCGTCGGGCGGGGGTGACCATTACGATGTGTCGGGGGACGTCGATGGCTGAGCGTGGAGACCCGGAGCACCGTGTGGGTACGCCGGTCGACGCTCGGGCACAGAGCCGCCGCCGCTTCCTGCGCCAGGCCGGCGTGATCGCGAGCGTCTCTGCGGCGGCGGGTTGGGCGGCTCTCGCGCCGCCCGGCCTCCCGTTCTCGCTTCGCGATCCGGACGGCGAGCGAGGGAAGCCTGCGCGTCACGCCGTGAGCCTCCGGAAGGGAGGGTTCGCGGTTCCGGCGAGCGCCGTCGCCGCGGGCCTCGGCGTGGCGCGCGGCGATCGCATCGACGCGATGGTGCGCGCCGCGGTCGACGGCATCGGCGGGATCGGGCGTTTCATCGCGAACGGCGACCGCGTCCTCGTCAAGCCGAACGTCGCGTTCGAGCGCGTCGCTGCGCTCGGCGCCACGACCAACCCCGAGGTGCTGGTCGCGCTGATCCGGCTGGTTCGGGAGGCGGGCGCGGCCGAGGTCCGGGTGGTCGACAACCCGATCGAAGCCGCCGAGGCGTGCTTCGAGCGTAGTGGCGTTCGCGCCGCCGCCATCGAGGCGGGCGCTCGGGTCTACCTGCCGTCGCCGAGCGACTTCGACGTGCTGCACACGCCTGGCGCCCAGCTCATCGAAAACTGGTCGTTCTTCCACCGCCCGTTCGTGGGCGTGGACAAGGTCATCGGTGTCGCGCCCGTCAAGGACCACAACCTCTGCCAGGCGTCGATGACCACCAAGAACTGGTACGGGCTCCTCGGTGGGCGCCGCAACCAGTTCCACCAGGACATCCACGGCATCATCACCGACCTCGCGCGGATGCTGCGCCCGACCTTCGTGGTCCTCGACGGTACGCGGGTGCTCTGGCGGAGTGGTCCCACGGGCGGGAGCCTCGCGGACGTCCGCCCGGGCAGGACCCTCGTCGCCAGCACCGACTCGCTGGCCGCGGACGCGTTCGGCTGGGACGACCTGCTGGCGCGCGACCCGGGCGCGCGGCCCGCTTACCTGGCCAAGGCCGCCGCCGCCGGGCTCGGGAATCCGGACTGGCACGCCGTCGCGGTCAAGGAGACGCTCGTTGGCTGACGCGGTGTTCCGCCGCGGGCGTGACGGCAAGGCCTACCTGGCGGGGTTCGAGCCCAGCCCGGACGGATCGCCGTGGTGGGTGCGGAAGCTCCGGATCACCAACGTGCGCGTGGTCTCCCAGGCCTTCTTCTTCGGGCTGTTCGTGTTCCTGCTCTGGACCACCTGGTTCAGCAGGCTCGGCGGCTATCCGGTGTCGCTCTTCCTGGAGCTCGACCCGCTGGTCGGGGTCGCGACCGCGATCGCCACCCATACCGTCTACAAGTGGCTGTGGCGCGGCCTATTCGTGCTGATTCCGACGCTGCTCCTGGGTCGCGTGTTCTGCAACTGGATGTGTCCTTACGGGACCCTCCACCAGTTCGTGGGGTGGCTCTTCGACATCCGCGCGAACCGCGACTCGATCGACGCCAACCGCTACCGTCCGCTGTTCCAGGCCAAGTACTACATCCTCGTCGTGATGCTGGTGATGGCGGCTTTCGGGTCGCTGCAGATCGGCCTCCTCGATCCGATCTGCCTCCTGGTGCGCAGCTTCGCGGTCGCATTCGAGCCCGCCTCCGATCTGGCGACCCGGGGGCTCGGTGAGGCGCTCGCGAGCCGTGGTGTCGATGCGGACCTGAGTGCCGCGCTGTTCGCGCCCGGAGCGAGCCATCACCGGATCTTCGCCGGGGCGTGGTTCGTCGGCGCCATGATCGTCGTGCTGCTGGGCATGAACCTGGTCATCCCGCGGTTCTTCTGCCGCGTGCTGTGCCCGCTGGGAGCGTTCCTCGGCGTGCTGAGCCGGTTCGCGCCGTGGCGGATCGAGCGCGATCTCACCAAGTGCACCGACTGCGACCTGTGCCTCAAGCGATGCGAGGGCGCGAGCGACCCGCAGGCCGCGCTGCGGAAGAGCGAATGCTTCGTGTGCTTCAACTGCATCGACGACTGCCCCGAGGATGCGCTGACGTTCGCGCGGGCGCCCGTCACGGTGAAGCCGTGGATCGTGGGCAAGGTCGGCGACGTCAAGGCGCGCGTGGCGACGCTCTTCGGTAAGCCGATCATCAGCGAGGTCTGGGACACCGAGGTCGCAGCCCCCGATCTGCCGCGGCGGCGCGTGATCTTCGCGGCGCTCTTCGGGGTGCTCGCGTACCCGTTCGTGCGGCTCTCCAAGGCCGTCAACGACCGGGGCTTCAGCCCCAAGGCGATCCGCCCGCCCGGCTCGGTCGCCGAGCCCGAGTTCCTCGAACGGTGCATCAAGTGCGACGCGTGCATCCACGTCTGTCCGACCAACGTGCTTCAGCCCTCGACCCTCGAGCAGGGCGGCTTCGAGGGTGTGTGGACGCCCGTCATGGACTTCGCGGTCGGGTTCTGCCAGCTCAACTGCACGTTGTGCAGCGAGGTGTGCCCGACCGGCGCGATCCAGAAGACGTCGCTCGAGCGCAAGCTCGGCGTGGGCGAGTACCAGGCGCACGGGCCGATCCGCGTCGGCACCGCGTTCTTCGACCAGGGGCGGTGCCTGCCGTGGGCGATGCAGACGCCGTGCGTGGTGTGCGAAGAGGTGTGCCCCGTCACGCCCAAGGCGATCGGTGCCTACGAGGAGACGATCACCCGCTGGGACGGCCAGACGGTGACGCTCGACAAGCCCTACGTCCGCCCCGAGCTCTGCATCGGCTGTGGGATCTGCGAGCACGAGTGCCCGGTCCTCGACAGCGCCGCGGTCTACGTCACCGCGATCGGTGAGACCCGCTCCGAGGAGCGTTCGCTCCTTCTGGACAGGCCCAAGTCGGTCTGAGACGATCGCCTCCCCAGCGACGGCCCACGGAGTGACGAATGAACGATGATCGCCGAGATGGAATCACCCGACGCAAGGTCCTGGCCCTGGGTGGCGCGGTGTCGGCCGCGTTGCTCGCGGAGGGAGGCCTCGGCGCCGCGCGGGTGCTCGCCGCCGAGCCCGAGCTGCCGCAGATCCCACGTCGAGTCCTCGGCAAGACCGGCAAGAAGATTCCCATCCTGCTCATGGGGGGGGACGGCGGCTTCGACAAGGTGTTCGATCCACGCCTCGCCGAAGGCCTGCGCTTCGGGCTCGACTACGTCGACGCGGCGGATTGCTACGCGGGAGGCACCTGCGAGACCTCGCTCGGCGCGTTCCTCAAGCGCGCCAGCGCCCGCGACAAGATGTGGATCACCTCCAAGAGTGACGCCCACGACCCGGCGGGCTTCGCGAAGACGGTCGATCAGTCGCTGGCGCGGCTCGGCACCACCTACGTCGACCTCATGTTCCTCCACAACCTCGGTGACGCTCGCCACCTGAACCCGGAACTCGCGGCCACGGTGGCGAAGCTGAAGGAGCAGGGCAAGATCCGTCACTTCGGATTCTCGACCCATACCGGGAACGTCGTCGAGATGCTCCACCTCGCGGCCAAGACGCCGTGGGTCGAGGCGGTGATGTTCCGCTACAACTTCCGCAAATACGGCGACAAGGAGCTCAATGCGGCGATGGACGCGGCGCACGCAGCGGGCGTGGGCCTGATCGCCATGAAGACCCAGGGCTCGGAGGCGGAGCGTGACGCCTGGAAGCAGTTCCAGCAGAACGGCCGCTGGACCAAGCACCAGGCCGTGCTGAAGAGCGTGTGGTCGGACGCGCGGATCACCGCCGCGGTGAGCGGCATGGACACCCTCGACAAGCTTCGCCAGAACATCGCCGCCGCGGTCGACAAGAGCGATCTGACCGCCGCGGAGGAGGGGGAGATCCAGCGCTATGCGGCGCTGACTCGCTCGCTGGCGTGTGACGGCTGCGACCAGCACTGCGGCGCGGCGATGCGTGGCCACGGTGGCGAAGCCGGTGCTCAGCCGCAGATCGCGGACACGCTGCGCTACCTCATGTATCACGACACGTACGGGCGAACGGATCGCGCGCGCGAGCTCTTCGCGACCCTCCCCGCGCCCGCGCGGGATCTCGCGCGCCTCGACTTCGGTCCCGCGAGCCGAGCCTGCCCGCACGGCGTCGACGTGGCGGCGCTCATGCAGCGCGCCGTCACCGTGCTGGCGTAGCACGCGATCGGCGTCGCGGCGGTCGGTCGAGCCGCCTCTCCCGTCGCGGCGGGCTACGGTCGGACACACCACCCCGCCGTTCCGCCTCGCGCTTGCCACGGCGTATCACGATGAATACCATTGTGATACACGTTCGACAGGGGAGGCATCATGGCTGGCTGGTTCGCGCGCGCGGTGGACGGAGTGGCGGCGTTTTTCGGCAGGCTCGCGCTCAGGCGTAGCCCACCGTGTCCCAATACGCTGGTGCACCTGGGAGCCTATCGGGGTCGCAGCCCCGACGATCTGTTCGCAGCGCCGACCGGCGTCCCCAGCGTCGTCGACGTGGGGCGGTGGCGGCTCGGGGCGTTCGAGAGCCGGCACCTGTCGTTCCCCTCGCCGCACGAGCCCCTCGCGCCCGCGTTCCGATCGCGTCACGGGAGCGACTACCAGCGCAACAATCGCGTCCACGTGCGGTGGCTCCGTCACCGCGACGAGCGGCCTCGCCCGACGATGGTGCTGCTCCACTCCTGGATGCAGCCAGACACCTGGCTCGAAGAGGTGACGCTGCTGCCGTGGCTGGCGCACCGTCTGGGTGTGAACGTGGCGCGCATGCAGCTCCCCTACCACGGGCGTCGCCGCCCCGAGTGCTCGTGGCTGGACGGCGAGCTCTTCTGGACCGCCGACCTCATGCGAACCTTCGAGGCGATCCGCCAGAGCGTGGCCGATGCCCGCGCCCTCACGTCGTGGCTGCTCGCGAACGGGCACGGGCCCGTGGGGGTGGCGGGGCTCAGCCTCGGCGGCATGATGACGCTCGCGCTCGCCGCGCTCGACGCGCGGCTCGCGTTCGCGATCCCGATGGCCGCTCACCTCGATCTCGCCGGCGTGCTCGCCGATGCCTCGCTGCTGCGTCCCATGCGCGAGGAGCTCGCGAGTCACGGCTGGGGGCCGGCCGAGGTCGATGCGTACATCGCGAGCGTCGGCCTCGCGGACCTCGAGCCACGGCTGCCGCGCGAGCGCATCCTGTTCGTGGCCGGCGTCCACGATCGCCTGCTCTCGGCGCACCGGACCCACGCTCTGTGGCAGCGCTGGGGCGAGCCGCCCATTCACTGGTACGACGCCGGGCACCTGGGAATTTTTACCCACCTCGGCAGCTCCGTCCGGGCAATCCGCCGTTTCCTCGAGTCGGCGGAGCTCGTGCCGAGCGAGGCGGAGGTGGTGGTGGGCCCGGCCACTCCGCGGCCCCCGCGCGACGGGTCACTGGCGCTGAATTTTGCTGCGCTTTCAGCGGGTTGACCGGGACGCGACGAGAACCCTCGTGGCGCGGGCCGGCGTGGCGCGCCGTCGTTGGATCTTCCTGGATCGCGCCGTCGAACCAGCTCTGCACGGGGCCGTGCGGGTGGCGCGGCCCTTGCGTTTCGGGCGGGGAACCATCCGCTCGAGAGCGAGGCCCGCGATCCCATGCGCAAGAGTTCCGTCACCCCCACCGGGAGGGAGGCGATCTTCCGTGACGACGAGATCATCGTCTCCAAGACCGACCTGAAGGGTCACATCACCTATGCCAACGACGTGTTCCTGCGCGTCTCCGGTTTCACCGAAGAGGAGCTGCTCGGAGCGCCCCACAGCTTGATCCGGCACCCCGAGATGCCTCGCTGCGTGTTCAAGCTGCTGTGGGACACCGTGCAGCGCGGCGATGAGCTCTTCGCCTACGTCAACAACCTGGCCAGGAACGGGGACAACTACTGGGTCTTCGCTCACATCACCCCCAGCTTCGACTCAACAGGTCGGATCGTCGGCTACCACTCGAACCGGCGTGTTCCGTACCCGGACGCGCTCGCCAAGGTGAAGCCGCTCTACGCGGCGCTGCTCGCCGAGGAGCGTCGTCACGGCGGATCGGTCGAGGGGCATGCGCGCCGCGGAGCAGATGCTGGCGCGGACGCTGGCGGACGGCGGTCGGGACTACGCACAGTTCGCGTTCAGCCTGTCGAGCCAGACGCAGCTCGCAGCGGCGGTGGGGTGACCATGGCCTGGTGGAGCCGGAGGAAGGAGAGCGCGAGCCTGATCGGCGGGGCGGAGGAGCGGCCGGCTATGGACGCGTCGTCACGCTCGTGGAGGGACGAGATCCATCGCATCACCGAGATCTGCGAGCGAGCCGGTAGCGGCGACCTCGAAGCGCGTGTCGCCGGGCTGCACGCGGATCCCGAGCTGGCGGCGCTCGGTCGAGCCGTGAATCACATGCTCGACATTGCCGACTCGTTCGTCCGCGAGGCGTCCGCCGCCATGAGCGAGGCCAGCTGCGATCGCTTCCACAGGCCGATCCTGCTACGCGGTCTCGCGGGTGCGTATCGTCAGAGCGCGGTCGTGATCAACCGCGCAGGGCTCCGGCTCGCGCACGGCGCCGAGCAGTTCACCCACATCGCGAATCTCGCGACGGAGACCGCGGCGAACGTCTCGACGGTCGCCGCGGCCTGCGAGGAGCTCAACGCGACGAGCAGCGAGATCGCCAGGCGCAGCGCCGAGTCCGTTTCGCTCACGGAGCTCGCGGTCAAGGAAGCCGGACAGGCCACCACCGCGATCGCCGAGTTCAGCGAGGCGGCTCGCCAGATCGGCGAGGTCGTGGTCTTCATCGGCAAGGTCGCCGCCCAGACGAACTTGCTGGCGCTGAACGCCACGATCGAGGCGCAGCGGGCTGGCAGCAGTGGCCAAGGCTTCGCGGTGGTGGCCGGCGAGGTGAAGGAGCTCGCCCGCAGCACGGCGCGCGCGACCGATCAGATCGGCCGACAGGTGGACCGGATCCAGAGCGCCGTCGACTCGGTCGTGTCCCACATCCACGGCATCAACTCGTCCATCCATCGGATCGACGAGGACACCGCGGAGATCGCCCGCTCGGTGGACGACCAGGTCAAGGCGACGGCGGACATCGGCGCCAACATCGTGCAGGTCTCGGGGAACATGCAGCAGGTCTCCCAGCGCATCGCCGACTTCTCGACGGATCGCCGCGCGATGGAGGCGGTCTCGCACTGACGGCGGAACGCCCTCCCGCTAGCCGCGGCATCGACGCCTCCGTGACCTAGGTCATGGAGGTGGGATCTCCCGACCTCGGATCATGCTGGTCGAGGAGATCCCTTCATGCACATCGAGAAGATCGAGGTCGGTCGTCGGGCTGCGGAGGTGAACCAGGTGGTGGAGCGCGTCGCGAACGTCGCGATCCGCGGCCTCGACGACACCCGCGCGTTCTTCGGCGGCCACGGGCGCAAGGCGCGTTACGACGACGCCCACTACGAGTTCGTGGGTGGTGAGCGAGACGCGCTGCGCCGCAAGCACTACGACAAGAGCCTCAAGCTGCTGTGGAAGGCCGAGAAGCATGCGCCCTGGTCGACGTTCCTCGATGGCGCCGACGACCTGCCGCTCGTCAAGATGGCGCGCGAGTCGATGACCAAGGCGGAGCGCGCCGCGAGCAAGAAGCTCGCGAGCAAGGAGTTCAAGGGCCGGCTCGCTCGTGAGTACACGCTCGCCGAGCGCCAGGCGCTGGTGAAGGTGCTGTGCGCGATCGGCCACGGCGAGGCCTATGCGTGGCTGGTGTCGGCCGAGGTCCTCGCGGACGTCCAGAGTACCGGCGCGCGCGCCGCGCTGACGATGCAGGTGGTGGAGGAGGCGAAGCACTTCGTGGTGCTGCGCGAGCTCATCAAGGCATTCGACGTCGGCGTACCGCGCCAGTCCGCCTGGGAGTACCTGCTGCTCGAGCAGGTCCTGAAGGCGGACGGTCTCGACAAGCTGTTCGGGATGAACGTGCTGGTGGAGGGGATCGCGCTCTCGATCTTCGGCATGCTCGCCCACTTTCCGGGACTCGAGATCCTGCGGCTCTTCCATCTAGACGAGTCTCGCCACACGGCCTTGCCGGTGAACTACTTCAAGGAGTTCCCCCTCGATCGCTGGGAGCGCGTGAATCCGCTCAAGCGCATGAAGCGCCTGAACCTCGTGCTGCCGGCGATTCCGCTGGTCTTCTACCTGGAGGCGCCGCTCGCCGAGCTCGGCATCGACGCGCTGGCGCTGGGTGGGTCGGTGATCCGCAAGGTCACACAGCTCGCGGAGCGCGCGGGCTTCGAGCCGCGGGGCTCGGGTGAGGTCCTGGGGATGCGGCTCAACGCGCTCTTCAACGCCTACGGTTCGCTCACCCGCCCGCACCACCAGCATCGCGACTACCACCTGGGAGACACCACCCGCGACGCGGCGGCGCGCGCGGTCGAAGACGAGGTGTTCGCCGCGGCGTGAGCGGATTCGCGGCCCGGCTCGGTCCGGCGCGGATCTCGTTTCGAACCGAGGGCGCGCGCGTATGGCGCGCCCCGGATCGTCCCTGCGGGAGGTTCTCTCTCAGCCGTGCGG
The DNA here is from genome assembly GCA_016713535.1 of Deltaproteobacteria bacterium. Lineage (GTDB taxonomy): Bacteria > JADJOY01 > JADJOY01 > JADJOY01 > JADJOY01 > JADJOY01. Next base: position 161,299 of record JADJOY010000001.1, read on the forward strand.
CTGGATGAGACGTCGGGCCTGCTCGAGGAGCGCCTCGGCGGAGAACGGCTTCGCGAGGAAGCCCTCGATGGCGAGACCCTTGAGCATCTCGATCGCCTCGGCCTCGGTGTAGCCGCTCATCAGCACGACCTTCACGCCCGGATCGATGGCGCGGAGCTCCGCGAGCGTCTCGGCTCCGGACATGCGCGGCATGGTGAGGTCGAGCAGCACGAATCGGAAGCGGCCCGGTGCCTGCCGCATGAGTTCGATCGCCTGCTCACCGGTGCCGGCGCTGTGCACCGTGAAGCCCGCCTTACCGAGCATGTGCTCCGCGGTACCGAGGATCCACTTCTCGTCGTCGACGACCAGCACGTCGCCCGTGCCGCGGAACGGATCGAGCCTCCGCGCGCGCGTGGGGGCCGAAGGTGCCACGATCCCCGCCGCCGGCAGGAGCAAGCGGAAGGTCGTTCCCTTGCCGACCGTAGAGGTCACGGCCAGCGCGCCGTTGTGCGAACGCACGATCCCGAGCACTGCGGCGAGACCCAGCCCTCGCCCCGTGAACTTGGTGGTGAAGAAGGGGTCGAAGATCCGCCGCAGGTGATCGGGGGAGATCCCAGCGCCATCGTCGATCACCTCGAGCTCCACGTAACGGCCCGGCAAGATCTCCGCGCCGACCTGGAGGTCCAGGAGCGCGATCGCGCGCGAGTCGAGCTCGCAGACCGACGTCCGGACCACGATCTCCCCGGCGCGGGGTCCGATCGCCTCGGCCGCGTTGATCACGAGGTTCATGAGGATCTGGCGAACCTGCGCTGGGTCCGCCTCGATCGCCGGTAGGCACGAGGAGAGGTCGAGCTGGAGCGTCGCGTGCTTGCCCACGCTGATCCGGAGCAGGTCGACCGTCTCTCTCGCGATCGCGGAGAGGTCGAGGTGCTCCACGACGAAGCGCCCGCGCCCCGAGTAGGCGAGCATCTGCCGGCACAGCTCGGCGGCGCGCTGCGCGGCTTCCTCGATGTGATCGAACACCGCGCTCTGCGGCGAGCCGGGCGGCAGCTCGAGCCGCTCGCTGCTCGCGTAGCCGAGGATGCCGGTCAGGATGTTGTTGAAGTCGTGGGCGATGCCGCCCGCGAGGATGCCGAGGCTCTCGAGCTTGGCGGTCTCCTGCACCTTGCGCTCGATGCGCCGCTGCTCCTCGCGCAGCTCCTTCTCCATCGTCACGTCGACACAGCAGCCGATCGCGCCCAGGAACGTGCCGTCCGGGTCGAAGCGCGGCCGCGCTCGCTCCGAGAGCCACGCGTGGCTTCCGTCGCCGCGCACCAGGCGAAACTCGATCTCGAAAGGGCGTCGCTCGACGACGGAGGCCCGGTAGGCGGCGAGGTAGGCGGCGCGGTCGTCCGGATGCAGCGCGTCCGCCCAGCGATCACCGAGCTCGCGCTCCATCGGCCGGGCCGTGACCGCGAGCCACGCGGGATTGAAGAAGGTCCGCGCGCCCGTGGCGTCGGAGAGCCAGATCGCGACCGGAGCCTCGTCCGCCATCAGTCGGAAGCGCTTCTCGCTCTCGACGAGGCGCGCCGTGGCCTCGACCTGATCGCGGATGTCGGTGATGAAGGCGATGGTCTGGCGGCGCCCAGCCACGGAGGCCGGGCTGAGACGGATCTCGACGGGGATCCTGCGCCCGCCCGCCGCGAGCGCCGTCACGCTCCGCGAAGTGCCCATCGGTCGGGAGGATGGGTCGCGCAGGTAGCTCTGGCGGTGCATCGCATGAAGGGATCGGTCCTCGGCCGGCACCAGCTCGTCGACTCGCGTCCCCACGAGGTCGTCGAGCGGGTAGGCGAAGAGCGCCGAGGCCACGGGGTTGGCGTGCGTGACGACGCCCGACTCGTCGACCGCGAGCACGCCGAGAGGGGCGTTGTCGATCATCACGCGGAGCTGTGTCTGACTGTCGCGGAGAGCTTCCTCGGCGGCGTGGAGGCGAGTCACGTCGACGAAGGTGTGGACCACGCCGAGCGTCTCGTCGTCACCGCCGGCGTAGACCTTGACCCGGCGCAGGAACCGCCGCCCATCGAGGAGCGTGACGATCGCCTCGTGCTGGTCGCGGCTGACGAGGAGCTGCTCGAGATCCCCCAGCAGGTCGCTGTCGCCGGTCACCCGCGTCGAGATGTGGCGCAGATCGCGACCGACGTCCTGCGGTAGCAGGTTGAAGATCTCGCTGGCCTGCGGCGTGAAGAAGCGCACCTTGAGGTTGGCGTCGGTGAAGATGGTGCCGATCTCGGTGGCCCGGATCAGGTTGTCGAGGTCGTTACGCGCCAGGTCGAGCTCGTGGATCTTCTGCTCGTGCTCGGCGTTGACGCTGTAGAGCTCCTCGTTGACCGAGTGCAGCTCCTCGTTGGTCGCCTGCAGCTCCTCGTTGCTGGCGACCAGCTCCTCGTTGCCGGCCTGCAGCTCCTCGTTCGCGGCCTCGAGCTGCTCGATGGCGGCCCGGAGCGACTCGTCCGAGGTGGCGAGCTCCTGCTCGAGCTGGCGGATGCGCGCGCGGCTCTCGTCCTCGGCGTCGAACGTGGGGCTCGTCGGGTCCGTGGCGCGTGCCGCGCCGACATCGAGGAGCACCATGACGAAGCTCGCGCCGGTGATCTTGTCGACGAAGGGCTCGGCGCTGACCTCCAGGATCTGGTCCTCGTCGAGACGCACGCCACGGAACGAGGCCTTCTCGCCGGTCTTGACCGCGGTGGTGATCGCCGACGAGAGCGCGATGCGGAGGTCGCCTCGCGCCATCGACACGAGGTCACCGGTCGCGCGTCCCGCGCTCGGCCGGAAATAGCGGTCGGCGTCGCCGAAGAAGTGCAGCGCCTCGCGGCGCTCGTTGATGAGCACCCCCGTCGGAACGAAGCGCTGCAGCAGCATCTCGTAGGCGCGACCGAGGCGTGGCTCGGCGGGGCGCGGTGCCCGGGCCGGGTGCATGGGGTCGAGCTTCAGATCGAGCGGCAGCCGGCGGTCGCCGATCTTGCGGAAGACGTTCCAGTGCCGCTCGATGACACCGAACTCCTCTGCGAGCTCGCCGGTGGTCTCGCTCGGCCCGAGCACGAGCACGCCCTTCGGCCGGAGCGCGAAGTGGAAGCCCGCGAGCGCGCGGCGCTGGGCGGCGGGCTGGAGGTAGATGAGCAAGTTGCGGCAAGAGACCAGGTCGATCCGCGAGAACGGCGGATCCTTGATCAGGTTGTGGACCGAGAACACCACCAGCTTGCGGAGCCGAGGGTCGACCCGCACCTGGTCGGATGGCTCCTCGACGAAGAACCGCGCGCGACGGTCGTCGTTCAGGTTGGCGATCGCGGCACGGGGATAGATCCCCGCCGCCGCCACCTCCAGCGAGCCGCGGTGCATGTCCGTCGCGAAGATCTTGACGGTCGGGGTGCGCTGGCGGGCGTCGAACGCCTCGAGGAAGAGCATCCCGATCGAATACGCCTCTTCGCCCGTGGCGCAGCCCGCCACCCACACGCGGATGTCCGCGAGGTGCGAGGTGGAGTCGACGAGCTGTCCGACCACCTCGCGCTCGAGCACCCCGAACGCCTCGGGATCTCGAAAGAACCGCGTGACGCCGATCAGCAGGTCGCGATAGAGCGCGTCGAGCTCGAGGTTGTCGCCGACCGCGCGGGCGCAGTAGTCCTCGATGCTCAGGGCGTGGTGGATCGAGATGCGCCGCTCGACGCGGCGCGCGATCGTGGCCGGTTTGTACTGGCTGAAGTCGAGGTCGTAGACCTCGTGGAGGCGCTCGACCAGGCGGGTCAACCCGCTCGACTCGTGGACATCGCGCGGTGGGGTGGGCAGCGGAAGGGCGGCGTGCTCGAGGCGCGCGAGCAACGCCGCCGGCATTTCCTCGGGCGGCAGCACCGCGTCGACGAGGCCCGTCGCGATCGCCGCGCGGGGCATTCCATCGAACTTCGCGGTCGAGGTCGACTGGGCGAGGATGAGGCAGTCGGCGTCGCGCAGCTCGGCGAGCGACGAGCTGCCGTCGCTGCCCGTGCCCGACAGCACGATGGCGGCGGCGCGCGGCCCGTGGCTGATCGCCAGAGACCGGAAGAACGCGGAGATCGGCGTGGTGAATCCCGCGCCGGCCGAGGACGCGAGCGGCTCGACGTGCTCGCCGTCCATCTGTAGCTCGGTGCCCGGGGTGAGCAGGTAGATCGTGTTGCGCTCGACCCGCACGCGCTTCTCGACCCGCACGATGCGCATGGCGGTGTGGCGAGCGAGGAGCTCGTCCATCAGGCTCTTGTGGTCGCGGGACAGGTGCTGCACGACCACGAATGCCAGGCCGGTCCCAGCCGGCATGGCATCGAAGAAGCGCTCCAGGGCTTCGAGGCCGCCGGCCGACGCGCCGAGCCCGACGACCAGGCGTGGCGCGTCGTCGTCGGCCTCGGGGCTCAGCGCGGCAGCGTCGTCGAGATCCGTCTCGGGCTCGCTCATCATCACGTCCAGGACCGTGCTCCTCTGGGGAGGGGCAAAGCGAGTAGTCGGAATGTACTCGTTCCATTCGACGAGTCGCTGAACCGTATCGCCGCCGAAATGCTCGCGCAACAACCCGCCGAGATCAGGTGCTCATGGCCCACGGACCCAGGGGCCCGAGACCGGGCGCGGCCCGGCACGCCGTCGACCGGAATGGAAGCCGACCCGCCGCGCGTTTCGGGCTAGGCTCTGCACGCACGCGCGAGGGGCCCCTTCGGTCCCGGCCGGCGCGCGCATCACGAGGGGTAGTCGATGACGGGCTGGTCGAGGCGGGCGCGGATCGGATGGATGACGTGGGTCGTGGCATGTGGCGTGGCGTGTGGCACGGAGGCGCCGCCACCACCGTCGCCACCGCCCCAGGCGCCGCGCGTCGAGGCGCTCCGGATCGACGGCTCGGTGACCCACGTTCAACGGATCGCGCTGCCGCCGGGATCGGAGATCCGCGTCGCCGTGATCGAGACCACGGGCGGCGAGTCAGCGGCGATCACCGTCGCCGAGCGGGTCATCCCGATGACCCACCAGGTCCCGGTGCCGTTCTCGCTCGCGGTCGATCCTCGACTGGTGAGCGCCCAGGGTCGCTCCGAGCTACGGGCGATGCTCACCGACCCCAGGCACACGCTGCGGTGGATCACCGCCATCCCGGTCGAGTGGAAACCCGCGCCGCTCACCTCGGGCGTGCTGCTGGTCGTCGCCCCACAGCGTGCGCCCGATCCCGTCGAGGGAAGCTCGGTGCGCTACCGGTGCGATGCGGCGTTCAGCTTCGGCCTCGAGCAGCGCAGCGAGGACGTGGTGGAGATCCGGATGACGGACCGCACCCTGCGGATGACGCGCGTCCCCTCGGCGCTGGGCGTCACGTTCACCGACGGCGTCAACACGTTCTGGCGCAAGGAGAGCATCGCGAACCTGATCCTGGCGGGGAAGGTCCACAGTTGCTATCAGCGCTACCCCTGAGCCGTACCGGGAAGCGTGGCGGCGACCGCCGGCCGCGCCGTGGCTCGCGCGATGACCTCGATGCTCGGCCCCCGTTCGAAGCGTCCGCCGATGCGGTAGAGCATCTCCTGGATCCAGCGCCCGCGCGGGTTCGCGAGGTAGACCGGGTGCCACGGCAGATGGGTGCGTAGCTCCAGCACCTCGAAGCCTTCCTCGGCGAGCGCGCGTCTGAGCGTTCGGGGATCGAAGAACGTCATGTGGAACTCGGCCGCGACCTCGCCGAAGAACCAGTGGTCGAATCGCGCGCCGGCCACGCCGCGCCCCGCCATCTTCAAGCGGTCCTTCAGCGAGTGGAACTGGTTCGGCACGTCGATGAGGAGCAAGCCGCCGTCGACGAGCAGGTCGCGGCACTGGCGCAGCGTCCGGCGTGGATCGGGAACGTGCTCGAGGGACAGGCTGAGGACCGCGTCGAAGCGTTGCCCCCCCCAGGCGTGAGAGGTCCCACCCCTCCGATACCTCTACGTTCACGCCCAGGTTCCGCGCGTGGCTGGCCAGGATCGGTGCGAACTCGACGGCTCGCACGTTCCAGCCGCGCTGGGCGGCCACCTCGAACATGTAGCCGCCCTCCAGGCATGCGATCCCGAGCAGCGCGCCGCGCGCGGGGCGCCAGCGCTCGAGGCGCTCCATGCGCCGCGCGTAGAAGTCCCGTCGCCGGGCGCCACGCGTCGCGTTCGATTCCTGGTAATACGGGTGTCGCGCGTAGAGCGCTCCGACCTCCTGGAGGTCGAGCCGCGGGCTCTGGTAGCGCAGCCCGCAGTCGAGGCAGTGGCTCACGTTGACGCCGGCGGGCATGCGCAGAAATCGCGCCTTCGCGGGCTCGAGCTCGGCGCGCGCACTGCCGCAGAGCAAACACGGGATGGTCTCAGGCATGGTCCGTCTCCAGCGGGGGCACGGCGCGAGCCGCGGGCGTCGCGCAGCCCCGTCGCGCGTCACCTGCGACGAGCGCGCGGTAGATCTCGAGGTATGTGTTCACCACCGGCTCGACTTCGAAGCTCGCGCGCGCCGTGGCGCGGGCGCGCTCGCCGAGCGCGAGCCGGAGCTCCGGATCGGCAAGCAGCTCGCACGCGGCGTGCTGGATCGCGCCGGCGAGCTCCGCCTGATCGCACGCGCCCGGAAGGACCCAGGCGTTCTCGCGGTGACGCGCGTAGCGCGAAGCGAGCCCCACGGGAGTGGTGAGCACGGCCACCCCATGAGCCATCGCCTCCGCGAGCACGTTGCCGAACGCTTCGCTCGTGGACGGGAACAGCAGCAAGTCAGCCGCCGCGTAATAGCGCGACGGATCGGCTTGCCAGCCGATGAGCTGGACCGAACCGGCCAGCGCAGGCGCCTCGGCCCACTCTCGCAGCTGCGCGCCGAGGGGGCCGTCGCCGACGAGCGCGAGCGCGGCACCGCTTCGCGCCTGGATCGTGGGCCAGGCCCTCACGATCGCGTCGAGTCCCTTCCCCGGAACCAGACGGCCCACGTAGAGGCAGGTCGGGCGGTCGGCGAGGCCGAGCTCCCGGCGCCTCTCGGCGACGCTGCGCGGGTCGGCTCGTGTGGGCAGGTCGGGGATCTCGACACCGTTGGGCACGAGCGAGACACGCTGCTCCGGCAGCCCTTGGGCGAGGGCCTCCTCGCGCCCGGCCGCGCTCGTCGTCACCCACCGATCCGTCTGGGCGAAGCCACGCCAGAGCCAGCCACCGAGCCGGCCGTCGCGCACCTTCGCGACGTCTCCGCACGCGCCGAGGGTGCAGATCTTGAGAACCGTGCGGGTGCCCCGCAGGCGCGCTCCCAGGATCGCGCCGAGGGCGAACGGCGAGAGGCAGTGAGCGTGGACCACGTCGTAGCGCCCACCGTTGTAGACGAAGTATGCGAATGCGACGAGGCCGTTCACCGCGCGTCGCACGCGCTGCGGGCCCGCGGTCGGGAGGCGGATCACCCGAGCATCGCCCTCGTGGCTCACGCGCGGCAGGCCCGGCTCGTGGCGGGACGTGATGACGTCGCAGCGCTCGGTGAGGGTCGCCAGCCTCCGCGCGAGAAGGCGCGCCTGCTGCTCGGCGCCGCCGCGATACGGCGGGAAGTGCTGGATGGCGAGAGCGACGCGCATGGGACTGTCGGAGGATCGAGAAGGCTACAGGAGGCGAGTGGATTTTCCATTCCACCGGGGGTGGAGGCGCGCGTCCGGCTCACGCGCTCGCCAGCGTCCCGCCGATGCGCCAGCATCGGGCGCCCAGGTCTCGAGGAGGTGCCATGAGCTTTTTCCTGCTGCGCATCGCGTTGCTGTCGGCGGCGCTCATGCTCGCGATGTTGGGCGCGCTCGCCGTCGGGCGGCGCTACGGCTCAGCGTGGCGCGCCAAGCGGCCGGGCGAGGAGGCGCCGGGGCTCGGCACCGTCCAGGGCGCGATCTTCGCTCTCCTCGGACTGCTGATCGCGTTCACGTTTTCGGGCGCGGCGTCGCGTTTCGATTCGCGCCGCGAGCTCGTCACGGCGGAAGCGAACGCGATCGGGACGGCCTACCTGCGCCTCGACCTCCTTCCCGAGGCCACCCAGGCCGCTCTGCGCGACGCGTTCCGCCGCTACGTCGATCTCCGCATCGAGCTCTACCGCTCGGCGACCGAGCCGGAGCGGATCCGCATGCTCCTCGCCGAGACGATCGAGCTCCAAGGTACGATCTGGCGCCTCGCGCAGGCCGCGGCTGGGCAGAGCGGGGACACCGCGGCGCGGGTTCTCCTCACACCGTCGCTCAACGAGATGTTCGACATCGTCACCACCCGGACCCGCGCTCGCTTCATGCATCCGCCGGTGGTGATCTTCGTGATGCTCGGCGCGCTGGCGATGCTCGGCGCGATGCTGGCGGGCTTCGAGCTGTCGGCGACCGCGGATCCACCGCGGCTCGTGCCGTGGGTGTTCGCGATCACCCTCGCGCTGACCTTCTACGTGATCCTCGACCTCGAGTACCCGCGATTGGGATTCATCCGCCTCGACGCGGCGGACCAGGTGATGGTCGAGGTGCGCCAGAGCATGGGCTGACACCCCCGGCGGACCACGCGGCGGACGGCGCCCAACTTGCTTTGGCGTTGCGAAACGACGTGACGACATGGTGCGGAGGCGTGCTGTTGTGTCGTATGGCACGAACGCTGCCCGACGAGCTCGGCAGGTTTTGCCCACCCAGGCCGGTGTTCCAGGCGTTGCCCCGGCGTCCTCGTGTTCTCCCCACGGCGCATCGCGTCGCGTCGCCGTCATCGAGGAGGCGTCCATGACTCTCAGCAATCCCGGGGCACGGGCCGTCCCCGCCACCTTCTTCGCGCCGCCGGAGCGCGCGCGTCCCGGAGGTCCTGGCCGAGCAGCGCCGCAAGCTGACGTCCGACCCGCTCGTCGCGAGTCTCCTCGACAGCTTCCCGGAGCCGGTGATGGTGTTGAACGGGGAGCGCCAGATCGTGCTCGCCAACGACAAGTTGCACGCGCTTCTCGGGCGCACCGGCGGCGAGCTCGTGGGGCTACGCTTCGGCGAGGCGGTCGATTGCATCCATCGGGACGACGATCCCGCCGGCTGCGGCACCACCCGATTCTGCCGGCTTTGCGGCGCGGCGAAGGCCATGGCTCGATGCGCGGCGCAGGGGCTCAAGCAGGTCGAGGAGTGCAACCTGTCGCGCCGCGAGGCCGAGGGGGTGGCGGCGCTCGACCTCCGAGTCTGGGCCACGCCGATGCTGATCGCCGGCGAGCCGTTCACGGTCTTCGCGGTCCGCGACGTGACCGACGAGAAGCGCCGGCAGGTGCTCGAGCGCATCTTCTTCCACGATCTCGTCAACGCGGCGGGTGGCCTGCGGGGCATCCTCGAGATCTGGCCCGAGCTCGGTGACGGCGACGATCTCAAGACGCTGGCGGTCGACGTCGTCGACCAGATCGTGGAGGAGATCGAGTCACAGCGCGACCTCGCGGCCGCGGAGCGGGGCGACCTCGAGCTCCGGCCTCGGCCGGTGGACGCTCGTCCCATCCTCGAGCGCCTGTGCGCCCTGTACGGCCACCACGCGGTCGCGACGGGGCGTCGCCTGGCGCCACCCCGGATCAGCGGCGACACGCGCATCGTGACCGACGACGCGATCCTGCACCGGGTGCTCGGCAACCTGGTGAAGAATGCCCTCGAGGCCTCGCTCGCCGATCAGGCCGTGACGGTGAGCTACCACCGCGAGACCACGCCGACGTTCACGGTACACAACGAGACCGTGATGCCGGAGGCCGTGCAGCTCCAGATGTTCCAGCGCTCCTTCAGCACCAAGCAGGGCTCGGGCCGAGGGGTGGGGAGCTACAGCGTGCGATTGCTGACGGAACGCTACCTCGGTGGCCAGGTGTCGTTCGTGTCGTTGCCCGGCGCCGGAACCACGTTCACGATCCAACTGCCGACCTCGGTCGCAACGTCCACCGATTCTGGGTGATGCGAGCGGTGACCGGGGCGGCCGGCCGCCGGAGCGCGCGACGGGTACCCCCCGGATCGAGGTACCCGTCGCACCCACCGGCCGATGGGCCGTCACCGGACCTCAGGCCCGGAGGGCGATGGAGGAGGCGCCGTCGGGCTCAGCCTCCCTTCGAGGCCTTGCAGTTCCCCTCGACGATTTCCGTTTCCTTCGCGCACTCCGCGACGCAGCGGTTCGCATACTCCTTGTCGCGCGCCGTGCACACCGTCTCGACGGCGATCGGGCAGGCGGCCTTGCCGGACTTCACTTCGGGACTGTCCTTGCTGCAGCCACTCGCGCCGATCGTGCCGGCGAGAGCGAGCAGCAGGGCGCCGAGGCTGGCGCGCGAGAAGGGCACTACGAGTCGCTCGTGCATGGGAAGGCGCCCCGCCAGAGTGTCGAGGGACGCGGTGGGCGTCCCGGCTCTGGATCCGCGACGGAGTCCGTCGCAACGAGCGGTCCTACGGGTTTCGGCGGAGCGTGTCAAGCACGATCGGCGACGGATCGTGGGTGGGTCTGCGCCGAGAGGCTGCTTTCGAGTCGCGAGGGTCCGGGGGCCTGTCGGCGGCCACGGCTCGCGCACCTTCGATCCCGGTCGAGGGGAGGCTCGCCCGCGCTGCGGCCGCGCGAATGGAGCTCACGGCCCACGAGACGAGCGGGGGACACAGCGCAGGGGCTCCAGTTCCTCACGCCAGGCGACGGTCAACGCGAACCCGGCGGCCCGAACGAGAAGCCGCGGGGCTCGCACGGGCGCGACGGGGCCGCCATGCTTGCGTCGCTGAGGCACCCTCGATGGCGATTCCGGTCCGCGTCGCGCTCCTGATCGTCGCGCTCGTCGCGCTCGCCTGGGACGCTCGTCGCCCGAGAGCGGGTCCGAGGGCCGGCCTGCTCCTCGTGAGCGCGCTGGCGGTCGGGGAGATCGCGTTCGTCCTGGCGCTCTGGTCCCGGCACCGGGGCTTTCCGCTCTACCTCGAGATCATGGAGGGCGCGGTGGTGCAGCACGTCGAGCGGCTGCTCGCCGGTGCGCCGCTCTATGCCGAGCCCTCCCCGGACTTCGTGCCGTTCGCCTACAACCCGCTCTACTACGTGCTCTGCGCGCCGCTGGTCCGTGCCTTCGGCGCGCACGTGGCGGTGCTGCGTGGTTTCTCGATCGTGGGCGCCGTCGCCGCCTCGGTGCTGGTGTTCGAAGTGGTGGCGCGGCGCAGCGGTTCGCGCTGGCGTGCCCTCGTGGCGGTGGGGCTCTTCGCGGCGGCCTACGAGGCGATGGATGCGTACCTCGACACCGCGCACGGCGACACCTGGCTGCTGGTCGCGATCCTCACCGGGACCGCGCTGGTGGAGGCGGGGGTGGGGGAGGCGCGTGGCGCGGGCCCGGTGTCGCGACGTTCCGCGCGGGTGCTGCGCGTCCTCGGCGTCGCGGTGCTGTGCGCTGGGTTCTGGATCAAGCAACATGGCGCGTTGTTCGTGCTCGGGGCGCTGTCCTACGTGTGGCTTCGGATGGGTCCGCGCCGGTCGATCGCCGAGCTGGCCGTGGCGGCGCTCGCCGGACCGATCGCCTACGGCTGGCTCGGTCCTCGCGTCTTCGGCCCATGGCTGCACTTCTACACCTGGACCGTGCCGCGCTCGTGGTCGTCGCTCGAGCTCACGACGTTCACGCGCCTCTTCGCCTATCTGGCGCGCTACGTGCCGCTCCTCGCCCTCGCCGCCGCCGCGGGCTGGGTCGAGACCATGCGTCGTGCGCACGCGCGGCTCGACCTGTGGCAGACGCAAGGGCTGGTCGCTCTCGGTGCGGGGGCGATGGGCGCTCTCGACGCGGGTGGGAACGACAACGTGTTCATCCCGCTCGCCACGTTCGCGATCGTGGTGGGCGTCAGCGAGCTGCCACGCCTCGAGCTTCTGCCCGAGCGGTGGCGGAGGCACGCGGAGCCGCTGGTGCTGGCGGCGAGCTTCGCCGCACTCCTCTACGATCCCCGGCACGTGTGGACGTCCATGCGCGCCGAGGACGCGTACGCCGACCTCACCGCGCTGGTGGCCGACTTGCCCGGGCCGGTCTTCGCCCCGGACCTCGGCCCCACGGACGGGGTGACGCGCTTCCAGCCACCGCTGACCTGGGTGGCGATCGAGGACCTGGTGCGCGGCCCGCGAGGGCCCGCCCTGGACCCGGCGCGGGTCCGCGCGCTCCTCACCCCGGTGGCCGAGCCTCCCGGCCCGGCGTTCATCCTGGCCAGCCGTCCGCTCGAGCGCCGCACGTCGCTGGCACCGCTCCTCGATCGCTACCGGCTGGTCGCCGACTTCGGGCAGCGGTTCGTCGCCCTCCGCACCCAGCCGATGAGGTGCGGGCGGCTCTACCCGCGCTACCTCTACCGCTGGGAGGGGGCGAGCGCGCCGGCTCCGCGGAACCACTCGTAGGTGTCGCGGATGGTGTCGGCGAGGGGGCGCGGCGCGTAGCCGAGCTCGGTTCGCGCTTTGGTGAGGTCCGCGGTCGAGTCGGCCTTGAGCGCGCCGAGCGACTCGGCGGTGTAGACCGGGTGGGTCTTGGTGACGTTGGCGAAGAGGGTCATGAACGGCACACCGAGATGGGCGACCCAGAAGGGGCGTCACGAGCCGGGGCGGCTCGACGCCGGTGCACGCGTGGGCGAGCCGCGCGACCTCGCGGACCGAGGCCCACTCGTTGGCGAGGATGTAGCTCTCGTTGCGCCGTCCACGCTCCTCGGCGGCGAGCATGCCATCCACCACGTCGCGGACGTCCACGAAGTTGTACCCGCCCGGTACCAGGGCCGGCAGCCGGCGGTGGTAGAGGTCGAGCAGCACCTGGCCCATCCGCGACGGCCGGTAGTCGATCGGGCCGATCACGCCCGCGGGGTGGACGATCACCGCATCGAGCCCCTTGGCGATCACGTCGCGTACCGCGATCTCCCCGGCCGCCTTGGAGCGGTCGTACGCGGGGCGATCGGCGGCGAGGGTTCGCGCCGACTGCTCGGTGAGCGGACCCGAGCGCGGGCAGTACTGGTCGAAGGCGTGGATGGACGAGGTGTGGACCATGCGCCGCACGCCGGCTTCGAGCGCCGCTTCCGCGGCGTTGCGCGCCCCCCCCACGTTGACCGCCGCGACGTGGCCGTCCTTGTCGCCCTGGATCGAGATGATCGCGGCGAGATGGAACACCACCTCGGCGCCGCGGAACGCGCTCACCAGGCTGGCGCGGTCGCGGACGTCGCCGTGGACGCGCTCGACATCGAGCCCGTCGAGGCCGATCGGCGAGTCGTGCACCACCACCCGCACGCGCCGTCCCTGCCCGAGAAGCGTGCGCACCAGGTTCGCGCCGATGTGACCGCTCGCACCCGTGACGACCGTGAGCTTCGACATGAGATCCGCTCGCTTCGAGCCCGCCGCTGGCGGCGGGGAGGGAGGGGCAAACCGGGCGATTCTCACATCTCGCGCGGCGGATGTCAGGCTCCGCGGAGCTCGCTCAGCGGCGGGTGAGGCGGCCGCCGGTCGCCACCAGCATCTGGTAGGTACCCGGGAGCGAGCGCTGCATGACGTCGAACAGGTAGGCCTCGGGGCCGATCAGCACCCGCCGCGCGTTCTTCCGGACGCCGTCGAGGATCCGCTTCGCGGCCACCGCTGGCGGAATGCGCAGCATCTTGTTGAACTCGGCCGCGGCCTGCGCGGGGCTCGTGGTGCCGCCGATCCCTGCCGTGTCCCCGACGCGCGCGGCGTTGGCGATGTTGGTGCGGATGCCGCCCGGATGGACGCAGGTGGCGCTCACGCCGCAGCGCTCGATGTCGAGCTCCTCGCGCAGCGCCTCGGTGAAGCCGCGCACCGCGAACTTGGAGGCGTTGTAGGCCGACTGGGTCGGCACGCCGATCAGCCCGAACACGCTGGACACGTTGACCACGTGCCCGTCGCCGGTCTCCTTGAGGTAGGGGAGGAACGCCTTGGTCCCGTGCACCACACCCCAGAAGTTGATTCCCATGAGCCACTCGATGTCCTCGTAGCGGCTCTTCTCGACCGTCGCGGCGACCGCGACACCTGCGTTGTTGATGATCACGTTGACGCGCCCGAGCTCGCGGACGGTGGCGTCGGCCCAGGCGTGCACGGCGGCGCGGTCAGCGACGTCGAGGACCGTGGTGGCGACCCGTGCGCCGGTGCTGCGACACGTGGCGGCGGTCTGTTCCAGATTGCCGGCGTGGATGTCGGAGAGCGCGAGCAACGCGCCACGGCGGGCCGCGAGCTCGGCGAGCGCGCGGCCGATCCCCGAGCCCGCGCCGGTGATGGCCACGACCTTGTCCTTCAGCGATTTCATGGCGGTTCCCCTGGCCTGCGAGCCGACGACCCGGTCCGGCGAGTGAGGCGGCGAACCGTAGCCGCTGCCGCGATCGAGCGGGAGGGCCGCGCGGGCCGCACCCTTGTCGTTTCGGGCCACGCGGCTGGCGTCGGCGCCATGCCGGACCGCGGTTGCCTCGGGCGCGGCTCGACGCTTGCACGGATCGCGCTCATGAAGCGCAATCCCCCCTGCCGAGTCACCGCGAGGTGTCGCCGGTGAGCCGCGCGTCGGTCGTTTCCCGGATCGCCCACGACGCGTGCGTCCATGCGCCGTCGAGCATGCCGGAGGGGCCGTGGTGGGAGCACCTCGAGAGCAATTTCTGGGAGCGTCCCGAGGGTTTCGAGCTCGCTCTGCGTGATCTGGTGCGGGTGCGCGCGACCGCCGCGTTCGACGTCGCCGTCCGCACCGGGCTGGCGAGCCTGATCGCGCCGCTCACGGTGCCGGTCGGCTACCACCCGGTAGCGCTCAGGGCGATGTTCGGCGAGCGCAAGGTCTACGAGCGCGCGGCCGAGAGCGGCGATCCGCGCCGCTTCTTCGCCGCACCTCCCGATGCGATCGAGATGACCAGCGCGGAGGCGGGATGGCCGCACTTCGAGGCGCGGGGTGGACGTTGCCGAGACCTCCGCTTCGAGAGCGCCTACGTCCCGCTGAACGCCCGGCTCCGTGACCGGTACCTGGCCCACGAGGCCAACCGGTTCGCGCGCGCTCGCTACTGGAGCCACGGTGGTCGGGCACGCTCCACGATCATCGCCGTGCACGGGTTCGCGGGCGACCCGTATTGGCTCAATCAGTGGCTCTTCGCCCTGCCGTGGTTCTACTCGATCGGCTGCGACGTGTTGCTGGTGACGTTGCCGTTCCATGGCGCCCGCCGTACCCGAGGCTCGGTCGTGAGCGGGCAGGGGTTCTTCTCGGGTGGGACCTCGTGGATCAACGAGGCGTTCGGGCAGGCGGTGATGGACGTCCGGAGCTTCGTCGGCTGGCTCGAACGGGAGCGTGGCGTCGAACGGATCGGCGTCACCGGCATCAGCCTGGGCGGCTATACGGCCGCACTCCTGGCGGCCGTGGACGATCGGTTGCAGTTCGCGATCCCCAACGTGCCGCTGGTCAGCCTCCCCGATCTGGTCCTCGAGTGGGAGCCGCTCGGAAGCCTGATGCGCGCCGCCATGCTGGTGACCGGCACCTCGATCAAGACGGTGCGCCGGGCACTCGCGGTCCACAGCCCGCTCACCTACCCGCCGCTCCTCGACCGGGAGCGGCTGATGATCATCGGCGGCGTCGGTGACCGGCTCGCGCCGCCCAAGCACTCGCGGCTGCTGTGGGATCACTGGGGGCGCTGCCGCATCCATTGGTTTCCCGGTAGCCACAGCATCCATCTGGATCGCGGCGACTATCTGCGCCGCATGGGACGGTTCCTGAACGAGATCGGGTTCAACGTCGACCGGCGGCGCCGGCGGTCAGCCCGCGTGGCGTGACCGGCGATCGTGGGAGGGTCGTGCCGTGCAACCGGTGTCGAGCCTCGATGCCGCGCTGCTCTACGCCGAGACGGCGCAGATGCCGCTCCACACGCTGGGCGTGATCGTGCTGGACGCGCCCGTGGGCTTTCGCGGCTCGCCGTTCGCGACCATGGAGAAGCTCTTCCGCGAGCGGATCCACCAGGTCGGCCCGTTTCGCCGCCGGCTGGTCGACGGACCGGTCGGGCTCGGCGACCCCCACTGGATCGAGGATCCTCGGTTCGACCTCGCGAACCACCTGCTGGAGGTGGAGCTACCGCAGCCGAGAGGTCTGCGCGAGCTCGCCGCGTTCGTCGGCGAGTACGCGGGCCGCCTCCTCGACCGTCGCAAGCCGCTCTGGGAGATGGTGCTGATCCCGCGCCTGGGCAGGCGCAAGGTCGCGGTCGTGTCGAAGATCCACCACGCCGCCATGGACGGCGGGCGGCTGGTGGCGCTGATCCACCAGCTGTTCGACGAGGCGCCGTCGGGCTCTCGGGCGCCGCTGCCGGATCAGCCGTGGATCCCCGACTCCGAGCCCTCACCGGCCTGGCTCGTGGCCGACACGGCGCGCGCGCTGGCGACGAGGCCCTGGCACGCGGTGCGCGCGATCGCCGAGGTCACCGAGTCGATGCTCGAGCGCGGGCAGGCCGCGCATCCGCCGCACGAGTCGCGAGCGGGCGAGGCCGAGCCCGGGACCGAGCCCGCGGCGAAGCTCTTCGAGGCGCCGCCGACGCCGTTCAACCGCGCGCTCACGGCGCATCGCTCGGTGGCCTTCGCCGACGTCCCGTTCCGCGATCTCGCGGGGATCAAGGAGGCCTTCGGAACCACGATCAACGACGTGGTGCTCGCGGCGAGCTGCGCGTCGCTGCGCGCGTGGCTCCTCGCCCACGGCGGCCTCCCGGAACGCTCGCTGGTGGCCAACGTGCCGGTGACGGTGCGCGCCGCGCACGGCGCCGACGGGGACGTCGGCAATCGCGTGTCGATGATCCTCGCCCACCTGCCGGTGACGAGCGAGGACCCGGTGGGGCGGCTGCTCGCGATCCACGCCGAGACCCATCGGGCCAAGGAGCGCCACGGCGGATCCGGCGGCGACGTGTTGCGCCGCTTCACCGATCTCGTGACGAGCCTCGCGTCGCCGTGGCTCCTGACCCACGTGGTCCAGCTCTACTCGGCCAGCCACCTCGCGGACTGGATGCCCGTCTTCTGGAACCTCGTGATCTCGAACCTCCCCGGTCCCGCGACGCCGCTCTACTGTGCCGGGGGAACCGTGACGAGGATCTACCCGCTCGGCCCGGTGCAACAGGGCTCGGGACTCAACCTCACCGTCATGAGCGTCGCCGACCGGCTCTGCCTCGGAGCGATGGCGTGCACCGAGCTCGTGCCGGACGTCGACTCGATCGTCGCGGGGTTCGCGGACGAGATCGCGGTGCTGAAGAGGCTCGCCCCGCGCCGCACGCGGCGCGAGGCGCGGTCACGCTCGGCGCGGCGGGCCGCCTAGCGCGGGGGGCAGGCGCGACAGGATCCCGAGCGCCACCCTGAGCAGCGGGTCGGCGACCCGAGGTGGCAGCGTGCTCAGCAGCGTTCGTCCCAGGTCGGGACGGACCGAATAGACCGGCCTTGGGCGGTGCACCGTGAGTGCCCGGTGGATCACCGCCGCCAGGATCTCGGGGTCGTGCGCCTTCGCCTGCTCCTTGATCGTCAGGTGCTTGAGCTGGGTCAGCAGGTCACCGAAGTAGCGCGACTCGCTCGCCAGCCGCGTGAAGCGCTCCTCGATCCCGGCGACCATCGAGGTCTTGAACGGACCGGGCTGGATCTTGATGACCGGCACGTCGAGGAACATGAGCTCACGACGCAGCGAGTCGGTGTAGGCCTCGATCGCGTATTTCGTGAGGGTGTAGGCCCCCACGAACGGCATCGGCGTCTGCCAGCCCTGCTCCGAGGAGACGTCGACGATCCGTCCCTTGCGCGCGTGCACGAGCGGAAACAGCGCCTTGTTGATCCGGTACGTGCCGAGCACGTTGATCTGGATGGTGCGCTCGAGGGTCGCCTCGTCGATCTCGATCAGCGAGCCGATGGTGAGCACACCGGCGAAGTTCACGACGCCGTCGAGCCCGTCGCAGAGCTCGCTCACCCGCTGGCGTGCCGCCTCGACGCTGGTCGCGCTGGTGACGTCGACGGGCACCGCGGTGATGCCTCGGTGCTCGGCGACGCGATTCAGCGCATCGACCGCGATGTCCGCCGCCAGCACGCTGAAGCCACGGTCCGCCAGGTGGCGCGCGGTGCAGGCGCCGAGGCCGCTCGCGGCACCGGTGATGAACACCGTTCGACTCGCTCCGCTCATGCTCTCCCCCGGCTCGCGAGCATCCGTCCCCTGCCCGTGGAAGTCACGAGAATTCCTCGTCCGGATCGTACCGGAGGACCGATCCGCCGCTGCGGCCCCGAGCGGATCCGTCACAGCTTCACGTAGTGCCAGCGGCAGGTGGCGACGGCGAGATCGACGAAGCACCGCACGTTGGCGGAGAGCTGGCGCGCCGATGGGTACACGAGCTGGATCGGAAGTGGCGGAGGCTCATGGCGGGACAGCACCACCGCCAGCCGGCCGGCCTTCACGGCGTCGGCGACCTGGTAGGCGAGGGCCATCGTGAGCCCACCGTCCTGCTCGGCGAGAGCGATCGCCGCGTCGGCGGCGTTGGTCACGAAGCGCGGCACGACCGCGAGGCGCTCCTCGCGACCGTCGCGGAAGAAGCGCCACTCGGGTGGCGCCGGGCTCGGGCCGAAGTGGACGATCGCGTGGCGGGCGAGATCCCGCGGCGAGCGCGGCGTTCCGCGCGCCGCGAGGTAGCCAGGAGAGCCCACGACGACGCGGCGGGTCTCGCCCAGCTTGCGCGCGACCAGCGTCGAATCGTCGAGGTGCGCGATCCGCACCGCAACGTCGACCCCCTCGTCGACGAGGCTCACGAGGCGGTCGGCGAGGGTGAGCTCGCCCTGCACCGCGGGGTAACGAGCGAGGAACGCGCACACCAGGGGCGCGACCTCGCGCCGACCGAAGAGCTGCGGCGCCGCGACCACGAAGCGCCCCATCGGCTCGGGCGCGCTCGGCGCGCGCGGCGCTCCTCCTCCTCCACGTCCGCGAGCACGCGACGGGCGCGCTCCAGGTAGCGTTCGCCGGCGGCGGTGAGTCTCACCGTACGCGTGGTGCGCTGGAAGAGCCGAATCGCGAGGTGGTCCTCGAGCGCGGCCACGCCCCGCGTGATGGTGGACGAGGACACGCCCAGGCGCCGCGCCGCGGGCGCGAAGCCGCGTAGCTCCGCGACCGCGATGAAGGCCGCCATGGCGTCGAGCCGCTCCACGAGATCATTGCAATCTACGCAATAGTGTCATGTCAAACGGATCTATTGTTTCGCGACGAACCAGGACGCACGTTGCCCACGTCGCGGAGCGGTGCCCGCGATTCACCCACACCGGTAGACCCCCCGTGGCTGACCGAGGCCGCGGCGTGGGACGGAAACGGAGCGGCGCCATGACGAACCCTCGCAAGATCGTGAGCGACGTGGCCTTCACGCCGGTGGTGAAGGCGATCCAGTCCCGCAAGGGCTCGCGGGAGAGCTACGCCCGGATGGAGGCGGGCCGCGGCTGGTCGACCCGGATCGGGGACGACCTGGCCGGCTTCATCGCCGCGCAGACCAGCGTGTTCCTGGCGACGGCCAACGCCTCCGGTCAGCCCTACATCCAGCACCGCGGTGGGCCGCCGGGGTTCCTGCGGGTGCTCGACGATCACACCCTGGGCTTCGCCGACTTCCGCGGGAACAGGCAATACATCAGTCTCGGGAACCTCACCGAGAACCCCAAGGTGCACCTGTTCCTGATCGACTACGCGAACCGCCAGCGGGTCAAGGTGTGGGGTGAGGCGCGGGTGGTCGAGGACGATCCCGAGCTGTTGGCTCGTCTCGCTCCAGAGGGATACGACGCGACTCCCGAGCAGGCGATCGTGATCGACGTGAAGGCCTGGGATGCGAACTGCCCGCAACACATCCCGCTGCGCTTCGAAGGGGCCGACGTGGAGCGGGCGCTGGCGGCGCGCGACGCACGGATCGCCGCGCTCGAGAGCGAGCTGGCGCAGGTGAGGGCAGGGGCCGGCCGGCCGTGAGGCGGATCGTGAGCGCGGACCACCGGTACGGGCGCGAGTGGTAGCCTGCGCCTCCCTCGCGCTCGAGTCCCGTCACCGTGCAGCTCGCCCCCTACCTCGTCTTGGTCGTTCCCCCCGCGCTGGTGGGGATCTATGCGTTCGCCTCCACGCTCGCGGGTCTGGCGCGGCTGCGTCGCCTCGCCGACCAGGAGCCGGTCCTCGCGCGCTGGCCGCGGGTCACGGTCGTCTCGCCGGCCTGCAACGAGGCGCGCCACGTCGAGGCGGCGGTGCGAAGCACCCTCGCCCTCGACTACCCCGAGCTCGCGCTCGTCGCCGTGAACGATCGCTCGACGGACCGCACCGGGGAGATCCTCGATCGCCTGGCGGTCGAGGATCCCCGGCTGGTGGTCGTCCACGTCCGTGAGCTACCGGACGGCTGGCTCGGCAAGCTCAACGCCCTGCAGGCCGGGGTGGAGCGCGGCGACGGCGAGTGGCTGCTGTTCATGGACGCGGACGTCCACCTGGCGCCGGATGCGCTCCGCCGGGCGATCGCGGACGCCGAGCGTCACGGCCTCGACCTGCTCACGGTGGTCCCCACCATCGAGTCGGCGGGCCGGCTCGCCGGCGCGATCTTCGGGCTCTCGCTCGCGATCCTGAGCGCTGGAGGTCGGCTCACACGGGTCAGCGATCCGCGCTCACCGGCGGTGGCTGCGACGGGCGCCTTCATCCTGGTGCGGCGCGCAGCCCTCGCGCGAACCCCGGGCTTCGCGTGGCTCAAGCTCGAGGTCGCGGACGACTTCGGCCTGTGCTTGCTGATCAAGTCCCACGGGGGCGATGCGACATCGTCAACGGCGCCGGCGCGGTGCGACTCGAGTGGTACGCGAGCTTCCGCGAGATGCGCGTGGCGATGCAGAAGAACCTGTTCGCGATCCTGGGACGGTTCTCGCAGCTGCGCATGGCCGGGCTCGCGCTCGTCTTCACCTGGCTCGGGCTCGCGCCGGCCGCGATCCTCGCGCCGGTCCCGGCCTGGGCTCGCGCCATCCCGCTGCTCGGGCTCGCCGGCCTGGTCGCGAGCGTGGCGCTCGCGAGCCGCGTCACGGCACGCGCTCGCAGTGGAGCGATCCTCGCGCCGCTCGCGTGTCTCGGGATGAGCTGGATGGTGGTGCGCGCCGCGTGGGTCGGCTGGCGGCTCGGCGGGATCGTGTGGCGCGGCGTGCGCTACCCCACCGCGCTGCTCGCGGCGAACCAGCGCGTCCGCGTGTAGCGGGCCTTCGTGATGCCGCTCGCGGCGCCGGTCACTCGGGGCAGGACGCGTCACGCCGCCACACCTCGGCGCCCGTGACCGGGAAGTCGCAGAAGAAGCACTGCGCGGTGCCGACGAAGAGCGCGTCCTGGTAGGTCGCCAGGCTCCGCAGTCCATAGTTCAGATCGTCGGCGAAGCCGGGCGGGGCCAGGCTGCCGAACGGCCCGACCTCCTCGACCCAGGTCGCTCCATCGCGGCTGCGGTAGAGACGGCCACCGACGCGGAAGGCGTCGTCACCGGTGGTCATCACCCAGGTGCCGAGGAAGAGCTGGCCCTGATGGACGTGGAGCCGCCATCCGTAGCGCTGCCGTGGATCCGAGAATCCATCGTCGACGACGCGCTGCCAGCTCGCACCGTCGTCGAAGCTACGCCACACCGAGAAGCCGGTGATGAAGTTGCGGGTGCTCGCGTAGATCGCACCCTCGAACTCCACCAGGCTGAAGATGCCGGTGTCGTTGGGATCCCCGAAGCCCGCGGGAACCGACGCGGTGCCGCCGACGAGTGCCTCCCAGGTCGTACCGTCGAAGCGATGGATCTCGGCGCCGTGCTCGTCGTTCCACGTGCCCACGTAGAGGTGATCGCGCCACACCAGGAGGTCCGCGAAGCGCGTCGTTGTCCGGGCCGGTGAGTCCGTCGCGCGCGATCTGCGTCCAGGTCGCGCCGTCGTGGCGCCACAACTGGGCGCCCAGCGAGTTCACGGTGCCGACCCAGAGCTGGCCGCGCCATTCGGTCATCCCGCGCACCGAGGAGTTGGCCGGATCGCCGAAGCCGTCGGCGTTGATCTGCGTCCACTCGACCCCGTCCGCGGAGCGCCAGACCTCGCCGCCGGTGGTCGCGTTCAGCGTGCCGGCGTGGATCGCGCCACCCGAGACCACGAGGTTGCGGACGCCTTCGTTCGCCACGTCGCCAAAGCCACCGGCGACGACCCGCGCCCAGCTCGAGCCATCGTAGCGGAAGATCTCGGCGCCCTCGCCCATGGCGGCCCGGGCTGCCGAGCCGCGGTCGAGCTCGGCGTCGCCGCCGCCCGAGGTGAGGGTTTCGAGCGTGCCGACGAAGAGCGCGGAGCCGAACGGGGTCATGGACCACGCGTAGCGATTGTCGGCGTTGCCGAACCCATCGGTCGAGACCTGCGAAAGGCAGGGATCGACGGCGCCGGGAGGGCATCCGAGGTGGGCGCACGCGGCCCACGCGAGGGCGAACGTGTGGACGACCCAACGGCGTGCGACCTTCATCGATGGCCTCCACCACGCCGGGCCGCGCCGTCCTGGCGATCCAGCGATGAGTCCTATCGTTCGGCGCGCGGCAGGAGGCTGGACACGAGCAAGGACCAGGCCCGTCGCGAGGCCCGAGTCTGCCGTCGCGACCCTCGTCGCGAGCATCGAGAAGATCGACGGATTCCGGTCGGTTCGGTCGCCCGTCGCACGAGGCCGTGTGAGGCTGCCCGGATCGCACCCGGAGGCGAGCGAGGGGGAGGCGCCGTCCGGTGCGCTCCCGTCGGGGTCGCGCCGCAAGCGCGTGGCCGAGTGGTGACGCAGTGCCGGGAGGGGGCCGTCGGGGGCCGGTCTCCACGGAATCTAACGGCGTCGCGGGACCCCGCCACTCGAGGTGGAGCGTCGGTGTGTCGTGGAGACGGCGCCCGCACCGGCGTCAGCACGTGTCGCCGAGGAGGCGGTGCCCGTCCATCCGCGAGGACTCCTCGAGCTCGGTCCACTCCGCGGCCGACGACCGAGCCCGGACCTCGTGCGTCACGACGCTGGCCGGCGATGCTCGGGCGACCGTTCGCTCGCGCCCGTCACGAGGCTGTCGGCGGGATGCAGCCGACGCCCTGGAGGTCGGTGCCGACGTTCCGCACCACCTCGGCGATCCAGGTCGCCCACGGGTCGCGGGCGCGTCGCACGAACTCGGCGACGTCGGCGTCCGTGCTGGCGGCTTCCTCCATCCACGGGGCGCCGAGATCGATGAGCCCGTCGGCGTTGCCGAGCCCCGGAACCTCGGTGGACAGCCGGTGCACGTCGGCGCCCTCGGCCCAGCGATCGTCGGGATCGTCGGTCGGCAGGAAGGGCACGAAGTCGGACCACGCCTCGATGAACGTCATCTGCCCAGCGTCGTTGAACGTGAACTCCTCGTAGATCGGGCAGGGCAGCCCTTCGTAGTCGAACACCATGTGGCAACGCCCGAACGGCTGGACGTCGAAGAACCGGCACTCGATCTCGGCGATGCGCGTCGGGAAGAGCTTGAGCGCGATGTCGGTGAGGATCAGGCTCTCGTCCGTGTAGCCGGTGAGCAGGAGCCACGGCGGCCACTCCCAGCGCGCCACGAGCGGCGAATAGCTCGGCTGGACGAACGGGCTGACCGACGAGTCCAGGGTGTCGAAGTAGGTCTCGCTCTGCTCGACGTAGTAGCTCGGTTCGAGGGTGGCCGTGCGGCACTGCGAGGTCGCGCCGGGCTCTCCCGCCGAGCGACATCGCCCACCCGTGCGTGGGCCGCCGTCGCCGCCGCAGGCGGCGGCGAACCCGGCTGAGGCGATCAGGAAGGCGACGAGACGGGAGCGGCGCATGCCCAGAGGATGCTCGCGCGTCCGCCGCGCTGTCGACTCTCCGTGCCCCGGGCCCGACCCGAGCGAAACGCGAACCGCCACGACCGGACCGGTGGCCACCTACGCGTCGAACAGCTCGCTCGCCATCCCGACGGTGAGTCCATCGCTGGTGAGCAGCCGCTTCACGAGGCCGGCGACCTTGGGCAGCTCGTAGGCGAAGAAGTAGCGGAAGGTGACGAGCTTGCCCTCGTAGAAGCGTGCGTCCGCGGGGGTGGGGTGGCCGGCGCGCGCGCGCTCCGCGACGACCGCCTGCTCGAGCCACTGCCATCCCACCGCCACCAGCCCGAAGAGCTCGAGATAGAGCGTCGCGTCGGCGAGGAAGAGCTCGATCTCGCCACGCAGCGCGAAGCTCGTGAGGTGCGCGGTCACCCGCTCGAGCTCGCCGATCGCGCGCTCGAGCTCGTCGGCCGCTGCCGCGAGCGTGCTCGTGGCGCGGGCGCGCTCGATCGTCGCCCCGACCTCGCCGAGGAAGAGCAGGAACGGGCGTCCGCCCTGCATCACCACCTTGCGGCCGAGCAGGTCGAGGGCCTGGATGCCGGTGGTGCCCTCGTGAATGGCGTGGATGCGGATGTCGCGGTAGTGCTGCTCGAGCGGGAACTCGGCGCAATAGCCGTACCCACCCAGGCACTGGAGCCCCTGGCTGACCGCGAGGATGCCCATCTCGGATGGGTACGACTTGGCGATCGGGGTGAGCCAGCAGCATGCGCTTCACGTCGGCGTGCTCGACGATCGGCAGGGGCGGTGAGGCCGGGTCCCGGTCGGTGGCGCGCCGCCCCTGGGGGCGCTCGCGGGCGTAGTCGAGCGCACGGTGGTATGCGGCGGATGCGATCGCCGCGGCGGCCATGCCCACGTCGATGCGCGCCTCGTTCATCATCTGGAACATGTACTTGAGGCCGTGGTGGAGCTCGCCGACGAGCCAGCCACGGCAGTCCCCGCGTTCGCCGAGGGAGAGCTGGGTGATCGGCGCGCCGCGGTAGCCGAGCTTGTGGAACACGCTCGCGATCGCGACGTCGTTGTCGACCAGCGCTCCGTCCTCGGCGCGGCGCTTCTTCGGCACCACGAAGAGCGAGATCCCCTTGAGCCCGGGCGGCGCTCCCTCGGTGCGTGCGAGCAGCAGGTTCACCACGTTGTCCGCCCCGTCGTGGTCGGCGCACGAGATGAAGATCTTCTGGCCGCGGATCCGCCACTCGCCGTTCGGTGCGGCGACCGCGAGGGTGCGCAGGTCGGCCAGCGAGGAGCCCGCCTGCGGCTCGGTCAGCGCCATCGTGCCCTGCCAATCGCCACTGAACATGCGCGGCACGTAGCGCTCGACGAGCTCCGCCGATCCGAACGACACGATGAGGTGCGCGGCGCCCGCGGTCAGGGCCGGGTAGACGGAGGCCGAGTAGTTGGCCGCCGCGAAGATCCCGCGCGCCGCCGCGAGCACGGTGCCCGGGAGCTGCTGGCCGCCGAGCGCGGACGGCGCGTGCGCGGAGATCCAGCCGCCGCGCCCCCACTCCTGCATCACCGTGCGCACCATGGGGTGGACCTTCACGCGCCCGTCGACGAGCTCGGGCTGCTCGACGTCCATGGACTTGAACGACGGCCACAAGAGATCGGTGGCCATCTGCTCGGCGGCGTCGAGGACTCCGTCGAAGCTCGCGCGGTCGTGATCGGCGAAGTAAGGGAAGCGGGTCAACGCTTCGAGGTCGAGGACCTCGTGGAGCAGGAAACGCAGGTTGCGGACATGGATGAACTTCGGCGCCACGGCGGTCTCCGGAGGGGGCGGCGAGTGCGTCGCCCGGTTGGTCAGCGGCTCGTGCTCGAGGCTACCTCGGCGATGCACATGGCCTGGTTGCGGTCCTCGAGGCGGATCGTGTCCTCGAGGGTGAGGCCACCCGCGCTCAGGTCGAGCGCCTCCTTGGTGAGGCGCAGGCCGAGCGGGGACTTGCTGGCCAGGTTCTCGGCCAACGCGCGGGCCTCGGCGAGCAGGCTCTCGGGCTCGACGATCGCCTGAAGGAAGCCGATCCGCAGCGCCTCGGCCGCGGGGAGCACGTCGCCGGAGAGCAGGTAGCGCGCCGCGTTGCCGGACCCGACGGCGCGCGTGAGCAGCCAGGACGAGCCCATGTCGGCGCCCCCGAACCCGAGGTTGATGTAGGCGGCCTGGAAGATCGCGGCGGGTGAGCCGAGCCGGATGTCGCACGCCATCGCGATCGAGAAGCCCGCGCCGATGGCGGGACCGTGGATCGCGCCGATGATCGGCTGTGGCAGGCGGCGCAGCTTGAGGATCATCTCGGAGAACGTGCGCTGCGCGACGTACGCCTCGCGCGGAGAGTACGACGCGGCCATGATCGTCGGGTCCTTGATGTCGAGGCCGGCGCTGAAGCCGCGGCCCGCGCCAGTGAGGATCACCACCCGTGTCTCGAGGTCGCGCATGCGCGCATCGAGCCAGGTGTGGAGCTCGTCGCGCATCGCGAAGTTGATCGCGTTCAGGCTGCGCGGGCGGTTGAGCGTGAGGACACCGACGGCGCCGTGCTGCTCGTAGAGGAGGGTCTGAGAATCGTTCATGGAGCCTCGTTGACGACGGACAGGCCGTGGGCGGCGAGTCGGCTCGCGGCCGCATCGACGGCCGCTCGTGTGGGTGGGACGACGTCGGCACAAGGATAGAGCGTTCCGTGCAGAGCGTGCTTGGCGGCGGCCATGCCAGGCGTGCGCTCCGACGTCGCGGCCGCCCGCTCGCGGGCAGTCGAGGTCGCGACCCGGAATCGACCCTACGGGCCGCACATCGGCTGGACCGTGACGGCCATCACACCGGGATGCGAGCACCGCGCCTATCGTCGGCATCGACTCGCACCGGGAGGGAACCATGGCGTTTCACGGCAAGCTCGCGCTCGTCACGGGCGCGGCGAGTGGCATGGGGCAGCTCTCGGCGTGGCGGCTCGCCGACGCGGGCGCGACGGTGGCGGCGGTCGACGTGAACGAGGAGGGGCTGGCGCGCACCGTCGCCGGGCGCGCGAACGTGCGCGCGTATCGCTGCGACCTGGCGCACCTCGAGGACGTGCGCGCGACGGTGGAGCGCATTCGCGCCGAACTCGGTGTGATCGACCGCGTCACCCACGCGGCCGCGATCATGCCCGCGTCGCCGCTGCTCGCGATGCCGATCGAGAAGATCGAGCAAGTGATGCGGGTCAACTACGACGGCACGCTCCACATCGCGCTCACGACCTTGCCCGAGATGGTGGCGCGCCGAGCGGGGGACCTGATCCTCTACGGCTCGCTCGCGGGCGAGGTCCCCACGCCTCACCTGGGTGCCTACAACGCGAGCAAGGCGGCGGTGAATCGGTTCGCCGAGGTGCTGATCCACGAGAGTCGGGGAAGTGGTGTGCGCATCCTGCTGGTGTGCCCGCCAATGGTGGACACGCCCCTCCTCGAGCAGGCGCAGCAAGGGTCGAACCCGCGCTCGATCCAGATCGGCATCGAGCAGGGGAGGCTCGCGAAGCCGGACGTGATCGTGACGCTCGCGGAGGAAGCGATCGAGCGCGGTGACGAGATCGTGTTTCCGACCCGCGAGGCCTCTGTGCTCCACGCCCTCCGGCGCTTCGCGCCCAGGCTCTTGTGGAAGCTGATCGAGAAGGCCGAGGCGTCCTGATCGCCCTCCCGCGGCGAGCGTGAGGTCCGCCTGCCCGGCGCGAGCGCTCGGAGACCGTGAGTGTTTCCAAATGGGCCACCACGATTTGGATCGCCCTTGCGCCGAACGGGCTGGAGGGCACGGGGCCTTTGGCCCCTGCTTCGTCGCCGCCGAAGCCGATGGGACGCCGAGACCGGTCGCTACGAATCGTGACGTTGCATACAGACCGCTCGTGGAAGCTGCGTGCAGCCGGCGACGAGGGATGGAACCCCCGTCGCCACGGGGTGCGGCGTAGTGTGGGAGGCACCGTCCCCTCGCGAGGCTTCGTTCGCGCCCGAGTCCTTCACCGCCTCTCAGATCCCGGGGAGCTCCGCGGCGAAGCTCGTGGATACCCCGTCGCGTTCGGCCAGGTAGGCGCCGACGCCGTCGCGTAGTCCCTGTGCGGTCCATCGTCCGTCGCTGGTGAACGTCTCGAGCACCCGCGGCGCGCCGATCAGGCTGACCTGGTTCCCCCACGCGAGGAACACGTGGGCGTTGATGTGGCCCGCCGCGGGCGAGGCGAGGTAGGCGACCACGGGCGCCACGTTGGCGGGGTCGTAGGTGTCGAAGCCCTGCTCGGGCTTCGCGAACAGCGCCCCCAGGCTGCCTTCGCTGTTCATCCGCGTGCGCGCGCGCGGGCACACCACGTTCGCGGTGACACCGTACTTTCCGCACGCGTGGCCGGTCGCGACGGTGAGGCCGACGATGCCCGACTTGGCGGCGGCGTAGTTGGCGAGCCCGGCGGGCCCGAACAGGAAGGCCTCGGACGCGGTGTTGACGATCCGGCCGTAGGTGCTGCCCCCG
Source organism: Deltaproteobacteria bacterium (assembly GCA_016713535.1). Classification (GTDB taxonomy): domain Bacteria; phylum JADJOY01; class JADJOY01; order JADJOY01; family JADJOY01; genus JADJOY01. Next base: position 189,481 of record JADJOY010000001.1, read on the forward strand.
GTGAGCTTGGCGCGGTCGCGCCAGTGGGCGGTGGCGAAGCGCGAGGTGCAGAAGTGCCCCTTGAGGTGGACGCGGATCACCGCGTCCCAGTCGTCCTCCGACATGTTGAAGATCATGCGGTCGCGGCTGAAGCCCGCGTTGTTCACGAGGATGTGCAGCTCGCCGTAGACGTCCACGGCACGTGCGATCAGGGCGCCCGCGTCGTCCCAGCGCGCCACGTCGCCGAAGTGCGCGATGGCCTCGCCGCCCGCGCTCTCGATCCGAGCCACCACCTCGTGCGCGGGCCCCTCGTCCGCACCCGAGCCGTCGGAGGCCACCCCGAGGTCGTTCACCACGACCCGCGCGCCATTCGCGGCGAGCTCGAGCGCTTCGGCTCGCCCCAGCCCTCGTCCAGCGCCGGTGACGATCGCGACCTTGCCTTCGAGTGGACGTCCCTGCGTGCTCATGGTGTCGCCCTCCCTTCGTCCCAGGTTCCGGGTCAGATGCGCTCGAGGATCGTTCCGGTGCCGATCGCGCCGCCGCAGCACATCGTGATCAGCGCCACGCTCTTGCCCGTGCGTTCGAGCTCGTGGAGCGCGGTGGTGACGAGGCGCGCGCCGGTGGCACCGACCGGATGACCCAGCGCGATCGCGCCGCCATTCACGTTCACCTTGCTCATGTCGGGCGAGAGCTCGCGGGCCCACGACAGCACCACCGACGCGAACGCCTCGTTGATCTCGACCAGGTCGACGTCGGCGAGCGTCATCCCGGCCTTGGCGAGGACGCGGCGTGTGGCGTCGATCGGACCGTCGAGCAGGTAGTACGGGTCCGAGCCCACCACCACCTGCGCGCGGATCCGTGCGCGTGGCGTGAGTCCCGCGGCGAGGGCGCGGGACTTCGACATCCACAGCACGGCCGCCGCGCCGTCCGAGATCTGCGAGGACGAGCCGGCCGTGTGGACTCCCTCCTCGACCACCGGCTGGAGCGCGGCGAGCCCCTCGGCGGTGGTGCCGGGCCGCACGCCCTGGTCGCGGTCCACGGTGCGGGTGTCGCCGGTCGGGTTGCCGTCGTCGCCCATCACCGGGGCCGTCACGGGCAGGACCTCCCCGGCCGAAGCGGCCCTCGGCCCACGCGGCCGCCGCCTTGGCCTGCGACGCGGCGGCGAAGGCGTCGACCTCGGCGCGGGTGATGTCGCGCTTCCTGGCGATTCGCTCGGCGGCCTGGAACTGGTCGGGCGACGAGTCCCACGGCCACTCGCCGGGCTGGAAGTAGCCAGGCCCGCTCATCACGTTGGCGCCCAGCCCGACCCGGCTCATCGACTCGACGCCGCACGCGATGCCGACGTCGATCGCGCCCGCGCAGACGAGCGCCGACACCAGGTGGTTCGCCTGCTGCGACGAGCCGCACTGGGTGTCGACGGTGGTGGCGCCCACGGTGAAGGGCTTGCCGCTCGAGAGCCACGCGTTGCGCGACACGTTGCACGACTGCTCGCCGGCCTGGGTGACGCAGCCGCCCACGATCTGCTCGACCTCTGCGGGATCGACGCCGGCTCGCTCGAGCACGCCGATCTGAGCCAGCGCCAGGAGCTCTGCGGGATGGAGCCCGGCGAGCCAGCCATTGCGCTTGCCGCGGGCGATGGGGGTGCGGAGGGCCTCGACGATCACGGCTTCGGGCATGACGATTCTCCAGGTCGGGTTGGGGGGAGGCGAGGCGAGCAGCAGCCGCCGGTGGGCGCGCCCCGGCCGCGGCGCGCGGCCGGGCTCACGCCGCCTTGCCCAGGATCATGGCGCTGGTGGGGACGCCGACGCCGGCCGTGACGAGCACGTGGTCGTTGCGGCGCGGCTGGTTGCAGGACGTGCCGCGGATCAGCCGCACGCCCTCGTTCACTCCGTTCATGCCGTGCACGTAGGCCTCGCTGAGCTGGCCGCCGTGGGTGTTGGAGGGCAGACGCCCGCTCAGCTCGAGGTTGCCGCCGTTCACGAAGTCGCGTGCCTCGCCCGCGGCGCAGAACCCGAACGACTCGAGCTGCCACAGCACGATGGGCGTGAACGCGTCGTAGATGACGGCCGCGTCCACGTCCTCCGGACGGAGCCCGGAGATCGAGTAGACCTGCCTCGCGACCAGATCCATCTCGGGCAGCGAGGAGATGGTCGGCCGGTAGAAGCTGGTCATGACCTCCTGATCGCCGCCCGCCCCCTGTGCGATGCCGCGGATCATCGCGGCGGGATGGCGGGCGTCGCCGGCCCGGTCGGCGGTGGTCACGATGCAGGCGCAGCCGCCGTCGGTCTCCTGGCAGCAGTCGTAGAGCCTGAGCGGCTCGACGATCAGCCGCGAGCTCTGGTGGTCGGCGAAGGTGAGCGGCTTGCCGTGGAAGAACGCGCGCGGGTTCTTGACCGCGTGCTTGCGGGTCGACACCGCGACCTGCGCGAAGTCGCGGCTGGTGACGCCGAACTCGTGCATGTAGCGCTGCGCGAACATCGCCACCCAGCTCGCCGGGGTCATCAGCCCGAACGGCATGTACCAGCTCCAGTGGATCAGGTCGGAGGTGGTCGGGCCGTCGGAGATGCCGGAGCTGTAGCGCTGGCCGGAGCGCCCGTTGAGCGCGCGGTAGCACACCACGGTGCGCGCCGCGCCCGTGGCGACCGCCATGGCCGCCTGGTGCACCACGCCCACGGCGGCGCCGCCGCCGTGGGGCACGCGGCTGAAGAAGGTGAGGTCGCGGATGCCGACGGCGCGCGCCACTCCGATCTCGTCGCTGGTGTCGAGGGTGAAGGTGGTCATCCCGTCGACGTCCGTGGGCTCGAGGCCGGCGTCGTCGAGGGCTGCGGCGACCCGCCTCGGCGGCGAGCTACCCTCGGACCGCCCCGAGTTCTTCGAGTAGTCGGTCTCGCCGATGCCGACGATCGCGGCTTCGTTCTTGAGTGTGGTGGCATGGATGGCTCCAGAGGGGGATCCGTCTCGCGGCCCGGCCGCCGCGGGCGGGTACCGCTAGGCGGCCTCGCTGGGCAGCACCAGCCCGACCTTGGCGGTCACGTGGTTGCCCCACGAGTTCTTGCCGATGACCTCGACCTCGAGCGAGCCGTCGTCGCTCTTGCTCGCGACCACTCCGGTCAGGCGCATGGTGTCGCCGGGCAGATTGGGCGCGCCGAGCTTGATCGAGACGCGCGTCAGGCGCGCATCGGGGCCCGCCCAGTCCGTGACGTAACGGCCCACCAGTCCGTTGGTGGTGAGGATGTTCATGAACACGTCGTTCAGGCCTTGGCGCCGTGCCGCGGACTTGTCGTGGTGGACCGGCGTGAAGTCGTGGGAGGCGAGCGCGCCCGCCACGATCAGCGTGGTGGTGACCTCGATCGCGAGCTCGGGTAGCGCGTCACCGACCGCGACCGCGCCGAGTCGCGGGAAAGCCGTGCTCATGGCCACACCTCCGGGCCTCGTTCGACCATGTCGCGTCCGAGGCGCTCGAGCTGCTCGTGCGCTCCGCCGAGGCTCAGCTCGAGCGCCTTCGACCACAGGAAGTAGCGATGGATCGGGTAGTCGAGGTCGGCTCCGATCCCGCCGTGGAGGTGCTGCGCTGCGCTGGTCACGCGCGCCCCACCCTCGGCGGCCCAGAACTTGGCGACCGCGACCTCACGTGTCGCCCGCCCGTTGCGCGCCAGACGCGAGATCGCCTGCCAGGTGGTCCAGCGGATGCACTCGACGTCGATGAAGCAGTCGGCGGCGCGGTGGCTGACCGCCTGGAACGAGCCGATCGGAACGCCGAACTGGCGGCGCTCGCGTACGTAGTCCCGGGTCAGCTCGAGGGCGCGCTCGCAGACGCCGAGGTGGACCGCGCAGGTGGCGGCGAGCGCGAGCTCGTGGAGCCAGCCCGCGGCGTCGGCGGCCGGCGCGAGGGACTCGACGAGCGCCGCGCTCCCGTCCACGCGCACCCCGGCCAGATGGACGTCGGCGTGCAGCTCGCCGCTCGAGGTGCGCTGGCTGCGCGCGACCAGCGCCGGGTGGCTGGCCGGTACGACGAAGAGCGCGACACCGTCGTCGGTGGTGGCTGGGACCAGCACGTGCTCGGCCGCGGTGAACGCGGGTACGCCACGCTTGGCGCCGTCGAGGATCCACGACTCGCCTTCGCGCCGCGCCCGGGTCGCCGGCCTCGCGGGATCCCGCGAGGCCGCATCGACGAGGGCGGCCGTGACGATCGACGCGCCGGTCGCGAGGGGACCGAGGAGGAGGGCGCGCTGGGTCGCGTCCCCGAAGCGCGCGATCGCGGGAGCCGCGATCGCGAGCGCCGGCAACACGGGCACGGGCGCCACCGCGCGGCCGACCTCGATCGCGAGCAGCGCGAGCTCCTCGAGGCCACCGTTCGAGCCCCCGTTGGCCTCCGGCACGCCGACGCCGAGCAGCCCGGCCTCGGCGAGGGTGCTCCACAGCGCCCGATCCATCGCCACGTCGCTGGCGAGGGCGGCGCGGATCCGCGCGGGCGTCGCCTCGCGCTCGAGGATCTGGCGCGCCAGGGACTGGAGCGATTGCTGGTCGTCGGTGAGCGTGTAGTCCACGTCAGCCCCCGGCACTCGTCTCGCGGCGGAAGAGCGGCAGCGCCAGCTCCGGATCGACGTCCTCGATCCTCGCCTCGACGCGCATGCCGATGTGAACGTCGCCTGGTGCGACGCCGACCAGGTTGGAGATCAGCCGGGTCCCCTCGTCGAGGTCGACCAGCACTACCACGAGCGGGTACTCGTACCCGGGGACCTGGGGATGGTGCATCACCACGAAGCTGTAGACGCTGCCGCGGCCTCCGGAGGCGAGGGTGTCCCACTGCGTCGACTGGCATGCTCCGCACATCGGGCGCGGCGGATGGCGTAGCTGCCCGCAGCTCTTGCAGCGCTGGATGAGAAGCTCGCCGCACCGAAGGCCGTCCCACCACCACGCGTTGTCGTGGCCGAGGGCGGGGCGCAGGCGGCGCGGCTTGGGCGGCGCGGCGCGCTCCCGCGCCGCAGCGGGCGGCGCGGCGGGCTTGAACTTCAGGACCCGGAACGTCATCCACCCCACCTGCCCCCCGTGCTGGTCGCGGAAGGTGGTGCGGGTGTCGATGAAGTAGCCGCTGCCGAGCCCGGTCGCCTTCTCGCCCGAGATCGACTCGATCACCGTGTGGCCTGTGACGCGATCGCCGGGGCGCAGGTAGCGGTCGTAGGCCTGCTCGCAGTTGGTCGCGACGACGCCGGTGTAGCCTTGGGCGTCGAAGAGCGCGTGCAGCTCGCGCTGGCGGTTCTCGGGGTCGGCCGCGGCCCTCGACATCGAGATGCCCGGCAGCACCCACGCCTGCAACATCGCCGGCGGAGCGACCAGCCCGCCGTGGGTGCTGGCGCGCGCGGCGTCCTCGTCGAGGTAGGCGGGGTTGCGGTCGTCGAGCGCGTCGCACCACTGGCGGACCAGGGCGCCGTCCACGGGGTCGCGCCCCACCTCCGGCGGACCCGCCGCGGCGCCCACGTAGGTCGCGAGGCGGCGCTCGAGCTCCTCGCGCGTTGCTCGGGGGGAAGTCATGGGGCCCTCCTCAGCTTCGCGATCGCGGCAGCTCGAGCCCGGACCACGCTATGAGGTCGCGCTGAACCTCGTTGACGCCGCCGCCGAAGGTGAGCGTGGTGGCGCCGCGGTAGGCCTGCTCGAGCAAGCCGCCGAACAGCGCGCCGCGCTCGCCCTCGGGGATCAGGCCCGCGGCACCCGTGACCTCGAGCAGCAGCCGGTAGCACTCGGTGAAGAACTCGGTGCCCATCACCTTGAGCGCCGAGGCCTCGGCCATCCGCGGCACGCCCGCGGTCATCGACCAAGCCGAGCGCCAGTTGAGCAGCTTGAGCGCCTCGAGCTTCGCGTAGACGCGCCAGCGCGAGCTCGACCCAGGGCTGCGACGCGATCGGCCGGCCGTCCGGGCCCGCCGTGACGCGCGCCCAGCGCCACACCTCGTCGAGCAAGCGATCGGCGAGCCCGGGCGCCGCGAGCGTGATGCGCTCGTGGTTGAGCTGCGCCGTGATGAGCTGCCAGCCCCCGTTCTCGGGGCCGACCCGGCTCGCCACCGGCACTCGCACCTCGTCGAAGAACGTGGTGTTGGTGCGCTCGCCGCCGAGGGTGTACGTGGGGGTGACCGAGAAGCCGCGGCTCGAGGTCGGCACCAGAAGGATGCTGATGCCCTTGTGTTTGGGAGCGTCGGGGTCGGTGCGCGCGGCCAGCCACACGTAGTCGGCGTCGTGGGCGTGGGTGGTGAAGACCTTCTGCCCCTGGATCACGTACTCGTCGCCGTCGCGGCGGGCCTGGGTCTTGAGCGACGCCAGGTCGGTGCCAGCGCCCGGCTCGGTGTAGCCGATCGCGAAGAAGAGGCGTCCGCGAAGGATCTCCGGGAGCAACGCCGCCTTCTGCTCGGCGCTGCCGTAGCGCATGAGCGTGGGGCCGACGGTGTTCACCGAGATCACCGGCAGCGGCGCCCGCGCGCGGTACGTCTCGTCCCAGAAGATGAGCTGCTCCATCGCGGTGCGGCCCTGGCCGCCGTATTCGACGGGCCAGCCGATGCCGAGCCAGCCGTCGGCCCCCATCCGGCCCACGACCTCGCGGAACACCGGGCCGCCGACCTCGTGCCACTCGGCGTCGAGGGCGGCGCGTAGCTCGGGAGTGAAGAGCGCGCGGTAGTAATCGCGGAGCCTGATTCGCAGCGCGCGCTGCTCGTCGCTGAGCTCGAAGTCCACCAGGGATCCTGACCCGCTCCGAGACTTCGCCCGGCGCGCGGCGCTGGCGCCCCGCGCCGCGGGACGCACCGATAGAACGTGTTCTATTCCATCTTCGTCCGAGTCGCGTCGCCCGATCGTGATCGAGGTCACGCATCCGAGGAAACATTTCGAGTCTCTCCAGCCGCGCCGCCACCTTCGGGAGAGTGGAGGAGAAAATATTTCGTCGTTGCGTGAGGTTGGTCACGAGAGTCGCTTGCGGGTCTTCGATACCGTTGAGTAGAACATGTTCTACTTGCCGCACCGGAGACGAGAAGCACGATGAGCGCGAGGCAGCACCTTACCCGGAGAAGCGGTCCTGCATGGCGCATGGTGGCGCTGCGGACGTCCCCGGTCCTGCGCGTGGCGCGGTCGCCGCGCAAGAGCAGCTCGGTCCCTCGACACCCGGTTCTATCGCGGGCCGCCGCGCCGTCCGCGGCGCGCGCGCGTTCCGCCCACGTCCGCGCACGGAGCAACGGATGGCATCGATAGAGAAGGCGCGCGAGTACCTGCGCGAGTCGGACTCGCACGCGCACTACTCGAGCATCGTGGAGTTCGCGCTCACGTACTTCATCGCCAAGGCGAGGAGCGAGGGAAAGGAAACGTTCGCGCAGGAGCTGGAGCAGGCGAAGGCCGAGTATCACGAGCACTTCGCCGAGGCGATCGGCATCACCGAGTACGTGCACGTGGAAACGTTCACGGACGAGGAGCTCGACAACCTCATCGTGCTCCACCAGAACCCCGCGCTGAAGAAGGCGCGGACGCTCACGGCGGAGACGATGAACCGGATCCTGCAAAAGTTCTTCGAGGCGTCGGTCTGACGGCGCCTGTCGGTCCGCGCTCGCGGTCGCGCGGCGAACGAGCGAGGTGAAGCGACGATGCTGATGAGATCGACGGGGCTCGGCAAGGCGGAGCTGGTGGCGGAGATGGTGTCGCTCAAGGCGCAGGGCGACTACCTGATCATGGAGATGCAGACCACCCAACCGGTGCGCTGGAAGATCCGCGGCGCCGTGAGTCGTCAGGACATCCTGATCATCCTGAAGGCGATGCTCACGATGTCGGTGGTCTCGTTCGTCTTCCGGGTGAGGTCGTGGTTCCGTCCTGCGGTTCATCCCGGGGACTTCTGAGGGGTCTCGACCCCCGTTGCGTGATCGGTTCGAGAGGAACGGAAGGAGCGGCGGATGGCGGACGCGACGTTCGATGCGGTGATCGTGGGCGGCGGCAACAAGTCGCTGCTGCTCGCGATGTACCTGACGAAGTACGCGGGGATGAGCGTCGGTATCTTCGAGCGCCGGCACGAGATCGGGGGCTGCCTGGCCACCGAGGAGATGTCGGCGCCGGGGTTCCGCGGCAACACCCACGCGAACATCATCCTGCCCTGGTACTACGCCCCCGTGTGGCGCGATTTCCCGGAGTTCTGGGATTACGGCGCGCAGTGGGACCAGCACACCTGCGCCGACGGGTTCGTGTTCAAGGACAAGGAAAACTGCATCGCCATCTACAGCCAGAAGCACGACCCGACCCAGGAGCGCACGGTCCGCGAGATCGCGCGGTTCTCGGAGAAGGACGCCGACACCTGGACACGGCTGTGGGCGTTGGCGGAGACGGACGAGTTCCAGGGCGTTCTCATGGACGCGCTCTTCAAGCCCGCCGACGAGCGAATGTCCGGCGAGGTGATGGAGCGCCAGGCCATGCTCTTCCCGAAGCTGCTCGAGAGCGGCTTCACGCCCGACTCGCTGACCATGAAGGCGAGCGGGCTGCGGGCGACGCAGGAGTGGTTCGAGTCTCCCGAGCTCCAGAGCTGCATCCTGCGCTTCGCGATCTCGTCGGTGGTCGACATCAACGAGGCCGGCACCGGCATGACCACGATGGGCATGGCGGCGACCTTGCCCGGGATCGGTTTCAATCGCGGTGGCACACACCAGATCGCGCACGCGGCGCACCAGATCCTGATCCAGAACGGCTGCCGCTTCTTCACCAACGTCAACGTCACCAAGGCGATCATCGAGAACGGCCGGGCGACTGGCATACGCCTCGCGGACGGGACCGAGATCTCGGCCCGCAAGCTCGTGGTGAGCACGCTCTCGCCACACCAGCTCATCTTCGACCTGATCGGCCCCGAGCACGTGGACGGTCTCTTGCGCAAGCGCGTCGAGTGCCTGCAAGACACCTTCGGCTGCCTCATGTGGTACAGCTTCGCCGTCCACGAGGCCCCGAAGTACAAGGCCGAAGCGTTCAATCCCGACATTCACGAGTGCCAGTGGCTCGGGCTCCAGCCGGATCCCGACCCCATCCATCTCGCCCGTGAGTGCCTGTATCAGAAGCTGCAACGTTTCCCGCCGCTCGAGGATTACGCGCCGACCGTGGGCTGCCACAGCCTGGTCGACCCGAGCTTCGCGCCACCGGGCAAGCACGTCGTCCAGAACGAGCAGCTCGGTCCGCCCGCGACGGCGTTCACCGAGAAGCAGTGGCTCGAGATCAAGAAGCGCTACGCCGACGAGCTGATCCAGATCTGGCAGGACTACGCGCCCAACATGACGTGGGACAACGTCATCGGCGTCGACACCAACTGCTCGTTCGACCATCGGCGCATGAAGAACCTCGGCCCGAACGGGACGATGGCGGGGGTCGACCGCTCGCCGTTCCAGACCGAGGAGAACCGGCCCACCCCGGAGCTCGCCAACCACCGCACGCCGATCACCGCGCTCTACGCGACGGGCGGCTCCTGGCACGTCGGATCGAACGCGGGCTCGACCGAGGCTTACAACTGCTACCGCATCATCGCCGACGACCTGAAGCTCCCGAAGCCGTGGCTCGAACCGGGCAAGGAGGAGCCGTTCTCGCTGGTCGAGCAGGTGCGAGCCGTGCGGCGGCGGGTCCAGGCGAGCGCGCGTCCGAGGACCACTTGACGTCGGCCCACCGGGCGGGGCTGCGCGGGCAGGGAGTGTTGCCGATTTCCTGAGGCACGAGGCGAATCATGGCCAAAGCATACGACGTCATCGTGATCGGCAGCGGCCCCAACGGGCTGGCGATCGCCGCGTATCTGAGCAAGGCGGGGCAGAAGGTCTTGTTGCTGGAGAAACGCTTCGAGGCGGGCGGGGGCCTGTGCACCGAGCAGGTGACCCTGCCGGACTTCTACCACAACACCCACGCCGTCTACATGATGATGGTGGACTACGCCCCGGTTTACTCGGACTTCCAGTTCGAGGAACGCTACGGCGTCCGGCACATCCTCCCCGAGCTGCAGGTGGCGATGCCGCTCGTGGACGGGCGCGCGCTGTGCGTCTACCACGACGTCGAGCGCACCTGTGCCTCGATCGCGCGGTTCTCCGCCAAGGACGCGGCGAGCTATCGCGACATGCAGCGCCACTTCGACGAGCTGATGAAGCACATCCTCGGCCCGCAGACCTACGTGCCGATGGAGGCCGCGCCGCTCATGGCGGGCGCGCCGAGCTCACCGAGCTTGGCCGCGCGCTCTCCGAATACACGGAGAAGACGCCGGAGGAGATCGTCTGCGAGCGCTTCGAGAACGAGCACGTGCGGACGCTGATGCTCTACATGGCCTGCCACTGGGGGCTCGACTACTCCCAGTCCGGCGTCAGCTACATGGTGCCGATCTACCTCAACCGGATGGCGAGCTACCGGGGGCCCGCCGGAGGCTCGCCCCGGGTCTCGGAGGCGCTGCTCAAGTCGATCTTCGAGCAGCAGGGCCAGATCCGCACCAACGGGCGGATCGCGCGGATCATCGTCGAGAACGGCACCGCCAGGGGCGTCGAGCTCGAGGACGGGACTCGCTACGTCGCCAACAAGGCGGTGGTGAGCACCATCGACACCCATCAAACCTTCTTGAAATACGTGGGCGAGGAGAAGCTCGACAAGGAGTTCGTCGAGATGATCCGGGTCTGGCAATGGGAGAAGTGGAGCCTGGCGGTCCAGCACCTGGCACTCGCGGAGCGGCCTCGCTTCAAGGCGGCCGCGTCGCAGCCCGACCTCGACGACGCTTTCATCTACGTGCTCGGCTACGAGTCGCTCGCCGACCTCAAGGGGCACTGGGACGCGATGGCGCGCGGGGAGCTGCCGGCGGGCGCCGGCTTCCACTGCTGCTTCCCGAGCGTCCACGACTCGTTCCAGGCGCCGGCCGGCCGAGCGTCGGGCCTGATCTCCCAGATGGCGCCGTTTCAGCTCGCCAACGGCGGCTCGGAGCGCTGGCTGAACCGTCACCACCGCGAGGAAACCTGCGAGCGTCAGCGCGCGGTGCTGGCGCGCTACGCGCCCAACGTGAGCGGCGAGAACGTGCTGTGGAACTACCTTAGCGCCCCCGCGGACCTGGAGAACAAGTTCGCGAACATGGTGCACGGTAGCTACAAGCAGGGCGCCTATCACCCGCTGCAGATGGGCTTTCTCAGGCCGAACCAGGATTGCTCCCAGTATCGTACGCCGGTGAAGGGGCTCTATCTCGGAGGCGCCAGCGTGGCACCCGGCGGGATGGTGATCTTCGGCCCTGGCTACAACTGCGCCAACGCGATCGCCGAGGACTTCCAGATCCCCAAGTGGTGGAAGGAGCCCGACTACGTCACGGCGGCGCGGGACGGCGGCTACGTGTGACGCGGGGGTTCCGCGCGTTCCGCACCGGGCGCGCGGTGTGAGCAGCACGAGGAGGCTCGATGAGCAAGGATGAACGGTTCGACGTCGTGGTGATCGGCGCGGGTCCGAACGGCATGACGACCGCCGCGTATCTCGCCAAGTGTGGGCTCAGCGTTTGCGTGCTCGAGGAACGCACCGAGTGCGGCGGGGCGTGCGAGACCCAAGAGCCGATCCCGGGCGTCCGCATCTTCCCGCACGCCATGCTCATGTACGCGTCGCCGGCGCCGGGCTTCGAGCAGCTCGAGTTGCACAAGCACGGCTTCCGGATGAACTGGTCGCCGCACGACGTGCTCACCGAGAACACCGACTTCGCGTGCACCGACGGCTGGCGGCCGATCACCGACAAGGACAAGCTCGGCTGGGCGAAGCTGGGCGGCCTGCTCGGCACGCCGCCCTTCACCCGCGACCTGATGCGAGCGACGTTCTGGTGCCCTCCCCATCCACCCGAGGTGGAGGTCACCGACGAAAACGTGCCCTACATGCAGGTCTACAAGCAGCACCAGCCCGACATCTGGACGCACGAGCTGCGCGAGATGACGATGCTCGACCTGCTCGACGAGCACTGCGAGACCGAGCACTTCAAGACCGCGATGGCGTTCGCGGCGTGGGCGTCGGGCGCGGCGGGCCACTGGGAAGGCGTCGCGATCCCCGCGGTCACGTCCGTCCAGCTCCTGACGCTCCCCAACACCGGCAACCGCAGCATCCCGCGTGGCGGGCTGCACGGGTACTTCCATGCGATCCACCGTGCGGCGGTCAGCCACGGCGCGGTGGTGCGGACCTGTTGCCCGGTCGACGAGATCCTCATCGAAGACGGGCGCGCGGTGGGCGTGCGGTTGCGCGAGACCGCGGCCATGGGCGGGCGCACGATCCGCGCCAACAAGGCGGTGATCGCCGCGATCGACGTTCACCAGGCGTTCCTCAAGATGGTCGGCCCCCGCCACCTCGATCCGGGGGTGATCCAGAAGATCAAGGACGTGAGCCTCAAGAACCAAACGCTCTACGTCTCCGTCTTCCACACCAAGACGCCGCTCAAGCTCAACGCCAAGTTCGCGTCGCACCAGGAGGCGAAGGGCATCGGCTCGGGCCCGGGGCGCACTCCGCAACTCGGTGTCTATCCGTGCGACTCGCGCGAGATCTATTACGAGAACGTCGCCGACGTGGACGGCCACAAGGGGCAGCCGGTGGTGCCGGCGGAGCGCGTCATGTGGTTCCACGGGCCGCCGCAGACCTTCGACCCGACCGACTGCCAGGCGAGCTACAAGCGAGGCTACATCTCGAACGCCTTCGAGGTGGCGGTGACCTCGCCCGACCTCCACAAGGAGGGCGAGGACGCCCTCGACCGCTACAAGGCCGAGATGGACGCCTACATGCGCAAGGCCTACAGCCAGATGGTGGACGGCCTCGACGACGCCAACCTCATCCATCACTGGAGCGCGACCGGGCGCGACGTGGAGTTCCGCAACACCGGGCTCATCGGCGGCACCTGGTGCGGCAGCCGCCACGACGAGGATCAGCTCTGGACCAACCGCCCCATCCAGGAGCTGGCGCGCTACCGCACGCCGATCGAGGGGCTCTACCACGCGCACCAGACCTCGGGCCACCCGGGCGGGCTGTGCCTGATGGCGATTCCCTACAACCTCATGCACATCCTCATCGAGGACGGCATCGCCGAGCCCGGCGACTGGTGGTACGCGTCGCCCTGGTACATCCCGCAGCATGGAAAGATTTCCGCCCGGCGCGGTTGAAACGAAAGGACGAGGGTTCGTGATGCCCAACTTCAAATACACGTCCGAGTTCCAGTTCGACCCGTCGGATCCGTTCGGCCACATGCAGGAGGAGTTCCCGAGGAGGAGCGAGTTCGACGTGGTCATCATCGGCGCCGGGCCGAACGGGCTGATCGCGGGCGCCTACCTGGCGCGCGCGGGTCTGAAGGTGGCGGTGGTGGAGCGGCGCTTCGAGGCAGGCGGTGGGCTCGCGACCGAGGAAAACCTTTACCCCTGCTATTCGTCGAACCCGCACGTGCTCTACCACATGATGGTCGACTACATGCCGGCCATCCGCGACTTCGAGCTCGACGGCCCGGCGCTGACCTGGATCCGGCCCAACTCCCAGACCGGCATGGTGTTCGAGGACGGAAGCTCCATCCTGCTCGCCAGGATGGCGAACGACACCAAGGACTCGATCGCCAAGTACTCGTTCAAGGACGCGGTGACGTTCGGCAAGGTCGTCCGCAAGTGGCGGAAGATCGTCGACGACATCATCGCGCCAGCGACCTACATCCCGCCGATGGCACCCATCGAGATCACGATGGCGATGCAGCGCACGCCGGTCGGGCAAGAGATGCTGGAGCTCGGCGAGCTGAGCCCGCTCCAGCTCATCACCGAGACCTTCGATCACGACAAGGTTCGCGCGCTGCTGCTCTACGCGAGCTGCATGTGGGGCCTCGACCCGCGCGAGACCGGCCTCGGCTTCATGGTGCCGCTCATGATCGATCGCGCCATGAACAAGTGCTACTGCTACGGCGGCTCGCACAAGTTCGCGAGCGCGCTCGGGCGCCAGGTGCTGAAAGGCGGCGGCCTCATCCTCGAGGCCGCGACCGTGGACAAGATCCTGATCGAGAACGGCCGCGCGGTCGGCGTGCACCTCTTCCACGAGGACCGCGAGCTGCGCGCGAAGGTCGTGATGTCCACTCTCGATCCCCACACCACGTTCCTCGACATGGTGGGCGAGCAGCACCTCGACGCCGCTCTCAAGGAGTCGGTGAAGGGCTGGGCGTGGGACAAGTGGAGCTTCAACACGCTCCACATCGCGGCCAACGAGAAGCCCAAGTACCGCTGCGACGACCCGTGGATCGACCAGGCGTTCGCGACCGTGGTCGGGATCGAGGGAGTCGACTCGCTGCTCCAGCACTGGGGCAACGTCGCCAAGGGCAAACTCGACCTGAACGCCTTCGGCGGCCACTCGACCTGCGAGAGCCAGTTCGATCCCACGCTGAGCGATCGCCCCGGCAAGTACGTGTCGATGTTCCAGATCCACGCCCCGTACGACCTCGAGGGCGGCTGGCTCGCGCGCCGCGACGAGATCCAGGAGGCGATCCTCGCCAGGTGGCGCAAGGCGGCGCCCAACCTGACGCCGGAGAACATCGTCAGCCGCTCGATGGAGGACCCGGAGGAGATCGAGATCCGGTTCCCGCACATGCGCCGCGGCTCGATCAAGCACGGCGACTATCGCCCGCTGCAGATGGGCTACTACCGCCCGAACGAACACTGCTCGTCGACCCGCACCCCGATCGAGGGGCTCTACGTGTGCGGCGTGTCGACCTACCCGGGCGGCCTGGTGCTGGGTGGTCCGGGCTACCTCGGAGCGAACAGCGTCGCCGAGGATCTCGGCGTCAAGAAGTGGTGGAAGCCCACCCCCGAGATGGATCGCTACATCAAGACGTACCTCAGCTGAGCGATACACCGTCCGGAACGCCGATCCGCCGAAGGAGACGACCGTGGGTAGCGACGACATCGTCGAAGTGCTGGCCGCGAGGTTCGAGCGCCACGCGAACGAGGAGGGGAAGGTCCTCGACGCCTACCGGGCGCTCTCGGAGAAGCTCGCCGACGACGCGCTCGGCAACCTGGTGAGCCACATCCTCACGGAGGAGGAGCTCCACCATCTGCTGCTGCGCACCATGGCGAAGTGGCTGCGCGAGCGGCCCTATCTGGCGCCGGCGCGTGAAGCCACGCCCGAGCGCGCGGAGCTGCTGCGCCTCACCCGCCAGCTCCGCGCTCACGAGAAGGAGGCCATCGACGGCTGTCGCGAGCTCGAGGCGCGCGTGCCGGAGGAGGGCGGCGCGGTGATCCGCGCGCTGCTCGAGGCGATGGCGCTCGACAGCGAGAAGCACCACCACCTGCTGGGCGCGGTCGAGGCGATGCTCGAAGGCTGACTTCCGGGTGCGAGCCGCGAGCGCCCGGCTGTGGGCGCGCCGCGCGGAGAGCGAGCGATGGCGGACCAGACCTACGACGTGATCGTGATCGGTGCCGGCTTCGGCGGCAGCGCCTGCGCCGGCCTGCTCGCCCACCGCGGCCTGAAGGTGCTCTTGGTCGAGAAGAACGCGCGCGCCGGCGGCAAGGCGATGAGCCTCGCCAAGAACGGCTTCACCTACACCGCGTGGGTGGTGATCGGCGCGCCGGTGATCGACAATCTCTACGAGTCGGTGGCGCGGGAGCTGGGTGTCGCCGACCTCGCGGAGCTGGTCGCCCCCGGCCACCAGGGCGCGATCTACCGCTCGCCGGATGGCCGCTACTCGCAGCTTCCCGACATGCCGGTCGGCGAGAGCGACCCGCTGGTGATCTTCGACTGGCTCGGCATCGCGGAGGACGATCGCGGCGCGGCGATCGCGATGTTCGCCGAGATGACGATGATGCCGCCCGAGGAGATCGAGCAGCTCCACGACGTGAGCTTCCACGAGTGGATCACCGCCCGAGGCGTGCCGCGCTCGCTCTACGCGTTCCTCGTGAGCCTGTGCTGTGACGGCATGTTCATGGTGCCGGTCGACATGCTGGAGGCGGCCGAGGCCATCCGCAGCTTGCAGGCGATGTTCCTGCGCCACGGCGGGATGTTCTGCCGCGGCGGCTTCGGCAAGGTCGCCGAGGCCTATTGCGAGGCCGTGCGCAGGAACGGCGGCCGCGTGCTCATGAAGGCCAAGACCGAGCGCGTGCTGGTCGAGGGCGGTCGGGTCACCGGGGTGGTCACGAGCCAGGGTACCTTCCGTGCGCCGATCGTGGTGAGCAACGCCGGCATCCAGCCGACCGTCACGAAGCTGGTCGGCGAGGAGCACTTCCCGGCGGACTTCGTGCGCCGCAACCGCGAGCTGGTGCCGTCGTGGGCGTTGCTCGGCTATCGCTACTTCCTGAAGCGTCCGGTGATCGAGGTCCCCTACGGGGTGGTCTTCTCCGACGAGAGCCCGTGGAGCCGCGAGCGCCTCGAGAAGGCCGCCGCCGGCGAGGCGTCGCGCGAGGGCGTCCTCTACTACGAGGTGCCGTCCAACTACGACCCCACCGCCGCGCCCGCCGGCAAGCAGATCGTGCTGACCGGCTCGTTCTGCCCGCCCAGCCCGCAGATGACGGCGGCGGAGATCGAGGCGTGGGCGGCGGCCGGCGAGAAGATCCTCTTCGCCGCGTTCCCCGGCCTCGCGGACGCCATCGAGGACAAGGAGCTCTACACCCCCCGCGACGTGTCGAACCTCACGCGCGAGTCGGTGTTCCCCGGCCAGGGCGGCGAGACGATCGGGCTCGGCCAGATCGTCGGCCAGTGCGGCCCCGGCAAGCCGTCGATCAAGGCGCCCGTCGAGGGCCTCTTCTTCGTCGGCTGCGACGCAGGTGGCACCGGCGTCGGCACCCAGCAAGCGATCGAGTCGGGAATGGTGGTCGCCGACGCCGTGCTGGCGCACCACCAGGCCGCTCAGCGCGCCGCCTGAGGGTGGGCGCGGTGCGACGGCCGGACCTCACCGCTCAGGAGGTCCGGCGTCTCTACACCGAGCGCACCGACCTCTATCACCGGTTCTTCGGGGACCTGCTCGGCTACGGGCCGGGCATCCGTGCCCTCGTCGCGGCCTCGGGCCTGCTCGCCTCCGGCCAGCGGATCCTCGACGCCGGTTGCGGCTCAGGCTTGGTGACACGCGGGCTGCTGGCCGCGGCTCGCCAGCGCGGCCTCACCGGGATCACCGTCGACGGCTTCGACCTCACACCGGCCATGCTCGCGCGCTTCGGCGAGTGGCTGCGCGCCAGCGCCACGGAGAACGTGTCGCTCAGGCTCGCCGACGTGCTCGAGCCGGAGGCGCTGCCGGACGAGTGGACCGGCTACGACCTGGTGGTGTCGTCGGCGATGCTCGAATACCTGCCGAAGGCCTCGCTCGCCACGGCGCTCGCCAACCTGCGCGCGCGGCTGCGGCCGGGCGGCTGCTGCTCTTCGCGATCACCCGCCGCAATCCCCTCATGGCGCTGCTGATCGAGCGCTGGTGGCGCTCGCACGCGTACGAGCGGGGCGAGCTCGAGGGCCACGTGCGCGCGGCCGGCTTCGAGGTCGTGCGCTTCGAGCGCTTCCCCTTGCCCTACCGCTGGCTCGATCTGTGGGGTCACGTGGTGGTCTCCCGCAATCCTGCCTGAGGACTTGGCGTGAATCTCGCTGATCCTCCACCGCTACGCCTTGTGCCGAGGCGCCGAAGAGGCCCGTCATGCGTTCGCTGGACCCGCGATTTCTCGATGTCGTCTCACCGGTGCGCGTGGCGCTGTCCCACAGCGCCATCGACCTGCCGATCGTTTACCGAGACGTCGAGGCGCTCACGGCGTTCTTTCCGTTTCCGGTACGAAACGCGGTGAACGCCCTGCCCGCGGGCAGCGGTCTCGTGCCGGTGCTGGCGTGGCGCGGCCACGCCGTGCTGGTGCTGGCGTGTTTCGACTACAAGGACAGCGGCGTCGGCTCCTACGGCGAGGTGGCGATCGCGATCCTGGCCTCGACGCGCCGCTTGCCGCCGCTGGTGCCGGCGCTGATCGAGCGCTACCTGGAGAACGTGGGGCTCTACGTCGTCCACTTGCCGGTGACCACGGAGCTTGCCTATCGAGCCGGCCGCGAGCTCTGGAACTATCCCAAGTTCGTCGCCGACATCTGCTTCCGCACCGAGGGTGACCGGCGGGTCTGCGAGCTCTCCGAAGGGGGGCGCTCGATCCTGACGCTCTCGGTCGCGTCACGCGGTGCGCGCCACTACGAGGCCCGGCCGTTTCGCACCTTCACGGTTCGCGACGGCAAGCTGCTTCGCACCGTGGTGCCGATGCAGAGCGAATTCCGGCTGTCGCGCGGCCGTGGTGCAGCGGTTTTGACCACTGGCGATCACTCGGTGGGTCGCGAGCTCGCGGCGTTGGAGCCGGGCCGCTTCGTGCTGGAGGCGCGCCACGTGCTGCGGATGCAGAGCATCCTGCCGGCCGCCGATCGGGTCTGGCCGATGCCGCGGCCGTGACCACGCGCGAGGACGAGCTGCACCTGGCGCGGCGCTCGGCGGAGCGCTTCGCGCGCGACGTGATCGCGCCGCGCGGCGCCCAGCTCGGCTGCGATCCGAGCCCGTGTGCGGAAGCGCTGGGCGAGGCGGCGACCGTCGGTCTGGTGGCGCTCGGCGACGGTGCCGAGACCGGCGTGTTCGCATGGAACGACGGTGCGCCCGACCTGGCCCTCTCGAGCGCGCTCCTCGAGACTCTCGCGGCGACGAGCGGGGGCTTCGCGTTCCTGGTCCTCGTGCAGGGGCTGGCGTCGTGTGCAGCGCGTCAGCTCGACTGCGAGGCGCTCGTCACTCCGGCGGCAGTCGTGATGGCTGGCGGTGCGCTGTGCTGGGGTGGCTCGCTCGCGAGTCGGACGTTCCGCATCGACGACGCGCGGTGGGGCGGCGCTCCCGGGCTGTGCACCGGGCCGGTGCCGTGTGGCCCCGTGGAGGTTCTCGGCCTACGCGAGGCGCATCCGCACACCCTCGCCGACCACTGGCGCGCCGACCGGGCGCTCGGTGGCGCCGCTGGGGCGGCGGCGGTGGAGCGGCTGGAAGGGCTCGCCGCGCTCGGTGGCATCGCGATCGCCGCTGGGCTCGCGCGCGGTGCCCTCGCCGAGGCGACCGCTTACGCGGGTGAGCGGTTCCAGGGCGGTGCGATGATCGCCGAGCTACCGGTGGTGCGCGGCATGCTCGAGCGCGCGGCCACGCACCAGCAAGCGATCGCCTTGCTCGCCGAAGCCGTGGTCGCGCGGCTCGAGCCCGGCGGCTCCGCCGCACCAGCGCGCACCGCCTTCACGGCCGCCGCCGACGCGTGCGTCGAGTGCGTCACCGCCTCGCTCCAGGTGCTGGGCGGCTACGGCTACATGGCGGACTTCGGGCTGGAGCGCCGCTTCCGCGACGCCCACGCGCCTCGGCCCGCGATCCGGCGGCGCGCGGCCGAGCGTCGTGCCGGGCGCAGCGCCATGACGCTCACCCAGTCGGCGGCCGACGCCTTCATCGCGCGCTTCGACCGCACCCGCGGCGCGCTCGATCCGATGAAGGTCCCGGCGTGGATGGAGTCGCTACGCGCCACGGCCGAGCGTTTCACGTCCGACCACGTGGTTCCGCGCCTCGCCGAGCTCGATCGGGACCTCCCCGACGGCCGCCCCGATCCCGCGCTGATCCGCGCCGCGGCGCGGGCCGGCATCCTCACCATGACCATCCCGCGCCTCCTCGGCGGCGACTCCGGCGTGACCACGTTCTTCCGCTTCGGCGCGCGGCCGTTCGCGCTCGTCATCGAGGAGCTCGCGCGTGGTTGCGCGGGCGTGGCGACGCTCCTCGGCGCCCACCACCTCGGCCTCCTGCCGGTGCTCCTGAGCGGCGACCTGCGCCAGTACGCGCGGGTGCTGCGGCCCATCGCCGGCTCCGCGCGCGGGCTGGATCCAGGGCTCGCGGCGTTCGCGATCACCGAGCCGGGAGCCGGATCGGATGCCGAGGACACCGAGGGCTCGCGGACCGCGCGGCTCTCGTGCTTCGCCGTACACGTCTCGGGCGGCTACCGCTTGAACGGCCGCAAGTGCTTCATCTCGAACGGCAGCGTGGCGCGCTGGATCACGGTGTTCGCCGCCGTCGAGCGCGCCGAGGGCGTCGCCTCGTGGACCTGCCTGGTGGTGCGCCCACCGGTGAGCGGGTTCTCGGTGGGCCGCATCGAGCACAAGATGGGCCAGCGCGCGAGCCCCGCGGCCGAGCTGGTGTTCGACGACGTGTTCGTGCCCGAAGCCGACGTGGTCGCGGGCGAGAAGCGCGGCTGGAAGCTCAACCGCATGACGCTCGACGTGTCGCGCGCGGGGGTGGGCGCGATGGGGCTCGGCGTCGCGCGCGGCGCGCTCGAGCGCGCCATCGAGCTGGCGGGGCGCCGCGACCTGGGGCCGCGGCCGCTGCTCGCCTATCCCGAGGTGCGCTTCGAGCTCGCCGACCTGATCACCAAGGTCGAGACCGTGCGCTCGCTGGTATGGCGCGCGTGCTCGACCTTCCCACCCGACGCGGCGCTCTCCGCCACCGCCAAGTGCGTGGCCGCGGACGTGGCGGTGGAGGTGGTGACGCGGGCGATGGCGCTCTTCGGCGACGCCGGGCTCACCGCCGAGCTGGGCCTCGAGAAGCGCCTGCGCGACGCGCGCCTGCTACAGATCTTCGAGGGCACCAACCAGGTGAACCGGGTGCTGGTCGCGGAGACGCGGCTGCCGCCGGCGCGCTGAACGGGCGGGCGGCGCGCCGGCCCCGCGCCGCCTCCTGCGCCATCGGTGTCCGGACCGTCAGCGCGAGGAGGGACCGCTCGCGAGGTGCTCCACGACCACTTGGGCGGCCAGGTAGCCAGGGCCTCCCAGGATCATGCCGCCCGGGTACATGGAGGCACCGCCGAGGAAGAGCCCAGCGACGGGCGTGGCGCTCCGCGAGCACAGGTCGTTGGGCCGGTAGTAGCCCATCTGCAGCGGCTTGTAGGCGCCGTGCTTGATCGAGCCGCGGTGCATGGTGATGAGCTTGCGCTCGATGTCGAGGGGCGTGTGGTGGCGCCTCAGCACGACCTCGCCGAGCTCGGCGTGGCGCGCGAGCAGCGCGAGTGCCGCGTCGCCGAAGGACCGCGCCTCCTCGCGCCAGCGGTCGTGGTAGCGGGCCACGCTCTCGCAGCGCACCACCGCGTGGCCGGCGGGCGCGGCGCTCGCGTCGAAGCGGCTCGGCACCGTGACGTGGAGCCACTCGCCGCCGCGGTCATCGCCGGCGTCGACGCGCCGCAGGTGGGCGAGCAGCTCGTCGTCGGTCTCGAGGCCGAGGAAGACGATCATCGCCTCGTCGAGGCGCGGCTCGTGCGCAGCGGCGCGGAATCGCACGTCGCCCTTCACACCGAGGTGGAGCCCGAAGAGCGAGCGCTCCTCCCACTGCCAGCCCTCGGCCGAAGCGCGCAGGTCCTCGGGCATGGCCACGCCGCGCAGCAGCTCGACGAAGGTCTGCCGCGGGTTGAGGGTGGAGACCACCGTGCGGCCCTCGACGCGTGAGCCATCGCCGCACTCGACCCCGCTCACGCCGCCGGCGCCGACCACGATGCGCGTCGCCTCGGTGGCGTCGAGGACCACACCGCCGGCCGGCACGAACGCGCGGTAGATCGCCGACGACAGCCGGTGCGCGCCTCCTTTGACCCGACCCGCCGCGAGCATCCGGCACAGGTAGATCGGGAACAGGAAGCCGAGCGGCTCGTCGAGGGCGAGCCCCCACATCGCGGGAACGCGAGCAGCGCCATGCGCACCCGCGGATCGCGGAAGCCGTAGTGGTCGACGATCTGCAGGAACGTGAGCTCGGAGATCTCGCCGAGCTTCTGGCCCACCGGCGTGGCGCCGAGCGCCACCATCTGGTCAGAGCCCCGGCTTCGGCAGGTCGTAAGGTCATGGGGACGAGGTACTCGTCCAGCATCGGCTGGAACTCGTCCCACATGCGGCGATAGGCGGCGGCGTCGGCGACGCTCAGTCCCGCGATGGAGCGCGCGGTCTCCTCGACGTCGCGGGTGAAGACGAGCGCCTGGCCGTCGCGGAGCGGGAACGCGGCGACCACCGGCGGATGGACGTAGCGCACGCCCAGGCTCGCGAGGTCGAGGTCGCGATAGGCGGGCATCCGCTCCGCCATCAGGTGGTAGACGGCGTGGAGGTTGAACCGGAAGCCGAAGTACTCCTCGGTGTTGAGCCCGCCGCCGGTCTCGTGGCGGCGCTCGAGGAGCGCCACGCGGTGCCCGGCGCGTGCCAGGTAGGCACCGCACAAGAGCCCGTTCGGCCCACCGCCCAGCACGATCGCGTCGTACACCGCGCCGCTCATCGCGCACCTCCCATGGCGGCGCCGCCGAGCCAGCGCGGGCTCACGCCGCGGTTGAGCGGGATGTCCGCGACGTTCTGCAGGAACCACAGGAACGGCGGTGTCGACCACCAGTCCTGGTCGCGGCAGCCCAGGTCCTGGCCGACCTCGTTCGCGGCGATGCAGCCGGTGGCGAGGTGGGTGGCACCGTAGGGGTGGATCGAGTTCGAGAGGTAGAGCCCGGGGAGGAAGCTGCGCGAGGCACCGCCCTGGACGATCCCCGGCAGCGGGCGGTTCTGGCCGTACTGCTCGGGGATCGCACTGCCGCCGATCATGTTGCCGCGGATCGCCGAGGGGTTCGAGTTCTGCTGGTCGAGGGGCGTGTTCACGAAGCGCTCGAGGACGAGCTTGCCGAAGCCGGGAGCGAGCTTCTCGAGACGCTCGGTGATGGCGTCGGCGAGCGGTAGGGCGAGCTCGCGCCACGCGTCCCACCCGGCGAGGCGCCGTCCGCGCCAGCTCCGCGGGCACGGCGGCACGCTCATCCACGCGAACATCGTGTGGCCGCCGGGCGGCGCCTGCGAGGGGTCGGCGCGGGTGGGGATGAACCAGCCGCCCATGACGTCGTCGGGGATGACCCCCGAGAGCAGCCGCGTGAGCCCCGAGCGCAGCTCGTCGAGGGTCTCGCCGCCCAGGTAGCCGACCCACGAGCGCTGGATCGCGGGATCGTGGGCGGCGGAGGCGAACTCGGGATCACCGGTGAGCGCGAAGTGGACCCCCATGAGCTGGGGGTCGTCGTAGTCGAACCCCTTCACCAGCCGCGCGCGCTCGGCGCCGATCACGTCCTCGCCGAGCAGCCACAGGCAGGTCGGCACCAGCGTGAGGTTGGAGACGACCACCCGCGCGCCGATCTCCTCGTTCGGGTAGAGCGCGTCGCCCGAGAGCCGCACCCCGCACGCGCGCCCGTCGCGCACCAGGATCTTCTCGACCGGACAGGTGGTGTGGATCTCGCCGCCGTGGGCGAGGACACAGCGCACCAGCGCGTGGGTGAGGGCGTGCGAGCCGCCGCGCGCGGTGTGGACCGGCATCGGCGCCAGGCCGGCGAGGCTCAGCACCAGAGGGCCGACGCGGCGGTGGAGCGGCCACTGGCCGGTGAACTCGCCGAGCGCCGCGGGCAGGGTGCGGACGTGCTCGGACTCGAAGAGCGTCTCGAGGACCTCGAAGCCGCCCATGCGCAACACGTCGTCGCCGCCGAACGGCGCGCCCAGCTCTCTGAGCAGCACGTCGTCGAGGGCCGCGAGGCGATCGAAGGCGTCGGCGTCGGGGCGCCCGTAGAGGAGCCGCTGGTTGAGGTCCAGCACGTCGCCGGCCTGGTCGTTCAAGAAGCGAAGGATGGTGCGCTGCACGTGGGCGTCGCGCTCCGAGGCGCGCGCCACCGACGCGTCGGTGATCGCGGGGTCGAGGGCCTGCACCACGTTGGTGCCGTCGCCGAAGGTCTTGGCGAAGAGCACGTCGGTGCCGAGCAGCTCGCAGCCGAACGAGTCGAGGGTGAGGTCGCCCATCGCCGGGCTGAGCGCCGGCACCAGCCACGCGGCGTGGGTGTTGTGGAGGAAGCCGGGCTCGCCGAGCTCCACCGTGTCGCAGTGGGCGCCGCACTGGCCGCGCGCCTCCAGCACCGCGACCCGCTGGCCCGCTTTCGCGAGGTACGCGGCCACCGTGAGACCGTTGATGCCGCCGCCGATCACGACCACGTCGAAATCCCGCATCGCATCCCTCCGGACGGATGGCCTGGTACGCGCAGCGGCCCGCGCCTCGAGCCCCCGCGCGCGATCCGCGTCCCTGGTCGGGAGCGATCGTCGGCTACGCGACCGTCAGGTCACTGTGACCCACCGCACGCTCGCGGTGGGGACCGACCGCGCGCCCGAGCGTCGCGACCGTGTGGCGTCGCTCACGGGCTCTTCGCGCAGCGGAAGCCGACGATCTCGTTGCGCTCGGCGGGGTCCATCCGCCCGCGCACCGCCGAGGGCAGGAACACGCCGAGACTTCGCCACGAGCCGCCGCGCCGCACGCGCATGTCACCGCTCTCGGGGCCGGACGGATCGGTGCGCGGGCTCTCCGCGTAGTAGTCGGGTGACCAGTGGTCGGCGACCCACTCCCACACGTTGCCGGCCATGTCGAGTGCGCCGTACGGCGAGGCTCCCGCCGCGAACGACCCGACCGGCCAGCTCGCGCCGCGTCCACAGCCGCGTACCGCGCCTGGATCCTCGCCGCGATCGTTGAACGCGACGCGTACGCACGTCGGTGGCGCGTGGCCCCACGGGTAGGGCCGCTGGTCGCCGCCACGAGCGGCCTTCTCCCACTCGGCCTCGGTGGGCAACCGCTTGCCGACCCACGAGCAGTAGCTCTGGGCCTGGTTCCAGTCGACGCACGCCACCGGATGCGTGGGCCGGTCGGCGCCGGGGCCAGGGCAGCGTGGGCCGGGGGCGCGGCACGGACCGCGCTCGACGCACGCGAGGTAGGCGTCGACCGTGACCTCGGTGGCGTCGATGAAGTACGCACCCAGCGTCACCTCGTGGGGCGGTCGCTCGTCCTCGCCGCCGTCGGCGCGACCCATCACGAACGAACCGGCGGGGACCGCCACCATGCCGGGAGGCGCCTCGGTGAGCGCGGGTGGCGGCGGGACGAGCGCTCCGCCCTGGGGTGGGAGGTCGGCGGCGCCGCCGGCGTCGGCGGGCGTCGGCGCTTCGATCGCGCTCGTCGCCGGGCCACCGGCCTCGCCGATCGACTCCGGTATCGGCTCGCGACCGATCGACCAGAGCACGCCGAGCGCCAGCACCAGCACCGCCGCGGCGAAGCGCTGGGCGGCGCGCGCGGCGCGCACGCTGTCGCGCTCGAGGCGCGCGAGCTCCTCCGGATTCGAGGTCAAGGCGGTGCGGGTCATGGCGCGCGAGGCTCGAACGCCGCGGCGCGGGCGCCGGAGCGAAGCCGCGCGGCCGCGACGCTCCCCGCCGCGCGGGCGGCGTCGGCGAGGTCGCGTCGCACCTCGTCGGAGCGGATCTCGGTGATGCGCACGCGGTGGGCGAGCTCGTCGAGCTCGGCGACGCGCCGCTCCTCGTGGCGCGCGTCGCCCGCGTCGCTCGCCTCGAGCGCGGCGAGCTGCGAGCGTTCCGCCATGCGCTCGCACCACGCCGTGACGCCGCTCGCCCAGCGCCGACAGAGGGCGTCGAGGCGCTCGAAGGTGGCGCTCTCCACCGGGTACCGGACCGGGTCCGGCAAGCGCTCGATCGAGACCCTGAGCGCGCCGACGCGGCGCGCGTCGAGCTCGTCGCGCGGGCCGAAGCCGAGCTCGTCGAGGGCGGCGACCAGCGCGTCGACGGCGGAGTCCGCGAGCGCGTCGTGGAGCACGCGGGCCTCGTCGAGGGCACCGAAAGACGCCGCGCCGAGGACCCACGGCGCTTCCGGATCGGCCGCGCACAGCGCGTGATGGGCGCGCGCGTTGTCGATGAAGCTGCGCACGAACGAGGTCGCGGCCGGGGATTCGGCGACGAGCCGGGGCACCCGCGCCACGCTGCACACCTCGTGGAGCGCGCCGGCCGCGTCGCGAAGCGAGCCGCCGTCCGCGCCGAACGGCAGCGCTGGCTCGCCGTCACCGCTCGGGCCCGCGGTGCCGTCGAGCTCCTCGTCGCCGTCGAACCCGAGCGCCTCGAGGAGCTCGGCCACGTGTGCCGCGGTGGGCGCGATCGCGGTGCTCTCGAGCGCCGCGCGGACGGCGCGCGCTTGCGTCGAGGTGAGCGGGTACGGCGCGGGGGGCGGCCTGGCGGCCCCGGCGAAGACCGGGGCGAGGGCCGCGTGGCTCGCGTGGAAGTCGGCCCAGGTCCGCGCAACCCAGCGCGGCAGGGCCAGGATCGGCAAGCTCGCCGCCGCCGCCACGAGGGCCACGACCTGGATGGCGGTCGAGTCGAGGACGACCGCTGCGAGCGCGCCCGCCAGGCCGAACGCTGCGGCAGCGAGCACGGCGGCTCGCCACGGCAGCCGCGGCACCGCATCCGGCCCGGCCAACGGGCCCGCACCCTCGTCGGCGGCGGTCAGGACGGGGCCGGTGAGAGCGCGCCGCGCGGCCGGGCGCTCCGGATCGACCGCGGCGCTCACCGTGGCGAGCGCGGTCAGGGCGCGGAAGCGCAGCTCGGCCTCGGCTCGCAGGTACGCCTCGACGCGCGCGCGTGCGTCGCGGCGCAGCTCGGCGCGCGAGGCGTCGAGGGACGCGAGCAGGGCGCGGGTGTCGACGTCGAGCTGCTCGAGCGCCCAGTCGCGGAGCAGGGCGTCGCGCGCGGTCCGATAGGAGAGGCCGCGGACGGGGAAGGCCGAGCGCACCTCGCGAACGCGGCGAAGCAGCTCCTCGAGCTCCCCAGGGCGAGCGCGAAGGTGCTTGTAGACGGGCTCCCACGCCTGGAAGGCGTCGGGACACTCGGCGATGCGCGCGCGCAACGCCCCGAACGAGTCGAACGCCGACCGCGCGCTCGCCGTGGCTAGCTTCGGGGCCCCGCTCTCGTTCGCGTTCTCGACATCGTCGCTCAACCTCTCCAGGACGTCCGGTGGCATCGACGCGCTCCCGGCCTTCCCTCCGCGGGGCTCACTCTATCCGTCGCCCCCCTCGACTCGGGACCGGTGGGGCGCGGATCGTCGGGCGGGGCGGCGCGGCGCGCACGACGAAGCGTGCGCCTCTGGGTGCGGTCACGGCGAGCCTGTGACGAGCTCGAGCGGGGCGGAGGCGCCGCGGGGGAACGGAGCCCCCCCCGCGCTCCGCTCGCGCGCGGTCAGGCGTCGCGGAAGAGCGTCGCGGAGGGGATCTCCCACGCGAAGGCACCGGCCTTGGCCGTGCCGAGGTCGGCGTGGGCCTCGGTGCTCGTCGTGCGCGGCGGCGGCGCGGTCTGCTGCTGGCGACGGCGATCTCCCTGGCGGCGCTCGATCGCCGGCACCAGGCTCGCGCGGGTCACGCGGTTGCGTCCCTCGGCCTTGGAGACGTAGAGCGCCTCGTCGGCGCGCGCCACCAGCGCCTGCGGGTTGTCGAGGTCGGGGGTGAAGGTCGCGACTCCCGCGCTCACGGTGACGCAGCCGAGCGCCGGATCCCAGTGGTCCTCGGGCGGAGGATCGGCGACCGCGGCGCGCAGCGCCTCGGCGTGCTCGGCGGCCTGCTCCTCGTCGAGGTCGGGGAGCATCACCACGAACTCCTCGCCGCCGTAGCGCGCCACCAGCGAGCCGGGCAGGGCGTGCCCGGCGAGGATCTCGGCGAGGCGCGTGAGCAGCCGGTCGCCCGCGATGTGGCCGTGCGAGTCGTTGTAGCGCTTGAAGGAGTCGACGTCGATCATGACGAGCGAGAGCGCCTCGCCGGTGCGCCGCACGCGGTTGAACTCGCCGCCCAGGCGGTCCTGGAACGCGGCATGGTTGAGGAGCCGCGTCATGCGGTCGGTGTCGGCGAGCTGGCGCGCGAGCACCATGCGCTTGGCGTTGTCGATGCTGAGCCCCGACACGTTCGCCCAGCACGACAGGATCCGCTGGTGATGGTTGGTGAGCCCCGAGAGCCCGCTCGCCACCAGGAGCCCGAGGCGCTCCTCGCCGACGTGGATCGGCGCCGCGATGTCGATCAGGAACGTGTCCCGGCCCGTGCGGATCCCCAGGGTCCCGGCGGCGCGGTGCTGGAACGGCCAGTCCTGGGCGCGTGACGCGGTGCGCTGGGTGAGGATCCAGGCCTGTGGCGCGACGTTCGTGGGGACGCGCGTGCCGAGCACGCTCTTGCGCTCGGCGCCACGGTGGACCTCGCCCACCAGCTTGAGCTCGGCGCCGCCCGGCTCGTCGAGGAAGAGCTGCACCGAGCTGGCGCCGAGCATCTCGGCCGTAGCGCCCACCACGATCTGGATCACCTCGTCGAGCTCGAGGGTCGAGTTGAGGCGCTGCACGTGCTCGGGGAAGTTGACGAAGAACGAGCGCAGCTCCTGATTACGGCGCTCGACCTCGAGGAAGCGCTCCATCTCCACCCAGTTGGGGCTGCCCGAGTCGACCCCGCCGCGCCCGGTGACGTAGCTCAAGAACCGCGCGCCCCACGTCGTGGGGACGTGCCGACGGTGGCTCGCGGCAGCGCGTGGCCGGCGCAGCACCACGAGCACCACCACCAGCAAAGCGACCAGGCACGCCGCCGCGCCGATCACGAGCTCGGGCCGGGCCGCGACCGGCGCCGGCACCCAGTCGGGGAGGCGCAGCTCGGCGGTGCCGGGCGCCGGCGGCGTCGCCGGAGCGGCCTGGCTGGTGCCCGGAGGCGACGTGGCCTTGAGGTCGGCCGAGCCTGGCGAGGAGCGGCGAGCAGCGTTCATCGAAGACGGAATCCCCCGCGGCTCTGGAAAGCATGAAACACGCCAGTCTCGTTTCGGGCCCAACCGGCGAGAATCCTGGCGCTCTCGCCGAGGACCCGGCGCGGTCGGAGGAGCCACTGACAAAAGCCTGACGCGGGGGTGGGGACGAATCGGCGCTCGCGATGGGGAAGCCCGGCATCGCACGACTCCGCGCGGATGGCCGCCCCCCCGACGCGCGGCGATCCGGAAGCAGACGCTTTCAGAAAAAGTCACACTTCGCCAGCGAAAATATACACTACATGCCAGTGTAGATGGGTACAGAATGCTTACATGAACTCGCGAGAAGGCCGTCTGTCGTGGGGCGAAACGTGGCCTAGCGCCGCTGGGACCGTCGCGCGCGGCGGTGCGCGCCGGGGCTCGCGCCGGTCCAGCGCCGGAACGCGTGGGTGAAGGCGCTCAGCTCGGCGTAGCCCAGCAGCAGCGCGACCTCGGTGAGATCGGTGTCGCCGCGCTCGAGGTACTCGAGCGCGAGCTGGCGACGTGTCCCCTGGACGAGGTCGCGGTAGACGAGCCCGCGCTCGGCGAGGCGGCGCTGGAGGGTCCGGGCGCTGAGCCCGAGGTCGGGGGCCACGTCCGCCAGCGACGGGTGGCCGTCGCAGAGCCGGCTCGCGACCTCGACCCGGAGCGCCGCGAGCCACGGCTCATCGCCCGGCTCGGCGCGCAGCACCTCCTGGAGGCGCCGCTCCACCACCGGCAAGAGCGAGCGATCGGCGTGGCGGACCTCGCGCGCCAGCACGCGGGCGTCGAAGTGGATCTCGTTGCCGCGGCGGCCGAAGTGGGGCTCGACGCCGAACAGTGCCACGTGCTCGGACACGTCCACGGGGCGCGGATGGACGAACGGCACCGCGCGCGGGTGCCAGTCGTCGGTGCCGGCGAGGCGCCGGAGCATCCGCACCATCACCAGGATCCCCCCCTCGTTCAGGTGCCTGGCATCCGCGCGCTCGGCGCCGCCCACCGCGCCGCGCAGGACCGCCTCGCCGCCGTGACGGACCAGCTCGAGGCGCACGCCGTGGGCGAGGCCGCCCATGTAACGCACCAGGTTGGCGACCCCGATCGCCGCGGTGGGCGCGTTCAGCACCGCGTAGCTGAGCGGCCCGAGGCCCTCGAGATCGAAGTTCGCGCCGAGGTGGAGGCCGAACGCGGGATCGCCGAGGTCGTGGGCGGCGGCGTCGACGGTGGCGGCGAGGCGATCGACGTCGAGGAGGCGCTCGGGGTCGATCAGCTCGCCGGCGCGCAGCCCGGCGGCCGAGCGCACCTGCGCCGGGTTGCCGCCGGCCCCGGCCACGAACTGGAGCACGGCGGTGACGAGCTCGGCGCGGATGCGCGGCGACGGAACGCGTTCCATGGCGTAAAGGATCAAGAAGTTGGCGCAAACGATCAAGCCCTATCGCCATGCGCCATCCAAGCTCCCGACCATGAAGAACGCCGCCTCCTCGTCCGCCACGTCCGCGTCCCCCGCTTCATCCCCCGCCTCGCCCTCGACGTTCGACCGCGCGCTGCGCGCGTACGTGAGCTGGGTCACCCGCCACCCGTGGGTGGTGATCGCCGGCGTGGCGGCCGCCACGGTGCTGCTCGGCGCGGGCCTGCCCAAGATCTACCTGGCCAACGAGCGCAAGCTGCAGCTCCCCGGCAACGACCCGCTGGTCAAGATCGACGACCGCATCCTCGAGATCTTCGGCGGCGGGAAGTACACGCTGATCGGCGTCGAGGCGAAGCAAGGAGACGTGTTCCAGCCCGAGGTCCTGGCGATCGTGAAGAAGATCCTCCGACGGCGTCGCGGCCATCCCGGGCGTCGACCCCAGGACGTGATCAGCCTCACCGCCCGCAAGTCGAAGGCGATCGAGAACGGTGAGCCGGGCGAGCTGATCGTGAAGCGGCTGGTCGAGAAGCTCCCCACCAACGACGCCGAAGCCGAGGTGATCCGCAAGCGCGTCATGGGCCAGAAGCTCTTGCGCGGCTACCTGGTCTCCGACGACGGCAAGACCACCGCGGTGGCCGCCGACCTCGACGACCTCGACCCGCGCCCCGAGCTCGGCAATCAGATCCTGACCAAGCGCTTCGAGGAGGTGATCGCGCCGTACCGCCACTCGGAGAAGGTCAACGTCTACCTGTCCGGGTGGCCGATCTTCCAGACCGCCCTCGACAAGTACACGATGGGCATCCTCCAGCTCCTCGGCGTCGCGGTGCTGGTGATCGGGCTCGTCCATCTCGAGGCGTTCCGCACCTTCCAGGCGATGGTGCTGCCGCTGGTCACGGCGGTGCTGAGCGTGACCTGGGCGATGGGCTTCCTCGGCTGGACGCGCTTCCCGCTCGACGCGTGGGCGTCGCTCGCGCCGTTCCTGATCCTCGCGGTCGCGGCCGGTCACGCGGTCCAGATCCTCAAGCGCTACTACGAGGAGTTCCGGCGCTGCGGCGAGAACGACGCGGCGGTGATCGAGAGCACCTCGCGGGTGGGCGGCGTGATGATCACCGCCGGGCTGATCGCCGCGGCGGGATTTCTCTCGCTCACGCTCTTCCCGATCCGCACCGTGCAGGTGTTCGGCGTGCTCACCTCGTTCGGGATCCTGAGCGCGCTCGCCATCGAGATGACGTTCATCCCGGCGTGCCGCACGCTCTTGCCGGCGCCCAAGGTGGGCGAGGTCAAGGCCGAGAGCCACACCGGGCTGCTCGAGACCGTGCTCGAGCGGCTCGCCGCAGGGATCCTGGCGCGGCCCGCGGGAGCGCTGGCGGTGGCGGCGGTGGTGCTCGCGGTGGTGGTCTACGGCATCTCGCGGGTGGAGGTGGACAACTCGTTCCGCCGCGCCTACCCGGTGGACGAGCCCGTGTACGTCGACGACGAAGCGCTCTCCAAGAGCTTCGGCGGCACCAACACCATGAACATCCTGGTCGAGGGCGACCACGACGACGCCCTCCACGACCCGGCGGTCCTCCACGCCATGGAGGGGCTGCAGAAGATGCTGACGAGCATGCCGCACGTGGGGCGCTCGCAGTCGATCGTCGATTTCCTCGAGCAGATGAACGTCGCCATGAACGACGGCGACGAGGCGTTCCGGGTGATCCCCGAGTCGCGCGAGGCCGTCGCCCAGCTCTTCTTGCTACTCGGGGGACCCCGACGACTTCGACGGGTTCGTCGACGCGAACTATCGCAAGGCGGTGATCCGCGCCTACGCGAACGAGGACACCGCGAGCTTCACCGACACCCTCTTCGCGCGGGCGGACGAATACGTCGCCAAGAGCTTTCCGCCCACCGTGAAGGTGAGCGTCGCCGGCGGCATGCTCGGCATCGGCAAGGCCATGAACGAGTCGGTGCTGCGCGAGAAGCTGCGCAACGCGATCGTGGTGTCCTCGATCATCTTCGTGGTGGCGTCGGTGGTGCTGCGCTCGCTCGCCGGGGGCGCGCTGGTGCTGACGCCGACCATCCTCGCGGCGCTCGTGAACATGGGGGTGATGGGGCTGGTGGGTACCTACCTCAACCTCGCCACCGCCACGATCACCGCGCTCACCATCTCGATCGGCGCCGACTACTCGATCTACTTCCTGTTCCGCTTCCGCGAGGAGCACGCTCGTACCCTCGACGTGCGCGCCGCCACGCTCGCCACCATGCTCACCTCGGGGAAGGCGATCTTCTTCGTGGCGTCGGCGATCGGCTCGGGCTCGCTGGTGCTGTGCCTGTCGCGGCTCTCGTACGCGAAGCAGCTCGGCGGCTACGTGTCGCTCAGCATGGTGACCTCGGCGCTCGCCGCGGTCACGATCGTGCCGGCGTTCGTGATCCTGCGTCAGCCCGCGTTCCTGCGGCGTCAGAGCGCGCGCGCGAGCGCTCCCGAGGGCGGAACGGACGATGTCGTGGCGGGCACCGCCGAGCCCGAGGCTTGACGCGCGCGGGCGCGAACCCGCAACGGCCTCGGGCGCGGGCAGCCCGCGTTCCTGCCGCGGCTCAGTCCACGTAGCCGAGCGAGCGCAGCGCACGCTCGGCGTCGGGATCGAGGGTGAGCGCAGCCGCGCCCGCGGCGGTCCGAGCGTCGCCCCCCTCGCAGCCGGCGCCGCGCCGCCAGGCGGCGAGCGCGCCCTCGAGCCGCTCGACGTCGCCAGGGCGCGCGCTCGCCAGGTTGGTGAGCTCGGCGGGGTCGGCGTCGAGGTCGAAGAGCTGGCGCTCGCCGTCGCCGCGCGCGATGTACTTGAGCGCGCCGTCGTAGAGCGCTTTGTGGCCCGACTTCCGTGAGGCGGTGCTCGCGGCGTCCGCGTCCACCTTGCGCACCACGCCGATCATCTTCTCCATCGACTCGACCTCGGCGACCACCGGCCGCGGCTCGGGCACCTCGCCGAGGAGGTCGCGCGGGCCGCCCTCGGCGCCGTCGGCGCGTGGCGCCGGCACACCGGCCGCCGCGAGCAACGTGGGCACGATCTCCGCGGTCGAGACCGGCGTGCGCACCCGCATGCCCGCGGGCACGCGCCCGGGCTGGCGGACGATCAGCGGCACGCGCATGACCTCGTCGTGGACGGTCTGGCCGTGGCTGAACGTGTCGTGCTCGCCGATCGCCTCGCCGTGGTCGGAGGTGATGACGATCAGCGTGTCGGCGCCGAGCCCGCGGCGGTCGAGCTCGCGCGTGAACTCGCCGATCGCCGCGTCGGCGAACGCGAGCTCGCCGTCGTAGAGGGCCCCGTAGCGGCGGGTGTCCTCGCGCCGCAGCTCCTCGTGCTCGTGGACGAGCTGGAACGCGGTCTGCGGCGTGCGCAGCAGGTCGTCGACCGAGTCCGCCGGGTCGCGGAAGCGGTCGGTGACGCCCGGGTGGTAGGTGAGGCGGACGTGGGGTTCCATCAGGTTCACGAACGCGAAGAACGGGCGCGGCTCCTCGCCCGCCGCGGCCTCGCCCCCGCTCGTGGCGCGGACCTCGTCGATCCACGCGAGCACCCGCGGTAGCGTCACGTCCGCGCCGCCGTGGACCTTGCCGCGCTTCCACTTGGCGAGCACCAGCTCGGCGGGGCGCTGGTAGATCGAGAGCGGCGCCGGACCCTCCGCGCGCCAGTGGTCCTCGAAGCGCTCGAAGCCGCGCGTCATGCCGGTGATGCTCGAGAAGAGCGGGTTGTTGCTGAAGCCGCCGGTGCGATAGCCGTGGCGGGCGAGGATCTCGGGCAAGGTGGCGAGCCCGGCGCCGAGGAAGGGGCGGGTCGCGTCGGCGCCGTGGACGCACAGCGGAGCGCCGGTGAGGAGCGACGCGTGCGAGGGCACGGTCCAGGCGCCCGGGGCGATGGCGCGCTCGAAGAGCAGGCCGCCGGCGGCGAGGCGGTCCATCTCGGGAGTGGTCGGCAGCCCGTAGCCATAGGACGAGAAGCGATCGGCGCGCGCGGTGTCGATCACCACCAGCACGAGGTTGGGCGGAGGCCGCGACGGCGTGCCCGGCGCCCCGAGCGCCGCGAGCTTGGGTAGCTCGCCGCGCGGCGCGAAGGCCGGCGGGATCGTCGCGAGCGCGAGCGCGACCCCGCCCACGAGCGCCAGCACCTTGCGCCACGGGGTGCGCTCGAGCACGAAGCTCGCAGGGCGGGAGGCGAGCAGGCGCGACACGAGGACCACCAGCAGGCGGTGAACGCCGTAGAGCACGGCGGCGCCCGCCAGCGTGGCGAGAAGCACCAGCGCGGGTGTGCGCGACGAGCGCGCCAGCGCCGCGCCGAGGGCGAGCACGAACAGGCACACCAGCGCGAACAGGATCGTCAGCGCGTCGCGCGCCACCTCGCTGCGCAGTGGCGCGCGCGGCGCTGCCGAGCGCGAGCGGAGCGTGCCCAGCACGGCACCGGCGGCGCCGAGCAGCGCCATGTTGACGAGCGGCGCGGTCAGGAAGATCGGCGTGACGCGCCACATCGGGCCGGGGCTCAGGAGCTCCGCGAACGCGCGCGTGCTGCGAGCCGCGGGGCTCGCGGGATCGAAGCG
Source organism: Deltaproteobacteria bacterium (assembly GCA_016713535.1). GTDB lineage: Bacteria > JADJOY01 > JADJOY01 > JADJOY01 > JADJOY01 > JADJOY01. The sequence continues at coordinate 223,999 of JADJOY010000001.1, forward strand.
CCACACCATCACGGCGTCGACGAGGCCGAGGAGCGCGCCGAGGAGCACGCCGCCGGACACGCTCGCCTGCAGGCGGGTGAGCGCGGGCGGAGCTGGGTCGGACCGGGGTGACGGCAGGGGGGAGTTAGTCATCGTTTACTGGCGGCCGCGGGACGATATCGCAGCCTCACACGGTTAGATAGATGGCTGACCGGCCAACCGGTAGATCGGCTGTTGCAGTGGCGTCCGGCACCCCGCCCGGGCCCGTCTTGTAAAGCATCAGCTTTACAAAATCGTCTAGCTACTGCTTTACAGGATTTGTACGGCTTAAGCTTTACAGGCCGGTTTGCGCCGATTTTCCGCAGAAAACGGCGTTTCTGACCGCCTCAGAAGCCCTGAAACCGGCCATCTTCCGGGGCTGTTCGGGGAAAATCCGCACGCGATCCGGGGACGCGCTCGGGGTGCGCTCGTCAGTAGCGCGAACCGTCCTTGCGGGAGAAGATCGGGCTGCCATCGGGGGCCTTGGTGTAGACGAGGTCGTCGTCGGGGTAGGTGGCGCCGTCGCGGGGATCGCGGTTGCTGATCTCGAGGTAGCGCGCCGGGCGGTGGCCACGGTTGACGAGCTGGTGGCCGTTCCCCGAGCCCGCCGGGAAGCCGGCGCACATCCCCGCGCCGAGGACCTGCTCCCCTTCGTCGGTGCGCAGCACCACCTCTCCCTCGACCACGAACACGAGCTCGTCCTCGTGAGTGTGGTGGTGGCGCATCGAGGACTCCTTGCCGGGGAGGAGGGTGGTCAGGTTGACGCCGATCCGGGTCAGGCCGAGGGGGTCGCCGAGGGCGCGCTTCTCGCGCGGCAGGACCCGCGAGCGGTAGGGCTCGGGGTAGCCCGAGCTGTTGCGCGGCACGACGTCGGCGGGATCGAGGGCGGGAGGCTTCAGCGGCATGGGATCTCCTGGTCGGGCTCTCGGGGGCCGAGGGCGCGAGCGTGCAACCGAAGCCGCAGAAACGCCAAGATCTCGTCGCGCGCCGCGCGGGTGGGCTCGCCCTCGGCGTCGACGAGGTGCGCGGTCACCACGCTGTGGGGCGAGGCGACGACCTCGGCGAAGAAGGGCGGCGGTGACGGGTGGGCCGCCGAGTCGGGCAGCACCCGCGCCACGAAGCGCTCGCCGAGGGCCGTGGAGTACGCGGCGAAACGCGCCGCCGTGCAGTGGCGGTCGCCGGCGAAGCGGTACGCGAGCACCGAGAGCCCGTCGCGCTCCAGGCGGGCGCGCGCCGCGGCGAGCTCCGCGGGTGGGCTCTCGAGCGCGCCCGGGTCGTCGAGGGGCAGCGACGGCTGGCACAGGACCGGCGCCAGCACCGCCGGTTCGAGGACCATCGTGAGCGCGAAGTTGCCGGTGAAGCACATGCCGATCGCGCCCACCCCGGGACCGCCGCACTCGGCGTGGGCGAGGCGGGCGAGGGCGCGCAGCCAGTTCGTCACCGGGCTCGAGCCCTGACCCGCGAAGGCGCGGAACTCGGCGCTCACGCACGCGCGACGCACGGCCGCGAGCCCTTCGGCGGCGCGCGGGTAGGCGCCGTCCCGGCCGAAGAGCGAGGGGACGTACACGGTGAAGCCGGCGTCGCGGACCCAGCGCGCGAAGCGCGCCACGTCGGGCTCACGCCGGGCATCTCGGCGAGCACGATCACCACCGGGCCGGTGCCGGCGACGTGGACCGTCTTGGTCGCCTCGAGAAGCGCGACGGCGCGGTGCGCGAAGTCGTCGAGGGGGTCGTCGAGGTCGGATGTCGCCGGGGTGGTCATCGGGTCGCCTTTCGCCGCGCGCGCGGCCGAGGGAAGCCTTGGGCGAAGCTGGCCGCCCAGGGCGGCTCGCACCAGTGGCAAGACCGACGATCTTCGGTCTAGTCTTGCCAACGTGTTCGTCCACCTCGTCCTCGACGGAGTCGCCGACGGGCCGCTCGGCGTCGCGCTCGACGTGGTCCACACCGCGGCACGCCTGGTCCGTGCTGGCCTCGCCCCCGCGGCGGGCGGCGGGGCGGCGCTTCGCCAGCGGGTGGTCTCGGTCGACGGGCACGCGGTGCACAGCGGCGCGGGCCGCGTGGTGACGGTGGACGGCGCGCTCTCGCCGCGCGCCCCCGGCCGTGGTGACGTGCTCGTGCTCGCCGGGCTCGGCGCGGCCACCGAGGCGGAGATCGAGGCGCTCTTGGCCCGTGCCGACGTGCGCCGGGCGGTGCCGCTCTGCGCTCGTGCCGCGGCGCGTGGCGCGATCGTCGCGGCGTCGTGCTCGGCCACCTTCGTGCTCGGCGCGGCGGGGCTCCTCGACGGCCGGCCCGCCACCACCACGGGCTGGCTGGAGCGACCGTTCGCGCGGCGCTTCCCCGCGGTGGAGCTGTGCGCGGAGCGCATGGTGGTGGACGCCGGCGCGGTGCTCACGGCGGGCTCGGCCCTCGGCCACGCCGACCTCATGCTCGCGCTGGTCGCTCGCGCCGTCGGTCCTTCGCTGGCGCACACCGTCTCGCGCTATCTGGTCCTCGACGAGCGGGTGTCGCAGGCGCGTTACGCCGTGCAGCAGAGTCTCGCCAGCGCCGACCCGACGATCCGCACCCTCGAGCGCTTCGTGCTCGCCCACCTCGATCGTCAGGTGTCGATCGCCGAGATGGCGCGCGCCACCGCCACCTCGCCGCGGACCCTGGCGCGGCGCGTGGAGGCGGCGCTCGGCACCACGCCGCGACGCCTCGCCCGGCGGCTGCGCGTGCAGCGCGCCGCGCACCTCCTCGACACCACCCCCGACAACGTCGAGCGCGTCGCCGCCCGGGTGGGTTACGCAGACGCGGCGGCCTTCCGCCGCATCTTCCGCCGCGAGACCGGCGAGGCGCCGCGCGCGCGTCCTGTTCCACGACGTCGCGGTCCGAGCCGTTCATCGTGACCCGTCTGGGCCGGAGCGGGGCCGGCGCCGTGTGAGACGGGGCAGCCGGGGTCAGCGGTTGCGAGGTGTGCCGCCGCGCCGGGCTGCGGTTCGAGCGATCGGGCTTGCGCTCGGGCCCCCCGAGCAAGAAGATCGGTCGTCGGCGTCGTTTCGGATCGCCCGCGAGCGATCCAGGGAGACCAACATGATCGCATCGGCGCAGGGTTCCCGAGTGACACAGGGCCTGGGGCTGACCCTCACCCTCACCGCGCTCGCGGCCGCGGTGGTATTCCCGGGCCAGACCGAGGCCGCGATCATGAACTCCGTGTACTCGCTGGTGGTGCTGGGTGGGGTGGTGCTCTTCCTGCGCGGACGCGCGATCGCTCCCGAGGCGCCGAGCTCGCCAGGCTCGCGCGGGCTGGTGGTGGCGGGCCTCGTGGTGGGCGCCGTCGCCGCGCTCGTCACGAACGGTGTGCTGATGCCGCCTGGCGCGGATTCGAAGGGTGTCTACGGGATCGGGATCGGCCTCCTGCTCGTGGGCCTCGGCCTCGTCCACCGCGGTCACGCCACCGCGGCGGGTCACCGCCAGGTGCTCGGCTATGCGATCTTCGCGGCGGCCGTCGGCGCCGCTGGCCTGCTGCTCTACAAGCGGGTCCAGGGCTTTTCGCTGCTCGCCTTCCCGATCGGCGCCGCAGGGGTGTGGGCCGCGCTGGTCCTCGCCCTCGGCGACGGCAAGTCGCAGCGCGGCGGGTGAGCGGACCGGCGCGCCGCGTCGGCCCGAGGCGGGAGGCCCTCGCGCCGGGTTCGCGATCAGGCCCCGAGGGCCGCGCCGTGCGGATCGCTCGCAGCCAGTGACCGAGGGAGCGCCACCAGGGCGAGCCCCGCGGCCACGAGCGCCGCGCCGACCGCGAACGTCACGCGCATGCCCGTGGCGAGGGCGTCGGGCGGCGCGCTCGCCGGGTCGTGGGAGCCGGAGGCCAACGCGAACACCGCGCCCATGACGGCCGTGCCGGTCACGAGGCCCAGGTTCCGCGCCAGGTTGAGCAGGCCGGCCACGTGGCCGCGCTCGCGCGCGCTCACGCCGCGCATGACGGCGGTGTTGTTGGCGGTCTGGAAGAGCGCGTAGCTCGCCGTCAGCACCACGATCGGCGCGACGTAGCCCGGGACGCCGAGCGTCACGGAGGGCGAGGCCAGCGCGAGACACGCCGCGGCGATCCCGGTGAGCCCCACCGCGCTGGTGCGGCGGGTGCCGTAGCGATCCACGAGCCGCCCGGCCGGCGCGGCGGTGAGCGCCGCGACCGCGGGACCGGCCGACATGACGAGCCCCACCACGCGCGCGTCGAGGCCGAGGGCGCGCGAGAGATAGAAGGGGCCGACGACGAGCGTCGCCATCAGCACCGTGGCGACCACCGCGCTCGCGGCGAGGCCCGCGCTGCGCGCCGGCTCACGCAGCGCGCGGGTGCGGATCAGCGGCGAGGCCGCGCGCCGTTCGGTCCGCACGAAGAGCGCGGCGCCGAGCGCGGCCGCTGCCAGCAGCGCGCCGTTGGTCGCGCCGAGGTGGCCCCGGCCGAGCGTCGTCGCCAGGCCGTACGCGGCGAGCGTCGCCGCGAGCAGCAGCGTGCCCGCGAGCGCGGAGCGGGACGGGACGGTGCCCGTGCGTGCCGCCCGGCCGCTCGGGTCCGCGGGGAGCGCACGCTGCGCGAGGAACGCGGCCGCGAGCGCGAGCGGCACGTTGACCAGGAAGATCGAGCGCCAGCCCAGCGCGTGGATCAACACGCCGCCCAGCGACGGGCCGAGTGCGGTGCCGACGGCCGAGGTGGTGCCGAGGAGCCCCATCGCGCGGCCGGTCTCGGCCTGGGGGACGAGGTCACCGACGAGCGCGACCGAGAGCGCCATCATGGCCGCGGCGCCGAGGCCCTGGACCGCGCGCGCGACGATCACCACCCACAAGGCGGGAGCGAGTCCGCTGAGCGCCGAGCCCAGCGTGAACGTCACGAGCCCGGCGACGAGCAGCCGCCTGCGGCCGAGGCGGTCGCCGAGCCGGCCGATCACCACCACCGTCGACGTCACCGCGAGCAGGTAGGCGAGCACGATCCACTGCACCGTCTGGAACGGCGCGCCGAGCTCGTGCGCCAAGGTCGGGAGCGCGACGTTCGCGATGCTGGTGCCGAGCGACGAGAGCAGCATCGCGAGTGCCAGGGCGGCGAGGGCCGCGCGCCGCGGGCGGGCCGCGGCGTCGTCGTCGGGATTCGAGTCGGAACGAGTGAGTGTCATCGGTGTCTCCGTGGGTGGCGGCCCCGGGGATGCGATGGGCCGACGCGACGCAACCTACGGCCACTCCAGGGATGGCGGAAGACGCACGTGACGCACTTCATCCGTGCGTTTGACGCCATGTATGCACGAGGCTACCGTCGGGCCCGTGGCGACACCCGACCTCAACCTGCTGGTCGCGCTGGAGGTGCTGCTCGAGGAGCGCAGCGTGGCCGCGGCGGCGCGCCGGCTGCGGCTCAGCCCGTCGGCGATGAGCCGCACCCTCGCGCGGCTGCGGGCCGCCACGGGCGACCCGCTGCTCGCACGTGCAGGGCGGGCGCTGGTGCCGACGCCGCGCGCCCTCGAGCTCCGCGATCGCGTCGGTCCGCTGGTGCGCGACGCCGAGGCGGTGCTCGGACCCGCGGCGGTGATCGACCTCGCCAGGCTCGAGCGCACGTTCACGCTGCGCAGCAGCGAGGGCTTCGTCGAGACGTTCGGGCCGGAGATCCTCGCGCGGGTGCGCCGCGAGGCGCCCAGGGTCCGGCTGCGGTTCCTGCAGAAGCCCGACAAGGCGAGCGAGCCGCTGCGCGAGGGGAGCGTGGACCTCGAGACCGGCGTGGTCGGCAGGTCGACAGGCCCCGAGGTGATCGCGCAGGCGATCTTCCGCGACCGCTTCGTCGGCGTCGTGCGCGCCGACCATGCCCTTGCGCGGGGGCGCATGACGGCGGCGCGCTACGCGGGCGCCGAGCACGTCGTGGCGTCGCGGCCCACCCGCGACCCGGGGCCGATCGAGCGCGCGCTGGAGCCGCTCGGACTGGCGCGCGAGGTCACCGTGGAGGTCGGCGGGTTCGCGACCGCGCTGGCGCTCGCGCGGGCCACCGAGCTGGTCGCGACGGTTCCGGAGCGGCACACCGCCCCGTTGCGCGCCGGGATGCAGAGCTTCGCGCTGCCGTTCGAGGTGCCCGGGATCACGGTCTCGCTGCTCTGGCACCCGCGCCTCGGCGCGGACCCGGCGCACCGCTGGCTGCGCCAGTGTGTCCGCGAGGTGTGCGCCGCGCGCGACCGTTCGCGCCGGTGACCGGTTCCAGCACCGCACCTGCGCCGCGGATCCGCGCGGCGCGGGGCCGTAACACCCTCACGAGCCGCGGCGCTGGGAGCCTGTCGCGGCGCGAAGCGCGACGCGCTCCTCGCCCGGATCATTCGCGAACGATGCACGGCCGCCGGGACGTCCGCCCGCGATTCTGGCCTGCGACGGGGGACGGAGCCCCCGTCGCTACGACGACGGATCGTCGTCGAGGTTTTCGTAGGGCGGGGGCCTCCGGGCCCCCGCCACAGCGGGTTTGAATCGAATCCGCAACGAACGCTCGTGGATGACCCGGGCTAGTAGACCCCCGGCACGATGTGCCAGCGCACCTGCTCGCGGTAGGCCTTCCAGTCGTCGCCGTACTTCTGCGCGCAGTGGCGGTCGTCGCGCCAGTCGCGATGGATCAGCAGGATCACGAAGGCGGCGAAGTACGCGTAGCCGAAGAACGTGTTGAGGCCGACGGTGAGCCCCATCGCGAGCGACATCATCAGGTCGCCCAGGTAGTTGGCGTGGCTCGCGACGCCCCACCAGCCGCTCGTGAGCAGCTTGGTGCCGTGGCGGGTCTGGATGAACGTGGGCTCCTTCCCCCAGATCCGGGTGGTGGCATCGCGGCGGAAGCGGTGCTTCTGGATGTTGCACTGGCGGAAGATCCCGTAGCCCGTGACGCCGATCACGAAGGTGAGCACCGCGGCCCACCCGGGCAGCGAGTAGGGGTGCGCGGCGAGCCAGATCGCGGCGAGCGGGTAGAAGAACGGCACGTAGATCAGGCTGCCCCAGCACAGCATCCACCCGAACGGCTCGTGGACGATGTCCCAGGTGGTGAGGATCGCGTCCTCGTGGACGTAGTAGTCGGCGATGTAGAGGACGATGAAGAAGCACGCGAGCACCATGGAGTTGGTGACGGCGCCGAAGCTCTGGTGCTGGTGCACCGCGCACGACAGCGCGATCACCACCCAGAACGTGAGCCCGGGCCGCGACTCGCAGAAGAACTTCCAGTCGAAGGGGCCGTTGCGCGGGTTGCGCGCCGCGCCCAGGAAGAAGGCCTCGAGGGGGTTGAGATCGCGCTCGGCCGCGGTCGCCTGGCGCCGTCCGAGGACGTAGACGTAGAAGCAGAGCCCGAACACCACGAAGTTGGCGGTGCCGAGGATCGTGCCGAGGTGGGTGTAGATCCAGTCGCCGGGCACCAGCCCGGTCACGTGCAGCAGCGCCCACAGGCCGATCGTGATCACGAACGACTTGAGCCCGTTGAGCGTGTACGGCAGGCGCGAGCCGTCGGGCAGCGGCTGGCCGTATTCGAGCTTGCCCGGCAGCAAGCGGTAGAGCGCGGCCTGGAGCGCGAGCCAGCACACGTAGAACGCGGCGCCCTTCCAGCTCGGCCCCTGGACGTGAGACCAGAACCCGTCGCTCGGCCAGGTGAGCGCGCCGTCGAAGCGCGTCACCGAGATCAGCCCGTACCACACCCAGATGGGGAGGCCGGTCATCAGCGCGATGAAGACCACCATGTTGAAGAGCCGGACGGTGGGGGTGGGGCGGGATTCGGTCACGAGGGTTCCCTCTCGAGAGCAGACTCGGGTGTTCAGGCCCGCTCGCGCCGCGGCCGGCGGGAGCACGCCGCCCGCGAGACTACCGCAGCGCGTGCGCGAGAGAGAGCGCCCCTCCCCGCCGCGAGGGCGAGGAGGGGTGCTACCTCAGCAGGGCCGCAGGGCCCGACTCACTTCTTGGCGAGGTCGAAGCGGTCGAGGTTGGTGACCTTGGCCCACGCCTTCACGAAGTCGTGGACGAAGCGCTCCCGGCCGTCGGCCTGGGCGTAGACCTCGGCCACGGCGCGCAGCTCGGCGTTCGAGCCGAACACCAGATCGACGGGCGTCGCCGTCCACTTCGCGGCGCCGCTCTTGCGATCACGGCCCTCGTAGAGGCCCTCGGCCTTGGCCTTCGACCACGCGTTGCTCATGTCGAGCAGGTTCACGAAGAAGTCGTTGGTGAGCGTGCCCGGCTTGCTGGTGAAGACGCCGTGCGCGGCGCCGCCGGTGTTGGCGTCGAGGACCCGCAGTCCGCCCACCAGCACCGTCATCTCCGGCACCGTGAGCGTCAGGCGGTTCGCCTTGTCGATCAGCAGCTCCGCCGGCGAGGTCGCCTGCCCGGCGGCGTAGTAGTTGCGGAAGCCGTCAGCCGTGGGCTCGAGCACGGCGAACGTGCTCACGTCGGTCTGCTCCTGGGTGGCGTCGGCGCGCCCCGGCGTGAACGGCACCTGCACGTCGAAGCCCGCGTCCTTCGCCGCCTTCTCGATCGCGGCGTTGCCGGCCAGCACGATCACGTCGGCGAGCGAGACCTCCTTGCCGCCGCTCAGGCTCTTGTTGAAGTCCTTGCGGATCGCTTCGAGCTTGGCGAGCACCGTGGCGAGCTCGCCCGGCGAGTTGGCCGCCCAGTCCTTCTGTGGCGCCAGGCGCACGCGCGCGCCGTTGGCACCACCGCGCATGTCCGTGCCGCGAAACGACGACGCGCTCGACCACGTGGTGCGCACGAGCTGCGGCACCGTCAGGCCGGAGGCCAGGATCTTTGCCTCGAGCGCCGCGGCGTCGTTGGCGTCGATGAGCGGGTGGTCGACCGCGGGGAGCGGGTCCTCCCACACGAAGACCTCCTTCGGTGCGTCGGCGCCGAGGTAGCGGGTGCGCGGACCCATGTCGCGGTGGGTGAGCTTGAACCACGCCTTCGCGAACGCGACCTTGAACTCCTCCGGCTTCTCCCGGAAGCGCGTGACGATCTTGCGATACGCGGGATCCTCCTTGAGCGCCAGGTCGGTGGTGAACATGATCGGCGCGTGGCGCTTGGTCGGGTCGTGCGCGTCCGGGACGAGACCCTCGCCCTGGCCCTTGGCGGGAATCCACTGGGTGGCGCCGGCCGGGCTCTTCGACTGCACCCACTCGAAGGTCATGAGGTTGTCGAGGTAGCTCGACGTGAAGGCGACCGGGTTGACCGACCACGCACCCTCGAGCCCGCTGGTCACGGCGTCCGCGCCCTTGCCGGTGCCGCACTTGCTCGTCCAGCCGAGGCCCTGCGCCTCGACGCCCGCGGCCGCGGGCTCGGCGCCGACGCATTTGTCCGGCGGGTGGGCGCCGTGGGCCTTGCCGAAGCTGTGCCCGCCGGCGATCAGCGCCACGGTCTCCTCGTCGTTCATCGCCATGCGCCCGAAGGTGTCGCGGATGTCCTTGGCGGCCGCGAGCGGATCGGGTTTGCCGCCCGGGCCCTCGGGGTTCACGTAGATGAGGCCCATCTGCACCGCGGCGAGCGGGTTGGCGAGCTTGCGATCGCCCGAGTAGCGCTCGTCGCCGAGGAACTTCTTCTCGGGACCCCAGTAGACGAGGTCGGGCTCCCACTGGTCGGGACGGCCGCCGGCGAAGCCGATGGTCTCGAAGCCCATGTTCTCGAGGGCGACGTTGCCGGCGAGCACCATGAGGTCGCCCCACGAGATCTTCTGACCGTACTTCTGCTTGATGGGCCAGAGCAGGCGGCGCGCCTTGTCGAGGTTGGCGTTGTCCGGCCAGCTATTGAGCGGGTCGAAGCGCTGCTGGCCGCCGTCCGCGCCGCCGCGGCCGTCGCCGAGGCGGTAGGTGCCGGCGCTGTGCCAGGCCATGCGGATGAAGAACGGGCCGTAGTTGCCGTAGTCCGCGGGCCACCAGTCCTGCGAGGTGGTGAGCGCCTGGTCGATCTCCTTCTTCACCGCCTCGAGGTCGAGGGTGGCGAAGGCCGCGGCGTAGTCGAACTCGGCGCCGAGCGGGTTCGACTCCACGGCGTGCTGGCGAAGCGGCGAGAGATCGAGCTGATCGGGCCACCAGAACTTGGGTGACTGCGGGCTGCTCTCGGCGCGCGCCGTGGGCGGCACGACCGAGAGCGCGGCGAGCGCCGCGAGCACGGCGAGGGAGGTGGTTCGCTTTCGTTTCATGGGTGGTTCCTTTCCTCGTTGAGTGGGTCGAGCCTGAGTGTCTCGGTCGACGTGAAGGGATCGCCGTCCGATGGCGAGCGGAACGGTACGCCCGGTGTCTCGATCCGTCCAATTGATCGTTCGAATGAATCCGATAGAGAAGAGCTATGAGTCCGCCCGAGCGAAAAAAGATCGGCATTCCGCCGGCTCACAGCGGACGATCGGTGCGGAACGCGTCCTGGACGACGGTGTAGGAGCTGCCGGTGCGGCGCTCACCCCCCGCGACGACGAGTCCGACCCGGCGCTCGTCGAGGTCGAGGAGGTAGAGCCCGCTCCCCCACGCGAACAGCACCTCGCGGCCATTCGAGAGGATGGAGGGCCGCCACGCCCACGGGGCGCCCGCACGAAGAAAGAAGCCCGTGCTGGGGGCGAGGAGGACGAGCTCGTCCTTGCCGTCGTGCACGGTCAGCCGGTTGCCGAGCCCGAGCTCCGCGCGCGCCACCACGGTGCCGAGCCGCGCCTCCTGCGCATCCGTCGGGCCGTAGCGAGCGCCGGGCGGCTCGCCGTTCTCCGCCGGGAGAGCGGAGCGGGAGAGGGCGCCGTCGGAGTCGAGGGCGAGCTCCTGCGCCTTCGCGCCGGCGTCCGCCTTCACCCAGGCGTGCCGCTCGTCGGCGGAGATGCGGTAGTCGGCGACCGCCTCCTTCGTCAGCTCGACGAGCCCGCTGCCGTCGGACCGGACCCGCACGAGGTGTCGATCCGCACCCCGCACGAAGTAGATCGTGGTAGCGGGGCTCGCCGCCCAGGAGGCGGTTCGCTCGAAGCGCGCGATCCCGCGCACCCCGGGCCGGGAGATCCAGTAGTGAAGGGGCGCGAGCACGCCGTAGGTGGCGAGGTTCGCGAGCAGCACGCCCCTCAGCCAGCGCGCTCGCGGCCGCCCCCGGACCGGCTGGGCGCGGCGCCAGTAGAGCCCCTCCACGACGAGCGTGGCGGCGAGCTGGGTCCCGTAGCCGAGCGCCGACACCCACGGCAGGCGCGCGAAGTAGCCGTGCAGGTCGTCCGGCAAGAGCGCGCCGAGCGACGCGTTCGCCACGCTCACCGGGAACCCGGCGAGCCCGGACCAGAGGTTCGCATCGCGCGCGACGCGCCACACCTCGCGCCACGGAGCACCGAGCGCGCGCGCCATCACCCAGGTCTCGACCACCGTGACGAACACGAGCACGGGGATCAGCACCCCGGCGCCGAACGCGAGCAGGTACTCGAACCCGATCCCGTCCGCGCGCGCCGCCCGCGGCCCGAGCAGCACGAGCCCCGCCGCGAGGAGCGCGACCGGGAGCGACCGCAGCAAGCTGGCGAGCGCCGAGCGCGCTCCGCGCCACCGCCGTTCGGCGCCCGGGCTCAGGTGCCGAAGCCTTCTCCGGAGCGGCTCACGCGCCGGTCCGACCGACGCCCTCGAGGCGTTCGATGTCGGCGAGGTCCTGCATTCGACCGGATGCGCGCTTGTTCGCGATCAGGTGCTCGCGAGACAGGACGGCCGCCGGCTGATCGGCGTGCGAAACGGTAAGCCGGGTGCCTCGATCCGTCGGATCGATGGTCCGGATGGTGCCTCGCAACCGAGGCACGACCGAACTCCCGACCCCTTCCGCGATCGTCTCATCGAGGCCGGGGAAGCTGACGTAGGCCCGCCTCGTACTTCACGGCTGCTCGGGCGCGTTGCCGGCCGAGTCCGTCTTCACCAGGTACCCGTCGCCAGAAGCGGCACCGAACGAGCCCGTGCGTCCGGCCATGACCCATCCACCATCGAGTGCCGGCTGCAAGTCGTCCGCCGTATCGTCCCCACTGCCACCGAACTGACGCTCCCACAGCACGTTTCCGGTGCCGTCGAGCCTCACGAGGTATGCGTCGTAGTCCACCAGCGTGGCCGAGCGAGTCTCGCCTGCGAGCGTGAAACCACCGTCCGCGGTCGGCACGATCGTGCCGAAGCGATTCGGGCCAGCGCCACCCAAGGCCCGCTCCCACAGGGGTTGGCCGGATGAATCCGTCTTCACGACGTAGGCGTCGACGGCCCCGTCTGGCGACGACGTGCTCCCGGCGGCGACGTAGCCACCGTCGGATGCCTCCTCGACAGCGAGCAGGTTGAGCGCTCGTCCGTCGTCGAAGTCGTGCTGCCACAGGAGGGTTCCCGCCGAGTCCGTCTTGACCAGGAAGGCGTGCGTCTGGCTCGAGGTGGGAGACGTCGATCCCGCGGTGATGATTTCCCCACCCGCGGTCACGGCTACGGCGCTCAGCGTTTGCTGTCCGGACCCCCCGAAGTGCTTCTCCCACACCACATCGCCGTCTCCGTTCATCCTCGCCAGGTACGCGTCCCAGTCGTAGTAGCCGTAGGAGCTGGTGTCGCCCGCGACGATGAAGCCATCGTCGGCCGTGCTGCGGATCGAGGTGAGCTCGTCGTAGCCCCCCGCGCCGAGGACCCTCCGCCACAGGGAGTTCCCTGCGGCATCGAGCTTCATCACCACGCCGTCGGAGACTCCACCCGAACCGAACGAGTCGGGTGCGTACCCCGCGACGACGAAGCCACCGTCCGTAGTCCGGTCGCCAGATGCGGCGCGGTCTCCCTGGGTCGAGAGAGTTCGCGTCCACTGAGCGATCCCGAGGGCGTCGGTCTTCACCACGAGGACGTGCGACCCGAGGTGGATCTGGTCGACGAGGTTGCCGATCAGGAGGAAACCCTGGTCGGCGGTCTGCCGGACCGAGACGAAATACTCGAGCTCGCCCGTACCGCAGGGAAATCGTCGCTGAAACGTTCCGGGGTAGCTCGTCAAGGTGTGGCGGGTCGAAACGACCCCTCCGGGTCCGGTCACCGCCAACGTGTATTGGCCGTCCGGCTTGGACGCGGGCAGTGTCGCGGTGATCTCCGTGTCGGACCACGTCAGCACGGCGATCGGCGCATCGTCATAGGTCACGATGCCGGCCGAGGGACCGAACCCAGCGCCGCTGATCGTGACGATCGTGCCCGCGAGGGCTGGATCGGGGGTGACGGCCGTGATCGAGGTGCACCCGGTTCCGAAACCGAAGACGCAGGCGATCCAGGTGAACGTGCGGAGAACCCGTCGTGCGATCCACGAGTTCCTCGTGCCCGGAACGATCAAGACGAGACCCCGGTGCGCTGCGTCAGGTGACGATGTTCGACCATGACCTCGTCGCTCGAACGTGGCCGTGCGCCGCGAGCGCATGCGCGCCGACGACGATGAACTCAACGCCGCTGGCGTTGAACGCGGCTATGAGATCTCTGAAGTCTCGGTTCACCGGGTTCGTCCGCGCTCCACCCCAGGCAGGCGAGCGTGAGGTCCCAGACGGCCTCGATGCGTTCCTCGGGGCTCGTATCCGGCCAGTCGTCGTTCTCGGCGCTCAGCGCACCGCTGCGCACGATCCGGGTCGAGATCTGCCTAGGAGCCGTCTCGGGCCGCATGGCTCGACTATACCGCCGTGGGCTCGTACGTGTGGGTGCTGCGCGTGGATCTTCCGGTTGCGATGCCTCGGGGCGCGCGCTCGGTCGGGTCCAGTCGTCGTCGAGGTACACGGTGTGCGGCGGCTCGTCGGCGTGCAGGCCCGACCCCATCGTGAACTCTCCGGCTGGTACCAACACCATGTCGCCGTCGCAGCCAGTCGGGCCTACGGCGAGCGCCACGACCCGAAAGGAGACGATCGCCGGAGGCGTCGCCGGTCTGCTCCGGCGTGCGTCCATGGGCTTGTACCCCCTCGGCAGGATCCCACCCCGCACGATTCAGCGCTCCACCCGGGCGGTACGATCCAGGGAACGGAAGATCCACCAGAGTCGTCGCTGGGTCGAGACGGGCGAGGACGTTCGTCGCGCGAACGCGTCCGCGCGCCGAGAGTGCGTGTGCACCCACGGCGCGGAACTCAACGTCGTGCGCGTTACACGCGGCGATCAGATCTCCGAGGTCTCGGGCCCGTCCACGTTGCACACGAAGCAGGCGAGAGTCAGCTCCCAGACGGCCTCGATACGGTCCTGGGGGCCCGTGTTGGTCCAGTCGTCGTCGCCGGGGTTCTCGCCGATCCGCAAGACACACACCGGGTGTCAGGATCTCGAGATCGCACCGCGCTCAGTTCGCCGCCTGCTCCTTTGCAGCCGCGCTCGTGTTCGCCGCGTTCGCCTCGGCTTTCTCGCCCGCGCCCATCGGCTTCACGTCGACCACGACCCGACGGATCTTGCCGGTGAACTTGTTGTCGTAGGACTTGTACGCCTCCGTCACCGGTGTGGCGTCGTCCTCGCCGACGTCCGCGGTCTCGTCGGCGGAGAAGATGATCGGCTGGGTGCGTGCGATCCGGCCCTCGGCCACCTTCTCGTCGTCGACGAACAGGGTCGCGACCCCGCCCTTGCCCAGTCCGCCGCCGTCATACGCGAACTCGAGGCGGATCGTCGCCTTGCCTGCCCGAACGGCGCGCGGCGCGGCGACCGTGTACCGCTCGAGACCGATGAAGTTGTAGACGTACGCGGGCTTCCCGCCCTTCAGGTAGAGGCTCCAGCCGCCGAAGCGGCCGCCCTGCGCGATGACCACGCCCTCCGCGCCGCCCTTGGGGATCTCGACGTCGGCGGTGATCGTGAGCGAGCGGTTCTTGATGTTGAGGAACACGTTCTCCGACATCCCCTTCATCCCGGAGTGGAGCGTGAGCGAGGTGCGGTCGCCCATGAGGTCCGGTCGCCCGGCGAGCTTGGCGTTGACCCGCTCGACCACCCGATCGTCGATGGGCAGCACGCGGTGCTTCACGGCCTCTTTCAGGAAGAGGTCCTGCAGCTCCTTGAGCTTCGCCGGGTTCTCCGCCGCCAGGTCCGTGCAGAGGCTGAAGTCCTTGGTGGTGTCGTAGAGCTCCCACTTGTCGTCGAGCAGCGCGGCGCGCGGCGTGAACTCCCACGGCGCACGGTGGAGCGTGCCCGCGAACCAGCCGTCGGCGTAGATCGCGCGGTTGCCGAACATCTCGAAGTACTGGACCGTGTGCCGGCCGGCGGCGGCGGGTTCGTCGAAGGTGTACGCCATGCTGACGCCCTCGATCGGCGTCTGTGGCGTGCCGTTGACGACCTTCGGCTCGGGGAGGCCCGCCGCCTCGAGGACCGTGGGGGCCACGTCGATGACGTGGTGGAACTGCGAGCGCACCTCGCCCTTCGCCGTCACGCGCTTGGGCCAGTGGATCACCATGCCGTTACGCGTGCCGCCGAAGTTGGACGCCACCTGCTTGGTCCACGCAAAGGGCGCATCGCCCGCGACCGCCCAGCCCGCGGCCATGTGGGGATACGACATCGGCCCGCCCAGCTCGTCGTAGTGCTTGAGGATGTCGGCGACCGTCTCCTGGACGCCGTTGAAGTAGGTCATCTCGCTGAACATGCCGTTGCGGCCGCCCTCGGCGCTGGTGCCGTTGTCGCCGTAGACGAAGACCAGCATGGTGTTGTCGAGCTGGCCGGTGCCCTCGATGGCCTTGACCAGGCGGCCGATCTCGGTGTCGGTGTGCTCGCCGAAGGCCGCGTAGATCTCCATCTGGCGGGCGAAGAGCTTCTTCTCGTCGGCGCTCAGCTCGTCCCAGTCCTTGATCGCCTCGGGCTTGGGGGCGAGCTTCGTCCCCGGCGGGACCACTCCGAGCTTGATCTGGCGGGCGAGGGTTTCCTCCCGCATCACGTCCCAGCCCTGGTCGAACTTGCCCTTGTTCTTGGCGATCCACTCCTTGGGCACGTGGTGTGGCGCGTGGGTGGCGCCGGGCGCGAAGTACATGAAGAACGGCTTCTCCGGCGTCAGCGCCTTCTGGAACTGCATCCAGGAGATCGCCTTGTCCGTCATGTCCACCATGAAGTGGTAGTTCGGGTCGCGCGGGATCTCGACCGGGTTCATGCCGTGGTAGAGGTACGGCGCCCACTGGTTCGTCTCGCCGCCGAAGAAGCCGTAGAACTCGTCGAAGCCGGATCGTGTCGGCCACCGGTCGGTGGGACCCGACGGGCTGACCTCCCACGGCGCGGTCTCGTGGTTCTTGCCGAAGAAGCCCGTGCTGTAACCGTTGAGGCGCAGCATCTCGGCGAGCGGAGCCACGTTGTTCGGGCGCTTGCCCGTGTTGCCCGGGAAGGCCGTGGCCGTCTCGGTGATCCCGCCCATGTTGTTCATGTGATGGTTGCGGCCGCTGAGCAGCGCGGTCCGGGTCGGCGAGCAGACCGCCGTCGTGTGGAACTGGTTGAAGCGCAGCCCCGCGTCCGCCAGCCGATCGACCGTCGGCATGTGGATCGGACCGCCGAAGGCGCTCGGCATGCCGAAGCCCATGTCGTCGATGAGGACGATGAGGACGTTGGGCGCGCCTTCGGGCGCTCTGACCTCGAACCGTGGCGGCGCCGTCACGTTGCGCGCATCGAGCTCCGTGATCGGCGGGTAGCTCGGCTCTGGGACCGGCAGCACCGTCCTGTCGATCGCACCGCCGAGGGAGGGACTCTCGGTGGCAGCCGCCCACGCCAGCGCGCGCCAGCCCCACAGGGTCGCAACGATGGCCAGCACTCCAATCGCTCTCAGCATTCTCGTCGGTCTCACGTGGGGCCCCCTGGTCCGAAGGTGTCGGCTGCAACTCGTAACTCTCTCACGCCGGGGGCGGTAAGTGTTGCTCGATCGATCGCGGTCCAGCTCGAGCGACGGTCGTCGCGGGCTCCGTGACTTCGGTCTCGTCCTTCAGGACGCCACGTAGCGCGAGGGTGGTTGGTCGGGCGAGTGCCTTCATGTTCCTCCGAGGTGAGCACGGCACCCGGCTGCGGGCCCGTGCGCCTCGCCTGGTGCCTGGCCCCGGTAGGTGGGCGCGCCGCCTTGCCAGACCGGCCCCGGCGTGCGCCGTGGCGGCTGCTGGGCGGTTGGAGATCAGCGGTCGGGGACGCTTAGACTGCGCGCCATGTGGGAAGACGTATCCAGCGGGTTCCTGGCGGCTCCGCTCTGGGCCCAGATCGGAATGGTGCTGTTCGCCTTCACGGCGGTCGTCATGTTCGTCTCGCCCTCGCTGACCCGGCGGCGCTACACCGCGAAGTTCGCGGCGCTGGCGGACGCCGCGGGCGCGCCCACCACGCGCCGGGACGAGTTCACCGAGTGGTTCGCGATCGAGGCCGACGGTAGGCGCTTCGAGGTGCGCCGCGAGCTCAGGGTCAGGGGAAGCGGCGGCGGCTCGAGCTACCGCGGCCCCACCGGCTACCTCCTGATCACGTCCACACCGCTGGCGGGCAGCCGCTGGGAGCTGCACCAGCTCGAGATCGTGCCCGGGCGACTGCCGTCGATCTTCGGCGCGGCGCCGCTCGCCACCGGTGACGAGACCTTCGACGCCCGGTTCCTGGTGCGCCAGGACGGCGATCCCGTTCGCGAGGGCTGGCTCGACCCGGCCACGCGCGCCGCCGTCACGGCGTTCTTCGACACACCCGGGGTGACCGGGTCCGTGTGGGTGGAGGCGCGTGAGCTGCGTCACCTCGCGAGCGCGCCGTGGACCGGGATCGATCCGGCGTCGCTGCCGGTGCTGCTCCGTCAGCAAGCGGCGCTGGCGAGCGCCCTCGAACGCACGGCTGGCTGGCGCGGTCCCACGGCGTGAGTCGCCACCATCGGTCGGCTGTCGCGGTGCGACGCATCGTGGCGATCTGGATCACGGTCGCACTCGGCGCGATCGGCGGAGCCGCCGTGACCGCGGCCGTGCAGGAACCGAGCCAGGGCCAGGCCACCCTCGGCGAGGGCGTCTTCGGCGATCGGGAGCCGTTTCTCGACAACGAGTGGGAGACGCCGATCGGGCGGCTCCGCTTCGCCCCGCTCGCGGCCATGCCGCGGCTCGGGGCGATGCTCGACGGCGAGATCGCCGCGGCGCGCGCGGCGGGTCTGCGCGTGCGACTGGCGATCGTACGCGCCGCTGATCCCGGTGGGGCTGGGCGGAGCGTGGGCGACCTTCGTCGGCTTCGTGCGCTGGTGGCAGACGCTGCGCGCGGCCGCGAAGCGCCGCGGGGGGACGGAGCCCCCCGCGCTACGAAAAGCGACGTAGCGATGGAGGCCCCATCCCCCGTCGCCGGGCCCAGGCGGCTTCCGTGAGCGACCCAGACCGAACGATTCACAGCCTGGGCGCGAGGTGTTTCCCCAGGTAGGCCGCGGCGTTCTCGGGGCCGTTCCACGAGCGGCAGACGCTCGCGAAGTCCCGCGCGCGGCGCTGGGCCTCGGTGTCCGCGAGGAGCCGCTTCACCGCGTCGACGATCGCCGCCGGGGTGAGCCGGTTCTTGTGGAGGTGGACGGCGAAGCCCTTGCGGACCAGGGCGCCGAGGTTCCACTCCTGCTCGGGGTTTCCGTTGGGGATCCCGACGATCGGCGTCCCTGCCTGGCAGGCCGTGAGCAACGTGCCGATGCCGCCGTGGAGCACCGACACCTGCGCCAGCGGGTTGACCTTCTCCGCCGGGATCCAGCCGGTCACGACGACGTTGGGCGGGGCGGGTGGGCCGCCCTCGAGCAGATTCGCCACCGGCGCGATCACCCGGAACGGCTGCCCGCCGAACGCCTGGAGCGTCTCGGCCACCACCCGCTCGATGCCCGAGCTCCCCATCGCGAAGTAGACGATCGGCCGATCCCGCGGCAGGCGCTCGATCTCCGCGGGCACCGGCAGGTCGAGTGCCCCGAGCAGCGGCCCGATGAAGGCCGCCCGCCCCGCGAGGCGGGCCGGAATGCCGACCTCGGAGAAG
Source organism: Deltaproteobacteria bacterium (assembly GCA_016713535.1). Classification (GTDB taxonomy): domain Bacteria; phylum JADJOY01; class JADJOY01; order JADJOY01; family JADJOY01; genus JADJOY01. The sequence continues at coordinate 242,864 of JADJOY010000001.1, forward strand.
CCCTCGGGCTCGGCGAAGAGCGTGTGATCGCCCTCGAACATCCTCGATCCCGCGAGGCGCGGGAGTCCGTAGCGGCGTCCCACCCGGTTGAGGCCGCGCGCCCACATCGCGTAGCCGAAGGGGACGAGCCGGCGCGCCAGGGCATTTCGGGTTCTCTCTGGCAGCGCGCGGAGGGGAGCCCAGTCGGCGAAGTCCGGCCACCCGGCGAAGCGCCGGCTGTACTCGTCGAGCCAGGTGCTCTGCGCGACCCACACCAGCGGCACTTTCGCCGCGCGCGCCGAGACCACCACGGAGAGGCAGAACCCGGTGACCACCGCGACCGGCCGCAGCGCGCCGTAGAGCGCGAGCTCGGACTCGACGCGCCGCGCCAGGTCCGCCGCGGAGAAGAAGTCCTCCGTCCAGGACTCCATCCGGTCGGCCTTCCAGAACCGCTCGACCGCGGCCTCGTCGAGCTGCGGCTCGAGGCGAACCACCCGGAACCCGTGCCGCTCGATGTGCGCGTGGTTGCGCCCCGCGCCGTCGTAGCTCAGGAAGACGGGCTCGAACGACCGGCGCGCGACCTTGGCGATCTCCACCATGCGCGTGACCTCGGCGAGGTTGAGCGTCTCCGCCGCGAACACGATGGTCTCTCGTGGCATCGTCCCTCGCCTTCGCCGCCGGGCTCGCCGCACCCGTGGCGATCCGCCTCGCTCGGACCCATTCGAACGGGGATCGCAGGCCCGGTCAACGGGAGGCCTTCGTCACTTCGCGTGGCCCGTGGCGCCACCCGGCACGCCGGTGTGGCGTCCTGGAACGGCGAGAGCTCGGGCTCGGCCCTTGCCCTACGGCTCCGCGGACGTCGCGGACGGCAGGGGCGGCGTCCGCTCGGCGCCGAAGTCCGCGGTCGTCCTCACCAGCGCCGCCCCCAGACCAGCGGCCCGGGGATCGGTCGGGTGATAGCCGGAGCACACGCCCTCGGCGTCGAACCCGCGCTCGATCCGGGTGTTTCCACCGCCATCGACGACGCCACCGAGGATGCTGTCGGGGTAGTCGATGATCATCTCGGTTTCCTGGGCGTCGTGCCACGCGTTGTCGCTCGCCACGTTGGTGGAGTTGTTGACGTTCACACCTCGCACCACGCCGTAGTTGTCGCCGAGCGCCTCGACCAGGACGTTGCTCTCGACCTGGATGTTGCTCGATCCCGCGCCCGGGAACGTGTTGCCGACGATCATCACGACGTTGCGTCCGTCCACCAGCGTGTTGTGACGGAGGGTCACGTTGACCGTCCCGGAGATCTCCCAGTCCTTCCAGCCGATCTTCACCGAGCTGCCGGCCGGCGTGTCGTAGACGAGGTTGTCCTCGAAGACGCCGGAGCCCGCGTAGAGACCGGTGTTCAGGTAGGCGCCGTGCGCCTGGTACTGGGGATCGGGGCCCTGGAAGATGTCGTGGATGCAGTTGCCCGCGACGCGCCAGTCGCTGGGCTCGCCTGGCGCGTCGCTGGTGCCGGCCACCGATAGGCCGCCGAAGGAGAGTGCGCCCGAGATCTCGTTGTCGAGCACCTCCCAGCCGATGCCATTCACCATCTTGAGCAGCTCGTAGGACTGGTCGAGCGGTCCCGAGACCTCGTCCGTGTCCCACCGGATGTCGAGGCCCTGCACGGTCCAGTAGTTCGCCGCCGTCAGCCAGAAGAGCCCGTAGAGAACCGGGTGCTCGCCGGGGTGGGCGCGCACCACGATCCGGGCCGCGGCCGTGCCGTCCCGGACCGCCACCTGCCGGACCTGCTCGTAGTACGTGCCGTCGCGCACGTTCAGCACGTCGCCGGGGCCGAGCCTGGTGAGGGCGTACTTGAGGGTCGCGAACGGCGCGCTCTCGGATCCCGGGCTCTGATCGGATCCCGACGGTGACACGAAGAAGGTCTCCGGAACCTCCGGGGGTGGTGGAGGGGTGCAGGGATCCGCCGTGGCGAGCACGGCGAGGGCGGCGGCGGCGAAGTAGCGCATGTGGCGAGTCTCCTCCTCGGTCGACGATACCTGACCCGGGCCGTCGGCTCACGCAGGGCCGGCGGAAGCTCGTGAAGCGTCTACGGCAGAAGCGGGTCTGAGACGAATACGGACCACAGGAGTCCGTGGGCGACGATCCACGGAGCAGCGCGGCGTCAGGGATCGCCCGGCCGGTGCTCGAAGGACCCGATGTCACAGCGGCCGTCATCGCGGTTCGCCCCGCGCTGATCGATCGTGGAGCAAGCGGCGGCGAACCCGGCATCGCGGGCCGGGCTGCCCACGAGTAGCGGGAAGGTCTGCGTGGGCCCACCGTTCTCGTCGAGTGGACCCAGTCGAGGTTCGGCGGCGGTCGGCTGGTCGCTCGGGCCGTCGAGCCCGCACGTATCGGCTCCGGCCTCGAGGTTTCCACCCCCGGATACGAAGTTCCCGCCAATGCAGGAAGCGCCGTCGAAGAGGGTGTTGGCGAGCTCGACGGGCACGCCGGTGGTCACAAGGTCGTCGTCGACGAGCGTGACATGCTGGAGCGCCGCGGGGCCCTCCGTGTGTACACCGTTCGGCTCGATGCCCGAAAGGATGCAGCCGACCGTGTTGCCGGTCACGGTGGCATTGAGCAGGCCGAGGGTTCCCGAGTTGTAGATCCCGCCGCCGGCGCCGGGGTATGAGCAGACCTGAACCGATGCACCGCCGATTCCGCCGTGCGCCACGAGGCTTTCCCGGACCAGAAGATCTCCCCAATTGGCGATGCCGCCGCCACTGCGTGCGTAGCTCAGTGCGCCGGTGACGCCGACGAAGTTCTGGATGAGCGACGTCTGAGCCACGAGCATCGTGCCGCCCTGGGCGTTCAGCAGCGCGCCGCCGTGGACATCGCCGACGAAGGCCGGGTTTCCCAGAGGCGTCCCGGCAACGTTGGCCAGGAAATCGGCGCGCTCGATCGCCACCGTGCCACCCGGGATGGCGCGACAGGATCGCCGTTGGCGATAGCGCCGCCCGCAGCGCTACGCACCCCTGGAACGACGAGTCGCTCACCTGAAGATCACCTGTGTTCCAGATGCAGCCGCCCGCCAGGGAGGTGGGGAAGAAGCTGGACGTTGGACCCAGGAACGACGCCTGCTCGATGACGAGCACCCCGCCCGTGTTAGCACACGGCGCTGCCGTTGGGGAGCGGCGTCAACCCGCCATAGCCAGGGAGATTCCGAAGTTTCGTACCACTGCCGAAATACCCGCGCCGAGTGGATCGACGTGCAGCACTCGATCGTCACGAACCGCGTTGTAGAGCTGGGGCCGCTCGTCGGCACCGGGGGGGATCCGTGGTGGGAGAGGCGCCTTCGAGCACCAGGAGTCGTCGGTCACGTCCAAGTCACCCGTTTCGCCGTCGTCCTCGTCCGGGTCCGGCGATGGTGATCTCGTACGGCAAGGGCACCGTGATCGTCTGCAGGCCCGCTGTGCGATTGGCCGCGAGGATCGCTCCGCGTAGCGAACAGTCGTTGGGGACCCTTCGACGCAGGCGGTGGCGGTCGAGTCGTCGTCGATGCGATCGACGGTCAGTGGGGCCGTGCAACTGGTCAGGCATAAGACCGTGAGCCAGCGTCCCAGCGCCGCGGGTCCTCGCCGCCGAAGCGGCGCTGCCTTCTCGCCGCGGAAGTGAGGCGAGATCGACGTTGCTCGCCCCCCGACGCGGGGCCTCGGAACTCGGACACAGGCATGTACCCGAGACGGGTCGTGAACGTTGCTGAAGCTGTCGCGTTCGTTTGCCATGAACCCCCTGCCCTCCCGACGTTCGTGCGTCGTTCGAACTGAGCTCAGTGCAAGACCCATGCAAGCGGAGACCCGAGACCACTCGGTCATACAAATTGCGGGCGGCAAAGGCGATTCGTCGTTCCGCAGGCGTGCCCGGCTTGCGGCGCGGTGGAGAAATGTTTCCAGTATCGGTCGTCGGTTGCGCCGCTCGACCCCCGACACCGGCAACGCTGTTTCCATCGCTTCGGTTTGTCAGAGAAGAGAGATACTGCGCGGTCAGGCGAGCGATCACCTGAGGTCGTTACTCTCCGGATCGGTACCCAGCCGAGTTACGGCGACGAGCAGGCTCGCACCGTGGCAGCGCGGGCAAGCCCCAACGGCGCGAGGCTCTGCCGCCTGCATTCCGGGCTGGAGCGCGGACGTCGACGGCCTTCCGCAGCCAGAGCTTGCGGCGCGAGGTCGTGACGCATGCCCTGGGGATCGAAGTGCTGTTCGGATTCCCGCGCGGCTGTCGCCCACGCCGACGGTGAGATCCTGCAGCGCGGGCCGTCAGAAGGCCGACTTCGCAATACTGGCTCCCCGGGACGGATTCGAACCGCCGACATGGTGGTTAACAGCCACCCGCTCTGCCGACTGAGCTACCGGGGAAGGAACCGTGACAGAACCGCCCGAAGATATTGATCGGCGCGGAAGCGTGTCAACCGGCTGCGCGGCGATTCCGGGGCGCCCGCAGCGAAGTGGATCGAGCGCGCGCGGCGCCTTGGTGCCGGGCCCGCCCGGGTGGTTCAATCCGCGGCGGCGGTGATCGATCATGCGCGGACTGGTGACAGGGATGGCGGGGCGAGCGAGCGGGATCGCGGCGGCGCTCGTGGGCGGGCTCTGCGCGGGGGCGCTTGCGGCGGCGGTGGCGTTCGGCGCGGGACGCGTGCTGGCACCGGGGGTGGTCGCGCGTGGCGCGGTGCGGGTGCCGGTGCTCGACGGTGTGCCGCTGCTCGACGTCGACAAGGTCCGGGCGGAGGTGGCGGGCGACGCCGAGCAGGCCGGCACCGCCGGCGCCGCCGCGATCTCGGTGCGGCTGGGCGCTCACTGGAACGAGGTGGTGGTGGAGGCGCGCGCCGCCGACGCCGACACCGCGCGTCGGCTCGTGGCCGCGACCCTCGCCCCCGCGCGCGATCGCGCCCAGGGGATGCTCGGCGACGCGCTCGCGCAGGCCGAGAACCTCGAGACCGTGCTCCTCGAGCGCTTCGACGCGGCCGAGCAGGCGGGCGATGCCCACGCCCGGGCCGACGCCGAGGTGGCGGTGGCCTCGTTCCGGCTCAAGCGCGATGCGCTGCTCGAGTGGACCACGGGGCTGGTCGACCCGGTGGAGCTGCGCTCGCCCACGGCGGGACCGCTGCGCGCCGGCGCCACCGCCGGCTTGGTGGCGGCGCTGGTGCTCGGTTTTGCTGGCGCGTTTCGACCTCCGACCGCGCGCCCGTCATGACCGAGCTCGATCCCGAAGCGCCGTCCCCGCAGGCCGATCCGACCGACACCACCGCCGCCCTCGCGGCGCGCGCCGCGAAGCGCGCCGGGGCGCGTTTCCCCGGCGAGCCCCTCGACCGGCTGCTCGCCGAGCTGGTTCCCGGTTCGGACCTGAACACGCTGCTGCTCCACGCGTTCCGGCGCCGGGGACGGGCGCGAAGCTTCACCGCGGTGCGCGACCAGCTCGCGCGCCAGCCGTTGCTCCAGCCGTCGAGCGCCGACGCGCGGCGGATGCACGCGCTGGACGCGGTGGCGTTCGCGGCGGCGAGCGACTTCGACGCGGTCGACCTGGCACCGGTGCAGCCGCTCGGCACCGCGGCGTGCGTGGGTGTCGATCCCAACAACGTGCTCGCCACCTTGCGCTCGGCGGAGGTGGCCGCCGATCCGACCACGGCGCTGGCGCTGATCGCCGCCGAGCGACGGCGCGATGCGGCGCGCGGCGTCGACGCACCCACGTTGCGGCTATGCGCGAGCCAGCGCGTGATGCGCCTGCAGCCGGTCGATCAGCCGGGCTTCACGCCGCACTTCCGGCTCTTCGCGCTCGCCACGGCGGCGCGCTCCGGCGCCGCCCGGTCACCGGACGCGGCGGAGCGGCGCGCGCTCCTCGAGCAGCTCGACGTGTGGGCGCGGCTCGTGGCGGCGCTGCCGCATGCAGGCTTTCGCGTGAGCGGGATGCGCGTGGTGCTCTCGGACACGCGGCTGGTCACGGCGTGCTTCGCGCGCGCGGGGATCGACGCCGCCGAGCTCGGCCGAGCGGCGCGCGCGCACCGCCCCGAGGCGGCCGAAGAGGCGCTCGCTCGTAGCGGTGTCGTGCTGCCGCGCGCCTCGCGCGAGCCCGAGGTGGAGCTCGCGGCGCTCGGCGTCGAGGAGGCGCTCGTGGGTCGCGCGCGCGGGCTCGTCGACGAGGTGGTCGCCCCGCTTCGCGAGGCTCACCCCGGCGTGGAGGTGAGCTTCGACCTCGCGCGCCTCGAAGGGCTCGACTACTACGTCGGGCCGACGCTGCGGGTGCTCGTGCAGGTGGCCGGTGGGCTCGATCTGGCGGTCGGCGACGGCGGGGCGCTGCCGTGGCTCGCGGCCCTCCTCTCCGATCGCCGCGAGCGCTGGGTGACGAGCGCCATCGGCACCGAGCTGCTGGTGAAGCTCGCCGACGGCGGCGGAGTGGGGAGCGCAGGCGCGCGCGCCGCGGAGGTCCGGCCGTGAGGATCGAGCTGGACGGTGGGATGGTGCTGCGCTCGTGGGAGGTGCGCGACGTGGACGCCCTCGCGCGCCACGCCAACGACCGCGAGGTGTGGCTCAACCTGCGCGATCGCTTTCCCCACCCGTACACCCGCGAGGACGCGCGACGCTGGATCGCGCTGTGCGCCGACGAGCCCCTTCACTCGACCCACCTGGCGATCGAGGTCGACGGGAGCGCGGTGGGCGCGGTGGGCTTCGACCGCCTGCAGGACGTCCATCGTCTGACCGCCGAGATCGGCTACTGGCTGGGGCGGGCGGTGTGGGGGCGGGGGATCGCGACCCGCGCGCTCGCCGCGGCGACGCGCCACGCGTTCGAGCGCCATGACCTCGAGCGCCTCGAGGCGGCGGTCTTCGAGTGGAACCCGGCCTCGGCGCGGGTGCTCGAGAAGGCGGGCTACGAGCGGGAGGGGCGGCTGCGCCGGTTCGTGCTCAAGGACGGTCGCCTCGGCGACGCGCTCCTGTACGCGCGGCTGCGCGAGCGGTGATCCAGCAGCCCGCCCGCGAGGCGGGGCGTGCGGGGGGCGATAGCGCGCGCCGATTCGGACGGACGGCCTCCCGGCCGTCCGCGGGCGGCCCGCCGGGAGGCGGGCGCTCCGAGGATTTTCGATCGCACGACGTCGCCTGGGAGCGCCGCTGGCGTGTCCGCGACCTCACGCCTTCTGCGCCAGCGGCGGCCGCCGGGAAGGCCACTCGAGCAAGCCTTCGAGCGTGTGGCAGAGCTGGAGCAGCGTCACGTCCTCGCCGCGCCGCGCGGTGAGCATGGCGCCCATCGGCAGCCCCGCCGCCGAGAGTCCCGCCGGGATGCTCGCCGAAGGCTGGCCGGTGATGTTGAACGCGGCCGTGAAGCCGCCGATCTCGGCGGCGGCGCGGAACTGCGCCTCGGGCGTGAGCCCGTCGAACTCGCCGATCCGCGGCACCGGGCGGCCCACCGTGGGCGAGAGCGCCAGATCGAAGTCGCCGAACCACGCGAGGATGCGCTCGGCGAGTGCGCGGTTGGCCTCGACCGCCTGCGCCTTCGTCACGCGCCGTCCGAGGGCGCGCAGCCAGCGGGTGACCGGCTGGAAGTGCTGCTCGGCGAGCGCCGGCGGGTTCGCGGCCAGGCGTCCGTAGACGGGCAGGAAGTCATCGAGGCTCCCGGCGGGCGGCTCGACGGCCTCGACGTGATGACCGAGGCCCTCGAGGACATGGGCGATCCGCTCCACGGCGGCAGCGATCTCGGCGTCGACCTCGCCGATCGGCGAGCGTAGGCAGAGCGCCACCCGCAGCCCGCGTGGCGGCGCCTCGCGGGCACGCACCGCGAGCGCCTCCGGGGTGGCCGGGAAGCTGCCGTGGCCGCGGTACACGTCGAGCACGGCGGCGGCGTCCTCGACGTGGTGCGCGACGCTTCCCATGAGCGAGAGCCCGACGTGGTCCATCGCGGCGTAGAAGTCGGGGATCAGCCCGCGCGACGCCTTGTAGCCGAAGAGGTGGCAGAAAGACGCCGGGATCCGGATCGAGCCGCCGCCGTCGGCGGCGTGGGCGATCGGCAGCAGCCCCGCGGCGACCGCGCTCGCCGAGCCGCCGCTCGAGCCCCCCGCCGAGTGCGCCGTGCTCCACGGGTTCGCGGTGGGTGGGTGGAGGTCCGGCTCGACCACCGGCATGAGTGCCAGCTCGCTGGTCGAGGTCTTGCCGAGGATCACGAAGCCGGCGCGCCTGAGCAGCGCGATCGCCGGCGCGTCGAGGGGCATCCACACGTAGCGGTAGGCGCGTGAGCCGGCGCGGTTCCACGCGAAGCGCACCGCGTCGGTGTCCTTGATCGCGATCGGCACGCCGGCGAAGAGCGGCGCGGGAGCGGCGCTCTTCGCGCGCACGCGGGAGCGGGCGTCGTCGGCGCGGCGGGCCGCGGCGAGCGCGCGGCGCGTGTGGACGTCCACGAAGGCGTGGAGGCGCGGGTCGAGCCGCGTGATGCGCGCCAGGTAACCCCGCACCAGCGCCTGCGAGGAGAGCGCCCCGGAGCGCAGGAGCTCCGCCTGCGCGAGCGCGCCGAGATCGAGGGGATCGGTGGTCATGGGTGGTCTCGGACGCAATCGTGCCAGACCGCCGCGCGCGCGGCGACGCTCCGTGATTGGAGCGCCGCCCGCGCGAATGGTTGAATCCGCCCGGCCGCGCCGGAACCTACGCCATGATCGCCACCCCTACGAGCGCGCGAGCGACGCCCACCGCCGCGGTGGCGCCGCTCCTTCGCGTGACGCTCTTCGCCGCCGCGGTCGGGGTGGCGGGTGCCTTCGCCGCGCCCGCGGTCTGCCTCGCGGTCGCCGGCGCGCTCGTGCTGGGCGAGGTGCTGACGGCGGGCGTGCGCCGGGAGCCGCGGGCGCGTGTGGCGCTCGTCGGGGTAGCCGCCGCCTGTCTGGGGCCGTGGCTCGCCACTCTCGATACCCGCGACGCGGTGCTGCTGGTGGGCGCGCTGGCGTGGGCGCTCGCCGCGTGGCGCTCGCCGGCGAGTGCGCTCGTGCTCCTCATCGCGCTCGCGCCGCTCCACACGCTGGTGCTGAGCGTCGTCGAGGGCCGCGCGCGGCTCGCGCCGGGCGCGCTCGGCTACTGGAAGGAGCTCGCGCTCGCGGTGCTCGCGGTGCGGGTCGCCGCCGAGCCCGCCGCGCGCGAAGGCTGGAACGCGCCGCGCCGCTGGACCGCGCCGATGATCTGGGGCGTCGGTCTGCTGATGTGGATGGGCGTGCTGAGCGCCCTCGCGCTGGCGCGGCGGCAGGTCGGAGTGGGGCTGGCGGTGCGCGGATTGGCGGCCGATCTGGGGCCGCTCGCGCTGCTCGCGATCGCGTTCGGCGCGGCGCGCGCCCGGCTCGTCGACGCGGCTCTCATCCGGCGCACCATCGTGGCGCTCGGGGGCGCGCTCGCCGGGTTCGGCTTCGTGCAGCTCGTCTGGGTCGGCCCGAGCTGGTTCGCGGCGGTGGGCTACGACGGGCCGCGCGACTTCAAGGTGCCGGGCTACGAGCACTACCGGCTCACGTCGACGTTCCTCGATCCGCTGCCGGCGGGGCTCTTCCTGGCGGTCGCGGCGCTGGTCGCGCTCGATGGGCTGCTGGCGGCGGCGCGGCGAAGCCGGCGGGAGCGCGCGGGCGTGGCGCTCGCCGCCGGGCTCGCGATGGCGGCGTCGCTCGCGAGCTTCACCCGTAGCGCCTGGATCGGGCTCGCGCTCGGCGTCGTGATCCTCGCCGCGGCGCACTGGCGCGAGCCCGGCGCGCGGCGCTCGCTCGCGGCGGTGCTGTTCGCCGCGGCGGTGCTCGCGCTGCCGATCGCGCCCCGGCTCGCGGCCTGGACCCGCGACACGGCGACCGGCGCCGCCACCGACACCTCGTCTCCGCGCCACCTCGAAGCGTGGCTGCGCGGTGCGCGTACCATCGCCGACCATCCGCTCGGGCTGGGACCGGGCCGCGCCGGCGAGGTCTCGGTGCGTGTCCTCGGCGGGGCCGGGATCGTGACCGAGAGCTCGTACCTCCAGTTCGGCGTCGAATATGGAGTGGTCGGGGGCGTGCTGGTGAGCACATTCGTGGTGAGCCTGGCGCGTGCGCTGGCGCGGACGCTGCGCGCGAGAACCGTGGGTGAGCGGCGTGCCGACGCGCTCGCGGCGTGGTGCGCGCTGGCGGTGGCGGGGCTCTTCCTCCACGCGCTCACGGAGCGCCCCGTCGCGTATCCGGTGATGGTGCTCGCGGGCGTGGCACTCGCCGGCAGCGCGGGCGCGACCGCGCGGAGCGAGCGCTCGTGACCGAGCCCGGGCGCGGCGCGCCGCTTCGCCTCGGCGTCGACCTGACACCGCTCGCCCGCGGCGCCGCCGGGATCGGCAGCTACGTGCGCGGGCTCGTCGGCGCGCGCGCGGCGTTCGGTGACGGAGTGCAGGTGAGCGGCTGGGCGAACCGGCCGTCGCTCGCGCGGCCGCGCCTCGCGGGCGTCGATCTCGCTGGGCTCCGCGTGACGCACACTCGCGTGCCGCGCCGGCTCCTCAACCGGCTCTGGCTCGACCGCGGGGTGGGCGGGATCGAGGACTTCATGGGGCCGCTCGACGTCTTCCACGCCACCGACCTCGTGGCACCACGGGCGCGCGCGGCGGCGGTGGTGCTGAGCGTCCACGACCTGGCGTGGTGCGACGAGCCCGCGGGTGTCACGCCCGAGCTGCGCGCGTTCCTGGGGCGCTGGTTCGCGCCATCCCTGGCGCGGGCCGACGCGGTGCTGGTGCCGAGCCGCGCCACCGCGCGCGCCCTCGCGCGGCGCTTTCCCCAGCTCGCGTGCCCGGTGCACGTCGTGCCGTACGGGGTGGACGCTGACTTCCGAGCGGACGCCGAGGACGCCGATGCCACGGTCCGCGCGCGCCACGGCCTGCCGCCCACCTACGTCCTCTACGTGGGCGCGCTCGATCCGCGCAAGGGAGTGCGTGGGCTGGTCCCGGCGCACGAGGCGCTGCGTGAGCTCGCGCCGGAGGCACCGCCGCTGGTGATCGTCGGCCCCGATGCTGGTAGCTTGGCGTCGATCCGCGCGCAGGTGGCGAAGACGACGGGGCCCGTGCAGGTCCTCGGCGCCGTCGCTCGCGACGACCTGCCAGCGATCTACCGGGGTGCGCGAGCGTTCGTGTTTCCGTCCGATCACGAGGGATTCGGTTTGCCGGTGCTCGAGGCCGCCGCCTGCGGCGTGCCGGTGGTGTGCACGGCGATCGCGGCGCTCGAGGAGCTCGCCGGCTCGTTCGCGAAGCTGGTGCCCGCGCCGGCCAAGCCGCGGACGCTGGCGAAGGCGCTCGCCGCCGTGCTGCGCGAGAGCGGCGTCGAGCGCGAGCGACGCGTGAGCGCGGGCCGCGCGCGCGCCGCCGAGCTCACCTGGGAGCGCTGCGCCGTCTCCACCGCCGCCGTCTACCGCGCGGCGCTTCCTCGCCGAGCGCGCTGAGCGCGGCGTCTCCCGGGGCCTCTCCTCATGCGCGTCTTGCTGGTCAGCGGCAGCTACCCCGATCAGGTGTGCGGGGTCGGCGACTACACCGAGCGCCTCGCCCGCGAGCTGGTACGGTTGCGCGAGCTCGCCGCGGTCGACGTGCTGACCTCGGTGGGAAGCGGGCCGTCGCGGCCGACACCCGGCGTCGAGGTGCACCGGCTGATGGAGGGGTGGCGCCTCGACGAGATCGAGCGCCTGCGCGACGCGGTCTTGCGGCTCGCGCCCGACGTGCTGCACCTCATGTATCCGTCGCGGCTCGGCGTGCGGGACCGCGGTGGGCTCGCCAACGTGATCCCGTGGGTGGCACGCGGCGCGACCCGCAACGGCCGCCGTCCGGGAATCGTCACCACGCTCCACGAGTTCGGCGAGCGCAGCCGCCGCTTCCGCGTGCGCGCGTGGCTCGACGTGGTGGCGAGCGACGGCGTGATCTTCACCAACGAGCACGACGAGCGGGTGGCCCTCGGCTGGCCCGGCGTCGAGCGCGCCGCGCGGCGCGTGATCCCCATCGCCGCCAACATCCTGCCGAGCGCGGGCCACGTCGACGCCGCGGCGGTGCGGCGGCGGCGCGGCCTCTCCCCCGACGCGTTCCTGGTGCTCCACTTCGGGTTGCTCGCCGAGGACCGCGGGCTCGCGGTGCTGGCGCAGGCGAGCCGCTGGCTCGCCAAGGACGGCGTCGAGGTGGCGGTGATCGGCGAGGAACCACCGCGCGCGGGCAGGCTGCGCCCGCGCCGCGATCTCGACGCGCTGCGCGCCGCGGAGACCGAGGGCACGCTGCGCCGTCTCGCGCACCTGCCTGCGGCGGAGCTGAGCGCCTTGCTCGCGGCGGCCGACGCGGCGGTGTTCCCGTTCGCCGACGGCGCGTCGCCGCGCCGCGGCTCGCTGCTCGCGGCGATGGCGCACGGCCTGCCGATCGTCACCACCGACGGGCCGCGCGTGCCGACGGGGTGGAGCGTAAACGAGACGCCGGCGCTGCTGGTGGACGCGGGCGACGCGGCGGGACTGGTCGCCGCGCTGCTCAGGCTGCGCGACGACAACGCCCTGCGCCGCAAGCTCGGCGCCGCGGGTCGCAAGCTCGCGACCCGCACCTCGTGGAGGAGATCGCCACCCAGACCGCGCTGGTGTACGCCGAGGTCGCGCAGCGGGTGGGGCGCTGACGGCCCGCGGCGCGCCTGCGGCGGTGGAGGCTGGTGCGACGATGCGGATCGGACTCGACGCGCGTTACGTGTACCCGAGCCACGTCCACGGCATCGGCCGCTACAGCGTCGAGCTGGTCCGGCACCTCGTACCGCTCGCCGCCGAGCGCGGCCACGAGCTGGTGGTGTTCCGCCGCGCCGATCTACCCGAGCCGCTGGTGGTGGCGCGCGAGGGCGACGAGGGCGACGAGGGCGGCGCCGTGCGCGAGGTGCCGGTGCCGTTCGCGCCGATGTCCGTGGGAACCGTGACCCGCCTCGGCGCGCTCGCGCGGCGCGAGCGGGTCGATCTCTTCCACTCGTTCTTTCCGCTGCGCCCGATCGGCGCGGCGGCGCGCACCGTGGTCACCGCCCACGACCTGCAGGCGCTGCGCGTGAAGGGGTTCCATGACGGACGGGGCGTGGCGCTGGCGCTCGCGTCTCGGCTCTTCTACCGGCTCGCCTACCGCTGGTCGTTCGGCGCGGCCGATCGGATCCTCGCCGGCTCGGCGTGGACCCGCGACGACGTGATCGCCGAGTACGGGCTCGCGCCAGGTCGCTTCCGGGTGGTGCACGAAGGGCTCTCGGATCGCTTCCGCGAGGACGGAGACGCCGCGCAGGATCGCCGCGCGATCGCGGCGGCTGGCGTCGATCCCGAGCGTCCGTACCTGCTCCACGTCGGCAACACCCGGCCTCAGAAGAACGTCGAAGGGCTGATCGACATCGTCGCGGAGCTTGAGCGCGCCGGCTCGTCGGGCGCCCAGGGGCCCTGGCGGCTGGTGATCGCGGGCGTGCGCGACCGGTTCTTCCCCGCGATCGCGGAGCGGGTGCACCGGCTCGCGCTCACCGACCGCGTCCAGTTCGTGACCGAGGTCAGCGACGAAGCGTTGCGGGCGCTCTATCGCCACGCCGCCCTCTACGTCACGGCCGCGCTCCACGAGGGCTTCGGCTTCACGCCGCTCGAGGCGATGGCGAGTGGCTGCCCGGTCGCCGCGGTGGCCGCCGGCGCCTTGCCCGAGATGCTCGGCGACGCCTACCTGCCACTGGCCGTCGCCTCGCCTCACCCGGCGGCGTGTGCCATTCTCGGCCTGCTCTCCGATCCGCCAAGACGAGCCGCGCTCGTCGAACGCGGACGTGATCGAGCCCGCCGCTTCCGCTGGGAGACGACGGCCCGAGAAACCCTCGATGCCTATGAGGAGCTGGACGCCCGCGCTCCCCGATCGTGACGCGCCGCGAGGCGCCATGCGCCGGGAGACGCCTCCACCAGCCACCGCATGAAGATCGCCATCACCTATCCGCCGCTCGGTGGTCCGGGCGTGCCGATGCTGACGCAGAACCGCCAGTTCCAGTGGTTCACGCACCCGTCCTACCTGTTCCCGATCGTCCCCGCGCAGGCCGCGACGCTGCTCGCCCGCGACGGCCACGAGGTGCTGTGGGACGACGCCGTCGCGCAGGGGCTGAGCGCGGAGGAGCACTGGGCGCGCCTCGAACGCGAGGCGCCCGACCTGGTGGTGTGCGAGACCAAGACGCCGGTGGTGAAGCGCCACTGGCGGTGGTTCGCGGAGGCGAAGCGGCGCCTGCCGGAGACGCAGTTCGTGCTCCTCGGCGACCACGTCACCGCGCTGCCCGAGGAGAGCTTCCGCGAGAGCCCGATCGACTTCGCGGTGGTGGGCGGCTACTACGACCTGACGCTGCGTGACCTCGCGCGCTCGCTCGAGAAGGGCGGCGATCGCCCCACCAACGTCTACTGGCGCGACGGCGACGCGGTCCAGCACACCGACGTGGCGATCGTGCCGGTCGACCTCGACCAGCTCCCGTTCATCGACCGGCGCCTCACCGAGGGCTTCCGCTACTCGGAGAAGTGGTGGAAGAGGAAGCCCTTCTTCCGCATCATGGCGGGGCGCGACTGCCACTGGGGCGTGTGCACGTTTTGCTCGTGGACCACGCTCTATCCCGCCGACTCCTTCAGCGCGCGCACACCCGCGAACGTCCTCGACGAGCTCGAGTTTCTGATCGCCGAGCACGGCGCGCGCGAGATCTTCGACGACACCGGCACGCTGCCGATCGGCCGCTGGCTCGACCAGTTCTCCGCCGGCATGGTGGAGCGTGGGCTCGCCGAGAAGCTGCTCTTCTCGTGCAACATGCGCTTCGACGCGCTCACCGATGCCACCGCCGAGAAGATGGCGCGCGCTGGCTTCCGCAAGCTCAAGCTCGGCCTCGAGTCGATGAGCCCGGAGACGCTGCGGCGGCTGCGCAAGGGCACCACCCCCGAGCAGGTGCGGGCCGGCTGCCAGGCCGCCAAGAAGCACGGCCTCGAGATCCATCTCACCATCATGGTGGGCTACCCGTGGGAGACCCGCGCCGACCTCGAGCACACCTTCGGGCTGGTCGAGGAGCTCTACGGCGACGGCGCCATCGAGATGCTCCAGTCGACGGTGCTGATCCCGTACCCCGGCACACCGCTCTACCGTCAGGCGGTGGAGCAGGGCTGGCTCGACTGCGATCCGCTCGACTACGACCGCTTCGGCATGCGCGAGCCGATCTTGCGCACCGAGGGCCTCACCTCCGAGGAGGTGCTCGACTGGTGCCGCCGCTTCTACCAGCTCTCGTTCCGGCCCGAGCACGTGGCACGGCGCTTCCTCGGCATCCGTAGCCGCGAGGACGTGTCCTATCTCGCGCGCGGCGCCTGGGCGATGGCGGGCCACATCCGCGACTTCCTGGGGCGCGGACGAGGGGGCCACTCGGAGCCGTCGCCCGCTTGAGCCGGCGCGAGAGCGGCTCGGGTGTGGTCCCGGCTCGGGCCTCGCTCGCGATCCGGACCGTCAGCCTCTTCGGGCTGCCGATCTCGACCCTCGACACCGCCGCCACGGTGGCGGTCCTGGTTCGCGCGGCCCGCGACGAGCTAGCGCCGGGCGGCGCGGGCGGGCGTCGCGCGCCGTTCCTCGCCACCTACGCCAACCCGCACACCATCAACCAGCTCCGCGACGAGCGCGGCTTCCTCGACGAGCTGCGCCGCTTCCACCTCGTCTACCCGGACGGCGTCGGGCTGGTGTGGGCGTCGCGAGCGTTGCGCGCGGCGCTTCCCGAGCGCGTCACGGCGAGCGACTTCCTGCCGGGGTTCTGCCGCGAAGCCGCGGCCCACCGCCTCGCGCTCTTCTTCGTCGGTGGCGAGCCCGGCGTCGCCGAGGAGGCCGCGCTCCGTCTCGCCACGGTCGCGCCGGGGCTGGTCGTCGCGGGGACTCATCCCGGATTCTTCGCGAGCGACGAGGCCGAGGGCGCGCTGGTCGAGCGGATCCGCGCGCTGGCGGTCGACGCCGTGCTCGTGGGGATGGGGAGTCCGCGCCAGGAGCGCTGGATCCTGCGCCACGGCGAGCGGCTCGGCGCGCCGCTGGTGGGGGGGTGGGCGGGGTGTTCGACTTCTACTCGGGACGCCACGCGCGCGCGCCGCGCTGGATGATGAAGCTCGGGATCGAGTGGGCGCACCGCCTGGCGCTCGAGCCCGGGCGGCTGTGGCGGCGCTACCTGGTGGGGAACGCGCGCTTCGCCGCGCGCACCGTGTTCGAGCGCGCGCGGCTCCTGTGACGGGATCGCCACGAGGATCGAGGTCCGCGGCGGTGCGACTCGGGGGCGTATCGCCGGGCACGCAGGCGCGAGCCCTCCGGCCCCGGAGGGTCGCGCGCCGCGCGACCGGCGATACGAGATGCCGCTACACCGACGCCGAGGTCGATCCCGCTACGTCGACGGCCCTCAGTCCTGCGTGAACCGCCAGTTCCGGAACTCCATCCCGATGATCCCTTCTTCCTCGACGGCGGCGGGCGGAAAGCCGAACCCGGCGATGAGGGGCAGGCTGTTCGAGCCGTAGCTTCCGACGTGCTTGCGCTTGCCGTCGATGTCGATCGCGATGTTGGAGCCGTCCCAGCGGATGTCGAACGAGTACCACTTCTCGCCGTCCCACGGGTCGTACTGGTAACAGTCCTCGAGCGGCCACTCGCCGGGAGTGTTGGAGCGTCCGCGCACCTTGCCGTAGTTGCACCAGTAGTTGGTCATGGCGTACTGCGACGGGATGTACAGGAATCCCTCGCCGGCGCCCTTGTAGTAGAAATTGTTGCCCGAGTAGAGCCAGAAGTAGATGAGGAGCGTCCCGGGCGAGTAGCGCGGCTTGAAGTCGTCGACGAAGCCACGCGCCTCGAAGTGGAAATGGCCCGACGCGGCCGACGCCGGCCCGAGCGGGATCTCCAGCCGGTCTCCCGGCTGGGTGGTCTTGAAGTAGAGCGCTGGCGGCGGCTCCTCGACGCCGCCGTTGACCATGAGCGTGGGCGCGCCGGCAGTCTCGGGAGCGACCAGATCGAGGCGGCCGTCGCCGTTGGCCTCGATCGGCGTGAGCGGCTGATCGTCGCGCGGCGGCGTGACGGCCGTGAAGGTGTAGCTACCGGCGTTGGCGTAGATGCGGCTGGCGTTCCCGCCACCGAAGCCGCTGACCAGTAGGTCCGGCCAGCCGTCGGTGTTGAAGTCGCGCGTCCAGACGCTGCTCGGGAAGCCCGCGGGCCAGTCGATGGAGGCGGAGTCGACGGTGAGGAAGGTGCGGTTCTGCTGGTTGGCGAGAACGCTCACGTAGCCGCGGGTGAAGCCGTCGGTCTGCGCAACGACGAGGTCGGCGTAGGCGTCCTGGTCGAGGTCGGCGCAGCGCACGGCGGTGGTGACGCTGCTGCCGGCGGGGAAGTGCCAGGCAGGCAGGGCGCTCGCGGGCGCGAGGCGGAAGTTGCCGAAGCCGTCGTTGAGCAGGAGGGCGTCGTGGCCGAGCGTCGAACCGTTCCAGCCACCGCCGACCAAATCGACGTCGCCGTCGCGATCGACATCGCAGGCCGCCATCGCCGTGAAGCTCGCGGCGCCGTTGGTGAGCTCGGCAGGGACGCGGGTGGCGTCGCCCTGGAAGTGGCCGCTGCCGTCGTTGACGAAGATGGTGGTGAGTCCGCTCGGCGCGATCGCGGACTGGAGGAGGTCGACGTCGCCATCGCAGTCGAGGTCGCCGGAGGCGCTCGCCTTGGTGACCGAGCCCGAGGCGTTGGGCGTGAGCAGCGTGGCGCCGGACTCGGCGGCGGTGCCGCCGCCACTCGAAGAGAGCAGCAGGCTGCGCGCGCCGGAGTCGCCCTGGCCCGCCTGCGTGACGAAGGTGTCGGGGACGTCGTCGCCGTTCAGATCGGCGACCTCCGAGCTCGACGGCTGGTTCACGCCGATCGTCGCGCCGACGAGCACCGCGGCGGTGCCGTCGCTGAAGTGGCCGTCGCCGTCGTTGCGGTAGACGAAGGCCGTACCCGCGGCCGGCGGTGCCGCGCTCGAATCGAGGTTCAGGAGGTCCTGGTCGCCGTCGCCGTCGGCATCGACCGCCACCAGGAAACGGGTGTCGTACGGGATCGCGGGGATCCCATCGAAACCATTCGAAGAGACGCCGAAGCTCGGTGCGGCGGCGATCTCGCCCGGTACTACCGGCGCCGCCGGGATCGTGCACCGCGGGTTGGCTTGCTGCACGACCGAGACCGTCACCGAGCCGGTGACGCCGGGCGCGGCGGTCGCCGTGATCCGCGCGCTACCGATCCCGCCAGAGGTGACCGTGCCGTCGGCTGCGACGGTGGCGACGTTCGTGTCCGAGCTGTCCCAGGTCACCGACGCGACGATCGTTTCGCCGGCGGCGTCACGGACGCTCGCGGTTGCGCGTGTCGTGAAGCCGCCTTGTTCCAGCGTGCCCGCCGAGATCGAGGTGGTGACGCTGACGGCGGCGGACGAACCGCCATCGCCGCTGCTGCTGCAACCGGCGACGCAGACCATCACGACCGCACAGAGCGCGTAGAGCGAGAGGTTCCTCACGTTCGGTCTCCTCGGGAGCAAGCCCCGATGTCCTGGCCCGCGAGGGTGTCGCGAGTGGCAGCGATTTTCTGTTCGAAAAACGGCGGATGCGGCGGATTTCACCGGGTCTAATCTCGGCCGTCCGCGGGAGTCAAGGCCGCGTGAGCTGGCCGAATCGATGGCTCGTTCGTCGCACGCGAGGCCGCGTCGCTCACTGGTTCATCGAGTCGAGGAATTCCTTGTTCGACTTGGTCTTCTTGAGCTTGTCGATCAGGAAGGTCATCGACTCCACGGTGCTCATCGGCTGCAGCACCTTGCGCAGCAACCAGATGCGCGGCAGGTGGTTCTTGTCGATGAGCAGCTCTTCCTTGCGGGTGCCGGACTTGTTGATGTCGAGCGCGGGGAAGATGCGCTTGTCGGCGAGGCGGCGGTCGAGGCAGATCTCGGCGTTGCCGGTGCCCTTGAACTCCTCGAAGATCACCTCGTCCATGCGGCTGCCGGTGTCGACGAGGGCGGTGGCGATGATGGTCAGGCTGCCGCCCGCTTCCACCTTGCGCGCCGCGCCGAAGAAGCGCTTCGGCCGGTGCAGCGCATTGGCGTCGACGCCGCCCGAGAGGATCTTGCCGCTCGGCGGGCACACGGTGTTGTGGGCGCGCGCGAGCCGCGTGATCGAGTCGAGGAGGATCACCACGTCCTTGCCGTGCTCGACGAGGCGTTTGGCCTTCTCGATCACCATGTCCGCCACCTGAACGTGGCGGGTGGCCGGCTCGTCGAAGGTGGAGCCGATGACCTCGCCCTTCACCGAGCGCTTCATGTCGGTGACTTCCTCGGGGCGCTCGTCGATCAGCAGCACCTTGAGCTCGACCTCGGGGTGGTTCGCGGCGATCGCGTGCGCGATCGACTGCATGATCATCGTCTTGCCGGCGCGCGGCGGAGACACGATCAGCGCGCGCTGCCCTTTGCCGATCGGCGTGACGAGATCGAGGATGCGCGTCGAGTAGTCGGTGGGCAGGTGCTCGAGCTTGAGTCGATCCGCGGGATGGAGCGGGATCAGGTTCTCGAAGATGATCTTCTCGCGCTTCCTCGGGGTCCCTCGAGGTTGATCGAGTCCACCTTGAGCAGCGCGAAGTACCGCTCGCCATCCTTCGGCGGGCGGATCTGGCCGGTGATGGTGTCGCCGGTCGAGAGGTTGAAGCGCCGGATCTGGGACGGCGAGACGTAGATGTCGTCGGGGCCGGGCAGGTAGCTGTAGTCGGGGCTGCGCAGGAAGCCGTAGCCGTCGGGGAGCGTCTCGAGAACGCCTTCGGCGTAGATGTGGCCGCTGCGCTGTGCCTGCGCCTGCAGCAGCGCGAAGATCAGGTCTTGCTTGCGAAGGCCGGCCGCGTTCTCGACCTCCAGATCCTTGGCGAGGGTCGCCAGGTCGGTGATCGGACGTTCCTTGAGATCCTTGAGGTTGAGGTGCATTGCGCCCTCGATGAGACGCGCGTCCGCGAGGAGCGGGCGTCGCGCGAGTGAGAAGGTGGGCAGGTCTAGGGGTGGCCGCGCCGGACGCGGGCCACGAGCGTCGTGGATTCGGGATCACACACGGGCGTCGAGCTCGTGTGGTTGCGCGTGGGGAATGGGGCGAATGGAATCCGCCGGGGTGGAGTTGGCCGTGGGACCGGTCGCTGGCTGGGTTCGTCCGCCCACGAACCACATCGTGGGCTCGGCGAAGTCAGGATCGAATGGAGGTCGAGAGCGTCAGGCTCGCGATGCGGCGAGCAGTACGAAGGGAGCCGGAAAGTAGCCGAACGGGCGCGCGGGTGTCAACCGCGGAGTGCCGCATTTGCCCAAGAAAACGCGGGTGTTCGGCTACCGTTCCGCTTTGACCCGGCGCGCGTCGCTCGGCTATCGTGCGCTCGCGCGCGAGGCTCGGGACTCGATCGCGGCGCACTCCGCATCCACGCCGCCGATGAGCTCACGAACCCTCACGGTGGGCCTCGCGCTGGGCGGCGGCGCGGCGCTCGGGCTCGCGCACGTGGGCGTGCTCAAGGTCCTCGAGCGCGAGCGCATTCCCGTGCACCTCATCACGGGCACCAGCATGGGTGCCTTGGTGGGCGCGCTCTACGCGACGCACGTGAGCGCGGCGGAGGTCGAGCGTCGCCTGCGCGAGTACATCGAGGGGCCGCTCTACCGGCAGCAGAAGTTCGAGTTCCTGAAGGAGCGCAGCGCCGAGCGGCGCTCGAGCCGTCTCTCGAGCCTGGCGCGCTACCTGAAGCGGAACTTCCTGTTCGGCCTCTCGATCGCGCGCGGCTCGTTCATCTCGGAAGCGGAGGTGAGGCGCACCCTCGAGCTGTTCGTGAGCCACGCACCGATCTCCTCGACGCGGATCCGGTTCTTCCCGATCGCGGCCGACCTCGTGAGCGGCCAGGAGCAGGTACTGGAGGAGGGCTCGCTGCTCGACGCCGTCGCGGCGAGCTGCGCGATCCCGGGGCTCTTCGCGCCGGTGCGCACCGGCACCCGGGTGCTGATCGACGGGAGCTGGATCGACACCGTGCCCACCGTGCCCGCGTACGCCCGCGGCGCCGAGTTCGTGATCGGTGTCGACGTGGACAAGCCGTTCGAGCCGCGCGTCGAGTACACGACCGGGCTCGACGTGGTGCTGCGCTCGAGCGACGTGACGCGCTACGCCCTCAAGCGGCTCCAACTCGCGCGCGCCGATCAGGTGATACGCGTGCCGCTCGAGGACGTGTTCTGGGGGGACTTCGGGCGCATCGGTCACATCGTCGAGCGCGGCGAGCAAGCGGCGGAGGCGGCGCTACCCGAGCCCCTCGCGGCACTGCGCAAGGCGCGCTGGAAGAAGTGGTTGCGCAACCCCGTGGGTCGCGCGTTCGCGGAGCGCGCCACCGATCGTGTCTCGACGCGCTGACGCTCGGCATCCGTCCTGCGTTACGGTGTCGGACATGAGCGACACCCGCCACTACCTCGTCGAGCCGGAAGGTGAAGGCACGCGCCTCGACGTGTTCCTGACCGCGCGCCTCGACGGCACCACACGCTCGCAGCTCCGCCACTGGATCGACGCTGGGCGGGTGCGGGTCACCGACCGCGACCTCAAGGCGGGGCTGGTCCTGCGCGCCGGCGACGAGATCACGGTCGACATCCCGGAGGCCGTGCCGAGCGACCTGTCGCCCTTCGATGCGCCGCTTTCCGTCGTGCATCAGGACGCGGACCTGGCGGTGATCGTGAAGCCCGCGGGACTGGCAGTGCACCCGTCGCCGGGCTGGTCCGGGCCGACCCTCGTGAACGTGCTGCTGGCGCGCCTCGACGGACTCTCGGGTGTCGGCGGGGTCGAGCGCCCCGGGATCGTGCATCGCCTCGACAAGGACACCACCGGCCTGATGGTCGTGGCGAAGACCGACCGCGCGCACGAGGCGCTGCGGCGGCAGTTCCACGATCGCGAGGTGGAGAAGATCTACGTGGCGCTCGTGCTCGGACGCCCCGCCGGCAACGACGGGACGATCGATGCACCCCTCGGCCGCCATCCCACCGATCGCAAGCGCATGAGCGCCGCCTCGACCCGCGCCCGCTCCGCGCGCACCCACTGGCGGCGCATCGAGGAGATCGGCCCGGCGACGCTGCTCGAGGTGCGCCTCGAGACCGGCCGCACCCATCAGATCCGCGCCCACCTGAGCGAGATGGGTCACCCGATCGTGGGCGACGATCTCTACGGCTTCGGGCCGCGGGTGCGCGGGGTCATGGCGCCACAGGCGCGGCGCGTGCTCGCGGGTGCCACGCGACCCATGCTGCATTCGGCGCGGCTCGCGTTCGCGCACCCGGCTGACGGCCGCCGGGTGTCGTTCGAGGCGCCGTGGCCCGCGGACCTGCTCGCGCCCTCGACGAGCTCAGGCGTGTGACCCGCCCCGCGGCCGGGCGATGAGCGAGGGGCCTGCGCCGACGCTCGGGCCGCGCCCGCTGGTGCTCTCGGCGCGCGTCCTCGCGGGCGCGCCGCGCATCCGCCACGGATTCTCGACCCGTGCCCACGCCGGCGGAGGCTCGGGCGTCGCGGCGGGCGTCGACTTCGACCTCCGCCAGCGCGCCGAGGACCCTGCCGGCTCGACTCGCAACCGCGCGCTCTTCACGGCGGCGATGGGCCTCGCGGGCGCGCCGCTCGTGACCCTCGGCCAGACCCACGAGGCGCGGATCTTCGAGATCGACGACGCGGCCGGGCTGCCGGACGAGCCGCCGAGCGGCTTCGACGCGGTCATCACGGACGTGCCGCGGATCGCGATCGCCATCGGTACCGCGGACTGCCTGCCGGTGTTGATCGCGGACCCGTCGCGGGGCGCCGTGGGCGCCGTTCACGCCGGGTGGCGGAGCGCGGCGCTCGGTCTGCCCGCGCTCACGGTGCGACGCATGGGCGAGCGCTACGGCTCGCGGCCCGACGAGCTCGTGGTGGCGCTCGGGCCCGCGATCGGACCGTGCTGCTTCGAGGTCGGCGAGGAGGTGATCTCGGGACTCGCGGCGCGCTCGCCCGAGCCCGAGCGGTGGGTCGTTCGCGCCGCGCGCCGCAAGCCCCACGTCGATCTCGCGCTCGCCACCCGCCTCGCCCTCGAGGCCGAGGGGGTGCGCGCGGATGCGATCGAGCGCGTGGCGGGCTGCACGCGCTGCGATGCCGCGCGCTTCTTCTCCTTCCGGCGCGAGGGCGCCGCGACCGGCCGTCAGCTCTCGGCGATCGGCGCGGTGGAGGCGGGCACGGCGATGGGCGCGACCAGCCCCGCCTCGAGCGCCTCCAGCACGAGCGAGTAAGGGCTCTCCTCGCCTCGCTCGATGCGTTCGGCGAGATGCTCGAACGCGGCGCTCCCGAGGCGCGCCTCGGCGCGCTGGCGAATCTGGTCCGCCACCAGGTCGAGGAATTCGGAGCGGCGGTGGAACGCGGCGTGGGGTGAGCCGTTGCGCGCGCGCCACTCGCGGTGGCGGCCGACCGCCTCCGCGAGCTCGGCGACGCCCTGGTCGTGGTCGGCGCGAGTGACGAGCACCGGCACGCTCCAGCCATCGGCGCGGGCATTGAGCTCGACCGCGGCGCGCAGCTCGGCGGCACGCTGCGCCGCACCGGGCCGATCGCCCTTGTTCACCACGAACACGTCGGCCACCTCCATGAGCCCGGCCTTCATGGCCTGGATGAGGTCGCCGGCCTCGGGCACCAGCACCACCACCGTGGTGTGCGCGATGCGTACCACGTCGAGTTCGGTCTGACCCACGCCTACGGTCTCGATCAGCACCCACTGCTTGCCGAACGCGTCGAGCACCTCGACGAGCGCGCGCGCGGAGCGCATCAGCCCGCCGCGGCTGCCGCGCGTGCCGACGCTGCGGATGAAGACGCCACGGTCCCCGGAGTGGCGCCCCATGCGGATGCGATCGGCGAGGATCGCTCCGTCCGTGTACGGGCTCGACGGGTCGACAGCGAGGATGCCGACGCTCTCGCCGCGGCCGCGCAGCACCGCGGTGAAGCGGTCGACCAGCGTCGACTTCCCGGCGCCGGGCGGCCCCGTGAAGCCCACGGTGGCGGCGTGACCGGTGAGCTGGTGGAGCCGCGCCAGGAACCGCACCCGGTCCGGCGCGAGCTGCTCGACCCAGGACAGGAGCCGCGCGAGCGCGCGCACGTCCCCACCGCGCATGCGCTCGAGCAAGCGCTCGGCCTCGGACTCGTCCATCACGCGCGAGCCGGTCAGAGCGCGTCCGCGTTGGCGGCGCCCGAGCTCTTCACGACCTTCCACTCCTTCGTGACCGTGCCGGTCTTCTCGAGCTCGAGGGTGATCGGGCTGGGGTGCAACGGCTGGCCGACGAAATAGACCGGCCCCCGTCGCCGCAGGTGCGGCTGCCGGTGGCGTCGAAGGTGACCGTCGCCTGGGTGCCCGCCACCTTGACCTTCACGTCCTGGATGTCGGCGTGGAGCTCGCAGCGCTCGGAGAAGAGGCGGCCGCGGTGGATCTCGAGGAGGGTGCCGTAGCTCAGGGCGCCCGAGCGGTCCTGATAGGAGAGCGAGAAGAAGCCCATGAAGCGCTGCAGGTCCTTCGCCTCCCACGCGGCCTTGCCCTCGAGGAGGCGCGCCCGGATGACGTCTTCCTCGCTGCTGCGGCCTCCCGAGATCACCCACCAGCCCGCCAGAACCGCGACGAGCAGCGGTAGGGCCACACGAAGCCAGCGGTTGTCGCTCACGGATTCTCTCCTCGCTCGCCGAGATCGGGGACCGGCCCCGCGCTGGCGAGCAGCGCGCGGGCGCGCTCGACGTCGCGGCGGATCTGGTCGGTGAGCTCGGCGACGCCGCTGAACTTGCGCTCGTCGCGAAGGTGGTCGACGAAGCGCACGCCGATCCACTGGCCGTAGAGATCGCCGTCGAAATCGAGGAGGTGGACCTCGATCGAGAGCGTCTCGCCGCCGAACGTCGGCGCCACGCCGACGTTCGCGACACCGCCCACCAGCCCGTTCGCGGTCTCGACCCAGGTGGCGTAGACGCCACGCTTGGGCAGCAGCTCGTCGGGCGGGGCGAGGTTGGCGGTGGGGAAGCCGAGCACGCGGCCGCGTTTGTTGCCGGTCACCACGTGGCCCTGGGCCAGGTAGTAGCGGCCGAGCTGCTCGGCCGCGAGCCGCACCTCGCCCGCCTTCAGGCTGTTGCGGATCCGCGTGCTGCTGACGATCTCGCCCTTCCAGTGGAAGGCGGGGAACACCTCGGCCTCGAGGCCGTGGCGGGGCGCCTCGTGCACCATGTACACGGGCGTGCCGCGGCACGAGCGGCCGAAGCAGAAGTCGTAGCCGATCACCACCTTGCGCGCGCCGAGTTGCTGGACGAGCACCTGGCGGATGAAGTCCTCGGGCTCCTGCGCCGCGAACTCGCGGGTGAAGTGCTCGCACACCAGCACGTCCATGCCGCAGTCACGGATCAGCTTGATGCGTTTGGGCAGGCTGGTGAGTGTCTCGGGAGCTTTGTCGGGACGAAGGACCTGTTGCGGGTGCGGATCGAAGGTGTAGACGACGGCGGGGGCGCCGATGCGATCGGCTTCCTCGCGGACGCGCGCGAACAGGCGCTGGTGGCCGCGGTGCACGCCATCGAAGTTGCCGACCGTGACCACGGATCGTTCGATGCGGCGGCCCGAGCGGCCCAGGTCTCGAATCACCTCCACGGTCGACGGTCCTCGGACGGGCGCGGTTTCGCGAAGCTCTCGGGACGCTGTGGCGGGGCCGGCTCTCGTCCTGCGGGCGAGCCGGCGCGCTAGTCTACCGCCGATCGGAACCTCTGCCACGCGCCTCGCCGTGGGCCGCGCTGCACCGATGGTGCACGCTCGCCCGATACCTGGGGGGACGGCGAGGACGGGCCGTGGGGCGGGCGCGTGATTGGCGCCGGCAGGGGGCAAAGGTAGCCTCTCGCCGCTCGTTCGCGCCGCACCGATCGCACCATGCCCAGCGCCCTCGCACCCGGTCACGTTCGGACCCGCGCCGTGGGCTTGCGCACGGTGTGGCCGGGGCGGGTGCTGTTCGTCGCGATCGCGCGCGAGGCGGCGGAGCCGATGGCGCTCGGCTTCTTTCTCTTCTGCTTCACCTTCCTGGCGCGCCAGCTCCTCCGGATGATGGAGTTCGCGGTCAACAAGGGCGTCGGGGTCGGCGAGCTCGGCAAGCTGGTGCTCGGCATCGCGGTGCCGTTCGCTGGGCTGACGCTGCCGATGGCGTTGTTGCTCGGCATCATGGTCGGCTTCAGCCGGCTGTCGTCGGACCACGAGATCGTCGCGATGAAGGCGTCGGGGGTGAGCCCGGCGCAGATGTTCGGCCCCGCGCTGGCGCTGGCCGGGGTCGCGTGGGTGATCTGTGTGCTGCTGATGGTGCTCGGCTATCCGTGGGGCTTTCGCACGGCGCGCGAGACGTTCATCGACATCGCCCGGACGAACGCGACCGTCGGCATTCAGGAGCGGGTGTTCCTGACCGAGTTCGACGACGTCGTCATCTACGCGGAGAAGGTCCCGGTACGTGGCCAGCAGCTCGAGGGTCTGTTGATCTACGACGCGCGCGACAAGACCCGCGCACAGACGATCTTCGCGCGCCGCGGCTCGATTCGCTCGAACCCCAGGGCGTTCACCGTCGAGATCGAGCTCGAGGACGGCGAGCTGCAGATCCTCGACGAGGGTCGCAGCCGCTTGCAGCGGGTCCACTTCCAGGCCTATGCGCTGAGCCTCGACCTCAACGCGCGGGTGATGGGCAACCTGCCGACGCGTGACCCGAAGGAGATGTCGCTCGGCGAGCTGCGCGCGGAGGTGGCGGCGCGGCGGGCGAGCCCGGATGGCGACTGGGTGCGTCCGCTTCTCGAGTTCCACCGCCGCTTCGCCATCCCGTTCGCGTGCCTGGTGCTGCCGCTGGCGGGTATCCCCCTTGGCATCCAGCCGCAGCGCACCGGTCGCGTGTGGGGCTTCGGCCTCTCGCTGGTCCTGATCGGGCTCTACTACGGCGGCATGGTGGCGGGCGAGGCGCTCGCCAAGCGCAACCTCGCCGGCGGCCACGGCGGCCTGCCGGTGTGGATGGCAGCGTGGCTGCCCAACGTCCTGCTGGGCGGGATCGGCGCACTGCTCACGTGGCAGACGATCCGTGAGCGTCCGGTGGCCGCGGTTCGCTGGTTGCAGGATCGGGGCGGTGATCTGCGCGCGCTGGTGGCCCGGCTGGTCCTGCGCCGTTCCGCCACGTGAAGCGCGCTCACGGCGCGCTGGCCCGCGAGCGCATGCGCTCCACGAGCGCGCGCAGCGACGCGACGACCGCCGAGGACGCTGGCGAATCGGTGGCCCGCCCCTCGAGCAGCAAACGATAGCTCGCGTAGCCGTAGCCGAAGCCGAGGATCCCGACGAACGGCAACGCGAGCCAGTCGCCCGAGGCGATCGTGAGCGCGAGCGCGAGTCCGCAGCTCGCGGTCACCGCGAGCTCCGGCCATGGCGGAGGCTCGGGAACCCGGTAACGCGAAGCGTGCCAGCTCCGCTCGGTGGCGCCGTACTTCGGAGTGCGCTGGAACGCCGCCCGACGCCCGCGCAGCCCGCGCAGCACGGCCCCGGCGTTGGTCAGCGAGAGCGAGGCTGCGAGCCCGAGGGCGAGCGGGACGTGACGCCAGCGCCACTCGCCGCGTCCCCGGGTAGCGGCCTGGGACACCGCGTAGAAGACTCCGGCCGAGCCGAGCCCACAGGCGAGCAGCGGCAGCTCGACCAGCCAGGGAGACGACGCGCCGTCGAGCCCACGCGCGAGCAACGCGGGTGCGATCAGCACGCTCAGCGCGGCGCTGGCGAGGTAGGCGATGTTGCCGCCGAGGTGGGCCAGCGCCTCGACCTTCACGGAGGCCGGGATCCGCGCTCGCCACAGCCGCGGCGCGAGCTTGCGCAACGTCTGCGCCGAGCCCATCGTCCAGCGGCGCTGCTGAGAGCGAAACCCCGCCATGTCGAGCGGCACCTCTCCCGGTACCACGACGTCGGGCAGATACACGAAGCGCCATCCGGCCAGCTGCGCGCGATACGAGAGGTCGAGGTCTTCGGTGAGCGTGTCGTGCTGCCAGCCGCCGGCGCTCTCGATGGCCGCCCGCCGCCACATTCCCGCCGTGCCGTTGAAGTTGAAGAAGCGGCCCGACGCGTGCCGAGCGGTGTGCTCGATCACGAAGTGCCCGTCGAGGAGGATGCTCTCGAGCCGCGTGAGCAGCGAGTGGTCGCGGTTGGCGTGTTCCCAGCGCGCCTGAACCATGCCGACGCCGGGATCGGCGAACGGCTCGAGCAGGCGAAGGAGCACGTCCGGACCCGGGATGAAGTCGGCGTCGAAGATCGCGATCAGCTCGCCGCGAGCGAGGGAGAGCCCGTGGGCGAGGGCGCCGGCCTTGAAGCCCTCGCGGTGGCTGCGGCGCACGTGGGTCACGGGGTGTCCTGCCTCGCGCAGCTCGGCGACCACGTGCGCCGCGATCGCGGACGTCTCGTCGGTCGAGTCGTCGAGGACCTGGATCTCGAGGCGGTCGGACGGGTAGTCGAGCGCGCACGCGGCGCGGATCGCGCGCTCGACGACGTAGCGCTCGTCGTAGACCGGGAGCTGGACCGTGAGCCGCGGCAGCTCCTCCGGCGTAGCGCTCGGGGACACTGCGCTCGTCCGCCGCGCGCGAGCGCGCACGAAGAGCGACGTCAGGTAGAGGCGGTGAAGCCCGAGCGGCACCAGCAGCGCGACGACCACGGCGTAGAGCGCCTGCACCAGCGTCGCGAGCTCGTTCACCGGCGCATCTCCGTGACGAGCGCCTCGAGGTCGGCCGGAGCGTTGACGTTCGTGAAGCTCGCGAGCGCCGGATCGAGGTCGCGGAGCTCGGGCTCGTACACCCAGCGCACCCGCGCCGACGCGAGGAGCTCGCGGAGCCCGCGGGGGCCTCCCTCGAGGAGCCGCCGTGCCGGGTCGAGGAGCGTCACCGCATAGAGGGCGCCGAGCGGCTGCCAGCGCCCGGCGAGCACCGGCACCGCCGCGTCGTGGTCGCCGATCCGCTCTCGCAGACCGGCGACGAGCGCGGGCTCGACGAGCGGCATGTCGCAGCCGGCCAGGAACACGTGGCTTCGTGGCGAGCGCGCGAGCGCGGCCACCAGGCCGCCGAGCGGGCCCTGTCCTGGCAGCTCGTCCGCGATCAAGAGGGCGCCGAGCGCGGCGAGCCCGCTCGGGCGCCGGATCGATCACGAGCACCGGATCGCAGGCCCGGGCCAGGCGCTCGACCACCCACGCCGCCATCGGCCGCCCGTCGGGGAGCTCGAGCAGCGCCTTGTCGCGGCCCATCCGGTGGCTCGCGCCGCCGGTGAGCACGGCGCCGCACACCGGCGCGTCGCGCGGTGGTCGAGGGAGGTCGGGTTCGAGAGCGCTCATCGTCGGGGCAGGGCACGGGGCAGGCCCCGGGCAGCCGGGGAGCCGAGCCGCAATCGCGGCGGATGGCAAGGCACCGCCACCGTGTCGCGAGGGCGGGGCCGCCAACCGCGTCGTTTCTGAACATCGGTGGCCCGTGCCATTCTCTTGCGCTCCTCGGGTCGGCGCCGCTGCCGGAGCCGGACCGCGAGCCCCTCCCACGTCGCGTCGTTTCGATGAGAAGGCCGGCCCAGCTCGCCAAACCCGTTCGCCCGCGCCGCGCCGCCGCGGCCGACCACGTCGCCGCGGAGGTGCTCGCAAATCTCGTCGAGGGCGTGGTGGTGATCGACCGCGGGCACCGCGTGGTCCGGATGAACCCCGCCGCGGAGCGCATCACCGGTCGCTCGGAGGCGCGCGCGGTGGGTGCGTTGCTCGCTGATTCGTTGCCCCACAATCCCGAGGTCGTGCGTCTCGCCCAGCGCTGCCTCGACACCGGTGGGAGCGCGGCCAACCGGATCGTGACGCTGGCCTGCCCGCCGCGTGAGCCGCTGCCGGTCGAGGTCCTCGCCTCGCCGTGGATCGACGCCGACGGCCAGGTCGCGGGAGCGGTGCTGGTCTTCATGGATCGCACGCCGCTCCAGGCGATCGCGGAGGAGGTGCGACGCGGCGATCGGGTCGCGATGGCCGAGGCGCTCGGCGCACGTCTCGCGCACGAGGTCCGCAATCCGCTCGGCGGGATCCAGGGAGCGGCGCAGCTCCTCGCACGCCGCGCCGCCGGCAGGCGCGACCTCGAGGAGTGCGTCGAGGTGATCGTGCGCGAGGTGAACCGCCTCGACGCGCTGGTGGGCTCGGTGCTCGAGCTGGCGCGGGACACCGAGCGCCCCCGCCAGTCGGTCAACGTCCACCTGCTGCTCGACGAGGTGATCCAGCTCCTGCGCGCCGACCCGGCGACACGGGACGTGGAGGTGCGGTGCTTCTTCGACCCCAGCCTCCCCGAGATCCGGGTGGACGTGCAGGCCTTCGTACGGGTGCTTCGCAACCTGGTGCGTAACGCCGCCGAGGCCCAAGGGCGCGCCGGCACGATCGAGCTCGCCACCGCGTACGCGACCGACTACAGCCGGGTGCTGCGCGCCGGCTCGTCGGCGCGGTTCGTGAAGATCGAGGTCCGTGACGAGGGTCCCGGCATCCCGCCCGAGATCAAGGAGCGCATCTTCACGCCGCTCTTCACCACCAAGAACACCGGCACCGGGCTCGGGCTCGCCATCGCGCTCAAGGTCGTCGAGGACCACGGAGGCTTCATGCGCGTGCTCAATCGTTCCCCGCGGGGGTCGATCTTCGAGGTCTACGTGCCGATCGACGCCGCTCGCGAACGGCGCGAGGCGACGCCGTGACCCGCCACGCGCTGGTCGTCGACGACGAGCAGGGGATCCGCTTCGCCCTGCGTGGTCTGCTCGTGGAGCGCGGCTTCGCGGTGGACGAGGCCGCGTCGGGCGAGGAGGCGCTCAAGGCGCTGGAGACCTTCGACTACGACGTCGCGTTCGTGGACATCGTGATGCCCGGGCTGACGGGCATGGACGTGCTCGATCGCATGCGCGCGGCAGGCAACGACACGTCGATGATCGTCATGACCGCGCAGGACACCATGCGCAACGCGGTCGAGGCGATGAAGCGCGGTGCCTTCGACTACGTGACCAAGCCGTTCGATCTCGCCGAGATCGAGGTGCTCGCGGACCGCGCCAGCGAGATGCGCGACATGCGCCGCACGGTCGAGCGCCTCAAGGGGCGGGAGCGCGAGGCACAGCCGTCCGAGGTCGCCCTGGTCGGGCGGTCGCCCGTGATGCAGCAGCTCTTCAAGACCATCGGTCGGATCGCCGCGAGCGGTGCGACGGTGATGCTCGAGGGCGAGTCGGGGACCGGCAAGGAGCTGATCGCGCAGGCGATCCACAAGAACGGCTCGCGCGCCTCGGGGCCCTTCGTGCCGGTGAACTCGGCGGCCATCCCCGCCGAGCTGCTCGAGAGCGAGCTCTTCGGTCACACCCGCGGCGCCTTCACTGGCGCCACCGAGACCCGAGCCGGCCGCTTCGAGGAAGCCGACGGCGGCACGCTCTTCCTCGACGAGATCGGCGAGATGTCGTTGCCGCTCCAGTCGAAGATCCTGCGCGTCCTCGAGGATCGCCGGGTGCAGCGGGTCGGCGGCGGGCCGGTGCGGGAGGTCGACGTGCGGGTGGTGGCCGCGACGCACCGCGACCTCGAAGCCGAGGTCGAGGGTGGGCGCTTCCGGCGCGATCTCTTCTACCGCCTGGCGGTGGTGCGCGTTCGGGTGCCGGCGCTGCGCGAGCGCCTCGACGACCTGCCGCTGCTCGTCGAGCACTTCCTCACCCGCCACGCGCGCGACGTCGGAGGCGCGTCGCGCGCGGTGAGCCGCGAGGTGATCGAGGCGATGCGCCGCCACTCGTGGCCGGGTAACGTGCGCGAGCTCGAGAACTCGGTGCGGCGCGCGCTGCTTCTGGGCGCGGGGCCGATGCTGACCCTCGCAGACTTCCCCGAGCTCACGCGAGGCGCTCCTGCGACCGCGGCGCCGGTCGAGGGTGCCTCGCTGGAGGCGTTGGTGCGCGGCGCGCTGCTCGCGGAGCTCGACGCGGGTACGTCGCGGTGGGGCACGCTCCATCGGGACGTGATCGACCAGGTCGAGCGGCCGCTGATCGAGCTGATCCTGGAGCGGACCGGAGGAAATCAGCTCAAGGCGGCCGAGTGGCTCGGCATCAACCGCAACACGCTGCGCAAGAAGATCCGCCTGCTCTGCGTGCCGATGGACCGCGGCGGTCCGGTGAGCGGATAATCCCGCTCATCCGCGCGGTGGCAACCCGGTCATCGACCTGCCCCCTTCCCGAGACCTCATGACGGTTCAAGATCTGCTGAGCGGCGTCTACGTCATCGTCGACAACTCGATGGCGCCGCAGCGCTCCCACGAGCAACTGGCGCGCGCCGCCCTCGACGCCGGGGCGCGCGTTCTCCAGCTCCGCGCCAAGACGTTGCCGAGGCGGGAGGTGGTGGAGGTCGGTCGCCGTCTCCGCGACATGACCCGTCGTGAAGGTGCGCTCTTCATCCTCAACGACCTCGTCGACGTGGCGCTGCTTCTGGACGCGGACGGGGTCCACCTGGGGCAGGGGGACTTCCCGCTCAGCGTGGCGAGGCGGATCGTCGGATACCGCCTGATGATCGGCATCTCGACCCACGACCCGGAGCAGGCGCAGGCGGCGGCGCGAGGTGGAGCCGACTACATCGGTTTCGGGCCGGTGTTCGCGACCGGCTCCAAGCAGTCCGACTACGAGCCAACCGGGCTCGACGCGCTGCGCGCGGTGGCGGAAGGTGTCCGTGTGCCGGTGGTGGCCATCGGCGGTCTCACCGCGGCGCGGTTCGGCGAGGTCCTCGAGGCGCGGGCAACGGCTGGCGCCTTCCTGTCCGCGGTGTGCGCGGCCCCGGATGTCCGCCAGGCCACCGCGGATCTCGTGGCGATCCACCGCCAGCGGGCCGCGCGCGGCCCGGAAGCCTGACCGCCGGACGACTCCGAAGGGCGTCCACGCGAACCATCGGGGCCTCTCGGCGATGCACAGGCCTCGGGTGCTGGTGGTCGCCGGGTTCGACCCGAGCGGAGGTGCGGGCGTCACCGCCGATCTGGCGGTGCTGGCGAAAGCCGGCGTGCGCGGCGTCGCGGTCGCGACCGCGCTGACCTTGCAGGGCGCCTCGGGTGTCGAGCGTGTCGATGCCACCGAAGCCTCGCTGGTCGAGCGCACCATCCGGCGACTCGCGGACGATGGACCGATCGATGCGGTCAAGATCGGGATGCTCGCTCGCGGCGAGATCGTGGAGGCCGTCGACGCGGCGCTGCGTGTGATCGCGCACGGCGCGGTGGTGCTCGACCCGGTGCTCGCTTCGGGCACCGGCTTTCCGCTCCTGGACGACCGCGGCTGCGCGGTGCTGCGCGAGCGCCTGCTGCGCCAGGTCGACGTCGTGACGCCGAACGCGCAAGAGGCCGCGCGCCTCGGAGCGCCCGAGCCGGCCTCCACCGCGCAAGCCGTGGCGGCGGCGCGTGCCCTGCTCGGACTCGGCACGCGCGCAGTGCTGCTCAAGGGCGGCCACCTCCCCGACGCGCCCGACGACGTGTGGTGGGACCACGAGGGCGCGCTGGTGATGCCGGGGCGTCGCATCGGCGAGGGTCGCATCCACGGGGCCGGCTGCGCCCTGTCGTCGTGGCTGGCGGGAGGGCTCGCTCTCGGCCTCTCGCCACGCGCCGCCGCACGACGGGCCAAGGCCGAGGTCGCGGCCGCGATCGAGCGCGCCGTGCCCGAGGCCAACGGCGTGCGCTACCTCAGCTTCCGCTGACCGCCGTCGCGAAGCAGCACGGCGGTGCGACCACGGCGGAGACGGGAACGCCGCGAGGAGCGATCCTCGCGGCGTCTCGCCGAAGCTCGGTGACGGCCCTGGCCGTCGGGGGTCACGCCTTCACGGCGCGACCTGGAATCGCAGCGCGCGTCGGTCCTCGCTGTCGCCGACCTTGAGCGTGCTCATGAGGGTGTAGCTGCCCACCGGCAGGTTCCCCGGCAGCGCCGACTCGAGCGTCGCGGAGAAGGCCCCGTTCTGGGGGCCGAGCTTTCGCGACACGGAGAGGAAGTCGACGGGGCTGCCGTTGGGATCGAGCACCTGCAGGGTGATCGAACGCGGCTCGTCGGAGCCGGCGTCCTGCACCTTGTACTTGAGCGTGACGTAGAGCTTGTCGCCGAGGCGGAAGCTCGACTGCGACGACTGCTGCGAGCCGTCGTTGGTCACCACGACTTTGGTGATCCGGACCTCGCGGCTGGCGGCCGCGGGCGAGCTCACCGGCGGCATCGGCTCGGCGACCCGTGGAGTCTCGACGGGGCGGACGGGCTCGACGGTGCGCGGGGCCTCAGCGACCGGGGTCGGCGCGGACGGCGGCGCCATCTCGGTGCGCGGCGGCGTCACGACCGCCACGGGCGGCGGGGGCGGAACCTGGCGGCCCATGCGCTCGAGCTGACCCTCGAGCTGCTGGTTGCGGTCCTCGGCGGCGGCGAGCTTGGCTTCCGTCTGGTGCAACATCTGCTCGACGGCCTCGCGGACCATCTCGGCGACGCGGAGCTGCTTCTCGGCGTCGGTGCGGGTGGCGAGCTTGTCCTTGAACTCGGCCTCGAGGTCGGCCTTCGACTTCTCGAGCGCGACGATCTGACTCTTGGTGGCCGCGAGCTCGTTCTGGAGCGCGAGGATCTCGTTGGTGGAGCGGTTCAGCTCCTTGCCGGTGTCCTGGCTCTTCGAGACCGCGTCCTTGAGGTTCTGGTTGGCGGCGTTCGCGCTCTGACGCAGCGCCTCGCTCTCGGACTCGGCCTGCTGGCGCGCACGGTTGGTGTCGGCGAGCTGGGCGTTGAGCGCCTCGACCTGCGTGAGGAGCGACGCCCGCTCCTTCTCGAACTGCGCCTTCGTCGCTGCGGTTTGCTCGAGGCTCGCGACGGTGCTCTTGCTTTCCTCGGCGCTGCGGTTGAGCGCCGCCTTCAGCGACTCGTTCTCGGTCGCGAGGCGCTTGAACTCGGCGTCCGTGGCCGCCCGGGTGCGGGTGAGTTCGTCGAGGCGGGTGCGCATCGCGCCGTTCTCGTCGGACAGGCGCTTGACCTCGGCGGAGAGGCGTTCTTGCGACTGGCTGAGTGCCTGGTTGTCCGACTGCAGCCGTTCGAGGTTGCCTTTCATCGAGCCGGCCTGCTCGCTCGAGGCGCGCACCTTGTCGGTCAGCAACGCGCTCGAGCTCATCTCCTTCTCGAGCTTGGCCTGGAGGCTGGCGCGGTCCGTCTCGGCTTGCTTGAGACGCCCCGAGAGGTCCGCGTTGGCGCCCGTCAGATCCTGGATCCGCTGGCGGAGCTGCTGGTTCTCCTTGCCCTTTTCCGCCTGCGCCGGAGTGAGCTCCGCGATCTGCTTCTCGGCCTGCGCGGCACGCGCGCCGGCGGCCTGCGCGTCACGCCCGAGGCGATCACGCTCCGACTTCAGGTTCTCGAGTTCGACCTTCTGCTGGTTGAGCAGGGTGGTGACCTGCTGGAGCTGGTTCGAGAGGTCCTGCCGCTCCTTCATCAGGCGCTCGCGCTCGCTCGTCGACGCCTGTCCCGACACGCGAGCGTCGAGAGCGACGCGCTGCGCGTCTGCGATGGCGAGCTTGGCGGACTCGACTTCCTGCCGTGACTGATCGGTCTTGCGCTTGAGCTCCGCAGCGTCCCGGGCCATGCGGTCGAGCTCGGCCTGAGCGCTCGACTTGTCCGTCTGGAGCTGGCTGATGCGGGATTCCAGCTCCGCCTTCTCGTTCACCACCGTGACCATCTTCTCGACGAGCTTTTCCTTGTCCTGGCGCGCATCCCGCTCGCGCGCGAGGAGCTGCTCGCGCTCGGTCTTCATCGCCTCCGCGTCGCGGCGCGCCGCGGACACCTGGTCCTGGAGATCGCGGATCTCGGCCTTGGCCCGCATGAACTCCTGGACGAGCAGGTCGTGGTCGCTGGACCGGATCACGTCCTCGGTGCTCGCCGCCGCCTTGTCGGAGGGCGCGTTCTTGCTCTGAGCGAAGGCGGGCCCGATGGGTAGCAAGCTGCTCACGAGGAGCAGTGCGAGCGGTACGCTACGCGGGGACGTGGAAGACATTCTGGTTTCCTCCCTTCGCGCGCGACCGCAGAAGACGGTGCGCGGGGGGTCGAAATCGTCGAGGTCTATAACAGGGTTCCGTCGAAAGATGCAAGGATTATCACGGCTTCCGCCATGCGGCGGAGGCCGTGACGCAACTCGTCGCGAAGCGTCAGGCGGGCAGCGGCGTCCCGCAGTGCGGACAGAACCCCACCGCGGGGTCGATGGGACGGGTACAACTCGTGCAATGCGCGAGCGGGTGGCTACCGTGTCCGCTGCGGGGAGCCTCGGTGACCGAGAGCAGCAGGCCCTTTGCGGCGAGGGCGCGCCGCAAGGTCGCGACGAAGGCCTCGGGAAGCTCGCCGAGGATCAGTAGCTGGGCGTTGCGAGCGCGGATCCGGGTGCGCCGATCGAGGCTCCCGCTGGTCTCGATGCCTTCGATCGCCTCGACCGGAAGCTGCAGGTCGCGCGCGCCCATCGCCCTGTCGAGGACGCCGATCGGGGTGAACGACACCCGACGGTTCGTCACATGGAGCAGGCCGCTCTGGGTGAGCAGGCGGCTCACGAACAGGTTGACCCTCGCCTCGGCGAGCACTTCCTCGCGGTGCGAGATCTCGCTCTGGGAGGAGCGGCTCACCAGCGCACGTAGCTCGCGCTCGAGGTTCTCGAAGTTGCGACCGACGAAGCGGTACGTCTTGATGGCCGAGCGAACCGTCAGCTTCTTGGTGGCCAAGCCTTCGCACGAGAGGCGCTGGATCTCGTCGAT
This sequence comes from Deltaproteobacteria bacterium, assembly GCA_016713535.1. Classification (GTDB taxonomy): domain Bacteria; phylum JADJOY01; class JADJOY01; order JADJOY01; family JADJOY01; genus JADJOY01. The sequence goes on from JADJOY010000001.1 coordinate 279,598, forward strand.
CGCGAGAGACACGCGCTCCGCGCCCACCACGCGGTCGATGGTGCCGGTCGGCACGAACATCAGCCGCAGCGAGGTGAGATGGAGGAGCCCCGACTGCGCGAGCATCCTCGAGATGTAATAAGTAGCCCGAACGCGCTCGATCGCGCGTTCCGCAGGCTCGAGCACGACGTCGGTGGCCATCCCGAGCGGTCGTCAGTGGGCGGTGCGCCGAGTGGCCCGACCCGAATTGACGTGGGGGCCTGTATAGGGCACAAGCTCGAGGCCAGTCAACGCGACGGCGGTGCGCTTCCGGAGGGTGGACGCCGGCGCATGGGGAGCGGGGTCGTGCGAACCTGTCACGCGTGTGGGTCGGACATCGGGATCGAGGGACGAGTGGGCTTCCGGGACGAGTGCCCCGGCTGTCTCCGCGCGCTCCACATGTGCCTGAACTGCAAGCACTGGGATGAGTCGTCGGGCGGTCGTTGTCGTGAGCCAGTCGCCGAGAAGGTGCGCGATCCCGATCGCGGCAACCTGTGCGACTGGTTCGTGTTCCAGGAGGGGTGCGCGGGGATGCCGGCGCGCTCACCGCGGCCCGAGCCGCCGCCGAGAAGCTCTTCAAGCCGTGATCGGGCCGGGGTCGCCGGCGCGCACGGGTCGTCAGCCGCGTGCACGGCCTGGCTCGGCCGGCGACCGTCCGCGCGCCGTGCCCTCGCCGCCGAGCTGGACCACCGGACGTCCACCCGCGGCGGCGCGCGTCGCGAGCTTGAGGCTCTGGTCCCGGCTACGGAGCTGCCGGTAGTCGGGTTCCGTGAGGATCAGGTACTCGAAGCACCGCACGCGCTGGTTCTCGAAGCCCTTGAACACGGGCTGGTGCGGGATCTCGCGGATCAGGACCATCCGGTCGATCACCGGGTCCTTGTAGATCAGCGCGAAAGCGTAGTGCTGGAACGGCGACTTGGCATCGCGCGTTTCCTCGGGGTCGTAGCGCGGGAGGTTCTCGGCACGTACCTGGTAGCGGAGCTCCTGGAAGGGCGACTCCAGCGAGACGATGCCGCTGTTGTTGAGGGTCCCTTCGGCGTCGATCGAGGCGTGGAAGATGCGAAGGGGATCGGGCTCGCGCCCCGGGTTCGGGCCCATCAGGTATTTCTCGCCCGCCTTACCGGTGGTGAGCCGCGAGGTGAGGTTGATCACCTGGCCGATGCGACGGAACTCCTCGCGCGGCGCGCCGTCTAGCGCGGTGCCCTGGTAGATCGAGATCAGCGCGCTTTCGCCGGTGCCGAGGCCCACCCGGATGCCGTCGACGAAGGGGCTCTCCATCGGGCTGTCGTAGACGCGTCGTTTGATGACGCGCTGACTCTCGTAATGGTCGTAGAAGACCGACACGTACCGGACCGCGTCGATCGCCCGCTCGAAGCTCTCGAACACCGCGTCACCCTCGAACGACTCGGGGCGTCCGTCGAACTCGCCGAGGCGATCGCGACGGATGGCGAAGAGGTTCTGGATCGCGAGCCCCGCGTACTCGTTCAGCACTTCGCGGGTACGGCGGCTGAAGCCGATGATGTCGAAGAGCGCGTAGGTACCCCAGCGGTTGTGGTTGTAGAGGTTCTCGCGGTCGAGCGTGATCGGCACCGTGCGCTCGCTCAGGACGACGTCGTGCAGGTAGGTCGTACCGTCCTCGATCCGGACCTCCCGGATCAGGCTCCTGAGCGCGTTCAGGAAGTCCCACACCAGCAGGTCGTTGGTGACTACGGCGTACGCCCGCGCCAGCTCGCGTAGGCGCGCGAGGTGCGTCAGGTCGCGCTTGAGCTCGCGGGGATAGTCGCTCGATGTGAGGTGGAAGAGCACGTAGCGGCTCACGTCCTCGCGGTGCGCCAGGCGATGGGCCCAGTCCTCGCGGGCGGTCGGTGGCGGACCGTCCTTCAAGAAGGCTTCCTGGAGATAGAGCGAGCGCACGCTCGGTCGCCCCCGCTCGAGGTCCTCGTAGTCGCGCCGCAGGGTCTGCTCGACCACGTCGAAGAGCCTGAGGAAGCTGTCCGGGTCGAGGCCGTAGTCCTTGACCAGGAACACGTTGCGGAGGTTCGGGCGGTGGTAGAGCGAGTCCGGCCGTTCGCTGTCGATGAGCCGGTTCTCGCAAAGCATCGCGAGCAGCGGGTTGACGAAGACACGCTCGGTCCACGGTCCCGGCTTGGTGCGATGGAAGATCTGCCTCAGTGACGCGTTGGCGAGGCGGTGGCGCGTTCCGAGGCTCGCGAGTACGAGCCGTTTGATCCGGCCGTAGCGGACCGGGTCGCGGGCGAGCAGGTGGCTCAGGCGGTGGTGCGCGTTGAGCGTGGTCGCGATCCGCTCGCTCAGGAGCAGCCACACCACGTTCTCGAACTTGAAGATCCCGCCGCCGCTCACCGCCTTGACCAGCAGATCGGCGAGGATCTCGACGTAGCGCTCGCCGAGCAGGCGCTGCTCGGCCTCCGGGCTGGTCACGTCTTCGCGGAAGTGCGGGTCGTCGAGGTGGTGGTCGACGAGGCGGGTGACCAGCTTCTCGAGCTCGCGGTCCATCTCGCGATTCGGCGCGACCGCGAACCCTCCCCGATGATCTCGTCCTGGGTGCCGATCTTGGAGAGGTGGGGGATCTCGTTCTCGATCCCCGGCAACAGCCGGCGTAGGGTCGCGACCGGGGTGCCGAAGCGGCACTTGCGTGCCACGGTCTCGAGTCGCTTGAGGTCACCCATCTGCGTCGGGGAGGCGGCCAACGGACCGCGCGCGCTTCGCCCCGTCCCGTCTCGAGCAACGATCGTGCCGACAGCCTGGGCGGTCCGCCGCGCAGGCTCGCCTCAACAAGTTCAGGTGGTTAGCCCGGACGGGACGAGGGTCGCGGGCGCCGGCGGTGTCAACCAGCGCCAACAGCGTGACAGTCGATGACGGTCCCTTGCTGGTTGTCCCGAACGTCACGGCCCCAGCCCGACCGGACGGCGCCCTCGCGCCGGACCCCTCAGGCGAGGGGCGCCGCGGCCGCAGCGGGTTCGAGACGCGGGGACTGGGCGCGGGGGCGACCGTAGAAGGCGCGCTGCGCCGCCACCCACCCCTTGTAGACGAGCTGGCTGCGGTTGGGCGTCTGGCGCAGGATCCGGAGCACCCGGCTCGGCCGGGTATAGAAGCGCCTGTAGCCGCGATTGCGGATATCGAGGAGCTCGGCGTCGTCGAGCGAGGAGCGCTGGCTCTTCGGGGTCTGGTAGTCGTAGCCGGTGATGGCGTCGAGGGTGAACGCGGTGCGGTGGTCCTCGCCCGAGTCGGGGCTCACCGAGTCGTCGTAGTAGTTCACGATCGAGAGCGAGATCGAGTTGAGCGGGAGCGAGCACGCGAGGTCGATGGTCGTCTCCATCTCCTCGCGGGTCTCACCCTCGAACCCGATCATGAAGAAGCAGTGAGTGAAGATGCCGCGCGCGCTGCATTTGCGGATCGTCTCGCAGATCTTGGCGATCTGGCTGCGGCGTCCGAGCGTCTTCTGGCGCTGCTCGCTCGCGGTCTCGATCGCGAAGGCCGCGAAGATCGTGCCCATCTCCTTGAACTTGTCGAGCAGCTCGTCGTCGAAGATCTCGCCGCGGAGGCCGTTGGGGAAGGACCAGTTGAAGCGCATCCCCGAGCGCAGCACGGCGTCGCACACGGACTTGGCGCGGTCCAGGTCGAAGTTGAAGATGTCGTCCTGGACCAGGATGTCGCGCACACCGTACCGGTCGTGGAGCACCCGAAGCTCCTCGATCACGTTCTCCGGCGAGCGTGCGCGGAACTTCTTCCCTTGAACGTGGTGGCAATAACTACAGCGATACGGACAACCACGCGACGTGAAGATGACCGCGTTGCGGCGCTCGACGAACAGGTACTGGTTCGCGAACGAGAAGTCGTAGTGGGCGAAATCGACGAGGTCCCACGCCGGCAGCGGAATTGCGTCGAGGTCGGCGATGAACGGCCGCTCGGGGGCGAGCTGGGCGATACCGCCCGCGCCGCGAGTGGCCAGGCCTGCGACCGCGGAGAGATCACCCCCGGCGTCGAGCGTGCGGAGCAACTCGAGGAAGGTCTCCTCTCCCTCGCCGATGACGGCTGCGTCGACGTTGCGGTCACGCAGGATCGAGCGCCAGGAGCAGCTCGCGTAAGGCCCGCCGAACACGATCGGCACCTCCGGCAGCGCTCGCTTGGTGGCGTCGGCGACCCGATGCGCAACGGCGCCGTCGACGTTGAACGAGCCGATCCCCACGATGTCGGGCTTCAGGGCGGCAATGCGGGCCGCGGCCTCGGCGGGCTCCGGATAGTCGACGAACAGGTCGACGATCCGGACGTCGACCTCGGGGTGGTGCTTGCGCAGGTAGCTCGCGAGATACAGGAGGCCGAGCGGAAGAAATCGCTCGGTGACCGACGAGCGCATCGCCGAGCGGGCCAGGACCACGCGCTGGATTCGATTCATGGGGGGACCCGTCTCGATGTCGGGTCGAGGAGAATACCAGCCCATCTCCGGGTGGCCAAAGGTGCGGCTCAGCCGAGGTGGGCTCCCGTCACCGCGGGCGGCGATGGAGCGGAAGACGCGTCGTCGGCACGCCTGATACGCTCGCGCAGCCGTGGAATCCGCCCTCTACGAAGAGTGGAACCGGATCGAGACGCGCCACTGGTGGTTCGTGGGGCGCGGCTCGCTGTTCGTGCGCATGCTCGGGCGCTACCTCGGCGAGGCGCCGCGCAGGGTGCTCGACGTGGGTTGTGGCACCGGAAGCAACGTGCTGCGCCTGGGACGGTTCGGCCGGGTGGTCGGTCTCGACCCGTCCGGCGAGGCGCTCAGCTACTGCCGGAGCCGGCTCGCGGGCCGTGGCGCTCTCACCGGCGGCGTGATGTCGAGCTTGCCGTTCGGCAGCGGTTCGTTCGACCTGGTCACGGCCTTCGACGTGCTGGAGCACGACGCCGATCCCGAGGCCTGCGTTCGCGAGGCCCACCGGGTTCTGGCGCCAGGCGGCTGGTTCTTCGCCAGCGTGCCCGCGTATCGGTTCATGTGGGGTGACCACGATCGAGTCGCGCACCACTATCGGCGCTACCGGAGAGACGAGGTCGAGAAGCTGATCGCCAACGCCGGGTTCGAGGTCGTCCGGCTCACGTACCTCAACTCGGTGCTGTTCCCGGTCGCCTTCGTGTTCCGGCAAATCAAGAACCTCATCGGCGTCGTCGTCGCCCACGAGCCCCGCTCGGATTTCGGGAGTACCGCACCGGCGCTGCTGAATGGCGCGCTGCGCAGGGTGTTCGAGGCGGAGGGGCCGCTCCTCGACCACCTCGATCTGCCGTTCGGCCTTTCGATCGCGTGCCTCGCGCGCCGGTCGTGAGCTCGGGCCCCGCGAGATCGCGGAGTACGGTCCCGACCGTCTCCGTCGGAGCCGAGGTCCTTGGGTGGACGTCGGTGGTCGCGATGGTGGTCGCGGCGTGGGTATGGCAGACCCAGGTTGCGGAGCCGGCGCTCGGTGCGGTCGGAGCCGCGCTGGTTTCCCTGGGACCGATCGTCGTCTTCGGATGCTGGGTCGGGGTCCATCCGGGACGGCGTGGGAGAGCGCTCGCCCTCCTGGAGCTGGCGTGCGCCACCCCGCGCCGCGCGTGGTTCCTCACGTCGCTCGTGCTGCTCGGCGCGGTCAAGGTCTACGCGGTCCCTGGCTTCCGCGAGCTCGATGGGGACGGGGCCTGCCACACCACGGCGGCGCGGCTCGTGGCTGACGCGCTCGTAGCCCGCGAGTGGCCGACGTGGTCGAACGCGTGGGCCATGGGTTTCCCATTCCTTCAGTTCTACCCACCGCTCTTCGCCTGGATCTCGGGTGGACTGACGGCGTTGACGGACGATCCCCGTGTCGCCGTTCGAGTGGTGCTCGCGGCGGCCCACCTCGCCTCGGGCTGGGGCGCCTTCGCGCTCGCGCGCCGGCTCTTCGCGAGCCCTGGGGCTGCGGTCGCTGCCTCGCTCGGCTACGCGCTAACGCCGTGGCATCTGTTCGAGGTCTTCCACTGGAACCGGTTTCCCACTGCGCTGGTGTGGGCCCTGCTGCCCTGGGTGTTGTGGATTTTCGAGCTCGGGCGGGATGGCCGGCGCTGGGTGCTCCCGTGTGGCGCCCTGCTCGCGGTGACCGCGCTCGCGCACCACGGCTGCGCGCTCTTCGTCGGTCAGTTCCTGGGGCTCTGGGCGATGTTGCGATGGCTCGAGGAGCCGGGTTCGGTGCGAGCGGGGATCCGCGAGCTGACGATCGCCGGCGGTCTCTCGATGGGGCTCGCGGCGTTCTTCCTCGTCCCCTATGCGCTGGAGTCGAGTCTCACCTTCCAGCCTCCCGGGCTCGGCGGTGTCCGCTTCGATTTCGACCAACCGCACCTCGCCACGATCCTGGTGCCGGGCCGCCGCCCGGTCGGACATTCGGGCTATCTGGGACTGACGCTCGTGCTCCCCGGGGTCGCAGGTGCGCTGTTGCTCGCCACGCAGCGGTCTCGCGGGCGTTTCGCCGTCGCGGGCTGTCTCGGTTACGCCTGGCTCCTGGCGTTGGGCCACGAACTGCCGTTCTACGGATGGGTTCCGTTCGCTCGCACGCTCTTCTTCGGTGGGCGCTACCTGGTCTTCGTGGCCCTGTTCCTCGCGCTCGGGCTCGGCGCGGCGTGGCGGCTTGCAGCCGAGCGGGGATGGTGGACCGAGCGTGGTGGAGGAGGCGCCTCCGCCCTCGCGCTCCTCGTGCTCCTCGTCGACCTGGGTGGTACGACGTTCACCCACTACCGCTTCCCGTATCCGGCCGGGCGGGGTGGCGAGGCGCGCCGTCAGGCGTTCGAGCTGCTGAGGCCCGGCGACGGAGTGGATCTCGCATCGCGCGTCCTCGAGCTACCGGAGGCACCCCGCGAGCATCTGTGGGTGCGCTGCTGCCGCTCTCGGCCCGTCGCGCGACGGCAGCGCCCGGGTTGTGGGGAACGCTGCGCTCGGGGATGTACGTGTTCCAGGCGTGGGTGGGCGCGTCCGAGGCCTGGCGTGCATCCCGTACCGATCTCGGGGCCGGGGCACTGGACAGGCTGGCGCTCACCGGTACGGGGGTGGCGCTCGCTCGCCCGAGTCGCCCGGGCGAGAGCGAACGCGACGTCGCGGCGGCGCGACCGATCCCGATCGAACTCGGCCCCATGCCGGGGCTCGCGCTGGCGTCGCGGACGTGGCGTCCCATGAGCCCGGATCTCGAGCTCCCTGCCGAGGGTTGGGAGCGGCCGTTCGACGTGCAGTCGACCCCGCCTGGGGCGCTCGACCGGATCGTCTCCGAGATGCACATCGATCGGCGTGCCGCGACGGCGCGGTCGTTGATCCTGCGCGAGCCCCCGACCGTCGATCTCGGTGAGCCGCGCGACACAGTCGAGCCGCAGCTGAGGGTCCACGCGACGGTCGTGACTCCGACCACGGTCAGCGTGGAGCTCGAGGTCGATCAGCCGGTCTACGTGCGACTCGCGCAATCGTACTATCGCCACCAGCGCGTGTGGCTCGACGGCCAGCGGGTCGCCGCAGTGCCCGACGTCACCTACGCTTCGGTGGTGACGATGCCGGCGGGGCGCCACCGCTTCGAGCTTCGCGGCGGCTGGTCGCCGCTACGGCGGGTGCTCGGCGTGCTCTCGGCGGGGGTCGCACTGGCCGCGTGCGGGCTCGAGTGGCGCGCCCGCCGCGCTCGCGGAGGACGGTCGTGAACGTGGCGATCCTCGCCGGTGGCGTGGGAGGCGCGCGGTTCGTGCGCGCTGCGGTGGCCGCGCTCGGCCCGGAGGCCGTGACGGTCATCGTGAACACCGGCGACGACGAACGCTTTCACGGCCTCTTCGTCTCGCCGGACCTCGACTCCGTGCTCTACACGCTGGCCGGCGAGAATGACGCGCGGCGCGGCTGGGGGCTGAGCGAGGAGACGTTCCGGGCGTTCGAGGCGCTCCGGCGGTTCGACCCGCAAGCCTGGTTTCAGCTCGGTGATCGCGATCTGGGAACGCATCTCTTCCGGACGCAGGTGCTCGCGGGCGGCGGGACGTTGGCCGAGGCGACGAGGAGCATCGCGACCGCCCTGGGTGTGCGCGCGACCGTGCTGCCCATGAGCGACCAGCCGGTACGCACATTGATCGAGACCGATCGGGGCACGCTCACCTTCCAGCAGTTCCACGTTCGCGAGCGATCGCAGCCCCTCGTTCGATCGGTCCGCTACGACGGTGGCGAATCCGCGCGACCGTCGCCGGGTGTGCTCGAAGCGCTCGCGCAAGCCGACGTGATCCTGGTCGCGCCGAGCAACCCGGTGAGCTCGATCGCGCCGATCCTCGCCGTGCCGGCGATCCGGAGCGCCCTCGTGAACGCGGCGCGACCGATCGTCGGGCTCAGCGGCATTCGTGGCGGCGCCCCGTTTCGCGGCGACGCGGACCGCTTCCTGACCGGTCTCGGCGTCGAGGTTTCCCCCGTGGGCGTCGCGCGCCTCTACCGAGGCTGGGTGCACGGGCTGGTCATCGACGATCTCGATGTCGCACTCGCGCCGTCGATCGGCGCGCTCGGGCCGCGGGTCGCGACCTGCGACACGGCGCTCGATCCGTTGGAGCGGGGCATCGCGGCCGTCGAGCGCTGTGTCGAGCTCGCGACGCGTTGTGCCCCCACTGGACGGTGACCGCCGGCGCCCGGCTCCGGCGCGCGCCTTGCCCTCGGCTGCGCGCGCCGCGATGTGATACCCCGTCCGGGCAATGAACACGGTGGTGATTCCGATCAAGGATCTCCACGCCGCGAAGAGCCGACTCGCCCCCGAGCTGGACGAATCGCAGCGTGGGCGACTCGTCTTGGTGCTCGCGGAGCGAGTGGTGTGCGCGGCCATCGCCGCACGCGGGGTGGACCGAGTGCTGGTCGTGACCAGGGACGAGCGGATACTCGAGCTCGCGACCGCGTGGCACGCCCTTGCGGTCCGCGAACCGCCGGGTGCGAGTGAGGCCAACGCGCTCAATGCCGCGCTCGAGGAGGGCCGCCGTCGCGCCTTGCAGCTCGGCTCGACCCGGCTCGCCGTGGTCGTGGCGGATCTGCCGACGGTGGAGCCGGAAGATGTCACCGCTTTGTTCGACACGCTCGCGTCGGGCGCGCGCGTCGTCCTGGCACGGGCACACGACGGAGAGGGGCTCGGCGCCCTCGGCTTGAGCCCGGCGGACGCATTGCCGTTCCGCTTCGGCGACGGCCGCGCCTTTCGCCACCACGCCGCAGCCGCCGCCGCGCTCGGGCTCGATCCGGTGGTGCTCGATCGGTCCGGTCTCGCGATCGACATCGACACGGCCGACGACCTCGCTGCGTGTCGCTCGTCCCTGCCGATGGGCTGGGAGCGGATCCGCGTCGACTCGCCCGCCGAGGCGGGGGCGCCGGTGCGATGAGGAGCGCGAGCGGTTCCCGGCCGGTCACGCTCACTGCCGTGGCGGGCATCGGCACGATTCGCCCCGGCGCGGACCTCGCGGAGATGATCGCGACAGGCCTCGGGCGGGCAGGGCTCACCGTCGCGCGCGGCGACGTCCTCGTCGTCTGCCAGAAAGCCGTCTCGAAAGCGGAGGGGCGGGTCGTGGCGCTCGCGGCGGTGCGGCCGAGCGATCTTGCGCGCCGAATCGGCGAGCGGCACGACAAGGATCCGCGCTTCATCGAGGTCGTGCTCCGAGAGACCCGGCGCATCGTGCGCATGAACGACCACGTGCTGGTGTGCGAGACGCACCACGGTTTCGTATGCGCCAACGCTGGCGTGGACTCGTCCAACCCGCTGCGGCGAGGGACCGTGACGCTCCTTCCGGTGGATCCGGACCGTTCGGCGGCCGACCTGCGTGCCGGCCTCGGCCGGCTGCTCGGCGTCGAGCCAGCGGTCATCGTTACCGACACCTTCGGGCGCCCGTTTCGAGAGGGCCAGGTCGACGTGGCGATCGGAGTCGCCGGGATGCGGGCGTGGCGCTCGCTCTCCGGTGGATCGGACTGGACCGGACGGGCGCTTCACGCAAGTGCCCCGGCCGATGCCGACATGTTGGCGGCCGCCGCCGGGCTCGTCGTGCGCAAGGAAGCCGGCGAGCCGGTCGTGCACGTTGCAGGGTTTCGGTACGCGCGTGGCCCTGGCAGGGCGCGCGATTTGGTGCGGGCGGCGTCGATGGACCTGTTTCGATGAGCGCGCCGCCGGAGCGCGAACGCCGTGAGCCTCGGCCCACGGCGTTCGCGGGCGTCGTGGGCGCCGCGAAATATCAGGCGATCTTGAGTGCTCGCGCAGCGTCGCCCTTGACCGCCTTGCCGCTGGAGGGCTTCTGGCGATCGAGGGTTGCCTTGTTGCGGCTGCCGGCGGGACGTCCTCGGCGGGGGGTGAACGGCATGTGGATGCTGGGGGTTCCTTTTGGCGCGTCGATCAGGCCCTTCTCGATCGAATAGTGCACCAGATGCGCGAGACGATGGAGATGGAGCTTTTCCATGATGCGCGCACGGTGGATCTCGACCGTCTTCACGCTGATGCCGAGGAGCTCGGCGACGTCCTGATTGCGGTTGCCCAGCACCAGGAGCTTGAGCACCTCGCGCTCGCGCGGGCTCAGCGTATCGAACCGGCTCTCGGCCGCGGGCCCCTCGTCGCGGCTCGAGGTGCGGACCAGCGTCGCGGGGAGTGACTTGTGCAAGTAGACCTTCTTGCCGGTGAGCGAGGTCTGGATCGCGTCGCGGAGCTCGTTGAGCGTGGCATCCTTCACGATGACGCCGCTCGCCCCGGCCTCGATCGCCTCCAGGACGAGGTTCTCGCGGGTGTTACGGGTGAGCAGGAGCACGGCGGTGGAGGGCGATGCCTTGCGAACCTGCCGGGTGAGCACCGCCCCGTTCCAGTACGGCAGATCCATCTCGCTCAGCAGGATGTCGGCCTGGGTCCGCTTCACGACCTCGGCGGCGGCAGGGCCGTTGTCGGCCTCGCCCACGACACTCAAACCGGGAAGCTCCGCGAGAACCAGCTTCAGACCGTCACGGAAGAGCCGCTCGTGGTCGGCGAGGACGATTCGTTTGATGTCGGTGTTGTTGTTCATGGATAGCAGCGTACCGTGGGCGAGCCGTATACGCAATCATCCTCAGGAGCGGTCGAAACCAAACCGTCGTCGGGCAACTTGCCCGACGAGCGCGGACCACCGTGAACCAGCCTGGGTGTCGAGAGACGTCGAGAAAATGTCCAGATTCCCGGCAAAAGCGACCATGATGGGCGGGCGGACTCGGCCGTGATTCTCCAGCGTCGTGGGTGCGCGATCGCGGCGCTGGTGGGTGCGGTCCCGGTATTCTTTGCCACTCTCGTGGGGCTTGGCTGGGGACGGCCCGCGGAGCTCGAGCTGTTCGCGGCGTGGGTCGCGCACGGCACGTCGCTGCGCCCCCCGGCGGTCCTGCTCCGATCGGTTCGCGTTGCCGGCCTCGGCTCCTGGCAGACGGGCACCCTGTCCGACGTGCGCGTTCGCGACGGTCGTGTCGTGCGCGTGGCCCCGGCGGGCTCGCTCACGCCCGAGGGAGACGAGCGAGTCGTCGATGGCGCCGGCCGGACCGTGACGCCGGGGCTGATCGACGCACGATCCCAGATCGTCTTTCGCGACCCACTACGACGTGCGCTTCCGCCCGCGGTTGCGCGCGACAGCCTGCGCGCTCAGGTGAGGTCGGGCGTCACGGCGGTGCGCGATCTCGGCTCGCCGATCGGGCCGGCCGCACGCCTGAGAGTCGCGCTCGGAGCTCGGGTCCTGGGCCCCGCGGCGGAGCTCGGCGGACCGTGGCTCTCCCTCGAGCCGAACGCGGATCGCTCGGTCGACCCGCACGAGGCAGCCCTCGAAGCGCGCGTGGTTACCTCGTCGCGGGACGTCGTCCGCGCGATCGAGGAGGTTTCGAGAGCGGGAGGGCGATGGCTGGCCGTACGCCCGCCCGCGGACCTCGCGGGGCCTGCAGCGGAGCGGCTCGATGAGATCGCACGAGAAGCCGCCTCCCACGGACTGGCCCTGGCGGTGCGGGCGGTCGACGAGCGCTCGCTGCGCTGGGCGCTTTCGGTGAATGCGCGTTCGCTCGAGGAGCTGGCCGGCTATCGAGGGGAGATCGCCGAGGAGCTCTTGGGACGGATCGCGAGCTCGGGAGCGGTGGTGGTGCCCCTCGCGAATCTGGTGCGGGTGCGCGAGGTGGGGTCGAATGGGGAATACGAGCTCGACAAACAGACACGCTGGCTCGGGCGGGCGACGTGGTGGGGAGAGCTGGCGCGTCTGGACCGCCAGATCCGTTCTCGCCATGACGCTCCAGCCGAGCGCGACGCGGCGCGCGCGAGGATGGAATCGTTCCGGACCAACGTCGCTCGACTCGTCGCGTCAGGGGTTTCGATCGCTCTGGGAACTGGCTCGCCAGCCGCGTTCGCCTTCCCGGAACGGCCCGGGGACGAGATCGCCGAGCTGAGCAATGCCGGCCTCGTCGGCTCCGCCCTTGCCGAGGCCTGCACCGTCACGGGGCTGAAGCTCGTGACCGAAGCGGCCGGCACGGGCGCCGTGGTCGCCGGCGCACCCGCGAACCTGGTGGTGTGGGAGTGCGATCCGATCCAGGACGCTCACTGTTTCCAGCGGCCGCGGTGGGTCGTCACCCGCGGGGGCGTCGTCGAAGGTCGCCCGACTCAGTCTGCTCGGCCGTTCCTTTGAGCGCGCGATCGCCGCCTCAGAACCGAAAGCGAACGTCGGCCGGCGCACAGTCGGGGCGACCCGCCAGGACCACCTTCACGTGCCACGGGTTGAAGTCGCGGAAGGATTGCCAGACGCTGCGCGGAAATGGGCCGAACTCCTGGTGATTGCCCATGACTGGCATCCGGCCGACGGTGTGGAATCGGCCCTTGCCCAGCTCGTACTGGAGCTCGTAGCGAGCATCGGCGGCACCGGACCAGCGAGCCCGGACGACGCCTCCGTGGTCGTCGAAGAGGATCGTGGAGCCGTCCACCGGTTCCTCGACGACCGGACACGGCGATTGCGCCGGATCGGCCGCTTCAGCCACGTCCGGATCGATACGGCAATGGCCAAGCAGGAACCCAGGGTCCCACGTCGCCAGGTATTGCGCGAGCTCGGCCCCGAGCTCGGCCTCCCGCGCTTCGCCGGATCCAGCGAGGTCGGTGCGCTCGCCAGGGTCGACTCGGGTGTGGAAGAGCCGGGGGTGCGACCCACCGCAACTGACGACGAGCTTCCAGCCATCGTCGCGCACGCCGGCGAGGCGCTCGCCGTCTCGTGCAGGCGGCGTCTGATAGCCGGCGATCGCGGTCTCGAGGATCGCTGGCGCGGGCGGGAGACGCTCACCGCGGACAGCCGGCATGAGGCTCCGGCCGTCCAGTCCCGAGGGTAGGTCGAGCCCCAGCTCCTCCAGCACGGTGGGGAGGACGTCGACACCGCGAGCGGGATCGGCTACGCGTCGTCCACCGTGCCGTCCACCGGGAAACCGGATCAGCAAGGGGATCCGGATGAGCTCCTCGTGAAGGGACGCGCTCAGCGTCGTCGACGCATGCCCGACCCAGCCGTGATCGAAGAGCTCCTCCCCGTGATCGGCGCTGATCACGATCAGCGAACTGTCGATGAGCCCTCGCCCCCGGAGGTCGTCGAGGAACGCGCCGAGCCACGCGTCCATGGTCCGCACTTCGCCGTCGTAGAGCTGGATCACGGTGTCGCGGTCGGCCGGCATCGAGAACCCGACGCTGTCGCGTGGCACGATCACGTCGTTCCGTACGGCGGTGAGGCCCGGCGACTCGTGTGGCCCGAGAGGTTCCGCCTCGGGCCACACCGCGGCCAGCGCGTCGCGTGACGGTTGGTAGGGAAGGTGGACGTACCGGTAGTGGTACCAGAGGAAGAACGGCTCCTCGACGCCATGGGCCAGCCAGCGAGTCGCTTCGTCCGAGCCCGAGCCTTCGTCGAAGAACTGCTTGAGCGGCGGTCCGAAACCGAGGTTCATGTAATTCGGGATCGAGGTCAGGTAGACGAGGTTGGGGACGCGATAGCCGGCCTCGGCCAGGACTGTCGCCAAGGTCGCGGTACCGGCCGGAGCGCTCGCCGCCGGCCCGACCACGCGGTGGCGCACGGCGAACAGCCCCGTGAGCAGGCTGACCAGCCCCGGGCTGGTCCAAGCGCTCGATGCGACGGTGTCGTCGAACACCACCGCGGAGGCGGCGAAGCGATCGAGGTTCGGGCTGGTCGGGCGCCCGTAGCCGTAGATGCCCAGGTGATCCGGGCGCAGCGTGTCGACTGTCAGGAGGATCACGTTGGGGCGCGCCGCGCCGGACCCGGGCGCCGGAAGGGGCGGGATGGAAAGTGGCTTTCGCGTGGCGAGCCACGCCCCGCCCGCGATCAGAGCGAAGCAGACGGCGGCAAGCGCCAGCGCGGCGGCATTTCTGCGGCGCATGGGGCGACCGACCAAAGCCCGCGCGTTCAGCGCAGAGGGCCGAGGGTGGCTCGATCGGTGGCCGTCACGTCGATCGGGCGCGGGAGGACCGTCGTCGCCCCGCCGCGTACGACGACCATGGTCAGGTCGGGCGCCGCGATGAACTGTTTCGAGAGCGCCTCGATTCCGCTCAGCGCTGGCAGCGGTATCGACTCGGTCGAGACGAAGCGAAGGCGCGCCCCGTCGTCACGGAGCTCGCTGAGGAACAGCCCCTTCGCGTTCCGGACCTCGCCGCTTCCCCGGATCCTGTAACTGGCCTGGTAGGAGAGCTCTGCGAACCACCGCTCGCCAGCGCGGAAGCCACTCTTCACCGCGACCCCGAAGTGCATCGTCTCCGCGGCCGCCGCGGAAGCGTGCGCCTGGTCGAGGTGCTCGGCCCGACTCTGGCCGCTCGGTCCGCGGAACTGTTCGTCGAAGAACGGTGCGATGTCGTCTGCAATCCCAGAGCTCGACGCCCCCCCGAGCTGCGCGGCGAACTGTTCCAGGCGGGCAGCGTCGCTGCTCCCGGGCGTGATCGCCACCGCGTCGATCGGTAGAGGTAACAGCACGACCAGCGACGGATCGTCGCCGTCGGGGTCGAGGATCACGGAGAGTCGGTAGCGGCCCGACGCCAGCCCGTCGCCGCGGAACCCGCGTCCCCAGCCTTCGATCATCTGGTCCGGGGCCGACCCGCCCGATGAGCGCAAGGGCGTGAGAAAGACCCGATACCGGCTCGCGCCGGCCACCGATCCCGCGACGGAGCCAGTCGTGGGGACCGAGGCGACGCCGGTGTTTCGATCGACCAGGCCGGCGCCTAGGGCGACGACCGCGAACAGCAGCGAGCCCGCGAGTGCGCGAACGTCGAGCGTCTCGATCGGCGTCATGCGCGGGGTCGTCGTGGCTGTACGGACCTGGCGGGGGAGGCCGGCTGTCGAGACCTTACCACAGGCGCCGGATCCGGCAGCGAGCTCACGGTCCGGGGAGGGCCAGACCGCGCGAGCGCCGTCGATTCGACTGTGTTTTCCCTTGACACACGAGTGCGCCAGCCCTAGGATGCCGCCGAAATCTTGGAAATCCAGTGGTTTATCCAGAAATCTGGAGAGCCCGATCGAAGCTTTTTCGCGGTCCTGACGGGAGCGCTTGGCCGATGGGGCACGACAAGGGGGAGCAATGAGGGACGGCGTGCGGAGCGCACTTTCCGTTCTCCTGATGGGAGCCGTGTGGTCGACCGCATCTTCGCCTGCGCCGGTTCGGGCCGAGGACGCTGGTGAAGCTGCACCACCCGAGGCGGCGTCGGTCTCGGCTGCGCCGGCCGCTGTCGCCCCGGCGTCGGACGCCCTGCAACCGGTCTACGTGGTGAAGGAGGGTGACACGCTCTCCGCGCTCGCGCAGCGATGCCTCGGTGACGGCAATCGCTGGCACGAGATTCATCACAAGAATCCGCAAGTGAAGAACCCCACTGGATCTACCCCGGGGATGAGCTGATCCTGGATTGCCCGCCGTCGGGTGGCGCCGCGAGTGCCGTCGCCACGGCAGCGCCCGCTGCGGCTCCCGAGGCAGCGCCCGCGGAGACCGAGACCGTTCCGGCCGGCGAGGACGCGGCCGGTGCCGCCAAGCCGCTCGTGCAGCCGGGGCCGGGTGCGACGGCCTTCCGTGTGACCGAGTCGCAGTACGCCTACATCACCCCGCGCCGCGAGCTGCCGGTGGCGGTGATCGCCGGCAACATCGATGCGCTTGCGCATTACGGCCAGAACCAGCGCGTCTATCTGAACGAGGGGAAGGACTCCGAGTTCCAGGTTGGCGATCGGTTCTCGATCTATCGCGATGCCGAGCTGGTCGTGCACCCGGTCACGGGGGCGAAGCTCGGGTACATGACCCGGATCCTCGGCGACCTCGTGATCGAGGAGGTTTCCGAGCAGAGCTCGATCGGACGCATCATCCAGGCCTTCGATCCGATCTCCCCCGGGGACGCGTTGGCCCCGTTCATTGACGTCGACGCCTCGGTGGCGCCGGTGGACAGCGAGCGCGCGCTGACGGGTGTGATCGTCGGTTCCCCGGCCATCAGCATGGATCTGGTCGAGCGCCGCAGCTTCTTTCTGGACAAAGGCAAGAAGGACGGCGTGAAGACTGGAAACGTCGTGGCGATCTACCGGACCGGAGTGGTCACCGCGGATCCGGTCACGGGACACGAACTGGCGCTTCCGCGCGAGCTGATCGGCAAGGCGATCGTGTTCCGCGTCGAGGAGGACACCGCCTCCGCTTGGGTGTTCGCGAGCAGCCGGAACCTCCGCCTCGGCGACCAGGTCAGCTTCGAGTAGTCCGTGGTCAGGCGATCCTCCGCAGGATCGTCCTGAGACGCCGACGGGCCTCGCGACCTTGGTCGCGAGGCCCGTTTCGTTTGCAGGACGCGCGTTGCGTCGTGCGGTCGGGCGAGCCGACGATTCCCCGGGGGTGAGCGGACGCGCGGAGAGTCAGCGGCTGTCCTTCAGCACTCGGAATACCCACACGAGAAGCACTTGAAGCACCCATCGACGTTGGCGGCGGTGGCGTTTCCGCAGTCCGGGCAGACCTGCATGAACGCGCCGCCCGAGGCCGAGCTGCTGCGAGCGCGAGGTTCGCCAGTGCCGAGCGCTGGCGCGCCGGCGTCCGGCGCGCCAGGACCGCTCGGCACGACCATCGGTCGCGACTGATCGAGGTGCTCGAGGAGCTTCTCGAGGCAGCGACCGATACCGTCCGGGACACTCCGGACTCGATCGGGGCCGAAGCCGACCGAACGACTGGTGGCGATCCCACGGATTTGCTCGATCGCCAGCTCGAGGCGCGTCCGCGAAGGAATCTCGACGTTTAGACGGAGCAGCAAACTGATGAGGCGACCCATGGCGTCGGTATCCGCGTCGGTGTCGCTGCCTGCTTTCGAGAGGGTCACGAAGACGTCGAACGGCGAGCTCGTCCCAGGCTCGGTGTTGAGCGTGACGTGAACTCGCCCGATCGGAGGCTGTACCGAGTGGGTGAAACCCTGGCGAGGAACCGGCGGCAGCCGCTTGACCGGCTCGATGACGAGGGGCTTGGAGGGAGCCTGAGGGGCGGCTGCGACGGCGCTGGGCTCGGCCTCCGGCAGCTTCACCAGAACCTGCTCCTCGCGGGACCGATCCCGGTACACGGTGCCGCCCTTGCACCCGAGCTCGTAGAGCTTGCGGTAGAAGGTCTTGACGTCCTCGACCGAGAAGTCGTGCGGCAGGTTGCAGGTCTTCGAGATGGCTGAGTCCACGTACTTCTGGGCGACGGACATGACCTCGACGTGGTCGAGGGGGCTCAGGTCCTCTGTAGTCCGGAACTGTCCGGGAAGCTCAGTCGTGGTGGGAGCGAGGCCCATCTCGCGACAGTAGTCGGTCACGACGGCTTCGTTGACGATGTGCGATCCCAGGCGTCCGCGTCGCTCGAACTGGAACATGAAGAACGGCTCGATGCCGGTGCTGGTCGCCATCATCGTGCCGGTGGTCCCGGTGGGGGCCACGGTCAGCAAGGTGACGTTGCGCACCCCGTGGTTGCGGATGCGCTCGCGAAGCCGCTCGGGAAGGTTGCGCGTGAAGTCGCTCTCCAGGAACCGGTCGGCGACGAAGCGCTGGAACGGTCCCTTGATGCGGGCGAGCTCCACCGATTCGTCGATCGCCGAATCACGAACCGTTTCGAAGACCTTGTCCACCACGGACAGCGCGAGTCGGGAGCCGTAGGGAACGCCGATCTTGACCAGCAATTCGGCCAGGCCCATGACGCCCAGCCCGACGCGGCGCTCGGTCTTCTGCTGTCGCTCGTTCTCGACGAAGAAGTAGGTCGTCGAATCGATCACGTTGTCGAGGAAGTGAATGCCGGTTTGGGTCATTCTGCGGAGCTTGTCGAAGTCGACCCGCTCGATCGCCCGCTCGACGGCCTCGGCCTTGGCGCGGGCGGATCCGTTGGCGCCGCCCGAATTCGCATCGAGGGCGTCGTCGCCGAGGGTCGGCCAGAACTGGATCCCATCCGGCGACGTACGCACGAACTCGGCGAGGTTGAGCGCGCCGAGATTACACACGCCCCAAGGCGGAAGCGGCTGCTCGCCACACGGGTTCGTGCAACGGATCGGCTGGTAGTAGTGGCTGTTCGAGTAGCGGTTGACCCGATCGACGAAGAACAGCCCCGGCTCCGCGGAGGCCCAGGCAGACTCGCAGATCTGGTCGTAGAGCGACCGCGCCTTGACGGTGCGGTAGGTCGTGACGGACTTCCCGGCGGCCTTCCAGGCCTCGAGATTGCCGTCCCAGATCTTGTCGTAGTCTGGGTCGCTCCGATCGGGGAACACGAGCGGCCAGTCGGCGTCTTGCTCGACGGCTTGCATGAACGAATCGGAGATGCCCACCGAGATGTTGGCATTGTCGAGGACGCCGGCCTTGCGTTTGGCCGAGATGAAGCCCTCGATGTCGGGGTGCCAGATCTCCATGATGATCATCAGCGCGCCGCGGCGACTGCCGCCCTGTTCGACCTTCCCCGTGATGAACGAATAGAGGTCGGCCCAGGACACCGCACCGGACGAGCGGCCGTTGACGCCCACCACCGAGTCGTAGCGCGGTCGAAGGCTCGACACGTTGATGCCGACGCCGCCCCCGCGGCTCATGATCTCGAACTGCTGTGCAGCCGTTTCGAGGATTCCCTTGCGTGAGTCCTTCGGGCTCGGGATCACGAAGCAGTTGTAGAACGTGAGGTCGCCCGGAGCCCCGGCGCCCGCCAGGATGCGCCCACCGGGAATGAACGTGCGGTTGGCGAGCGCTTCGAAGAAGCGAGCCTCAGCGCGCCGACGATCGGCATCGTTGCTTTCGGCTTGGGCGATCGCGGCGGCGACCCGCTTTGCCATCTGATTCCACGTCAGCTCGAGCGGCTTGTCGACGTAATCCATCGACAGGCTGAGGGGCACCGCCTGCGTGTCGTTGCGCGGACGTACCGCTACCTCGCTTCGGTCGGAATGGACGGCCGCGACCACGCCGATCTCGCGCTGTCGCCACTTCTCGTCTTCATGCGGATTGGGGCAATAGACGACCACGTCACCGACTGCGATGTCTCGCTTGTTCGATGACTTGAGCGCGTACCGATCCAGGAAGATCTTCTCGGCGAGCTCGGTGCGGAAATCTCCGGCCTCGGGGGCCGGGGTGACGGGAGTCGTGGCAACGGGCTGACTCTCGACGGTGCCCTTGAGCAACATGGTCATCGGCGGGACCTTTCCTCGTCGGTAGTAGGGGCGGAGGCGGCGTCGAACGTGGTCGACGGACTGGGCGAGAAGCGAAGCTGGTGGCTCCAGCACGCGTGAGCCGGGTGTCCAGGAAGGCCGGCGGGATCCGAGACTCGCGCCGCGAAACCCGAGTGCGATCGCATGGGTGCGCCGCCGTTTCGAGTCACCAAGGCCCCCTCCGGACCACCAGAGCGGTCCGGCGAAGAATCTGCGAAATCCACAAGATAGGGTAGGGTGTGAACCGGGCCACCACAAGGCGTAGTGGCGGCGAGAGTACCGACCGCCCCGGACCTTGTCAAGGAAATTCAGGATTCAGCGCGCGCCGTGCTTAGCGCGCGTCAGCAGTCGTCGATTGACGTTACCTGGCACCTGCTCGTACCCTCGCCGCGCCGCATGCGGACGCATACCGGAAGCCACGCCTGAGACCACGGCTCGGCGCGGCGACGTTCGTGTTCGACCGCGGTGCCGACAGGCGGGACGCCGACTCGATGACTGGACTGCGCTCGTTCGCAACCGCGCTCGCGTGGTGGGCAGCATTGATGCACGCCCGCGGGAGCGGTGGGTCGTCGGCTGACGTCGCGCTCGCCTGCATCGTTGCAGGTGCTCTGAGCGGCCGGATCCTCGCGGGGCTGGTGCTCTCCTCGGGACTCGTGGCGATCGACGCCGTCGCGGATCCGTCGCGATGGGCAAGCGCAGCAGCCGTGCTCCGCGGCCGGAGTGGGGCCGGCGCGGGAGCGGATCTCGGCGTGCTGTCGTCTGCAGTCGTCCCCGTCGTGCTCGGGATGGTGGCCGCCGGGCTGGCCCGGCGGGCATCGGGTGGCGCGCGAGGGCGGCTCGAAGCCCCCGGTCCGACCGAGCGCGCGAGTTGGCTACGCGAGCTCGTGGATGGTCGACCCGACCTCGCGCTTCGGCTCCGGGTGATGCGCAAGGATTGGGCGGGTGCGGCAGAGTTGGCAGATGCGCTTGGCATGCCGAGATCGGCTGCGCGCTGGTGGCGGGCGGCCGGGGAGCCCGAGCGCGCGCGGCGAGTCGCAGACGAAGCCGCGTCCTCCGGCCTCGAGCTCGCGGAGCGAGCAGCGCGTCGCGACTCCTCGATCGAACCCTCACCCAAGCTCGAGCTCGAGAACCCTCGGACCGCTCGCTTCACGATCGATCCGCCGGATGACGACTCGTGAGGCGTCGAGCGCCCCGTGGTATCCGGCGTGGCTCTGTCATCGGCCTCGCGGCTCTCGGCTTGGTGCTGGCGTTGCACCATCCAGTCGGCGCCGGGATGTACACGTGGGTCGACGACCGAGGCGATCGGCACCTCGTCGACTCGCGGGAGAAGGTGCCGCCACAGTACCGAGGCCGCGCTCGCGAGATCACCGCCGACGACTCGCGCCCGGCGTCCCAGGCGGGTCGGGAGCCGCAGCGCCCTCCCGAGGCACCGACGACCAAGTCCGGAGGCGCTCCGACGCCGGGCGATGCGGCGAGCGACTCCGGGCGCGTTCGTTCGCGCGTGCCCGAGGCCGCGGCCGGCTGGCTCGATCGAATCCGCGCGGATTGGCTCGTCGGCATGCCGACGCTGCCGTCGGCCCGAGGCATCGTTGCCCGCTGGCTGCCCCGTGAACATCTGCTCGAGGTCGTTGCGCTGGCCGTGGCCGCGGCGGTTCTGGTCCGAGCGCTCGCGCTCGTCGGCGCTCGCAGGGCGGCTCGGGGGCTCGTCCGGTTCGGCGCTCGCTATCGCTCGCTTTTCGAGAATCCAGGCGGGCGCCGTGACCCGGCGCAGCTCGACGGGCTGGAGAGCGATCTGCCTCGGGTGCATCGCTGGTGCCGCGCGGCTCGACTCGGTGTCACCACCCTCGGTGCGAGCCGCGAGGTCGGCATGGGGCGGGTGATGGACGAAGGTCGCATCGATGCGTTGAGCGCGTGCCTGAAGCGCCCCGAACTGGTCGCGCAACACACGCTGACCGTGCTCGCACGGGCGGAGGGCGTACACCTTCACCGGGCACGTCGCCCGCTCACGCTTCTCGGGTGCTTCGAAGTTCTCGCTTACTGGCCGCGTTACCTGGTGTGGCGGGGAGGCGATGACGAGCCGGGAGGTGTTCGCGTGTTGCTCTCGCTCTACTGGCTCGCAGTACTCCTCTCGTCGCTCTACGTCTGAGTGCTCGTGTGAACGAGCCGGCGGATGCCTGGTGAGGGCCGATGGCTGAGCTGACGCGTGTCCAGCTTGAGGAGGCGATCCGCGCGGGTCGTTCGCTGGAAGGCCTGCGCCTCGATTACCTGAACCTCGACGGGATGCGGCTCGAAGGTGCTCGGCTGCGCGGAGTCGACTTCGTGCACGCGAGTCTTCGCGGCGCGAGTCTTTTGCAGGCCGATCTCCGCGACGCGAACCTCTCGTACGCGACGCTGGACGGGGCGGACCTGACCGGCGCCAATCTGGAGGGCGCGATCCTCGCGAAGTGCTCCCTCGCGACGACGGTCCTTCGGCAGGCCAACCTCCGCGATGCGCATCTGGCGGGGGCAACCCTCTACAAGTGCGACGCGCGGAACGTCACCGCGCGAGACGTGGTGTTACGACGGTGCAACCTCGTAGATGCGGATTGGTCGGGGGCCGACCTCGACGGCGCCGACCTGAGGGGCGCCGACCTGACCGCCGCGCGGCTTCGCCGGGTGCAGCTCAAACGAGCGCGCTTCGACGGCGCTCTAGCAGCGGAAGCCGACGTGGCGGGTGCCACCTTCGATCCCGGCGTCGAGTGGCCGCCCCGACCGAGTGACGCTCACCGGCGCTGAGTGCCCGCATCACGGCTTCCGTGCGAGGGCCAGCCAGGCTCGCCCTAGCGGCGCGAGCACCGGATCGCGGTGCGCCGCGTCCTCGAGGGCTTGGACGCGCTGGCGGTGGTCGGCTCGCGCCAGATCGAATTCGTCCAGGACCGCGCGAAAGGGGCCCTCGATCACGTGATGGTGCGACGTGATGCAAAGTGGTTCGAGCCCCCCGCCGACGAGTAGTCGTTCGACGGCGGCTCGATCGAAGTATCGCACGAAGAGATCGTCCGGGCGGTGGAGGGTCCGGTCGCGGAGTGCCATCGCGAGCTCGTCCGCGCCCAGGTCCGGAACCGCCAGCAGGCCACCGGGCCATGCCTCAACGCTGACGATCGCGAGTCCACCGCCGCGAAGGAGCCGAGCGAGTTCTCGCATGGCCGCCAAGGGCTCCTCGATGTAGCACAGGACCTCGATGGACAGGACCGCGTCGAACGACCCCGTGGCGAGACGCCCAGCGTCGTCTGCGCCTGCGACGCCGATCGCAATGTCGAGGCTAGTGTCGGAAAGCGCGCGGGCGGCGTCCGCGAGTGCTGCCGGGTTGGCGTCCGCGAGCGTCATGCTCAGTCCGCGCTCCGCGAGCGGAATCGTCAAGCGACCCGTACCCCCGCCGAGGTCCAGCACTCGCGGATCGGGGCCGAGCGTGGCGAGCCACGGGGCGATTCGTGCGAGATAGAGCTCGGCCTCGAGCTTCTTGAGAGCGTGGTTCGGCGCGGACTCGTCGAGAAATCGGTACCACTCAGGGTGGCGCGCTCGCTCGCGCGCCTCGCCGGTGGCATTGTCGCGCTCACGCCCGATCGCGGCGACCGGTTTCGCAGAGAACCGGGCCCACTCGATGGCTAGTTCGCCGCGGTCGGCGAGCTCGACGGCACGGTGCCTCGTTCGGTTGCGCGCGGCTGAACCAGCGGGTGCCAGGACGTCGAGCGCGATCGGCTCGCGGAGCGAGAGCAGCACCGCATCCTCGGGGCACTCTGGCACGCACCGCTCGTACGGCACGGAAGAGGGCGATTTGGGAAGAATCAGCACGTTACGGGGACACCGGATCGCGGCGAGGTTCGTCGGGGAATCGGCGGAGCACGACGCGTCCGTTCGCGGGGATCGCGCAGGGCCGCCCGCACGTCCACGCTCGTGAGCACGTCGAGTTGACTCCCGCGAGCGGCGCCGCGTACGGTGAACTCCCCGCCCGCCTGCCGTCTTCCTTCGCCAACCCTCGGACAAGATGAAGCTTCTGCTGGTTTCGCCGCCACGATTCTACTGGCCCTTCGTCAACGAAGACGACAACTGGCTGCTGCCGCAATCGCTCGCGTGCCTCGGGGGGTACGCGCGAATGAAGGGGCACGAGGTCAAGATCCTCGACTGCCAGCCCATCCAGATGGGATGGCAGTCGCTGCCTAACGAGATCGAGCCGCGACCGTCCCGACGTGATCGCGGTGGGAGAGAACCACGCGCTCTACGCGGGTGAGGCGCTCAAGGTCGTCGAGCTCGCGCGCCAGGTGGACCGCCGCATCAAGGTCGTCCTCGGGGGATCGCACTTCTCGAACCTCGTCCGGCAGACTCTCGACCAGATCGACATCGACGCGCTCGTGCTTGGCGAGGGCGAGGTAACGCTCTCCGAGCTGATGTCGTTCTGGGAGAACGGGGGCGAGGATCTCTCCGCCATCGATGGCGTTGCCTTCAAGCGTGATGGCCAGTACGTCCGGACCAAGCCCCGCTCCCTGATCCCCGATCTGGCGAGCCTGCCGATGCCGGCCTACGACCTCATGCCGATGGAACACTACGGGAAGGGGAAGTACCTCTTCTCCCCGGGTGGCATGACGATGCATCACAGTCGTGGCTGCGTGAGTCGGTGCTCGTTCTGCGGCTGGTGGACGCAGATGGCGGACGTCGAGATCCTCGAGGGCGACAAGGTTCACTATCGGCCGCGATGGCGAAACAAGACGGTCGAGCAGACCGTTGACGAGATCGATCTCGTCTACCACAAGTACGGCAAGCGCTGCCTCGTGTTCGTGGACGAATCGTGGAACATGGACCCGCGTTGGAACGAGTCGTTCGCGGAAGCGGTGCTGTCGCGCGACCTCGCGGATCTGCACTGGTTCGCGTTCATGCGAGCGGATGCGCTGGTCCGAGACGAGCGCAAGGGGATCCTCGAGAAGCTGGTCCGATCGGGGCTCTGCCACCTTTGCATCGGTGTCGAGCGAGCCGAGGATCCCGAGCTCAAGGATTTCGAAAAGGGCTTCTACAACGGCGCCTTGGTCCGGGACGCGTTCCAGATCCTCAAGACCAAGTACCCCGGGGTGTTCCGACAGGCCACGTTCATCGTGGGCATCCGTGACGAGACGGAGACCTCGATGATGTCGCAAGTCTCGCTCGCGAAGGACCTCGACCTGGACTACCCCTGCTTCCATCCGATCACCCCGATCCCGGGAACGGCCATCTGGGACCAGGCGATCTCCGAGGGATGGATCGAGGAAGAGGACTTCAACAAGTTCGACTGGATGACGCCGGTCATGCCGTCGAAGTACCTGAGCCGCGACGAGATCTCGTACCTGCTCTACAAGATGAACAAGAAGTACGTGAGGCTGCGGTGGCTGTTGCGCGGTCTCACGAGCCGCAAGAAGTACAAGCGGCACATGTACGTGTGGTGGGTGATCGTCGCGATGCGCGTCGCGGTCTCCTCGGTGAAGGAGTCGCTCTTCCGAGTGCGGCACGACGCCTACACCGTGCTGCGCAAGCCCGAGTGGTACGACGCCTGATCGCTCCGTCGCGCGCCCTTCAGACGCCGACCACAGGAAACGACCCGACGATCTCCAGGCTCTCGGCGTAACGCTTGAGGCGCTCGAGCGCCGCGCGCATCGCGCTCGCGCTGGACGGCGCTTCGATCTCGGCGAAGAACGAGTAGGCGTTCAGTCCAGCGTCCAGCGGGTGCGAGTGCAGGCGGGTGAGGTTCAGCCGCTCGCGGGCGAACACACCCAGCGCGCGATGGAGAGCGCCTGGGCGGTCGCGCAGCGTGAACAGCAACGCCGTCTTGGTGGGTCGGCGTCGCGAGAATGCGCGTCGCGCGACGACGAAGAACCGCGTCGCGTTTCCCTCGCGAACAGGTACCTCGTCAACCAGGATCGGGATCCCCCGCTGAAGAGCCGCGCTGCGATGCGCGAACGCCACGGCGTTGCGGTCTCGCGCGGCCTGCGCGGCAGCCTCGGCCGTGTTGTGCACCTCGACGACGGGTATGTCCGGGCGTGTCCGTCGCAGCCAGTCGCGCGCACACCGGATCGAATAACGGTGCGTGTAGAGTCGCTCGGCCCGTTCGATCGCGGTATGGCCCACCAGCGAGATCACGATCGGGATCGTGATCTCCTCGACCACCCGGAAGCCGCCACGGCGGTAACCATCGCTATGGATCAAATCAAGGATGTCGACGACCCACCCTCCGATCGAGTTCTCGATCGGGACCACCGCCGCGTCGACCTCGTCCGAAGTGAGGTCGCGGACCAGGTCCGCCATGAACGGATATGGGAGCGTGATCGCGCCGACCGGGAGAACCGCTTTCCCGCTGCGAAGCTCGAATAACTTCCCTCCGCACCGAAGAACCCGATTCGCAGCGCTGCGCGCTTGCGGGAGCGGCTGCGGGTCGGCGAACGCCCGGATTTGGAACGCGGTGTGCTCATGGAAGCATCACGGGTGGAGAACCGCCGCGTACCTACCACCCTCGCCCGGCACCGTCAAAATCCGGAAGGTGGGACGAGGTACGCGCAGGCGACGGCGATCTGCATGAAGAGCATCGCCAGGTACATGCGTCGCCACGTGACGTGATTGCCGGAGGCGTCGACCGCGCCGGGTGAGCGTTCCAGCACTCGGACGATCGACCCTCCGACCGCTGCGAGCACGATCCCCGTGCAGGTGAGGATCCAGCGATCACCGTGCAGAGCTCCGCACCACGCGCCGACGGGTAGCAACAGGAACGGCCAGACGAACGCGTGGCGAATCCGGCGGACCGTCCCCGAGACTCCGTAGCGAACGGGAGGGTGCGGCAGCCGGCGGCGCGATCGCCCTCGACGTCCGAGAAGTCCTTGGTGGACGCTGCTCCGGAGAAAGAGCGCCATCACGCCCCCGAGCCACCATGGATCGGGACCGCTAGCCGTAGCCACCGTGGTCCAGCCGGCCAAGGTCAGCAGCAAGCCTCTGGACAGCGCGATGGTGGCGTTCGCGGCCCAGCCGAACCGTTTGAGGCGAAGCGGAGGCAGGGAGTAGGCGAGGGTGCAGAAGGCGCCTCCACACACCGCCGCGAAGCACGCAGCGCCCATCGTCCACGCCGTGGCGATGACGAGTCCGTACGCGAGGGTGGACGCGAACGACGCGGCGAGGGGCGAGATCCGACCCGCGGCAACGGGCCGCCCTGGCTTGTTGATGCGGTCGGCGTCGAGGTCGGTCACCTGGTTGAGCGCGTTGGACGCTGCGTTGAGCGTGGCGGCGATCACAACGCCGAGGGCGATCCGGACTGCAAGGGTGCTGGTTCCGACCGGGTGAGCCGCTCCTCTCGCCACGGCCCCCAGTCCCGCGAGCGCGCCCGACGTCATTCCGACCGCCGGAGCGATCAGCGTGAAAGGCCTGGCTAGCGCGACCCAGTCGCGTGCTCGAGAGGGCGGATCAGGCGGGAGAACAGCCGCCGCGCGAACGCACGGCTGTTCGGTCGGACTCAAGCAGTCGCGAGACGGGGAAGGTCGAGGATCACCGCTGCGCCCTTCACCATCTCCGAAAGCTTGATCGAGCGCACGCGAATGAGGTGGTGAAAGAGCATCTTCGGGTTTGCGTAGAACTTAAAGAGCGCCAGCTTCTGGAGCCGGATGAGTTGCTCGTTCGTGAGCGCTGGGGCGATGTAGATCGGAACGTTCTGCTTCGTCGGGTAGCTCGTGAACCGCTCCCAGATGGCTTCGTCCTCGGCGCAGCCGGTCTCGACCCAGTCCCCCATGCCCGGAGAGCAGCGCGTAGTCGTCGGTCCCAGGGTATGGGACGAAGACGGTGAACTTCGCGAAGTCGATGCCGGTCTTGCATGCGAAGTCGATGGTGCTCTTGATCCGCTCGGGCGTGTCGTGTGGCATCCCGATCATGAAGAAGCCGATCACCTGGATGCCGGCCTTCCGACTCCAGCGGGCGGCTTCGCGGGCGCGCTCCAGCGAAAAGTTCTTCTTGATGCTGTCGAGGACGTGCTCGTCGCCGGTCTCGAAGCCGTACATGATGCGACGGCAACCCGCTTCATACATCGCGTCGAGCAGCTCCGGGTCGACGTTATCGACCCGGGTCTCCGTGACCCACACGACCTTCTCGTGCAGACCTCGCCGGACCATCTCCTCGCAGAACGCCATGCCCTCCTTGCGAGTGATGGGGAAGATCGGATCGGTGAACGAGACCTGCTGGTATCCGAGTTCTCCGTGCAGCCACTCGATCTCGTCGACAAGGCTCCGCGCGCTACGGACGCGGCGCTTGTGGCCCATGATCTTGAGACTACAGAACGTACAAGCGTAAGGGCATCCGCGTGAGCCATTGATGAGCGTGCCCGGCTCGCGCACGCGCGCGAACGCGAAGATCCGGTAGCCGTCGGTCGGGAAGAGGTGCCAGGCAGGGCGCGGCAGCGAGTCCATGTCCTGCACGAACGGCCGGGTCGGTGTGCGCACGACCTCCCCGTCGCGAAGGAAGCTGATCCCCTGAACCTGCCCGAGGTCGCCTCCTCGCTCGAGCGTGTTGGCTAGCTCGACCGCGGTGACCTCGCCTTCTCCGTGCACGACCACGTCGGCGAGTCCGCGTTCGAGTATCGAGCGGTAGAAGATGTCCGCATGGATGTTGCCCATCACGATGGGCACACCCGGAAGGATGCGGCGCACGGATGCGGCCGTCCTGAAGTTGGCCGCGGCGGATGGCGTGACGGCCGATAACCCGACCATGTCGGGCTTCACCCGTCGCAGGGTGGCCTCGAGTCGCGACGGATCGCCCCGATCGGCCACCTGGTCGTAGAACACGACCTCGTGACCACCCGCCTCGAGCGCGCCCGCCACGTAGGCGATCGCGATCGGGGGCATGGGCTCGAGGAACGAAGAATACGCGCCCGCCGTCGATGACGGTGGGTTGTAAGCGTCGATCAGCAGTGCTTTCACGAGTGGCTACCGTTCGGGGGACCCTGCGGCTGCGCGCGCAAGTCGCGGTCGTGAGATCCGAGCGGTGTCGCGGGGCGGGTGCGGCGATTGTCCAACCCGGGAGAAAGCAGTGTCAAGCGCGCGTCCGAGCCGCGGGTGGTCCCGGCGACGGCGCCGGAGGACGCGGGTCTTGCGTTCGGCTCCGGTCCGACCACCAGTTTTCCCACCGCACAACCGCGCGCCGACGGTCCATCTCCGCCGAGTTCGGGTCGTAGCCGAAGTCCCGCCCGGTGATCTGCGAGAGTGCGATGAACGCGGACATCCGGATCTCGGCGCGCTCGTCGGTGAGCCGCCGTACGAGGTAAGGCACCTGGTCGATGTCGAAGCTCTTGGCGGGCTTGAGCACGTTGCCCCAGCGGATCTGGCGAACGCGGCCCTCCTCGAGGGCTTGGAAGAGGATCGCCACCGTATCTGCATTTCGATGCCGACCGATTGCTTCCGAGGCGATTCGCACGACGCCCGGGTCGGGATCGGCAAGAGCGCTCACGTAGCGGTCTAGCTCACGATGGTCGCCGACCTCCTCGAGGACCTGCATGGCGAAATAGCGAGTGTCGGCCTGCGGGTCGCGGAGGCTCGGCTCGAGGAAGGGGATCACCGCGCGCCCGAGGTGGGCGAGCTTCACCACTTCAGCCGGAAGTCGCTCGGCCTCGCCACCCGTGGTCTGTCCCATCTGCCGCCGCGCCAGACGCAGGTTGGAAACCAATGCCCGCGCTCGATCCTCAAGCGTGCTCGCGGGTTTGGGCGCTCGCGCGCGTGCGTCCGCAAGCGCCTGCTCGATCGACGGTGGCTCCCCCCGCTTGTCATCGGAAGGTCCACTTCGGTCACAGCCAGGCGCGGTTGCCAGTCCGAGGAGGCCCAACGAGGCGGCGAAGACGATCGCGAGGGGCCTTGCCTGTCCGGCGCGGCCAGCGGGGCGTCGCGGTTTCGTGTTCACGGGCGTCTCGCACGGCCGACCGTGCGCCAGACGCATCGTCTACCGGATGGCGGGGCATGGCACAAGTCCGGGTCGATCGAGACGTGCAAACCCTCGTTCCGAAATGGATTCCCGACGCCGGATGGTCGTCGACGTCGTTTGACTTCCGCGCCCATGGGGATGTACGACAGGGCAATCTCTCGGCCGGAGGACGGTGTGAAATCGGATCGCTCCGTAGTGAGTCGAGGTCGGGCGTTGACGTGTTTCGTCCTCGCCCTGGCCTCGCTCGTGCTCGTCGACGTGACCCAGGCGTCGTGGATCGAGACCGTCGGCATGGGTTCTCGTGCGACGGGTCTCGGCAACGCATTCATCGGGGTCGCGGACGACCTGTCCGCCAATTACTACAACCCCGCTGGTTTGACGCAGCTCATCGGTGGCCGGGACATGGACACCATGTTGAGCGTCAACGTCACGTCGATCCGACTCCGTTATCAGGAGCCGGTCTTCAACTCGAGTTCGAACCTCGTCCCCGGACAAACGGTCCACATGGACGACGAGTTTCCGGAATGGACGCCGACGCCGTTCACTCCGTTCGGATTCGAGATCGGGGATCGGATTTACGTCGTCCCACTTCCGATTCAGGTTCCTTTCGCGGGCGCGGCGCAGTTCTCCTCGAACTTCGGCGACGCGCGATACTCGGCCGCCGAGCTCGGGCTGATCTTCATCAACTGGTCGCCGTCGGTGGCGATCCGCGCGACCAACTGGCTGTCGATCGGGCTCGGGTTCGACCTGCAGATCGCCAACGACATCTGGTTCAAGACGGTGATCGGGGATGGCGCGGTCGGCCGGGCATCGTGCCGGTTGCTGTTCGGCCAGCCCGAGAACGCACTGTGCGGGATCGCATCGACCAAGAATGGCGTCGACGACGGTTACACGCTGATCACGCCCGACCAGGAGCTTCCGACAGGTCTGTCGCCCGTCAACGACGTCAACCTGGATTTCCAGACGCCTGGTTTCCGCGTCGGCCTGATGTTCTTCCCCGACGAGCAGCTTCGCATCGGGTTGACGTACCGCAGTTCGATGACACCGGACCTCGAGGGCCGCATCCAGAGCGTGTTCGAGCCGGGGGTCGAGGAGAATCCGGTCTTCAAGTTGCTCGGCTTCGCCGGGGACGTCGAACGCTACCGCGAGAAGCTGCGCCTCCCCCAGGAGGCTGGTATCGGCGCCAGCTACCGGGTCACCGACCAGTGGATGTTCGCGATCGATGGGGTGTGGGTGAACTGGGCGGATCGGCAGAACGACGTCGTGCGCGTTGGAGGTGACGGGCTGTCGCAGACCGCCATCACGTCGGGTTACAAGCGCCTCGTGATCCGGCGCAAGAACTGGAAGGACGTCTACAGCCTCCGCACCGGCATCGAGTACCGCCCGATCGAGCCTCTCAGGCTCGATGTCGGCTTCTGGTGGGATCCGTCGCCCACCCCGGACAGCCTCTGGGACTTCTCGTCGGATCCAGGCGAGCGCTACGTCGGCTCGGGTGCGATCGGCTATTACGGGCTGTTCGACGGAACGCTCGACGTGTCTGCACACATCCAGTGGATCACGATCCAGGAGCGCGACATCCAGGTCGGCGAAAGCTCCAATCTGGGTGGTGCGCAGGAGCTTGTCCTGCCAGATCCCAACGGCCTCGCCGACCCGATCTACGGTCCCAACGACAACTTCTCGGTGCGTAGCGACGGCGACATCGTGACGTTCGGCGTTACCCTCGTCATTCACATGTGAAGGCGCGAACGAGCACGGCAGCGCGTCGACGAGGGGGCTAGTGGAACGACGGGTGCGGTTCGCGCTAGCGCTGAGCATGATTGGAGCGCTGGCCACGTCGTCTGTGCAGGCACAAGCGCTGTACCGTTACGTCGACGAGCAAGGCGGAGTCCACTTCGTGGACTCACCATCGAAGGTCCCGCCGTCCCGTCGATCGAGCGCGTCGGAGGTGGCTTCGGATCCTGGCCACGTTCCCCGGAACCCGACCCCGTCCGTGCCTCCCCGAGCGAGCCTCGACCGCCTCGCGCGGATCGTCACTCCTCGGATTCGGATGACGCCAAGGTTGGGTCCGACACCTGTCGCCTCGTGTTCCGTAACCGTCGGAGCCGGGTGGCGGGTACGAAGACCATCTACAGCGGCGAGGTGGTGAACGCCGGGACTGGAATCGCTCGCGGAATCGAGGTCGCGTTCGTGGATTACGACGAGACCGATCGCGTCATGGATCGGCGAACGGTGACGCCGATCCCCTCGACGCTGGCCAGCAGAGAGTCCGGCACCTTCTCGATCGAGATGAAGACGGTCGAACGGACGGCGGCGAAGATGCAAGCCAAGTTCGCGCGAACGGTGTTCGAGGCGAGCTTCGTGCGCTGCGATTGAGCGCACACGTTCCACCCATGACCGGGAGCTTGTCTTGACTGGGAGCCCCTCGAGTCGACTCGGCCGCGAGCTCCTGAGCGCGGGGCTCATCGACCCGTCTCGTCTCGAGCGGGCGGTGCGCTGGCAGGAGGAAGAGGGAACCCGTCTCGGCGCGGTGCTCCTGCGCCTCAACTACATCGGGCGCGTGTTGCTGGCGTTCCTGGCGCGGCGCGTCGGGGTCGAGCCGGTGATGCTGCGCGAAGAGTGGGTCGATCGGCGGCGACCTCCTTGATCTCCGCCGGGACCGCACGTCAGACGAATGCGGTTCCGTTCGCGCTCGGGGACGACCGAAGCGTTGTCGTGGCGATGACCGATCCTGACAATCTCTACGCGCTCGACGATCTCCGCGCAGCCACGGGCCTCAGGGTCGTGCCGCGGCTCGCGAGCGACCCCGCGGTGGCCGAGGCGCTGGATCGGCACTACCCAACGACCGACCCCGAGGTGGTCGTGGTGGAACGGACGGCGCCACCGGCGCGGTTCGAGGAGCCGATGGGGACAGGAGAGGTGACGGATCTGGCGTCCCGCCTGGTGGACCACATCCTCCCGTGGCTGCCGCAGATCGTAGCGGGCTCCAGCGACAAGCTGACGTCGGTGCTCCCGCCGGACCTGCGCCGGCTCGCGCTCGCGCTCAAGCATCGCCTCGATGCAGCTCCGCGGGCGCAAGAGGCCGCGCGAGATCTGGTGAAGCGGCCGGCCGACGTGGACCTGCAGGCTCAGCTGCGCGTTCAGGTCCGCCAGTTGCTTCGGGTGAACCCGCCGTTCGCCAGCGAGGTCCGGACATCGCTCGCGCGTGGCTCCTCATGGACGAAAGCAAGCGGCTGAGCCGGACAACTCCCTCTGCACGCGCTGCCGGTATCCTCGGAAGAGGAGCCGTGCGAAGGCGCCTGGCGCGCCATTCCCGATCGGATGTCCGTCGATCGTGAGGATGGAAGCAACCTCTCGGACCGATCCCACGGAGAGAACCTCGCGGGCCTCGAGCAGGTTCGGCCACCCGATCGGTGCTTCCTGGGTCGTGATCCCCGCATTTGCTGCGATCTCGAGGACGATCCGCCGGGTCACACTGGGTAAGATCTGCCCGTCGAGCGGGGGGGTGACGAGAACGTTCCCGAGCCTCGCGAGGATCGTCGAGTTGGCACCCTCGAGAACGAGCTCGTCCGGGCTCACGATGATCGCCTCATGGCAACCCTTCTCCCGTGCAGCGAGGCGAGCGAGCACCGACCCCAGGTATCCGATCGACTTGACGGTCGGGAGCGGACGATAAGTGTCGGACTGCGCGCGGCAGGCATGGATCCCTTGGACGCCGCGGTGCCGGAGCGTCGGGCGCGCGTGGATCAGGACGGACGGGGGTGACGCGGGTGGGCAGTCGATCCCGCCCCCGTCCAGCCCACCGGTCACGGTGATCCTGACGGATGCATCTCCGCGGGTGAGCTCGCATGCGGCGAGTAGCTCGCCGATCGCTCGCCCGACGATCCGGCTTCCGAGCCCAACGTCGAGGCGCAATCGGACCGCCGTGGTGCGAAGCCTCCGAAGATGGGACGCGAGCTGAAACGCTCGCCCTCCGTAGCTCCGGAGCGTCTCGAAGAGCCCAACACCGTACAACACGGCGCGATCTCTCGGGTCCAGCCGTGCGTCACAGGGGCGCATGACCGCACCGTTCCACCATACATATGGATCGTTCATCGGGACCTCGCTGCGGGCTGAACCGTCGCCTCGGCGGCAGGGGGATCCTCCCCGACCTCGTTCAACGCAGTCGAGAGCGCGGCGCTCTTGAGAAGAGTCTCGTCCCACTCCTGGTGAGAGATCGAGTCGGTCACGATCCCGGCGCCCACCCCGTACCGCACGCTGCTTGGGGTGACGATCGCCGTGCGGATCGCGACGGCCAACTCGAGGTCGCCGCGGCAGTCGATGAAGCCGGTCGCGCCCGTGTACGGACCTCGCGGCTCGGATTCAAGGTGGCGGATCACGTGGCGCGCTCGGATCTTCGGCGCCCCCGTGACCGAGCCGCACGGGAACGTCGCGCGGAGCACGCTGCCGACGCTTGCATCCGGACGGCACTCGGCCGTCACGGTGGACACCAAGTGATGGACGGATCCGAATGTCTCGATCGCCATGAACTCGGGTACCCGCACCGAGCCGGTTCGGGCGATCCGGCCGAGATCGTTTCGCTCGAGATCGACGATCATGACGTGCTCCGCAGCCTCCTTGGGGTCGGTCGAGAGCTCGTCTCGCAACCGATCGTCCTCGAGCGCGGTACCCCCCCGCCGACGGGTTCCCTTGATCGGCCGCACGGCGATTCGTTGCTCGCGGCGCCGCAAGAAGAGCTCGGGAGACGCGCCGACGAGCTGGAATTCGCCGCAGTCGAGGAAGATCTGGTGGGGGTGGGGTGGTGCTTCCACGTCGCGATCGCCAGCTCCCGTGCGTTCGCGCGGCGTCGAGTTTCGAGGTGGTGCGCGAGATTGGCTTGATAGAGCTCGCCCGCAGCGATGAGCCGTTGGCAGTCCTCGACGGCGGTCACGAAGCGTTCGCGCGCGTCGGACTCAGGGGATAGGTACGAGCGCGACGCTGGCGCGGGCTCTCCGTGTCCAGATGAACGGCCGGCTGCGTCGGGAGTTGGACCATCGACCGGCTTGCAGCCGAGATCGCAGCCCAACGTCGTCGGGTCGGGTAGGTCCTCGACCGTGACGTCGACTGTGTCTCCCACCTCGGGTGTGATCTGCATCCGGCGGGGAAACGCGAGCCAGGCGTCGGGGCGATCGGTGCGGTCCGTGCTGCAATGGTCGAGGAGCTCGTACCCCAGATAGCCCACGAGCCCGCCCTCGAACGGTAGGCCGAGCGACGTTCGTGGGCGGAGCCGTTCGAGCAGCCGGTCGATGAGTTCGAGCGGGTCGCCGTCGAACACGAAGCGACTCGACTCGCAGGCGACGACGGTACGTCCACGGGTAGTGACGAGCGTGAGGTATGGCTCTCGGCAGCTCAAGGTCCACGATCGAGCATCGAGCCATCGGAGCGAGGGGACCCGGAGCACCGCAAAGTTCCTGGCGTCGGATACCGATCCCGCGAAGCCCCCGGATCGCGAGAGCATCGGGTTGGCGCGGAGGGTCGATGACGGACGTCGCCACATGCGCGCGAGTGTGGCGGCGTGGGTCAGGTGTCGCAACCTTCGGCCTGACCCGAGCGCCTTTCAGCGGAGGATTCGCAGCGGTATACCGTCGATTCCCGTCACTTCACGAGGAGATCGACGTGCGCTGGAGCCAGCTGCTCATCCCGACCGTCCGCGAGAACCCCGCCGATGCCGAGGTCGCCAGTCACCGCCTGATGGTCCGGGCGGGCATGATCCGCAAGGTCGCGGCCGGGATCTACGATTATCTGCCGCTCGGTTTGAAGGTCATTCGCAAGGTCGAGGCCATCGTTCGCGAGGAAATGGTGCGTGCCGGCGCTCAGGAGATTCTCCTGCCGGCGGTTCAGCCCGCCGAGCTGTGGAAGGAGAGCGGCCGCTGGGAGATCTACGGGAAGGAGCTGCTCCGGATCCGCGATCGACACGAGCGAGAGTTTTGTTTCGGGCCCACCCATGAAGAGGTCGTCACCGATCTGGTACGCCGCGAGGTCCGGTCCTACAAGGCGCTGCCGATCAACCTCTTCCAGATCCAGACCAAGTTTCGTGACGAGGTCCGCCCTCGGTTCGGGCTCATGCGTGGTCGCGAATTTCTGATGAAGGATGCGTACTCGTTCGATGCAGACGACGATGGCGCGAAGGCCGCATACCAGCGGATGTTCGATGCCTACGTCCGGATTTTCCGGCGCTGTGGGCTGGACTTCCGTGCAGTGGAGGCCGACACCGGGTCGATCGGAGGCCGCGATTCGCACGAGTTTCATGTTCTCGCAGAATCGGGAGAAGATCAGATCGTGTTCTGCAGCAAGTGTCAGTACGCCGCCAACGTCGAGCGCGCGCGGTACGCGCCCGATCCGCCGACCGACGGCGTGGAGTCGGCACCTGGTGAACCAGCCGAGGCGTCGACTCCGGACGCGCGTACCGTCGACGAGGTGTGTCGATCGCTCGGAATCCCACCCACCGCGCTGGGAAAGACGCTGATCGTGGTTGCGGATGGATCACCCATTGCTGCGATGGTGCGTGGCGACCACGAACTGAACGAGCCAGCGCTGCGGACGCTTTTGGGCGCCTCTGTGCTGGAGATGGCGGACGCTGGTGTCGTCCGGGAAGTGACGGGGGCGTCGGTCGGCTTCGCCGGTCCCGTTGGCCTGGCCATCCCCGTTTTCGTGGACGAAGCGCTGCGAGGCGCGTCCGGGCTGGCGGTCGGAGCGAATCGCGACGGTTTTCACCTCACCGGGGTCAGCCCCGAGCGCGACTTCACGGTCGCTCGGTGGGGCGCGATCCGCCGCGCGACGGCGGCCGATCGATGCGCGGACTGCGGGAGCTCGCTCGACTTCCGGCGCGGCATCGAGGTTGGACACGTCTTCCGTCTCGGGACGAAATACAGCGACGCGCTGAAGTGCACGTTTCTGGACGCGGACGGTCGGCCGCAACCTATGGTGATGGGATGCTACGGCATCGGTGTGGGACGTACTGCGGCCGCGGCGATCGAGCAGAACCACGATGAGCGCGGAATCCGGTGGCCCGTCGCCCTTGCGCCGTTCGAGGTCGCGGTGCTCGCTCTGAATCCGGCGCCTGCCGTTTTCGCCGCGGCCGAGACGATCCATGACAAGTTCGTCAGGGCCGGTGTGGACGTCATCTTCGATGATCGTTCCGAGCGCGCAGGTGTCAAGTTCACGGATGCGGAACTCATCGGTTTCCCGTTCGTCGTCGTGGTGGGTTCGAAGGGCCTCGAGGCCGGTGAGGTCGAACTCAAGGACCGGCGCACAGGAGCCACGGAGAAGGCACCGTTCGACGCCGTTGTGCAAGTCCTCGCCCAGCGCATCTTCGAAGCCAGGTGCCTGTGAGGCGAGTGTCCCCCGGCCGGCGATCGACGGTCCCGAGCGCGCCGCGGTCGGCTCGTGGCGGCGCGCCGGGGGGAGGGGCGTCGCGAGGCGACGCGGAGTGGATCTTCGGGATCCACCCCGTGCGGCAAGCCATCGAATCCGGTCGGTCGATCGCGGTGATTCAGCGAGCGCGTGAGGTTGGCGACGGGCGTCTGCAGGAGGTCGTTCGGCTCGCCGAAGCCCGAGGAATCGGAGTGATCCGCGTCCCTCGCGCACAGCTGGATCGGCTGGCCGGCTTCCACGCTCATCAGGGAATTGCTGCGCAATGCTCGCCCGTACGGATCCTGACGCTGTCGGAGGCGCTTGAGGCATCGTGCGACGAACGCGATCGGCTTTGGATGATGCTCGATGGGGTAACCGACGAGGGAAATGCGGGCTCGCTGGTGCGTTCGGCCCTCGCTTTGGGCGCGTCAGCAGTTCTGGCGCCCTCATCGGGATCGGTTCGCCCTCACGCCGGTCTCGACCGGTGTTCGTCGGGCGCGTTGAGCGTCATCCGATGGATCTCGCTAGTCCAGCCCGCCGACCAACTTGCGAGCCTTCGGCGGGCGGGGTTCCGGCTGCTCGGGGCGGTGGTTGAGAATGGACGCCGCCCCGCTCGGGCGGACTGTTTTGGTGACCGGGTGCTCATTCTGGGCTCCGAGGAGCGAGGGCTTCGGCCCGCGATCGAAGAGATGCTCGACGTGCGCTTGGCGATCCGCACCAGCCAGGCCATGCCTTCGCTCAATGTCGCCGCCGCCGGTGCGATTCTCCTCGATGCTCTCCGGGAGCCGCACCACCCGCGAGCCCCGCGGGAGGATTGACATTTCGGCTTGACGCCTTGACAAGGATCGGCGCGTCGAATAGACAGAGTTGTTTACCGCGGTGCGAGGTGGGTCGGGCGGCCGGCCTGCCTCGCTCGTCGATGTTCCGGGTGCGCAGCGTGCCCGGCCTCACCCGAAGGACCGGCTCGAGGGGCGATTTCTGAGATCGTGAGCCCAATCGGGCCGCGGGGATGTCTCTCGGTGGGATCCGCGCTCACGGGAGCACCTGGCTGGCGTAGCTCAATTGGCAGAGCAGCTGATTTGTAATCAGCAGGTTGTGGGTTCGAGTCCCGTCGCCAGCTCCAGTGAGCAGCGGTCGCGAGTTGGTCGACGGAATAGGCGCGGGAAGAGGGGTCGGGTTCAGTGTGATGAAGGGGGCGACGCGAGGACGGGTGCCCGAGCGGCTAAAGGGGACGGGCTGTAAACCCGTTGCCAACTGGCTACGGTGGTTCGAATCCACCCCCGTCCACCAGCGCTTCTGCGGGAATAGCTCAACGGCTAGAGCATCAGCCTTCCAAGCTGAGGGTTGCGGGTTCGAGTCCCGTTTCCCGCTCCAGGCGGAGGTCGTGCCCACGTAGCTCAGGTGGTAGAGCACTTCCTTGGTAAGGAAGAGGTCACGGGTTCGAGTCCCGTCGTGGGCTCCAGGGTCCATCCGCGCCGAGTTCGGTCAAGGATCCGCGAGTCGAGTCGAGTCGAGGGGGAAGTCATGTCGAAGCAGAAGTTCGATCGGAAGCTGCCGCACGTGAACGTCGGGACGATCGGTCACGTGGACCACGGGAAGACGACGCTGACGGCGGCGATCACGAGCGTTCTGGCGAAGAAGGGTTGGGCGCAGTTTGTGGCGTACGACCAGATCGACAAAGCGCCGGAAGAGAAGGCGCGCGGGATCACGATCGCGACGGCGCACGTGGAGTACCAGACGGCGAACCGTCACTACGCGCACGTGGATTGCCCGGGTCACGCGGACTACATCAAGAACATGATCACGGGTGCTGCGCAGATGGACGGTGCGATCCTGGTGGTGTCGGCGGCGGATGGCCCGATGCCGCAGACTCGCGAGCACATCCTTCTGGCTCGTCAGGTCGGTGTTCCGTACATCGTGGTGTTCATGAACAAGTGCGACATGGTGGACGACCCCGAGTTGCTGGATCTGGTGGAGCTCGAGGTTCGGGACCTGCTCAAGCAGTATCAGTTTCCGGGCGACGAGATCCCGATCGTGAAGGGGTCTGCGTTGAAGGCGCTTTCGTCGGACTCGCCAGATTCCGCGGAGGCGAAGTGCATCTTGGACCTGATGGCGGCGGTGGATGCGTATGTTCCGCTTCCGAAGCGCGACGTGGACAAGCCGTTTCTGATGCCGATCGAGGACGTGTTCTCGATCCAGGGGCGCGGGACGGTGGTGACGGGTCGCGTGGAGCGGGGCAAGGTCCGGGTGGGCGAGGAAATCGAGATCGTCGGGATCAAGCCGACGGTGAAGACGGTGGTGACCGGAGTGGAGATGTTCCGGAAGCTGCTGGATGAAGGCATGGCGGGCGACAACATCGGCGCGCTGCTGCGGGGTACGAAGCGCAACGAGGTGGAGCGCGGTCAGGTGTTGGCGGCTCCGGGGACGATCACGCCGCACACGAAGTTCACGGCCGAGGTGTACATTTTGACGAAGGAGGAGGGGGGGCGGCACACTCCCTTCTTCAACGGTTATCGTCCGCAGTTCTACTTCCGGACGACGGACGTGACGGGATCGGTGGAGTTGCCGGCGGGCGTCGAGATGGTGATGCCGGGCGACAACGTGAACGTGACGGCGCAGTTGCTGACGCCGATCGCGATGGAAGAGGGTGTTCGGTTCGCGATCCGCGAGGGCGGCCGGACGGTGGGCGCCGGGGTCGTGGCCAAAATCCTCGAGTGATTCACCTGTTTGCGTGAGTCACGAGTCAGGGAGCTGAGACGATGCGAGATATCATCACGTTGGCTTGCGGTGACTGCAAGCGACGAAACTACACGACCACCAAGAACAAGAAGCGCACGCCGGATCGCCTCGCCTTCAAGAAGTACTGTCGATTTTGCCGGAAGCATACGGAGCACAAGGAAACCAAGTGATTCTTGTGTCCGTCGGGGCGAAGGCCCCAATAGAGGCCAGTAGCTCGAACGGCTAGAGCACCGGACTCCAAATCCGGGGGTTGGGGGTTCGAATCCCTCCTGGCCTGCCCCTTCGGGATGGGCCCACGAAACGGTTAGGACGTGCGTCGATGAGTACGAAAGCGAAGGACGACGAGGAGCAGGCCGAAGGGGCCGGGGGGCTCCTCACTCAAGGGCGCAGGTTCCTGGTCGACGTTCGTCAGGAGCTGAATAAGGTCACTTGGCCCGAGCGGAAGGAGACGGTCACGTCGACCGGGGTAATCCTCTTCTTGGTGGTTCTGACTGCGATTTATCTCGGCGCACTCGATTGGGGTGTCTCGCGCCTCGTTCGGTGGCTCCTCCAGTAGCGCTGACCACTCGCCAGGTTCGTGCGCCGGATTCGAGGCACGGCCCACTCCGCATCGCGGTCACAGGGGACGGGAATGACGAAGCAGTGGTACGTGGTGCACACCTACTCCGGGTACGAGAACAAGGCCAAGCAGGCCCTCGAGGAGCGGGTGCGCCGGGCGGGGATGGAGGATCGCTTCGGCGAAATCCTCATTCCACAGGAAAAGACGATCGAACTCGTCAAGGGTCAGAAGCGAACCACCTCGCGAAAGATGTATCCCGGATACCTGTTCGTGGAGATGGAGCTTTCGGACGAGACTTGGCACATCGTCCAGAACACCCCGAAGGTCACTAGCTTCGTTGGCGGGGACAAGCAGCACCCGAGTCCGATTCCCGAGCAGGAAGTGCGGGCGATGCGGAACCAGATCGAAGCC
Organism: Deltaproteobacteria bacterium; assembly: GCA_016713535.1. Lineage (GTDB taxonomy): Bacteria > JADJOY01 > JADJOY01 > JADJOY01 > JADJOY01 > JADJOY01. Next base: position 320,287 of record JADJOY010000001.1, read on the forward strand.
GGTGTGCTCAAGCCGGTAAGCCGCGTTCGCTTTGCCGAGGGTGAGAGCGTGCGGGTCATCGACGGACCATTCGCGAACTTCGTGGGCGTGGTGGAAGAGGTGAAACCGGAGAAGTCGAAGCTCAAGGTCGCGGTCAGCATCTTCGGCCGGGCAACTCCGGTCGAGCTGGATTTCGTCCAGGTCGAAAAAGCCTGACGGAGCTCGGCTCGGGTCGGCTAAGGAGAGAATGCAATGGCCAAGAAGGTCGTCACTCAGATCAAGCTGCACGTGACCGGCGGTGAGGCAAACCCGTCGCCTCCGGTCGGCCCCGCGCTCGGGCAGCACGGCGTCAACATCATGGAGTTTTGCCGCAAGTTCAACGAGCGAACTCAGGCCGAGAAGGGGATCACGGTCCCAGTGGTGATCACCGTCTACTCGGACCGCTCGTTCGAATTCGTCACCAAGACGCCACCGGCATCCGTCCTGTTGAAGCTGGCCGCTGGAGTGGTGAAGGGTGCTCACGACCCGAAGCGAGAAAAGGTCGGCCGCTTGACGCGGGCGCAGGTGGAGGAGATCGCAAAGCGTAAGATGCCGGATCTCACAGCAGCCAGCCTTGCGGCGGCGGTGAACTCGATCATGGGAACGGCTCGTAGCATGGGAATCGAAGTGACGGGCTGAAGCCCGCGTCTGGGTGAGACATGCCGACACACAGCAAACGGTTCAAGAAGGCGCTAGCGGGCGTCAACCGCCAAAAGGGCTACTCGGTCGATGATGCGATCGACGCCCTGCTGGCTACGGCGACTGCTAAATTCGATGAGACTCTTGAGATTGCAGTCCGGCTTGGCGTCGATCCGCGAAAGGCGGACCAGAACGTCCGGGGAGCGATCGTGTTGCCTCACGGCACGGGCAAGGGAGCCAAGGTGCTCGTCCTCGCTCGCGATGCGGCCAAGGAGAAGGAGGCTCGTGAGGCCGGGGCGGATCTCGTCGGAAACGACGACTTTCTCAAGCAGATCGAGTCAGGGTGGCTGGACTTCGACAAACTGATCGCGACACCTGACATGATGAAGGACTTGGGAAAGCTCGGTAAGGTGCTCGGACCTCGGGGACTCATGCCGAGCCCGAAGACAGGCTCGGTTACCTTCGACGTGAAGCGCGCCGTCGAGGAGGCCAAGGCTGGCAAGGTCGAGTTTAGGGTCGACAAGGCTGGGATCGTGCACGCCGGAATAGCGCGGCGCTCGTTCAAGAAGGACCAAGTGCGCGACAATCTCGTGGCACTCATGAACCAAATCAATCGCATGAAGCCCTCCACGAGTAAGGGCATCTACCTCAAGACGATCGCACTCAGCAGCACGATGGGGCCGGGGATCAAGGTCGATCCTGCGGAATTCCGAGTAACTGCTTGAGTCGACGCGTGGGCGGGAGGGCAAGCCGGTGAACCGTACTGAAAAGACCGTCAAGGTCGACGAATTGCACAAGAAGTTCGAGGATATGACCCTCCTGGTGGTGGCTGACTACCAAGGGTTTACGGTCGACCAGTTCACACGCCTGCGGGTGGACCTTCGCGCGGCGAACAGCGAACTGCACGTCGTGAAGAATCGGCTAGCTCGCAAGGCGGCCGAAAGCACCTCGGTTGACATTCTGGGTGACTCGCTCCGCGGGCCGACTGCGATTGCGATGACCGCCGGTGACCCAGTCGCGGTCGCCAAGGTCTTGGTGAAGTACGCAGCCAAGAAGGACGAGGCACCGCTTCGTGTGCGAGCGGGACTTCTCTCCGGAAAAAGGCTCGACCCGAAAGACGTCGAGGCCCTCGCGACGCTCCCAGGCCTGCCCGAGCTTCGGGCGAAGTTCGTGGGGCTACTATGTGCCGCGCCGCGGAACTTTCTTGGGGTGCTTCAGGCACCCTCGCGCGACATGGTCGGGATCCTTCATGCGCGGGGTGCTGCGCTCGGCGGTGAATGACCGAGTCACCGTGGCCCGGTCGCGGCGCCGATCCGGCGCGCGGTACCGAGTCTCCCTTGATCCCGGGACTATCAAGAGAGTCGCAGGGTGTCCGCGTGGCGCGGGCAGCCGTTCACTGAATCGGGAAGTCGTTAGGCAGTCACCGATAAGTCCAGAAAAGGAGCAGGAACGATGACAGAGATCACCAAGGAAGACGTTCTCGCTTGGCTCGACAAGCGCACCGTGCTCGAACTTGCCGAGCTGACGAAGGAGCTGGAAGGGCGCTGGGGCGTCACTGCGGCTGCGGCCGTGGTTGCAGCGCCAGCTGCCGGTGGATCCGCCGCAGGCGCCGCGGCGCCAGTCGAGGAGCAGACCGAGTTCACGGTTATCCTCAAGGACTTCGGCGCCAACAAGATCCAGGTGATCAAGGAGGTTCGTGCCGTCACAGGGCTCGGGCTCAAGGAAGCCAAGGACCTGGTCGAGGGCGCGCCCAAGCCTGTGAAGGAGAACGTCTCCAAGGAAGAGGCCGCTGACGTGAAGAAGAAGCTCGAGGACGCTGGTGCAACGGTAGAGGTGAAGTGAAGTACCGGCTATACCGAGCACCCTTCGTCATTCCAATTTCTGGCGGTATGGCCGCCGGAGGATCTGCATGAGCACCGTGATGGGCGAGCGGTTTCGCTATCGCCGGAATTTCGGCAAGATTCGGACCGTTCTCGATATCCCCAACCTCATCGAGGTGCAGAAACGGTCGTACGAAGAGTTCCTGCAGCCCGACGCGCCCAGGGAGCGCCGTGAGCCCAGAGGGCTCCAGGCGGTCTTTCAGTCCGTCTTCCCGATACGCGACTTCAACGAGAAGGCGGAGCTCGAGTTCGTTTCGTACGAGCTCGGCGAGCCGAAATACGACGTCTCGGAGTGCCTGCAGCGCGGCATGACGTTCGCGGCCCCGATGAAGGTCACGATCCAGCTGATCGTCTATGACCGCGACGAGATGGCGGGCCAGCCCTCCATTCGCAATGTGAAGGAGCAGGAGGTCTACTTCGGCGAGATTCCGCTGATGACCGACAAGGGAACGTTCATCGTGAACGGCACCGAGCGGGTCATCGTGAGTCAGCTTCACCGCTCGCCTGGCGTTTTCTTCGATCACGACAAAGGCAAGACGCATTCGAGTGGCAAGCTCCTATACTCCGCTAGGATCATTCCCTACCGGGGGTCGTGGATCGATTTCGAGTTCGACCACAAAGACGTTCTGTACGTCCGCATCGACCGGCGTCGCAAGATGTTCGCCACGACGCTGCTGAAGGCGCTGGGGTACTCGCCCAAGCAACTGATGGATCGGTTCTACAAGCGGATCCGGATTGATGTCGTAGAGGGCGAATTCCGGAAGACGTTCGACCCCGAAATCCTGCTCGGGCAGGTCGTGACACGGGCCGTGCGTAGCCCGAAGACGGATGAAGTGCTTGTCAAGAAGGGGCAGAAGCTCAGTGCGGTTCGCATCCGACGCCTAGTCGAAGAGAAGGTGAAGTGGATTCCGCTCGATGCGGAGGACTTGCACGGCGCGGTGGTGGCCGATGACATCGCCATTCCCGCCGGTCGGGATGGGGAGGGTGAGATCCTCGCCGAGTCGAACGCGCAGATCACTCCCGAGGCGCTCGAGCGAATGGTGGCGTCTGGGATCACCTCGTTTGACGTGTACCACATCGAGAGTTCCACGATTCGCGAAACGCTGCTGCTGGACCGATCGCCAACCACGCAGGTACAGATCGACGCGCAGACGCGCGATCGGTATCCAGTCCTTTGGCTCGAGACCGGTCCGACGCCCGAGCAACTTCACGCGATCATCGACATCTACAAGCGACTTCGACCCGGCGATCCCCCGACTGTAGACACTGCCGTACAGCAGTTCTACCACCTGTTCTTGAACCCGGACCGTTACGATCTTTCGAAAGTCGGCCGGCTGAAGCTGAACTACAAGCTCAGTCGTGAGCTCGAGATCGACGACACGATCCTCTACCGTGAAGATATTCTCGCGGTGATCGAGTACCTGCTCAAGCTGCGGAGCGGAAAGCCTGACGTCGAGATCGACGATATCGACCACCTCGGAAACCGCCGAGTCCGGTCGGTCGGAGAGCTGCTAGAGAACCAGTACCGAATCGGCCTGGCTCGTATGGAGCGTGCAATCAAAGAGAGGATGAGCCTCCAGGAGATCGAGACGCTCATGCCCCACGACCTCATCAACGCGAAGCCCGTGACCGCGGTCGTGAAGGAGTTCTTCGGCTCGAGTCAGCTCTCGCAGTTCATGGACCAGACCAACCCGTTGTCCGAGATCACCCACAAACGGCGACTTAGTGCCCTCGGTCCCGGCGGACTGACCCGCGAGCGAGCCGGCTTCGAAGTGCGAGACGTGCACCCGACACACTACGGCCGCATCTGCCCGATCGAGACGCCTGAAGGACCAAACATCGGTCTAATCGCGAGCCTTTCGACCTTTGCCCGCGTCAATGACTACGGCTTCATCGAGACGCCCTATCGAAAGGTGAGCGCTGGTCGCGTATCGGAAGAGATTCAGTATCTGTCGGCGCTCGAGGAGCGCGACCATGGGGTAGCCCAGGCGAACGCGCCGCTGGATAAGTCGGGCCGGTTCCAAGGCGAATTCGTGGGGGCGCGTCGCGGCGGTGAGTCGACGATGATGAAGGCCGACGAGGTCTCCTTCATGGACGTTTCACCGATGCAGCTCGTTAGCGTGGCGGCATCCCTCATTCCGTTCCTGGAGCACGACGACGCGAACCGCGCGTTGATGGGTTCGAACATGCAGCGCCAGGCCGTGCCCCTGCTTCGGACGGAGGCGCCGCTCGTTGGTACCGGGATCGAGGGCGTCGTGGCGCGGGACTCTGGCGTTACGACGGTTGCGAGGCGGAGCGGCGTGGTCGAGAACGTAGACGCCTCGCGCATCGTGATCAGGGTGGACGGTCGCGGCGACGATTCGGGCGTAGACATCTACAACCTTTTGAAGTTTCAACGTTCAAATCAGAACACCTGCATCAATCAAAAGCCGATCGTAGCGCAGGGCGAGCGTGTCGAGGCCGGACACGTGATCGCCGACGGTCCGGCGACTGATCGAGGCGAGCTAGCCCTTGGTCGCAACGTGCTGGTCGCGTTCATGCCGTGGGGCGGCTACAACTTCGAGGACTCGATCCTCGTCAGCGAGCGGCTGATCAAGAAGGACTACTTTACCTCCGTGCACATCGAGCAGTTCGAGTGCATGTCCCGCGATACGAAGTTGGGCAAGGAAGAGATCACGCGCGACATTCCCAACGTCGGCGAGGAAGCCTTACGCAATCTGGACGAGAGCGGCATCGTGCGGATCGGCGCGCATGTCAAGACCGATGACATCCTCGTTGGGAAGATCACGCCAAAGGGGGAGACTCAGCTTACGCCCGAGGAGAAACTCCTCCGCGCGATCTTCGGGGAGAAGGCCGAGGACGTGCGCGATACGTCCCTGCGGGTCCCCCCCGGGATCGAAGGCATTGTCATCGACGCGAAGGTGTTCTCTCGGAAGGGTGCAGAGAAGGACGAGCGATCGAGGGACATCGAGGATCGGGAGGTTGCGAAGCTCCGCAAGGACCAGCGCGAAGAAGTGAAAGTCGTGCGCGAGAGCGCGAACCGACGGATCCGGAAAACGTTGGTGGGAAAGGTCTCCGCTTCGGACGTGCTCGATACGACGGGTAAGCCCATCGTCGAGAAGGGCGACAAGTTCGATGAGGAGAGCCTCGGAAAGATTCCGTATAGCCAGTGGGAGTCGATTGCAATCGCAGACGGCCCCCGGGTAGAGGACAAGATCCGTTCGATTCTGCAGGAGACCAACGAGCGGATCGAGATGATCAAGGTGGTGTTCGAGGACAAAATCCAGAAGCTCAAGAAGGGCGATGATCTCCCGCCGGGCGTCATCAAGCTCGTGAAGGTCTACATCGCGATCAAGCGGCGTCTTTCGGTGGGCGACAAGATGGCCGGGCGGCATGGGAACAAAGGTGTAGTGTCGAACTTGTTGCCCGAAGAAGACATGCCGTTCCTGAGTGATGGCACCGCCGTGGATATCGTGCTGAATCCGCTGGGTGTCCCCTCCCGAATGAACGTGGGTCAGATCCTCGAGACACACCTGGGTTGGGCCGCCCGTGGCCTCGGAGAGCGAATCCAGGAGTATCTGGAGAAGGATTACAGCCCCGAGTCGCTTCGAAAGAAGATCACCCAGGTGTACGCATCGAAGGACTTGGCGCACCTCTTGGAGGGCGCCGACGACGATGCAGTGCTCAATGTAGCCCGGAGTCTGGTGCGCGGTGTTCACATGTCCACGCCAGTGTTCGACGGCGCCGAGGAAGCCAGCATTCGCGAACTGCTCGAGCAGGCGGGCCTCCCCCAGTCGGGTCAGACGATCCTCTTCGATGGTCGTACCGGTGATGCGTTCAGGGAGCGAGTGACGGTAGGCGTTATGTACATGCTGAAACTGCACCACCTCGTGGACGACAAGATCCATGCTCGGTCCATCGGGCCCTACTCGCTGGTCACGCAGCAGCCTCTGGGCGGCAAGGCGCAGTTCGGTGGTCAGCGTCTGGGCGAGATGGAGGTGTGGGCGATGGAAGCCTATGGCGCCGCCTACGGCCTCCAGGAGTTCCTCACGGTGAAGTCGGACGATGTACCAGGACGTACAAGAATCTACGAGTCGATTGTCCGTGGTCAGAACAGCTTGGAGCCGGGCCTTCCCGAGTCCTTCAACGTACTCATGAAGGAGCTGCAGAGCTTGGCGCTCGACGTCGAGCTCCGCGAAGAGGAAACGGTCTGAGGCGTCTGTCGCCTCGCCCGGTCAACCCGTCGGCGTTTCCTGAGGAGGTCCCACATGGACGATCTTTTCAATTTCTTCGAGCGTCCCAAGAACCCCTCGCAGTTTAAGGCGATTCGTGTCTCGCTCGCTTCGGCAGAGAAGATCCGGTCGTGGTCGTTCGGTGAGGTGAAGAAGCCCGAGACGATCAACTACCGAACCTTCAAGCCGGAGCGGGACGGTCTTTTCTGCGCGAAGATCTTCGGTCCGATCAAGGACTACGAGTGTAACTGCGGGAAGTACAAGAGGATGCGCCATCGCGGCGTGGTGTGCGAGAAGTGTGGCGTCGAGGTGATCCAGTCGAAGGTGCGTCGCGAGCGGATGGGTCACATCGATCTCGCGACCCCGGTCGCGCACATCTGGTTCCTCAAGAGTCTCCCGAGCAGGCTCGGGGCACTGCTTGACCTGACCCTGAAGGATCTGGAGCGGATTCCATACTTCGAGGACTTCCTTGTCACCGACCCTGGGGATACGGAGCTGACGTTCGGCCAACTGATGACCGAGCAGCAGTATCGCCAGGCGATGGAGCAGTACGGCGCCGCGTTCACCGCTCGGATGGGCGCGGAAGCGATCCAGGACATCCTGACCAAGCTGAACATCGAACGTCTGGCCGCCGAACTCCGGCGCGAGATGAAGGTCGCGACTTCAGAGGCCAAGCGCAAGAAGATCGCCAAGCGGCTCAAGGTGCTTGAGTGCTTCAATCGGACCGACCGGTTCGTTCGATTGCTTCGAGAGGTCGAAGAGAAGCAGACGAACGACGAGACGAAGACGGTGCTTCGTGGGTGGATCGAGACCTTCGAGAAGCTCAAGGCGGAGAAGGAAGCGGCCGAGTCAATCGTGGAGATGCAGGCCGTCGATGCGAAGATCGAGGACGCGGTTCGCGACCTGAGTCACTCGAAGCAGCTCCGCACCCTCGGGCAGAAGCTGTTCGAGCGCTATCGCAGTTTGAACCGGCCCGAGTGGATGATTCTTGACACGATCCCGGTCATTCCGCCGGATCTGCGCCCGTTGGTTCCATTGGACGGTGGGCGTTTCGCCACGTCGGACCTAAACGACCTGTACCGCCGAGTCATCAACCGTAACAACAGGCTCAAGCGCCTCAAGGAACTGAACGCGCCAGACATCATCATACGTAACGAGAAGCGCATGCTGCAGGAGGCTGTGGACGCGCTGCTGGATAACGGGCGCCGTGGCAAGGCGATAACCGGACCGAACAAGCGTCCGCTCAAGAGTCTGAGCGACATGCTCAAAGGAAAGGGCGGCCGGTTCCGTCAGAACCTGCTTGGGAAGCGAGTCGATTATTCGGGCAGAAGCGTGATCGTCGTTGGCCCCGAATTGAGGCTCCATCAGTGTGGCCTCCCGAAGAAGATGGCGCTCGAACTCTTCAAGCCCTTCATTTACAACAAGCTTGAGGAGCGTGGTTACGTCACGACCATCAAGGCTGCGAAGAAGCTCGTCGAGAAGGAAAAGCCCGAAGGTTGGGATGTTTTGGACGAGGTGATCCGCGAGCACCCCGTGATGCTGAACCGGGCGCCCACGCTCCATCGGCTCGGTATTCAGGCGTTCGAGCCGCTGCTGATCGAGGGTAAAGCGATCCAGCTTCATCCTCTCGTATGCACAGCCTTCAACGCGGACTTCGACGGAGACCAGATGGCGGTCCACGTGCCTCTGTCACTGGAGGCTCAGATCGAGGCCCGAGTGTTGATGATGAGTACCAACAACATTCTTTCGCCAGCACACGGTGGACCGATCGTGGTCCCATCGCAGGATATCGTGCTCGGCCTTTACTACCTCACCCGAGAGCAGGCGGGATCTCGAGGCGAAGGTCGTGTGTTCTCCGGCGTGGAGGAGGTGCGGACCGCCTACGATTCGGGCGAGGCCGAACTCCACGCTCGAGTGACGGTGCGACTCGATGGTGAGAGGGTTCAGACCACCGTAGGTCGCGTGCTCCTTCGCGAGGTGCTGCCAGACGAGCTCCCATTCGAACGAATCAATCGGGTGCTCGATAAGAAGGCGCTCGGGGGTCTCATCCGCAGCGCGTTCCTCCTCTGCGGTACGAAGAAGACAGTGATCCTGGCGGATCGGCTCAAGGATGTCGGCTATTCATTTGCCACGCAGGCGGGGATCTCGATCTGCATGGAGGACATGCGGATCCCGAACCGGAAGGGGGAGCTTCTCGGTGCCGCCCAGGATGAGGTGGAGAAGATCCAGCAGCAGTACACAGACGGCCTGATTACGGACGGCGAGCGCTACAACAAGGTCGTCGACATATGGGCGCGGGGCAGCGACGAGATCGCTTCCGAGATGATGAAGGAGATCAAGACACCGCCCGAGGGTGACGCGAGCGAAGGTGGCCGAGACGCGCTTACGGCTGGATTCAATCCGATCTTCATGATGGCCGATTCCGGTGCGAGAGGTAGCGCTCAGCAGATTCGCCAGCTTGCCGGCATGCGCGGCCTCATGGCGAAGCCATCCGGCGAGATCATTGAGACGCCGATCACGGCGAACTTCCGTGAGGGCCTGACCGTCGGTCAGTACTTCATCTCGACGCACGGCGCCCGCAAGGGACTCGCCGATACCGCCCTCAAGACCGCGAATTCGGGTTACCTGACTCGTCGCTTGGTCGACGTCGCGCAGGACGTAGTGATCCTGGAGGACGATTGCGGAACGCTCGACGGCATCGAGTTGAGTCCGCTGGTCGAAGGGGGCGAGATCATCGAGTCGCTTGGCGACCGCATCCTCGGCCGCTTCGCGCTTCGCGATATCGCCGACCCGTATACGGGAGAGGTGCTGGTACCTGCGAATGCCGAGATCAACGAAACGCTTGTTGAGCGGATCGAGCAAGCGGGTATCGAACGTGTTCTGATCCGAAGCGTGCTCACCTGCCGCGCTCGCCGCGGAATCTGCAAGATGTGTTACGGGCGCGATCTCGCGCGGGGCCTACCAGTCAGTCAGGGAGAAGCTGTCGGGGTGATCGCTGCACAGTCGATCGGTGAGCCCGGAACGCAGCTGACGATGCGTACGTTCCACATTGGTGGTATGGCGAGTCGTCGAGCCGAGCAGAGCACGCTCGAGGGGCGCACCGACGGCCTCGTTCGGCTAGAGCGTGCGCACGTGGTTGTGAACCGCGAGGGCCACGACATCGTGATGAGCAGGAACGGTGAGATCATCATCCGTGACGAGAACGGCCGGGAGCGCGAAAAGTACCCCCTCACCTACGGTGCTCGCCTCAAGGTCAAGGAAGGCAGTCGAGTCAGGAAGGGGACGCTCCTCGCGGAGTGGGATCCCTTCACGAATCCGATCCTGTCGGAGGTCGGCGGCATCGTGAAGTTCGGCGATGTGGTCGAAGGTGTCACCATGCGCGAGCAGGTCGACGAGGTGACCGGCTTCTCGAGCAAGGTGATCATCGAGAGCCGTGACGCGGAGCTCAGGCCACGCGTGTCGATCAAGGATCTCTCCGACACGAAGCGCACGTTGCCAGTGCCCGGGACCGCCCGCCAGGCCCGTTACCTCTTGCCGGTAGGCGCGATCATCACGAAGGTCGAAGGCGACGAAGTCCAGGCCGGCGATATCATCGCGAAGATCCCTCGTGAAACCGCGAAGACCAAAGACATCACGGGAGGTCTGCCTCGAGTTGCGGAGCTCTTTGAAGCCCGGCGTCCGAAAGAGGTCGCGTTCATCAGCGATATCGACGGAACCGTGACTTTTGGCCGCGATACGAAGGGCAAGCGGAAGGTGGTCGTAACGCCGCCAGAGGAACGGGGTGAGGCGGCCGAGTATTTGATTCCGCGCGGAAAGTACATCCGGGTACAAGAGGGCGATTTCGTCCGAGCTGGTGACGTCCTCATGGATGGTTCGCCCAACCCGCACGACATTCTTCGGGTGAAGGGCGAGAAGGACCTCATGAAGTTCCTGGTGGACGAGGTTCAGGAGGTCTATCGGCTCCAGGGCGTCCGGATCAACGACAAGCACATCGAAGTGATCGTACGCCAGATGCTGCGTCGAGTCCGCGTGACAGACGTGGGCGACACCGACTTCATCGTGGGCGAGCAGGTCGAAAAGCACGAGTTTCAGGACGTCAACGCCGCTGTCATCGGCAAGGGAGGTCGGCCGGCGACGGGGGAGCCACTCCTGCTCGGCATCACGAAGGCTTCGCTGTCGACCGAGAGCTTCATCAGCGCCGCCAGCTTCCAGGAGACGACCAAGGTCCTCACCGAGGCTGCGATCGTTGGGAAGGTCGACCACCTGCGTGGCCTCAAGGAGAACGTCATCATGGGGCGCCTGATCCCCGCCGGTACCGGGCTTCCGAACTACGGGCCGCGTCGGATCGACGTCGATGTCGATGGTACGGACGACGAGATCGCCTACGCGCCCTTGACCATCATCCCGACCACTCCTGGGCACGACGGCATCACGAGCGCCGAGGGGGCGTGATTGTCCGGGGCGGTGACCGCTTGACGGGCGTCGCCATATCGAATAAATATAGGCTTTTTAAGCTCTCGTTCGACGACGCAACGCGTAACGGCCGCGCAGAAGCGTGCTGCCGACGCGACGTATCGTCCGCAGGAAGGTTCCTGATGCCCACGATCAACCAACTCGTTCGCCGCGGGCGAAAGAAGATCCGCAATCGGACGGCCGCCCCGGCTCTGAAGAGTTGTCCTCAGGTTCGTGGGGTCTGTCTGCGGGTGTACACGTCCACGCCGAAGAAGCCGAACTCGGCTCTCCGGAAGGTGGCGCGCGTGCGTCTCACGAACGGGATGGAGGTCACTACCTACATCCCGGGTATCGGGCACAACCTGCAGGAGCACTCGGTGGTGTTGATCCGCGGTGGGCGCGTGAAGGATCTGCCCGGTGTGCGGTACCACATCATTCGCGGGACGCAGGACTCGCTTGGTGTATCGGATCGGCGGCAGGGTCGGTCCAAGTACGGCGCAAAGCGGCCGAAGTGACACCGCAATCGACTGCATCAGCGTAGACGAGGATCTGGCGAATGCCGCGACGACGTGAAATTGAGAAGCGCCAGCCCATCCCTGACCCGAAGTACGGGGATGATCTGGTGGCCAAATTTGTCAATGTGCTCATGCGCGACGGGAAGAAGAGCACGGCTCAGATGATCTTCTACCGCGCGCTTGAGCGGATGCAGGATCAGACCGGCGAGGAGCCGCTCGGGTTGTTTCGCAAGGCCCTGGATCGGTCGAAGCCCCAGTTGGAGGTCAAGTCTCGGCGGGTCGGTGGCTCGACCTACCAGGTGCCCGTCCCCGTTAGGGATGCGCGGCAGGTCGCGCTCGCGAGTCGGTGGCTCGTGCAGTACGCCCGCGAGCGCCATGAAAAGTCGATGGAGGAGCGGTTGGCCGGGGAGTTGGTTGATGCCGCGAACGGTCGGGGGGCGACCATCAAGAAGCGAGAAGACACTCACCGCATGGCTGAAGCCAACAAGGCGTTCGCGCACTACCGCTGGTAACGTTCGGGTGGTTCGGCCGGCTCTTTCGCCCGTGATGTCTGGATTCCTCTGTCATGTCGCGCACGGTGCCTTTAGCTCGAACGAGAAACATAGGCATCATGGCTCACATCGACGCCGGCAAGACGACTACGACTGAGAGGGTGCTGTTCTATACAGGTGTGTCGCACAAGATGGGGGAGGTTCATGATGGCGCGGCCGTCATGGACTGGATGGAGCAGGAGCAGGAGCGGGGGATCACAATAACGTCGGCTGCGACCACCTGCTTCTGGAAGGACCACCGCATCAACATCATCGATACGCCAGGTCACGTCGATTTCACTGCCGAAGTTGAGCGGAGCCTTCGGGTCCTGGACGGCGCAGTTGCGGTGTTTTGCGCGGTGGGTGGGGTCGAGCCCCAGTCGGAAACCGTTTGGCGCCAGGCAGACCGGTACCAGGTGCCTCGTATCGCGTTCGTGAACAAGATGGATCGAATAGGGGCTGATCACGAGCGAGTCATGAGCATGATGAAGGAGCGTCTCATGGCTACGCCGATTGCGCTTCAGGCGCCGATCGGGCGCGAGTCCGGCTTCACGGGTGTCGTGGATCTGGTCGGAATGCGCGCAATCAGTTGGGATGAGGGTTCGCTGGGGTCGCGATTCGAGGAGGGCGACGTCCCGGCCGAGCTTCGCGATGATGTCGAATTGCTCAGGGGGCACCTGCTCGAGACGCTTGCGGAATCCGATGACGTTTTCCTGGAGCGGTACATCGAGGGCAAGTCAGTCGACGAGGAAGAGGTCGTCGCGGCGATTCGTCGAGCAACGCTTCGGGGCGCAGTGCATCCGGTGTTCCTTGGCTCGGCCTTCAAGAACAAGGGGATTCAGCCCCTTCTCGATGGCGTGATCCGATACCTTCCGTCCCCGGGAGATATCCCCCCGGTTCGTGGGCACTCGGTGGGTGCGGAGGCCACTGACCCGGCCGACCAGGTTCGCGAGGCCAGTGATCAAGCGAGCTTCTCCGCGCTGGCGTTCAAGATCTTCACCGATCCGTTCGTGGGGCATCTGACCTATCTGCGTGTGTACTCGGGAACCCTCACCTCCGGAAGCGTGGTGCTTAACGTCAACAAGGGGAAGCGAGAGCGGATCGGCAGGCTGCTCAAGATGCACGCCAACCGTCGCGAGGAGGTCAAGGAGGTCCACGCCGGTGACATCGTCGCCGCGGTTGGTCTTCGGGTGACCGTAACGGGAGACACGCTAGCCGACGAGTCGGCGCCGCTCCTGCTCGAGGCGATGCACTTTGCTGTCCCCGTGATTTCTCAAGCGATCGAGCCGAAGACGAAGGCGGACCAGGACAAGCTGTCGGTCGCGCTGCAGAAATTGGTGGCCGAGGATCCTACGTTCCGAGTGGCTGTGGACGACGCGACGGGTCAAACGATCATCTCCGGAATGGGAGAGTTGCACTTGGAGGTGCTGGTCGAGCGTTTGCGGCGCGACTTCGGTGTCGGCGTGAATGTGGGACGCCAGCAGGTTGCCTTCCGTGAGACGTTCACGAAGGGTGCTGTCGGAGAAGCGCGTCATGTGCGGCAGACCGGCGGCCATGGCCAATACGGCCACGTGAAGCTTGAGGTCTACCCGCTTGAGTCTGGCAGCGGAGTTACGTTCGAGAGTCGGATATCCGCTGGTGCGATTCCCCGCGAGTTCGTGCCGGCAATTGAGCAGGGCGTGCGGGAGTCGCTAGAAGCCGGGCCTTACGCCGGATATCCGGTTGTGGATGTGGGTGTTCGCTTGGTGGACGGGAGCTTTCATCCGGTCGACTCGTCTGAGTTGGCATTCAAGATCGCTGCGTCGCTCGCGATGCGGGATGCGTCGGCGCGCTGTGAGCCGACGCTTCTAGAGCCGATCATGTCTCTGGAGGTGGTCGCGCCCGAGGAGTTTGTCGGTGTGGTCACTGAGGACGTTCGATCTAGGCGAGGGCGCCTCTCTCGGTTGGAGGCGCGCGCTGGTGCGCAGTGCGTCAGCGCGCTCGTGCCGCTCGCGGAGATGTTTGGCTATGCCACGTCGCTCAGGAGCTCCACCCAGGGGCGCGCAAGCTTCACGATGCAGTTCAGCCGTTACGAGCCTGTAGCGAGGTCGGTTGCAGACCGGATGGTTCATCATTACGCCAACTGAAAGAAACGGATTGCGCACTTCGCGATGAAGCGCAGCCGCCCTTGGCGGATGCGGCACAGGGGACAGTCATGTCGAAGCAGAAGTTCGATCGGAAGCTGCCGCACGTGAACGTCGGGACGATCGGTCACGTGGACCACGGGAAGACGACGCTGACGGCGGCGATCACGAGCGTTCTGGCGAAGAAGGGTTGGGGCGCAGTTTGTGGCGTACGACCAGATCGACAACGCGCCGGAGGAGAAGGCGCGCGGGATCACGATCGCGACGGCGCACGTGGAGTATGAGACGGCGAACCGTCACTACGCGCACGTGGATTGCCCGGGGCACGCGGACTACGTGAAGAACATGATCACGGGTGCTGCGCAGATGGACGGTGCGATCCTTGTGGTGTCGGCGGCGGATGGCCCGATGCCGCAGACTCGCGAGCACATCCTTCTGGCTCGTCAGGTCGGTGTTCCGTACATCGTGGTGTTCATGAACAAGTGCGACATGGTGGACGACCCCGAGTTGCTGGATCTGGTGGAGCTCGAGGTTCGGGACCTGCTCAAGCAGTATCAGTTTCCGGGCGACGAGATCCCGATCGTGAAGGGGTCTGCGTTGAAGGCGCTTTCGTCGGACTCGCCAGATTCCGCGGAGGCGAAGTGCATCTTGGACCTGATGGCGGCGGTGGATGCGTATGTTCCGCTTCCGAAGCGCGACGTGGACAAGCCGTTTCTGATGCCGATCGAGGACGTGTTCTCGATCCAGGGGCGCGGGACGGTGGTGACGGGTCGCGTGGAGCGGGGCAAGGTCCGGGGGGGCGAGGAAATCGAGATCGTCGGGATCAAGCCGACGGTGAAGACGGTGGTGACCGGTGGAGATGTTCCGGAAGCTGCTGGATGAAGGCATGGCGGGCGACAACATCGGCGCGCTGCTGCGGGGTACGAAGCGCAACGAGGTGGAGCGCGGTCAGGTGTTGGCGGCTCCGGGGACGATCACGCCGCACACGAAGTTCACGGCCGAGGTGTACATTTTGACGAAGGAGGAGGGGGCGGCACACTCCCTTCTTCAACGGTTATCGTCCGCAGTTCTACTTCCGGACGACGGACGTGACAGGATCGGTGGAGTTGCCGGCGGGCGTCGAGATGGTGATGCCGGGCGACAACGTGAACGTGACGGCGCAGTTGCTGACGCCGATCGCGATGGAAGAGGGTGTTCGGTTCGCGATCCGCGAGGGCGGCCGGACGGTGGGCGCCGGGGTCGTGGCCAAAATCCTCGAGTGATGGTTGGCGTGAACGCGCAGCGATCGGTGGCTATGATGCGATGCTTGCTTTCTTGGGCGGTGCGTGAACGATGAAGAACCAGAAGATCCGGATACGGCTCAAAGCCTACGATCATCGGCTACTCGATCAGTCGGTTGCCGAGATCGTGGAGACGGCGCGACGGACGGGGGCCCGGGTGGTGGGGCCGATCCCGCTTCCGACGAAGATCAATAAGTTTTGCGTACTGAGGAGCCCGCACATCGACAAGAAGTCGCGGGAACAGTTTGAAATGCGCACGCACAAGCGTTTGCTCGACATGCTTGAGCCGACCCAGCAAACGATCGACGCACTCATGCGTCTCGACCTCAGTGCGGGGGTCGACGTGGAGATCAAGCTCTAATGGCTACCGCAGCGTGTTTTAGCGCCAGCCTCGAGAAGATCGACCCGATCGAGTTGGCGCCGGAAATCTTCGGTGTACCGGTCCGGGAGCCCCTCCTGCACGACGTGGTGCTGATGCAGCTTGCGAATCGCCGCAGGGGATGCGCATCGACGAAGTCGAGGTCCGACGTGAGGGGCGGGGGGCTGAAGCCGTGGAAGCAGAAGGGCACCGGCCGCGCCCGAGTCGGCAGCCGACGGAGTCCCCTCTGGCGCGGCGGTTCGACGATCTTCGGGCCGAAGCCGCACAGCTTCGAGTACCGGGTCCCGCGAAGTGCGCGGCGAGGCGCGATCCGGTCTGTCTTGAGCCTGAGGGCCGGCGAGGGGCGCGTCCTCGTGGTGGAGGAACTGCGGCTCGACGGTGGCAAGACGAGGGCGCTGCGAACGTCGCTTGCGAGACTCGGTATCTCGAGCGCACTGGTAGTCTGTGCCGCGGGAGATCACGAGATCGAGCGCGCCGCCCGGAACCTTCCCACGGTCAAGTCGGTAGAGGTCGCGGGGTTGAACGTGTTCGACGTGCTGAAGTACGAGCACTTGGTGCTCACGAAAGCTGCGCTCGGCGCAATCCACGAGAAACTGGCTAGGTCATGAACCCATATCACGTGATCTTGCGACCGATCGTCACGGAAAAGAGCGTCCGCCTCAAGGAGGATGCGAATCAGGTCGTGTTCGCCGTTCGTCTCGAAGCGAACAAGGCTCAAATTCGTAAGGCGGTCGAGGATCTCTTCAAGGTCCATGTCGTCGACGTCCGTACGGCGCGTGTCGCAGGGAAGGTCAAGCGGCGCGGGCGTAACGTGACAGAGGCGTCCGACTGGAAGAGGGCTGTCGTCGAACTGCGAAGTGGCGACGCGATCGAATTCTTTGAACAGGCCTGACGGAGCTTCCGATGCCGACCCGGAGTTATCGCCCGACCTCGGCTGGCCGTCGTTTTCAGACGGTCATCGTGGATCCATCGTTGTCCCAAACCGGCCCCGAGCCGTCGTTGACCGAGGCGCTGCGGAAGAGCGGCGGTCGCAACGCCCACGGTCATGTGACGGCCCGGCATCGTGGAGGTGGCGCGCGCCGACGATATCGGGTCATCGATTTTCGCCGGAACAAGGACGGGGTGCCGGCCACGGTTTCGAGCCTCGAGTACGACCCGAATCGATCGGCGAACCTCGCACTGCTGAGCTACGCCGACGGTGAGAAGAGATACATCCTGGCGCCGGTTGGACTCGCTGTCGGCGACGTGGTTCTCTCGGGCGAGGGGGCTGACGTGCGGCCGGGGAATTCGATGGCTCTGCGTTCGATTCCCGCCGGATCGATGGTGCACAACATCGAGTTGAAGCCTGGTCGTGGCGGTCAGATGGTACGAACCGCTGGAGCTTCGGCGCAGCTACTCGCCACGGACGGGGAGCGCGCAACTCTCAAGTTGCCCTCAGGAGAAGTGAGGCTGGTTCGACTCGAGTGCCGGGCAACCGTGGGCCAGGTCGGGAACACGGATCACGGCAACGTGAGCACTGGCAAAGCCGGTCGCAGTCGCCACCTTGGCAAGCGGCCCCGAGTGCGTGGTGTTGCGATGAACCCAATCGATCACCCGCTCGGCGGCGGCGAGGGGCGAAGCTCTGGTGGGCGTCACCCCTGCACACCGTGGGGTATCCCGACGAAGGGCTACCGAACCCGGAAGAAGAAGAACTCGGACCGGGTGATCCTGAAGCGCCGTAAGTGACTTTACTCGGCTGCACCGCTTTAGATTAGGAGATCTTCAAATGCCGCGTTCGTTGCGCAAGGGACCGTACGTCGAGGACAGCCTCAATAGAAAGGTGCTCGACTATCGGAAGGGGGAGAGTCGCCAGCCGATCAAGACTTGGTCCCGACGATCGACGGTCACTCCTGAGATGGTGGGTGTCAACTTCGCGGTCCACAACGGGAAAAAGTTCATCCCGCTGTTTGTGACCGAAAACATGGTCGGGCATAAGCTTGGTGAGTTCGCACCCACGAGAACCTTCCACGCGCATGCAGGTGACCGAAAAACGAAGGTCGTAAAGAAGTGATGCCGAGCAACTGGGCCGCAGGACGGTGCAGTTGGCGCTCAGCAGCGAACCAGAACTGGAACGGGGAGAGTAGTCGTGGCTGACCAGGTGCGGGCAAGCGCGCGGTTCGTGAGGCAGGCGCCATACAAGGTTCGGCAGGTCGTGGACCTGGTGCGGGGCATGGGAGTCGGTGAGGCTCAGCGTCTCTTGGCGTTCAGCCGACGTTCCGCTGCGAAGACGATATCGAAACTCCTCAAATCGGCGGTCGCAAACGCCGAGGAAACCGGGAAGTTGGATGTCGATAGCCTGTTCGTCGCGCGCATGTGGGTCGACGAAGGTCCGACCTGGAAGCGGTGGACACCCCGGGCGATGGGACGGGGCACGCCGATTCGGAAGCGCACAAGTCACGTTACGGTCGAACTCGCCGAGCGCTGAAAGGGGAGTGGATTCGTGGGCCAGAAAGTTCATCCGCGAGGGTTTCGCCTCGGTGTGATCGAAACCTGGGATTCGAAGTGGTATGCGAAGCCCAACTTCACGAAGTGGTTGCATGAAGACATCCGGATTCGCGAGCACCTCAAGGCTCGACTGCACCACGCTGGCTTGAGCCGGGTGGAGATCGAGCGGAAGGCCAATCAGGTTCGCGTGAACATCCATACCTCGCGTCCTGGGATCGTGATTGGGAAGAAGGGCGCAGAGGTCGAGAAGATCAAGGCAGATCTGCAGCGCCTGACCGACAAAGAGATACACCTGAACATCCACGAGGTCCGCAAGGCAGAGACCGACGCGCAACTGGTCGCGGAGAACGTTGCTGTACAGCTCGAGCGCCGGGTGGCCTTCCGGCGCGCGATGAAGCGCGCGGTGACGACGTCCATGAAGCTGGGAGCCCTTGGCGTGAAGATCCAGTGCGGGGGGCGTCTTGGCGGAAGTGAGATGTCGCGTATGGAATGGTACCGCGAGGGTAGGGTGCCTCTCCATACCCTTCGTGCCCGGATCGACTTCGGCGTTGCTACTGCGAAGACAACGTACGGCACCATCGGCGTCAAGTGCTGGATCTTCCTCGGAGAACAGCTTGATCGAAACGCTCCGGGAAAGTTGATCTGAAGAAGCGAGATGTGGGGATAGAGAGGGCGACCGGATGCTTCAGCCAGCACGAACGAAATACCGAAAGCTTCAGAAGGGGCGGCTCTCGGGGAAGGCCTATCGTGGCTCCCGCTTGTCGCTCGGGGAATTCGGCCTGCAAGCCCTTGAGCCGGGATGGCTAACGGCGCGCCAGATCGAGGCCGCGCGGGTCGCGATCACGCGTCACGTCAAGCGTCACGGTAAGATCTGGATTCGAGTGTTTCCCGACAAGCCGATCACCAAGAAGCCCTTGGAGACCCGAATGGGAAAGGGGAAGGGTAACCCCGAAGACTGGGTCGCCGTGGTCTTGCCGGGCCGCATTCTGTATGAGATCGAGGGTGTCGCGCGTGAGGATGCGCTAGAAGCGATGCGGATCGCGGGGCACAAGCTGCCGATCAGGACGCGGGCGGTAGTCCGGGAGGATGGGTTGTGAGCTCAGAGGAATACAGGAACATGAATCAGGATGAGCTCCGGGTCAAAGAGAGGGAGCTATCCGAAGATTTGTTTCATCTCCGCCTTCAACACGCGACTGGCCAACTGCGCAACAGCGCACGTCTGCGGAGCGTCCGGCGTGACATTGCCCGGGTCAAGACGGTTCTGAATCAGCGAGGTGGCGAGCAATGACGGCGGAGCGTCGGTCTATCCAGAAACGGCGAATCGGGATCGTTGTTAGTGACAAGATGGAGAAGACCGTGGTCGTGCGGGTCACGAGGCGGGCGCCGCACCCGCTGTACAAGAAGGTTCTGCGGCGACATCGCAAGTACATGGCGCACGACGAGCGGGAAGTGTGCAAGATGGGTGACACGGTCGAGATCGTTGAATGCCGACCGATCAGCAGGCGCAAGAGCTGGCGCGTACGCAAAGTCCTAGCGCACGCGAACTGAGAGGTCGTCATGATTCAGGTCGAAACGTGGTTGGACGTCGCCGACAACTCAGGGGCAAAGCGCGTGGAGTGCATTCAGCTCCTCGGCGGGACGCGCCGTAGGTACGCCTCGGTGGGAGACGTCATCGTGGTTTCCGTGAAGGAGGCGCTCCCGCGCTCCAAGGCGAAGAAGGGTGAGGTTCACCACGCCGTAATCGTTCGCACCGCGAAAGAGGTTGGACGGCCCGACGGGTCGTATATCAGATTCGACACGAACTCGGTGGTTTTGATCACGCCCCAGCGGGAGCCGATTGGGACACGGATCTTTGGACCGGTTGCGCGGGAGCTGCGTGCGAAGAATTTCACCAAGATCATCTCGCTCGCACCGGAAGTGCTCTGAGGCCGCCAAATGAAACATGGATCGTACAACGTCCGGCGTGGTGACACGGTAGAGGTGGGTGCCGGTAAAGACCGCGGCAAGCGAGGAAGGTGCTGCGCGTGCTGGGTAAGAAGGATCGCGTACTGGTGGAGGGCGTGAACTTCGCGAAGCGCCACACCCGTCCGAACCAGAAGGCCCGCCAAGGCGGCATCGTCGAGAAGGAGATGCCAATCCACGTGTCCAACGCTCGCCTCGTCTGCCCTCGTTGCAGCAAGCCGACTCGAGTAGGGCATCGAGTCGGTCCCGAGGTCTCGAACAGCCGGGTTTGCAGGAGTTGCGGGGAGGCGATCGATGTCGGCTGAATCGTCAACGGGAGCGACCGGCCGGTCGCTCGCCTACGTGACCGATACGTGAACGTAGTAGTTCCGCGCCTAACGGAGCGATTCGCCTACCGGAACAGGCTGCAGGCGCCCCGGATCACCAAGATCGTATTGAACATGGGGCTCGGCGAAGCGATCCAAAACTCGAAGGTCGTCGATGCTGCGGCCGAACAGCTTACGACGATCGCCGGTCAAAAGGCCGTCGTGACCAAGGCCCGACGCTCGGTGTCGAATTTCAAGCTTCGAGAGGGTATGCCGATCGGCGCAATGGTGACGCTTCGCGGCGACCAGATGTATGAGTTCCTCGACAGGCTTGTGAGCCTTGCCCTGCCGCGCCTCACGGATTTCAAGGGTGTCTCTGCCAAGGGATTCGACGGGCGAGGTAACTACACGTTGGGTCTGAAAGAGCAGATCATCTTTCCTGAGATCGACTACGACAAGCTTGATCGGGTCCGCGGACTGAATTGTACGATCGTGACGAGCGCCAAGACCGACGACGAAGCGAGAGCGCTGTTGGCCGAGTTCGGCATGCCGTTTCGGCGCAGCGGGCCGAAGCTGGCCGGGGAGTGAGGCGTGGCGAAGAAATCGATGATCCTGAAGGCCAAGCGGAAGCCGAAGTTCAAGGTTCGCGCCTACCACCGCTGTGCTATCTGCGGGCGCGCGCGCGCCTACTACCGAAAGTTCGACATGTGCCGGATCTGTTTCCGGCAGAGGGCGCTACAGGGCGAAATCCCGGGCGTGATTAAGTCGAGCTGGTGAAACCGCAAAGGTCCGTGGGAGTGAAACGATGAGCTTTACCGATCCTATCGGCGATCTGTTGACCCGACTACGCAACGCTGCGCGTGCGCGCCACTCCGTGGTGACGATCCCTGGATCGACGCTCAAGCGGAGGGTTGCGGAGATCTTGCGCGACGAAGGATTCGTTGAATCCGTAGAGTGGCTGGACGAGGGGCCGCAAGGAACTTTGACCGTCAAGCTGCGGTACGAAGGCCCGCGCCGACCGGTGATCGCAGGTCTCAAACGGGAGAGCAAGCCGAGCCTTCGGCGGTATGTCGCCAAGGATGAGATCCCGTTTGTAATGGGCGGACTCGGGGTGGCGATCTTATCCACTTCAAAGGGGGTTCTAACCGACCAGCAGGCCCGAAAGGCCGGCGTCGGTGGGGAACTGATCTGTACGGTTTGGTGAGGGGAGCGCCATGTCCCGTATTGGAAAGAAAGTGATTCCGTTGCCGGCCGGGGTGTCGGCGTCAATCGATGGTCAGATGGTAAGCCTAACGAGTGCTAAGGGAGCCGTGCAGCGGGCAGTGCCCGATGGCATCGAGGCCGCGATGGCCGTGGGGGGCCTGTCGTTGAGCGTCTCACGGCCCGGTGACCGGCGGGTTCGCGCGTTGCACGGCCTGACGCGTAGCTTACTCGCGAACTCTGTAGAGGTCTGTCGAAGGGCTTTTCGCGCACCCTGGAGATCGTCGGTGTCGGCTACAGGGCCGAGTTGAAGGGACGCGATCTCGTGCTGTCGCTCGGTTACTCACATCCGATCGTCTTCCCGCTTCCAGACGGCATTACCGCGAAGGTAACGGACCGTCCTGTGAAGATCAGCTTGGAGGGGGCTGACAAGGCTGTGCTCGGACAGACAGTAGCCAAGCTGCGCGCTCTCCGTGCGCCTGAGCCCTACAAGGGTAAGGGTGTGAGGAACGAAGGCGAAGTAATCAAGCTGAAGGTCGGTAAGACCGGGTTGAAGTAAGCTAGGGGTTCCCAATGACCACGAGCAAGAAGAAGGTTGGCTGGAGCCGCCGCAAAGACCGCGTTCGCCGGCAGGTTCGCGGGGATGCGATCCGGCCGCGGCTGAATGTGTACCGTAGCGAGCGGCATATCTACGCGCAGGTCATCGATGACGTGAGCGGCACGACGCTCGCGGCCGCATCGACCGTCGGTTCGGAATTCAGGGCCCTCAACGTAAAGAGTTGGGGCCGAGAGGCGGCGACGAAGGTT
The DNA here is from genome assembly GCA_016713535.1 of Deltaproteobacteria bacterium. GTDB lineage: Bacteria > JADJOY01 > JADJOY01 > JADJOY01 > JADJOY01 > JADJOY01. Next base: position 343,093 of record JADJOY010000001.1, read on the forward strand.
GGCGAACTAGTTGCGGCGAAGGCCTTGGCGCGCGACGTCAAGACGGTCGTATTCGACCGGAACGGATTTCTGTACCATGGGCGAATCAAGGCAGTTGCTGAGGGGGCTCGGGGCGCAGGCCTCGAGTTCTGAGATCGGAGGAGGGCGTGCGCGAGTTCGTGGCGGATGACAGCCGGCTTGTAGACAAGGTCGTTTACGTGAACCGGGTCGCGAAGGTCGTGAAGGGCGGTCGGCGCTTTTCGTTCAGTGCCCTCGTGGTCGTCGGCGACAAGCAGGGCAAGGTTGGTTTCGCTCTCGGAAAGGCGCGCGAGGTGCCAGAGGCGATCCGAAAGGGCATCGAGAAAGCTCGCGCCTCAATGACGCGCGTGCCGATCGTGAATGGAACGATCCCCTACGAGGTCCGAGGTCGGGCGGGTGCCGGACGCGTTCTCCTGAAGCCCGCATCGCAGGGCACCGGCGTGATCGCGGGAGGGCCGATGCGGGCAGTCCTCGACTCGGCAGGCATCGAGAACATCCTGACGAAGTGTATCGGAACCAACAACCCGAACAATGTCGTACACGCGACGTTCGAGGCGCTCCGGCAGCTTCGCGAGCCGGATGAGGTCGCCCGCAAGCGCGGACGTCGACTTGTTGACCTGCCGTACCAGCAGCGCTGAGGTAACCCAACGATGAGTAGATCCCATCTCAAGGTCACGCTCGTTCGGAGTCCGATAGGCACGCCGGGGACGCAGCGTCAAACGCTCGTCGGGCTAGGTTTGAGGCGGCTCGGCCGCAGCGTGGTTCGACCAAACACACCCGCGTTTCGCGGAATGGTCAAAAAGGTGCTGCATCTGGTGGATGTAGAGGAGTTGGAGTGGACCGGAACGGACACGTGAACTACTAACCACCAGAAGTTACGAGAAATGGCGAGAAGAGAAATGTCTACAACGCTGAAGTCGTTGAAGCCGGCTGCAGGCGCGCGCCGGAACCAACATCGAGTCGGCCGAGGATCCGGGTCAGGCTCTGGCGGAACCGCAGGCAAGGGTCACAAGGGCCAGAAGGCTCGATCCGGGGCGGGGCATATTCCACGTGGCTTCGAGGGTGGCCAGATGGCGCTAAGCCGCCGGATTCCGAAAAGGGGGTTTCGTAGCCAGTCGCGGGGGGAGTACGCCGTGATCAACGTGCGTGATCTTGGGCTGTTTGAACCCCTGTCAATCGTGGACGAAGCCGGGCTTCGCGCCGTAGGGCGGATCCCCCGCGCACCGAAGGGGGTGAAGGTCCTCGGCGATGGCGACATCGACCGGCCGCTGACGGTGAGGGTCGCGGCGGTAACTCCAAGCGCACGAGCCAAGATCGAAGCGGCTGGCGGAACGATCGAGATCGTGTGAAGGATTCAGCGTGCTGAGCGGCCTCGAGAATATCCCGAAGATCCCTGAGTTGAAACGACGGTTATGGTGGACGGTTGTCCTCCTGGCCGTCTACCGGCTCGGCGTTCACGTTCCAACTCCGGGCATCAACGGCCCCGAGCTAGAGCGCTATTTTCAGAGCCAAGAGGCGAATGTCTTTGGATTGTTCAACCTCTTTACCGGCGGTGCGCTCGAGAGGTTTTCAGTCTTCGCGCTAGGCATCATGCCGTACATCAGTGCGTCGATCATCCTTCAATTGCTGACGGTTGTGGTTCCGACGCTTGAGCGGCTCTCGAAGGAGGGTGAAGCCGGACGGAGGAAGATCAACCAGTACACGCGCTATGCGACAGTTCCGCTCAGCATGGTCCAAGCTTTCGGGATCTCGGCATGGATCGAGAGCATCCAGGGCGAGAGTGGCCTCGGTTCTGTCGTGCTGAATCCAGGGCTCTCGTTCAAGCTGCTGACTATGGTCACGCTCTGTTCGGGCACGGTGTTCCTCATGTGGCTCGGAGAGCAGATCACCGAGCGAGGAATCGGCAACGGCATTTCACTGGTGATCTACGCGGGTATCGTCGCGCGTTTGCCGCAGGCACTCGGGAACATGATGTCGCTAATGGAGACGAAGGAGCTTCCGCTTTTCGGCGTGGTCCTATTGATAGGATTCATGGCGGTGGTGGTTGGCCTCATCGTCCATTTCGAGCGAGCGCATCGCCGCGTACCAGTCCACTACGCAAAAAGAGTGGTTGGGCGGCGGATGTACGGGGCTCAGGCTACCTACCTGCCCTTGAAGCTGAACGTCACGGGCGTCATTCCGCCCATCTTCGCGTCAAGCTTGCTCATGTTCCCGGTCACCATGCTGCAGTTCATCCCGAAGGAGTTCGTCGCCGATCATCCGTCGCTCGAATGGTTCGTCGATGGTATGAATGGGCAGGGCTTGGTGTACAACGTAGCCTATGTGGTCTTGATTCTGTTCTTCGCGTACTTCTATGCGGCGATCCAGTTCGACCCGGACAAGGTCGCGGATGACATGCGTAGGTACGGCGGGTACATTCCGGGAATCCGTCCCGGGAAGAAGACTGCTGAGTACCTCAACCGCATCCTAGGCCGACTCACGCTTGTGGGCGGCCTCTACCTATCGGCGATCTGCGTGCTTCCGTCGGTGCTCTACGGCTACTTCCACATGCCGTTCGGTTTCGGCGGGACGTCGCTCTTGATCGTGGTGGGCGTTGGCATGGACACGCTCGCACAGGTAGAAACTCACTTGATCACACGAAGTTATGATGGATTCCTGTCCGGGGCCGGCGGCGGGGGTCGTTTCCGCGGTCGGAGGTGAGAATAGGGATAGCGAGCGATGAAGCTGATCTTGGTCGGCCCGCCTGGCGCTGGGAAGGGCACGCAAGGGGAGCGGCTCGCAACCGCCCTCGGTGTTCCGAGGATCGCGACGGGAGACATATTGCGTGCAGCGGTCGAGACAAAGTCTCCGCTAGGTTTGGCGGCCAAGCCCTTTCTTGATCGAGGTGAGCTCGTACCGGACGATGTCGTAATGGGGATGGTGAAGGAGCGCCTGAATCTGAACGACTGCGCTCACGGATTCATCCTCGACGGGTTTCCAAGGACTGTCACGCAAGCAGAGGCGCTGGATCGGATGCTCGAGGCGACAAACCACAAGCGACTAGACCGGTGCTTGCTTCTTGAGGTGGACGATGAGCTCGTCGTCAAGAGGCTGAGCGGGCGCAGAGTGTGCTCAGCCTGTGGGACCCCGTATCACGTCGACACCGGGCTCGGCGACGGAGGTCGGTGCACGCGGTGTGGCGCGCAACTCGTCCAACGATCTGATGACCGGGAGGACACGATACGAGCGAGGCTCGCGGTCTATGCAGCGCAAACGCAGCCTCTGACGGAGTATTATCGGCGGGCCGGGATGCTTGAAGCCGTTCGAGCCGACGCGCCGGTCGAAAAGGTGTTCGGTGAGTTGGCTGAGCGGCTTCGGCGGCTAAACGAAAGCTAGGATCGGTTCCGTGATCGGACTGATGGTCGACAATCGCAGAACCAAGTGGGATGGGACATGAAAGTTCGTGCGTCTGTGAAGAAGATTTGCTCAAAGTGCAAGGTCCTTCGGCGCAAGGGTGTCGTCCGAGTGATCTGCGAGAACCCTCGGCACAAGCAGCGCCAGGGATAAGGAGGGCCGAGTCTTGGCGCGAATCGCTGGAGTAGATCTCCCCCGCAACAAACGCGTGGAGATCGCAATGACCTATATTTTTGGGATCGGGCGTTCTCGGGCGCGAGATATCCTTCTTGCCGCGGAGGTTCCGCTCGACAGGAAGTCTGACGATCTCACCGACGACGACCTGGTCAAGATCCGACGGATCATCGACACGCGCTACCAGGTCGAGGGTGATCTGAGGCGTGAGGTTTCGATGAACATCAAGCGACTGATGGACCTCAGGTGCTACCGTGGCCTGCGCCATCGAAAGGGGCTTCCGGTCCGGGGGCAGCGGACGAGGACTAATTCTCGTACTCGGAAGGGACCGCGTCGCGGCAGCACTGGTCCGAAGCCGAGGTGACAGTGCGTGGAACGTCGATCTTGACTAGACTTGGAGAGTGATCTTTGGCGACGACGACAAAAGCGGCAGGGGCCAAGAAGAAGAAGGTCAGAAAAGTGGTTCCGATCGGGGTCGTTCACATCCGGTCGACCTTCAACAATACGATTGTCACGGTCTCCGATCCATCGGGTAACGTGATCTCGTGGGCGAGTGCTGGGACCGAAGGTTTCAAGGGGTCTCGCAAGAGCACACCCTTCGCGGCTCAGTTGGCGTGCAAGGAAGCGATCCGAAAGGCCCAAGACCAAGGGCTGAAGACTGTCCAGATTCGGGTGCAAGGGCCGGGAGCAGGGCGGGAAGCCGCGCTGCGAGCGATCCAGACGACTGGAGTTGGCGTGACGATGATCAAGGACGTCACGCCGATTCCTCACAATGGTTGCCGTCAGCCTAAGCGGCGGCGGGTCTGAGTAAGGAGGAGGTGCCCGTTGGCTCGCTATCGTGGCTCGGTGTGTCGGTTGTGTCGGCGTGAGAACGCTCGACTTTTTCTGAAGGGCGATCGCTGCTACAGCGAGAAATGTGCCATCGACCGGCGGAACTACCCGCCTGGCCAGCATGGTCAGCTCCGTCCGAAGTTTTCGGAGTACGGGGTACAGCTTCGCGAGAAACAGAAGGTCAAGCGGATCTATGGCCTGATGGAGGACCAGTTTCGCTCGTACTTCCATCGAGCGGACCGCATGAAGGGGATTACGGGCGAGAACCTCCTGCAACTCCTCGAGCGTAGGCTGGACAACGTGGCGTATCGTCTAGGGTTCGCCAGTTCGCGGAACGAGGCACGACAGTTGGTTCGACACGGCCACCTAGTGGTGAACGGGCGAAAGGTGAACGTACCCTCCTACCTGACGCGGACTGGAGACGTCGTCGAGGTGCGTGGCGGTAGTCAGAAGTTGACTCGTGTTCAGGCCGCGCTCGAGAGCGTGGTACGGCGCGGCGTACCGTCCTGGCTCGAACTCGAACGCGACGCGTTCCGGGGCAGGGTCCGCGAACTGCCGAAGCGAGACGATCTCAGCACTCCAGAGATCCACGAACGGCTCGTTGTCGAGCTCTACAGCAAGTGAAACCCTCCGCCGTCCGCGGAGATGGGCGAGCGAAGAGGGAGAGGACGAATGAGCGCACCCTGGAAAGACCTGATCCGACCGAAGCGGCTGGAGCACGATGCCGATTCGCTAACGTCGACCTACGGAAAGTTTTACGCGGCTCCGCTCGAGCGTGGCTTTGGAATCACACTCGGGAACAGCCTCCGTCGAGTGCTGCTTTCATCATTGCAGGGCGCGGCGATCACGGGCGTACAGATCGAGGGGGTGGATCACGAGTTTTCCACCATCTTCGGCGTTGTCGAGGATGTGACGGATATCGTGCTGAACCTCAAGGAGGTGCGGCTCTCCGTCGATGGTGATGGCCCTCGGCATGGGAAGATCGACGTCCGCGGACCTGGTCGGGTTACGGCCGGTCAGATCCAGGTGGATCACAACGTCGAGCTCCTCAACCCCGAGGCGCACATCGCTACGTTGTCCGAGGACGGCCGCCTCCGCATGGACCTCACCATTGACGTCGGGCGTGGATACGTGCCTGCCGAGCGGGGTGCGGTCGACGAGGATCGGCCGATCGGCTTCGTGCCAATCGATGCGATATTCTCGCCGATTCGGCGGGTGAACTACACGGTCACGAATGCCCGCGTAGGTCAGCGAACGGACTACAACCGGCTCGTCTTGGAGGTTTGGACCGACGGTAGCGTCCGCCCCGAGGATGCGGTGGCATACGCTGCGAAGATCTTGCAGGCGCAACTGTCGATCTTCATCAACTTCGAGGAAACGGAAGAGCCCGAAGAGGCCGCAACCCGGGTCCTGACCGAGTTCAATGAGCATCTTTTCCGGTCCGTTGACGAACTTGAGCTCTCGGCGCGTTCGGCGAATTGCCTGAAGAACGACAACATTCGTCACGTCGGCGACCTCGTTCAGCGTTCTGAGGAGGAGATGCTGCGGACGAAGAACTTCGGGCGCAAGTCCCTCGCCGAGATCAAAATGGTGCTCAAGGGTATGGGGCTGAGTCTGGGGATGAGACTCGAGAATTTTCCCACGGGTGAGCAGATCGAGAAGATGAAGCGGGACCGGGAGCAACAGGGAGCGGCTGAGCGCGGTTGAGCGGTGCTCGGTAGCAAGCGTATTCGTAGTCTCGTCGCGAGGATCGTATGCGCCATCGAAATTCAATCTCTAAACTCAATCGGACTGCGGCGCATCGACGGGCGCTAATGAAGAACCTTGCCACGTCGCTCATCGAAGAAGAGAGGGTCGTCACTACCGAGGCTAAGGCGAAAGCGCTTCGGCCGTACGCAGAGCGGTTGATCACACTTGGCAAGCGCGGAACGCTACATGCTCGGCGCCAAGCCATGAGGTGGATCCATGGGCGCCCGGTTGCCAAGAAGCTCTTCGAGGAGCTCGCGCCCCGGTACAAGAGTCGACAAGGCGGGTACACTCGGATCGTCAAGGTCGGTGCCCGAGCTGGGGATGCGGCTCCGATGGCGATGATTCAGTTGCTCGCGGCTGGTGAGAAGAGCCGCAAGGAACTCGGGGCTCGTAAGAAGAAGCGCAGCAAGGATGGCTCGAAGGCGCGGGTCGAAGCCAGTGCTCTCCCAGAGTCACCGACCGGCGTTTGACGTTCCACTAACTCCGGGCAACTGGGCTCGTGAGGCCTTTGGCCGAGAGTGATCCTCGAGCAAGGATCTCGTATTCGACCGGGGTTCCGGCTGTGGCAGCTCTAGCGCTGCTTAGGGTAGCCCACACGGTGCTACCTGCGGTACATCACGCGCCGGAGGATTACTCGCTCGGCGTTCACGATTCTGCCCTTTGGGCGGCATTGCACGCTTACCTATTGGTAGGTGGCGCACTTCCCTGCCTCGTCGGTCTCGCGATGGGTGTGTGGGCGGTGAAGCTCCGACCCGATGATACGTGGGGCTGGGTCGGTTGTGTCACAAACGGGGCGTTCGTGGTGGTAGCCGGAGAGCTCGGCTGGGTTCTCGCCCGCCAAGGGTACTTCGCATACGTGCTCTCTGCGTTACCGAGGTTCCTCGATGTCTGACTCGACACGTCGACCTAGATGGCCCTGGCGAAGATTTATCGCTGGAGCCGTTGTCGTCGCGGGAGTGTGCGGCACCCCCCGGCGCGCGGAGACAGCGGGCACGTCGCGTCAGGGCGACGAGGCGCAGGCGATGTTCCAGGCCGAAAGGCGGCTGGCCGGCATTGGTATTGGCGCCGTGGCACCTCTGTCTCCGTCGCGGTCCGGCGGCGAGCACCATCCACGATCATCACCATCGGGGGTGAACATCGGGGGTGTGGTGTATCTCGCACGAATCAGGGCGCCGGCCCTGGCGTTCTTGCACGGCCTCTGCGATGGATCTGGTGGCCTACCGAAGCACGGCGACAGTGTGACTGTGATGCTACAGCCCGAGGGGGGAGTCGAGTTCCGCGCTACCTCCTTCGGGCAGATCCTGGACGTCGGCGACCGCCCGACAGAGCTATGGATCTGGGACGACGCAAGGCTCGGTGACCGGATGCGAGTACGTCGGTCGGTGGAGGCTCGTCAGCGCTGAGCCGGCATGGCCGGTCCTAGGGTGACGCGATGGACGTCATGCCTTCCGTCATCCGGCGCGGGTTGTTCCGAACCGGTCTCTGCCGTAGAAGAAAGTCTGCATGACCTCACCGACGGCCTTCTCGGTCGCTTCGTCGAATAGCGTCTTCAGATGCTGGTCGTCGAAGTGAAAGATCGAGAAAGGCGTGGTTTCCACCTCGGCTCTGTTCGTCCATAGAGTTTCGCCAGTCCGGGCATCTTGGACGTAGATCCGCACTTGAACGATCGCTGAACTCTTGAGGTTCGGAGGGCCACCGATCAGCGATGCGATCGGACCCATCGGGTTCCCGAAAGGCCTCAGTCGGGACGAGTCGACATCCCTGCGGACTTCTTCGCGGGGTTCGTCGGCGGCATAGTCCCCATCATCCTTCCAGTCGACGAGCAGCCAATCCAGCCCCATCGCTATGCGGCTGAGCATGCCGAGGCCGTATGCAGGGTCGATCGTGGGAGTCTTCTTGAGACCGTACTCGAGGATCCGACCACGGACGACCGCGTCAACTCCAAGCTCCTGGCCAAGGCGAGCGAGTTGGTCCGGGCTCAGGCCATAAACATTCCGGGTCTTTACCTTGTTCGTGACGCGCACTTGTTCGTCGGTCGTGACGCCGGAGTTCGCTGCCCCCGTATGATGGTGCGGCGCCGCTCCTGATGTATGGGACACGGCCAGCGCCAAGTCTTCGCTGTACCCCATATCCCTGAGCGCAGCCCGGAACTCGTTGCCGCCGTGGTGCTCGAACTCGTGGTTGAACGTGTGAGGTCCGTTGTAGAGTAGGCTCTGAGCCGGCGGGAGCACGCCTTGTCCCTCGAGGTCGGGGAGCACCCCCATCGCCAGCAGCGCTCGATCCACGTCTTCCTGCGGAACGACCGATACGCTGTGAGCGACGAACTGATCGGCAACAGCTTCGACCACAGCCTGATTTGGGTAGCCACGGTCCTGCAAGAAGGTGATCTCGCTGTAGTCCGCGAATGGCAGCACGGCAACCTGGCGGAACGCGGGGATCGGTGATCGAGCTTGCTGATTCAGGTACCTACGTGTGGTCGGGACAGGTTCGATTCTGTGAACGTACGGACTCGTGCACGCCGAAACCGCGACTGCTATTCCTGGAATCCACGCAGCGAGTCGTTTCGGTCGCATCTGAGTCTCCTTGGTCTCGACATCGGCTTTCGACGCTGTCGCAAGAGATACCAAACTCGGACTTCACAAGCAACGCGATCGGTGCCGTACCTCCCGGGGCGATCTGTGGAAGTGCCGGTGCAACTAGCGCTCCAGATTCAGGAAAATGGTTGACGAGGCGGCGCCAGTGGGGTAGTCTTTGAGTGGGGATATCGCGTCCGTAGGCTCGGCGGCGCAGGGCCGTCAGCAGGGTGTCACCTGGACCGGGTGGCATTCGACAAGCCTGAGGGGCGAAGCACGACAGCCGGAGATGGGGTGGGCCCGACGCGCGTCGCTGAGCCCGGAAAGGAACGCTTTTCACGCCATGCCAGCACAAGCCCGAGTGTCGAAGGCCCGTCCCGCGGGTCCGCCCGTGGCGCCGCGCGTCGAGGCGAGACCGCTGTCGCGGACGGTCGACGTCAAGCAGGTCTTCAAAGTCGGTGACAAGGCGGTGTATCCAGCGCACGGCGTTGGCGTCATCGAGTCGATCGAGACCAAGGACATCGCGGGGAGCCGGCTGAAGTTCTACATGCTTCGAATCCTCGAAAACGACATGACGATCATGATCCCGACCCACAACGTGGAGAGCGTAGGCCTACGGGGGTGTGATCGACAAGAAGATGGTCGTCCGAATCTACAAGATCCTGCGCGAACAAGACCTTCGAATCGATACACAGACATGGAATAGGCGGTATCGCGAGTACACCGAGAAGATCAAGACCGGGTCGGTGCTCGAAATCGCAGAAGTTCTACGCGACCTGTGTGTGCTGAAGCGAAAGAAGAAGGACCTCTCTTTCGGCGAGCGTAAGATGCTGGATACCGCGCGAAACCTGCTCGTCAAAGAGATCGCGATCGCGAAAGGCATGAAGGAGCCCGACGTTCTGGCAGATCTGGACCGGGTCCTCGGAGAACCCAAGGCGAGTCGAACTCGTGCGAAGCCCGATGCGACACCCGTCGGTGGTGCATCCCCAAGCCAAGTGAAGGCCAAGAAGGGCTGACGCGCCTCCTCGCCCTCCTTCACGAGGGCCGCGGTGCGACAGACGGTTCGCACCGCGGCCTTTTCACGTCCAGGATCGCGCAATGCAACGAACGCGAGTGCTCTCGTCGCGGACCAAGCAGGAAGGCCGATGACCATCCGAATCTACAGCACTCTCACTCGGACCAAGGCTGACTTCCGTCCGCTGGTCGAAGGAAAGGTGGGGATCTACGTTTGTGGTCCCACTGTCTACGATTCGGCCCACCTTGGTCACGCGCGCTCCGCGATCACGTTCGATGTTGTCCGGCGTTACCTCACCTATCGCGGATTTGAGGTCCGTTTGGTTCGGAATCTCACGGATGTGGACGACAAGATCATCCAACGCGCACACAAGGAGGGCTCGGAGTGGCGCAAGATCGCCGAACGATACGCGGCTGAGTATTCGCGCGACATGGGCGACTTGGGGTTGTTGCCACCCACCGTTGAGCCGCGCGCCACCGATCATGTAGCTGACATGCAGGCGCTGATCGCCGTCCTGATCGAGCGAGGTGCGGCGTACGCAGTGAACGGCGACGTGTTCTTCGCAGTGGCGGCCTTTCCCGCCTACGGACGCCTGTCTGGCCAGGAGGTGAGCCAGGTGCGCGCGGGATCCCGCATCGACGTCGATGAAAGGAAGCGCGCGCCAGAAGATTTCGCATTGTGGAAGAGTGCGAAACCCGGTGAACCTTCCTGGCCCAGCCCGTGGGGAAATGGACGTCCCGGCTGGCACATCGAGTGCTCGGCGATGGCGGCCAGGCACTTGGGCGTTCCGTTCGACATTCACGGCGGCGGAAGTGATCTAGTCTTTCCGCATCACGAGAACGAGATCGCGCAAAGCGAGGCGGCCACCGGGTCGACATTTGCTCGGATCTGGATGCACAACGGAATGATTCGGGTAGACCAGGAGAAGATGTCGAAATCATTAGGTAATTTCTCGACCATCCATGAGCTGCTCGGCGTCCACGACGCCGAGACCATCCGCGCGTTTCTCCTCGGTCAGCATTACCGCAGCCCGGTAGACTTCTCGATGATGGCGCTCGAGGAGAGTCGGCGCGCGCTGGCGCGAGCGTATTCGACGCTAGCACGTGTCGACCGGGGCGACTGGGGCCGTCGTCCGGGCGGCGCGGGACGAGCCGGCGCTGACGCGACGGCAGCGAGTTCGGACTGGCTCGAAGTCGAGCGCACGTTCCAGGCGGCGATGGACGACGATTTCAACACTGCACGTGCGATTGGAGTGCTGTTCGAAGCAGTACGCTCGATCAACCGTCTGGCTGACGTGTCGAGCGAAGCTGACTCGGGCGGGTGTGTGCGCGCGCGCGAAGGACGCGAGCTGGTCGCCAAGCTCGGTGGACAGGTGCTGGGAGTCCTCCAGGGCGATGCACAGGCCTGGCTCGAGCGCGACCGGGACCGTCGCTCGGCCCAGATGGGGCTGGATGTGACCTGGGTCGAGGAGCAGTTGCTGGCGCGTGCGCAAGCGCGGTCCGAGAGGCGATGGGCGGACGCCGACGCCATCCGGTCCACGCTTGCCCGACGGGGCGTCGTGCTAGAGGACCGGCCTGGCGCAACCACCGTGTGGGGAATCGCGGATGCCGAGCCTGACGCCCCGACCAAGGATGCATGAGGGGTGCGTTGACCTCTGCCCCGTTTGAACTCGTAAGTGAGCTCGAGCCGCGCGGGGATCAGCCGGCTGCGATCGAGGAGCTGGTCGCCGGCTTTCGGGCTGGCCTGCCTTCCCAGGTGCTGCTGGGCGTCACCGGGTCGGGCAAGACGTTCACCATGGCGCACGTGATCGCGCGGCTCGGGCGACCTGCGCTCGTGATAGCGCCAAACAAGACGCTCGCGGCGCAGCTTTACGCCGAGCTGCGCGACCTGTTCCCGCGCAACGCCGTCGAGTACTTCGTCAGCTATTACGACTACTACCAGCCCGAAGCATACGTGCCGTCGACCGATACCTATATCGAGAAGGACGCCTCGATAAACGACGAGATCGACAAGCTACGGCACTCGGCGACTCGCTCCGTCCTCACCCGACGCGACGTGATCGTGGTGGCCAGCGTGTCGTGCATTTATGGTATCGGCGACCCAGAGGCTTACCGCGAGATGCTGGTCGACGTTTCGGTCGGAGACGAGCTCCCGCGAGACCAGGTCCTACGCCGCTTCGTCGGGATGCAATACGTTCGGAACGACGTCGACTTCCACCGCGGCACGTTTCGCGTCCGCGGTGACGTCGTCGAGATCTTCCCGGCCTACGAGTCCGATCAAGCTGTCCGGATCGAGTTCTTCGGAGACACGGTCGAGCGTGTCTCGAGGATCGATGCATTGCGCGGATCCACGCTCGAGCGACTGGACGCGGTGTCGATCTTTCCGGGCAGCCATTACGTCACACCAAAGGATCGGCTCGACCGGGCCGTCGATCGCATCCGAGACGAGGCCGCCGGTCGCCTGCGCGAGCTTCGTGATCGGGACAAACTCGTCGAGGCTCAACGCCTCGAAAGTCGTATCCTCTACGACCTCGAAATGCTCAGCGAGATGGGTTACTGCCCAGGGATCGAGAACTATTCGCGTCACCTCGACGGACGCGGCCCCGGAGTGCCGCCTGCGACCCTGCTGGACTACTTTCCCGACGACTTCCTGCTGCTGGCGGACGAGAGCCACGTAACGGTACCGCAAGTCGGCGGGATGTTCCGAGGGGACCGTCAGCGAAAGGCGACTCTGGTGGAGCATGGTTTCGCTTGCCGTCCGCTCTCGACAATCGGCCGCTGACGTTCGAGGAGTTCCTGGAACGAATTGGAGACGCGCTGTTCGTTTCCGCCACACCGGGCAGGAGTGGGAGACGCGGCGTACGGGTGGCGTGGTGGTAGAGCAGGTGATTCGCCCCACGGGGTTGATGGATCCCTGGGTCGAGGTTCGTCCGGCAGGGACGCAGGTGGACGATCTCCTGGGGGCGATCCGGGAGGTCACCGCTCGAGGTGAGCGGGTGCTCGTGACAACGTTGACTAAGCGGATGGCGGAGGACCTCACGGCCTACTATCGAGATATCGGCGTGGCCGTGCGCTACCTCCATTCCGACATCGAGACACTCGAGCGCGTCGAGATTCTCCGCGATCTCCGACTGGGGAAATACGATGTCCTCGTTGGCATCAACCTGCTGCGCGAGGGGCTGGATCTGCCGGAAGTCTCGCTCGTCGGCATCCTGGACGCCGATCGAGAAGGTTTCTTGCGTTCGCAACGGTCGCTCATTCAGACGATCGGCCGAGCCGCGCGGAACGTCAACGGTCGTGTGATCCTCTACGCGGATTCGGTTACGCCCTCGATGGAGGCAGCGCTACGAGAGACCGAGCGCAGGCGTGCAGTCCAGTCGGCTTACAACCAGCAGCACGGGATCACCCCCGAGACGGTTCGAACGCTCATCCGGACGACCGTCGGCGAGGTGCGCAGCCGATTATGTAACCGTCCCCACTGCCCGACGGACTCGCTTTCCTATGCGGAGTGCCGCGCATTGGTCGAAAAGCTGAAGAAGGAGATGATCTCCGCGGCGGAGGCGCTCGACTTCGAACGTGCCGCCGAGCTTCGAGATCGAGTCCACCGGCTGGAGGCCAGCGTATTAGGGCTCGAGGTGCGGCCTACCCAGCCGGCGGGTAAGCTGATCGTCGCACCGGTGCTGCCGCGACCGCGTCGAGTGGGTGGTCGCGCCGGAGCGGGTGGCCATCGCGGCTGAAGGGACGGCGGCGCCGCCACCCGGGCCGCGCCAAAGCGGGTGCCCGGCAAGCTGAGAGGGAAATGCCAGGCCGTCGACCGAGGGCCCCTGAGGCCAGACGAGGGGTGCCGCACGACTCCGCCAGTTCTCCGGACGGCGGCCCCATCCCGCGAGCGCACGAAGCCGTCGAGGCGCCGAGCAGGGATCTGTCGGAGCACTCGCAGGAGCTGCTCGCGAAGGTGGAGCGCTTGCCGCGTAGGCCCGGCGTCTACGTGTTGCTCGATTCTAGGACTCGCGTTCTATACGTCGGAAAGGCGAAGAGTCTCCGCGATCGGGTTCGCAGCTACTTCTCCCGGGAGGAAGGTGACGGGCGTTATCACGTGCGGTTCCTTATGGGGCGCGTCCGAGACTTCGAGGTCACGGTCACCGAAACCGAGAAAGAGGCGTTCATTCTCGAGGACACGTTGATCAAGAAGCACCGGCCGCCGTACAACATCCGCCTCAGAGACGACAAGACCTATACGTCGTTACGGATCGATCTCAGCCATCCGTTTCCGAAGGTGAGAGTCGAGCGACGCCCGTCGCGGATCGATGCGCTCGTGTTCGGGCCGTATTCATCCGCGCAAGGCGTACGCACGACCGTTGGCGAGCTGCACCGGACCTTCCCGCTTCGGACGTGTAGCGATTCCGACTTCGCCAACCGTTCGCGACCGTGCCTCGACTACCAGATCGGCCGGTGCCTAGCACCGTGTGTTGGCCTGATCTCCGAAGACGACTACGGCCTGCTCGTCCGCGGCGCAACGCACTTCCTGCGCGGACAGAATCGCGATGTGATTCGATCACTTCGCGAGCGGATGCTCGCGGCCTCTCGGTCGCTCCGATACGAGGAGGCCGCACGCGTTCGCGATCGCATCGCATCCATCGAAGCCACGATCGAGAAGCAGAACGTCATCCGCCACTCCGAGGTCGATCAGGACTTCGTAGCCGTCGCCACCAACGGGCTGGCTGGATCGGCGGCGGTTTTGTCCGTTCGGGCTGGCGTGCTCGTCGGAGCGAACAGCTTCCCGTTGGCGATGGCGATCGAGGATGACGAGGATCCGCTTCAGGCGTTCCTAGCACGCCGTTATGGCAGCGTGGAAGACCTGCCTGACGAAGTCGTGGTACCGCGAGAGGTGGTGGGGGCCGTCACCCTCGAGGAGTGGTGGTCCGAACGGCGTGGAGGCCGGGTTCGTTTGATGGTTCCCGAGCGCGGTGAGCGCCTTCGCCTCGTTTCGCTCGCCGAGGCGAACGCTCGCACCGCGCTGGAGGCCTGGACGGACCCGACGGTCGAGCGACGCGCAGTCCTCGCGGGGCTAGCTCGCAAGCTGGGTCTCACACAGGATCCTCGACGGATCGAGTGCACTGACATGTCGACGCTGGGCGGCACGGGTTCCGTCGGTTCACTCGTTCGGTTCGAAGATGGCGTGCCCCACAAGGCGGGCTACCGCCGATATCGGATCCGTACCCTCGCCGTGCCCGACGACTACGGCGCGATGTACGAGGTGCTCTCTCGCCGATTCGTCGGGGCTCGAGATCGATGCGCCGATCCCGACCTGTTGGTAGTGGACGGCGGTAAGGGGCAGCTCAACGTTGCGATGAAGGTCTTCGAGGAGCTCGGGGTGAGCGGTGTCGACCTCGCCTCACTCGCCAAGGATCCAGACCGTGTTTTTCGCCCTGGTCGGTCGAATCCGATCGCGCTTCGTCACGACGACCCGGGCCTGATGCTGCTCGGACGCATCCGAGACGAGGCTCACCGTTTCGCGATCACGTACCAGCGCAATCTTCGTAGTCGTGAGCGGATCCGGTCCGCCCTCGACGCGATCCCGGGGTCGGAGCTGCCCGCAGGCGTGCGCTGCTCACCCACTTCGGTAGCGTCGATCGGGTGCGCGCCGCATCCGTCGACGAGCTCGTGGAAGTTCCCGGGATCGGCCCGGACGTCGCCCATCGTATTCTGGCGACGCTTCAGACCGATACCGCCAAGCCATCGTGATCCGCTCACGCTAGAATCCGTCGCTCTCGACCCGACTCGCAGCGGAGGATACCGATGGCGATTAATCTCGAGCTGGTGGGAAAGAAGTCCGAACCGATCATCCACAAGTACGCGTGGCGAGACGTCGTGTTGTACGCACTCGGCATCGGCGCGAACACCGACGAGCTCGACTTCCTCTTCGAGATGGGTGACCTGAAGGTATTCCCCACGTTCGCGGTGGTCCCATCTTTCAAGGCGCTCGTGCAAGCCACGAGCAACCTCAACGTCAACCCGATGATGATCCTGCACGGCGAGCAGACCGTCATACTTCACAACCCCATCCCGCCCGAGGGCGAGATGAGCACCGTGAGTGAAGTGACGGGCATCTACGATAAGGGCAAGGCGGCTCTAGTTGTCGTGAAGGCGGAGACGTCGATCGACGGCTCCCCTGTTTTCGACAACATCTTCACGATCTTTGCACGCGGAGAGGGTGGGTTCGGGGGTGACCGGGGTCCAGAGGCGCTCAAGGCTGATCCACCGGCGGGGAACCCGCCGGATTTTCGGGTCGAGTACAAGACGCTAGCTCAGCAAGCGCTCTTGTACCGTCTCTCTGGCGACACCAACCCGCTGCACGCGAGCCCTCAGTTCGCGGCGATGGGCGGGTTCGAGCGCCCGATTCTCCATGGACTCTGCACGTACGGCCACGCGGGCCGAGCGGTGCTTCACTCGGTGTGTGGCGGCGATCCGGCGCGCTTCAAGTCGTTCGCCGCCCGTTTCGCGAGCGTGGTGTTCCCGGGCGATACGATCGTGACCGAGGGCTGGCGCGAGCGTGCGGGTCGGTACATCGTTCGAGCCTCCACGCAGGACGGGAAGACTGTCCTGTCAAATTCGGTGGCCGAGGTCGTCGAGTAAGACCGCTACCCGGTTGAGCGTGGGTGGTTCGAACGTTACGCGCTCGGCCTATACAGCCGCGGCGATCAAGGGCACACGATGGGCCAACCTCGCGACCGATGCGGCTCGGATCGCATCTTCGAGCACCCGTTCCTGAGCTTGCGCCGAGACCACTTCCGGGGACCTACCGGTACCGACGAGAAGCTCGCTTATCTGATCGAAATCGCCGACTGGGTGAACATCGTCGCCTTCGATGCGAGTGAGCAGGTCCTGCTGGTGAGCCAGTACCGATACGGGACCCGCTCCGTGACACTCGAGATTCCAGGTGGGGCCATCGACGCAGGCGAGACCCCGCTCGCGGCAGCCCGGCGCGAGCTCTTGGAGGAGACGGGCTTCGAGGCCGACGAGTGGCGCCAAGTTGGTGTGGTGGAGCCGAATCCAGCGATCCAGGGCAACCGCTGCACCACCTTCGTCGCGCGGCGATTACGACGGAAGGCCGAGTTCGACGCCGACGAGATCGATCAGATCGGCTTCATTCCGTTGAGCGAGCTCCGTCGAAAAATTCGAGAGGGCGAGGTCCAACACGCGTTGGTGATCGCAGCGGTCCACTTTGCACTCGAAGCGCTCGACGGTGACGGCACGTGACTGATGCTTGATCCGGAGTGACGTCGGGCGGAAGGGAAGCGAGGGGGCTGGCCTGTAAGCCGGATTCTGTCCTGGCCCTCGGTCTCCCGAGGGCCAGGGGGGACCATCCATCTGGGACGGTCGTTGCCGACCGCCTCGTGCGACCAACCCGGGAGTATTGGGCGGGCGACCCACTCCCTGCGCGGTCTTGCTCCGGATGGGGTTTGCCGAGCGGCGTGGTCACCCACGCCGCTGGTGAGCTCTTACCTCACCGTTTCACCCTTGCCGCTCGCGCGGCGGTCTGCTTTCTGTTGCACTGTCCCGAAGGTTTCCCTCGGTCGCCGTTAGCGACCATCCTGCCCTGTGGAGTCCGGACTTTCCTCCCACTTCGCGAGGAAGTGAGCGGCCCCCCGGCCAGCCCCGTCGCTTCGGGTCTTGGTTTGCCCGATCAGCGGCGCGGTGTCGAGCCCGGTGCTGCGCACCGCCTTGGTCCCTTTCGGTGGCTCAGCGGAACTCCGCACTCCCCACTGGCTCGTCGGTGACCCTGGGCGCGAGCCTCACATAGATGATCCGGTTGCAGCTCGGGCAGATGTTCTGTGCATCCGGCGCGTGGAGCTCGTTGTACATCTGGGCCGGAATCTTGGTACGACAAGCCTGGCAGACCCCACCACTGACCTCCGAAACCGCCGATCCTCCTCGACGCGTGCGCACGATGTCGTAGTGGGAGAGCGTCGCGGGATCGATCCCCTGACGGAACGCGATGGCATCTTGATCCACCGACGCGATCTTCTGGTCGAGAGTGGCGGTGCGCGCGGCGACTTCGCGTTCGATCGCCTCGACGTCCCCGCGCATGCGGTTGGCGGTAGCGATCGCGGCGGCGATTTCGTGCTGGAGTCCTTCGACCGTCTCCATCAACGTGAGCACGGAATCTTCTATCCCCGCGATCCGCTTTCGGTGCTCCCCGAGCTCTTTCTGGCCGGCTTGGAACTCCTCGTTGGTCTTGACTTGTCGAAGCTTTCGATTGCGCTCCTCGAGCTTGCTGCGCTCGAACTCGATTTCCTTCTCCAGCTTCTCCCTGGCTCGGGTCGCCTCCTGGAGGCGTTCTCGGCCAACCCGTTCAGCAGCTTGCGCGGCAGTCAGCGGCGCTCGTGCGGCCTCCAGGCGGGTGGGACCCGCGTCGCGTTCCCGCACGAGATCGTCTCGTCCGATGTCCAGCTCCTGGAGGCGGAGCAGCATCTCGATCCGTGTCAATTTGAACCCACCTTTCTCCGAACAGTCGCTTGCCGTTTGTGTCCGACATCCGCCTGGGCCTTCTCGCGACCGTCGTGGCATCGCCGCGCGATGCTACCTCCGACCGGTAGGCCCGCCAGGACTCGAACCTGGGACCAAGGGATTATGAGTCCCCCGCTCTGACCGACTGAGCTACGGGCCCGCATACACGCTTGTCGCTGCTTTGGATCGTTCGTCACCGGTGCGATGGGACGTCTCAGTTCTCGAGAAAACTCTTGAGCCGCTTCGAGCGGCTCGGGTGCCGAAGCTTCCGCAACGCCTTTGCCTCGATCTGCCGAATCCGCTCCCGGGTCACGGCGAAGTCGCGACCGACCTCCTCGAGCGTGTGTTCCGACTTCTCGCCGATTCCGAAGCGCATTCGCAACACTTTTTCCTCGCGTGGCGTAAGCGTCGCGAGCACCTTCTTCGTCTGATCGGAAAGGTTGATCGCGACGACCGCTTCGGACGGCGAGATGACGCCCTTGTCCTCGATGAAGTCCCCGAGGTGACTTCCTTCCTCTTCGCCGATCGGCGTCTCGAGGCTGATGGGCTCCTTGGCGATCTTGAGGACCTTGCGAACCTTCTCGAGCGGGATCTCCATTCGCTCCGCGATCTCCTCGGGCGAGGGCTCGCGACCGAGCTCTTGAACGAGGTAGCGCGACGTACGCACCAGCTTGTTGATCGTCTCGATCATGTGCACCGGGATCCGGATGGTTCTGGCCTGGTCCGCGATCGCTCGAGTGATCGCCTGTCGGATCCACCACGTCGCGTAGGTCGAGAACTTGTAGCCGCGCTGATACTCGAACTTGTCCACGGCCTTCATGAGCCCGATGTTCCCTTCCTGGATCAGATCGAGGAACTGGAGGCCCCGGTTCGAGTACTTCTTCGCGATGCTGACCACTAGGCGCAGATTGCCTTCGATCAGCTCGCTCTTCGCCATCTTCGCCTTGAGTTCACCGTTTTGGATCGCGCGGAAGATCCGCTTGATCTCGGCGGCCGGCAGCTCCGCCTCGGCCTCGGCTTCCTTGAGCAGGCGGATCGCCTCTTTCACTCTCGGCTCGAGGTCCCGGAGCTGGTCCGCACGCAGGCCTGCGGCCTTCTCGGCCTGGCGTTCGCCCGTCTTGCCGCGCTTCAGATCGGCGAAGGCCGTCCGAAGGCCTGCCGGGGTCAGCCTGGGTCGCGCCTCGGTCCTGGCGAGATCTGCCTCGGCTCGCTCGATGGTGTGGACGAGTCCTTTGATCCGCGTCACCACCGCGTCGATCTGCTTGTTCGAGAACGCGAGCGCCTGGATCGCCTCCACCACCTTCTGGTGCTTCTGCTGAAGCTTCTCTTTCGCCTTCTTCCGGTCCGCGGCGGTGCCACCGGTCTTCTTTGCGTCCAACTCCGCCTTCTTGAACTCCAGGACCAGTCGGCGGATTCGTGTGAGGTCCTGGATGAGCTCGTCTCGCAGGCCGCTGTCCAGCTCTGCGCGGCGCTCCTCGGACTCGTCTTCTTCTGGATCGTCGTCAACGTCGTCGTCGACGATCTCGCGGGTGCTGATCTCGCCCCGGATGAGTCGTTCGCGGACGTCCATGAGGTACTTCATGGCGATCGGCGAGCCGAGCGCCGATTGCCGAACCTCGATCAGCCCGCGCTCGATGCGCTTGGCGATCTCCACCTCGCCCTCGCGGGTCAGGAGGCTGACGGTCCCCATCTCGCGCAGGTACATGCGAACTGGATCATTGGTCCGACCCAGATCGTCCTCGACCTCCTCCTCTTCCTCCTCCTGGAATGCGAGGTCGTCCTTGCGCCGTGTGGCGTTCTCCGGGTTCGGATTGTCCACGACGTCGATGTCCATTTCGCCGAACATCGACATCACGTCGTCGAGCTGCTCGCTCGAGACGACATCGGACGGCAAGATGTCGTTCACCTCGTCGTAGGTGAGGTAGCCCTTCTCGCGGCCCATCTCGATGAGCTTCTTCTTGACGTCGTTGAGCTGGCTGCCTGCCGTCATCGATCCCCTCGTGCGCCGCGACGCGTGTCACCGCGCCGGTTCGTTCTCACCCCGAGCCCATTCATCCGGCCCGCGCTGACCCGAGCGCGAGCATGCGACGGTTCTTCTCGATCTTGAGCTGCTGAAGGCGCTGGAGCTCCCCGATGTCGCCGCGCGACTCGCGCTGGGAGATCTGGTGGCTCAACTCGTCGACTTCTGCGCGCAGGCGGTCACGCTGGATTCGCCTTATGCAGTCGGTCACCACCCGCGGCCCACGCTCCGCAGGAAGGGTCTCTTCCACGCTCGCGGACGTGACGAGACGCACCAAGTTTGGGTCGTCGATCCCCTCGAGCCAGCGAGTCGAAGTCCCGGTCGGTTCGTTCGCCGCCGCGTGCACGAACCTGGCGGCCGATTCGTTGACCATCGCCGTCTGCACCTCGGTGCCCCCCAGTAGCGTCGCTAGCCCCGGGGCTTCGGCGAGCGCCCGAACGAGCGCCTCCTCTGCGGGCGGAATCGGATCCGCGAGAGCAGCGACCCGGTCGCTTTCCGCAGGCGCGAGGTCGCGGGTAGCATCTTTACGCGCATCGAGCACCCTCCGGACCGAGTCCGCGCCTACCTGGAAGGCGCGGGCAGCCACCTCGATGGTGGCGTCGAGCTCGACTGGATCGGGTAGCACGTTGAGCAAGGGAGCCAACTCGCGCATCGCTTGTCCGCGTGCGCGAGGATCCGCTCCTGCGGCACGGGCCATCGTCGCAATCACGTGCTCCAGGAGGGGAGGTGCAGCTTCGAGCATCGAGACCAAGACTTCGGCACCTTGCTTCTGAACCAACGTATCCGGATCCTCGCCGGACGGAAGGAATGCGGCCCGGGGTCGCACGTCGGCAGCCAGAAAGTGGGGCAGAGCGCGCCATGCGGCCTTGCGCCCCGCCTCGTCGCCGTCGAACAGCAGTACGACCTCCGGCGCGTAGCGTTTGAGCTGGTACGCGTGATCCGGAGTGAGCGCCGTACCCAGGGTGGCAACGGCGGTGGTGATGCCCTGCTGATGCAGAGAGAGCACGTCGAAGTAACCTTCGACGACCACGGCCCGGCCCTGCTCTCGGATCGACCGAAGAGCCCACGAGAGCCCGTAGACGCCGCGCCCCTTGTGGAAGATGTCGGAGTCGGACGAGTTGATGTACTTGGGACCCTCCACCGTACCGAGCGCTCGTGCGCCGAAGCCGATCGGTGTTCCCTCCGCGTCTAGGATCGTGAACATCAGCCGGTCGCGGAACCGGTCGTAATGGCCGCTGCCGCGGGTACGCTCGCCGATCAAGCCGGTGGCGCGCGCCGCTTCGAGGTCCGCACCGTCCCTGCTCAGGTGCCGGGCCAGGGCCTCCCAATCGTTGGGCGCATATCCGAGGCCGAACGAGAGTGCTTCGTCGACGGAGAATCCCCGACCACGGAGATAGTCGCGCGCCGTACTCGCCGAGGGGTCATCCTTCAGGACGCGACGGAAGAACAGGGCCGCAGAGCGCGTGACCTCGAGGAGGACACGTCGCCGGCTGCGGTCGACCTTCGGGCCTCCGCGCCGCTCCGGCAATGAGACGCCAACCCGCCGTGCAAGCTGCTCGAGCGCCTCCGGGAAGGAAAGCCCGTGGATCTCCATCACGAACTTGAACGCGTCCCCGCCCGCGCCACATCCGAAGCAATGATAGAAGCCCTTCGCGGGGTCGACCGTGAACGACGGGCTTCGCTCCTTGTGGAACGGGCAAAGTCCCTTGAACGTCCGCCCGGCCTGTTTCAGGTCGGTATGGCCGGAGATGATCTCGACGAGGTTCACCCTCCCGCGGACGTCCTCGACGACCGAGTCGAACGTCACCTGATCCTCCCGCGTACCTGCGCAGTAGCTGGCCCAAATGAGATCGACCCGCCCTCGTGAGGGCGGGTCGACGGAAACCCAGGCGCATCGGCGGTGGGCCACACCGATCGGATCGGTGGGGCCACGCGATCACAGCAACTCGTCGCGGTGTTGCGGACGCACGGGGCGTCGGATGACGCAGTGCGTGAGGGAGGGGTGAACCTCTGTCCTTTCGGTCCGCGGGTGCGGCGCGCTTCGAAGTGACCGGGGTCCAAGCTACGGTGCGTCATGCCCGGCGGATCAGAGGAGTCCTTCTTTCTTCAGCTTCTTCAGAGCCCGCTTGCGTGCGGCGATCGCCTTCTTCTTCCGACGCACGCTGGGCTTCTCGAAGTGCTCGCGCTTCTTCAGCTCGGACAAGATGCCCGCCTTTTCGCACTGCTTCTTGAACCGCTTGAGTGCTGCCTCGAACGGCTCTCCTTCGCGAACTTTCACTCCGGGCATCCGACCATCTCCTCGGCGCATTCGCCTCTAGCGTGCGCCACCTGGCAATTCACGAACGATGTCACGCTGTATCGAAAGGGGACACCCATGGACATGAGTGTCGTTCGGGGAACGAACGTGTTTACGCTTTGCCTACTCAGCCCCCGGTTAACCAGCCAATATAGCAGTGGAAAGCCCCCTGGCAACTCGACACGCGAGGTCGCCACGGACGGTCAACTCGGCTTACGTCCGTAAACCGAGGCTGGGTCGACCCCTCGATCACGGTCCACGATCCAGTCCGTCCCGTCCCAGCGGCGGAAGAAGCAGGATCGGTAGCCCTCGTGGCACGCAACCCCGGCCTGGTCGATCGAGATCAAGATCGCATCACCGTCACAGTCCAGTCGTATCTCTCGAACCCGCTGCACGTGGCCGGACTCCTCGCCCTTCATCCACAGCTTGTTGCGGGACCGGCTGTAGTAGTGAACGGTTCCGGTCTGGAGCGTTCGCTCAAGTGCGTCCTTGTTCATGAACGCGACCATCAGGATCTCGCGATTCACGGCATCCTGGGCGATCGCGACGGCGAGGCCGCGGTCATCGAACTTTACGCGATCTGCGATCGACATGACGGTCAGCTCCGTTCGGTCAGGACGCGGTCGAGCGCGTCGTACGTGGGGTCGACGTCACGCGGCGGACGAACTGGGACGCCACGCGCGGCGAGGAAACGCTTGGCCTCGCTCACTGAATGAGTGCCGAAGTGGAAGATGGACGCGGCCAGTACGGCATCGGCACCGCCGATTGAGAGGCCTTCCCACAGGTGCTCGAGCGTTCCGACCCCACCCGATGCGATCACCGGGACCGTGGTCGCATTCGAAACGGCCCGGGTGAGCTCGAGGTCGTACCCCACCTGGGTTCCGTCGCGATCCATGCTCGTCAGTAAGATCTCGCCTGCACCGAGCGTCTCGACGTAACGGCACCAGTCGACGGCGTCCCGACCCGTGGGCGTGCGCCCGCCGTGCGTGAACACCTCCCAGCCGCCACCTGTTCGGCGCTTGGCGTCCACCGCGACCACCACGCACTGGGAGCCGAACCGCTCCGCAGCTTCCCGGACCAACGAGGGGTTCTGAACCGCGGCTGTGTTGATGCTGACCTTGTCGGCACCCGCCTGGAGCATCCGTCGCAAATCGGTGACCTCGCGGATTCCGCCACCGACGGTCAGCGGCATGAACACTTGCTCGGCCGTGCGGCGGACGACGTCCTCGATGATGCCACGAGCTTCGAACGATGCCGTGATGTCGAGGAATACCAGCTCGTCGGCCCCCTGGGCATCGTAGGCGGACGCGGCCTCGACCGGGTCGCCGGCGTCTCGGATCTCCACGAAGTTCACGCCCTTGACGACCCGCCCGTCGCGGACGTCGAGGCAGGGGATGATGCGTTTGGCCACGCTCACGGCTAGGACTCGTCACCGCTGGATGCGAGGAACTGGAGCGCTTCTCCAAGGTCCAAGGTGCCCTCGTAGATGGCGCGTCCGCTGATGACGCCGACGACGCCGTCCGACTCCAATGTCACCAGCTCCTCCAGGTCTGCCAGGCGATGAACTCCGCCGGACGCGATCACGGGGAGCCCAAGGCCTCGGGCGACGCGCGAGGTCTCGGCTGCGTTGGGGCCGGAGAGCGCGCCATCGCGAGCGATGTCGGTGTAGATGATGCCCGCCGCGCCGATTCGTGCTGCGGATTCCGCAAGACTCCTGGCGTCGACCGTCGTCTGCTCGAGCCAGCCTTTCACCGCGACCTTGCCCTGCCGTGCGTCGATCCCGACCCAGATCCTGCTGGGCCATTCGCGACAGCACTCGGCCAGAAAGGCGGGATCCCGGATCGCCGCCGTACCGATGATCGCGCGCTCCGCCCCAAGATCGATGATGCGCCGAACGGCGAAGTAGATCGCGGAGGCCGCCGCCGACCTCCACGCGCATGCGGGTCGAGTTGATCACCGAGCGAATGGCCGTTCCGTTGCGTTCGCTACCCCTCGAACGCACCGTCGAGGTCGACGACGTGCAGGCGTGTCGCTCCAGCGGCCTCGAAGCGGCGAGCCGGCTCGACGGGATCCTCGAAGTAGACGGTCTCGGCGTTCGGATCTCCACGCAGCAGGCGCACGCAGCGGCCACGCCGAAGATCGATCGCTGGGATGAGTTCCAAGCTCATTGGCAGGACTCCACGAACTTTGCGAGCAGGTCCAGGCCAACTGATTGGCTCTTCTCGGGGTGGAACTGGCAGGCGATCAGGCGTCCTCGCTCGATCGACGATGTGAACGACACGTCCCCATGACGGGTCGTCGTCGCGATCACGTCGGGCTCGAGGCAGTCGACGTAGAACGAGTGGACGAAGTAGGCCCAGGCCCCATCGCCGATCGCTTCGCTGACCATCGACCGTCGCGTGGCGGTGAGCTGGTTCCAGCCCATGTGCGGCACTTTCGCGCGCTCGGTGTCGGTGGCTGCGGAGCTCGGGTGCGGGAAGGCTCGCACATGTCCTCGTACGAGGCCGAATCCCTGCGTGAAGCCGAACTCTTCGCTGTCGTCGAACAGCAGCTGCAACCCCAGGCAGATCCCCAGGAACGGACGGTCGGCAGCGAGATGCGCACGCAGCCCCGCCGTCCAGCCGCCGGCCGAGAGATTCTCCATCGCAGCGCGGAAGGCGCCGACGCCGGGTAGGACCACACCCGAAGCCGCCTCGATGGCGCCTGGGGCGGAGCTGACCTCGACCGTGCCACCTGCTCGCTCCAGAGCCTTGGCGACGCTGCGGAGGTTCCCGCTGCCGTAGTCGACGACGACGATTCGTTGCATGACGACCGAGTTACGCTCGAGATGCGCGATGGCGGGAAGTCGGTGGGCTGAACGGCAGGGCCGTCAGCCTGACGCTCCATCGCTCCTGACGAGAGGGATAGGTCAGAGCGTTCCCTTGGTGCTTGGAACGTCCCGTCGCCGTGGATCGACCGACACCGCGTCCCTGAGCGCCAAACCGAAGCCTTTGAAGATGGCTTCGAGAACGTGGTGCGAGTCCTCGCCGTAGCGAACGGTGACGTGGAGGTTCATGCCACAGCGATTCGCGAACGATCGCAAGAACTCCTTCGCTAGCGACACGTCGAATCCGCCGACCTTCTCCTGTGTCAGCTCGACCCGGTACACGAGGTACGGCCGCCCACCGAAGTCGACGGCGACGTCGGCGATGGCTTCCTCCATCGGCAGCGATGCGGAGCCGTATCGACGGGTACCGATCTTGTTGCCGAGCGCCTGCGCGAACGCGTCGCCGAGCGAGAGGCCTACGTCCTCCACGGTGTGGTGGAAGTCGACTTCCAAATCGCCCTTCGCCTCGATTGTCACGTCGAGCAAACCCTGCTTGGCGACGTGACTGAGCATGTGGTCGAAGAAAGGGATGCCCGTGTCGATCTGGTAACGACCCTCGCCGTCCAGATCCACCGACACGGTGACCTTCGTCTCGCTGGTGGCGCGCTCGACGCGTCCGGTTCGGCTCATCGCATCCCTCAGGATCGGTTCACGGTGCGAGTAGCTCGCCGAGGCTGGCGATCAACTGGTCGTTCTCGTGCGGCCGTCCGACTGTGATTCGCAGGCAGCCCGCGAGCCCGGCCTTCGCGCTGAAGTTTCGCACCGAGATCCCACGCTCGAGGAGCCGCGACCACAACTGGTTCGCGTCACCCGGAACCCGAACTAACAGAAAGTTGGCTTCTGACGGAAACACCTCGAGGGTGCCCAGCCGGCTCAACGCTTCCTGCAGCCGGCGACGCTCTGCAATGACGCCCTGGGCTACGGCTTCGAGGTCGCTCCAGGCATCCAGCGCAACCCGCGCTACGGCCGCGCTCATCGAGTTCAGGTTGAACGGCAGCTTGGCCTTGCGGAGTTCGGCAGTCAACCGGGGATCTGCGAACAGGAATCCCACCCGCAGGGCGGCCAGGCCGACCTTGCTCAAGGTGCGCAGCACGAGGAGGTTGGGCCATCGATCCCAGCGGCCGAGCCATGACTCGGTCGCAAACGGCTGATAGGCCTCGTCCACGACGACGGGGCCGTCGAACCCGTCGAGAATTCGCTCGATCGAGACGCGTTGAAACGCGTTGCCGGTCGGGTTGTTCGGCGAGGCGAGCACGACGAGCCGGGCGCGGTGGCGGCGGGTTGCGTCGAGTACCCGTTCGGGGTCGAGCTCGAAGCGCTCGTCGAGTGGGCAGCTGACTACCTCGAAGCCGTGCGTTCGAGCCTGTATGGGGTACACACCGAAGCTGGGGGTCGGCAGCACCACGGCGGGTGCTCTGCCGTCGGCTCCATCACCCCCGAACGCCGCGAAAGTCAGAGCAATCATCTCGTTCGAGCCATTCCCGACCAGCACGGATTCAGCCGCGACGTGCCACTCGCGGGCCACCGTCTCGGTCAGTGAGTCGGCGTGTCCTTCCGGATATCGCCGCAGATCGATCCGGCTCAGTGCCGACTGGACCGCAGCCGCGAGGCCAGACGGGAGGTCGAATCCGAGCTCGTTGGCGTCGAGCTTGACCGGCACGCGCTCGTGCTCGATCGGGTACGCGACGAGTTCGCGAATGGTGCTTCGAACCGACCCGATCGGAACCGACCTCACGACCGCGGCTCCCCGATGCGCACGGTCACCGATCGCGCGTGTGCCTCGAAACGCTCGATCCGAGCCAGTCGTACCGTCGGCGGGCCGAGGCGACGAAGTGCCGCCGCGGAAACCTCGAGCGTGTTCGAGCGACGCACGAAATCGTCCGTAGAGAGCGGTGAGAAGAACCGCGCCGTTCCACCGGTTGGAAGCACGTGGTTCGGACCCGCGAGGTAGTCGCCGATGGCCTCCGGCGTATGCGCGCCCACGAACACGGCGCCCGCGGTCGTCAGACGTCGAGAGACGTTGCGAGCTCGCCTCGTGTGCACCTCGAGGTGCTCGGGCGCGATCCGGTTCGCGATGTCGACGGCTTCGTCGAGATCCCGAGCGACGATCGTGGTGCCGTTCGAGCGCAGGGACTCCTCCGCGATCGATCGGTTTGGCAGATCGGCGAGCTGGTGCTCGAGCGCGTCGACCACCGCCCGTGCGCTGGCGATCGACGTCGTCACCAGGAACACGATCGCGTCGGGATCGTGTTCGGCCTGGCTGAGGAGGTCCGCGGCGGTCCACGCTGCAGGCACGGAGCCGTCGGCGATCACCAGCACTTCGCTCGGTCCCGCGAAGGAGTCGATGTCGACGAGGCCGTAGACGAGGCGCTTCGCCGTCGCGACCCATGCGTTACCGGGCCCGACGATCTTGTCGACCCGCGGGATCGTCGCCGTGCCCAGTGCGAGCGCCGCGATCGCCTGGGCGCCCCCTGCGGTGAGAATTCGGGTCACGCCAGCAAGTTCAGCCGCGACTACCACGTGTGGGTCGAGCCCACGGAGTCCTGGATCACCGCGCCTGGAGGGCGGCGTGGCGAGGACGATCTCTTCCACGCCGGCCACACGTGCCGGGATGCAGTTCATCAGCACCGTCGACGGGTACGCGCCGCGGCCGCCCGGTACGTAGACGCCGACTCGAGCCAGTGGATGGCATCGTTTCGCCAGGCGCACTCCTGCGCCGCTCGTCATCGCGAAGCCGCTGGGTCGGTCGCGGGCGTGGAACTTGCGGATCCGGTTCCGAGCGAGTTCGAGGTCGCGCAGCGCCTGGTGCCCGACGAGCGCTCGCGCCCGAGTGAACGCCGCGGGCGGAAGCCACGGTTCGTGGGCGGGAATCGTGATGCCGTCCAGGCGTCGCGTGAAAGCAGCGAGCGCCCGATCGCCGCGCTTGCGGACGTCGTCGATGATCGCACGGACCTCCAGCTCGCGGTCTCCGCCCGTGAGCTGGATCCGATCCGCGATCCAAGAAAGCGCGGTGGCAAACTTCGCGTCCGAGGTGTTGAGGGTGCGCACGTGCGGTGTGCCCCCGGTGCGGAGGCCTCCTGTTTCGGGTCAGGTGAAGTCTCGGCGGTGAAAGACGGCAGTCGCTGCGAGCACGAACACCGCGCTCAGCAGTGCGCCGTAGGCGACACTCTGGCCGACGAACGACCAGCTCACCGGCAGGCCGTAAAGCGCGTTCTCCTTGAGGTTGAATCGCTCGAGATCGGGGAAGATCGCGAACGCGACCTTCCAGGCCGGGCTCTTGGTGTGTGTGGCGTACGTGACGGTGTACTTCTGGAGCTCGCCGATCGAGTGCCCGATCACGAAGAAGAGCAGGCTCAGGATGCCACCCGTGAACGGGCTCGTGACAGTGGAGAACAGGAGGACCACAGCCGTGATCACCATCAGCTCGACGAAGATGAGGAAGACCGCCTGGTACGTGAGCAGCGACACCCACCCGCCGACGGCCGAGAAGAGCCCCTGGAACACGGCCGTCATGAACACGAGCTGCACAGCGAGGACGAGCCCGAGCCCGACGTATTTCCCGATCAGAAACTGGTGTCGGGCGAGCGGCTTGGCCAGGAGCGTGAAGATGGTGCGCTTCGCCATCTCCTTGTAGACGAGTCCGGTCCCAACGCTGATGGCGATGAGCACGCCGAACAGATGGATCGACGCCATGCCGACGTTCATGACGATCCGGGCGTTCTCACCCACGGTCACGTAACCGAGAACCAGTGAGCCGAACAGGACGAGGACCGCGAAGCCAAACAGCGAATGGAATATCCGATCGCGGATTGCTTCGCGAAACGTGTTCCTTGCGATTGCGAGGATCCGCCTCATTCCGCGCCTCCTTCCTTCGACCGAACCGCCTGAGAGAAGATCTCCTCCAGTCCGATCCCGTTCGGCGTGACGCTGAGCACGCGACCGCGGTGCGCCAGCACCCCAGCGATGACCCGGTCCACCGCCTCCTGACGGCCAACCCGCACCCAGACCTTCCCGTCGCGTAGATCGAGCTCCACGGGCTCGCCGGCGCTGACCCGGATCAGCTCGGGGTCAGGTGCCTCGACCACCAGTTCGATCGACGAAGGCCTGCTGGATCCGAGCTTCGATAGTTGACCCTCGTATCGAATCCGGCCTTCGACGATCACCGCCACTCGGTCGCACAGAAGCTCGGCGTCCGAGAGGATGTGAGAGCTGAAGAGCACGGAAGTGCCGCGGTGCTTGAGCGAGCTGATGAGTCCGCGGACCTCGCGGCGTCCCACGGGGTCGAGGCCACTCATCGGCTCGTCGAGGATCACCAGCTCCGGTTCGCCGACCAGCGCCTGCGCTAGTCCGACCCGTTGCACCCAGCCCTTAGACAGCTTCCGCAGTGGCGTGTCGCGAACGTGGCCGAGCCCGAGCCGTTCGATCGCATCCGCCACCTGCCGGTGCGCCGCGCCGGGCGCCAGATCGAAGAGCGCGGCGGCGAGCTCGAGGATCTCGCGCGGCGTCAGGTAATCGTAGAAGTAGGGTTGCTCCGGAGAAAGCCCATCCATTCCGCGCGCGTGGATCCGACGGTGGGTGTCCCAGCAGTCGGACGATGCCGGCGTCTGGTCGCATCAGCCCGAGGATGACCTTGAGGGTCGTGGTCTTCCCCGCGCCGTTCGGCCCGAGGAAACCGACGGTTTCGCCGCGTGCGACCTGGAGGCTCACGCCCCGCAGCGCCTCGACCCGCCCCAGACCGAACGGAGTCCGGTAGCTCTTCCGCACGCCTTCGAGCGTCAGCACGGTGTCAGGGCTGTCTGGCATCGTCCAATCCTCGGCCGGCGACGGCGTCGTCACTTGTCCCACCAGTACTTTGGGCGAACTGTCGAGCGGATCATTCCGTTGTCGTCGAAGTAGAGCGATCCGCCGTACGGATCGTTGGGAGCGGCCCGCAGCAGGTGAGCGCTCACCAGCTCGCCGAGATCTTTGGGGGGGCTGCCGCGGGCTTCGGTGAACTTCTGCGACGCCCCGTTCACCGCGGTCACGACTCGGTAGAACAGCCCATGCACGACCAGCGGTTCCATCGCCTCGCGCTCCTCTGGATTCGGAGCATCGGCGTAGAAGGCGAGGAAGAGCTCGAACGCGGACTCGGGGTCGTCAGGCTTGTCGAGCGCGCGCCCGACGGACTTCTTCCAGGACTCGGGCGTTTCTCGCAGCTTCGCGCGCTCGCTGGGAAGCATTTCGATCGCCTGGCCCGGTCTCGGAGCCATAGAAAGTGGTTGAGTCCGAGGTAGTAGGGGAACTTGTAGGTCTCGGGAAACCGGTGACGACCCTTTGCCAGGAGCCTGTTGGCCTCGAGGGTGCGATCCCATCCCACGAGCCAGAAGTTGCTGATGAGGTAGGGGGCCGCGTAGCGCGGATCCACGTCCGTCACGATGTCGGTGTACTCGTAGATGTACTTGAAGCCCGCCGTGCGGTCGCTCGGGTCGCCCACGGCCTGGACGAGCTTTGCCCACAACAGATCGGCGGCGAGCTGCCGGAACCCGAGGCTCGTGGCGCGGAACAGCTCGGGCTTGGGCAGGTAGAGCGCGTCGTTGGGGACAGGCCTGTAGATCTGGTCGTGCGCCAGCAGGCGGGCGTGCAGCAGCGCGGCGGCGCCCATGCACACGACCATCGCGAGGATCAGCCAGGCGGGGGTTCGATCGGTTCGCATCGCCAGATGCTCGGTGCCGGCCCTCGGTGAGCAAGGCTCGCTCGCAGCCCGCGCCGGGCGCGCAAGTCTGGCACAAGGCCTGGCCAGTTCACTCGGGGACCCTCCGAATCCGGCCACCGAGGCCGATGATCTTGCGGTCGAGCTCCGCATAACCGCGGTCGAGATGGTAAACGCGCCGGATCTCGGTGACACCCTCGGCAGCGAGTCCCGCCAACACGAGAGCCGCGCTGGCTCGCAGATCCGTCGCCATCACAGGCGCCGCGGTCAGCCGATCCACGCCGTCGACGAATGCGGTCGGTCCCTGTACGTCGATCCTCGCGCCCATGCGCTCGAGCTCCGATACATGCATGAAGCGGCTTTCGAAGATCGTCTCGGTGATCGCGCTGGTTCCGGGCGCCAGGCAAACCAGGCTGGTGAGCTGAGCCTGCATGTCCGTCGGGAAGCCGGGGAACGGGAGGGTCGTCACGTCGACCGGGCGGGGCGGACCCTCCATGCGTAGCCGGATCCCTTCGGGCAGACGAGTCACCGACGCCCCACTCTGGCTCAGCTTGGCGAGCACCGCCTCCAGATCCTCCGCGCGTGCCCCGCGGACCAGCACGTCGCCGCCCGTGATCGCCGCTGCGACGAGCAACGTGCCGGCCTCGATGCGATCCGGCATGACCTCGTGCTCGACGCCGTGCAGGCGCTGGACGCCTTCGATGCGGATCTCGGGCGTCCCTGCGCCCTCGATCCTGGCGCCCATCCGGCACAACATGCGAGCGAGGTCGACCACCTCGGGCTCGAGCGCGGCCCCTTTGATCCGGGTCGTTCCGTGCGCGAGCACCGCCGCCATCATCAGGTTCTCGGTGCCGGTCACGCTGGGACGTGTCCACTGATCGTTGCACCCACCAGGCGTTTGGCCTCGGCACGGATGTACCCACCTTCGAGCTCGAGGTTCGCGCCCATCTTCGCGAGGCCCTCGAGGTGGAGGTTGATCGGTCGTGCACCGATCGCGCAGCCGCCAGGAAGCGAAACCGCCGCGCGGCCGGTGCGCGCGAGCAGCGGTCCGAGCACGATCGCGGACGCGCGCATCGTTCGGACGAGATCGTAAGGCGCGACCGGCTCGCCGACCTCGCGGGCCTCGACCTCGAGCACGCCGTCGCGTCGCTCGGTGCGAGCGCCGACCAGGTCGAGGAGCTTGCGCATCGTCACCAGGTCCCTGACCTCGGGAAAGTTGGCGATCCGACACGGCTCCGCGGTGAGCAAGCATGCCGCGAGCACGGGTAGCGCGCTGTTTTTCGCCCCCGCGACGTCGACTTCGCCGGTGAGCCGACTGCCGCCTTCGATCAGAAGCTTGTCCATCGGTCCGCTCGCCTCGATTCGTTGGTTCAGCGCTCGCCGAGAACCACGCGGGGACGGCCACCGAGATCCTCGCGGCACTCGATGCGGCGGAACCCCGCGTGCGCCACCAGCTCCATCACGGGGCCGGGCCGGTCGGCGGCCACCTCGAACGCGAGCAACCCGGCCCTCCGAAGGTGACGGGCCGCCGCGTCGCAGATGACTCGATAGGGGCCGAGACCGTCGCTGCCGCCGTCGAGCGCCCGTCGTGGGTCGTGGTCGCGGACCTCTGGCGCAAGCGAGGCGAGCTCTTCGGTCGTCACGTAAGGCGGATTCGAGACGATCACGTCGAAGTCGGCTCCGGCGCGGAACGGCGCCAGCCAGTCACCGACGACCAGCGCCACCGACTGGGTTGTGGCCGACCGCGTGACGTTGACCCGCGCGAGCTCGGCAGCGTCGCGGCTCACGTCGCTCGCCACGACCCGGCTGCCTGGCGCGGCGTTCGCGATCGCGATCGCAATCGCCCCCGTACCCGTGCCGAGGTCGAGGATACGCGGCCGCGAAACCGCACCTCGTTCGAGCCAGTCCAGTACCGCGCACACCAGCGTCTCGGTCTCGGCGCGGGGGATGAGCGCACGGCGGTCCACGTTCAGTACCACGTCGTGAAATCCCACCGACCCGATCATGTGCTGGAGCGGCTCACGCCGCGCTCGTCGCTCCACCAACCTCGACAGGCGCGCGGCCACCTCTGGGCTCAGGGGCGCGGTGTCGTCGAGCAGGACCTCGGCGCGACGCCTCCCCAGGACATGCGCGAGCAAGGCCACGGCGTCGTGCGCCGCGGCCTCCAGGTCCGCGAGTTCGAGACGATGGGTCGCGAGCGCAAGCGCAGCGCGGTGGGTGAGGGGCGCCGTCACGTCGAGGCCTCGGCCTCCACGAGCGCCTGGTAGAGCGGGTCGAGCTCACCCTCGAGGATGCGATCGATCTGGTGGAGCGTCAGTCCGATCCGATGGTCCGTGACCCGGCCTTGCGGGAAGTTGTAAGTGCGGATTCGCTCGCTGCGGTCGCCGGTGCCGACCTGCAGCTTCCGATCGAGAGCCCGCTCGCGCGCCTTCGCCTCGCGCTCCAGCTCAAGAAGCCGGGCCTTCAGAATGGACTTGGCTCGGGCCTTGTTCTTGTGCTGCGACTGCTCATCCTGGCATGTGACCACGAGCCCGGTCGGCGTGTGCACGATACGCACCGCGCTGTCGGTCTTGTTCACGTTCTGACCGCCAGGCCCGGACGAGCGACATGTGGTGATCTCGAGATCCTCGTCGCGCAGCTCGACTTCGACCTCATCGGGCTCTGGTAGGACCGCCACGGTTATGGTGGAGGTGTGGATCCGCCCTTGCGACTCGGTCACGGGCACTCGTTGCACGCGGTGGACGCCGCTCTCGCGCCGATAACGGCCGAAGGCACCGCGGCCCTGAATTCGGACGATCGCTTCCTTGAGGCCACCGGAGTCGCTCCGTCGAGCCTCCATCGGCTCCACCTTCAGCCCGAGGGCGTCCGCCCACCGCACGTACATCCGGAGAACCTCGCTCGCGAAGAGCGATGCTTCCTCGCCCCCCGTCCCGGCCCGCACCTCCAGGTACGCTGGCCGCTCGTCGAAGGGATCCTTGGCCGCGAGTCCCAGCCTTGCCTGGTGGATCAGGCGGCCGCTCTCCTCCTCAGCGCTTGCGACCTCGCTGCGGGCCAGCTCTCGAAGCTCGGGGTCTTCGCGCTCGTTGGCGGCCAGCGTCCGATGGGACGAGAGCTCGGCATCCAGCTCGCGAAGGCGCTCGTACAGACGCACCGCTTCGCGCAGCTCGGCCGCGTCCTGGCCGAGCTGCTTCAGGCGCGCCCGATCGGCCAAAACCTCGGGGCTCGCCATCTCCTCCGAGAGGGCGATGTATCGGTCGCGCGCCTTCTCGAGCCGGGTCGCGAGACCAGCGTCCAACTGCAACGGTAGCACCACCGGCGCGGGGGCCATCCGGCCGCCGCGTTGGATCGGGGACGGGAGCGCTCAGACGCGCTTGCCGTACTTCCTCAGGAATCGGTCTACGCGGCCCGCTGCATCGACGAGCTTTTCCTTGCCGGTGTAGAAGGGATGGCAGCTCGAGCAGATCTCGACGTGGATCTTCGGGTTCGTGGACCGCGTCGTGAACTCGTTGCCGCACGAGCAGCGCACGTGGACTTCGTGGTACTCGGGGTGAATACCGCTCTTCATGGCGACCTCCGCGGGAAACCCAGCAAAGGTAACAGCCACCTCGATCAAATCAAGCGCGTGTCCCCAGCCGTCGCGGTCGACGCGGGGTCGCGATCGGTGCCCACGCGAAGCCGCGGTCGGTTGACTTGAAGCCGCCACGGTGCTCCAATCGTGGCCCCATCACTCCGTCCGAGAGCAAGCGGAAACCTCAATGATCTCCGTAGTCATCCCGGTTTTCAACGAGCGCGATACGATCTCGATCCTGCTCGACAAGGTGCGCGCGACGCCGTTCGACAAAGAGATCATCGTGATCGACGACGGGTCGACCGACGGTACCCGCGACGTCCTCGCAAAGGAGGCCGAGCGGGGGGTTCGAGTGATCCTCCACGAGATCAACCAAGGGAAGGGCGCGGCACTCCGCACCGGCTTCCGTCACGTGCAGGGCGATATCGTGATCGTTCAGGACGCCGATCTCGAGTACAACCCGGCCGAGTATCCGCACCTCCTCGAGCCGATCCTCGACGGTCGAGCCGACGTCGTCTACGGCTCACGCTTCCTCGGCGGTCCTCACCGCGTCCTCTACTTCTGGCACTACGTGGGCAACCGGTTCTTGACGTTGCTCTCGAACATGACCACGAACCTTAACCTCACCGACATGGAGACCTGCTACAAGGTCTTCAAGACCGAGATCCTGCAGCGGATCGAGCTGCGGTCGGATCGGTTCGGGTTCGAGGTCGAGTTCACCGCCAAGGTGGCGAAGCTGCGGTGCCGGATCTACGAGACGCCGATCTCGTACAGCGGGCGAAGCTATCTCGAGGGCAAGAAGATCGGCTGGCGGGACGGTATCGCCGCGTTGATTCACATCGTTCGCTATCGCTTCTGGGACTGAACCTCGCCCGAGCGGCCTCGATCCGACGCCGCGGGACACGACGATGCCGGACCGCCTGGGCGAAATCCTCATCCGGCAAGGGCTGATCACGCCCGATCAGCTCGCCCAAGCGGTCGACGTCCAGCGTCGAAAGGGCGGTCTTCTCGGCGAGGTGCTCGTGGCGATGGGCCACGTCGACGAGGCCACGGTGTTGCGTGGGCTCGCCGAGCAATACGGGGTGTCCTACGTCACGCGGAAGCAGGTCGCCGAGAATCTCGTCCCAAAGAGCTTCCTTGCGGTGGTACCCCTCGAGGAGGCCGAGCGGCACCTGGTGTTCCCGGTCTGGTACAACAAATCGAGCGGCGAGCTGGTACTGATCGTCTCGGATCCCACCGATCGGAAGGCCGTCGAGTCGGTCCGAGCCCGAACGAAGGTCCCTGTCATCACCACGATTCTCGCGCTGCCTAGCACGATCCGCGCGGCCATCGACAAGCATTACAAGGGCGTCCACGACGCCTTCGATCGCGCCCACGACGACGCCGCCATCCGGCTCCCGCCTCCCCCGCCGCCCACTCCACCGGCGAAGCCTGCGGACGGCCGCATCGCCGCGCCGCCCGTCGGCGGCGAGTGGCAGGAAGACGTGCGTCGGCGCGCGGCTCTGCGTCACGGCGCGCTGACCGGTACTACTCACACCGGCGGACATGCCACCCCTGAAGCCACTGAGCTGGAAAGCCCGCAGGGAGAGCTGGTGGCTCTGTTCGAGCCGGAGGCCGCCCGCGCCAAGGCGGTGAGGGCTTTCCTGCAGGCCGAAGGGTACCGGGTGCGCCCGGTGACCGACCGCGCGCAGCTCGCGGAGGTCGTCGGACGAGAGGCACCGGCCGTGTTCCTGGTCCGAGACGAAGTGGCCAAGAAGGACGTCGGTCTCCTCGACTGGGTCGTTCGCACTTGTCCCCCATGCGAAGGTGCGTCGTGTCGACGCCTTCGGCCAGACCCTCGTGGAAGAACCTGGCCGCGTCCGGCAACTGCTCGACAGCCTGATCGAGGTGCTCGACAAGTTCCTGAAGGGGGTCACGCTCGACGCAGGTCGTGCTCAGACCGGGCCGAGCCTGCCGCGGATCGCGCGCCAGGTCGGGCAGCGAATGGGGCTCGCGGTCGACGCGCTCGACGAGCTCACGGTCGCTGCCTACATGCACCAGCTAGCGCGCGACGAGTTCTCGATCCCGAGCGTCGTCGACGTGACACCGCAGACCGACAAGACCGTGCTGCTCGAGCAGGTGCGGATCCCGATCCACTGGCTGGTGCACCTCGACATCCCCGTACAAGCGGACCGGGTGCTCGCGCACCTCTACGAGCGCGTCGACGGGGAGGGATTCCCTGAGGGCCTGACCGGCGACGAGATCCCGATCGCCGCGCGCATCCTGTCGGCCGTGATCGCGTTCCAGCGCGTGGCCGGAGACCGCATCCCCGACGACAAGGTCGAGATCGCCGCCGCATTCCGGCGCCTCGTCGACGTGCGCGGCAGGCTCTTCGATCCACGCGTTCTCAACACCTTCCTCGAGGTTCTCGAAAAGGGACTCCTGCTGGGCGAGATCGAGGTCGATCTCGACAAGGTCCTCATCGTCGATCCCGACGCCGACTTCGTCGAGTCGCTCGCCAACCAGCTCCTCACGCGCCAGGTCCGCGTGCTCCGAGCACCGACGCACGCCAAGGCGCGCGAGCTGATTCGCGGTTATCAGCCGGAGCTGGTGGTCTCGGAGGTCCATCTGCCAGATGGCGATCCGCTGACGTTCCTCACTCGCGACCCGGCGGGTGGCGCCGTGCCCGTCGGCATGTACGTGACCTCCGAGCAGAGCCAGACGACCATGGGGCAGGCGCTGGAGAAGGGCGCCGAGGACTACGTGCTCAAGATCGTCGGCGAGAAGGTGCTCCTGGCGAAGGTCGAGCGAATCCTGGAGCGAGTCGCGGCGGCTCGCTCCAGCCGCGCGCGGGGTGCCCAAGGCGGCGTGGCCGGCGGGCTGAGCGAGATGAGCTTGTCCGACATCATCCAGATCCTCGCGACGAGCGGGAAGACTGCGCGCATCGGGTTGACCCGCGGTCAGGACAGCGGCAGCATCTGGTTGCGCGACGGCAACATCGTTCATGCGGAGCTCGGGGACATCGAGGGTGAGGAGGCGTTCTACGGACTCATCCCCTGGGCCGACGGAGAGTTCCAGATCGACACTGGGGCGATCTCGCCGCTGGAAACCATCGACGCCGGTTACGAGAGCTTGATCCTCGAGGGCCTACGTCGGCTCGACGAGGCGCGTGCCGACACCTTCGACGAAGCCGGATGAAAGAGCCCGAGAGCCGCACCGGGTCGGACCGATGACCATTCTCGGGATCGATCTCGGCACCACGAACTCGTGTGTTGCCGTGCTTCAGGGCGGCGACGCTCAGGTGTTGCCCAACGCCGAGGGGGATCGAACGACACCTTCCGTGGTCGCGTTCGGCCGTAGCGGCGAACGGCTCGTCGGCGCGCCGGCCAAGCGCCAGGCCATCGTGAACCCCGAGAACACGATCTTCTCCGTGAAGCGGTTCATCGGGCGACTCTACCGCTCGGAGGCGATTCAGGGGCAGCTCGGGCGATTTCCCTTCCGCGTGGTCGACTCGCCGAAGGGTGACGTGCGCTTCGAGGTCCACGGCCAGCGCCACTCGGCCGAGGAGCTCTCTGCGATGATCCTGTCCAAGATCCGCGCCGAGGCCGAGGCGCTGCTCGGCGAGACGGTCAGCCAGGCGGTGATCACGGTCCCGGCCTACTTCGACGATC
Organism: Deltaproteobacteria bacterium; assembly: GCA_016713535.1. Lineage (GTDB taxonomy): Bacteria > JADJOY01 > JADJOY01 > JADJOY01 > JADJOY01 > JADJOY01. The sequence goes on from JADJOY010000001.1 coordinate 381,445, forward strand.
GACAGCGGACGGCGACCAAGGACGCTGGGCGGATCGCGGGGCTCGAGGTGTTACGGATCATCAACGAGCCCACCGCGGCCGCGCTCGCCTATGGCCTACACCGTCGCGATGAGCGCGTCGTCGCGGTGTTCGACCTGGGCGGCGGCACCTTCGACGTGTCGATCCTCGAGCAACGGGGCGGCGAGTTCCGGGTGCTAGCCACCGCTGGAGATCCGTTGCTGGGCGGCGACGATTTCGATCAGGTGGTCATGGACTACTTGATGCGCGAGTTCGAGAAGCATCACGGGTTCCAGCTCCCCGCGGAAGCGACGATCCTCCAGCGCCTCAAGAACGCAGCCGAGAGTGCCAAGAAGGAGCTTTCGTTCGCGGAGTCGACCCAGGTCACGATCCCGTTCATCACCGCTGGACCGAGTGGCCCCATCCATCTCGAGATCGATCTCCTGCGCGCCGAGTTCGAGAACCTGGTTGCGCATCTGGTCGACCGCACGGTGGAGCCCTGCAGGCTCGCGCTGGCGGATGCCGGGCTGGCGCCGTCGGACGTGGACGGCGTCGTGCTGGTGGGCGGGCAGACCCGCTCACCGATCGTGCAGCGCAAGGTCGAGGAGGTGTTCGGGAAACCACCCTTCAAAGGCGTGAACCCGGAAGAGGCGGTTGCCATCGGTGCCGCGGTGACCGCAGGAATCCAGTCCGGGGCCCTGCCCGACATGTCGTTGCGCGACGTCACCCCGCTCACGCTCGGCATCGAGACGACCGGCGGCGCAATGAACCGGATCATCCCACGCAACACCCCGGTGCCCATGACGGCGCGCAAGGTGTTCACCACCACGGAGGACGATCAGATCATCATCCGCGTCCACGTGCTCCAGGGTGAGCGCGAGATGGCGAGCGACAACCGCACGCTCGGTCTCTTCGATCTGGTCGGTGTCCGGCCAGGCCCGCGCGGGGTTCCCAAGATCGAGATCACGTTCCAGATCGACGAAGAGGGAATCGTCCACGTCACGGCTCGCGATCAGGATACCGGGCGCTCGCACACTCTTCGCATCACCGATGCGGGCGGGCTGTCCGACGCCGAGATCGAGCGGATGGTGAACGATGCGGAGCGAAACCGGGGTCAGGACAGCGAGGCGCGCGAGCTCCTCGCGCTAAAGAACCAATCGCTCAACCTCGTGTATTCGGCGCAGCGTCTTCTCGACGATCCGAGCGCGACGTTGACTCCCGACTTCCGCAAGCGGCTCATCGAATCCGTGAACGGGCTCACCGACTCGCTGCAGACCTCGACCGAGAGGGCCGCGCTCGATCGCCGCGCCGAGGCGGTCCTGGAAGTGCTGCGATCCATCGAATACGCCGCGTAGCGGCGGCTGGGTTGCGGCCGGACGGAGCAGCGAGGGCCGCGTGCCGAAGCACGCGGCCCTCACTCGTGGTGCACTCGACGCGAGCGACGGCGTCAGCCGGCTTGCTTCGCCTCGCGCTGACGACGGTAGACCTCGATGAGGATGTCGGCCGTCTCGGGCCGCATGATCCGCGAGTCCGGTCGGTTGCCGGCGTCGAGCTCGGCACGGATCTGGGTGCCCGAGATGCTGAACGGCTTCTCGTTCGGATGGTTCTCGGTCAGGTCGACCCGGCCGAGCGTTTCGTAGTACGCGGCGAAGCCGACCTTCACCGGCTTCACCTGGAGGTCGCCCGGTAGGTCTTCGAAGATCTGCTGCGCATCGAAGTCACCCCAGATCGGGGTCTTGTCGTGGTATGGCGCGTCCGCGTGCTTGCGTCCGATCACCAGGTGCGTAAAGCCGTGATTCTGGCGATAGATCGCATGCATGATCGCCTCGCTCGGGCCGCCGTAGAACATGCGGATGTCGAGGCCGACGAGGTTGAACACGTCGTTGAGATCGTAGCCGGCCGACTCCCACAGCGTGCGATCCGAGTCGCCCTGGCCGAGCGCGCGGTTGTTCCTGAGCGCCGCGTAAGTCTTCATGCGGGTCGCGGCATCGACGTCGTCGCCCTTGAGCTCGCCGACCAGCGGGTTCAGCACGACGCCTGCGAAGAGTCCCTGGCGCGTGAGGGTCTCGACGCCGTAGACGAGGGCGTATTCGTGGGCGCGGTGAAGCGGGTTTCGGGTCTGGAACGCGAGGGCCGCCTGCCACTTGCGGTCCTTGATCATCGCGCGCGTCAGACGCGGCGAGAGCACGTAGCTGCCGAACTCGGGGTTAGGCGGCTGGGGCAGCGTGTACAGCTCACCGCCCACCAGCTTGGTGCGGTCGTCCTTGAGGACGATGTCGGCGCCGGGGTGATCGTTGCGTGTGGTCAGGTAGACCTTCTCGATGTACTTGGCCTTGTCCCACTCGAACACCGACCCCACCGTCAGCACGCCGACGACGTCGCCCCGCGCGTTGACGAGCGCCGCGCTCTTGCCGACCTCGATGCGCTTCGCCTCGTCGTTGGTGACGGGCAGCGAGATCGGGATCGTCCACGCGTAGCGCTGGCCGTCGCGCACGATCGACTTGTGGTCGAGGACGTGGTGCCACTCGGACTCGTTCATCGGTCCGATCAGCGGAGACAGCGTACCGTCGGCGAGACGGTAGACGGCGCTCAGGTCCGCGTCGGTGACCGCGATCTTGGGGAGATCCTTGGCCTCCTTGATCAGCGTCTTCTGCTGCGAGAGTGGCAAAACGCGGTCGACGGGCTCACCGAGCCCGCCATGAGCGGGGATCAGGGACATGCGCTACCTCCACGGGGGCGAACGATGGACGGAAATCCGAACAGTTAGCACGAGATGACGCGGAGCGCCAATCTCGGCCTCGGTTTTTCGGCACCGTCGAGGTCGCCGCTCGTCCAGTCTGGGCCTAGCGCGGTGCGTCCCGGGTGTTCGCGACCGACGCGCGCGGCGATCCCGGACCCCGCAGCGCGTGGAGGACGATGGTCCGCAGGTCGTCGAGGTCGAACGGCTTGTCGAAGACCGCGACGGCGCCGTTTTCACGCGCGACCCGGTGGGTTTCGTCGTCGCCGAACGCGGTGATCACGACCACCGGCACCGCGCCGCCTGCACGCCGCAGTCCTCGAGCACCGTGAGGCCGGTGAGCCCCGGCATCCGAACGTCCGTCACGATCAGATCGGGCGGTTCACGCACCGAACCGAAACCCCCGAAGAGCACGGAAGAGCCCACCTGCGCGAGGAGCTCCACTCCGTCGCGGACCTCGGCTACGTCGTATCCGTCCTGGGCGAGCGCCTCGACGACCAGCCGACGCATCTCGCGGTCGTCCTCCGCGACGAGCACTCGCGGTCGGCGGTCCGGGTTTGGCGCGCCGTCAGACGTTCGCAAAGGATCGAGACGGGAGAGTTGGTTCATGCTGGGCGCTCCTCGGTATCGCCGGTGCGTCGGTACACGCGCGGGAGCGTGGTTGTGAGCACGATGCATTCCATCGGGCACGAGCGGGGAGCGCCGGCGCCAACGGCTCGATACCTGGGCACATTCTCGGCGGGGTCCGTCCGCTCGATGCCGGACGAATTCGCCTCGCGCGGGTGGCGCTTCGGGGCAATGGGGCAGAACGCCACACGACCCTGGCCTCGCCTCGACAGGTCTGACCGCCGTCGTCGACGGTTCAATCGGCGTCCGCGACGGCATCGGGCGTGGGCCCCGGATGTCCGTAGCGTTCGAGCTTTCGGTACAGCGTCTTCCGATCGAGACCCAGGATGCGCGCAGCGAGTCGCTTGTTGCCGTTCGTCGACTCGAGCACGCGTGCGATGTAGCGCTGCTCGACCTGCTCGAGCGGCACCAGCTCCGACGGATCGTCGCCACCGACGAGCATCGGCGGGGACTCGAAATCGCGGATGCGGCGTGGCAAGTCATCGAGCGCGAGCGTGTCGCTGCGCGCCAGCGCCACGCCGCGCTCAAGGCAGTTGCGGAGCTCGCGGACGTTCCCGGGCCACGGATAGCCGAGCAGCCGGGCCGCGGCCGATGGCGGAATGGAGTGGATCGCCTTGGCGGCGCGCGAGGCGAACCGATCCAGGAAGTGCTGCGCGAGCAGCAGCACGTCGTTGCCGCGGGCACGAAGCGGCGGCACGTCCACCTGGATGACGTTGATGCGGAAGTACAGGTCCTCGCGGAAGCGACCCTCCTCGACCGCGGCCTCCAGGTCTCGGTTGGTCGCGGTGGTCAGGCTCACGTCGAGCTTGACCTCCGCCGAGCCGCCGATCGGGCGCACGGTGCGCTCCTCGAGCGCACGCAGTCGCTTGGGCTGGAGCGCGAGGGGAAGCTCGCCCACCTCGTCGAGGAAGAGGGTGCCGCCGTGAGCCTGGCAGAAGAGCCCGATCCGCTCGGACTTCGCGTCGGTGAACGCGCCACGGACGTGACCGAACAGCTCGCTCTCGAGGAGCGCCTCGGGCACCGCCGCACAGTTGACCACCACGAACGGGCCCCCTCGTCGCCGTCCTCGGCGGTGGAGCGCGCGTGCGACCAGCTCCTTGCCGACACCGCTTTCGCCGCCGATCAGGACCGGCGCGTCGGACCCCGCCACCCGCCCGAGGAGGTCGAAGAGCTCTCGCATCGCGCTGCTGTCGCCCAGTATCTCGTCGAAGCGCGACGCTTCGTCGAGGGTCTGGCGCAAGCGCCTCACTTCGCCACCCAGACGATGGTGCTGCGCCGCGCGACGAACCGCGATGAGCAGGACCTCCGGCTCGACCGGCTTGGTGATGAAGTCGTGGGCACCGGCGCGAATCGCCGCAACCGCGGTGTCGACGCTCCCGAACGCCGTCACCAGGATCACCGGCACCTCGGGTCGAGCCCGTGCCATCCGCTCGGCGAGTTGGATGCCCGAGAGTCGCGGCATGTGGACGTCGGCTACGACCACGTCGACGTCCCGCGTCATGGCGACGTCGAACCCCTCTTGCGCGGCCGTACGGGCCTCGACCGCATACCCCGCCGCCCCGAGCTGATCGATCAGCAGCCGGCACACGTCGGGGTCGTCCTCCACGACCAGCACTCGGTCCATCACGCGGCCTCCTCGACTGGCAGCACGATCGAGACGCGTGTGCCGCGGCCGACCTCGCTCGCGACCTCGATCCGTCCACCGTGATCTTGGACGATGCCGTACGACACGGAGAGTCCGAGTCCGGTTCCCTCGCCGATGTCCTTGGTGGTGAAGAACGGCTCGAAGATGTGAGGCAGGTCGCTCGCGGCGATGCCCCGCCCGTGGTCCTCGACCTCGATGCGCAGGGTCGCCGCCGGGACACCGAGCGTTCCTGCCTCGCGCGGCCCGTCGTCGTGCACGACACGGATCGCTAGTGGGCCACCGTCCGGCATCGCCTGCACGGCGTTGACCACGACGTTCGTGACGACCTGCTCGATCTGGGCCGGATCGACGGACGCCGTGGACACCCCGTCCTCGGCGCCGTGGACGACCGCGTCGACGTGCGCGCGCCGGGCCATCGGCGCGAGCATGCTGACTACGCGGTTGGCGAGCGCCACGAGGTCCGTCGGCACGCGCTGCCGGCCGCGGCGGCGCGCGAAGTCGAGGAGCTGGCGGATGATTCGAGTCATGCGCTTCACCTGGTCCTCGATGATCTGCGCGGCCTCGGGGATCGGTTCCAGGCTGCCCTGCGACGCCATCCCACGGATCATCCGCGCGCGTCCCGAGACGACGTTCAGCGGCGTGCCGAGCTCGTGCGCGACGCCCGCGGCGAGCTGTCCCACCGTGCTCAGGCGGTCGGCATGCCGGAGCTGCTCGAGCGCCGCGAGCCGGCGCGCCGACTCGGAAGCCAGCGCTTCGCGCGCGCCGGAGAGCCTCTCGCACATGAGATTCATCTCGTCGGCGAGCACCCTGAGCTCGTCGCCAGGACGGAGGTGTAGCGGCACGCTCAGGTCGCCGAGCCCGACGCGCCGAGCCTTCTGCACCAGGAGGCTCATCGGCCGTCCCACCAGGAAGCCGCCGAGGAGCGCCGAGAGGGTCGCGGTGACCGCCGCGACGGAGATCGTCGTGCCGATGGCGTTCGCCACGCTGGAGCGCACGAACGCACGTTCGTCGGCGAGGGACTCCGCGAGCTCGACCACGCCGCGTACCGCACCTTCGTACGCCACCGGTACGAAGGTGTGCAGCCACACTCTGCCTGGCCGGCGTGTCCCAGGCGGATCGACACCGGTTCGCCGTGGATCAGCCGCTCTCGCAGGGTGTCCGGCAGACTGGCCGACCCGGCCATCATCTCGCTCATCGCCGGCTCGAGCGCGCGCCAGCGGATCGAGATCTGATCCCGTTGCGACGTGGTCTCGTCGATCAGGCGCTCGAGATCCTCCGGGCCGCCGGCCTGCCAGGCACGTTGCATGGCGCGGACCAGGATTTGACCGATCTGCCGGTGGTCACGGCGCATGTCCTGGTCGAAGGTGAGCTTGCGTGCTCGCACCCCGACATAGGTCGCCACGGTCATGACCAACCACAGCGCTGCGAAGAGCACCAGCGTGAAACGGAACAGGAGCCGCATCTTCGTCTGGGTCGGCGAGCGCGCCGGCGAGTCGAACGCCAGCGAGGCGGCCGCGACATCGCCGCCCCTCACGACCCATTGGACGTAACGACGGCCCGGAACCTTCACGGTCCCCGCGACCGCTCCAGCGCGGCGAGCCAGGTGGGTAGGTCCGCCGGATCAGAGGCCCAAGCGCTTCGCTTCGGCCCACAACCCTTCCATCTCGGCGAGGGTCGACTGGCTCGGCGACGAGCCGCGATCGTTGAGGCGCGTCTCGATGTAGCCGAAGCGCGCTCGGAACTTGCGGTTCGCGGCACGCAGCGCCTCTTCCGGATGGGCGCCGAGGATCCGCCCCAGATTGGCGAGCACGAACAGCACGTCGCCGAGCTCGTCCTCGAGTCGTGCCGGATCGCCGCTCCCGATCACGCGATCGAGCTCCGCGAGCTCCTCGTCGAGCTTTTCGCGAACGGCGCGCACGCTCGGCCACGCGAAGCCCACCGACGAGGCCTTCTCGCCCATCCGGCTCGCGGCCGTCAGCGCCGGTAGCGACACCGGCAACCCGTCGAGCAGGGAACGCCCCGTCTCGCTGCGCTCCTTCTCCTTCAGTTGCTCCCAGCGGTCGGCGACCTGATCGGGCGTGTCGAGGGGGCCGGTCGCCGCGAACACGTGGGGATGGCGGCGCACCATCTTCGCCGTGATCCCGCGCGCCACGTCGCCGAGGTCGCCCTCACCGCGTTCCTCGAGGAGTCGCGCCTGGAAGACGATCTGGAACAGCAGATCGCCGAGCTCGTCGCGAAGCTCCCCCACGCCGCCACGGTCGATGGCGTCGGCGACCTCGTGCGCCTCCTCGATCACGTACGGCTTGAGCGTGGCGGCGTCCTGGGCCCGATCCCAAGGGCAGCCGTCCTCCGAACGCAGCCGCGCCATGAGGTCGACGAGCCCGAGGATCGCCCGGGCGACCTCGCGCTTGGGATGCTGCTCGGCGTTCAGCGGTTCTTCCACTTGATGTTGCACCCCAGGCTCGGCTTCTGATCGGCTGGTACCGCGCTTCCGGACAGGACGGCATCGAGCGCCGCGCGCAGGTCGGCCCCGGATGGCGGCACCGGATTGCCGGGCCGGCTGCCGTCCAGCTGCCCGCGGTACGCGAGCTTGCGTTCCTTGTCGAAGAGGAAGAAATCGGGGGTGCAGGCGGCTTGATAGGCGCGAGCGACCTCCTGGGTCTCGTCGACGAGGTAGGGGAAGGTGTAGCCCGCGCTCTTCACCTCGTCGCGCATCTTGTCGGGGCTGTCGTCCGGATAGGCGGCGAAGTCGTTGGAGTTGATCCCGACCACCCCGAGGCCACGCGCCTGATACTCACGCGCCAGCACGGCGAGCACCGAGCGCACGTGCTTCACGTAAGGGCAGTGGTTGCAGATGAACATCACCAGCAGTCCCGGCGCGCCGGCGAAGTCGTCGCTCGACACGATGCGACCGCTCACGGCGTCCGGGAGGGAGAACGGTGGCGCTGGGGTTCCCAGCGCGAGCATCGACGAAGGCGTGGCGGCCATGGAGCGATCCTCCGCGGCGAGCGCGTTATGACGAGGAGAAGCGAGCGGTTGATGACGGAAGTCGGAGTATGGGAGCCGCAGCATCCGCCTGTCCAGGCGAGCGCCGCGAGCCCCGCGCGGTGGCGTCAGCTCGGGAGCGGCGCGGGTGACGAACGCTGGACCGCGGCCGCGCCGTTGCGCTGACGGCGCCCCGCACCCAGCCACCTCGAGCCCGCGCGCAACCCCGCGGCCAGCGCCGCCAGCACGTCGGGACCGAACACCGCGATCGACCCGAGCCACAGCCGCTCGGCATACGCGACGAGCGGCGGGTCGCCGGTGGCCGCGGCGTAGTGGACGAGCGTCAGCACGATCACGGCCACCGAGGCCATCGGCAGGCAGCGCTCCCAGGCCAGCATCCCGTGGCGAGCCGGCGGATCGAGCAGCGCGGGCTCGACGACGAAACCCCGCGCCACGAGCAACGCGAGCGGAACGAACACGAACACGAACGCCACGACCGGTGGCGGGATCCGCGCGCTGAGGGCCAGGAGCGCCGTGCTGAGGAGCGTGAGCCCAAGCCCGAGCAATCCGCTCGCGATCACCACGCCCGGGCCGCCGAGCCGCCGGACGGCCGGCGCAAACAGGTACGCGATCACGCACAGGATGACGACGTTGACGGCCCAGTCGCCCTGCGCGAGCACCGGGGGAGCGCCGGGCTCGTGATCGATCCACAGCCACCAGCCTGCCGCCTGGCCCACTGGTTCGACGGCACGCGCCATCCAGCCTGCATAGAACGCCGCCAGCAAGAGCCGAGGCCCGACTCGCCGGGCGAGCCTTCGCGGCAGCACGTTTCCCAACCGACGCCCGAACTCGAGCGCCAGCATCGACGTGACCAGCCAGCCGACGATGATCCCGACCGGGATGCCGAGCGGCTTCGCACCCACGAGCAGCACTACGTAGGGGAGTGGCTCGATCGCGACTTCCTTCCATGTCGCGCCAACCACCAGCGCGGCGAGCAAGCCGCTCGCCAGGGCCGGCCCGTAGGTTCGCCACGTGAAGCGGATCAGCATCCCGCACGCCACGAGGCTCGCGACGATGAAGAGCCTCGGATCGGGCTGGGGCGACATCGATGGTCCTTCGACGCCGGGAGGCGGCGGCGCGGCAGCTCGAGCCGCCGCGCGGGCGCACACGGCGCGGCGAGCTTACCAGACGAGGTACGGTCAGCCGGACGGGGCGAAACCGATGGTCACGCCGGATCGATCAGCACGCCCGGGTTCAGGATGCCGCCCGGATCCAGTGTCTTCTTGGCCGCGGCCAGGACCGCCGCGAACCCGTCAGGACGCTCGCGGTCGTACCACGGCCGGTGATCACGTCCGACCGCGTGGTGATGGGTGATCGTGCCTCCCGCGGCCAGGATCGCCTCGGCGGCGGCGCACTTGATCTCCATCCACTGCTCGAGCTGGCGGTCGAGCCGGCTGGGCGCGAGGACCGTGTAGTAGGGGGCGGGGCCGTCCGGGTACACGTGCGTGAAGCGGCACGTGACCTCGGCGGCGCCGCACAGCCGGGTGGCGGCCGCCAGCGTGGCCTCGCGCACGCGCGCGTCGAATTCCGGAAAGCGGTCCCACGTCACCGCGGTCTCGAAGGTCTCGGCGATGAGCCCGAGCCCGACCATCGCGTCGCGTACGTAGGGCATGCGCAAGAACGCGCGCCGCCACGCGCTCACCGCCTCGTCGCCGATGCCGTCGAGGTCGACGCGAGTCTTGCCGCTCTCGGCGCTGAAGCGTCCGCCGTGGTCGGCGCACAGCTCGAGCGCGCGGGCCATCCACGGGTCGAGCGCGTGATCCGACGACTCGAACCCCACGACCAGGACCGCATCGCCGCTCATGCTGGTGCCGGAGAGGAGGGCCTCGCCCGGATCGAGGAGGCGGCAGTTGGTGGGTTGAAGCCCCGACTGGGAGATCGCGCGGACCGCTTCCGCGGCCGCATGGAGGTCTGCGAACGACACCGCGGTCGAGGTGCGAAACCGAGGGCGGTCCTGGACCCGCATCCAAGCCTCGGTGATGACGCCGAGGATCCCCTCGGAGCCGATGAAGAGGCGGTCGGGGCTCGGGCCTGCGCCGGAGGAGGGCAGGCGGCGCGTGGCGATGGTCCCGGACGGGGTTACCACCCGCAGGCACTCGACCATCTCGTCGATGTGCGTGAGCACGGTGGCGTAGTGGCCTCCCGACCGCGTCGCGATCCACCCTCCGAGTGAGCTGAACTCGAACGACTGTGGGAAGTGGCGGAGCGTGAGCCCGTGAGGCCGGAGCGCGTCCTCGAGGGCTGGCCCCAGGATGCCCGCCTGGATGCGGGCGGCTCGCGACGTCCGATCGATCTCGAGGACGCGATCGAGTCGCGTCAGGTCGATCGATACGGCACCGGCGGCGCGGTCGCGAGAGCGAGCCTCGACCCCGCCGACCACGCTCGATCCGCCGCCGTACGGAATCGCGGCGATTCTTCGCTCGTCGCACCACGACAGCACCGCGACCAACTCTGCCTCGTCGCCTGGGAACGCGACCGCGTCGGGCATCGCGCCGAAGTCGCGTCGCAGGCCGCGCACCACGTCGCGGAACGACTTGCCGTAGGTGTGGCTCGCGCGCGCCAGCGGGCTCACGTCGATCGCCGACGCGAGCGAGGCCGGTGGTGACACGCGGCTCGCAGGGATCGAAATCTCGTCGATGGTGGGCGGCGTGGTCGCCTCGAGGGTGGCGTCGGGGAACCGCATCCCCACCAGTGCCGTGAGCGGTGCCAGCTCCTCGGTCGTGGGGCTCGCATCCTCGAAGCCCCAACCCCAGAACTTGCGTCGGCGATCTCGGCTCACGTTGGCCTCCGCGATGGGAATCGCACCTCGCGGTCGAGAGAAGCGCGGCGGCCGCCGTCCCGGGCGGCCGCCGTGGCGCGCATCACTTGGGGGGCATGCGCAGCGCGCCGTCGAGGCGGATCGTCTCACCGTTCAGCATCGGATTGGCGATGATATGCGCGGCGAGGGCGGCGTATTCGGAGGGCTTGCCCAGCCGGCGCGGGAACGGGATCTGCGCGCCGAGGGCGTCGCGCGCCTCGTCCGGCAACATCGCCAGCATGGGTGTGTCGAAGGTGCCCGGCGCGATCGTCACGCAGCGGATTCCGAGCGACGACAGGTCTCGCGCGATCGGCAGCGTCATCCCGACCACGCCGCCCTTCGAGGCCGAGTACGCAGCCTGACCGATCTGGCCGTCGAACGCGGCGATCGACGCGGTGTTGACGAGCACGCCGCGCTCTGCGTTCTCGTCCGGTGTGTTCTTCGCCATCTGCGCGGCGGCGCAGCGGACCACGTTGAAGGTGCCGATCAGGTTGACCCGGATCACCATCTCGAACACGTCGAGCGGCATCGCACCTTCCTTGGTCAACGTACGCATCGCGGCGCCCGTGCCAGCGCAGCTCACCGCAGCATGCAAGCCGCCGAGCTTCGCGACCGTCTCCGCGACGGCGCCCTCGATCGCTTCGGCGCTGGTGACGTCCGCGGGGATGAAGATCGCGCGGCCGCCCCCGCTCGCCGCGACCTCGGGTCCGCGGCTGCCCGGTCGGTCGAGGATCGCCACCTTGGCGCCCTCGTCGAGGAGCTTGCGCACCGTTGCCTCCCCGAGCCCGGACGCGCCGCCCGTCACCAACGCCACCTTGTCGCGAATGATCATCTCGTACCCCTTTCGATGGGAGATCGTGGACGTGGTTCGGGTGCGACCGCCGTGGGTCGCGCGGATGCGGTCGCGCTCACAGGTAGTCGCGGAAGAGCCGCACCAGCTCGAAGCGCACTCCGCTGCGGTTGCCGTCGAGGTAAATCACGTAGTGCAGGTGTCCGTGCTTCTCGTGGTCGAAGTAGCCGACCAGGGTCCGGGTACCCGAGAGCGTTCCGGTCTTGCTCGGCGAGCCCTCGTGGAGCCGAAGTAGCCCGATCCAAGGTTCGAACGTGTCGAGCACCCGGAGGAACGCCTCCGCGGTGGCCTGGTTGTCGCGCGACAGCCCCGAGCCTTCCACGATCGTGAACCCCTCGGCCAGGCCTCGCGAGGCGAGGTGCGCGTGGACGACGCGGGCCGCCTTCTCGAACGTCGCCGGTCCCGGGTAGGACTCCAGCGCGAGCGTCAGGAAAATCTGGTTCGCGATGAAGTTGCTCGACACCTTGAGGCACTCGCGCAGCACCTCGGAGAGCGGCCGACTCTGCTCGTGGACGTAGAGCGCGGGAACACCATGGGCGGGGGAGCCGACGCGCTCGACCGAGCCACCGACGTGGACGCCGCGCTCGCGCAGCAAGGCGGCGATCAGCTCACCCGTGTAGCGCGCGGTCACGTCGCTGTCGCGCAGGTTGACGCGCGCCCAGCCACGGAATCGCCAGGTCGACGCCACGTCCCGCGCGGTCGGCGTGAGCGGGGTGAGCGTCTCGCCGCTCTCGAGGCCGGCTTTCGTTCGCTTGACGAGGATGGTGTTGAAGTTGGCCGACAGCGCGCCGACCGGCGCATCGTAGGGGTTCGCGGTGTCCGATGCACCCGGCACGACGAGGCCGCGCGCGAACAGCGAATCGTCGACCTTGACCCCCGTGAACCCGCGTGCCGGCGCGCGCTCGGCCAGCCGCGAGGCGATGAGGCCGAGCTCCTCGGAGACCAAGTACGGGTCGCCGCCGCCCTCGATGAGCAGCTTGCCGTCGTCGTCGACGCGGAAGGTGGTCTTGAACCGGTAGTCGGGGCCGAGCCTGTCGAGGGCGGTGAGGGCGGTGACCACCTTGAGCGTCGAAGCGGGGACGAACTGCACCGTCGGGTTGACGTTGCGGATCCGCTCGCGGTGCGGGCCCGTGACGACCAGCACGTCGTTCGGCCCGATGATCGAGTCGATCGGGTTCGCGTTGGGGTCGAGTGCCGGCTTCGGCTTCGCCTTGCCGCGAGGCGTGCGCTTGGTGCTGCGGGGGTGACGGTGAGTTCTTGGTCTTCGTCTTCGATCGGGTCTTGGTCGTGGACTTGGTGGAGCCCTTGGTCTTGGAGCTCGACTTGCTTTTCGACGTCGTCGCGGCGACTGGAGGCGAGGTCCAGCGGACCGAGCAGCAGGGCCGCGGAGGTGACCGCGAGGCGCGTCAGCAGCGCGCGTCGATCGAGGTGGGTGGTCGGCTCGATCGAGCGATCGAGCTCAGGATTTTCGTTGATCGGAGGCATGGAATCCCTGCGGCGTCCGTGGGGGCGCGGCGCCGGTGGGGAGGGGAGGCGAGGATGTCCGTGGCGGTGAGGGCGCCCGTGAGCGCGAGGCGTTCGGGAATGCGCTCGGGCGTGGCGCCGGTGCGGGCCGCTCCCTGGTGCTCATCGCGATGGCGGGATGGAGCCCTCGACGGCGCTCGGCATCCCACGCGACCCGTGGCTGTTGCACCGCTTCAGTCGACCTGGAACACCATCCGTGGGTTGGTCTCGGAGCCCGCGGTGGCGATCTGACCGATGACGACAAAGGTGTCGTTCGGCTTGAGCTTGTCGGTGTCGGCCTTGTACCTCTCGGCGACGCGGATCTCGAAAGGCCCGCTCGCCGAGACCACGGTCAAGCTGATGTAGCCGTCGGTGGTGTTCCCCTTCTGACCGAGGTCGGCCTTCAGCTTCACCGGCTTGTCCATGAAGCCGGCCATGTTCATGAGGAGCTGGCCGACCGTGACGGTCTGTGTCGCTCCGGCCGCCGGATCACCGATCGTGAGCAGGTTCTGCTCGCTCTTCGAGCAGGCAACGCCGCCGGCAACGGCGAAGGCGACGACGATGGCGAGAAGCGCGCGCATGGCCGTGCGTCGAGTCATCGTGAGGAACCCCCGATTTCGAGTTGCGCGGCATGGTAGCGTTGCGGCCGGAGTGCGTCTACGCCCGCAGCGCGGCGCTTCGCCGACCCGCGCGCGAACGCGCCGCAAGACGGTTCGATGAGCGAAAAACAACCCGTTCGCCGCTGGCTCGCCCGTGCGTTCGCGGCGGCTCGTGGCTACCTCACGCCCCTCCGATCCCCTCGCCACCCACCCGTTCGGCGCCCTCGGCCGGTCGATTCGGCTCGAGCCCGGGCTGCGGATCGAAGGCGCCGAGGGCATCGCACTCGGCGACCGTGTCACCATCGATCGCGACGCGTGGCTGCACGTCCAGCACGGCTTCGCCGACGGTCTGCGTCTCACCATCGGCTCGGACTCGTACGTCGGCATGCGCGCCTGCATCACCGCCGCGCGCCGCGTCGAACTGGGCGACTGGTCGTACGTCGCGCACCACACCTACATCACCGACCACAACCACGCGTACGCGGACCCCAGCCGTCCCATCGCGCACCAGGGGCTCGCCACCCCCGGCTACGTGGTGATCGGCAAGAGTGTGTGGGTGGGGGTCGGGGCGGCCTTGATCGGTGCGCACGGGCTCACGATCGGTGACAACGCGGTGATCGGTGCCAACGCAGTGGTGATCGACGATGTCCCGCCCGCCACCGTCGTCGCGGGGAACCCCGCACGCCCGGTGAAGCGCTTCGACTTCGAGCGCGGCACCTGGGTGCGGGTGGAGCACGGATGAGCGCCGCCGTGCCGGCGCCCGGCTCGTGGGAGCGCTATCTCCACTCGTCGGCGCGCTTCCACGCGGAGCGCGAGATCCGAGCCTTCCTCGCCGGGCCCGCGCGGGGGCGCCGCGTGTGGGACCTGGGCTGTGGCACACCGCCGCTCGGCGCCCATCCGGCGGCGCTCTTCACCCTGGATCGGCAGCGATCCGCCGGTCCGACGGTCGTGGCCGACCTCGAGTCCATGCCGTTCGCCTCCGGCACCATCGAAGGTGCCTTGCTGGTCGCCGTGCTCGAGCACGTCGATCGCCCCGCCCGCGTGCTGGCCGAGCTCGCGCGGGTGATGGCGCCCGGCGCGCCGGCCTACGTGTGGGTGCCCTTCCTGCACGAGGTGCACGAGTACCCGGTGGACCGCTGGCGATTCACGCCGGATGGAATCCGTGAGCTCCTCGAGGACGCGGGGTTCGCCACCCGGAGTGTGGCCGCGGGGCGCCTCGCGGGGCTCGGCACGGTGCTCGCGCATCTCTACCGTTTCCTGTGGCCGCCCGCCGGTCGCTGGCTGCCGCTTCGGCGTTTGGGCTTCCGTATCGTCGACGCGCTCCGCATCGTCGATCGGGCGGCGCCCGCCCGCGACTGGCCGATCGGGACGACCTGGATCGGCCAGCGCCGCTAGGCCGAGCGCCAGCAGGCTGTTGCGCATCGTGCTTCGCACTGCGACGGGCGCCTAGCCGTCGGTAGGGGCCTGGGTTATCTGGTGGGGCATGTGGAGGTCTGACGTGAGCCGCACACCGCTATCGTCTTCCCGTGCCTCGTCCGGCGCACCCGCCGCGCCCGTGCCCTCGACTCCGGTCGTCGACGAAGGTGCCCGGGTCGTCGCGCTGGCGCGGGATTCCGAAGTCGTCTACGTCTACTGGGACATCCCCGCCGACGTCCTGACCAACGCTCGCGGGCGCCTCGGCCATGGTGCACTGACCGGCCGCCTCGTGTTGCGGGCGCACGACCTCGCGACTGCGCTCGACGGGTTGGGTGGCGAGGATTTCCTCGAATACGACGTCAGCGACTCGGACCGCGACGCCTTCATCCGGATCGCCAAGCCCGGGACCGCGCAGATCGTGGAGATCGGGCTCAGCGGAGACGACGGCAGCTTCACGTCGATAGCCCGCTCGGGGAAGGTCGAGCTCCCGCGCGCCGTCCCCACCACCTGGACACCGCCGCCACCGAGTGAGGTCCGCTGGATGAGCGCGCCCCCGCCTCCGCCCCCGCAGCCGGCCTACGTGGGGCCGGCGCCGGCGTCGGTTCGCGACATGGCGCTCGGTGCTCCGCCGGTCGTGTCGGCCGCCCCGCCACCGACGTGGCAGCCGGAAGCGGAGGTCGTCCCGACCCGTGGGAGCGACAGCTCGCCGCTCGTCGGCTGGGGCCGCCCCGGCCCGCTTGGCCGCGGCGCGAGCGAGGCGTGGGTCGGCGAGCCGTGGACCTCGGCCTCCCAGGCGCAGCCGGGTCCGACCGCTCCGTCGGCGGGCGACGGCGATGACCTTCACGTGCGAGCACCGTCGTCGCCCCGCGCTTCCGCCGAGCGCTGGTCCGGTGAAGCCGGAGCCGCCACCGCGGCGCGGCCCGAGCCGGCACACGAGGCTCACTCGCCGGCGGCCACCGATCCGGGGCGCACGGCGACCGCCCTCGAGCCTCCCTCGGCCTCGGTCGAGGTACACGACCGCCACCCGAGCGCCGCCGAGGGCGTGTGGTCGCCCGCCGAGGTCAGCGATCGCCCCGCGGCGACGTCGCCGACCACGGCACTCGAGCGACGCCAGCTCCCGGCCACGGTCCCGTCGTCGAGCACGGCGGTCGCCGTGGTCAAGCCCACCACGCCGCCGGGGTGGGACCAGATCACCACCGGGCTCGGCGCTCTCGCGCGCGGTGTTCTGCAGGTGACGGGTGGCGCGCTCAGGGTCGCGGGCGGCATCGCCAAGCTCGGGGCATGGACCGTGCAGAAGGCGCTCGAGACGCTGCGCAAGCCCAAGTCCTGAACCGCTGCGGACGCGACCTCCCGGCATGGTCGCAGCTCGCCTCGCGCTGATCCTGCACGCTCACCTGCCGTACGTCCGGCACCCCGACCGCGAGGACCTCCTCGAGGAAGCGTGGCTGGTCCAGGCGCTCGCGGAGTCCTACCTGCCGCTCCTCGAGGCGCTCGAGGGCTGGGAGAGCGACCGGGTGCCCTATGCGCTGGCGCTCAGCCTGAGCCCGACGCTGGTGGCGATGCTGGACGATCCGCTGCTGCGCTCGCGCGTGCGGCGGCGGTTCGACGGATCGATGGCGGTGCTCGACCGTGAGCTCGCGAGCGGCGCCACGGACGCGGCGCTCGTGCCCGCGCTCGAGCATCACCGCGAGCGCTTCCGCGCTGCGGCCGCACGCTACCGGGCGACCGAGGGCGACGTCGTGGGCGCGTTCGCGGAGGTCGCGCGGAGTGGCGAGCTCGAGCTCTTCACCACCGCCGGGACCCACGCGTTCCTGCCCAACCTGGCGGGCCTGGTGCCCGCTCAACGCGCTCAGATCGGGCTAGGGCTGGAACAGCACGCGCGCCGCTTCGGCGCGCCCGCGGGCGGCTTCTGGTTGCCCGAGTGCGGCTACCACGAAGAGCTCGACCCAATCCTGCGCGAGCTCGGAGTGCGCTGGTGCGTCCTCGACGCCCACGCCCTCGCCGCGGCGGTCCCGCCGCCGCTTCGCGGACCGTACGCGCCGGTGCTCACACCTCACGGCGTCGCCATGCTCGCGCGCGATCCGGAATCGTCGGACGCGGTGTGGAGCGCCGAGTCCGGCTACCCCGGTGATGCGTCGTATCGCGAGTTCCACCGGGATCTTGGCGACGAACGCGACCTGCGGCCGTTCCTGCCCGCGCTCGGCCCCGACGGCCGTGGCTGGCCGACTGGCATCAAGGTCCACGCCGTCACCGACCGCCGCTCCGAGCACAAGCGTCCCTACGATCCCGAGCGCGCCGCGCGCCGCGCCGAGGAGCACGCCCGTGATTTCTTGCGTGGACGTCGCGAGCGCGGTGCCGAGCTCGCGCCACGACTGGGCGCGCCCGCGCTCTTCGTCGCGCCGTTCGACGCCGAGCTCTTCGGTCACTGGTGGTTCGAGGGACCGCGCTTCCTCGACGCGGTGGTGCGCGGTGCGGCGGCGCCGTCGAGCGGGGTCGCGCTCGTCACTCCCCGTCAGCTCCTCGCCACCGAGTCGCGCATGCAGGTCGTCTCCCCCTCGCCCTCCTCGTGGGGCGCGGGCGGGCACCGCGAGTCGTGGCTCGACCCGCGCAACGCCTGGGTGGTGCGCGAGGTGCGGGACGTCGCGGAGCGGATGACCCGCCTGGCACGCAGCCGTGCCCTGGGAGCGGGGCCGCTCGAGGGGCGAGCGCTCGCGCAGGCTGCGCGCGAGGCGCTGCTCGCGATGGCGAGCGACTGGAGCTTCATCCTCCGCGCGGAGACCGTGTCGAGCTACGCCGAGGGCCGGCTCCGCCAGCATCTCGCGCGTTTCGCCTCGCTCGCCGCCGAAATCGAGTGCGGAACCATCGACGACGCGCGACTGGCCGCTCTCGAGCGCGAGGACGCCGTGTTCGCCTCGCTCGACCCCGGCTGGTTCGCGTGAGGCGAGCGCCAAGACCCGCGGTACGCGGGTCCGGAATCGCCTTGCTCCCGATCGAGCCCACCCGGTAGAAGGTGCGTCGGCCCGCCGCCGCCACCTCGGAGCTCCCCATGGCCACGCCCACGATCCTGGTCGTCGACGACAGCCGCGCGATCCTCGCCACCATGAAGGAGGCGCTGTCGAGCGCCGGTTACGACGTGCTGACCGCGGACGACGGCGACCGCGCCATCGCGCTCATCATGAGCCGCAAGCCGGATCTCATCGTCTCGGACATCCAGATGCCCAACCTGGACGGGTTCTTCCTGTGCCAGCTCCTCAAGGCCCGTCCCGAGACGCGCAACATCCCGTTCATGTTCCTGACCGCGCTCGACGGCGTGCCGAAGCGGTTGCAGGGGCTCGAGATGGGCGCGGACGACTACATCCCGAAGCCCTTCGATCGCGACGAGGTGGTGCTGCGGGTGCGCAACCTCCTCGCGCGCGTGGGCAAAGGGCCCGCTCCGCAGGCCGCCAAGGGGCCGGTGGCAGGCACCGTGGCCGACACGCCGCTCGCGGACCTCCTGCAGATGGTGAGCCTCGACGGCAAGAGCGCTCGGATCTCGCTGATCCGTGGCGGCGGCTCCGCCGAAATGGCCGGTGCAGCGACCGAGGCGGCGCGGTTCGCGGAGCGAGGCGAGATCGTGGTGTCCGGCGAGAGGGTCCTGAGCGCGGCCGCGGGTCCCCAGATCGGGCTCAAGGCGGCATTTCGGCTCTTCACCTGGAGCAGCGCGCGCTTCAGCCTCGAGGAGCTCACCAGCCTGCCGCCGCGAGTCGGTCCGGATCTCGGCGACGTCGAGGACCTGACCATGACCGCGCTCTTCCAGCGCATCGAGCACGACGAGCTCCTCGCCAAGCTCGGCGGCGAGGACGTCCTCTACCGAGAGTGGCCGGAGCACGAAGTGCTCGAGAGCCAGATCGACGCCAACGGCAAGTACGTGATGTTGCTGGTGCAGCGCTACAAGCGCGTCGGCACCGTGTGCGACGAGTCGGGGCTCACCGACCTCGACACGCTGAAGAGCCTGGTGAGCCTGCGGCAGGCGGGGGTCCTGCAGCTCATCGAGGGGGAGGCGAGCGCGTGACCGCGCGTTTGCCGGCCACCTCCGCGCAGGGTTGACACAGACTTGCTCGGCGGCTAGCTTCCCCCGTTTTCAAGCGAATTCGACGTGTTGCAACCGCGACGCCAACCGGTCGGTCGCGGCACGGGGAGTGCTCGATGTACGCGGTGATCCAGACGGGTGGGAAGCAGTATCGCGTCGAGGAAGGTGAAATGCTCTCGGTGGAGCGCCTCACGGGCGAGCCCGGAGCCACCATCGACCTCGATCAAGTCCTGATGATCGGTGGCGGTGAAGCGGTGCTGGTCGGCAGCCCGACGGTTGCCGGGGCCCGCGTCGTGGGGCAGGTCGTCCGCCAGACCCGTGGGCGCAAGATCCGCGTCTTCACCTACAAGCGCCGCAAGAAGTACGCGCGTCGCATCGGTCACCGGCAGGCCCAGACGGTGATCCGCATCCAGAGCATCCAAGCACCGGTTTGATCGAACGGTCCCGCGGGACCGCGTGAGCGCCGCCAGTCGCGATCGCGGCGCCGGGCGCGAAGCGAGAAGGAGACGTCCCCATGGCTCACAAAAAAGGTCAGGGCTCCAGCCGCAACGGGCGCGACTCGCCCGGCCAGCACCGCGGCATCAAGGTGTACGCGGGCCAGAACATCCCCGCCGGCAGCATTCTGGTGCGCCAGCTCGGGACGGTCGTGCACCCGGGCCGCAACGTCGGCATGGGTCGCGACTACACGCTCTTCGCCAAGGTGACCGGCACGGTCAAGTACGAGACCTTCGGCAAGAAGGGCGCGCGGACCCGAGTCCACGTGGACGCCTGAGCCCGCCCGCCCGGCTCACCGGGCGCGATGACGAGGGGCCCACCGTCGAGAGGCGGTGGGCCTTTTCTCCGATGGCGTCCCGTGGGCCGGTCCCGAAGGTCCGAGAGCCTGCAGCATGAAGTTCGTCGACGAGGTCGAGATCCAGGTGCAGTCGGGGGACGGCGGCAACGGCTGCGTCAGCTTCCGTCGCGTGCGCCGCAACCCCAAGGGCGGGCCGAACGGCGGCAACGGAGGCCGCGGCGGCGACGTGGTGCTGTGTGCCGACGGGCACCTCACGACCCTCCTCGAGCTACGGTTCCCGCAGGCGGTCTTTCGCGCCGGACGTGGCACCCACGGCGGCGGCAACGAGAGGACGGGGGCCGCGGGCGAGGACCTGATGCTGCGCGTGCCACTGGGCACGCGGGTGATCGATCTCGAGCGCGAGCTCGAGATCGGCAGCCTGGAGCGGGAAGGGCAGACTCTGGTCGTGGCGCGAGGCGGCCTGGGCGGGAAGGGAAACACCGCCTTCAAGTCCTCCACACGACGCGCGCCGATCCTGGCCCAGGCCGGCAAGCCCGGCGAGGCGAAGCGCCTGCGCCTCGAGCTGCGGCTGCTCGCGGATGCGGGGCTGGTGGGATTCCCCAACGCCGGCAAGTCGACGCTCCTGGCACGGGTCTCGGCCGCGCGGCCGCTGATCGCCGACTACCCGTTCTCGACCAAGGCGCCGATGCTCGGCGTCGTGAGCGTCGGTGAGTACGAGACCTTCGTTCTCGCTGACCTGCCCGGCCTCATCGAGGGAGCCCACCAAGGCGCGGGCCTCGGTCTCCAGTTCCTGCGCCACGTCGAGCGCGCCCGCGTGCTGGTGCACCTCATCGATCTCGGTCCGTTCGCGCCCGCGCCGCCGCTCGAGAGCTACCGGATGATGCATGCCGAGCTCTCCGCCTACGATCCCGAGCTCGAGCGCAAGCCCACCCTCGTGGTCCCCACCAAGATCGACCTCCCCGAGGCGCGCGCCGCGCTGGAGGCGTGCCGCGCCGACCTCGAAGCCCTCGGCCACCCGATCGTGCCGATCTCGGCCGCGACGGGCGAGGGGGTCGAGCTCCTGATGAGGCGGGTGTGGGCGCTGGTGCGCGAGGCGCGCGCCGCCGATCGTGACACCCGCTTCGGGGATGCGTCCGCTGGCGAGGAGCGCGCCGAGGAGCCGTCATGAGCAGCACGCGACCATCCCGCAAGGGCTTCCCGGCCCGGGTCCGTAGCGTGGTCGTGAAGGTCGGCAGCGGTGTCCTGTCGAGCCTCGAACAGGCGGGCGGTCGGAGCGCATCCGCAGCCTGGCCGCCGACATGGCCGCGCTCCACGCCAGCGGGCTCGACCTGGTGCTGGTGACGTCCGGCGCTGTCGCTGGCGGCATGGAGAAGCTCGGCTGGACCGAGCGCCCGCGCGCGATCGCCGAGGTGCAAGCCGCGAGCGCCATCGGCCAGGGCGTGCTCATGCACGCTTACGCGGAGGGCGTTTCGGGCGCACGGCATCACGGTCGCGCAGGTGCTGCTCACCCACGGCGACCTGGCCAACCGGGTGCGCTACCTCAACGTCCGCGGCGTGCAGCTGACCTTCGGGGACAACGACCGCCTGGCCGCGATGCTGACCGGCGTCGTGGAGGCGGACCTGCTGGTGCTGCTCACGACCTCGGACGGCCTGCACGAGCAGGACCCTCGCCTGCACCCGGGTTCGCCGCGCCTCGGCTGGGTGGACGAGGTGACCCCCGCCGTCGAGGCTCTGGCGCGCGAGAGCTCGTCGTCGCTGGGCCGGGGCGGCATGGCGAGCAAGGTCCACGCGTCGCGGATCGCGGGCCGCCTCGGGGTGTGGGTGGTGATCGCCAACGGCCTCAAGCCGGGCCTCCTGCGCGCGGCGGTCGCGGGCGAGGACGTCGGCACGGTGTTCGTGCCGAGCGGCAAGCGGGTGTCCAGCCGCCAGCACTGGATCGCTTACACCCGCCGCCCTCAGGGCGAGCTCACCATCGACGACGGCGCCTTCCGCGCGCTGGTCCAAGACGGCAAGAGCCTGCTGCCCAAAGGGGTGCGCGAGGTGCGTGGCAGGTTCGTTTCGGGGGACGCGGTCAAGGTGATCGGCCCCGACGGTCGCGAGGTGGCGCGAGGTCTGGCGAGCTACAACGCCGACGAGATCGAGCGTATTCGCGGTCGGCATTCCCGTGAGATCGAGGCGATCTTGGGTTACCGTTACACCGACGAGGTGATTCATCGCGATGACCTCGTGCTGACCCTGGACCCGTGGGGAACGTGAGTGGTGTCATGACCGGATCGATGGAGCTGGGCGAGCGGGTGCGCGCGCTGACGCGTCGCGCGCGCGACTCGTCGCGCGCGCTCGCGGCGGCCGGCTCGGCGCAGAAGAACCTGGCGCTCGAGGCCATCGCCGCCTCCCTCGAGGCACACAGCGCACGGCTAGTCGAAGCCAACGCGCGCGATCTCGAGCGGGCGCGGGCGGCGGGAACCTCCGCCGCGATGCTCGACCGCCTCACCCTCGACGCGAAGAGGGTGAGGGACATCGCCGCCGCGGTCCGCGAGGTGGTGGCGCTCCCCGACCCGGTCGGCGAGGTCACCGGCATGTGGCGGCGTCCCAACGGCATCCTCGTGGGCCGCATGCGGATCCCGCTCGGGGTGATCGGCATCGTCTACGAGGCACGGCCCAACGTGACGATCGACGCGGCGGTGCTGTGCTTCAAGGCCGGCAACGCGGTGGTGCTCAAGGGCGGCTCGGATGCCATCGAGTCGAACCTTGCCCTCGCCGAGGTCGCACGCGAGGCGATCGCCGCGGCGGGCTTGCCCGCCGACGTCGTGCAGCTCCTCCCGTTCACCGACCGCGCCGCCGTCCAGCACCTCCTCGAGGCCGAGGACGACATCGACGTCATCATCCCCCGCGGCGGCGAGGCGCTGATCCGGTTCGTCGCGCAGCACTCGCGGATCCCGGTCATCAAGCACTACAAGGGTGTCTGCCATGTGTTCGTCGACGCCTCGGCGGACGTCACGATGGCCCGCGACATCGTGATCAACGGCAAGGTCCAGCGGCCGTCGGTGTGCAACTCCGTCGAGACCGTGCTCGTCCATTCCGAGTGCGCACCCACCATGGTGCCGGTGCTCACCGCGGCGCTCGTCGCGCAGGGGGTCGAGGTCCGGGGCTGCCCGCGCACGCGTGCGCTGGCGCCGGAGGTTCGCGCCGCCACCGAGGCGGACTGGCCCGCGGAGTTCCTCGACCTGGTCGTGGCGATGAAGGTGGTCGACGGGCTCGACGACGCGATGGCGCACATCGAGCGCTACGGCTCGATGCACACCGAGAGCATCGTCACCAAGGACTACGCGAGCGCCCAGCGCTTCCTGCGCGAGGTCGGCTCGAGCTGCGTGATGGTCAACGCCTCGACCCGCTTCGCCGACGGCAACCAGCTCGGGCTCGGCGCCGAGATCGGCATTTCCACGACCAAGCTCCACGCTTTCGGGCCAATGGGTCTGGAAGAGCTCACCACCCGCAAGTTCATCGTGTACGGCGAGGGACAGATACGTGGCTGAACGTAAGTCGGGCCGTGCCGCCGAGGCGCGACCCAAGGCTCCCGAAGGCGAAGCGCTGGCGCTCAAGTGCGTCGAGTGGGCCCACGACCGCAAGGCCCTGGACCCGGTCGTGATCGACTTGCGCGGACGCTCGCCCTTCACCGACTTCTTCGTGGTGGTGAGCGGTCGCAGCGACCGCCAGGTGAAGGCGATCGTAGAGAGCGTGGTGCAAGGCATGAAGGGCGCGAAAGTCCCCATCATCGGCTCCGAGGGCGAGTCGCGCGCCCAGTGGGTGCTGGTGGACGCCGGCGACGTCGTGGTGCACGTGTTCTACGCACCGCAGCGCTCGGTCTACGACCTCGAGAGCTTGTGGTCGGATGCGCCTCGGCTCGCCCTGCCGGATCTGCCCGAGGACCCGGGGAGCGTCGGCCCCGACGCCTTCGACCAGGGCGACCAGGCGCTGTGATGCGGGGCTCGCCTCGGGCGTGAAGATCCAGGTGATCGCCATCGGCGCCACCCGCGAGCCCTTCGTCAAGGAAGGGCTCGCCGAGTACTTGGGTCGGATGCGCGGTGCCCGCTCGGTCGAGTGGGTGGAGGTCAAAGCCGAGCCCGGCGACCGCGCCGACGGTCGCGCCCGCGAGGCCGAGCGCGCGCTCGCGAAGATCCCCGCAGGGGCGCTCGTGGTCGCCCTCGACGAGCACGGCGAGACGTCCACGAGCGAGGGCTTCGCGGCCCGGATCGCGAGCGCCGAGCGCGCGGGCGAGCGCCAGATGACCTTCGTGATCGGCAGCGCTTACGGTCTCGATCCGTCGGTTGCAAGCCGATCGCGCTTCACGTTAAGCCTCTCGCGAATGACGTTCCCGCACGAGCTGGTTCGGGTGATGCTCGCCGAGCAGCTCTATCGGGCGTTCCAGATCCAGAGCGGCACGGGGTACCACCATGGCGAGCCGTCGCTCGCCTGCGGTGAGGGGGCGCCGGTCCGGAAGCCTCCGGCCTCGTCGCACCGATCGGCGCGGCACGCGCGCACGGGGCGGGCATGATCAAGCTGATCCGCATCATGGTGGGGCTCGTCGTCGGCGTGGCGGCGTTCGTCTATCTCTTCTTCTTCGCCAAGTGGAACCCGGAGGTCCTCGGTCACTCGGTGCGGCTCACGCTGTGGAACTACGAGGCGCCGTTCGAGGTCACCGTCTATCCGGTGCTCGTGCTGGTGGTCGGGGTCGCGATGGTCTTCGCGGTCTCCTACACCGTCGGCTACGTGCCGGCTTGGCTCGCGCGCGGCAAGGTCGGGCGCGGCGCGCGCAAGGGCCAGGTGGCGATCGACCAGCTCGAGGAGGCGCTCGACCTGGTGGCGCGGAAGGACCCGGCGCGGGCGCGCAAGGCGCTCGGTCACGCACTCGGCCACCCGCTCACCCACACCGCCAGCCACCTGGCGCTCGCGGATCTGCACCTCGCCGCCGGCCAGCGCGCCACCGCGCTCGAGCTGCTCGAGGCAGAGCGAGTCGCGAACCCGGCGAGTGTGCGGGTCTCGCTCGCCAAGGCCAAGGTGCTCGAAGCGGACGGGCGTCCGGCGGAGGCGGCCAGCGAGCTGCGCCGCGCGCTGCGCGAGAGCGGCCCCAGCGTCGGCGTGCTCGAGGCGCTGCGTGACTTGGTCGAGCGCGAGGGCAACTGGGAAGAAGCGTACACCACCCAGCAGCACCTCACCCGGCTCTTGCGCGAGGCGAAGAACCCCACCCTCGAGCGGGAAGCGGGGCGCCTCACGTTCCTGCGCTACGAGGTCGCGCGCCGCCGCATCGACGACGGCAAGGTCGACGACGCGGTCACCGCGCTGCGCGACATCTTGAAGCGCAACCCGGGCTTCGTTCCCGCCGCCGTCACCCTCGGCGACGCGTTGGTCGCCAAGGGCCAAGAAGGCGACGCCCTCAAGGTGTGGGAGAGGGCTTTCCGCGTCGAGCCGCAGCTCGTGCTGCTCGACCGTCTCGAGAGCCTGTGTCTCAAGCAGGGCGATCCCGGGCGGGTGGTGAAGATCTACCAAGAGGCGCTCGCACGCGACGCCAAGAATCTCGTGCTGCGCTTCATGTACGGAAAGTTCTGCCTCAAGCTCGAGATGGTCGACGAGGCTCTCGAGCAGTTCGATCAGATCGAATCGGCGGGTGCCCACTTCCTCGAGCTCTCGGTGCTCCGGGGCGAGGCGCTTCACCGCCGCAAGAATCTCGACGCCGCTGTCGAGGAGTTCCGCAAGGCGGTGCGGATCGAGGGTCTACGCTACGTGTGCCGCAAGTGCGCGACCAGCACCACCACCTGGGGCGCCCGCTGTGAGGCCTGCGGGGAGTGGGACACCTTGCGCAGCGCTGCGCGTCTCGACATCGAGGCGCAGGAGAAGTCGGTGGCGAGCGTCGGTCCGCTTCCCACGGTGTGATCCCCGGGCGGCGGGCGCGCCGCTCGACCGCTGTGGCGCCGAGGCCCGCCGGGCGCTCGGCGCGCCGCTTGCTCTCGGCTCGCGAACCATGCGCGCGCTGCTCGCCGACCTCTGGGCCTTGGTGCTGCCCGCCGCGTGCCACCTGTGCGGCGCCACCGGAGCCGGAATCCGCGGGCCGTTGTGCGCCGATTGCCTCGCCGCGGTTCCGCGGCTCGCGGTGCGGGTGTGCCGCGTGTGCGGGGTGCCACGCCCGGGCGCCCGGGAGCTCTGTGCGACGTGCAGGGCGCAGCCGCGGCGCTTCCACCGCGCCCGCGCCGTCGCACCCTACGTCGGGACCGTTCACACGCTCATCCAGCGCTACAAGTACGACCGCGTCCATGCGCTGGCGGCGCCGCTCGTCGAGCTGCTCGTCGCCCGGGATCCGTTCGCCGCGGAGCGCCCCGATGCCGTCGTGGCGGTGCCGCTCGCGCCCGCGCGGCTCAGGCACCGTGGGTTCAACCAGGCCGCGCTCCTGGCGCGCGGGTATGCGCGCGCCAGGGGCCTGCGATACGTGCCGCGAGCGCTCGCGCGCCGCGCCGCCGCCACGACACAGGCGGCTTCGTCACGCGCCGCGCGGCGTCGCAACGTGAGCGGGGCGTTCCGGGTGGCGCGCCCACGCGCCATCTCCGGTGGCGCGGTGCTTCTGGTCGACGATGTCGTCACCACGTGCGCCACCGCCGACGCCTGCGCGGCGGCGCTGCGCCAGGCGGGGGCTCGGCGAGTCGACGTGCTGGCGGTCGCTCGCACCGGGGTCGGCGAACCTCCTCTGTGAGCCGCGTCTCACCCCGGCGACGACGCTTACCTCCCGCGTCGGCCGAGCGTGCAAAACGCACGGCGGACGATCGATCCGCCTTGACATCGCCGGGCCTGGGGTGGTACCTGCAACCACGCTCGATGTCCCCGAAAAAATTGGGAAAGACGAGGTTTCCGTGACGCGCACTCGAATCTGGGCCGTGGCCCTCACGTGTCTCGCGGCGCTCCCCGGCTGTTACTACTTCGAAGCGCAGGACGCGCTCGGTACCGCCGAGAGCGCTTTCGAGTCGGCCAAGACCCAGGGTCTCGAACAGTCGAACCCGTACCAGTTCTATCTCGGCCAGAGCTACCTCGATCGCGCGCGCATCGAGAACAAGGAGTCCGACTTTGCGTCGGCCCGCGATTTCGCGCGCAAGTCTCAGGCACACCTGAGCGGTGCGCTGGCGATCCCGGCCCCCGCGGCCGCCGTCGGCGCCGTGATCCCGCCGGCCGAGACCGCGCCGTCCGCGAGCGCACCGGCGGCACCGACGACCGGCAGCGGCGACATGGAGGTCACCCCGGTGGCCCCGCCGCCGGCGCCTCCCGCCGCGCCGCGTGAGCCGGAGCTTGTCGTCCAGCCCGAGCCCGAGAACGGTAAGTGAAGGCTTCGCCCGTCCAACCTCCCAACGACGTCGAACGCGACGACGAGGACAGTCGAATGAGTCGCATGAGCAGCACTCTCGTATTCCGGGCGAAGACCACGCGCGTGACCTCCGTCATCGGTGGCGTCGTCGCGCTGCTGATCGCGTCCGCCGTGCTGGTGGGCTCGGGCGGCTGCACCAACGCCGGGCTCATGAAGTCGCAGGCCGACGACCTCTCGCGCGAGCTCGAGCAGCTCAAGGCGCAGCAGGCCGAGCGGTGTGCGCCACGCGAGATGGCGACCGCCGAGTCGAACCTCGACTTCTTCGACGAAGAGTACGCCGAGCGCGACTACTGGGAAGCGCAGGACGCGCTCGCGGTGGCGAAGGAGAATGCCAAGAAGGCCCAGGAGCAGCTCGTGAGCTGCGCCGACCGCGATCACGACGGCATCCTCGACGTCGACGACCTGTGCCCCGACGACCCCGAGACCGTGAACGGCTACCGGGACGAGGATGGGTGCCCCGACGCGGTGCCGTCGGCGCCCGCGCCGCTGGTCTCCGGCCCGGTCGATTTCCACGTCCGCCAGTCGGTCTACTTCGACACCGCCAAGCACGTGCTCACGCCCGAATCGCAGCACATCGTGCGCGAGGCGGTGCGGCAGATCCGCGAGGATCCGCACATGATGCTGGTTGCCGAGGGCAACACGGATAGCGTCGGCTCGGACGCCTCGAACCAGCGGCTCAGCATCGACCGCGCCAAGGCGGTGAAGGCCGAGCTGGTCGCCGCGGGTATCGATCCCGGCCGGATCGAGGTGGTCGGCTTCGGCGAGACGCGGCCGATCGCCACCAACGCGACACCGGACGGCCGCGCCCAGAACCGACGCGTGGACCTGCGCTCGAAGTAAACGGTCGCACGCCACGGCGCGTCGCGCGAGTGGCCCCGTCGCCGGGTGGCGACGGGGCCTTTTTCGCGTATGGTGGCCCGATCGCCCGAGCGCGTGTCAGCGCGCGCTCGACGGCCCCTCGATCTCGACCGTTCCCCGCGTCACGCGCCCATGACCCTTCCTTCACCGCTCGCGCGCCCGCTCCTGCCCGGGCGGTACGTGGCCCTCGACTTCGAGACCACGGGGCTCAGCTCGAGCCGGGACCGGATCATGGACATCGGCGCGGTCGAGTGTATCGACGGCGAGATCGCCCGGACCTATCGCACGCTGGTGAAGCCGGGGCTCGCGATCCCGGCTGCGATCACGCGCCTGACCGGGATCGACGAGGCGATGGTCGCAGCCGCGCCGACCTTCGATCAGGTCGCCCCCGAGCTGCTGGCCTTCCTCGGTGACTCGCCGATCCTCGCCCACAACGCCCGCTTCGAGCGCGAGTTCCTGACCGCCGCGCTCGGACGCGAGATCCCCAACCCGTACCTCGACACGCTCGAGCTCGCCGGGCTGGTGCGTGGATCCGACGTGCGCCGCAGCCTCGGCCACCTCGCGCGTGTCTACGAGGTGCGCGATCACGAGGTCCACCGTGGGCTCGAGGACGCGCTCGACTGCCTGCAGGTGACGCTCGCGGTACTGAGCTCGGTGATCGAGCACCGCCGGCGCGGCTTCGTCGAGCGCGTGCTCTCGATCCTGGGTGGTACCCGGTGGGGCTGGATCCCAGTGTTCGAGCGCTTGC
This sequence comes from Deltaproteobacteria bacterium, assembly GCA_016713535.1. GTDB lineage: Bacteria > JADJOY01 > JADJOY01 > JADJOY01 > JADJOY01 > JADJOY01. The sequence continues at coordinate 410,531 of JADJOY010000001.1, forward strand.
GCGAAGCGGTCGAGCGCCGCCCCGTCGCCGCCGGTCGCGGTGTCGTCGCGCGCCGTCGAGCAGCGCGACGAACCCGACACCTACGCTCCGGTCGCCCCCGGCGACGTGCGGAGCGCGTTCGCCGGGTCGGGCGAGCTCGCGGCGGAGCTCGGCGCGTGGGAGCCGCGACCCCAGCAGCTCGAGATGGCGCTCGCGGTGGGGGAGGCGCTCTCGGCGGGCCAGTCGCTGATGATCGAGGCGCCGACTGGCGTCGGCAAGAGCCTCGCGTACCTGGTGCCGGCGGCGCTCTTCGCGCGCGCCAACGGGGTGCGCGTGGTGATCGCCACCCACACCCGCAACCTCCAGGACCAGCTCGCCGGTCAGGAGCTGCCGCGGGCGCGCGCCGCGGTCGGCGGTGAGCTGGTGTGGGCGGTCCTCAAAGGGCAGGAGAACTACCTGTGCACGCGTCGGGCGCTGAGCTGGCTCGACGCGCCGCCCGAGGTCACCGAGGGCGAGACCGAGCGCCTCCTGCGCGCCTACGCCGCGTCGTTCCTCGAGCTCACCACCGACGGCGACCTGGAGCGGTTCATGCCCTGGCACTCGATCCAGGGGCCGGCGGCCGCGCGCGTCGTCGATCGCATCCGCTCCACCGCCGCGTCGTGCTCGGGGAGTGCCTGCCGGCGCGGCGACGGCTGCTTCTACCAACACGCGCTGCGCGACGCACACGCCGCGGACGTGATCGTCACCAATCACGCGCTCGCGCTCTTGTGGCCCGAGCGTTACCCGACCACGCGCAACCTGATCGTGGACGAGGCGCACGGGCTCGAGGATGCGGCGACCAGCCGGTGGTCGGCGGTGTTCGACCCGTGGGCGCTGGCGCGGCTCTTCGACGAGCTCCTCGGCAAGGGCAAGAGCCGCGGCCTCCTCGATGGCGCCGCGCGGGTGGCGCGCACGCTCCCTCCCGACGAGGCCGGTGCTGGCGAGCGCGCCGACGCCTGGCTCGCGCGGGCGCGCTCCGCGGCGCAGCGCGCGGCCGCCGCAGTGGGACCGATCCGCTTCACCGCCGAGCGGCTGCTCTACGAAGGCGGCGTGAAGGGCACCGGAGGAGGGCGCAAGACGCTGCGCCTGACGGCCGCGGTGCGCGCGCTCGCCACCCACGGCGACCTCGCCCAGCGCTCGGCCGACTGGGTCGCCGTGGTGGGTGCCTTGCTGCGCGAGGTCTCGGGGATGATCGACTGGCTCGGCTTCGGTGGGCCGGGCGAGGGCCAGGCGCGCGAGCTCGCCAGCATCGCGGTGCCCCTCGAGGCCGCGAGCACGCTGCTCGACGCCGCGTTCGGTGAGCAAGGTGACGCGGGCTACGTGCACTGGATCGAGGTCGAGGACCAGCGCGGCACGCGCACCCAGCGCATCCACCGCGCGCCGGTGTCGGTCGCCGACCTGGTGCTCGAGAACCTGTTCGGCCGCTTCCGCTCGGTGGTCCTCACCTCGGCGACGCTCTCGCTCGGGGCCGAGGGGCCGGGCGCCTACGTGGCGCGCCGGCTCGGCTTCGATCGTCTCCCCGCGGAGAAGAGGGCACCCTTCCTGGGGCTCGCGAGCCCGTTCGATCTTGCGCACCAGATGGTGCTCGGCATCCCCGACGACTTGGCCGACGTCAACGCCGGCGAGCCCTTCGTGGCGGACGTCACGCGGGTGCTGGCGGACGTCACCCGCACCCTCGGCGGGCGCACCCTGGCTCTCTTCGCCGCCAACCGCCGTCGCGACCAGGTCGGCGAGCGCCTCGACAAGGCGCTGCGCGACGATCACATCGAGGTGCTGGTGCAGGGGCCGGGCGGGGGACGCGATCGGCTGGTGCAGGCGCTGCGCGAGGGCGGCCGCAAGGTGGTGCTCGGCTCGCGCAGCTTGTGGGAAGGGGTCGACGTGCCCGGCAACGTGCTCTCGTGCGTGGTGATCGAGCGGCTGCCGTTCGACTTCCCCGGCGAGCCGCTCCACCAGGCCCGCGAAGAGGCGGTGCGTGAGGGCGGCGGAGATGCGTTCGAGGACTTCACGCTGCCGCGCGCGCTGCTGCGCTTCCAGCAGGGCGTGGGACGGCTGGTGCGCAGCCGCACCGATCGCGGCATCGTGTTGCTCTTGCAGAGCAATCTGATGAAGCGCAGCTACGCGCGGCGCGTGATCGACGCGCTCCCCGGTGTGCAGGTCCTGACCGGCGCCTGGAGCGAGATCCACGCCCAGCTCGAGCACTTCACCGACCCGGCGTAGCGGCGCTCCAACGGCGTCGCGAGGGACCGCGATGGCGTTCACGCCGCGGTCGAGTGCTGGCGGCCGACGGAGCGGCCGCGCACGAGGCCACTCGAGCCTGCTCGAGCGGCTGGAGCGTCGGTGCTCCGTCACCGACCCGCACCACCGTCGGACGTATCCGCGTCGCCGCTGACTTCGCCGGGACGGTCGATCCCGGTCTGGAGGGCCCGGCTCCGGCGGGCCGCCGCCGCCGAGGGCGGGGGCGGGCCCCGCCCCTTCGAGATCGACGCAGGCGCCGGAGGGGCACGCGCCGCGTGCCCGGCGAGGCGCGATGGCGTGCGCGTGGCACCGTTCGTCGATCTCTGTCCTGCGTCGTCAGCGGCCTCGCGCACGCCACCGAGAGATGAGAAGGCGCAGCGAGTGGACGAGCGGCACGATCAGAAACGCAACCAGTACAGCGCGTTCCTGCTCAGCTCTCCATTCGAGCCCGCAGATCGAGACGTAGACCGGCCCGCGCAAAACCGGAACCGCCCCCGTCGTGAACACGAACATCGCTTTGGCGAGGAAGAGCGAGCCCCCTACCACGTACGCCACGATCGCGAAGGTCAGCGCGACGATCGCGAAGCTGCTTCGAACGCTGGGTACGCCGATCGCGTTCTTCATCGCCTCGAATCGTACGTCACGGTGTGCGTCGCGGGCACCGCGACGCGTCCAGCGCAGATCCGCTCGGTCGGGTGGGCTTTTGGATATGTTGCGCGGATGTCCGCGCTCGCCTCGTCGCGCCGCTGGTCGGCGCTCGCGCACCGCGACTTCCGCGTCTACTGGGTCGGCCAGGCGATCTCGCTGGTCGGCACCTGGATGCAGCAGGTGGCGCAGGGCTGGGCGGTGTCGTCGCTGACGACGCGAAACGGCACTCTGGCCTTGGTCTCGCTGGTGGCGTCGATCCCGATGGTGGGCCTCTCGCTCGCGGGCGGCGCCGCTGCCGACCGCCACTCGCGCCGCGACATCCTGATCGTCACCCAGGTGCTGCTGGCCGCTGTGGCGTTCGCTTACGGCGCGCTGGTGTGGACCGGCCACCTCACGATGGTGGGCGTCTTCTGCCTCGCGCTCGTCACCGGCGTGGTGATCGCGTACGACCTGCCGGCCCAGTCGGCGCTCACACCCGAGCTGGTTCCCGCTCAGGACATCCCGTCGGCGATCGCCCTCAATCAGTCGATCTTCCACGGCGCGCGCCTGATTGGTCCGTTCCTAGCCGGGCTGGTCATGTCCGCCACCTCGACCGCGTTCGCGTTCTTCGCCAACGGCGCGTCTTACTTCGCGGTGGTCGCGAGCCTGCTCTGGATCCGCCCGCCGGTGCGCCGCCTCGGTGCGGCGCCGTCCACTCGCCGCGATCCGCGACGGCATCGACTACGTGCGGCGTCATCCGGTGCTGTTGCCGCTCATGGGCTTCACCGCGCTCGTGTGTGCCTTCGTGTTCCCGTTCGCGGTGGTGTTCCCGCCGCTCTTCGTCCGCACCGCGCTCGGCGCCGACGAGGCGGGGCTCGGCGCGTTCATGGCCGCGGGCGGCCTCGGTGCCCTCACGGGTGCGTTCGTGCTGGTGGCGATCCCGGCCGAGCACCGCGGGCGCACCCTGGTGCGCACCAGCGTGGGGATCAGCGCCGCGCTCGCGGGGCTCTCGTTCGCGCACTGTCTCGCTCAGGCGGTGCCGGTCGTCGCGCTGCTCAGCTTCGGGACCTCGACCGGCCTTGGTCTCGCGGGCACACTGATCCAGATCATCGTGCCGAACGAGCTGCGCGGCCGCGTCATGAGCATCCAGGGGCTCATGTTCACGGGGCTGATGCCGCTCGCGGGCTTCGCCGCCGGGCTGGTCGCCGATCACACGTCACTGCGCCTCGTGATGCGCGGCGGCGCGGCGCTCTTCGTCGTCACCGCCTTGCCGTGGCTGGTCCGCGAGGGCTGGTGGCGCCTCCACGATCTCACCGCGCTCGCGGCCGACGCCGCGGATGCGCCCGACTCGCCGTCCTCGCAGAGGAGCCTTCTTCATGAGCGCAACGCATGACCCGTCGAGCTCGGCGCACGCCGGCCGCACGCCCAACCGCCTGATCCACGAGACGAGCCCCTACCTCCAGCAACACGCCTACAACCCGGTCGACTGGTACGCGTGGGGACCCGAGGCGCTCGAGAAGGCGCGCCGCGAGGACAAGCCGCTCTTGGTCTCGATCGGCTACTCGGCGTGTCACTGGTGCCACGTCATGGAGCGTGAGAGCTTCGAGAGCGAGGCGATCGCGAAGCTGCTCAACGAGCGCTTCGTGCCGATCAAGGTCGATCGCGAGGAGCGCCCCGACCTCGACCACATCTACATGAACGCGGTGCAGATGCTGACCGGCCACGGCGGCTGGCCGCTCAACGTGTTCTGCACGCCGGAAGGGAAGCCGTTCTGGGGCGGCACCTACTTCCCGCCCGAGCAGCGCCACCAGATGCCCGGCTTCAAGCAGATCCTGGAGTCGCTGAGCGACACCTGGAAGAAGCGTCGCGGCGAGATCCACAAGGCCGTCGACCAGATCGCCAACGGCGTCGAGCGCGCCAACCAGCTCGTCGCCAGCGACAGCGACGTCCCCGGCGATCTGCTGGTGCGCGCCGCCGACGCGCTGGTCCGCGCCGTCGATCAGCACCATGGCGGGCTCGGCCAGGCCCCCAAGTTTCCCAACACGCTGGTCTTCGAGCTCTTCCTGCGAGCGTGGAAGGTCTCCGGCGAGAAGCGCTTCCTCGACGCGGTGACGGTGACCCTCGACCGCATGGCCGCGGGCGGCATCTACGACCACCTGGGCGGCGGCTTCGCGCGCTACTCGACGGACGAGCGCTGGCTCGTGCCGCACTTCGAGAAGATGCTCTACGACAACGCGCTGCTCGCCGAGCTCTACCTGGAGGGGTTCCTCGCCACCGGCAACGCCGACTACGAGCGCGTCGCCGAGGAGACCCTCGACTGGGTGCTCGCCGACATGACCGACGCCTCGGGCGGCTTCTACTCGACCCGTGACGCCGATAGCGAGGGGGTCGAGGGCAAGTTCTACGTGTGGGGCCGCGCCGAGCTCGAGGGGATCCTCGGTCGCGACGAGGCCAAGCTCTTCGCGCGTGTCTACGACGTGAGCGAGGGCGGCAACTGGGAAGGCGCCAGCATCTTGAACCGCCTCGTCACCGACGAGCAGGCGGCGAAGCTCTTCGAGATCACCCCCGAGGAGGTGGCACGGCGCCTCGCCGCGTCGCGGAAGATCCTGAAGAGCGTGCGCTCGCGGCGCGTCCACCCGGGGCGCGACGAGAAGATCCTCACGGCGTGGAACGGGCTCATGCTCTCGGCGCTGGCGCGCGCCGGAGCCGCGTTCGGCCGTGCCGACTACGTGGCCGCGGCGCGCAAGAACGCGGAGTTCGTGTGGGAGCGACTCCGCGACGAGCGCGGTCGGCTGCTCGCGGTGCTGAAGGACGGCCGCTCGCGGCTGCCTGCCTACGTCGACGACTACGCGTTCTACGCGCGCGGCCTGCTCGACCTCTTCGACGCCACCTTCGACGCGACGTACGCGAGCCGCGCCCGCGAGCTCGGCAACGCGCTGCTCGAGCACTTCGAGGATCGCGAGGCGGGCGGGTTCTTCTTCACGGCGCACGACCACGAGCCGCTCGCCGCGCGCACCAAGACCGCGTTCGACGGCGCGATCCCTTCGGGCAACGGCATCGCCGTGCACGTGCTGCTCAGGCTGCACGCGCTCACCGAGGACGAGCGCTACCTCGAGGCCGCGGAGCGCACCCTCGACCTATATGCCGAGTCGATGATGAAGCAGCCCTTCGGCCTCGCGAAGATGATCCAGGCGTTCGAGGTCTACGGCCAGGGGCCAACCGAGGTCGTGATCGCGGGCGACCTCGCGTCGCCGAAGACCCAGGAGCTGCTCGCCAAGGTGCGTAGCCTGTTCTTGCCGAGCGCGATCGTGTACGCGTTCGATCCGTCGAAGGGCGCCCCCGCGCCCGCGTTCGCCCGCGACCGCCGCGCGATCCCCGGCGACACCGCCGTCTACGTGTGCCGCAACCGCGCTTGCGCGGCGCCCGTCACGACCTGGGAGAAGCTGGCGCCGCTGCTCGGCTAGCCAGCGCCGAGCGATCGCCGGCCCCCGACGGCGTCGGGCCCTCTGCGCCGGTTGACGGGTTTCGGAGGGACCGCCTCCCGGCGGTCCGGCGAAGCGCACCTGCGCCAGCCTCGCGGGCGAGCCCCGGGTCAACTCTCCGAGGGGTGCGGGCCGACCCCGGCATACGGATTCGGGAAGAGACCGCGCTTTCCGAGCACCAGCAGGAGTGTTCCCAGCTCGGCGAGAAGCATCACGCAGAGCTGCGCGACGATGAAGCGGACGCTTTCCCTCGTGTCCGCGATGCTCGAGAGGCGGAGCTCGGGTCGCGATGCGTCGGCGAGGAAGACGCGGATCTCGCTGAGCCTGGTGGTGAAGAGCCGGAGAGTCTGGTGGTGGCGCGTTTGCCCCGTCGCGGTGTCGAAGATCAGGTGATCCGGGGTGTGCGACCGCGACCACCCCGAGTCGGGGAGCCGCCCGCTCACCAGCGACGCCGACTGGACGCCCTCGATGCGCTCGCTGGCGATCGGGACCAAGCCGAAGAGCCGCGACTCGATCGTCAACTGCACCGAAGCCGCGTCGACGCGCGTGAAGTGAAGGTTCGCGGGCGAGGCGGCCCAGGCCAGCACGGCCGCGCCGAGGAGGAACGCGAGGCCGAGCGCGACCAGTAGCGGGGGCGGCGCGTGGCTCTCGAGAGTCATCCAGCCGGACTGATATCGTGGAGAGATCGACCAAGCGAAGCGCCCTCCGAGCTGACCGAGCTCGGCGTGAGCGATCGTGCCGGGTCCGCCCCTGCCTGGAGGCCGGTCGGTCGCTCGGCCGGCCCGGCCCGCAAATCCGGCCGGGCAGCCCGCGAGTTGCTCGCCGTACAGCGCGAAGATCTCGGCCATGGCGCGGTCGACCTTCGCCTCGAGCTGGTCGCCCTCCGAGCCCTCCTCGAGCGTGGATTGGTCCACGCCGCGGAGCACGAGCTCCTCGTTCTCCCGATCGATCACGTCGACGACCAAGGTCCCGATCGACTCGTCGACCGGCACCAGCCAGCCACACGAGTCGTGGTACCCGTAGCCGTACCCTCCCGCGCACTTCACGGTGACGCACTTCTCCCCGACCACGGTCTGATCCTCGAGGAAGTAGAAGCGGTCGATCTGGAGACCCGGGCGGGTGTCCTCGAGTCCCAGCCTCAGCGCCTCGAGCTCGGCCGTGATCGCGTTCTGGGTACATGGCCAGCGTGCGACGCCAGTTGCGGTGCATGGCGTACCTGCCCGCGCTCCCTCTTCGCGGCGCGCCGCGACGAGGGACGCCGCGCCCGGCGGCGCGCCGACTGGCGAGGCGATCCGGGCACCTGCGACGACCGACCTGCAGAGCGGCCGCGCGCCGAGCAGGAACTGGAAACGGTCTCGGACTCGCCCGCTCCGTTGGACTCGCGCCGCGCGCGCGACGATCGCCGCGAGCGCCCTCCCGAAAGGGAAGCCCGCCGCTTCCGTTGACTTCTGATACACACCCGACAGCGGGGCGAACGTACGGTCGCTCCCGAATCGTGCCCTGGAGCTCGGCGCCGCGCAGTCCCAACGGTGAGGCGAGCCGGTGGCCGGCCTCCCGGGGCGCGGGGAGAGCACGATGAAGACCGCGGAACGGCTGCGGCTCGAGGAAGCTCGCGCCCAGAAAGTCGCGTGGAGGAAGTGGGGCCCCTACCTGAGCGAGCGCCAGTGGGGGACGGTGCGCGAGGACTACAGCGAGAACGGGGACGCCTGGAACTTCTTCACCCACGACCAGGCGCGCTCACGCGCCTACCGCTGGGGCGAGGACGGGCTCGCCGGGATCTCCGACGACAAGCAGCGGCTGTGCTTCGCGCTGGCGCTCTGGAACGGGAAAGACCCGATCCTGAAGGAGCGCCTCTTCGGATTGACCAACAGCGAGGGGAACCACGGCGAGGACGTGAAGGAGTACTACTTCTACCTCGACTCGACGCCCACCCACTCGTACATGAAGTACCTCTACAAGTACCCGCAGGCGGCGTTCCCCTACGCCGAGCTGGTCGAGACCAACCGCCGGCGCTCGCGCGAGGAGTTCGAGTACGAGCTCCTCGACACCGGGGTCTTCGACGGTGACCGCTACTTCGACGTCTTCGTCGAGTACGCCAAGGGCGACGCCGACGACATCCTGGTGAGGATCACCGCGATCAACCGCGGTCCCGAGGCCGCCGCACTGCACCTGCTGCCGACGCTGTGGTTCCGCAACGACTGGTCGAAGTGGATCGCCGACTCGAACCGGGCGGCCAGCAAGCCGACCCTCGAGCAGATCAAGGCCCCGGCCGGGACGAGCGCGATCGCCGCCACCCACCCGGTGCTCGGCGAGCTGGTCCTCTCGTGCGACGGCGAGGTGCCGCTTCTCTTCACCGAGAACGAGACCAACCACGAGCTGCTCTTCCCCGGCCAGCCGAACGAGAGCCTCTACGTCAAGGACGGCATCGACGACTGCGTCGTGCAGGGCAAGTCCGGCGCGGTGAACCCCGCCAGGCTGGGCACCAAGGCCGCGGCGCACTACGCCGTCGAGGTCGGCGCCGGTCAGAGCCAGGTGATCCGGCTCAGGCTGTCGAGCCGATCCGCAGGGACCCACGACGCTCCGTTCGGCAAGAAGTTCGACGGGATCTTCGCGGAGAGGATCCGTGAGGCCGACGAGTTCTACGCGTCGGTCACCCCGCCCTCCGTCAGCGCCGACGCGGCCAGCGTCTTGCGCCAGGCCATCGCCGGGATGCTGTGGAGCAAGCAGTTCTTCTTCTTCGATGGCGACAACTGGCTCGACGAGCACCACTCGAACCCACTCCACACCGGCTTCCGCGCGGCCCGGAACTCGGAGTGGTTCCACATGCTGAACGAAGACGTCATCTCCATGCCCGACAAGTGGGAGTATCCCTGGTACGCGGCCTGGGACCTGGCGTTCCACACGTTGCCGCTCGCGATCGTCGACCCTGACTTCGCCAAGGAGCAGATGGAGCTGATGCTGCGCGGCGCCTACCTTCACCCGAACGGCCAGATGCCCGCCTACGAGTGGAACTTCAGCGACGTGAACCCGCCGGTTCACGCCTGGGCGACGCTCTTCCTGCACCGCACCGAGCAGGCCCTGCACGGCGAGGCCGATCTCGACTTCCTCAAGACCGCGTTCCACAAGCTGCTGCTCAACTTCACCTGGTGGGTGAACCGCAAGGACCGTCTCGGCAAGAACGTCTTCGAGGGCGGGTTCCTGGGGCTCGACAACATCGGGGTCTTCGACCGCAGCGCGCCGCTACCCACCGGCGGCCACCTCGAGCAGGCGGACGGCACGGCGTGGATGGCGCTATTCAGCCAGAACATGCTCGAGCTCGCGGTGGAGCTCGCGGCCCACGATCGCACGTACGAGGAGATGGTGGTGAAGTTCGCCGACCACTTCTACTTCATCGCCGCGGCCATGAACCGCCGCGGTGAGGAGGGGATGTGGGACGAGGAGGACGGCTTCTACTACGACCTGCTCCGGCTTCCCGACGGCAGCGCCACCCGCCTCAAGGTGCGCTCGATGGTCGGGCTCTTGCCGCTCTGCGCCACCACGGTGATCGAGTCCTGGCAGCGTGAGCGCGTGCCGCGGGCGATGACCCAGATCTGGCAGCGCCTGCGCCGCATGCCCGAGCTCCTCGAGTCCATCCATCCGACCGGCCCGGAGAACCTCGGTGTCGCGAGCCGCGGCATCACGGCGCTGGTCACCCCGGAACGGCTGCGCCGGATCCTCGCGAAGATGCTCGACGAGAACGAGTTCCTCGGCCCCTACGGCATCCGCTCGCTCTCGAAGTTCCACGAGCAGCACCCGTACGTCTTCCACGTCGACGGCCAGGGGCACCGGGTGGACTACCTGCCAGCCGAGTCGAACACCGGCATGTTCGGCGGCAACTCCAACTGGCGAGGGCCGATCTGGATGCCGGTCAACGCGCTCATCATCCGCGCGCTACAGAACTTTTACCTCTACTATGGCGACAGCTTCCGGATCGAGTGCCCGACGGGGTCGGGGAAGATGATGAACCTGTTCGAGGTGAGCAAGGAGATCGCCGACCGGCTCACCCGGACGTTCACGCGTGACGAGAAGGGGCGGCGTCCGGTCTACGGCGGCAGCGAGAAATTCCAGACGGACCCGCACTGGCGCGACCACCTCCTCTTCTACGAGTACTTCCACGGCGACAACGGCGCCGGGCTCGGCGCCAGCCATCAGACCGGCTGGACCGGGCTGGTGGCCAAGCTCATCGAGCTCTACGGCTTCCTCGATCCCGAGCAGGTCCTGCGAGTGGGGAAGGGCGCCGCGTTCGATCGCCCGGGTCGCAAGGGCGGGAACTGAATCGGCCGCTACGTGGATCCGGGTGCGTGGAAGTACCACTTCTTCCAGGTCTCGCCGTCGAGAGCGGCACGCGCCACGAGGCGCCGGCGCGGGCGGAGATCGGCACCTTGCGGCTCGCCCGTCCGGTGCTCGGCCCGATCGCGCTCGCGGGTTGTCAGCACCTCGGCATCGAGGACTCGGCGGCCTGCTGGCGCGGCCTTTCCAGCGCTCCGAGATCGCCGGGATCATCGCCGGCTTCGGGACTGCGTTCGCGGGAATGCCCGACCTCCTCGCCATGCTGCGACGACGCTCGAACGAGGGAATGACCCCCAGATGGCCGGCATCAGGTGCGGGTTCCTGTTCGCATGGGTCTACGACGGACTCCTGATCGCCTCCCGCCCCGTGGGCGCTCGGAACGCCATCGGCATCATGATCCACGCGCTCGCCGTCGCCGCTTTCGTCCGGTTCTCCGCAGCCTCCGATGACTTCCACGTCGGCTGCGCTCCCACTACCATCGGTGCCCGATTGGTTTCCATCCGTTGCGCTTCCACGCCGCGCGGCAACCCGCTCTCGAAAGAGGTCTCGACATGAATACCCGCCGAACTCTCACCGCCTCGACACTCACGCTCTTCATCTCGCTCGCGGCCGCCGGCTGCGCAGGTTCCGCGTCAGCCCCTCCGCCGCTGCCCAGCGGAGTGGTGAGCGAGGGGTTGGTGACGGCCACGGCCACGGTCAAGGCCATCGACCAGACGACTCGCGAGGTCACCCTGGAGCGGACCGACGGATCACGCTTCAAGATCAAGGCCGGGGACGAGGTGCGGAACCTCGCGCAGGTGAAGGTGGGTGATGTGGTCAAGACCTCGTACCACGAGTCGCTCGCCTTCGAGGTGAAGAAGGCGGGCAGCGCCTCGCCGGGTGCGGGTGTCGCCGAAGCTGGGACGCGTGCGAAGCTCGGCGAGAAGCCGGGGGTGGCCGGCGCGCGCACGGCCACGGTGACGGCGACGATCGTGGCCATCGACCGCAACACCAACCGAGTCACCCTGCGCGGTCCGGGCGGCGACGACATCGTCGTCCAGGCTCGCGACCCGAAGAACGTGGCGGCCGTGTCCCCGGGTGATCTGGTCGAGCTCACGTACACCGAGGCGGTCGCGATCTCCGTCGAACCAGGTACTTCAGGCCGGTGAGTCGTGGAGTCGGCCGGAAAGCGGGAGCGAGCATCTCAGGCCCATTCGAAGCACGGACCTCGAGAAGCTTGCCAGCCCAGCGGGGTGGTCGCGGTCCCTCTTGGCTCTGCGTGAGCGAGCGGTCCCGGAAGGACCCGGGATCGCGGTTCAGCGGCGCTCGAAGGGCCGCTTGGCGGGGCGCGCCGGTGGCTAGCGCCCCGAGCGCGCTCGCGCTCGGTTCACCCGGGTCGCAGACGCCGTCGCAGGGCATCGTGACGACGCCGGTCTCGAGGAAGGTCTGAGCGATCGCGAGAACGCAATCCGAGCCGCATCCCACCGGCCCGACCCCGAGCTCGCATCGTCCACCGTCCCGAGTGGAGACCGGCGGCGGTCTCCGGCTGGTGCGAGAGTTTCGAAGGCCGAGCTCAGCCTGGTCCGCGAACCGCCGCCTCGATCGCGGCGATGTCGATCTTCTTCATCGTCATCATCGCGTCGAAGGCCCGCTTGGCGGCGGCGCGATCCGGGCTGGTGTACGCCCAGGTCAACGCGATCGGCGTGATCTGCCAAGAGAGTCCCCAGCGGTCCTCGCACCAGCCGCAGGCACTCTCCTTGCCGCCGTTGCCGACGATCGCGTTCCAGTAGCGATCCGTCTCGGCCTGGTCGGCGGTCGCGACCTGGAAGGAGAAGGCCTCGCTGTGCTTGACCCCGGGCCCGCCGTTGAGCCCGAGGCAAGGAATGCCCAGCACCGTGAACTCGACGGTCAGCACGTCACCCTGCGAGCCCGACGGAAAGTCGTTCGGCGCGCGATGGACCGCGCCGACCGACGAGTCAGGGAACGTCGTGGCGTAGAACTTCGCCGCTTCCTCGGCGTCCCGTTCGTACCAGAGGCAAACCGTGTTCTTGGCTATGTCGGCCATGGTGATCCTCGATCGAGATGGGCACTCCGGGCTCTGAAGCGCCGGGATGACGCTGGCGCGAGGCGCTCTCCGACCGCGGCGTATCCGGGGCCGCGCACGGCGAGGCGTGCGCCTCCAAGCTGGAAGCCGGTCGCAGCCGGGCTAGCTGCGGGCGGGCTCACGCCCGCCCCTATGCTCCGATCCCCGAGGCTGTGGGGGCGGGCCGCCCCCGGGGCCCGGCGGGGGGCCGGGGGGGGGGCGGGCGGGGCCCGGCGGGCGGGGCGCGGGGGGGTAGGGCGAGCGTGAGCTCGCCCGCCGCTCGTCACCCCGGGTCGCACACTCCGCTGCACGGCATCGTGACCACGCCGGTCTCCAGGAAGTGCTGGGCGATCGTGAGCGACGCGTCGGTGAAGGGCACGCTGCCATGCCCGCCGTCGTCGTGGGCGGGCGGCACGTTGCCGTAGGGCACGCCTCGGTCGCCCCAATCCATCGACACGAAGGCCGAGCCGGCGAACGGCGCGTCCGCGACCGGCACTCCCCACGGCTCGCGCGCCGAGCCGCGGATCGTCGTGAGCCCCGCGGTGCGCGCGGCGAGGTCGCCGGCGAGCGGCGGCACCTGGGCGTCGTTCTCGGCGACGATCGAGACGATCTGCTTGGGTCCGCTGCCGCCGGGGAGGCCGTCGGCGAGGAACGGCAGGTAGCTCGCCGGATCGGTCGAGTCCCACAGGTGCTGCGCCATGGGCAGGATCTGCGCGCGGTCGATGCGGCGCGGGTAGGCGAGCTTCAGGATCTCGAAGTAGGGCGCGAACGCGATGCTGCGGTCGAGCATGAGCCCGAAGCTCGAGCCGTTCACGAACAGCGCGCCGCGCTCGATGTCGGGCGAGAGCGCGGTGACCGTGGCGCCGAAGATCCCGCCCTGCGAGCCGCCTGCGTAGTAGCGCCGCGACGGATCGATGAGCGGCGTGCCGCCGGCCGTGAGCTCGGGGAGGGTCCGGCACCCACCGGCGAGGTCGCGGGTGAGCGCGATCTGCCAGATCATCCCCTGCTGCAGGCGCTCGGTCATGTACGGGAACTGCGACGCGTCGATGAGGATGCCGGCGAGGGCGCCCAGGTCGCTGGTGCTCATCCCGGCCCAGTCGGTACCCGCCACGACCACGCCGAAGCGGTTCGCGACGTCGCGCAGCGAGGGGCTGTCGACGTAGCTCTTCGCGTTGCCAAGCAACCCGTGGCCGAACGCCACGAGGGGTCCAGCAACGGCGCCGCCCGGTGCATCGGCCAGCGTCGCGGGGAGGTTGGCGATGAACGGCACCTGCACCATCCCCTGAAACACGGGCTTGCCGTCGGCGTCGCGCACCAAGAGCGCGGGCGGGTTCTGGCTCGTCATGTAGAGCGGCGCCGTGAAGGTGCCCTCGACGTAACGCCAGATCTGCCCGCCGCGGTTGGACTCGGAGTATGTGATGGTGCAGCCGAGCCCGTCGGGGCCGAGGCGCGCGAGCGCGTCGGCGCGCATCGCCATCAGGTCGCCGCGGATCGCGTCACCCGACGCGGTGTGGAACTGCCACCCGCTCTGGAGCTCGGTGCGGTCGAGGCCGGACGCCTCGAGGGCGCTGAAGAGGTGCTCGTACGCGGCCTGGCGGTTGCGCAGGTCGGTGGAGCTGAGCGACGCCTTGTCGCGGAGCTGGGCGAAGCCGTCGGGCGCCGGGACCGGGTTGCCGGAGGAGTCGACGAGGTTGCGGATCGCGACACCGTACGAGCGGTTCTCGAGGAGCCGGACGGCGGGGCGCAGGTAGAGGACGCGCGTCGCGTCCGAATCCGCCTGCACGTCGAGCTCCGTCCAGTGCGGGATGCGCACGCCGCTCTCGAGGTCGAGGATCACCGTCGGCGAGCTCGCCTCGAGCGAGCGCGCGATCGACTCCTGCCGCGCGGCGCCGCTCGCGTCGAGGTCGGGCGAGGGGACCAGCACCGTCAGGAGCTGCGACGCCGGGCTCATCCCGTCGAGGCGCTCGTAGGGCGCGACGTCGATCGCCTTCCCGAGCGCGTTGGTGGGGAGGGCGCGGTAGTCGTACGCCAGGCGATAGCCGGTCTCGGTGGCCGAGTCCTCCGCCAGGTAGCGGTCCGACGGCCACGGCAGCGCGCACACAAAGCCGTTCGAGTCGTCGCACGGCCCCGCATCGCAGCCGGCGGCAGCGACGAGCGCGAGCGCGGGAAGCGTGAGAGCGAGGACTCTAGCGAGTGAACAGCGCGGGGGGTGGGTGGGGGGCGAGGAGCGCACGAGCAGCGAGGGCATCGAATCTCCGGGGGGCGATGGCGCGGTGTGTCACAACGACCATCGTAGTCACGACGCGGCCTTGCGCCGCAACCGCCCGCGGCGCTTTGCCCGTGCGTGGAGGCCGGGCCGGTCCCTCGGCCGGCGCTCGTTCCGCTTGCCAGGAGGGCTGTCGCTTCGGCGGTAACTGCAGGAGCCACCCGTCAGGACGTTGCACGGAACGGCAGGTCGCACGCGCGGCGCGAGGCGACGCCACTCCCCTCGCCGAGATGACATCGCGCAACGCGACCGCGCGTCACTTCACGCTCGTGGCGCAGGTCCCGCCGGCGACGATCTCGAGAACGCAGTCCGAGCCGCAGCCAGCCGGTCCGACGCCGGGCTCGTACTGGCCACCGTTTCGGGTGAACACCCGCGAAGCGCCAGCGCTCCGTCCGGCGCGCGAGCTGCGGCGCCAGGACACGCTCGACGCCACGAGGTGGTCCAGGCGGGCATGGTCGACGGGGTCGAGCACGATCCCTCGCCCTGATTCGAGGAGATCCGCCAGAACGGGTCGGAGCGTTACGCAACTCGCCACGTGCGACTCACCCTCGGCCTGAAGGTTCGAGCGGATCGGTCGCCAGTAGTCGATGTTCCAGCTCTTCGTGCCCCAGTCGCGATCGCGCGCATCGATGGCGGCGAGAAGGTCTGGAACCCCCACCTCGATCCGAGTGGGGCCGACCTCGCAGGTCAGGCGCTGCGCCGAGACGGGCCGGATCAACGAGATGTTCCCGGGAGGCCGGGTTTCGGTGACCTAGATCCGCGAGTCGTCCGCTGCGACCGGAGGCGCGAGGACCCACAAGACCGCTACGGCGCAGAGGAGGCCTGCCGCACCCGGGCGTCGAGGCCGCGATCGGTACGTACGGTGGAGATCCCGTAGCGGCGGCGAACCCATGGCACTCACGCCGACCGGCTGCGCCCGGCGCGCGACCTCAGCCGCGCGCTCCAGAAGAGGAGCGCCAGCGCCCACGGCACGGGAAAGAGCGCGAAGGAACGATCGAGTGCGCTTCGTGCCCACGCGAGCTCGAGCAGCCGGACCACCAGCACCAGCGCACCCGCCGCCATCCCCAGCCACGCGATCTCGCCGGGGCTTTCTCGCTGGCGCAGTAGCGTCAGGGTGGTCACGATCCCGAGAAACATCGCCCACGGGGCGAGACCGAACATCACGGCCATGCCGTACTGCCCGTCGCGCACCGCATTCGGGAAAAAGGCCTCGTCCCAGGCCTGACGGGCGAACGTCATACCGAAGCAACCACCGAACGGACTCAGGACGATGAGCAAGGAGCTCAAAAGCCAGTCGGGCACAGAGCGTTGCTTGTGAAGCCTCGCGCGAAGCGTCTCAGGCGTAGCCGACTTGTCCAGGCTCATCGGATCGGTCCAGGCTGGTCGGCAGGCTTGGTCGTCAGTGATGTACTGCTGGAACGACCGGTCTCGAAGACCGAGCACAGCCTTGGCCGCGAACCGCCGCCTCGATCGCCGCGACGTCGATCTTTTTCATCGTCATCATCGCGTCGAAGGCTCGCTTGGCGACGCCGTGGTCCGGGCTGGTGTACGCCCGGGTCAGCGCGACCGGCGTGATCTGCCACGAGATTCCCCACTTGTCGTTGCGCCAGCCGCACTCGCTCTCCTGGCCGCCATTGTCGACGATCGCGTTCCAGTAGCGATCCGTCTCGGCCTGATCTTCGGTGGCGACCTGGAACGAGAACGCTTCGCTCTGCTTGAACGCGGGCCCGCCGTTGAGACCGATGCAAGGAATGCCCATCACGGTGAACTCGACGGTCAGAACGTCACCTTGCGAGCCCGACGGAAAGTCCTTCGGCGCGCGGTGAACCGCGCCGACGAACGAGTCGGGAAACGTCTTGGCGTAGAACTTCGCCGCTTCCTCGGCGTTGCGTTCGTACCAGAGGCAAATCGTGTTCTTGGCTATGTCCGCCATGGCGTTCCTCGATCGAGGTCTGGGGTTGGGCCTTCCGAGCTCCGGCGACGAGCTGCGGCTGGCGCGGTCTCGGTCTAACCGATCCGAGGCGAATCGGTCGGCAGGATCCGGGCGACGTGATTCGTCGCCGCGAGCGACCGCGGCGCTCCAGCACGCTCGGTGGCCGGCGAGTCCCTCGGCCGACCCGGCGGACCACGTGCCAGCAGCGCCGACGCTCCCTCGTCGGTCCCTGGACGCCGGCGATCAGGACGGCTGGCGTCGCGTCACGACGCCAATCCGAACTGGAGCTTGATGGTCACCGATGCGGTCTTCCGTTTGCTCGTGACGTCGAATGCACCCGACCAGGAGAAGTCGGCGCTCGAGTTGGGCGCAGTGATCTGGAACACGCCGAGGCTCGAGTAGCGAAGTGGGCCGAGAACCCCGCCCGCGTTCGAGACGATGCGCTCGGCTCGCTCGCGACCGTCCTTCGTCGCCGCAGCGATCATCTCGAGCTTCAGCTCGCCGAGCTTCGTGTAGTAGTACTCGGGCGGTTCCGAGTAGAACTCGACTCCGGCCTCGATGAGGTCGGTGACTTTCCGTGAGAATCGCTCGATTCGATCGACGTCGGACGATTCGACCTCGACCGTCTGCGTGAGCAGGTAGCCCTTGAAGTCCTGACGCGTCCGCCCCTCCTGGTCGGTGACCTGATCGAACTGCTTCTCGATGTGAACCGAGGAGAAGACGACCTCGCTTTCGGCCAGGCCGTTGGCCGCGCAGAACTTTCGCACCGTCTCGAGGTCTCGGGCGAGCGCCTCGTAGGCGGACCTGAGCACCGCATCCCTTCGTGCGAACGAGCCTCGCCACACGATCAAGTCGGAGGTGAAGTCGTCCTTCGCGAGCCCTGTCACGATGACGACATCGTTCACCCGCGTGCGGGTCCTGTAGGTATGCGCCCCAATGAGAACAGAGCCGAGCACCGTCGCACAGGCGAGCACCGCTACGACCAAGACACGCATGGCAATCCTCTCCTCGGCCATCGTCCCACGGGACACGTCGCGCGGGGCTCGGCCGACTCAGGTCCCCTGGGGATCTTCGATGCCAGCCCACTCGAGGGCATCCACCCGTTCACCGAACGTCCATGACGAGGTCTACGTCGCCTACGAACGTTGCGGCTGTCAGGCGGGTCGAATGGTCTCTCCCCGACTCCGTTCCACTGCGAGCGACGGATACGGATCGACGCTGTAGGAGGCCAATACCTACCGCGTCATCACCGCGGGCGCTACCTCGCGCACCGCCAGACCTCCGTCGACCGCGAGCTCAGGCGAGAGGGACGGTCCGTGGGATCTCCGAGCGTTCGCTGGACCGGCCGAGGGACCTGCCGACCTTCAGGCGGTGCGAGCGCCGAAGTGGGTGGAAGGGCGCCGCGAGGGACCGCGGCGAGGGATGGCGGCCGGCGAGGGACCGCCGCCATCCAAGCCGCTCAGCGGCGCTTGAAGGGGGGCTTGCCGCCGGGGCGGATGGGGGCGCCGCGGCGGGGCGGGCCGCTTCGAGGGCCGCTACGGAAGTCGTCGCGGTCGGTGGGGCGGGGGATCTCGTCGACGGCCATGATGCGGAGCGGGCGACCTTTGATCCGCGCGCGGCGGAGGCGCTCGAGGACGTCGCCGGAGAGGCCCGCGGGTAGCCGCACGAAGGTGTGGTCGGGGCGGATGTCGATGCCGTTGATGTCGGAGCCGTCGAGGCTGGCCTCGTTGGCGATCGCGCCGACGATGTTGCCGGGCAGCACCTTGTGGGAGCTACCGACGGCGATCCGGTAGGTGACCTGATCGGAGCGCGCGGCGCCGCGTTCGGGTCGCTCGCCGCGCGAAGGCGGCGCGGGCGCTTGCGCGCGCCCTCGAAGGCGGGCTCGGGGCGGGGTGCGCGGGCCGGCCGGGCCTCGTCGACGGGAGGACGGCGCTCGGGCGGCGGTGCGTACGGCGAGCGGGCCACGGGGCGCGGCGGGCGGTCGGGCGGTGCGGCGGCGGGCGCCGCCTTGGGCGCCTGGAGGAGCGGCGCCTGGCCGGGCACGAGCGTGACCAGCGCCGCGGCGATGTCGAGCGGGTCGGCGCCGCTCTCGCGCGCGAGGTCGGCGACTACGCCGCGGTAGCTCGTCGCGGCGTCGCCGCCGATCGCCGCCGCGATCCGTCCCTTGAGCTTCTCGATCCGCTTCGCGTTGAGGTCGTGGATCGTCGGCAGCTCCATCGCCTCCATGGGCTGGCGAGTGGTGCGCTCGATCGCGCGCAGCATCTGCCGCTCGCGCGGCGCGATGAACACGATCGCCTCGCCGCTGCGCCCGGCGCGCCCGGTGCGGCCGATGCGGTGCACGTACGACTCGGGGTCGTGGGGCACGTCGTAGTTCACGACGTGGCTGATGCGGTCCACGTCCAGCCCGCGCGCCGCCACGTCGGTGGCCACCAGGATGTCGAACTTGCCAGCCTTGAGCGCCGCGACGGTGCGCTCGCGCTGCGCCTGGTCGATGTCGCCGTTCAAGGCCACCGCCGAGAAGCCGCGCGCGCTCAGGTGCTCGGCCAGATCGACGGTCATCTGCTTGGTGTTCGCGAACACCAGCATGCCGTCGAAGGTCTCGACCTCGAGGATGCGGGTGAGGGCGTCGAGCTTGTGGAGGCCCGAGACCAGCCAGTAGCGCTGGCGGATGCCGGCGGCGGTGGTGGTCTTCGACTTGACCGTGACCTCGCGCGGGTCGCGCAGGTGCTTCTGGGCGATGCGCTTGATCGGCGCCGGCATGGTCGCCGAGAAGAGCGCCACCTGCTTCTCGAACGGGGTCACGCCGAGGATCGCGTCGATGGCGTCGACGAAGCCCATCTGCAGCATCTCGTCGCCCTCGTCGAGGACCGCGAAGCGGATGTCGTCGAGGACCAGCGTGCCGCGCTCGAGGTGATCCATGATGCGGCCCGGCGTGCCGACCACCACGTGGACGCCGCGGCGCAGCGCGCCGAGCTGGGTGCCGTAGCCCTGGCCGCCGTAGATGGGGACGACCTTGAAGCCCGGGAGCTTGGCGGCGTAGGTGTGGAACGCCTCGGCGACCTGGATCGCCAGCTCACGCGTGGGCACGAGCACCAGCACCTGCGGTGAGCGCTGCGAGAGGTCGAGGCGGCTCAGGATCGGCAGCGCGAAGGCGGCGGTCTTGCCAGTGCCGGTCTGGGCCTGTCCGATCAGGTCGCGGCCTTCGAGGAGCAGCGGGATGGCGGCGAGCTGGATCGGGGTGGGGGACTCGTAGCCGACGTCGGCGAGGGCCGCGAGGACGCGCTCGGAGAGGCCGAGGTCGGCGAAGCTCGGCGGCTGGGAAGCCGCCGTCGAGGGCTGGTCGGACGCAGTCATGGCAAGCCGGGGTGGAGCGGTGGCGAACCGCCGCTCGGGCGGGAGGTGGAGCGCCAGCCTGTCGGCTTTCGGCGCCGATCTCAACCCGCGCCCGACGAAAAGCGCTCGAACGGGCTGCGCCAGGACGGGGGAAGGGGCGGGGGATGGACTTCAAAAATCACTGTCGAAAAATATCAAAATCGACCGAAATTTATCATCAAAAATCATTGATATTTCGTGCGGCAGCACGCGGAAATGGTCCAAAAAGGGCTCAATTGGGCCCCTGGGGGGCCGCTCTTGAGCCTGCCCGGGCCTTTGGGGCGCTGGTTTGGGTGCGAGCGCCTGGAGCGCGGCCGCTCCGTCGGCCGCAGATCGTGCCGCGGCCGGCGCTGCGGGCGAGCTGACGCTCGCCCCTGTATCTTTTTTCCTGAACACCCGGTCTGCCCTTCGGGAGCGCCAGCTCGCCCCCGCGCTTCGAGCGCCCGTGTAGGACATGCGCCCCGAAGTGTCAAGGCTCGCCCATAGGGAACGCTCGGAGTCCGGCCAAAGGGAACGCGGTTCGAGCGTGCCTGCGTCGCGATGACTTGGGTCGTCGGCAGGACGACGCTGGTTCGGCCAAAGGGAACGCCGAGCACGGTCGTTCTCCGGCCCAGCGGCAGTCGCGGCGGCGCCACGGCCGCGCTTCTTGGGCGGGTTGCGGTACGAGTCGCCCTGCATCTCGAGGACGTGGGCGCCGTCGAGGAGCCGGTCCATGGCGGCACTGGCGAGCAGCGCATCGCCGAAGAGCGGGTACCACCCTCGATCGCGCGGTTCGAGGTGACGATCAACGACCCGCGCTGGTGACGCCGGCGGATGATGGCGTGCAGGTCGAGAGGCTCGTCCTGGCGCAGCGGCGTGAGCCCGAGATCGTCGACGATCAGCACCTCGGGACTGGTGAAGCGCAGCAGCCGCTTCTCGTAGGTCTGGTCGGCCCGTGCGGCGCGGAGCTGCTGAAACATCGCGTCGGCCGCCGTGAGAGAGCGCGGCGTAGCCAGCGCGGCAGGCACGGTGACCGAGTGCCTGCGCGATGTGGCTCTTCCCCGTGCCCGAGGGGCCGACGAGGAGCACGTTCTGACGCCGCTCCACGAACGCGCAGGTGGCGAGATCGAGGATCTTGGCGCGCGGGATCTTGGGGTTGAACGCGAATCAAAGTCCTCGATCGTCTTGGCGTGCTCGAAGCTGGCGCGGCTGAGACGGACTCGAGCTGCTTCGCCTCGCGGCGCTCGACCTCGTCGACGAGCAGGCGGTAGAGAAACTCGACGTGCGCGATCTCCTCGTCGACGGCCTGTCGAGTCCGCACGTCGAGGCTCTGGAGCACGCCGGAGAGGCGCAGCTTCTTGAGGATCGGAACGAGATCGTTAGTGGCACTCATCGGGACCTCCGGTGGTTGTAGGTCGAGAAGCTGTTGGGCGGATCGGGCGTAGCGAGGGATTCGAGGACGCCGCGGGCGGGCACGACCGCGGTGGGCAGCGGCTCGAGATCGAGCCCGTGCGCCAGGATTCGCTTGAGCCCGCCGTAGGTGTGGTTGCCGTAGAAGCGAGCCCGCGCACGCGGCGCGGGCACGCTCGACGGGGGAACTGCTGGAGGTGGCGCACCATCGCCTGGACGGTGCGGAGCTGGGTCAGCACCTCGTCGGCGTCGAACACCTCGCGGATGAAGGCGCCGACCTCGTCGCCGAGCCCGTCCGCGCGCTGCTCCCAGAAGCTGCGGCTTCGATGGCGTAGCTCGCCGCGGTGCTCGGGCAGGTGATGATCGAGCGTGCTGCGGACCTCGGTGCCGCGGCGGTCGTGGGTCGCGACTCGTGTGTCGTCGGCGTAGATCGTGACCGTGGCCGGCGTGGCACGGATCCAGACCGTCTTGCCGATGAGCCTCCACGGCACCGAGTAGAGGCGCTTCTCGAACGAGACGTGGCTGTCGGTGTGGACCGTGGCCTCTTTCCACATCACCGTCTCGAACGGAACGCCCGGCAGCGGCAGGAGGTGCTGCGCCTCCGCTTGCTCGAAGACCAGCTCGCGGTTGGCGACGTCGACGTCGGCCAAGTCGCGGGGACGAAAGAAGCTGCGCTTCACGTAGCGGACGGCGGACTCGACCTGCCCTTCTCCGGCGCGTAGACGGCGCGGGTCGACCTTGAAGCCGTAGTGCCGGGCGAGCTCGCGGCAGCTGCGGTTGAGCGACGCGGCGCCGCCGATCGCGAACGCGGCGCGCACCACGGCGGCCTTTGAGGTTGTCGGGGACGAGGACCGGGGCACTGCGCCGAACCAGGCGAAACGCCTCCGGTGCAGCGCGAGCCAGGTCCCGACGCGCTGATCGAATACGACGCGAGGCGAACAGATGCCGGCTGCAGCCGAGCACCGCGACGAACACCCACGCCTTGCGCAGCACGCGTCGCGGGGATCCGGAGAGCAGACGACGAGCCGAAGTCGACCTGCGCGATCTCACCGGGTCCGGTCTCGACGGGGATCACGACGTCGTCGGCTTGCACGCCCTGCTCGTGGTCGAGGCGGGCGCAGAACCGTTTGATCGCCGAGCGACCCGGCGAAGTCGGGCCTCGAGCCGCAGCCGGTCGAAGATCGCGCGGGCCGGGCGCACCGCGAGCCCGCATCCGCGGATGGCGTGCGCCCAGGCTCGACCGACGACTTCGCTGCGGCGCCGGTCGCGGCGGACGCTGCTCGAGCACCGCGACCTGAGGATGTCGAGATCGGGAGATCCGCCGATCACCGGCGAGCAAGCCCGCGGCCGTGAGCGCCGCGCGGTAGCCCAACTCGGTCTTAGGGCTCAAGCAGCAGCCGGGCCACGTCCCGGCTTCTGGTACCCATGCGTAGCCGCACCAGCCTTGCAGTCGATGTCGGCCCCAGGGCGCTCACGGAGTCCCCGGCTGGCGTGCGAGACGCCCGGAGGATTCCACGAGGAACCCGGCGCCCGGCAGGACGGCCGCCGGGGACCACGTGCTGGCGTGGGTCGCCATGGGGGACCGGGGCAATCGGCGGACTGACCGCGTTCCCTGGCCGAGCCAGCGCCGTTCCCTTGGCCGAACCGGGTGCGTTCCCTTGGGCGAACCAACCCGTTTCCTTACCCCGGACTACGACACCGAAGGGTACTGTTTTCACGTCCAGGGGGGCCTGCGCGCGAGCGCCGTACAGGGCAGACGGGAGGCACGCAGGGCCGCGGTGTCGCAAACGCAAGGGAGCGAGGAGCCGTGGACGAGGATTTTGACTGGTTCGCTGGAGTGATTGGGGCAACACGTTCCATCAACTGTGCTCGATCGTGCGGGCCGGATCGTGCACGAAGCGTCCGTCCCCACTCGGGGGAGGGGCTCGCACAGCCGTGAAGCACCTGGATCACAGCGGTGGCCGCGCCGATCGAGGGGCCGTAGGTGTCGAGACACCGCGAGCCATCGTGACGCGACAGCCGCCGCACAGGGCTTCGGCGCGTTCGCGATCAACCCAGCGGGTCGATCGTTTCCGCGACCGCCTGAGCGTCGGCGGTGCGAAGGACGACCGACGGGACGGGTATGCATCGGCGATGCGTTGCGGACCGATCGACGCCGCTTTCGGCAACTAGTGGCAGAAGACCCGCTGGTCACCGAGCTTCGCGAGGCGTCGCGTCTGCATCGACGAGTCACCGAACAGCTCGTGCGATGAGCAACCAGCTTCGTGACGAGCTCAACGGCTACTACCCGCAGGCGCTGGCGTCGCCCGGCGGCGAAGAGCCGTGGCTTTGGGCATTGCGGGAGCGCGTACCGACGCCGCAGGCCGGTCGGCGCTTTGCGTTGGCCCGGCTGGGGGTGCTGAAGGACCATCGGATCGGCGCGTGACGTGCGAGGAGCTCGCGGCTGCGTTGCGTGCGCCTGGGCTCGGTGTGAGTGCTGGGACGGTGCGTGCGGGTGAGCTGCACGTGCGGGTATTGGTTTGCGCAGCTGAAGATGGCTCACCGGCTGCGGCGCGAGGTCGATGAACGGGTGACGGCGATCCTCGAGGAGATGACCAGGACGACTCGACCGAGCCGCCCGACGGATCAGCGCCAGGATTCCGCGCCGGCCGAGCGATCTGGCGGTGATCCGGTCCCCGCCGGCGCAGGGGACAAGGTGGTGAGCTGCGTAGTGGGCGAGGCGTATGAGCTGCTGCGTCGGCGGGGACGAGGAGCAGCTACGGCTGCTCTCGGGAGCGGCACCCGTGACCCGCCAGAGCGGCAAACGCCGGATCGTGGTGATGAGACGGGCGTGCAGTGAACGGCTGCGTACCGCGATGCACTACTGGGCAGGGTGTACGCCCAGCACGATCCAAGGGTCAGGCGCTCTACCGAGCGGTGAAGGCCCGCGGAAGACCCACGGACACGCCTGTCGCATCGTCGCCGACCGCCTCTTCACGGTGCTCTTCGCCATGCTCCGCACTGGCACGCTGTATGACCCGACACGGAGGGAGGCGGTCATCGCCCTCACTTAACTCGCCGTTGACACGAGGTGGGAAGTCCTACAGTCCCACGGTGTCTCCCGCGGTGGTTGTGTAGGGGAGGTGCGAGCGCCTGGAGCGCGGCCGCTCCGTCGGCCGCCGATGGTGTCGAGGCCGGCGCTGCGGGCGAGCTGACGCTCGCCCCTACAGTCCCACGGTGTCTCCCGCGGTGGTTGTGTAGGGGAGGGCGTGAGCCCTCCCGAACCCGAGGCCGCGGCCTGCGGGGGCGCGCCCTCCAGACCGATGTGCGGGCGGCTGGAGCGCCGCCGCTCCGTCGGCCGCCCAGCCCGTACGCAGCCGGTGCTTGACGCGCGCCTCCCGGCCGGTTCAGTTCGAGCGGTCATGGCCGCGCGCCGATCGAGCCGATCTCGGCAGCCGTCGCCGCACCCGGCGCCACCCACCGAGGCGGCGGCCGATGACCCGCTCGGCTTCGCCCACGAGCCGACCCGCGCGTGGTTCCGCGAGTCATTCGCCTCGCCCACCCGCGCCCAGCAGCTCGGCTGGCCGGCGATCGCGAGCGGCGCCTCGACGCTGCTCCTCGCGCCGACCGGCTCGGGGAAGACGCTCGCCGCGTTCCTGGTCGCTCTCGACCGGCTGCTCTTCGCCGATCCGCGCCCCGCCGACGTGCGCGGCTGCAAGGTGGTCTACCTCTCGCCGCTTCGCGCCCTCGGCGTGGACGTGGAGCGGAACCTGCGGGCGCCGCTCGCGGGCTTGCGCACGCAGGCGGCGCGGATGGGGGCCGCGGCGCGGTCGATCCGGGTCGCGATCCGCACCGGTGACACCCCCGCCGGCGAGCGTCGCGACATGCTGCGCGAGCCGCCCGACGTCCTGATCACCACCCCCGAGTCGCTCTTCCTGCTGCTGACCTCGAAGAGCGCCGCCATGCTCGCGACGGTCGACACGGTGATCGTCGACGAGATCCACGCGATGGTGGGGTCGAAGCGCGGCGCGCACCTGGCCCTCTCGCTCGAGCGGCTGGAGGCGCTGCGCGAGGACGCGACCCGCCCGCTGCAGCGGATCGGCCTCTCGGCCACGCAACGGCCGCTCGCCGAGGTGGCGCGCTTTCTGGGCGGCGGCACCGTCGCGGCGGGCGCCGAGGCGCCGTGGCAGCCGCGCACCGTCGAGATCATCGACGCCTCCGAGCCCAAGGTCCTCGATCTCAGCGTCGAGCTGCCGGCGAGCGTCGCCGACGAAGGCGGCCCCACCGCCGCCACCGAGCGCGACCCGCTCGGCGGCAAACCTCCACGCGCCGCCGATCGGCTGCCGAGCGGCCCCGCCGCGGCGGCGCCCGCGCTGCGTTCGGTGTGGCCCGCGATCCACCCGCGGCTCCTCGAGCTGATCCGCGCGCACCGCTCGACGCTGCTCTTCGTCAACAGCCGCCGCCTCGCCGAGCGCCTCGCGAACGCGCTCAACGAGCTCGCCGGCGACGAGATCGCCCGCGCCCACCACGGCTCGCTGGCGCGCGAGCAGCGCCTCGAGATCGAGGAGCGGCTCAAGGCGGGCGCGTTGCCGGCGCTCGTCGCGACGTCGTCGCTCGAGCTCGGGATCGATATGGGCGCGATCGACCTGGTGATCCAGATCGAGGCGCCGCCGAGCGTCGCCGCGGGGCTGCAGCGCGTGGGCCGCGCAGGCCACGGCGTGGGGGCCGTGTCGAAAGGCGCCATCTTCCCCAAGTACCGCAGCGACCTGCTCGCGTGCGCCGCGGTCACCGCGCGCATGGACGAGGCGCGCGTCGAGGAGACCTTCTACCCGCGGAACCCGCTCGACGTGCTGGCGCAGCAGATCGTCGGCATCGTCGCGCGCGCGCCGGTCACCGTCGAGCGGCTGCACCGCTGGGTGCGGGGCGCGGCGCCGTTCGCGGAGCTCTCCCGCGGCGTGCTCGAGGGAGTGCTCGACATGCTCGCGGGGCGCTACCCGAGCGACGAGTTCGCGGAGCTGCGCCCGCGCATCAACTGGGACCGCGTCAGCGGCACGCTCACGGCGCGCGAGGGTGCGGCGCGGCTGGTGGTGCTCAACGCCGGCACCATCCCCGATCGCGGGCTCTACGGCGTCTTCCTCCAGGACGAGAAGGGCGGTCCCGGGCGGCGCGTGGGCGAGCTCGACGAGGAGATGGTGTTCGAGACCCGCCTCGGCGACGTGTTCGTGCTGGGAGCCTCGTCGTGGCGGGTCGAGGAGATCACGCCGAGCCAGGTGCTCGTCTCGCCCGCGCCGGGCGAGCCCGGGAAGATGCCGTTCTGGCGCGGCGAGGGGCTGGGGCGCTCGCCCGAGCTGGGAGCGGCGATCGGCGCCTTGAGCCGCGAGCTCGCGCGGCTCCCGCCCGCGGACGCGAAGCGGCTCCTCGAAGATCGCCATCACCTCGAAGCGGGATCGGCGGCGCTCCTCGTCGACTACCTCGGCGAGCAGGCGCAGGCGACCGGCGAGGTGCCGAGCGACCGCACGATCGTGGTCGAGCACTTCCGCGACGAGATCGGCGACTGGCGGGTGTGTGTGCTCTCGCCCTTCGGTGCGCGCGTCCACGCGCCGTGGGCCACGGCGGTGGCCGAGCGGCTGCGCGACGCGGTGGTCGGCGAGGTCGACGTCATGTGGTCGGACGACGGCATGGTCTTCCGTCTGCCCGAGTCGGGCGAGGTGCCGCCGGTCGACTGGCTCTTCCCGGCACCCGAGGAGATCGAGGACCTGGTGGTGCGGAACCTCGCCGGCACCTCGCTCTTCGCGGGGCGCTTCCGCGAGTGCGCCGGGCGGGCGCTGCTCTTCCCCAAGCGCTACCCGGGCCAGCGCACGGCGCTCTGGCAGCAGCGCAGGAAGGCCCAGGACCTGCTCGGCGTGGCGGTGCGCCACCCGGGCTTCCCGATCCTCCTCGAGACCTACCGCGAGTGCCTGCGCGACGTCTTCGACCTGCCGGCGCTCACGCGCTTGCTGGCCGAGGTCCGCAGCCGCGCGATCCACGTGCGAGTGGTCGAGTCGGAGCGCGCCTCGCCGTTCGCATCGTCGCTGGTCTTCTCGTGGGTCGCGAACTTCGTCTACGAGGGCGACGCACCGCTGGCCGAGCGCCGCGCCCAGGCACTCACCGTGGACACGGCGCAGCTCCGCGAGCTGCTCGGCGAGGCCGAGCTGCGCGAGATCCTCGACGCCGCCGAGATCGAGGCCCACGAGCGCCGCCTGCAGCGCCTCGAGCCTCGCGCTCACGTGCCCCACGCCGACGCCCTCCACGATCTGATGCGGGCGCTCGGCGACCTCTCCCGCGACGAGCTGGTGGCGCGCGCAGACGCGGCCGAGGCGAGCCTCGACGCGTGGCTCGAGCGGCTGCGCCGCGAGCGCCGCGCGGCGCTGGTGTCGGTGGCGGGCGAGAAGCGTTTCATCGCTGTCGAGGACACCGGCCGTTACCGCGACGCCCTCGGCGTGGTGCCGCCGCGCGGCACGCCCGTGGTGTTCCTGGAATCGAACGCCGATCCACTCGCCGAGCTGGTGGCTCGCTACGCGCGCACCCACGGCCCGTTCGTCGCCGACGAGGTGGCGGCGCGCCTCGGCACCGGGCGCGCGCCGGTGCTGCAGGCGCTGGCGCGGCTCGCCGTGGCGGGGCGCGTGCTCGAGGGTGGTTTCTCGCCGGGGCGGCGCGAGACCGAGTGGTGCGACGCCGAGGTGCTGCGCGCTCTCAAGCGCCGGGCGCTCGCGCGGCTACGCCGCGAGATCGAGCCGGTGCCGCAGGCGGCGCTCGCGCGCTGGCTCGCCGAGTGGCAGGGAGTCGTGCGCCCGCGAGTGGGCCTCGACGCGCTGCTCACGGTGATCGAGCAGCTCCAGGGCGCGGCGATCCCGGCGTCGATCCTCGAGAGCGAGGTGCTGCCGGCGCGGGTCCGCAACTACACGCCGGCGATGCTCGACGAGCTCTGCCTCGCGGGCGAGGTGGTGTGGCGCGGAGTGGAGGCGAGCGGTCCGTTCGACGGACGGATCGCGCTCTACCTCACCGATCGCGCCGCCGAGCTGGTTCGCACGCCGGCGCCGCTCGAGGGCGAGCTCCACGACCGGATCCGCGCCGTGCTCCGCGAGCGCGGTGCGATGTTCTTCGCCGACCTCGCGCGCGAGCTCGGCGGCTTCCCTAACGACCTGGCGGACGCGCTCTGGGACCTGGTGTGGAACGGCGAGGTCGCGAACGACACGCTGGCGCCGCTGCGGTCGCGGCTCGCTTCTGGTGCTCGCGAGGCGACCAAGCGCCGCGCCCGCGAGCGCTTCCGCAGTCGCCGCGTGGGGCCTCCGGGTACCGAGGGGCGCTTCTCGCTGGCGGAGCGGCTCGCCGTGTCCGCGCTCGCGTCCGGCGCCGCGCCGAGCGCCACGGTGCGCCGCACCGCGCTCGCGCGCCAGCTCC
Organism: Deltaproteobacteria bacterium; assembly: GCA_016713535.1. Classification (GTDB taxonomy): domain Bacteria; phylum JADJOY01; class JADJOY01; order JADJOY01; family JADJOY01; genus JADJOY01. Next base: position 439,663 of record JADJOY010000001.1, read on the forward strand.
TCGAGCGCAACGGCGTGGTCACCCGCGAGGCCGTCGCCGCCGAGGGCCTCCCCGGCGGCTACGCCGGGCTCTACCCGGTGCTGCGCGCGATGGAGGAGGCCGGGCGAGTGCGACGCGGCTACTTCGTGGAAGGGCTCGGCGCCACCCAGTTCGCGCTACCCGGGCTCGAGGATCGCTTGCGCGCGCTGCGCGCGGTGAGCGAGCCGGGCGCCGTGCGGGCGCTCGCGGCGTGCGACCCGGCCAACCCGTACGGCGTGATCCTCGAGTGGCCGAAGGGCGCGGCGGCGGCGCGGCCGCAGCGGGTCGCAGGCGCGCACGTGGTGATGATCGACGGCGCACTTCGCGCGTGGCTCGGGCGCACTGCGCGCAATCTGCTCACCTACCTGCCCGACGACGAGGCCGAGCGCGCCGAGGTGATGTGCTGGCTCGCGGAGGGCCTGGGCGCGGCCGTCGACGCGGGGACGATCGCGCCGCTTCACCTGGCCGAGATCGACGGCGAGCCGGCTGGAGAGCACCGCCTCGCGCATCCGCTCCGTGTGTCGGGCTTCGAGGCGACACGGACCGGGCTGGTGCGGCGCCGCCGCGCGCCCGACGACGACGCCGACGCCGACGAGAAGAGCGGCCCCCGCGATGCCCGAGGGTGACACCCTCCACCGCACCGCGGCGACCCTCGGCGCGGCGCTCACCGGCGAGTTGATCACGGCGGCCTCGGCGCGTCCGTGGCGGAGCGCGCCCGCGATCGACGCCGCGTCACTGGTGGGTCGCCGGGTGAGCGGCGTGCGCGCCGAGGGCAAGAACCTCTTGGTCGAGCTCGACGACGGCCGCTCGGTGCTCACGCACCTGCGCATGACCGGCTCGTGGCACCTCTACCAGCCGGGCGAGAAGTGGTGGAAGCCCGCGTCGCGGGCGCGGCTGGTCATCGAGAACGCGCGCTACGTGGCGGTGTGCTTCAGCGCGCCGGTGGTCGAGCTGCTCACCGCGAGCGCGGTCCGCCGCCACCCCGGGCTCACGAGCCTGGGACCGGACATCCTCGGCGACGACTTCGACGCGGGCGCCGCGGCGGCGCGGTTCCGCGCCGCGGACGACCTCACGATCGGCGACGCGTTGCTCCGCCAGCAGCTCGTGAGCGGGATCGGCAACGTCTACAAGTCCGAGGTGCTGTTCGCGGTCCGGCTCGACCCGTGGACGAAGGTGCGCGACCTGAGCGACCCGGCGCTCACCGCGATCCTCGGCGAGGTCCGGACCCAGATGCGGAAGAACCTGGACGGCGCGCCGCGCCGCACCGTGTTCGAGCCGCGCGGCGAGCGCCACTGGGTGTACGGCCGCGATCGCCAGCCGTGCCTGGTCTGCGCGCGCCCCGTCGAGATGCGCCGCCAGGGGGATGCCGGCCGCAGCACCTACTTCTGCCGCGCGTGTCAGAAGGTGACGGGGGGATAGGGCCGGCCGAGGGGCCGGCCGATCTCGGTGGAGGGCAGGCGCCGAAGGCGCCGTGCTCCGTCGGCGCCGCAGCGTCGACTCGGGATCGTCGTGGGCGGCCGCGGGGTTCGCGGCCCTCCATCGCTGGATCGACTAGCTGGAGCGCGGTCGCTCCGTCGGCCGCCCCGGATTCGCCGCGAGCGGCCGCCCCGCTCCCGACCGTAGGGGCGGGCCCAGTGCCCGCCCGCGGTGTCGGCGGCCGCGAAGGATCGCGGCCCTCCAGCCGGTCGATCCGGTTCGGGAGCCGGAGACGGTCAGCCGCCACCCGCGCCGCCGTAGGTGCGGCCTTTCCACACCACGGTGCGGTTGCCGCGCGAGACCAGCGCCGAGTTCCAGAGCACCGCGATCGCGAACCCGGCGGCGAGCGGCGTGAGCCAGAAGCTCTTGCGGTCGATGCCGTAGTAGAGGTCGAGGAGCCAGCGGCAGCCCGCCTGGGCGGCCATGGTGGTGGCGCCGATCATCGCGAGCAGCATCCCGGGGAAAGCGCTCGGCGCGTGCCACGCGTGCCACAGCCCGAACGGCACCAGCGCCCACGGCAGGAGCATCATCAGGCTGACGCCGAGTGTGCCGCCCACGACCACCGCGAGCTTCTGGTCGAGCCCCTTGAAGGTGACTCGGCTCCAGCCTTCCCAGAGCCGCGCGAGCGACACTTCGCGGGCGAGCTCGGCGATGCGCGTGCCGTCGGCGAGGACGAGCCCGAGCCCCGCGCTCTTCACCTTGCGCGCGAGCATCAGGTCCTCGACGATCTCGCCCTTCATCGAGCCGTGCCCGCCGATCGCCTCGTACGCGTCGCGGCGAAACAGCAGGAACGGCCCGGGCGCCATCGCCACGTCCGGGAACGCGGGGTCGTTCACCTGATCGGGCGGGATCAGGAAGAGCATCATCTCGTACATGAGCGGCTGCAGCAGCCGCTCCCAGAAGCCGGTGAAGCTGGTGCCGAGGAGCGCGGTGGTGAGCCCGGCGCCGCTCGCGAGTGCCAGCGCGTGGGCCTCGCGCAGGCAGCCGCGACGCAACGTCACGTCGGCGTCGAGGAGCAGGATGTGGCTACCCGCCGACGCGGCGACGCCCTGCACGAGCGCGTGGTTCTTGCCGGCCCAGCCGGGCGGGCACTCGGCGCCGTTGACGAGCTTGAGGCGAGGTTCGTTCGCCGCGAGCCCGGCGACGATCGAAGCGGTCGCGTCGCTCGAGCGATCGTCGACCACCACCACCTCGAAGTTCGGGTGGTCCTGCGCCAGCACGCTGGTGACGCAGCTCGCGATGCGGCGCTCCTCGTTCCGCGCCGGGATGATCACCGAGAAGAGCGGCGCGGGAGAGGGCAGGGGAAGCGGCCTGGGTGGCGGCAGCCGCGGGATGCCGCGGTGGTGGTCGACCTCGATCGGCGGGCCGAGCATCCAGAGCAGCATCACCAGCGTCGCGACGATCACCAGCGCGGACACGCGGTCTCCCTCATTCCCCTTCGGTCGAAGCCGCGGCGGCGAACGAGCCACGACTAGATGGGCCGGTTGGCCGGTCCCAGCGGGACCGCACGAGCGCAGCGAAGTGACTTGGGGGTGGGGCCCCGCCGAGACCGCGCTCTTGGCGGGGCGGGGGGCTGGAACAGCCCCCCGGGGCAACGTCAGCGATGCCGAGCGCGAGCATTTCTCGTGCGCCTCATTCCCACTCGGTCGTAGCCGAGGCCCCAAAAGCGTCCGGCTGAGCCCGATCGCGGGCCAGGTGGAGCGCCTTCACGTGCGCGTCCGGCGCGCCCGCCGCCACCCGGCTGCGCCGGTAGCCGTCGTAGCTGCCCTCGGGCACCACGATCAGCGACGGGTTGGCGAGGCGCAGCGAGCCGCGCTTGGCCTCGTATTCCAGGTTGGTGCGCATGAGCTCGGCGTCGCAGGCGTGGAGCAGCTCGCGGAGCCGCGCGCTCGCGGCCAGCCCGGGTGCTTCGACGTAGAAGAGGTAGCGCGGCACCAGCCCCGAGAGATCGACCGACACCGTGAAGCCCTTGAGCTCGATCCCGAGTGCCGTCTGCACGTGGCGCATGGCCTCGACGACGTGCGACTCGCCGAGCTTCTCGCCGGTGATCGACAGCATGTTGCCGCCCTTGTGGAGGAACTTGAGGCGCGGCGCGCGATGGAAGAAGCCGGTGATCTCGACCAAGTCGTTGATGTCGTAACGGTAGAGCCCGGCGCTGGTGGTGAGCAGCGTGAAGTAGCGCCCGCCCACCTCCACCTTCGACGCGTCCACGGCGGCGGAGAGGTCGCCCGAGTCGCGCGCGTCCTCGGGGAGGAACTCGACGAAGGCCGCGGGCATCGCGAGCACTCCGTCGCTCGCCTTCGCCGAGAGCGGCACCGTGAAGCTGCCCTCGGTGGCGGCGTAGCCGATCTCGTGGACCGGCAGGTCGTCGCCGAACCACTGCGGGAACTGCTGCAGATAGAACGGCGCGCTGCCGCCCTTCCAGCAGAGCACCGCGGCGAACTCGTCCCACACGTCGGGGAAGCGCAGCCGCCCGTGGGTGCCCTTGAGGCGGCGCAGCTTGTCGGCGAGCGCGCGGTTGGGGCCCTTGATGCGCTTGCGGACCGCGGCGACGAGCGCGGGATCGAGGCCGTCCATCGCGTCGGCCCCGCCGCTCTCGAGGTCGCGGATCAGGCGCTCGGCGTATTCGTCGAGCTTCCGCGCCAGGAGCACCACCGTGCTCGGGTTGGCGGTGTGGATGCGGGTGATCTTGTTCTCGAGCGCCACGCGCAAGAGCAGGTAGTACTTCTTCTCGAAGTCATCACACTCGAAGAGGCCCAACGGATACGTGTCGCCGTTCTTCACCCACTCGGGCTTCGCCGCCTCGATCTTGCCGGTGATCGAGCCGTACGGGACGCCGCCCGGCGTGCGCCCCTGGATCTTGGGGCTCACCATGCCGAGCTCGGCGCCGTCGGCGAGCTGCGGCAGGTTCTCGGCGAGGGCGCGGGCGAAGAGCGAGCGCCCGAGGATGAACTCCTTGAAGTAGCTGGGCGTGATCGGGATCAGCTTGGGCTTGCCGGTGGTGCCGCTCGACTGGCCGAACCAGGTGGGCTCGTCGGCGGTGAGGACCTTCTTCTCACCCTCGACCACGCGATCGAGCCACGGCGAGAGCCCGTCGAAGTCGCGCGCCGGCACCGCGCGCTGGTAGTCCTCGATGGCGCGGATCGAGCCGAAGCCGTGCTCGCGCCCGAACGCGGTGTCGGCATTCCGCGCGACGATCTCGAGGAGCTTCGCGGTGGCTGCGGCGCGCGGGTCGTGGCTCGCCTCGACGAGCTTCTTCCACGCGGGACCCGTGACGAGCCGGGTGGCGCCGCGGAAGAGCTTGGCGCGGGTCGAGAGGGGCCGGCGCGGCGGCGCCGGCTCGAACGGCGAAGGAAAGTCGGTCACGGCGAGCCGCCTCCATCGGACGGAAGGGATGTAGCGTGGAGCGGGCGGGCGTTGAGCCCGCCCCTACGGACCACGGCCCGAGCCGCGAACGTGGGAGATGGGCGACGGACGACGCTCCGACATCCATCCCTCGTACGGGCGGGGCCGGTCCCCGCCCGCAGCGCTCGCATCGGCATCGTCGCAGGGCGCATCGTTACTCGTAGCGGAGCGCTTCGATGGGGTCGAGCTCGGCCGCCTTCTTCGCCGGGTAGACGCCGAAGAAGATCCCCACCGCGAACGCGAACGTGAACGCCACCGTCACCGACCACGCGGTGGTCCGCACCGGCAGCGTCGGGTAGAGGGCATGCGCGGCCTGCGCGCCGAGCATGCCGAGGACGATGCCGACGATCCCGCCCACGACACTCAGCGTCACCGCCTCGATCAGGAACTGGAGCAGCACGTCCTTCTTGCGCGCGCCGACCGCCTTGCGGATGCCGATCTCGCGGGTGCGCTCGCGCACGCTCACCAGCATGATGTTCATGATGCCGATGCCGCCCACGAGCAGCGAGATCCCCGCGATCGCCGCGAGTGTGTACGTGAGCGCTGCGGTGATGCTGTCGAGCTTGGCGAGGATCGCCGACTGGCTCTGGATGGTGAAGTCCTCGCGCCCGCCGAAGCGGGTCTTGAGGACATCGGTGATCTGCTTGATCGTGGACTCGACCGGTGCGCCGGCGCGCGGCGTGACGAAGATCTGGTTGATGCCCTCGATCTGGAAGAGCTCCTGCGCCGCCGGCAGCGGCACGTAGATGCGCTCGTCGGGGTTCTGGCCGAGCGAGCGTCCACCTTCGGCCATGGTGCCGATCACCTGGAACGGCGCGTCGTCGATCTTGATGCGGCTGCCGAGCGGGTTCGCCGAGCCGAAGAGCTGGCGCGCGACCTCCGAGCCGATCACCGCCACGCGCCGCTCGCCCTCCATGTCCGCCTCGCTGATGAACGTGCCGGTGGCGAGGCGCGTGCTGCGCAGCTTCTTGTACGACGGCGTGACTCCCAGCACCGACGACGTGAAGCGCTTCGCGCCGAGCCGCGCCGACGCCGACCCGGAAACGATCGCGGCCACGTCCTCGACGGCGGCCGCGCGCCGCTCGATGGCCTTGGCGTCCTCGAGCTTGAACTTGACCACCGTGGCGCGCCCGCCGTGGAGCTGGCCGGGGATCACCCAGATGAGATCGCTGCCGAGCTCCTGGATCTGGCCGGTCACGAAGTCGCTGGCACCCTGGCCGACCGCCACGAGCAGGATCACGCTGAGCACGCCGATGATGACGCCCAGCATCGTCAGGATCGAGCGCACCCGGTTGGCGAGCAGCGCCTCGAGCGCGGTGCGGAAGCTCTCTAGGAAGTTCACGTCGCGCGGTCCTCGACGATCAGCCCGTCGCGCACCCGCACGATGCGGCGCGCGTGGGCGGCGACGTCGTTGTCGTGGGTGACGATCACCAGGGTCACGTTCTGCTCGTGGTTCAAGCGCTCGAAGAGCTGGATGATCTCTGCACCCACCTTGCTGTCGAGGTTGCCGGTGGGCTCGTCGGCGAGGACGATCGAGGGCGCGTTCACGAGGGCCCGCGCGATCGCGACGCGCTGGCGCTGGCCGCCCGAGAGCTCGTTCGGCGAGTGGTTCATGCGGTCCTTGAGGTCGACCAGCGAGAGGGCGCGCTCGGCGCGCTCGCGACGCTCGTGCGCCGGCACCCCGCCGTAGACCAGCGGCAGCTCGACGTTCTTGAGCGCCGACATGCGCGGCATGAGGTTGAAGGTCTGGAACACGAAGCCGACGCGCCGGTTGCGGAACTTGGCGAGCGCGTCGTCGTAGAGGGTAGAGACCTCCTCGCCGTCGAGGTCGTAGGTGCCAGAGGTGGGGGAGTCGAGGCAGCCCAGGATGTTCATGAGCGTCGACTTGCCCGAGCCCGAGGGGCCGATGATCGCGACGTATTCGCCGACGTCGATGCGCAGGTCGATTCCGGCGAGGGCGCGCACGACCTCGCCCCCATCGGGTAGACCTTGGTCACGCCGCGCAGCTCGATCACCGCGGAGTCGGTGAAGGGATCGAGACCGACCGCAGCGCCCGCGGGGGGACGGAGCCCCCCGCGCTACGAACCGCACCGTAGCGACGGGGGTTCCATCCCCCGTCGCCGGATTCACGACGCTTCCACGAGCTCCCGCTTCGTTGGGCGCGGGCGATCGAGCGGCGCATGACGAACGGCGCGCTCACCGGCCGCCGACGGCCGCGCCGAGCTCGGGCGCGAGCTTGCCGCGGATCTTGAGGCCGTCCGAGAGCCGGTCGTCGGCGTTCAGCACCACCAGGTCGCCCTCGGCGAGACCGCTTTGCACCTCGTCGAGGTTGAAGGTGCGGATGCCGAGCTGGACCGGCTTCGCGACCGCCTTGCCGTACTTCTTCCAGCGCTTGTCGAAGACGTACACCACGAGCTTGCCGTCGTGCTCGACCACCGAGTTCGCGGGCACCGCGAGCACGTTCTGGGCCTGCCCGACCTGGATCTCGATGTCGACGCTCATGCCCACCCGGAGCGCCGCGATCGAGCCGTCGATCTCGATGCGCACCTCGACGCCGCGGCTGGCGCGCTTCGAGAGCGACACCACCGGCGACACCCAGTCGAGCCGCCCCTGGAACTCCTGGTTGGGGAGAGCGTCGGCGGTGATGCGCACCGCCTGGCCGACCGTCACCTTGCGCGCGTCGGACTCGTCGATCACCGCTTCGATCTGGAGCTTGGAGGCGTCCATGACCTCGAACGCGGGCTGCTTGGGCAACAGCATCTGGCCGGGCTCGACGGTGACGCTCTTGAGCGTCCCGGCGACGGGAGCGGTGAGGTCGGCGTCCGAGAGCCTGCGCCGCGCGATGTCGATCGAGCGTCCGAGCTTGTCGATGTTGATCTGGAGGGTCTCGACCTCGCTCTTCGAGGCGCGCCACCCGAGTGCCGCGGCCTCGGCTTGCTTGCGCGAGAAGATGCCCCGCTGGAAGAGGTCGTAGGCCTTGGCGTAGTCGTTGCCGGTCTGGTCGCGGCGCACCATCGCCTCGCGGAGCTGGGTCTGCGCGACGCGCAGGTTGCTCTCCTCGATGCGCAGCCGGTCGTCGAGGTCGCCCGGGTCGAGCCTGACCACCACCTCGCCCACGGCGACGGTGTCCCCGGCGCGCTTCGCCACCTCGACCACCGTGCCGCCGGTCTCGGACGTGACCGCGCGCGACTCGTGGGGCTCGAGCGTGCCCGAGGACACGCTCGTGACGATGTCCACGACCGTGGCGCGCGCGACCGGCGCCACCATGAATTCGGGCGGCTTCTCCTTGAAGAAGAAGCCGTAGGCGAGAACCGCCGTCACCACCGCGATGACGCCCCATTTGACTCGCTTGCGCGTCAGCACGTGGGATGGGCCTCCGGGGGCGAGGGTGGCGAGGCCGCGCCGCGCCGCGAGTGCGGCCAGGGGCGGTAGGGAAGCAGGAAAGCGTATGGGAACCCCCCTGGCCCGTCAATCGCGGTTCGGGCAAGAAGGGGCCGAAATCGCGAGGGTTTCGGATCGAGTATAAGATCGGCGACCATGACCCAGACGAGCATCGATCGACGCGAGCGGGTCCCCGCCGGGAACCGCCTCCTCAACGTGGGGTTCGAGGTCACCACCCCGCCCACGGGCTCGGGCTCTGCGAGGTGAATTTCGAGGCGGCCTACGCGCTGCGCGAGCGGCTGCTCGCCGAGCGCGGCTTCAAGCTGAGCCCGGTGGTGTTGCTGGTGAAGGCGGTGGCGCGGGCGCTCGCCCTCGAGCCGCAGGCGCACGCGTTCCTGCAGGGTGGGACGCTGATCCGGCCGGGCCAGGTGGACGTCGGCGTGTCGGTGGCGGGCAGGGGGAACTTCGCACCGGTCGCGGTCCTCACCGCCGTCGAGTCGAAGAGTGTCTTCGACCTCACCGCGGAGCTGCGCGACCTCGCGGCCAAGAAGCGCGAGGAGGAGGACCGAGCCCTCAAGCTCTTCGGCATCCTCTACTGGGTGCTCGGCTTCGACCCGGTGCGGCGCGCGGCGCTCGCGTTCAGGCTGCGCCGCTTCCCTGATCGCGCGCCAGCTCGTCGGCACCATCCAGGTGAGCACGCTGCCGCAGTTCGATCTCTTCTGGCCGTTGCGCTTCAGCTCGTCGGCGGTGGTGGCGCTGGGTGCGATCAAGCCGCGGGCGTGGGCGGAGAACGGTGCGGTGCGGGTGGCGCCGGTGGGGCGGATCACCATCGCCATCGATCACCGCGTGCTCGATGGCTGGAAGGCCGACCGCTTCCTCGCCGAGGTCGCCCGCGTGCCCTCCGACCCGGCGGAGCTCGCGAGCTTCGTGTGAGGCGAGCGACGGGAACTCCACCGTGAGGCGCTCGCTCGCCCTCGCGCTCGCCGTCGCGGTGTCGCTCGCCGTCGGCGTGGCGACGCCCGGCGCGGCCCGCGCCGCCAGCGATGCGGCGGGGTCCGCGACAGCGGGGCCGGCGCCGCGCTCGCTCCGCATCCTCTCGGTCCTCGACGACGAGGTCACGGACTGGATCGTCGCCGACTTCACGCGGCGGACCGGCATCGAGGTGTCGCGGCCCCTCGGCCGGCGCTCGAGCCTCGAGGGCTTCACCGACCTGCGCGAGCGCCACGCCCCGCTCGAGGTCAGCGTGGTGCTGGGCGGTCCGGGCGTGGTGTGGGCGCGCGCCGCGCGGGACGGGCCCCTCGAGCCGTACGCGTCGCCGGAGCTCGCCGGCTTCGAGGCCCCCGCCGATCCGGCGAACCGCTGGTTCTGCTTCTATCGCGGCACCATCGCCTTCGTGACGGCGCGCGAGCCGGGCTCCGCGCCGCCGGGGAAGTGGTCGGACCTGCTGCGCTCCGACGGCCCGGCGCCGCGGATCGCGCTCGCCAACCCCGCCACCTCGGGCACCGCCTTCACGGTGGTGAGCGGGCTCGCGGCGTTCATGGGCGAGGACGCGGCGTTCCGCTTCCTCGATGACCTCGAGCCGCGGATGGTCGGGCACCCGTCGGCGGGCAGCGCGGTCGTTTCCCTGGTGCGCGAGGGGGTGGCGAACGTCGGGCTCGCCTTCGATCACGACATCGAGCGCGAGATCCTCGCCGGCGCGCCGCTCACGATCTCCTATCCGTCCGAGGGCGCGCCCACCGAGATCGGCGGGGTGGGGATCCTGCGTGACGCGCCCGAGCGCGAGAGCGCCCGTGCGTTCGTGGACCACCTGCTCTCGCGGGAGTTCCAGGAGCGTCTCGCCCGCGAGGACGTGGCGCTCTTCGAGCCGCTCCGCGGCGGAATCCCGGCGCCGCGCTGGCGCGCCGACATGCCGCAGCCGAACCGCGTGGTCCTCGAGCCCGGACGTGTAGCCGCAGCGCAGGAGAGGCTGCTGGACCGCTGGAACGAGGTGGTGATGGCGCGGGACGGCGGAGCTCGCGCGTCCTTAGGGTCGCACGCGGCGCCGGCTCCGTCCGCGAGCCCACGCGACGCGGCTGCCGCGAGCCCGCGCTCGCGCTGGGTGGACGTGCTCGCGGTGGTGCTCGCGCTCGGCATCTACGCCTTGCTGCGGCGGCGCACGTCGATCCTGCCGCGCTTCCTGGTGCTGGTGCTGCTCTCGGTGCTGGTCACCGCGCTCGGCATCGACCGGTTCTCGGTGCGGTTGGAGCGCGAGGCGACCCTCGAGCGCCGCCGCCTCCAGGCGCGGACCGCCACCGAGTTGCTCGCGGAAGAATCGGCGCTCGACCTGGTGGCGCGAAACGGCACCGCGCTGCGCTCGCGGGTCGACAAGCTCTTCCGCTACTTCCCGGGTGAGCTGGTCGAGGTCGCGATCCTGAACCCGTCGGGCGAGCAGGTGCTGCACGCGCGCTGGGTCGATCGGGGTGGCGAGGGGCGAGTCGATTTCCTGCCACCGGCCGCGCGCGGGCTCGGCGCCGCCGGCGTGGCGGGTCGAGCGGTCGGCTCGAGTGCCGCGGTGACGACGGTGGAGTCCGTCCTGGACCCCGCGAGCGGTCACGTGCGGCTGGTCGTGCGCGCGCCGATGGTCGGGTACGAGGCGCTGCGCGGCGAGGTCCGCGCCTCGTTCGAGCCCGCCGCCGTCGAGCCGAGCGCCGTCACCTCGGGCTGGAACGTGTTGTGGGTCGCGCTCGCCGCGACGCTGATCGGGGCGCTCGCGCTGAGCCTGTTCGTGGGGCGCGAGATCGTGGCGCCGCTCGACCGGCTGCGCGAGCGAATGACCCGCGTGGGTCGTGGCGAGCTCGCCGCCGATCCGCATCCAGGCGATCTGGCGCGCGCCGACGAGGTCGCGCTGCTCGCGACGAGCTTCCAGGAGATGCTGGTCGGGCTGCGCCAGATGATCGGCGAGACCCAGGCCGTGTCGGCCGAGCTGGAGTACACGCTCGGCGAGCTCTCCACCCACGCGAGCGCGCTCGACGCGCCCGGCGTGCGCGAGCCCGGCGCCGATCCCGCCGCCACGCGCCTCGCCGAGCGCGCGGCGGCGCTCGAGTCGCTGCGTGGCGGAGCCACCGAGATCCGCCGCCACCTCAACGAGGCGCAGGCGTTCGTGGAGGAGAGCGAGCGGGCGCTGCCGTTCGCGGCCGAGGCCGCGCGCCAGGCCGAGGCGGGAGCCGAGAGCACGGCGCTCGCCACCGGCGATCTGGCTTCCGCCGCGGCGCGGGTCGAGCGCGAGATCGACGCGATGCGCACCCACCTTCACGACGCGAGCGCGCTGGTCGGAGCGGTGGTGAACGCGGCGAGCGACACCGGTGACCAGGCGCATCGCCTGTCGGGCGCGCGTGGCGGCGCGCAGGCCGGCGTGGAGCGCGGCCGCATGCTGCTGCACGGCGCCCTCGATGGCCTCGCCGCCGCGGCTGGCACCATCTCGGAGTTCGTGACGCTCGGGCGCGAGCTCGACGCCAACGCCGAGCAGGTGGGCTACCTGGTCAAGCTCATCAGCGAGGTCAGCGAGGAGGCCGGCGTGCTGGCGCTCAACGCGGCGATCCTCGCGGCGCAGGCGGGCGACGAGGGCGTGGGCTTCAGCGTGGTGGCGGAGGAGATGCGCGGACTCGCGTCGCGGGTCGAGCAGGAGGCGCGCGAGGCCGACGCGCTGGTCCGCTCGATCGCCCTCAAGGTGGAGCGCGCCGTGACCGCCGCCGCCGACGGCCAGCGCAGTGTCGGGCAGGCGATGGGCGCGGCCAACCAGATGGACGTGGCGCTCGAGGGGATCGAGGGCGGCCTGGCGCGCGCCATGGACTTGGTCGACTCGGTCGCCGCCGCGAGCGCCGACCAGGACCGCCGCGGGCGCCAGCTCCTCGAGTCGGTGCAGGAGCTCGAGGATCGCGTCGAGGCGACCGCAGCCGAGGGCCGCCGCCAGGCGGAGCTCGGCGAGCGCATTCGCGCCGACGTGGCGCGGCTCGCGGCGGCGGCTCGCGAGCTCACCGCGGTCGCCGATCGCCAGTCCGAGCGCCTCGCGCAGACGCGCGCCGCGCTCGACGCCGGCGCGAGCCAGACCTCGATCTGCGACACGGCGCTCGAGAGCGAGATCGCCGCGACGGCGCGCCTCGTGGCGCACGCGGCGCTCGCCGCCGAGCGCGCCGTGCACGAGCGCGAGCACGCGCACGCGATCGTCGTGGGCGGCGAGCGCCTTCGCGGCGGCCTGGCGCGGCTACGCGCGTTCCTGCACCGCTTCAACGTCGACGGCTGAACGCGCGCGGTCGGCGGGTGGCGGTAGAGCGTGGTAGAACCGCCCGCCGCGTGAGCCCGTGAGCCGATCCATGCCCGAGCCGACCGCACCACCCGCGCCCGAGTTCGCGCTCTCGGCGCGCGCGCTGACGCGCCGCTTCGGCGACTTCACCGCCGTCGACGGCATCGATCTCGAGCTCCGCCGCGGCGAGATCTTCGGGTTCCTGGGACCGAACGGCGCCGGCAAGACCACCACGATCCGCATCCTGTGCGGGATTCTGACGCCCACCTCGGGCACCGCGCACGTGCTCGGCTACGACGTGGCGCGCGACCCCGAGGCGGTTAAGCGGCGCATCGGCTACGTGTCGCAGCAGTTCGGGCTCTACGGCGATCTCTCGGTGGACGAGAACGTGCGCTTCTACGCCGACATCTATGGCGCCACCGATCGCGCGTACCGCGAGCACCTCCTCGAGCACTACGGCTTCAAGGACAAGCGCCGCCGCCTCGCGGGGGCGCTCTCGGGCGGCTTCAAGCAGCGCCTCGCGCTGGTGTGCGCGCTGACCCACAAGCCGAAGCTGGTGTTCCTCGACGAGCCCACGGCGGGCGTCGATCCCGTGACGCGCAAGGAGCTGTGGGACCTCTTCTACAGCCTGACCGCCGACGGCACGACGCTGTTCGTGACCACCCACTACATGGAGGAGGCCGAGCGCTGCGACCGCGTGGCGTTCATCTTCCGCGGCAAGCTCGTGCTCAACGACGCCCCAGACAAGGTGAAGGCGCACCTCGGCGAGCGCGACCTCTTCCACGTGCGCTGCCGCTACGATCCCGAGCTCGTGCGGCGCGCCCGCGAGCTTCCGGGCGTCGAGACCGTGAACCAGTTCGGCACCACCCTGCGCCTGATCGTCGAGCGCGGCCGGCTCACCCCCGAGACGCTGGCGCGGGCGCTCGGCAACGGCGAGCTCACCGCGGCGCACGTGTACCCCACCGAGCCGACCATGGAGGACGTGTTCGTGAACCTCACGAGCCGCCTCGCCGCCGAGGCCGAGGCCCAGGACGCGGCGCTCGACGCCGCGGCGAGCCGGGGGCTCGCATGAAGCTCGGCTACGTCGCGGTGGTGAGGAAGGAGTTCACCCACATCCGCCGCGAGCCGCGGATGCTGTCGTTCATCTTCATGGGGCCGCTGCTCTTCCTGCTTCTCTTCGGCTACGCGCTCAGGCTCACCCTCGAGAACGTGCCGATGGCGGTGTGGAACGAGGACCCGAAGAGTGTCCTCTCGCTGCAGATCGAGGACCGCCTCGCCTCGACCGGCTACTTCCGCCTCCACAAGGTCGACGGCGTCGAGCAGCTCGAGCGCGAGCTCGTCGACGGCCGCGCTCGCGCCGGCATCCACATCCCGGCGGACCTCTCGGCGAAGCTATTCGACGGCGAGCGCGCCACCGTGACGATGTACGTCGACGGCACGATGCCGGCGATCGCCACCGCGACCAGAGGGGAAGGTGGGGTGCTCGGCGGCGACGAACTGAGTGCCCAGCTCCACTTCGATCCGCCGGACGCGCCGCCGCGCAAGCTCGCCAAGCGGCCGCTGATCGTCGAGGAGAAGGTGCTCTTCAACCCCGAGCTGCGCGACCAGAACTTCTTCCTGCCGGGAGTGATCGGGCTCCTGATCATGCAGGTGGCGTTGGTGCTCACCTCGACGGCGCTGGTGCGCGAGCGCGAGTACAAGACCTTCGAGCAGCTCATCGTGACCCCGGTGAGCGGCGCGGGGCTCATCCTCGGCAAGATCACGCCGTACGCGCTGATCGCGATCCTCGACGCGGTGCTGGTGGTGTCGGTGGCGCACTTCTGGTTCCAGGTGCCGATCGCGGGCAGCGTCGCCTTGCTGGCGCTGCTGGTGGTGCTGTTCGTCGCGGGCGTGCTGTCACTCGGCATGGTTCTCTCGAGCTACGCCGAGACCCAGCAACAGGCGATGTTCTACGCGGTGTTCGTGCTGATTCCGTCGCTCCTGCTGTCGGGCTTCGTGTTCCCGATCGAGGCGATGCCGAAGGGCCTCCAGCCGCTGCCGCACTTCCTGCCGCTCACGTACTTCGTGTCGAGCGTGCGCGGCATCATGCTCAAGGGCGCGGGGCTCGACGTCCTGGGTCGCGACTTCGTGGCGCTCGGCTGCTTCACGCTGCTTTTCGTCGGTCTCTCGATCCGCCGCTTTCGCAAGACGCTGTGATCGCCTGGGGGGCTGTTCCAGCCCCCCGCCCGCTGGAGGGCGCGGCTCCTGCCGCGCCGGCGGTAGGCGCAAGCGTTTCATCGACGTACGCGTCGATCACGGTACGGATCACCCCCGAGGCACTCGCTTCGCTCGCGGCGTCGCGCTGCGACGCGCAGGGTGACGAGTGAAACCGTGGCGCAGGCCGGCCGAGCGGCCATGCGTTCGAGCAGGTTCCAGCCCCGCCGCGCGCCGGAGGGCCGCGCGCCTGCGCGGCCGGCGATACGTGTCGGCGTCACGTCGCCGATCCGGTCGATTGCGGTACCGGTTCGCGGGCTTTTCGAGCCTTCCCCTGGCCCGTAGCCGCGGGGCTCGTCCCCGCGGTGCGGCCGAGTCTCCATCCCGTTGGAACGCTCCCGGGCACGATCCGTCGATCTTGGGTATCGTCACAGAGAGCCTGCGAAGCCGTCGCGCGAGAGCGAAGCGCCGCGGGGGATGGAGGCCCCCACGCTACGAAGCCACCGTAGCGACGGGGTTCCATCCCCCGTCGCCGGGCCCACGCGGCTTCCGGGAACGACCCAGATGGAGTGATTCACAGCCTCAGATTCGTGTGCAATGCGGCGCTCTCCCAGCGCACCAGCCCTCCCACGCTCGTCTCTCCGGCGAACCGCGGAGCGACCCTCGATCGACCCCGAAGGTGAGATCCATGTGCATCGAGAACGACCCACGCCAGCGGCGTGACCATCGAAGCGGCACGTCCGGACGCCACGTCGCGCCTCTGATCGCGCTCGCGGCCTGGTTCAGCATCGGCGCCGACTGTCAGCTCGGCGGTATCCAGCAGCTGACCCTCACGCCCAACCCGGGCAACAACCTGGCGGCCGTCATCGCGTTCGAGACCTCGGTGGCGGTGACCCCGAAGGTCACCGTCATCGGTCCGGACGGTTCGTGGGTGGTGCCGAGCAGTGGGATTCTCAGCACGGCTCCGGGCACCGCCCACGAGGTCATGGTGCTCGGCCTGAAGGCGGAGGCGCACTACGCGTTCACGGTGGCGGACGCCGATCACCGGCTCGTCCCGGACTCGTCGCTGACCTACGACAGCGGACCCCTGCCGGCCGATTTCCCGGAGATCGAGATCCGCGTGAGCCATCCCGAGGCCCGCAACCCCGGCTTCGTCCTGGTGGTGGACAACGACGTCGCCTCGCTGAAGTCGTGGCTCATCGTCCTCGACGAGCAGGGCGCGCCCCGCTGGTACTGGAGCGACGACGTCACGGTGAACGAAGGCACCACCGGGATCCGGCGACTGGCGAACGGAGAGATCGCGCTCCTCACCTACGATTGGACGCGAGTGCGCTTCGTCGACCCCCTCGGTCGGGTGCGCGAGTTGGTGGCCAAGGACATCGGCCTCGACAACGTGCACCACGACCTCGCGCGGATGCCGGGCGGCCACCTGCTGACGGTGAGCACCGAGCTCCGCGCCATCTCGGGCTTTCCGGGGGAGCCCGGCCCGCTCAACATCGCCGGCGACGTGCTGAGCGAGCTCACGCCCGCGGGTGACATCGTGCGCCAGTGGCGGCTCCTCGACATCCTCGACCCTCATCGACTGCCGTTTCCCCAGGACAGCCATTTCTGGGACCGCGCGTACCCCGGAGTGACGGGCATCAAGGACTGGGGGCACTCCAACGGTCTGTTCCACGACGATTCGGACGACGGGCTGGTGGTGAGCTCGCTCAACCAGCAGCTCCTCTTCGAGATCGACGCCAAGACCTCGAAGCTGCGCTGGGTCATCGGAGGCAACGATCCGGACACCAGCGGTGACGATGCCTGGCCGTTTCTCGCGCGGGTCGGGAGCGGCAAGACGTCGACCCGACACCACAGCGCCCAGGTCGTCGACGGTCGCTACCTCTTCACCTACGACAACGGCAACGGCCCTGGCGGTAGCCGCGGCTGGGGCGTGGACCTGAACCCGGCCGCGCGCACGTATTCGGAGGTGTTCTCGTGGAAGGATCCGGCCTACGATCCTCCCGTCACCACCCCGATCGGTGGCGATTGCGACGCGCTCGCCAATGGCAACGTGCTGGTGTTCGATGCCACCGCGCGCTTCGACGGGCAGGGTGGTCAGCGGCTCACCGAGGTCCGGTCTTCGGACGGGGCCAAGGTGTTCGAGGCCATCTTTCCGGGATCGGCGTCCTTCAACGTGGATCCCATCCCGGTGGACGGTGGCGTCGTACCCACCGAAGGCTCGCCCAGGGAGGCGGCGCTCTATCCGGCGATCCAGTGAGCCTCGCGGTGGCGCTGGGGAGTGCGCGGTCGAGGGGTCGGCACCCCCCGCGAGTCGCCGCGGGATCCGGGGACGCATGGACGGGCCTGGAGACGGGTGGTAGGTTGCGCGCCCCGTCCACAGCACGTCCCGCCGAGCTCGCACATGGATCGCCGCACGCGCGACCTGGTCAAGTCGTTTCTGAAAGCCACCCTGCCTCGCGAGGAGCTCGAGCGTCTCGGCTCGATCCAGATCCGCGACAAGGGCTTCGGCTACGACGTCTTCGGCGCCGAGAAGGAAACCTTCGAGCTCGCCTATTTCGCGCTGCGGTGGGCCTATCTCCACTACTTCCGCGTCGAGAGCTCGGGTCACGAGAACGTGCCGACGGAGGGGCGCTGCATCTTGGCGTCCAACCACAGCGGGGTCGTGCCGATCGATGGCGCGATGATCGGGGTGGACATCCTTCGCAAGCTCTCCGAGCCCCGGTGGATGCGCGCGGTGGTCGACAACTTCGCCGCGGCGGTGCCGTACGCCGGGCTCTTCTTGCAGCGCTGCGGCCAGGTGATCGGCACCCGCCGCAACTTCGAGGAGCTGCTCGAGGCGGACGAGATGGTGTGTGTCTTCCCGGAAGGGGCGAAGGGCACGGGGAAGCCCTTCTCGCACCGCTACCAGCTTTTGCGCTTCAACGTCGGCTTCGTCGAGCTCGCGATCGAGCACAAGGCGCCGATCGTCCCGGTCGCCGTGACCGGCGCCGAAGAGCAGGCCCCCATGCTCTTCAACATCAAGCCGCTGGCGCGGGCGATCGGCTTCCCGTATTTCCCGATCACGCCGACGTTTCCGCTGCTCGGGCCGCTCGGCATGCTGCCGTATCCGGCGAAGTACTACATCGACTACGGCGAGCCCTTCCATTTCCACGAGGAGTACTCGTCGAAGGCGCTCGAAGACCCGCACCGCCTGCGGCTGCTCGCCGGCCGCGTGCGCAAGCGCATCCAGGGCATGCTCCACAAGCGCGTGAAGGAACGCCCGGGGATCTACTTTTGACCCGCGCCGCGCGACCGCGCGGGCGCCTTCCAGCCAGCCGAGCCTCTGCCGTGCCCAAGCCCACCTCGAAGCACAACGTCCTGATCGCTGGCGCGACCAGCGTGATCGGCCGCCAGGTCGTCGAGCAGCTCTACTACGACGACCGCAACGTCGGCCACATCATGGCGGTCGCCCTCGAGTCGCAGAAGCCCTATTACTTCGACGAGTACGACACCGCGCGCTTCTCCTACCACTCGCTCAACATCCTGAAGCCGCGCGAGCTCACCAACCTCTTTCTTTCCGAGCGCTTCCGCGACGCGCGCATCGACACGGTGCTGCACCTCGCGTTCATGCACCGCAGCGACGCCTCCGGTGGTGAGCGCCACGAGCTCAACGTCGACGGCACCCGGGCGATGCTGCTCAAGTGCGCGGAGACCGAGGGCATCCGCAAGTTCGTGTTCCTGTCGAGCTGGGACGTGTACCGTCTCAAGCCGCACAACCCGGTGCTGCTCGACGAGCGCAGCGACCTGAACTTCGCACAGCGCACCCACGGCTGGATCAAGGACCGCGTCGACGCCGACATGCAGTGTCGGGCGATGATGGATCACCCCCGGCTGCAGGTGGTGGTGCTACGCCCCACCGGGATCGTGGGACGCAACGTGCGGCTGCCGATGAACGAGTTCCTGTCGAGCCGCATCTGCCCGATGGTGGCGGGCTTCAACCCGATGGTGAACCTGATCCACACCTTCGACGTGATGCGCGCGATCCGTTGCGCGGTGCACCGCCCGGTGAAGGGCGTCTTCAACGTGGTCGGCCAGGAGACGGCGCCGCTCTCCGAGTTCATCCGCCTCGCGGGCCGGGTGAGCATCCACTTGCCCGAGGTGGCGCTCAACCCGTTCAATGCCCTGCAGCGCCGGCTCGGTCTCACCCAGTGGGACTCGACCGTCTATCCCGAGCGCTTCAAGTTCTCGTGCCTGCTGGACGGCAAGAAGGCCGAGGACATCCTCGGCTACAAGCCCACCCACCACGTGAAGTTCTGACCCCGCGTGGGGCGACGCGGCGGACCAGATGGGTAGCGCGCTCAAGCTCGTGATGTTCGACTGCGACGGAGTGCTCTTCCACTCCGAGCGCGCGAACGTCGAGTTCTACAACGCGATCCTACGCCGGATGGGCGAGCCGCTGCTGGCGGGCGAGCTCGAGCGCTTCTGCACCTACGCATCGGCGCGCCAGCTCTTCGACGCGTGCTTCCCGGGCGATCCCGAGCGCCACGAGCGCGCGGTCGAGATCGCCCACGAGATCAGCTACGAGCCGTTTTACGAGTTCATGGTGCCGGTGCCAGGAATGTTCGAGACCCTGGCGGGGCTCGCCGAGCGCTACGCCCTCGCCATGGCCACCAACCGCAGCCGCACCGCCGCCGAGCTGGTGCCGCGCTTCGGGCTCGACCGCCACATCCGCTTCGTGAGCGCGGTGGGGCCGGGGGTGCGCCCCAAGCCGGAGCCCGACATCCTGGTGCGCTGCCTCGACCACTTCGGAGTCGCGCCCGGCGAGGCCGTTTACGTGGGCGACGCCGTCACCGACCGCGAGGCGGCCGCGCGCGCCGGCACCCGCTTCGTGGGGTTCGGCGATCGCGTGCCGGGAGTGCCGGCGATCCTCGACTTCACCGAGCTCACCGCCGCGATCGACGACCACCCGGCGTAGCGGCGGCCAGAGGCGGGGAGGGGCACGCGCCGCGTGCCCGCTGTTGCGCGGAAGGGGCGGTCGCGGCGCGATCGCGGCGAACCGTGCGAGCCGACTCGGGGGTGGGGCCCCGCCAAGACCGCGCTCTTGGCGGGGCGGGGGGCTGGAACAGCCCCCCTGGGCAAGAATCACAAGAACCGTGAGCCGTGGGCTCACGGTTCTTGTCCCACGACATCTCGTGGTGTTCGTTGACCGGTACCACTACATCCGGTAGAGTCCGCCATCCCGCCGTGCCGGCCGTCCCGCGTCGGCCGTGTGCTCTGGAGGTCGCTCCGTGGCGATCCGCGACAACGCTTTCTCGTGGTCGATGTCGCGCTCGACGCGGCTCGCCGAGTGCCCCCGCGCCTATTACTTGCAGTACTACCTGGCCCACGGTGGTTGGGATCCGTCGGCACCTCCCGAGGTCAAGGAGGCGGACCTCCTCAAGCGCCTCAAGACCCGCTGGATGTGGGCCGGCATCGCCGTCCACGACACCATCGCGGAGGTGATCCAGGCCATCCAGAAGGGCGGCTGGATCCCCGCCGAGGAAGCCGAGAAGCGGCTGACCGAACGGATGCGCGCCGACTACCGCGCCTCCAACAACCGCCGCTACCTCGCTGATCGCAAGGCCGCGGCGCTCGTCGAGCACGAGTACAAGGAAGGCGTCGCCGACACCACCTGGCAGGCGCTCTACCAGCAGAGCATGCAGAACCTGCGGAACTTCTACGCCATGGACGTGGTGGGGAAGCTGCGCGGGCTGTCGCCGCAGCAGTGGCTCTCGGTCGAGACCATGGACACCTTCGATTTCGACGGCACGCCGGTGCACGTGGTCCTCGACCTCGCCTACCGCACCGCCGACGACGAGGTGGTGATCCTCGACTGGAAGACCGGCAAGACCAAGAGCAGCGACTACCAGATCCAGCTCTTCTGCTACGGCTACTACGCGCGTTCGCGGTGGGCCGCCGCGAAGGAGCCCATTCACCTCGAGATCGCGTACCTCTACCACCGCGAGGTCGAGCGCGTGGGCTTCGCCGATGCACAGTCGGTCGAGGGCGAGGAGTACATCCGCAGCTCGATCCTGGAAATGAAGCGGCGCCTCGTGGATCCCGCCGTGAACGTCGCGCGCGAGGAGGACTTCGAGCCGCTCCCCGAGGCGCGCCGCTGCGGCGGTTGCAACTTCCGCCGCATCTGCGAGCGCAAGGGGATCCTGAAGAACCTGCCGCCGGCGCCGCCGTACGGGCGGTCGAGCTGGTCGAGCGCGCGACCGGCGGCGGCTCCGTCCTCGCCACGAGGCTGAGGCGCGGTCACCGTGCGGACCCGACCGCCGGCCTGGGGCGCGGCCGCTCCGTCGGCCGCCAGCCAGCGACGCGCTCGGTCGCCGACGGAGCGGCCGCGCGCCAGAGTCCGCGTGGCGCGGATCGTGGTCGCGCTGGCGATCGCGTTCGCTGCCCATGCCGCCGCGGCCGCCACCCCTGCGCTGCGCGTGCTGCTCGTGGGCAACAGCTACACCTACATGAACGACGGCATCGACGTCGTGCTCGGCAAGCTCGCTTCGCAGAGCAAGACCGCGCGCATCGCCGTGGGCGGCTATCACCTCGAGCAGTTCGCGAGCGAGGGGAAGGTGAGGGACGCCCTCGCCGCGCAGCGCTACGACGTGGTCGTGCTCCAGGAGCAGAGCCAGACCCCGGTGATGTTCACCCATACCTTCCGCGCAGGCGTGCTCGCGCTCGATCGGCAGATCCGCGCCGCGGGCGCGCGCACCGCGTTGCTGATGACCTGGGAGCGGCCCGACAGCGCCGGCCAGGGCGTCACTACCGCCAACCTCGCCGCCGCGTACAAGGGCGTGGGCTCGGAGATCGGGGCCAGGGTGGCGCCTGCCGGGCTCGCGTTCGCGCGCGCGCTGCGCCAGCGGCCCACGCTCACGCTCGTGAGCGACGACGGCCACCCCACCCCCGCGGGCACCTACCTCGCCGCGTGCGTGCTCTACGCCACGCTCTTCGGCGAGAGCCCGGTGGGCAACCCATACTCCGATCCCCAGGTGCCCGCCGAGCCCCGCGCCTTCCTGCAGCGCGTCGCCGCCGAGGCGGCGGGGTACTGAGCTGCGCGGTCGGTGAGGCGCCGCCCCGTCAGCGCGCGCGGATCGTTTCCCGCGCCCGTTCGAGCAGATCGCTCACTCCGAGCTCGGGCGCCCAACGCGTGGCGTAGTCCCAGTCGGAAGCCGCCGCCTGGACTTGTGCGATCCCGCACGCATCGAGGAACTGTCGCTCCGAGGATGATTTTCGGCTCCACTCGAGCTTGGTGAGGAAGGTGTCTTCGGCCGTCGCGAAGGGAACGGTCCGGCCCGCAAGCGGGCCGCGGGTTCGGCGGTGGAGCTCGGTCTCGCTGAAGCGCCGATCCTTGCGCACGATCAGGTCGATCTTCATCCCGCTCTCGAAGTGGATGACGTTGAACTGCGTTCGTCGCCTGAGCGCGTCCGTCACTGCATCGTCACTCACGTAGAAGTCGTCGCGAAGCCTCTCGAGCGCAGCCCGAATCGCTCGCTCGCTGGGCTCGATGACCACACCGGCATCGTGTGTCGTGCGCGGGGCGCCGTGCAGGTTTCCCGCGAACGATCCCACCACCATGTAGTCGATGCCGCTCGACTCGAGGGCATCGAGCACCAGCGCGACGGCCTCCTCCTGGGTCACGGCGGGAGCTCCGGGATCCCCGGGTATGCGGCGTGAAAGAGCTCGCGAGGGAGCAGTGCGCGGATGGTCGCGAGCTCCACCTCGCGGTCCGTGTCTTCGGGATGACGCTGGCGGATGCCGTCTCGGAGCAACCGCCGGCTCATGGCCGAGAGCTCGAACCCGATGCGCAGCCGCTCAGCCGGTGGCAGCTTGCGGTAGATCTCGAGCTGGACGGCCCAGGCTTCGTCGGTCGTGTCGAGCGGGCGCATCGACGCCGAAGCTAGCACGGGCATTCGACGCGGATGCGCGATCGGCCCACCGAGCCCGGGACGACCCGACGGCGGGCCTGCGTTGACGCGCATCGGGGTGGGGCATAGATTGCTCCGGCTATCCCGCGCGGCTAGCTCAGTTGGATAGAGCGTCGGCCTCCGAAGCCGAAGGTCGTGGGTTCGAATCCCGCGTCGCGCACCAGATAAGTCGTTGTTGGACCGCGAGAGGCCTCGCGGATGACGGCGTGGCTCGGACCCGAGCGGCAGGCGGGCGGAGGTCCTCCACCCGTGGAGGCGCCCGCTTCGTCCTGTGCGCGGTCCCGCGTCGGCGGTCGCCACGCTCGTTCCTGGCAGGTCGCCTCGCGGACCGACGTCGGGCCCTAGGGGCATGCCCGAACAGTTCGGCCGGGAGCGTGGAAACGTCGAAGCGGTCGGATGCCGATGTCAGCGTCGAAGCGGCCGACACGGTCCCGCGAAACAGCCCCGCGACGCGTGCGCCGGCGGGTGCGATGAGAGGAGGCCCGCGAGGACCTTCCGAGTCGACGGTTCGGGCGGCAGGTTCGAGCTCCGGCCTCGCGCCCTCGGCGTCTTCGTGGCCGCGGCGCTTCTCGGGCTCGCTGCGGCGGCCCCCGCGCAGGAGCCCGAGGACGAGCGGGCGAGTGCGAGCTTCTCGAGCTTGCGTCTCGCCAAGGCGGGTCCCGACGAGTGCTTCAACGGCGTGGGAAAGCCGTACCCGCGGCTCGTTATCGACGGCCAGGGCAAGGCGAGCTGCGTCGATCCCGACACCGGCTCGCCCCTCGGCACGCCGAAGGTCAACGCCGGCTACATCTGGGGCATGGCCGAGACCGGCAACCGCTACCTGTGGTTCGGCACTGGCCCCAACGTCCAGTGCTTCTACATGGGCTGGTACTTCCAGCGCTCCAGTCCGTTCCAGAGCGCGACCGAGGTGTGCGAGCTCGGCAGCTCTCAGCTCGCCAAGCAGCAGCTCGTGACACCTGCGCTGGGTGATTGGCGTGCCCCCAACGTCTACGTCTACGACACGGTGACCGGCGCGCAGTCGCGCAGCACCCCGAACGAGCCGCTTCTCCAGCAGACCCTCGGCTTGCGCTGGGGCGGGACCTCCCCCGACCAGAGCATCGTCTTCTTCGGCGGCCCGGACCTGGACACGCCGGCGGACGCGATCGTCCTGCACGCGTTCGACACCGCGTCGGCCACCTCGCTGGGCTCGGCCAAGATTCCCGGCTGGGGCAACGTGCGGAAGTCGGTGGTGCTCGACGGCGCGCTCTACGTCGGGGTGCAGGGGGTCCCGGCGGGCGGGGCGGTGCTGCGCTGGGTGGGCGACCGAGGCCAGCCGTTCGAGTTCGTGGTGGTCGGAGCGATGGACGGCGAGGTCGAGGAGCTCGCGGTCCATCAAGGGCGGATCTTCGTCACCACCTCGCCCAACGGCTCGCAGGGCGCCGCGCAGGGCGGCGTGTGGCGGAGCCCGCCGGTCCCCGCCGGGGGCCCGACGCAGAGCGATGCCGGCGCATGGTCCAAGATCTTCAAGGCCAGCGACTACGAGCCCGACCTCATCAACGCCAGCACCTACGGCATGGGCGCGCTCGCGTCGTTCGACAACGCGCTGATCTTCGGCACGATGCATTTCCCGTTCGAGGCGGCGCACGCCGAGATCGCCACCTACGGGCTCGCGAGCTCGAGCTCGTCGGTGATCACGATCGAGGGCAAGACGCGCCGCCCGATCTCGATCTTCCGCATCGACAACGCGACGACCAACCCGGTCGTGCAGCCGCTCTACGGGAGCTCCTCGGTGCAGGTGTACGTGCCCACCGATCCGACCCGTCCCAAGAACGGCGGAAGCTGGGTCTCGAAGCCGACCAAGCTCGGCGCGCCGCTGCTCGGGGCCGCGGGGTTCGGCAACACCTGGAACAACTACACCTGGAGCCTGACCGTGTTCGGCAACGCGCTCTACATCGGCACGATGGACTGGAGCTACCTCTACGCCGACTACGTCGGCCTCCTCGCCGCCAACCCCACCAAGCTCAAGGGGGGCAATTCGTACGGCGGGGACCTCTTCAAGATGACGTCGGCGAGCGCGAAGGGGACGCTGATCCAGCCCCAATGGGCTTCGCAACACGCTCAGCTACGGCGTCCGCACCTCGGCCATCGCCGGGAACCTGCTCTACCTAGCGGAAAATTCACGAAGCATAGAGGCCAAGTGCCACCGGCTCTTTCGAGAGTGCTATGATCGCGGTGTCTAGGCGCGGTTCAACACCCACGGAAACAGCTTGATGGCGACGGACTGTATACCGCAGTTGGCGTTCACATTTCAGGGTTTCGGCAGCCGGTCGTCGCGCGCTTCGATACCCCGCACGGCAGCTCCGACGGCGGGGCCGTGCTGCTCAAGGCGATCGACGAGCAGCTCGGCCTCTCGGCCGGTTGCCGCCTGCCTCGTCGATCGGCGCCAACCGGCAAGATCCAGCACGATCGGGCTGGTGCGCCAGCGGCTCTTCTCGCTGGCGTGCAGCTACCCCCCGACACCAACGACTGCGCTCGGCTCGCGCACGATCCCGTTCCTGGCTCTTGCTCGATCGCGAATCCGCTGGACGGCGATGCGCTCGCCACCCAGCCCACGCTCTCCGCGGTTCGAGAACGCCGTCGACACCAAGAGCCTCTTTCGCATGGCCGAAGCCATCGCGGACGTTGTGATCGAGGCTCAGCGCGAGCGCCGGCAGGGGACGCGCTCGCCATCACGATCGACCTCGATCCCACCGAGGATCCGACCCCGGCCAGCGGGCTCGCCTTCTTCAGCAGCCATTACGACACCTGGTGCTACCTGCGCTCCACCGGCACGATCGTGTTCGACGACGAGCCGGACCACTTTCCGGTGTGCGCGGTGCTGCGGCCGGGCAACGCCCCGGCGACGCGCGGCGCGATCGGTGTGATGCCCAGCGACAATCACTTCTCCCCGTCGACGACAATTAGATCTCCCCACTTGAGGGCGTCGATTCGCCCGCAATCCTGGCCCCTTAGCTCAAGGGGGATGGATGACGGTGACGGACGTCCAGGCGAGGAAGCTGATGGAGGAGCACACGAAGCATGGCCGCGTGAGCGTGGCGGCGATGCGCGCCGGGATGGATCGCAAGACGGCCCGGCGCTACCTGGGCTCGGGCAAGCTGCCGTCGCAGATGCGGAGCCCGCGGACTTGGCGGACCCGCGAGGACCCGTTCGTCGACGACTGGGCGGAGGTCGAGGCGCTGCTCGCCGAGACCCCCGGCTGGAGGGCAAGACGCTCTTCGAGCTCCTGATGGCGATGCAGCCCGAGCGCTACCACGCCGGGCACCTGAGCACCTTGCAGCGACGGGTCAAGCGGTGGCGTGCCGCGTATGGCCCGGCAAGGGGCTCGTCTTCGCGCAGGCGCACCGCCCCGGCGAGGCGGCGCAGACCGACTTCACCTGGGCGACCGCGCTCGGGATCACGATCGCGGGCGAGGCGTCCGCACCTGCTCTGCGCGGTGCTGCCCTACTCCAACTGGCAGTGGGCGACGGTCTGTCAGTCCAGGTCGCTCCGGCGCTGCGCCGCGGCGTCCAGCCGTCTTCAGCCTCGGGCGCGTCCCGCAGTTCCACCAGACGGATAATTCGACCGCGGCGACCCCCGACCTGCGCAGCGCTGTCCGAGGGGCGGCAGCGGCCGTTCAACGACGAGTACGCGGACTCATCGCACTCCTCGGCATGACGCCGCGCACGACGGCGTCGGGCCAAGGAGCAGAACGGGGACGTGGAAGCGGCCAACGGCGCCCTCAAGCGCCGCCTGAGCCAGCCCTGCTGGTGCGAGGCAGCCGCGACTTCGAGAGCCTCGAGATCTGCGAGCGCTGGCTCTCGGAGGTGGTCGACGCGCCAACCCGACCCGGCAGGTCCGGCTCGTCGAAGAGCTCGCGGCGATGCGCCGCTCGACGTCGATCGGCTCCCCGGAGTTCCGAAGAGAGGCCGTTCGCGTCAGCGAGCGGAGCACCATCAACGTGAAAGCACTGCGCCTACTCCGGTGCCCGCGCGGCTGCGCGGCGAGCGCGCCGGTGCGCCGTTCTACGAGGATCAGGTCGAGGCCGCTACGCGGGCAAGACCCAGGTCTCGTGGAGCGGCTGCGCGGGCGACGCCGGCACCGCATCGACTACCGCCACATCATCTGGTCGCTGGTGCGCAAGCCCGGCGGCTTCGCCCGCTACGTCTTCCGCGAGGAGATGTTCCCCTCGCTGGTCTTCCGGCGGGCCTACGACGCCTTGCAGACGCCCCAGACCGAGCGCAAGGCCGGGGACGTCGAGTACCTGCGCATCCTCCACCTCGCCGCCGCGACGATGGAGTCCGACGTGGCCGCCGCGCCCTGGTGCTGCTCGCCGAGGGCGGCGCCTCGACGAGCGAGCGCGGTCAAAGGCGCTCGTGCTCGGCGAGCGTCGCCCGACGGTGCCGGAGCTGCCCGCCCCGCGGTGGACCTCGGCGACTACGACGCGCTGCTCGGGGGCGGTGGGCACGCGGAGCGCCACCGCCCGCCACGCCGCAGGACTCCTGCGATGATGCTGCGCAGCCAAGCTGCCGACGATCGCCGCCGCCCCGAGGAGCTCGCCCTCAAGGCCGAGCACGAGGGCTGGAGCTTCGGGCAATACCTCAAGCACCTCGTGGCGCTGGGGCTGGAGGAGCGCCGCCGGAGCCGCATCGAACGCAACCAGAGCGCCTCGGGCTGCCCAAGGAGAAGACGCTGCGACGCCTCGGACCGCAGCGGCTGCCCGCGAAGGTCCGCCGTCAGCTGCCCACGCTCTGCGAAGGCGGCTTCGTCGAGCGCGGGGAGAACGCGCTGCCTTCGGGCTGCCCGGCCGCGGCAAGACTCACCTGGCGTGCGCCATCGGCCACGAGCTGGTCCAGCGGGCTACCGGGTGCTCTTCACGCCCACCTACGCCCTGGTGCAGCGCCTGCTCGCGGCCAAGCGCGAGTTGCGGCTGGAGAAAGAGCTCGGGGAGTTGGACAGCTACGACGCGGTGATCCTCGACGACATCGGGTACGTGCAGCAGAGCCGCGACGAGATGGAGGTGCTCTTCACCTTCCTGGCCGAGCGGTACGAGCGCAAGAGCGTGCTGATCACGAGCAACTTGGTGTTCAGCGAATGGGACCGGATCTTCAAGGACCCGATGACGACGGCCGCCGCGATCGACCGGCCCATCCACCACGCCATCATCCTCGCGGCTCACCGGCGGAGCGTCCCGGGCCGAAGAAGCGAAGCAACGGGCCAACCCGGCGAAACCGACGCCAGCCGCCGACACCGGGGCCGACCGATAAACCGGGGCGTCATGGTTCAGTGGTCCGACGGCGGCCCGATGGCCTTCAGGGAACAGCACGAGCGACGACAACTACAACTAGGACGACCACCTCCCCCCGGGCTGACCACGCCGGGGGCGACCAAAGGTATCAACCGACGGGGGAGAGATTTGTCGTCGCGGAGTGGAAGTAGTTGACGCCGGGCACGAACTCGGTGATCAGTCGCACCAACTCGCCATCGAGCTTGCGGGAGTCGGCTCGAGTCGCGGGAGTCATGTCGTTCCTCCATGTCCCGGCGGAAGTGCTCATGCACGCCGGTGACGCATTGCGTCTTAGCAGCAACCCGAGGTCGGTGTCACGCCCGCGGTCTCGCGCTCGGGACGGCTCACGTCTCCGCGGCGACGGTCTCGGCCTCGGAGCTCCCGAGCCACCACGGCGGAGTCGAGAGATGCTCGACGAGCCGTTCGAGCGCGCGCCGCAGCGAGGGGTTGGTCTCGCGGTGCCAGGCGTCCCGCAGCATCACTTCGACGGGGTAGAGCACCGGACGGAAATCCGCGAGCGCCTCCAGCGCGGCGCGCCGCACCCGCACCTCGGGGTCCCCGATCGCGTGAACGAGCGCAAGGACGGCACCCATGCGAGTCAAGGTCCACGAGTCGTGCGGGCTCGCGGGCCGCAACCGCTCGATCGCCGCGGCACGCTCCTCGGGATCCTCGGCCACGAGGCGGGCGTGGATCTCGGTCCAGGCTGCATCACATCGGAGCTCGAGCTCGGCACGTCGGTCGGGCACGGCGGCACCTTGCGTCCCTTCGGCCCACCGTTGCTTCGGTGGTGGCGCGAGAGGATGGCGGGGCGTTGTCGCGGGCGAGCGACGCGGCGGTGACCTCACCGACAGGGCTCGGTGACGCTCCCCTCGCCACCGACGAGGCCACGGCGGTGGCTGGCTGCCGTCGAAACCAACCCGAATCGTGACCGGCGCGCCGTGGACGCGACGCGCGAAGGTCACGCGCGGAGGGCAAATTCCTGGCCTCGATCGCCGAGCAGACCTCACGACCCGGAGGCGACCGCGCCACGCTGCCGTGACACTCCCGTCACAAACGCACCGTTAACTGCGTCGCACACAACGAGCGACGAAAGCGAGAGGGAAAGACCATGAAGAAGGGCAAGATCACGGTAGCCGCGCTGGCGCTGGCCGCAGGCGTGGCCTCTTCGGCCGCGGGCGCGCTGCTCATCACCGGCGCCGGCGCCACCTTCCCGTACCCGATCTATTCGAAGTGGTTCTCCGAGTACAACAAGCTCAAGCCGGAGCTGCAGTTCAACTACCAGTCGATCGGCTCGGGCGGCGGCATCCAGCAGATCACCAACAAGACGGTCGACTTCGGCGCCTCGGACGCGCCCATGACCGACGCCGAGCTCGACAAGGCGCCCGGCGCGCTCCAGCACATTCCGACCGTGCTCGGCTCGGTGGTCGTGACCTACAACGGGCCGATGCCGTCGCTCAAGCTCTCGCCCGAGGCCCTCGCCGGGATCTTCCTCGGCAAGATCACCAAGTGGAACGACGCCGCGATCGCCGCCGACAACGCGGGCGTCACGCTGCCGGACGCGCCGATCGCGGTGGTGCGGCGCTCGGACGGCTCGGGCACCACGGCGGTGTTCACCGACTACCTGGCGAAGGTTTCGGACGAGTGGAAGACCAAGGTCGGCGCCGGCAAGAGCGTGAGCTGGCCGGTCGGTCTCGGCGCCAAGGGCAACGAGGGCGTCACGGGCCTCGTGAAGCAGATGCCGGGCGCGATCGGCTACGTCGAGCTCGCTTACGCCAACCAGAACAAGCTGCCCAAGGCGGCGATCAAGAACGCCGCGGGCAAGTTCGTCGACCCATCGATCGAGGCCACCTCGGCCGCGGCCGCTGGCGTCGAGATCCCCGCCGACTACCGGGTCTCGATCACCAACTCGAAGGCCGAGAACGCCTACCCGATCGCCTCGTTCACGTACCTGCTCGTCTACAAGGACCAGGGCGACGCCGAGAAGGGCGCGGCGCTCGTGAACTTCCTGTGGTGGGCGATCCACGACGGCCAGAAGATGGCCCAGGCCCTCGACTATGCGCCGCTCCCCGCGGCGGTGGTGACGAAGGTGGAGGCCACGCTCAAGGCGCTGACCGTGAACGGCAAGCCGGTGGCGCTCTGAGTCCTGCGCGCTGCTCGGGACGTGGGCGTTCGCCCCGCCACGGGCGGCATCTCTTCGACGGTTCGTTCCGCTGGCTTCCGTGACCGCCATGTCGCACCCAGCTCTCGCTCGCCCCGCGGTGGAGGATCCCTCTCCGCGGGGCGAGCCTCGTCATTCCCGCGCCTTCTCGGGGGATCGGCTGTGGGCCGGTGTCTCGGGCGCCTTGGGCGGGATGGTGCTGGTGGTGGGTGGGCTGATCGTGTGGTCGCTCGCCGACCTGGCGGTGCCGGCGGCGCGCTCGCTCGGCTTCTTCCGGTTCCTGGTCGGTCGCGAGTGGGATCCGATCGCCGAGCGCTTCGGCGCGCTGCCCTTCATCTACGGCACGGTGGTGACGAGCGTGCTCGCGAGCGTACTGGCGATGCCGGTCGGCGTGGCCCTCGCGCTCTTCGTGTCCGACATGATCCCGGCGCGCTTCCGCTCGTGGATCTCGTTCCCGATCGAGACGCTCGCGAGCATCCCGAGCGTCGTGTTCGGGCTGTGGGGGCTCTTCGTGCTGGTACCGGTGCTGCGCGGGCACGTGCAGCCGTTCCTGGCGAAGACGCTCGGTTTCCTGCCGCTCTTCCAGGGGCCGCCGATCGGCCTCGGGCTGATGGCGGGCGGCGTGATCCTCGCGATCATGATCCTGCCCACGATCGCTTCGGTGACGCTCGAGGTGCTCAAGACCGTGCCGCTCACGCTCCGCGAGGGCGCACTCGCGCTGGGGGCGACGCGCTGGGAAGTGATCCGCATGGTGGTGCTGCCCTACAGCCGCGCCGGGATCCTCGGCGCAGGGCTCTTGGGCCTCGGCCGCGCGCTCGGTGAGACCATGGCGGTGACGATGCTGATCGGGAACTCGCCCGAGATCCGCGCGTCGCTGTTCGCGCCGGGCTATTCGCTGCCGGCGGTGATCGCGAACGAGTTCGCGGAGGCGACCGGAGCGATCCACATGGGCGCCCTCGCCGGGCTCGGGCTGGTGCTGTTCGGAACCACGTTGCTCCTCAACTCGCTGGCGCGGCTCCTCATGAGCGCCGTCGGAGGCGCCGGGCGCGTGGCGGTGTGAGCGCCGCGAGACTGGCCGTCTTGCTTCGCAGGGACTTGAATCGATGCGCTCCGTTCGTGCCCGCAAGCTCATCAACGCGCTGGTCACCCTTGCGTGTGGCTCGTGTCTGCTGGCTGCGCTGGTGCCCCTCCTCTCCACGTTGTGGCTGGTGGTCTCGCACGGCGTGGCCGGGCTCTCGTTCGACTTCTTCACCCACTTGCCGGCGCCGGTCGGCGAGGCGGGCGGCGGTGTGGGCAACTCGATCCTCGGCACGATCCTGATCGTGGGGATCGCCTGCGCGATCGGGTTGCCGTTCGGGATCGGCGCCGGAGTGTTCCTCGCCGAGCGCGGCGACGGGCGCTTCGGGCGGGTGGTGCGCTTCACCGCCGAGGTGCTCGCGGGCGTGCCCTCGATCGTGGTCGGGATCGTCGCCTACGACCTGGTGGTGAGGCCGATGGGCCACTTCTCGGCGCTCGCGGGCGGGGTGGCGCTCGCGCTGCTCATGGTGCCGACGCTGGCGCGTGGCACCGAGGAGCTCGTGCGGCTGGTGCCCAACACGCTGCGCGAGGCGGCGTTGGCGCTCGGCGTGCCGGCCTGGCGGACCAGCCTCTCGGTGGTGCTGCGCACCGCGCTGGGCGGGATCCTGACCGCGATCATCCTGGCCGTCGGTCGCGCCGCCGGTGAGACCGCGCCGCTGCTCTTCACGGCGCTCAACAACGCGTACTGGAACGTCCGACCCGACCAGCCCACCGGCACGCTGACCGTGCAGATGTTCAACTACGCGATCAGCCCCTACGAGGACTGGCACCAGAAGGCGTGGTCCACGGCGCTGGTGCTGTTGCTCTTGATCGGTGGGCTCAACTTGCTGGCGCGCTTCCTCACCCGCAAGAGCTACAAGGCGGGCTGAGCGCCGGGGCGGCGCTGCGTGAGCCGCGCGCGCGAGGTGCCGCTCGTCGGGCGCCGACGGGCGCGGCGCGGCCGTTACGAGCTGCTTTCATATTTTTCCACAAAGCGCCACTGAAATACAACACAAATAGCCAGTTAAAATCGTTACAATTTGCTTTCGCGCTGGTGCGGATCGGCCCATTTCGAGGCCCGATTCCGGCCGCGGAACCCCTGGTTCCGCCCTCGCCGGCGCGCTGCCAACGGTCGGAAGCGCCTCGCGCCAACCGCGGGACGCGAGCCGCGGCCCGCGTCGCACCCGCGGCACGCGCCTTCTTCGAGTAGCGCGGCGTTTCGACCGCTTCACGCGCGGGCGGCGCCCTTGGAACGATTCGTGCTGTGGCCGTCCCCGACCGCAAACCAAGGGGGGGACATGGCGGGTGGACAGGATCGACGGCGATCCGCGCAGGCAGCGCGCGCCGTGAGGGTGCTACGTGCGTTCGGACGGTTGTGGATCGCGGTACTCGTCGGGCTCGCGGTGGCGCGCCCGGCCGCGGCGGTCACGCCGGCACCGACCCAGTGGATCGCCAAGCAGTACACCGAGCTGCTCGGCCGCGCACCGACGGCGGCCGAGTGGAACACGCAGCTCGCCTACTACGGAGCGTCCTCGACGCCCTGCAACGTCACCACGCTCGCGACCCTCGGCAAGGCGCTCGCGCGCTCGACCGAGCTCAAGAGCGCCTATCCCGAGACCACCAACCTGGGGAAGGCGGCGCGGGTCACCGCGCTGGTGCGCGCGGTCTACAGCCACGACCCAACACCAACGACTGGGCCGCCTACTACACGCCCCTACGCGAATGGCTCGAAGACCTGGGACCAGGTCGTCGACGACATCTACGGCAACGGCGTGTTCGCCGCGTTCCTGTTGCCGTCCGTGTGCTCGAGCACGCAGGCGTCGTACGGCTTCGGGTACTCGGCGCCGCTCGATCTCAGGTCCCTCACCGGCGGCGGCGCGTCGCGCACCCAGGCCCAGCTCCAGGCGGCCATCGACGCCGCTCCCGCCGGCGGTAAGGTCCAGCTCCAGCCCGGCGAGGTGATCCGGATCGGCGGCGCGGCGAACGGGAACCAGGGCCTACGCATCAAGTCGGGGGTCGAGCTCTCGACCGCCACCAACCCCACTCCTGGCAAGTACGCGCTGATGGGGCGGATCGTCCCGGCCGGCCTGGTGTGCAACACGTACCTCTGCAACGACGTTGGGCTGGTGACCCTCGCGCCGGGGCGAGCCTGAAGAACGTGTGGGTCGATGGCCAGGGCACCGACACCGCCACCAACTACAAGCTCGCCAACGTCGAGACCTCGGGCAGCGACGCCGCTGCGCACCGACGTCCTCGACAACCGACTCTCGAGCCCGGGGCGCGACGGCGTCGGCATCCGCGCGCGCGGTTTCTCGACGAGCGGCGCCGCGTGCCAACGAGCGCATCCTGCGCAACCCTGATCACCGGCTACCCGTCGCGCCACGAGCAAGATGGGCTCGCCCAGGCGCAGTGGGTGGACGGCATCGCGGTGCACTGCGAGCAGGCCACCGTGCAGAGCAACGCGATCGTCGACGTCACCGATTCGGGCGTCATGCTGTTCGGCGCCTACAACCGCTCCCTCGGCGCCACCGCGACGCAGCGCTCGACGGTGAGCGGGAACACCGTGGTGAGCGCCGGGCTCGACGCTCGGGTCGCGCTCGGCGCGGACCCGATCGGCGAGTGCCAGGCACACCGCAGCGGCTGGATCGTGCCGTGCCTCGAGTTCCCGAACGAGCGCAGCTTCGCGGGCGCCTCGATCGCGTCGAACAAGTTCTGGAGCGGCCCGCGCACCAGCTTCGACGTCGGCTTGCTGGTCGGCGGCGCGCCCGAGTGGGGCAACCACCGGGTGCCTGGCCGAGGTGTCAGCGTCACGAGCAACACCACCGCCGGCGCGGGTGCGCGTGTGAACATGGGGATCTCGGTGCTCGGCATGTTCGACGTCACGCTGAGCGGGAACACCGCGAGCTACACGCTCGTGGACGGCAATCCGGGCGTGGCCGACGGTAAGTGCCCGCTGGTGTCCGTGGGCGTGGGCAGCTCGGCGAGGGCCTCCGTGCGGGCCGGGGCGCAAGCGTCGACGATCCACGACGCGGCGGACGGCTGCCTGGTGGCGGCGCCACCCGTGGGTGGCCTGGAGCGGATCGTCCGCAAGGCCGACGGCAGCGGCTTCATGGGAGCCACGAGCGGGCGCGCCTTCGTGCCGTGGGGCATGAACTACGACCAGCACATCGAGGGGTGGTGGGACGCGGACTGGTCGAGGCTGGTCTCGGACTTCCGCGAGATGCGCCGCATGGGCGTCAACACGGTGCGGGTGCTGCTGCAGACGGTGCGCATCCTGAACCCGCCCACGAGCGGCTATCCGAACGGCACACCCAACACCGCCGCGCTCGCGCAGGTGACGCGGTTGGTACGGCTCGCCGAGCAGACCGGCCTCTATCTCGACATCACCGGGCTCGGCATCGAGGACCCGGCGGCGCAGCAGGCCTGGTACGACGATCGCGACGAGAACGGCCGTTGGGCGGCGCAAGAGCGGTTCTGGATCAGCGTGGTCCAGGCGGTCGGCGCGAGCCCGGCGGTGGCGTGGTTCGACCTCATGAACGAGCCGAGCGCGCAGGCCGGGCCGTCCGGCTCGTGGTGCGCCGGGCTCTTCGGCGGCTATTGCTACGTGCAGTACCTGACGGACGACGCGGCGGGCCGCACCAGCGTCGCGATCGCGCGGGCGTGGATGACGCGGATGAAGAACGCCATCCGTGTGACGGCGGGCGACACCACCCACCTCATCTCGGTGGGTCTGCTTCCCTATGGTTACAGCGGCTTCCGTCCCAGCGACGTGACCGACCTCGAGGACTTCGGCACGGTGCACATGTACCCGCGGTCCGACGCGGCCGGAACGCCCACCAACGAGCTGCAGTTCGACATCGACAGCGTCAAGTCGTTCAAGCCGGCGGGCCAGCCGCTGGTGGTCGAGGAGATGCTCAACATGAACTGCAGCGAGGCCGACCTGGAGACGTTCGTGCTCGGGACGCGGCCCGAGGTGGGAGGCTGGCTCGGGCACTACATGACCAGGCCGCCGGCCGAGATCACGCCGCCGCCGACCATCGGTGACGCGATCTTCCTCGACTACTACAAGATGTTCCTGCGCGACGGGTTCCTGGTGAGCCCGATCGGCACCGGCACGTTGCAGCCGTGAACGGTGGGCCGGGGGCGACGCGAGGTCCCGCGCCGCCCGAAGGCCGCGCGGCCCTCCGACGCGGGGAGGGGCGCGCGTTGCGCGCCCGGCGACACGAGGTGGCTGCGGCGTCGTGGCTGAGGTCGATCGCTGCACGATGGCTCGGCCGTACAGCGATCGACGCCACGGGCGGCGCGAGGACGTCGTCGTATCGCCGGCCGCGCAGGAGCGCGGCCCTCCGAGGGGGGGAGGGGCGCGCGTTGCGCGCCCGGCGACACGAGGTGGCTGCGGCGTCGCTGGTGAGGTCGATCGCTGTACGGACGGCTCGGCCGTACAGCGAGCGACGCCACGGGCGGCGCGGGGACCCGTCGTATCGCCGGCCGCGCAGGCGCGCGGCCCTCCGAGGGGGGGAGGGGCGCGCGTCGCGCGCCCGGCGACACGAGGTGGCTGCGCGTCGTGGCTGACGTCGATCCCTGAATGGACGCGCCTCTTGCCATACCGGAAACGAGCAACCGGGCGGCGCGAGGGCCTCGTCGTCTCGCCGGCCGCGCAGGCGCGCGGCCCTCCGACGCGGGGGGCTGGAACCCGCGCGCTTCGCGCGCTCCCCGAGTCAATCCGTATCGAGCTTGCCCAGGTGGCGGATGTCCTTGCCCTTGATCATGAACACCACTTGCTCTGCGAGGTTGGTGCCGTGGTCGCCCATGCGCTCGAGGTACTTGGCCACCGACTGGAGATGGATGCCGCGGGTGATGGTGGTGCCGTCGGCGAGCATCACGCGCAGGACCTCGCGAAACGCCAGGTGGTAGCGCTCGTCGACCTCGTGGTCGCGCTCGATCACCAGCGCCGCCTTGTCGGCGTCGCCGGCCACGAACGCGTCGATGGCGTCGCGCACCATCGAGCGCACGAGCTGGGCCATGCGCTCGACGTCGACGTTGGCGCGCAGCTCGGGCTCGGCGGCGAGGTCGATGGCGCGCTCGCAAAGGTTCACGGTGAGGTCGCCGATCCGCTCCAGGTCGGTCACCATCTTGAACGCGAGCGTGATGAAGCGCAGGTCCGAGCCGAGCGGCTGGCGCCGCGCCAGCACCCGGAGGCACAGGTCATCGGTGTCGACCTCGGCGCGGTTCACCTTGTGGTCGGCTTCGATGGTACGGCGTGCCAGCTCGGGGTCGCGCTCGATCAGTGCGCGTACCGCGTCGGTGATCATTTCCTCGACGCGCCCCGCCATACGCAGCAGGCGGTGGCGGATCTCCTGCAGCTCGGCCTCGAACTCGCGGTCGGTGTGTCCTTTGCCCTGCAATGTCATCGTCGTGGTTGCTCCAGTTCGAGCCCGGTTCGATCGCGAGAATACCAAGCCCGTGCGCCAGCGCACGATCAACCGAATTTGCCGGTGATGTAGTCCTCGGTGCGCTGGTCGCGTGGGGCCGTGAACACTTGGTCGGTTTCGCCGTATTCGACCAAGTCACCGCTCAGGAAGAACGCCGTCCGGTCCGAGACGCGGGTGGCCTGCTGCATGTTGTGGGTGACGATCACGACCGTGTAGCGAAGTCGCAGCTCGTGGATCAGGTCCTCGATTCGCGCGGTCGCGATCGGATCGAGCGCCGAGCAGGGCTCGTCCATCAGGATCACTTCGGGATCGACGGCGATCGCGCGCGCGATGCAGAGCCGCTGCTGCTGTCCGCCCGAGAGCCCCACGCCCGGCTTGTCGAGGATGTCCTTCACCTCGTCCCAGAGCGCCGCTTGACGCAGGCTCCGCTCGACGACTTCGGTGGCCTGCTTCCGGGTCGAGGCGGTTGGTCAGCGTCAGGCCGGCCAGCACGTTCTCCCGCACCGACATGGTCGGGAACGGGTTCGGCTTCTGGAACACCATGCCGACCCGACGGCGCAGATCCACGGCGTCCATCGACCGGTCGTAGATGTTCTGGCCGTCGAGCTCGATCCGCCCGTCCATCCGCGCGCCGGGGATCATCTCGTGCATGCGGTTCAAGCACCGAATGAAGGTGGACTTGCCGCAACCCGAGGGGCCGATGATCGCAGCGACGCGCTTCTCGGGGAAATCGAGATCGATCGAGCGCAGCACGTGGCGCTCGCCGAACCAAGCCGATACGGCTCGTGCGGAGATCTTGACGGGTGACGGAACCGTGGTGCCGCTCGAGACGGAGCCGGATGCAGCGGGCACTTTCGCGCGCGCCGATGTCTGGGCGGAGGTGTCGTCGGTCATGGGCTCGAGCGTGTCAGGTTGGTTCGCAAATCGCCATCGCTTGGATCGGGCGCCAGGTGTTCCTCTTCGTCTAGGTTCACGTGGCGCCCGGTCGAAGCGGGCGGCCGCTCACCCATCGAGTGAGCCGGCCGCCACGCGTGCAGCGGTCGGTGGGCTCTCAGAACTTGTACTGCGCGTCCACCTGGAGCCGGTTGAGCGTCGGGTTCGCCTTGCCCGCCGGCGGGTCGATGAGGGTCACGAAGTAGTTCTTACCGCTCAGGTTCAGGCCCTTGAGCGGCATCCACTCGATCTTGACGTATGGCCCCTTCACGTTGGTGCCGCCCTTGCCCATGTCGCTGCCCGACCAGGCCGAGACCACGGCGTTGGTCTCGAGGTACTCGTACGCGGCCGAGAAGGCGAAGTCGCCTGCCTCTTTGGTCTGGCCGATGCCGGCACCGAACGACCAGCCCGAGTCGTCGTCGCCGTTGGCCTCGGTGTTCACCACGTAGTCGGCCATGACGGCGACGGGCCAGCTCGGCATGCCGGTGTCGATCCCGAGCTGCAGGCTCGGGTTGATCATGTTGAACCCGCCGGTGAAGCGCGCGATCGGATTCTCGGCCTTGGGCTTCACCTGGGTGCCGCCGGCCTTGGTGCCGTCCTTCAGGACCACGTCGTTGGTGATGAAGATCGAGCTGCTGGTGTTGGCCTCGGTGGCGATCCGGTTCGCGCCCGAGACGTAGTAGTCGGCGAGGCCGAAGGTCAGCTTGATGCCCGACGTCACGGCGAGGTCGGCGACGCCCTGGCCGCTGAACACCCACGCGTCCGCGCCGCTCGAGAGCTCCTTCACGGACCACTGGTTGGTGGTGATGCCGAGCTTGCGGACCAGGCCCGAGGTCGCCTCGACCGCCGCGACGTGCTGGCTGAAGCCCTCGGGGGCCAGGTCGTCGTCGAACACGAGCTCGGAGCCCATGATCGCCGCGGGGCGCCACGCCGGATCGAACTTGCGATCCGCGATCTTCTTCTCCTTGTTGCCGGCCAGGATCATGATCCCGTTGAGCGGCATCTTGCCGGCGACGATCGTCAGGTAAGGCCGCTCCCAGCCGAAGGTGCTGAACGGCTTCACGTTCAGGTAGGCCCAGTCGAGGCTGAACGGCTTCTTCGCGAACAGCTCCGACATGGTCTGGTTGGTCGAGATCGGGTCGCCCGGATCACCGGTCACGATCCGCAGCGTGCCCTCGAGCTCGTCGCTGGCCTTGGCGGTCACGCCGAGCCTGGCCCGGATGCGGAACCGGTCGCGGGCCGTCACGTCGTTCTGGAAGAAACCCTCACCGCGCACGCGCAGGTCGCCGAACAGGCTGAAGCGGTCGAGCCACTCGGGCCAGGTCTTGGCTGCGCCGGTCTTGGCCTTCGCCTTCTCGTCCTCTTCGATCTGCGAGAGCAGCGCTTGGTACTGCTCCTCGGTGATGTCGCCCTTCACGCGCAGCAGGTTGATGAGCTCGCGCGTGGTGTCGGTCGCCTTGGCGGTGCCCGTCAAGCCGATCGCACACGCCGCCACTACCAGGAAACAGCCGATGAACCGTCGCATTACGTAGTCCTCCCCCTTCGTCGGGTACCTCACCCGACGCGTCTCCCGATTTCGATGTCCTTGGATCGCCCGAAAGCTAGAGGACATCTGTGACGCCACCGTGACGACGTCGAAAACCTTGTGATCGAAACGATATCGTATCGTTGTCGGTGCGGCGGGTTTCAGCGCGTCTTGAGTGGCGTGCGGTTCGACGGCAGGCTGACCCAGAAGCACGATCCATGCGGCTCGACCGGATCGACCCCGGCCCGGCCTCCCATCGCCTCGACGAGGTGCTTCACGATCGAGAGACCGAGCCCGGTGCCGCCCATCTCGCGCGAGCGCCCCGCGTCCACGCGGTAGAACCGCTCGAACACACGCAGGCGCTGGTGCGGGGGGATGCCAGGGCCGTCGTCGGCGACCTCGACGCGGACCGCGGCTCCCGCGCGACGCGCGGTGAGGCGGACGTGGCCGCCCTCGGGCGTGTACTTGATCGCGTTGTCGAGGAGGTTGCCGAGGATGTCCTCGAGGGCGTGCTCGTCGGCCCACACCGAGCCGACCGGCTCGGTAGGCTCGAGCCAGCGCAGCTCGACGCCCTTGGCGCGCGCGCGCTCGGCGAGCAAGCGCATGGCGCCGCCCGCCGCCTCGGCGACCGGGATCTCCTGCGGCTCGAGCGGATAGGCGCCGGCCTCGATCTTCGACAGGTCGAGGAGGTCGTCGATGATGCGCCCGAGGCGGGTGGCGCTGCGGACCATCGCCTCCAGGAACTCGGGGGCTCTCTCGCGGTCGTCGAGGGCGCCGCCGGCGAGCGTCTCCGCGTTGGCGAGGATCGTCGCGACCGGGGTGCGCAGCTCGTGCGAGACGTTGGCGACGAAGTCGGAGCGCACCTTCTCGAGGCGGCGGAACTCGGTGACGTCGTGCAAGACCACCACGCACCCCGCGCTGCGCTGGGCGGTGACGTGGGCGAGGATCATCCGTGGGCGCTCGCCGGCGAGCTGGAACTCGACCGGGGCAGCCGCCGCGCCGCGGTTCGCGGCGGTCACCGCGTCGTCGAGGGCGGGGATGCGCAGCACCTCGATCAGCGGCCGCCCCGCCGGGAGCTGCGCCTGTCCGGTCAGCTCGAGGGCCGCCCGGTTGGCGAGCGTCACGCGTCCGTTCGCGTCGAGGGCGAGGACCGGCTCGTTCATGCCCTCGAGCACCGCCTCGACGCGGTTGCGCTCGGCCGCGAGGTCGGCGACCGTCCGCTCGAGGCGCTCGGCGAGGCGGTTGGATCGAGCCGCCGAGGCCGCCGAGCTCGTCGCCGCTGGCGACGGCGACCCGCGTGTCGGGTTTGCCGGCCGCGATCGCGCCCGCGCTCTCGACCAGCTCCCGCACCGCGCGCGTCGACCAGTGCGAGGCCAAGGCGCTCATCGCCACCGCGGTGCCGAGCCCCACGGCGCCCGCCACCAGGAGCAGCCAGCGCAGGCGGTGGACGACCTCGTTCACGTCGTGGAGTGGCAGCGCCACGCGCACCAGCCCCGCGCCGCCTCGGTACGGCACCGCGACGTAGAGCAGGTCGGTGTGGATCGTGGCGCTGTAGCGCCGCGCCGAGCCGAAGCCGGCGGTGCTCGCGGCGCGCAGCTCGGGGCGGTTGGCGTGGTTCTCGACGGTGGCGATCTGGTCCGGGGCGAGCTCCGAGTCGCCGAGCACGACGCCGGCGCGATCGGCGATCGTGACCCGCGCGCCGATCGCCGCGCCGAGGTGATCGGCGATCGGGTCGAGCCCGTCGATCGTCTCCGGACGGTGGCTCTCGTCGATGGCGACGCTCGCCTGGGTGGCGAGGCGGCGCAGCTCGATCTGCAGCCGGCTCGAGCCAGCCGGCGAGCTCGCGCTCGAGGACGAGCCCACTCGCCAGCACCACCACCGCGATGAGCGAGACGGAGACCAGGAACAGCTTGCCGCGGATGCCAGGCTTCATGGGCAGGGGCCGATCAGCGTGCGAGTCGATGATCGAGCGGCCGACGGAGCGGCCGCGCTCCCCGCCACGAGGAGCGGGTGGTCAAGCACCCGACTCGGCCTTGAAGCGGTAGCCGACGCCGCGCAGCGTCTCGACGTAGTCGCCGGCGGCGCCGAGCTTCTCGCGTAGCCGCTTGATGTGGGTGTCGACGGTGCGCGTGGTCACGTCCGCCTGGATCCCCCACACGTCGTCGAGGAGGCGGTCGCGGGTCTGCACTCGTCCCTTGCGGGTCAGCAGCGTCACCAGCAGCCGGAACTCGAGGGCCGTGAGAGTGATCTCCTCGTCGCCGACCCAGGTGCGGTGCCCCGGCACGTCGACGCGCAGGAGGCCGAAGCGCAGCTCCTCCTCTTCCTCCTCGTCGCTGGCGGCCTCGTTGGGGTTGGCGCGGCGCAACACGGCGCGCACCCGCAGCATCAGCTCGCGCAGGCTGAACGGCTTGGCGACGTAGTCGTCGGCGCCGACCTCGAAGCCGACCACGCGGTCGATCTCGTCGGTCTTCGCGGTGAGCATGATCACCGGTACCTTGCGGGTGCGGGGGTCCTGGCGGAGCTTGCGGCAGATCTCCGTGCCCGACATGTCGGGCAACATGAGGTCGAGGAGCACCAGGTCTGGCGCGGGGTCGCGCGTGAGCAGCTCGAGCGCGGCCTTGCCGTTGCGGGCGCTACGGGTCTCGAAGCCCTCGCGCTCGAGGGTGTATTCGAGGGTGCGCACGAGGTCGGCCTCGTCGTCGACGATCAGGATCCAGCGGGAGAGTGTGGACATGGCGCAGCGAAGGGTGTGCTGTGCCCGTGTCTATCACGTGACGCCAGCGTGACGAAGGGGGAGATTCCCGGTGGCGGCCGTCCTCGGGGGGCCTCTCGTACAGCGATGGAGCGGACCGGCGACGCCGCGCGGACGCGTATCGCCGGCCCGGCAGGAGCCGGGCCCTCCGACGGGACTCGGCCCATGGCGCGTCGCAGCGAGCCTGTGATGCGATCGAGCGCGAGCGAAGCGCCGCGGGGGGCGGAGCCCCCGCTACGAAAACCCTCGCAGCAACGGGGGGCGATCCCCCGTCGCCGGGCCGACGCGGCTTCCGGGAGCAACCCAGAGAAAGCGATTCACAGCCTCAGAGCGACGCCACAGGCGCAGCGAGTGCCTCGGGGGTGGCTGCAAACCGTGATCGACGGACCGTGGACGAAACGCCGACGCGTATCGCCGGCTCGGCAGGAGCGCCAACGGCGCGAGGGCCCTCCGACGGGGCGGGGGCTCGAAAAGCCCCCCGAGAAACCCAGCTCAGCTCGCCTTCGGCCGCACCACCCGGGTGACGGCGGTGTCGAGGGAGACCTCGGCGACCGTGCCGGGCGGGAAGTCGTAGCGGAACTCGGCGAGGCTGTCGCACGCCACCACGCCGTGGGTGTCGTTGTTCGAGACGATCCGCGCCACCTCGCCGTCACGCACCGTGAGCTCGGTGATCCGGTTGTGCTTGGCGTGTGGCGAGGGCTCGCGCGCCAGCACCCGCAGCACCCGCTCGGTGCGCTTGAACGGCTGGCCGCCGCGGTAGCGAGCGGCGCTCAGGTACCAGCCGGTCGAGCCGGCGCCGTTCACGACCAGGGTCCCCGAGCCGCGGTGGGTGGTCTCGCTGCCATCGAGGGTGAGCAGGTTGTAGCTCGCGAACGCCGACTCGCGCTCGCCGAAGAAGCACTCGGTGATCGCGGGCTCGATGACGCGGCCGTCGAGAGTGGTGCGGATGCGCGGCCATTCCTCGACGTCGACGGCGTCGCTCTCGAGCGCGCGCACCAGCCCGTCGAGGCCGGTGCTGGAGAAGCCGAGCAGCACGCCTTCGCTGCCCACCGGGTCCGAGTTGAGGCCGAGGATCGGCGCCTCGGCGTAGTGCGCGACGTAGGTGAAGTGGTTGTCGCCACCCAGCGCGATCACCAGGTCGGCGTCGCCGGTCGCTTCCTTCGAGAGCTGGTTTCGGTGCACCACGTGCGCGCGCGGGAAGAGCCGTGCGACGGCCGCCAGGCAAGCCTTCTGGCGCTCGTGGGAGGCGAGGATGCGCTCCGC
Source organism: Deltaproteobacteria bacterium (assembly GCA_016713535.1). Classification (GTDB taxonomy): domain Bacteria; phylum JADJOY01; class JADJOY01; order JADJOY01; family JADJOY01; genus JADJOY01. The sequence continues at coordinate 482,785 of JADJOY010000001.1, forward strand.
GTCGACGTTGCGGCTGCGGTAGATGGAGAGCATCTCCACCTGTGTGCGGTTGTAGCGGTGAGTGTCGTACTCGAGCGCCGTGAGCTTGGGCGCGAGCACCACGCGGTCGAGCTTCATTCGAGGTCGTCCGTGGGCGGGGATTCGCCCGTGGCGGCGCCGGTGCCGAGCGCGTGCGGTGTCGCGCTCCCCGTTCGATCCGGTGTCGCCACGACCGCGCTCGGCCCGAGTGCTTCGAGCTCGGCGTCGAGCGACGCCATGCGCGCTGGGTCGCGGGACTCGGCGACGTGGATGCGCTCGCGCAGGAACAAGCGCATGGTCTCGCGGTGGCGCGGCTCGAACTCGGCGAGGATCTCGGCGATGGGGCGGTCGGGGTCGGCGAAGCCGCCCACCGTGCCGACGCCCTGCTCGCCGCCCTGAAACAGGCGCTTGGCGGCATTCGCGACCCCCGAGCCGAAGGCCGCGATGCCGCGGCCCAGGCTCGAGAGGAAGTCGTCGCCGCCGCCGGAGGGAGGGGCGGACTGCCCGGCGGCCGACGGAGGCGCGCTCGAGCCGACCGCGGAGCCCGCGTCGGCGGCACCTTGCCCGAGGCGCAAGACGCTCTCGAGACCGGCGATGGCGAGCTGGCCCGCCACGTCGAGGCTCACGTTGCCCATCTTGAGGAGGTGTCCGAGCGGGAGCTGGAAGGCCGAGACGAGGGCGCTGTTCTTGTCGATCGTGGGGCGGAAGAGGTCGCCGGTGAAGGGTGCGTTCATCTCGGTGCCGGTCTCGGCGACGGTGACGCTCACCACGCCGGTCTGGATCTTGGCGTCCGTCGCCTTCACGTCGAGCAGCGCGTGGATCCAGTTGCCGCCCAGCGCCGCGCCGCCGCTGCCGGCGGTGTAGGGATCGATCGTGCGCAGGTCGAAGCCGGTGATCGCGCCGAGCAGAGTGATCGAGGGCTCGTCGCGCCACGGCTCGGCCCACGCGCGGACGTGCAGCCAGCCGGGGTGCTCGGGCTGCGCGATGCGGCCGTCGAGGGTCACGTCGGTGAGCGGGTTCGCGTACGGCGCCCCGAGGTACTGGAAGTCGCGCACCTCGGCGGTCACGTCGGTGATCGAGAGGTGGACCGGCGCGACCGCGTCCGAGAGCGGATCGTCGTAGATCAGCGTGCCGTGCTCGAGGCGCGCGTGGCGCAGGTAGAAGAGCGCGGCGGGAGGGTTTGCCGGCTCTCCCCCCGCGGAGGCTGCGGCGGGGCGTGACACCGGCGGCGGCAGCGGCGCCAGCTTGGCGGGATTCGGCTTCTGCATCCCGAGCAGCGCCTGGATGTTGGTCCAGCCCGGCTCGAGGAGACGCGCCCGGAACACGGGCTCGTCGATGCGGACGTCGTCGACCGGGTAGGGCGGCGCGATCACCTTGCCCAGCTCGACCGTGCCCTCGACGGTCTTGACCGTGAGCACCGGCGCCCGATCGCCACCCTCGGCACGGCTCACCTCGAGCCCCTCGACCACCACGTGCCCGGAGAGCAGCGCCGCGGTGAGCGACCGCGCGCGGATCGGTCCCTTGATCTGGGGGATCTCGAGGTGGATTCCCGTGGCGTGAAGCTCGAGCGGGAAGAGCTCCAGGTGGATCGAGTCCGCGCTCAGCGAGCCGCCGACGAGCGGTCCGATCCGCGGCAGCACCTGTGCGACCAGCAGCGCATCGCGCGCCAGCGCCGCGATCAGCAGCGTGGCCAGGACCAGCCCGAAGGCGCCGAGGAGCGCCCGGCCGATGATGCGCGAGGTGCGGCGGGGTGCGCGATCCGGGGTGGGCGCGGCCCCTCCCGCGGTGCCCGCTGGCGATGGCGTGGCGGGGGTGCTCGGTAGGTCGCTCATGACGTCGCGCTGGCGCGGTCCGCGCTCGTCGCGCGAACCTCGGCCCGGGAGGCGGATTTGGGCCGCGCGACTCTTATAATATGCGCCCCTTCTCCTGCCTCGCTCGGTGGATCCGGCCGCTTCGCATCGCCGCGAGGGGAGAGCCACATCCGCCCTTGGCTCCGCTCCGTTCGATCCCCGTCCCACCGTGAGGAGACCCCCGATGGCTGCGACCTCCCGCAACAGCTTCGGCACCCGTACCACGCTCCACGTCGGCGACCGCACCGTGACCATCTACGACCTCACCGAGCTCGAGCGCTCGGGGGTCGCCAAGCTCGACCGCCTGCCGTTCTCGCTCAAGATCCTGCTCGAGAACCTGCTGCGGCGCGAGGACGGCGTCTCGGTGACCGCGGAGAGCATCCAGGCCCTGGCGCGGTGGAAGCCCAAGGATCCCGACCGGCCCGAGATCGCGTTCATGCCGGCGCGCGTGCTGCTGCAGGACTTCACCGGCGTGCCGGTGGTGGTCGACCTCGCGGCGATGCGCGACGCCATGACCCAGCTCGGTGGCGACCCCAAGAAGATCAACCCGCTGCAGCCCGCCGAGCTGGTCATCGACCACTCGGTGCAGGTCGACGCGTTCGGCAGCCCGACGGCGATGAAGACGAACGCCGAGCTCGAGTTCGAGCGCAACCGCGAGCGCTATGCGTTCCTGCGCTGGGGCCAGAGCGCCTTCGACAACTTCAAGGTGGTGCCGCCCGACACCGGCATCGTCCACCAGGTGAACCTCGAGTTCCTCGCGCGGGTCGTCATGACCGCAGACGGGACCGGCGACCACGTGGCCTTCCCCGACACCGTGGTCGGCACCGACAGCCACACCACCATGATCAACGGCCTCGGCGTCCTCGGCTGGGGCGTGGGCGGGATCGAAGCCGAGGCCGCGATGCTGGGCCAGCCGGTGTCGATGCTGATCCCCGACGTGGTCGGCGTGAAGCTCTCGGGCTCGCTGCCGGAGGGCGTCACCGCCACGGACCTGGTGCTGCGCGTGACCGAGATGCTGCGCAAGCACGGCGTGGTCGGGAAGTTCGTCGAGTTCTTCGGACCGGGGCTCGGCGAGCTGCCGCTGGCCGACCGCGCGACGATCGCCAACATGGCGCCCGAGTACGGCGCCACCTGCGGCATCTTCCCGGTCGACGACGAGACCCTCCGCTTCCTCGAATTCAGCGGCCGCGATCCCGCGGACGTGCGGCTGGTGGCGGCGTACATGAAGGCGCAGGGCCTCTACCGCACCAAGGACTCGCCCGCGCCCGAATACACGGACGTCCTGGAGCTGGACCTGGGCTCGATCGAGCCCAGCCTCGCCGGTCCGCGGCGCCCGCAGGATCGGGTGGCGCTGCCCGCGGTGGGCAAGTCGTTCGAGGACTTTCGCAAGACCGTCGTCGCCGCCACCGCCGCCAAGAAGGGGGGCGCCGCCGACGCGCCGCCCAAGTCGGTGACGATCGAGATCGACGGTGCACCCGCCGAGCTCAAGGACGGCGCGGTCGCGATCGCGGCGATCACGAGCTGCACCAACACCTCGAACCCGTACGTGCTGGTCGCCGCCGGGCTGGTGGCGCAGAAGGCCGTCGCCAAGGGCCTCTCGGTGAAGCCGTGGGTGAAGACGAGCCTCGCCCCCGGCTCGCAGGTCGTGACCGAATACCTCGCCGAGGCGGGTCTCCTGAGCGCGCTCGAGGCGCTCAAGTTCCACGTCGTGGGTTACGGCTGCACCACCTGCATCGGTAACAGCGGGCCGCTGCCCGAGCCGGTGGCGAAGGGCATCGACGACGGCGACCTGGTGGTGGCGGCGGTGCTCTCCGGCAACCGCAACTTCGAGGGCCGCGTCCACGCCCAGGTACGCGCCAACTACCTGGCCTCACCGCCGCTGGTGGTGGCCTACGCGCTCGCCGGCCGGGTCGACCTCGATCTCACCAAGGAGCCGCTCGCGACTGCGCCCGATGGCACTGCCGTGTTCCTCAAGGACATCTGGCCGACGAGCCGCGAGGTCCAGGAGACGGTGCGCAGCTCGCTCAGCTCCGAGAGCTTCCGCAAGACCTACGGCAACGTGTTCGCGGGCGACTCGCGCTGGCGCGAGCTCGCCGGCACGGCCTCCGACACCTACGCGTGGGACGCGAACTCGACCTACGTCCAGAACCCGCCCTATTTCGAGGGTCTCGCGGCCGAGCCCGGCTCCGTGAGCGACATCCGCGGCGCGCGCGTGCTCGCGGTGCTCGGTGACTCGATCACCACCGACCACATCTCGCCCGCGGGCAACATCAAGGCCTCGAGCCCGGCCGGGAAGTACCTGCAGGCGAAAGGTGTCGCGCCCGCCGACTTCAACAGCTACGGCGCGCGGCGCGGCAACCACGAGATCATGATGCGCGGCACGTTCGCGAACGTGCGCCTCAAGAACCTGCTGGCGCCGGGGACGGAGGGCGGTGTCACGCGCCACCTGCCGGACGGCGAGGGCATGTCGATCTACGACGCCGCCATGAAGTACCAGGCGGCCGGGATCCCGGAGCTCGTGATCGCGGGAAAGGAGTACGGCTCGGGCTCGTCGCGCGACTGGGCGGCGAAGGGGCCGGCACTGCTGGGCGTGAAGGCGGTGCTCGCGGTCTCGTTCGAGCGCATCCACCGCACCAACCTGATCGGCATGGGTGTGCTGCCGCTCGAGTTCCTGCCCGGCGAGGACCGCGAGAAGCACGGCCTCACGGGCGAGGAGACCTACGACATCACCGGCATCGAGAGCGGCCTGGCGCCGCGCAAGAAGCTCACGATCCTGGCCACCGCGGCGGACGGCAGCTCGAAGATGCTGCAGGCGGTGGTGCGGATCGACACCCCGGTCGAGCTCGACTACTACCGGCACGGCGGGATCCTGCCGTACGTGCTGCGCTCGCTCGCGAAGGCGGCCTGATCCGGGCGGCGGTCCGGGCGGATCGGATCGGGAATGCCACGCGCGGGGTGGGTCGTGCTCGGGGTGGTCGTGGTGGCGGTGGTGATCGCCGCCACGATGATCCTGGTCACGCCCTGAGCGCGCGGTGTTGCCGCACGGCTCTTGACCGATTCGTGCCCGCCACCTAGAACGGTCTTGGGGGCGGGTGAGTGGGTCGCCCCGGTTGGGAGCGCGGGTCGATGCGTCGATGCCTGCTCCGTGTGATCCGGGTGCTGAGCGCGTTCCTCGCGCTCGTCGGCGTTCGCCCCGCGACCGCCAGCGACTTCAACTACGCCGACGTGTTCCCCGGCGATCGCGCCGCCGGCATGGGCGGCGCCTACACCGCGATCGCGAACGACGCCACCGGCACCTATTACAACCCCGCCGGGCTGGTCTACGCGCCGTACGCGAGCGTGTCGGTCTCGGCGAACGCGTTCGCCTGGCGGAACCAGACGCTCCGCGACTCCTTCTTCGGCGAAGACGTCGAGTTCGAGAGCTCGGCCTTCTATCCCTCGGCGGTCGCGTCGGCCATCAAGCTGCAGGATCACCCCGAGGTCGCGTTCGGGTTCTCGGTCGTGGTCCCGCACGCCATCAGCGCGAGCAGCAAGCAGCTCTATCGCCCCGACCTCTACGAGGGCATCGACACCCAGATCGGCTCGGACTTCGAGACGACCCTGACGACGTATCAGCTCGGGCCGAGCGCCGCGCTCAGCCTCGGCCCGTCGCTCTCGGTCGGGATCACGCTCTACGGAATCTACGGTTCCAGCTCGAGCCGCATCGGGTTCACCACCCAGCAGACGCTCGAGGGACCCGACGGCGTGCCGCTCGTGACCGACTTCCGGTTCCAGAGCACCGAAGACCAAAGCCTCGGCTTCGCCAGCATCCTGGGGGTGCTGTGGTCGCCGGCCGATGGCGTGGAGCTCGGGCTCGCGCTTCGGCCCCCGGGTTACCAGCATCACGAGGCCACGGTGCGCACCACCGTGCTCGCGCTCAGCGACGATGGGGTGCTGGTGCCGAATCCGGATTTCGGCGAGGCCCAGGACATCGAGTTCGACGAGGGCGCGCCGGTGAGCCTCACGCCGGGAGTCGCGTGGCAGGCACTCGACCGCCTGTTGGTGAGCGTCGAGATGTCGTGGTTCGCAGGTCGTAGCTTCCACGTCGCCGGGACACCCGTGAGCCGCGAATCGACCTGGAACCTGAACGCTGGCGCCGAGTACCGGGTGCTGGACGAGGTCCCGGTACGGATCGGCTTCTTCACCAACCGCACCTCTTCGCCCGCGCCCAAGCCGGGCGATACCCGATTCCTCGATCACGTCTCGGACTACGGCTTCACCTTCGGCGCCGCCTACGTGGTCTCGTATGCGGAGGTCTCGGCCGGGCTGCGCATGTCGTGGGGAGACGGCGCCAGCGGTTCGCTGACCGACGCCTCGCAGGTCGTGGACGTGGACGCCGACGCGCCCGTGGTCTTCATCGGATCCGGCTACAAGTTCTGAACGATCGGAGGCGGCTGCAGATGCCAGGTGGGTTCGCGATCGCGGTTCGGCGCGGCTTGGGGGGCCTGACCGTGTTCCTCGCCCTCGTGTGGCTCGGCCATGGCCGGGCTTCGGCCGGCGTCAACACCTACGCCGACGTGTTCCCGGGGGACCGCGCAGCCGGCCTCGGCGGTGCCTACGTGGCGCTCTCCGAGGACGGCAGCGGCGCCTACTACAACCCGGCCGGATTGGTGCGGATCCGGTTCGCGGACGTGTCGCTGTCGGCGAGCGCCTACCAGTACCAGAGCCTCACCGCGGATCAGGCCTTCTTCGGCCGCGACTGGACCCGCCGCGGCGGGCTCTTCGTGCCCACCAGCTTCGGCGCGATCCGCCGCTTCGGCGACGTGGCCGTCGGCCTCTCGATCGCCGTGCCCGAGGCCTACGACCTGCGCACCAGCACCGTCTATCGCGCCGTCGAGATCTCGGGGTTCCCGTTCGATCTCGATCACGACTTCAAGGACGCCGGCCAGACCTACGACGTCGGACCGACGTTCGCGTGGGCGATCACACCCGAGCTCTCGGTGGGCGCGACGGTCTACTACGTGTACGGCACCCGCGACCGTTCCAGCTTCTTCAAGATCATCGACTCGACCGACCCGAGCTTCGTGCCGGGGGTGAGCTTCGCCACCAGCGAGGAGACGGTGACCGGCTTCACCGGCTCGCTCGGCGTGCTGTGGGAGCCCGACCCCTGCTGGCGCCTCGGCCTGCGCATCCGGCCACCCGCCGACCTTCACCACTTCCGCAAGTCGCAGGAATCGGAGTTCCTCGGCCTGACCGATCCCCTCGGCCTGGTGCCGACGTTCGAGACCCCGGCGATCCTGAACAAGGGTTTCACGGAAGGCGTTCCCGGCAACGCAACGCTCGGTGGGGCGTGGATGCCGAGCGACGAGCTCACGGTGTCGATCGACGTCTCCTATTTTCTCGAGGAGGACTATCCCGGCTTCGTCACGCCGGTGCGCCGCGAGCCGACCTGGAACGTGAGCGCGGGTGCCGAGTACTACGTTCACCCGAGGGTGCCGCTCCGGCTGGGCTTCTACACCAACAACTCGTCCGCACCCGACGTCCAGGCGGGCGTCTCCGGACAACGCGAGAAGACCGACTTCTACGGCTTCACCTTCGGCGCCAACTGGGTCTCCGAGCACACCGAGCTCGGCCTCGGCCTGCGCCAGGGGTTCGCGGTGGGCAAGATGCTCGCGGCGACGGTCGAGAGCGAGGCGCCGGTGTCCGACGTCCACGGCACCGAGACCGCGGTGTTCCTGGCGTCGCGCTACAAGTTCTGAGCTGGCCGCTGGGACGGCTCGAACGCGCGCGCCACGCGAGCGACGCGTTCGATGTCGCCGGGTCGAACCCCGGCGTGGATCGGGATCTGGATGCTCTCGGCCAGGAGCCGCCGTGCCACGGGGAACTCGCCGCGCGGGTCGAAGCGGGCGCCGTTGTCGTGCATGAGGTGGTGACCGGTGTCGATGCCCGCACCGAGCAACCGGCGCGCGAGCTCGGCGCGGCGCTCGGCCAGGATCACGTAGAAGTACGCGACGCCGCGCGTGGCGGGACGGTCGCGCAGTCGTGGAATCGTGGGTGGCAGCGCGTCGTCGAGCGCATCGGCGAGTGCGCGGCGGCGGTCGATGTCGGCTCGCAGGTGGGCCACGTGGTCGAGCGCGACGCGCGCCGAGAGCTCCGAGATCGGTCCCCAGCTCGCGGTGCCGCCGGGGCGGTTCGCGACCGCCTGGTAGCTCGACGCGAGGTCGCCGCCGCGGCGGGCGAGCCCGGTGAGCAGCGGATACGCGGTGAGGGTGAAGAGCGCCCGTCGCGTCGCCAGCCAGAGCGCCGCCCCCTTGAGCGCGCGTTTCACGGTCGCCGCCCTGGGCTCGGGGGGGGCGAGGGCCAGCGCCTGGCGCACCGCGGCGGCGAAGCGCACGTCGGCCGTGAGCACCGCGCCGCCGCCGAAGCCGGTGAAGGGCTTGGTGAAGTTGAAGCTCAGGTAGCCCGCGACGCCGAAGGTGCCGACGGGCTGGCCGCGAGCGGTCGCGCCGATGGCGTGGGTGGCGTCTTCGATCAGGGGCAGGCCGTGCTCGTCGCAGACGGCCAGAGTGGCGTCGAGATCGGCGACTCGCCCGAAGTGGTGGGCCGTCACCACGGCGGACACCGAGGCGTCGAGGAGCGGCGGGAGGAGCCGCGCGTCGGGGTTGGCGTCGAGCGGATCGGAATCGACGAAGCGCGCCTCGTGGTCGAGGTCGCCGAGGGTGTCGGGAACGCTCATGTCCGTGTAGCAGGGCACCACCACGCGCGAGCCGCGCCGCAGCTCGAGCGCCCTCACGATCGCACCCAGCGCCGCGCGGCCCGACGCCGCCGTCACCACGTGCGGCACGTCGAGCTCGCGGGAGAGCGCGCGCTCGAGCGCCGCCGCCGCGCCGCTCGGCGGCGAGAGCAACCCCCGCGCGATCGTCACCACGTCGCGTGGCGCGAAGTCGATCGTCCGCCGGGCCACCGCCATCCCGGCTACGTAGCAAGGCGCCTTGGCGCGAGCAAGCGAGGGACCGCCTCGATCGCGGGACGGCGCGCGGGGTCCTATGGCAGGAACGCGTCCGCCCGCGGGTCGATCCAGCCGTGGCGCTGGGTGTCCATCGAGATCGATTGCTCGCGCAGGAAGGGCAGCAGGTCGCGGTCGGTGCCGGTGCGCTCTCGCGGCACATCACCACGCGCGTCACCCCGGGTAGCCGCGCGATCAGCGCGTCGCACGGCTCGCGAGCGGCGTCGGAGACCGCGACGGCGGCACCCGCGGCGCGCGCGGCATCCTGGCGAAGCCGGACCATCAGCGGATCGTCGCCGTCCTCGATGCGGATCACCACGCCGGGACACGGGCGATCGCGGAGCAGGTTGAGCTGGCCGGGAATGCGCTGGGTGTGACGGGGGCTGCCGAGCCCGCCACGCTCGTAGCGGGTGACCTCGCTCACATGGCCGGTCACGCGCACGAGCTGCGCCGCGTACTTGGGCCCCCCGGCCTTGGCGCCCGGGCCGAGGCCCGAGAGGCCCCAGCCTCCGAAGGGTTGACGATCGACGACCGCACCGACCAGGGGCCGGTTCACGTAGAGGTTGCCGGCCCGGAGGTGCTCGATCCAGTGGCGCCACTCGGACTCGTCGAGGCTCTCGAGGGCGCTCGTCAACCCGTAGCCGCTCGCGTTGACCAGGTGGATCGCGTGGTCGAGGTCGCGCGCCCGCATCACGCACGCGACCGGCCCGAAGAGCTCCTCGCGGTGGCCAGGTGAGCCCTCCTGCACGTCCCACACGATCCCGGGCGAGAGGTGACGCGGGCCGACGAGCCGGGGCGCGAGCGCCCAGCGCTCGCCGGGGGGCAGCTCGCGCAGCACGGCGCTCAGCGCGGGGCCGGGCTCGGCGGCGAGCGGCGCGAGCTCCGTGGCCGGATCCGTGGCTGGACCGAGGCGCAGCGTGGACGCGGCCTCCACCAGGCGGCGCTCGAAGCTCGGGTCGTCGAAGACATCGGCCTCGGCCACGATCAGCGACGCCGCCGAGCACTTCTGGCCACCGTGGGAGAAGGCGCCTCGCAGGATGTCGGCGATGGCGCGGTCGCGGTCGGCGGTGGCGGTGACGATGATCGCGTTCTTGCCGCCGGTCTCGGCGAAGATCGGGAGCTCGGGCCGCGCCGCGAGCAGGCGGCGAGCGGTCGCCGTGCTGCCGGTGAACACCAGCGCGTCCAGGCTCGGGTGCGCGACCAGTCGTTCGGCGCCGTCGCTCTCGCACGGCACGAGCTGGAGTGCGTCGCGGGGGACGCCCGCGTCCCACAGCGCCTGGCTGCCGAGCGAGGCGACCTCCTCGGCGAGCGGAGACGGCTTGAGCAGCACGCGATTGCCGCCGACGAGCGCGGCGAGCACGCCGCCGAGCGGGATCGCGAGCGGGAAGTTCCACGGCGCGATCACCGCGACGGCACCGCGCGGAACGAGCGTGATCCGGCGATCGGCGGCGAGCGTGTCGAGCGTGCGCGCGTAGTAGGCCGCGTAGTCGATCGCCTCGGCGATCTCGGGGTCGGCGTCGGCGGGCGTCTTCGAGGTCTCATGGGCCATCGCGGCCATGAGCGCGAAGCGGCGTTCGGCGAGCGCGTTCGCGGCGGCGAGCAGGATCTCGCGGCGTTCACCGAGCGAACGGGTGCCCCAGCCCGAGGGATCGGCGGCCGCCCGCGCCACGGCCTCGCCGACCGCGGCGGCGGACACCCGCGCTGCGGTCGCCACCGGCCGCGCGGCGCGCCCACGGAGGGCGGCGCCGAGCGCCGCGCGATTCGGTGCGCGGGCCCAGTCGGTCTCGGGAGCGTTGCGGAAGGCCGCCTCGCGCCGCTCGCCGGCGGACGGCGCGTCGAGCACGGGCCGATCCTCCCTGCTCCGGCGCAGCGCCGCGCGGAAGCGGCCCTCCTCCCCGCGCCACTCGGCGTCGCCGACCTGCATGGTGAACGCGTGGCGAAGGAAATGCTCGGGCGCCGCGTTCTCGTCGAGCCGGCGCAGGAGGTACGCCACCGCGCTCAGGACCTCGTCGTCGGTGGAGGCCGGTGCATACACGAGAACGTCGGGTGTCTCCTCGGCGACCGAGCGCAGCAGCGGCTCGGCCATGCCGTGGAGCATCTCGATGGTGAGCCGGTCGAGGGTGCCGCGCTCGCGCGCGAGCGTGATCGCGAGCGCGACGTCGAACAGGTTGTGCGAGGCCACCCCGACCCGCACGGCCCGGGCGTTCTCGGGCTCGAGCGCGATCGCGAGCATGCGCTTGAAGTGCACGTCGGTATCGCCCTTGGCCGCGAAGGTCGGCGGCGCGAGACCACGCAGGCGCGCTTCGAAGCGCTCGAGCCCCAAGTTGGCGCCCTTGACGAGGCGGATCCGGACGGGCGCGCCGCCCGCGTCGACTCGCGCTCTGGCCCAGCCGATCAACTCGCGCTGTACCTCGCTCGATTCCGGTAGGTACGCCTGCAGCGCGAGGCCATGCGTGCGATCGCGAAACCGTGGCTGCTCGAGGGCGGCGCGGAACGCCGCCACCGTGAGCTCGAGATCGGCGAACGACTCCATGTCGAGGGACACGAGCTTCGCCGGACCCGCGGCCTCGTAGAGACGCGCCAGTGCCTTCACCGCTCGCGGCAGCAGCGCGTCGGTCGCGAGTGGGTGCGGGTGTGGGCAGAGCGCCGAGACCTTCACCGAGAGCGCCTCGACGTAGGGCCACGCGAGCGCGCGCTCGCAGCGCGTGAGCCAGGCTTCGGCCCCAGCGTGGGAGAGCACCGCTTCGCCTGCCCAGTTGAGGTTTACGCGGACGTGTTGCCTCCGCCGCCGCAACACGTAGCGCGCGATCGAGCCGGCCTCGCCCGGGATCAGGTAGCGGTGCAGCTCGTGCCGCAGGCCGGCAAGGAACGTGGGAACGGCGAGCGAAGGGCCGAGCGGAGCGAGCCGTCGCCACAGCTCGAGGAGCGCCTCGGTGGGAGCGCCGAGCAGGCGCGGTCGGCCGGCGAGCAGCGGGCGGACGACCGCCACGAGGCGGCGTGGATCGCGCGGCCGGGCCGCGCGGTCGAGGAGCCGCGCCAGGAACGGGATCCCGTCGGGGTGAGCGAGAACCCTCGCGAGCCGTGCCTGGTCACGGGCCTCGGCCGGGGTCGTCAGCGAAGCCGAGCGCGCGAGTAACCGCTCGGCCAGGCCGACCGCCTCGCGCTCCAGCGCGGCGAAGTCGGCGGACCCCATAACGACATCAGGCTACCCCGGGTGGCGTGAGGCCGAGGCGAGTGGGTGGGCTGGCGCGTTCCGCCATTGCGAGGCTCGACGGCGCTCGGCTATAACGCGATCGCACGCATTCGAGAGGAAATCCCATGAAAACCAGGGTCTTTGGAGCGGTCCGGGTGGTCGCGATCGGGCTTGCGCTGGCGCTCGCCGCGAACGCCGTGATGGGCTCCGCCGCGCGCGCGGACGACATCCGCATCGGCCAGTACGTCTCCCTCACCGGCACCACCGCGACGTTCGGCCAGTCGATGAACAAGGGCGTCACGATGGCCATCGACGAGACCAACTCGGCGGGTGGCTTGCTCGGCAAGAAGATCACGCTGATCACCGAGGACGACCAGTCGAAACCCGAGGAAGCCAAGACCGCGGCGATCAAGCTGATCAAGCAGCAGCGGGTGGTGGCGCTGCTCGGCGAGATCGCGAGCAGCCGCTCGCTCGCCGCGGCGCCCGAGGCGCAGCGCGCCGGCATCCCGATGGTGACCCCGGCCTCCACGAACCCGAAGGTCACGCAGGTCGGCGACTACATCTTCCGCACCTGCTTCATCGATCCGTTTCAGGGCAGCACCATGGCCAAGTTCGCCCACGACACCCTCAAGGCGAACCAGGTGGCGATCCTGAAGGACGTCAAGAACGACTACAGCGTCGGGCTCGCGGAGTTCTTCGAGAAGACCTTCACCGGGCTCGGCGGGCAGGTCGTGGCGACCGAGAGCTACTCGGAGGGAGACACGGAGTTCCGCGCCGTGCTCACCGCGATCCGGTCCAAGAACCCGCAGGCCATCTACGTGCCCGGCTATTACACCGAGGTCGGCCTCATTGCGCGTCAGGCGCGAGAGCTCGGCCTCAAGGTGCCGCTCCTCGGCGGAGACGGCTGGGACTCGGAGAAGACCCTGGAGATCGGCGGCGACGCCGTCAACGGCAGCTACTACACCAACCACCTTTCCGCCGAGGATCCGAGCCCGGTGGTGCAGGGCTTCATCCAGAAGTTCAAGGCGAAGCACGGCGAGGTGCCGGACGCGATGGCCGTGCTCGGCTACGACGCCGGCCGCATCCTGATCGACGCGATCAAGCGCGCCGGCTCGACCGACGGCGCCAAGATCCGCGACGCGCTCGCGCAGACCAAGGACTTCCCGGGTGTATCGGGCTCGATCACGATCGACGCCGACCGCAACTCGAAGAAGAACATCGTGGTGCTCAAGATCGAAGGCGGAAAGGTCAAGTTCCAGACCTCGATCGCCCCTTGATGGAGCGACGGGCGATGGAGGGTCGCGGTCCCTCGCGACCGCCTCGCCGGCGGGACGGCGCCAGCTGGCAGCTTCGATCGGTGACGGCTGCGCCGGCGGGCGGGGGTGAACCCCGCCCCTACAGATCCCGTGTGAACTGGATCGCATGAGCACGTTCGTCCAGCAGGTCCTGAACGGGCTCGCGTGGGGGTCGGTGTATGCGCTGATCGCCCTCGGCTACACGATGGTCTACGGAGTCCTCAAGCTCATCAACTTCGCTCACGGCGAGGTCTACATGATGGGCGCGATGGCCGGTTACTACGTCGGTCGCTGGGCGCAGAAGGCCGAGCTGCCGATGCCGCTCAGGCTACCGGTCACGCTGCTCGGCGCGATGGCGGCGTGCGCGGTCCTCGGCTTCCTGATCGAGCGCTTCGCGTACCGGCCGCTCCGGCAGGCCAACCGGCTCTCGGTGCTGATCACCGCGATCGGCGTGTCGCTGCTGCTCCAGAACGGTGGTCAGCTCGTGTTCGGCGCCGACCCCAAGTACTTCCCGCAGGTGCTGAGCTACTCCGAGGTGGTCAACACCGGCGGTGTGGTGCTCTCGAACATCCAGCTCGTGATCATGGTCACGGCCGTCGCGCTCATGGCGGCGCTCAACCTGTTCGTGCAGAAGACCCGCTCGGGACGCGCGATGCGCGCCGTGGCCAACGACAAGGCGGCGGCTCAGCTCGTCGGGATCTCGGTCGACCGGATCATCTCGCTCACCTTCGTGATCGGCTCCGTGCTCGCGGCGGCCGCGGGGGTGCTGGTCGGGCTCTCGAACCCCAAGGTCGACCCGCTCATGGGGATCATGCCGGGGCTCAAGGCCTTCGTGGCCGCCGTGCTGGGCGGGATCGGCAACATCCCGGGCGCGATGCTGGGGGGGCGTGCTGCTCGGGCTGGTCGAGACGCTGGTCTCGGCGATCGGCCTCTCGACCTACCGTGACGCGATCGCGTTCGCGCTCCTGATCGGCTTCTTGCTCTTCAAGCCCACCGGTCTCATGGGTCGGCCGGACGTCGAGAAGGTCTGAGCTGTGGCCCCGAACGCGACCGCGCGACTCGTGTTGCAGGCGTCGGCCGCGCTCGCCGTGGTGACGGTGTGGGCGCGCTGGATCGCGCCTCACGTCAACCCCTACCAGCTCCAGGTCATCAACTACATCGGCATCAACGTCGTGATGGCGGTGTCGCTCAACCTCATCAACGGTCACACCGGGCAGTTCTCGATCGGACACGCGGGCTTCATGGCGCTCGGCGCCTACGGCTCGGCGGCGATCACCTGCTACGGCGGGCCGCACCTGCTGCCCTGGCTGAGCGGGACGCTCGGGCTGGCGGAAGGCACGGCGAAGGCGCTGCTGCTGAACGGGGCGATGCTGGCGGGCGGCGGGCTCGCAGCGCTCGCCGGCGTGGTCGTGGGGATTCCGACGCTGCGATTGCGCGGCGACTACCTCGCGATCGCCACGCTCGGGTTCGGAGAGATCATCCGCGTCATCATCCTGAACCTCGACGTGGTGGGAGGGGCGCGCGGCTTCACCGACATCCCCGAGCTCGCCGGCACGTTCTGGATCTTCCTGTGGGCGTTCGTCACCGTGGCGGTGATCGCGCGCATCGTCGGCTCGACCAAGGGCCTCGCGTACTTGGCGATCCGCGAGGACGAGGTCGCTGCGGAGGCCGTCGGCATCTCGACGACCCGCACCAAGGTCTCCGCTTTCTTGCTAGGCGCCTTCTTCGCCGGCATCGGCGGCGGGCTCTTCGCGCACAACGTCACGTATCTGCACACCAACATGTTCACCTTCATGAAGTCCATCGAGTACATCGTGATGGTGGTGCTCGGTGGCATGGGCAGCATCACCGGTTCGGTGGTGGCCGCGGTGGTGCTGACGGCGTTGCCCGAGGCGCTGCGCGCCATCGAGAAGTACCGAATGGTGATGTATTCGATGCTGCTGATCGTGCTGATGTTGACCCGGCCGCAGGGGCTCATGGGCCGCCACGAGCTGAGCTTCGCGGCGATCCGCCGGCGGCTCGCGGTGCGCAAGGGCGGCGCGTCCGTGGCGGGGGACGTGCCGTGAGCGCGCCGGTGCTGGTGGTCGAGAACGTCACCAAGTGCTTCGGCGGCCTGACCGCCGTGTCCGAGCTCGACCTCGAGCTTCGCAGCGAGGAGCTGGTCGGGATCATCGGTCCGAACGGCAGCGGCAAGACCACCGCGTTCAACTTGATCACCGGGTTCTACGAGCCGACCCGCGGCTCGATCCGCCTCGGCGACAAGCGTATCGATGGCCTGCGCACCAACCAGATCAACCGCGCCGGCATCGCGCGCACCTTCCAGAACATCCGGCTCTTCCCGGACCTGAGCGCGCTCGACAACGTGCGTGTCGCGTTCCACGTCGGCGTGCGCTCCGGGATCACCTCACGGGTGCTGCGCACCCAGTCGTTCCTCGACGAGGAGCGCAGGATCGGTCGCGCGGCGATGGAGCTGCTCGAGCGGTTCGATCTCGCTCGCTTCGCGCTCTCGTCGGCGCGGAATCTCCCGTACGGCGAACAGCGCCGGCTCGAGATCGCGCGCGCGCTCGCGACCTCGCCGAAGATCCTCCTGCTCGACGAACCGGCCGCGGGCATGAACCCCACCGAGAAGGTGGAGCTCGCGCGATTGATCCGCCGCGTGAAGGACGAATACGACCTCACGATCCTGCTCATCGACCACGACATGAAGGTGGTGATGGGGCTCTGCGACCGGATCCTGGTGCTCGACCACGGTGAGACCATCGCCCAGGGCACGCCCGAGCAGGTGCAGCGCGACCCCAAGGTCATCGCGGCCTACCTCGGCGCGGACGCGGTGGCGTGAGGTTGCCCCGATGGAAGCGGCGCCAATCCTCCGCCTCGAGAACGTGCGCGTTTCCTACGGCGCGGTGCGCGCCTTGTGCGGCGTGTCGGTCGAGGTCCGCGAGGGCGAGATCGTCACGTTGCTCGGCTCGAACGGCGCGGGAAAGAGCTCGCTCCTGCGCGCGATCTCGGGACTGGTGCCCCTCTTGGAAGGACGGATCGTGCTGCGGCGCGATGGGCAGGACGTCGACCTCCGCGGCGTTCCCGCTCACCAGATCGTGCGCCACGGCATCGCCCACGTGCCCGAAGGGCGGCGCGTGTTCGCGAGCCTGTCGGTGCTCGAAAACCTGGAGATGGGCGCCTTCCTGCGCCGCGACGGGGCCGGAATCCGCGCAGACCTCGACGACGTGTTCACGCTCTTCCCGCGTCTCGCCGAGCGCCGCTCGCAGCGCGCGGAGACGCTCTCCGGTGGCGAGCAGCAGATGCTCGCGATCGGCCGCGCGCTCATGAGCCGTCCCCGGATCCTGCTCATGGACGAGCCCTCGCTCGGCATCGCGCCGCTGCTCGTGAAGACGATCTTCGACACCATCCGCGAGATCAACGTCGAGCGCCGCATGACGATCGTCGTGGTGGAGCAGAACGCACGCGTCGCCCTCGGCGTCGCCCACCGTGGTTACGTGCTCGAGGTCGGCGAGATCGCGCTCGCCGGATCCGCTGCCGACCTCGCCGGCAACGACGAGGTCCGCAAGGCGTACCTCGGCGGTTGAGCGCCGACCCGCGCATCACCGTTCAGCGGGCTCGTCACCCCCGGAACCAAACGACCGATGGTTTTGCCGCCCTGGCGCGCGCAGTGCTAGGTAAGCAGCGTTAACTTCGACGCCGGCCAGGTGCCGGGCACCAGCCGAGCCAAAGGGGTCGCATCATGAAGAAAGGCCGGGACGTTTGCGTGATCGGGGTCGGCATGACGAAGTTCGAGCGCGGCGACCGCGATTTCATGGATCTGGCGCAGGAAGCCGGCTCGGCGGCGCTCCAGATGGCCGGGGTTCCGTACGACAGGGTCGAGCAGGCCTTCGTCGGCTACGTGAACGGCATGAGCACCAACGGTCAGCGCGCGGTGTACGGCCTCGGCATGACCGGGATCCCGGTCTACAACGTCAACAACAACTGCTCGACCGGCTCCACCGCGCTCTATCTCGGCTGGCAGGCGGTCTCGTTCGGGATCAACGAGTGCGTGCTGGCGCTCGGCTTCGAGAAGATGGAGAAGGGCCCCCTCGAGAACCAGCTCCAGGGGCTCAAGGACAAGCAGGCGTCGGAGGACGGGGAGGAAAAGAAGAAGAAGCCGCCGATCGCCGCGCGCATCTTCGGTTCGGGCGGGCGCGAGCACATGGAGCTCTACGGTACGACCCGTGAGCAGTTCGCGAAGGTGTCGGTCAAGAACCATCGCCACTCGGTGCACAACCCGCGTTCCCAGTACCAGGACGCGTGCACCCTCGAAGAGGTGCTCGCGTCGCGCGAGATCTACGATCCGCTGACGCTTCTCCAGTGCTGCCCGACGTCCGACGGCTCCGGTGCCGCGATCCTGTGCTCGGAGGAGTTCGCCCGCAGCCTGGGAATCACCAACCCCGTCAAGATCATCGGCTCGACGATGACCACCGACAAAGCCGAGGACATGGGCAACGGCGCGATCGGCATGATCGGGTTCGGCATGACCCGCGACGCGGCGAAGAACATCTACGAGATGACCGGCTACGGTCCCAAGGACGTGCAGGTCATCGAGCTCCACGACTGTTTCTCCACCAACGAGCTCATCACCTACGAGGGGCTCGGCCTGTGTCCGGTCGGGCAGGGCGGACGCCTCATCGACGAGGATCAGGTCACCTACGGCGGCAAGTGGGTGGTGAACCCGTCGGGCGGCCTGCTGTCGAAGGGCCACCCGCTCGGCGCCACGGGTCTCGCGCAATGTGCCGAGATCACCTGGCAGCTCCTCGGCCAGGCGGACAAGCGTCAGGTGCCCGGCGCCAAGATCGGTCTGCAGCACAACCTCGGTCTCGGCGGCGCGTGCGTCGTGACCATGTACAAGCGCGACTGAGCGTGTCGTGGGCGCCGGCGTGTCGCCGGCGCCCATGCCCTACTCGCCATCGTCGTGCCCTCCCGCGCCGTTTCGCTGTTCGTGACCGGCACCGATACGGGTGTCGGGAAGACGGTCGTCAGCACGGCGCTGGCACGGGCCTTTCGCGACCGGGGCCTGCGCGTCGGCGTGCTGAAGCCCGTCGAGACGGGATGGCCCGCGTCGCCCGGGGCGGAAGTGGCCACCGACGGCGGGCGTCTCCGCGAGGCCGCGGGTGATCCCGGAGTCGTTGGCCGAGATCGTACCGGTGCGTCTGGCCGAGCCACTCGCGCCGGCGGTGGCCGCCGAGCGCGCCGGGGTCCGGATCGACGTGGACGATCTCGTGGAGCGTGCCCGGGAGAAGGCGCGGCGCGTCGACCTGCTGCTCCTCGAGGGCGCAGGTGGGCTCCTGGTTCCCCTCGCCCCCGCGCGCACCACGCTCGACCTGGTGGCGGCGCTCGGCGCGACGGTGCTCGTCGTCGCCGGGAACCGGCTCGGTGTGATCAACCACACCTTGCTCGCCGTGGAACGTCTCGCTGCTGCCAACGTGCCGATCGTGGGCGTGGTGCTCAACCGGCTCGGGTCCAGCGCGGGGCTCGCCGAGTCCCTCAACCCAGGCTCGCTCGAGCGCCTGCTCGGCCCCCGGTACCTCGGTGAGCTACCGTGGCTCGGGGATCGCGCCGACGCCGCGTCGGCCGCGGCGGCGCTGAGTCGCACGATCGACCTCGACGATCTCTGGCGGACGCTGGCCACTTCGCCTGCGCGGTGAGATTTCCCTGCATGTTTTGGGCCGTTTCGCGTGGTCGTGACCCTTGATCTTCCGGGCCGATCACCTATGATGAACCGGATGAGGTTCAGGCATGGATGCATCGTCGATGAGTGAAGCGGAGCTCGCGTTCTTCCGCGACCTGCTCACCGACCAGCTCAACGGGCTGATCGTGGAGGCCGGGCGGACCGTGGAAGGCATGAACGGCGAGCGCACGGAGTTTCCCGACCCCACCGATCGTGCGTCGCTCGAGTCCGATCGCAACTTCGACCTCCGGATCCGCGATCGCGAACGGAAGCTCATCAAGAAGATTCGCGAGGCGCTCGATCGCATCCAGGACGGTTCGTTCGGGGTCTGTGACGAGTGCGGTGGACCGATCAGCGTCGAGCGACTGCGCGCGCGGCCGGTCACGACGCTGTGCATCGCGTGCAAGGCCGAACAGGAAGCCGAGGAGCGGACCGCCGAAAAGGCGCAGCGCGGCCGGTGAGCTGCGGCGCCGCCGCGCGCGGGACGCCGCGCGCGAGCCTGGCGCACGAAGGTTTCGGGGGCGCGCCGGGATGACTCGCAAGCACGACGCAGGCGTCTCGGAGGGGGGGCCGCGGGCCGCCGCCCGGGTGCTTGCCGCCGCCGCGGCCACGGGAGCCTCGGAAGCGGGACTGGCCTCCCGCGTGGCGGCGGCGCTCGGAGCCGAGCTGGGCGCCACGCTCGTCGCTCGCTGCGTCGACTCGCTCGGGCGCGGCTCCGCTGCGGCGGAGTGGCGCGACGTGCCGGATGGGCTCTTCGACGCGACCCTCGAGGCTGCGTCGATGCTCGGCCGAGCGGACTGGCTGGCCTCCGCGCTCGACGCCGAGCTCGGCGCGAAGGAGCGGGTGAAGGCGGTGAAGCGTGCGCTCCATGCGCTGCGCTCGCGGGGTGTGGCGATCGAGCCGTTCACGCAGGCCGCGGCGCCGAGCGCGTTTCGCGCCCGGGCCGTCCACGATCCGGATGCCGAGCGGCGTTCGGTGATCTCGGCGCCGGACGGGATGGGCGCGCGGCTCGTCGTGGTGATCGCGGACGTGGCCCACGGCGTCGCGTTCCTGGAGGGCGATCTTCCGCGACGAGACGCTGGTCCGGGTCGCCGGGACCGTGTCGGCACGCAAGCAGGTTCGGCCAATGGTGCGCCAGCTCTTCGCGACGTGGGGCGACGCACTCACCTCCGTGGACGTGAGCATCGGCGCCGGCGAGATCCTGGAGGCCGAGGGCGAAGGGCGGATCGAAGCGCCGAGCTTGCGTGAGCGGGTCGGCGAGCTTCGCCCGGTGCTCAAGCCGCTCGCGGAGCCGCGCCAGCGGCTCGCCGAGCCCGCCCTCGACGAGAATGCGTTCCGGCGCCGCGCCGCCGAGTCGGGGACGCTGTTCGAGTCACCGCTCTTCGCCGGCTGGATGCCTGACCAGCACGCGCTGCTCGAGTGCGGTGAGAAGCTGCATCTCGCGATGGCGAGCGAGCTGGTGCTCAACGAGGTGCAGCGTCACGAGCAGCTCGAGGGCGTCTTCTCTCGTGCGGTGCGCGAGTACCTGAGCGAGAGCCAGCGCCACGCACTCATGAGCCGCCTTCGTCACGCGAGCCGATTTCTCCTCGCCGCCGGACGCGCCGACGAGGCCGAGCGCGCGTGGAGCGCGGCGTCGAGCCTCGCCGCCGGCGGTACGCCACCCTTCGTCGAGCGGATGTTCCGGCGATTCTTCGACGCACCGCCGCGGGGCGCTGGTACCGCGGCACCACCCGCAGAGCCGTCGAGCGAGCCACGCTCGCGCCTCGTCCTGCCGGGATCCACGGATCCGGCGGGGGACAAGCCCGGCGGCGGTCTGATCTTGCCGTGAGCAGAGCGTAGAGCCCCCTCATGAACCGTTTCCTCGATCCGATCCGGGATCACCTCGATCAGGCCGCCCAGGCCCTGTGGAGCTACGTCCAGGGCCTGACGCCGGACCAGATCGAGCTCTACTTCCTCGGGCTCTTCGCGGTCGGCTGTCTGCTCGCGATCTGGCTGCTCTATTCGATCCACCGCCGCTCCCAGTCGCTCGACCACCGACCGGATGGCGCGGCTCAGCCCAGGCAGGTCGGTCTCCCGACGTTCCGGCGGCGCCGACGCCCGCGCCAGCCCCCGCCCAGCCCGAGAGCCTGTTCGCCCGCCTGCGGAACGGTCTGACCGCCACCCGCGACGGCCTGGTGAAGCGCCTCGACGGGCTGGTCGGCGGCCGCGGCGCGGTCGACGAACAGCTGATCGGCCAGATCGAGGAAGTCCTGATCGCGAGCGACGTCGGCGTGCGCACCTCCGGCACGCTCATCGACGTGGTGCGGGGCGGGATCCGCTCGGGGAAGATCCGCACCGCGGATCAGCTCCGCGCGGCGCTCAAGGGGCGGATCCAGGAGATCCTGGCCATCCCCGTGCCCGAACCGAAACTCGAGGCCAAGCCCCACGTGATCCTGGTGGTCGGCGTCAACGGCACGGGGAAGACGACGTCGATCGGCAAGCTGGCAGCGCGCGCCAAGCGAGACGGGCTCAAGGTGATGCTCGCCGCCGCGGACACGTTCCGCGCCGCGGCGATCGAGCAGCTCGAGATCTGGGGCCAGCGCTCGGACATCCCGGTGATCCGGCAAGAGGAAGGCGCGGATCCAGGAGCGGTCGCGTTCGACGCGGTGCAGGCGGCGAAGGCGCGCGGCACCGACCTGCTGATCGTGGACACCGCGGGACGGATGCACACCAAGAAGAACCTGATGGACGAGATCCGCAAGGTGAAGCGAGTGGTCGGGCGGGACCATCCGGGTGCGCCCCACGAGGTGTTCCTCGTGCTCGACGCCACCACGGGTCAGAACGCGATCTCCCAGGCGCACCTCTTCCACGAGGCGCTCGAGCTCTCGGGCTGATCCTCACCAAGCTCGACGGCACCGCGAAGGGCGGCGTGATCATCGGGATCTGTGACGAGCTCAAGATCCCGGTGCGCTACATCGGCATCGGCGAGACCATCGACGACCTGCGGCCGTTCGATGCGCGCGAGTTCGTCGACGCTCTGTTCGGCGACGACTGAGCGACCGATCGCGAGCTCGGGGCACGGCCGATCCCCCCGTCACCGCGGGTCGCGAGCCCCGCCTGCGGACCCGGTCCGGGTCACCTTCGCCGGCGCATCGCCTGCGCGGCCTCGCGGTCCATCTCGCGCTTCTTCACGTCTTCGCGGCGGTCGTACTGGCGCTTGCCCTTCGCCAGCGCGAGCTCGAGCTTGGCGCGCCCGTCCTTGAAGTAGAGGGACAGCGGCACCAGCGTCTGGCCGCGCTCGCGGACCCTGCCGATCAGCTTCTCGATCTGGGCGCGATGCAGGAGCAGCTTGCGCTTGCGGAGCGGGTCGTGGTTCGCGTACGAGGACGGCCCGTAGGCGCCGATGTGCATGTTGTAGAGCCACACCTCGTCGCCCTCGATGGCGGCGTAGGCGTCCTTGAGGTTCGCGGTTCCCGCGCGCAGCGACTTCACCTCCGAGCCGAGCAGCACCATGCCGCACTCGAAGGTGTCCTCGACGTCGTAGTCGTAGCGTGCCTTGCGGTTCTGGCACACGAGCGTGGTGGCGGGCACGGCATCCCTCGTCGGGCCGGCGGACGCACGCGCGCGCGCCGAGCATCGTCCTTCTTAACACGCGCGAACGGGCGCGCCGCGGCCCGTGTGATGCCTCCGCGGCGACACATGCACGGACCGTACGCAGATGCGTTGACGCACCCGGGGTGGGGTGCTATCTCACTCGCGCCTCGGGGCCCATAGCTCAATTGGTAGAGCGGCGGACTCTTAATCCGTAGGTTGAAGGTTCGAGTCCTTCTGGGCTCACCCCGTCTTCCCCCACAACACGCGCAGTCTCCTCGGCCCAGCCCGTCGGTGGTCCGATGATGCTGCGCGTGTTGCCCGGGTCTCGCGGGTGCGCGCACCGAGCAGCGGGTGGCGGATCGGGACGACCTGCTAGGCTCGGTCTCGAGGCCCCGCGAGAGTGGTGGAACGGCAGACACGCTGGACTTAGGATCCAGTGCCTTCGGGCGTGGGGGTTCAAGTCCCCCCTCTCGCACCAGCACCTCCCCACCCGTGAGCGACGGTTCCGTGCCGTGGCACCGCGCTCTCGCGTCACTTGGACGTGAGGATGCTGCACTGATATACCGCGCTGCTGCCCACCGCAGACGCTTTTCCCCCACCATTCAGAGTCATTGAACCCTCGGGCCTCGCGCCGACGAGGAGAGATCGCATGAAAGTCTCCGTCGAAGAACTGAGCACCACCCGCCGCAAGGTCGCCGTCGAGCTCGACCCTTCGGACGTCGAGGAACAGGTCGAACGCTCCTACCGTGAGCTCGCGCGGTCGGTGCAGCTCAAGGGCTTTCGCCCGGGCCGAGCGCCACGGACGATCCTCAAGCAGCTGTACGGCAAGGAGATCGATGCCGAGGTCACGGGCAAGCTGATCGAGGAGACGATCCCCAAGGCGCTCGAGGAGAACAAGCTCGAGCCGGTGACGATGCCGGTGATCGAGGACCGCGAGCTCGGCGAGGACCGCTCGTTCCGCTACACGGCGCTCGTCGAGGTTCAGCCCGATCTCGAGCTCAAGGACTATCGCGGCATCGCGGTCACGGCCGAGGCGGTCAGCGTCGCGAGCGAGGACGTCGACCGCGCGCTCGAGCAGCTCCGCGTGTCGCGCGCCACGCTCGTCGACCGTGACGGCGAGGTGCGCCGCGGCGACGTCGTGGTCGCCGACTGGGACATGGAAGTCGATGGCAAGGAAGGCTCGCAGGCCTCGCGTCAGGACGCCACGCTCGAGATCGCCGATGGATCGCTTCTGCCCGAGCTGGTGACGGGGCTCGAAGGCGCGAAGGCGGGCGAGACGCGCACGATCACCGCGAACCTCGGCGACCGTGCACCCGATCCCTCGATGGCGGGGAAGACGGCCACCTTCAAGGTGACGGTGAAGAAAGTGCAGGAGCGCGTCCTGCCCGCGCTCGACGACGAGCTCGCCAAGGCGGTGAGCGGTCTCGAGTCGGTCGATGCTCTCCGCGCGGACGTGGAAACCAAGATCCGTGCCCGTCTGGAGCGTGACGCCAAGGCCAAGCAGCACGAGCAGATCGTCGATGCGCTGGTCGAGGCAAACCCGTTCGATGCTCCCGAGTCCCTGGTCGAGCAGTCGGTCCGCAGCCTCACCCGGTTCTCGGGCGCCGAGGTTCCCGAGGGCGAGTCCGAGGAGGCGCGCGAGGAGCGCAAGGGCGCCATCGAGAAGGCCGCCAAGCGCCAGGTTTGCGCCGATCTGCTGCTGCGGCGGATCGCGGACAAGGAGAGCATCTCGGTGACCGAGGACGACGTGAACGCCGAGCTCGACGAGCGGGCGAGCGCGATCGGTCAGGACGGGCGCGTGCTTCGCGCCGCGTACGAGAAGAAGGGCATCCTGGACGAGATCCGGGGCGATCTCCGGCGTCGTCGCACCCTGGATTTCCTCCTCGAAAGCGCCAATATCTCGGGCAAGTAGAGTCGTTCTCGGGGCGCGCTGTGCGGCGCGCCCCGGGGCCCGTTAGACTCGCCGCTCAGACGCTCGAGGAGCGCGGCCCGCCCGTCCCGCTAAGGTTTGGTGGGCCGACAGACGAAAAGAGGATCGATGAACCAACCGAGTGCCAGCTACCTCGTTCCCATCGTCGTCGAGCAGACCAGCCGCGGCGAGCGCTCGTACGACATCTACTCCCGCCTCCTCAAGGAACGCATCGTCTTCCTCGGCACCGCCGTCGACGATGCGGTCGCCAACCTCGTCGTCGCCCAGCTGCTGTTCCTCGAATCCGAGGACCCCGAGAAGGACATCCACTTCTACATCAACTCACCGGGCGGGTCGGTGTCGGCGGGTATGGCGATCTACGACACCATGCAGTACGTCAAGCCCGACGTGCAGACACTCTGCATGGGCATGGCGGCGAGCATGGGCGCTGTGCTTCTGGCCGCGGGTGCGCCGAAGAAGCGCTTCACGCTGCCGCACTCGCGGGTGCTGATCCACCAGCCGCTCGGTGGTGGGCAAGGACAGGCGTCTGACGTCGAGATCCACGCCCGCGAGCTCCTGCGCACCCGCGAGGAGCTGAACCGCATCCTGGCGCGGCACACCGGCCAGTCGATCGAGAAGATCGCCCACGATTCCGACCGCGACTTCATCCTCACGAGCGCAGAGGCCAAGGAATACGGTATCGTGGATGCGGTGATCGAGAAGCGCGTCTGAGCCGCGACGGGAGGCGGCGGCGACTCGGACTGCACACGGGGGAGGCCCTTGGACAACAAGAAAGACTCGAGCCTGGTTTGTTCGTTCTGCGGTAAGGGACAGGACGAGGTTCGCAAGCTGATCGCGGGGCCGACGGTCTACATCTGCGACGAGTGTATCGACCTCTGCAACGACATCATCGCCGAGGAGTACGAGCACCCCGAGACCATCCCGAACGCGGCCACCGTCCCCAAGCCGAAGGACATCCGCAAGGTCCTCGACGAGTACGTGATCGGGCAGGATCGCGCCAAGAAGATCCTCTCCGTCGCGGTCCACAATCACTACAAGCGCATCGAGTCGAACGCGTACTCGTCGGAAGTCGAGCTCTCGAAGTCGAACATCCTGCTCCTCGGGCCGACCGGTTGCGGGAAGACGCTGCTCGCGCAGACGCTCGCCAAGATCCTGAACGTCCCGTTCGCGATCGCGGACGCCACCAGCCTCACGGAGGCGGGCTACGTCGGCGAGGATGTCGAGAACATCATCCTCAGCCTGTTGCAGAACGCGGACTACGACATCGAGAAGGCCCAGAAGGGGATCGTCTACATCGACGAGATCGACAAGATCGCGCGCAAGGGCGACAACCCGTCGATCACCCGTGACGTCTCCGGGGAAGGCGTGCAGCAGGCGCTGCTGAAGATCATCGAAGGTACCATGGCGAGCGTGCCGCCCAAGGGCGGCCGCAAGCACCCGCAGCAAGAGTACCTGCACGTCAACACGACCAACATCCTGTTCATCTGCGGCGGTGCGTTCACCAACATCGACGGCATCATCGAGCAGCGCATCGGGCGCAAGAGCCTGGGCTTCGGGGCCGACGTCCGCAAGAAGCAGGACCGCAAGGTCAGCGAGCTGCTCAAGGTCGTGGAGCCCGAGGACCTGCTGCGCTTCGGCATGATCCCCGAGTTCGTGGGACGTCTGCCTGTCATCGCTACCCTCGAGGAGCTCGACGAGCAGGCGCTGGTCAGAATCCTCAAGGAGCCCAAGAACGCGATCACCAAGCAGTACAAGAAGCTCTTCGAGTTCGAGAACGTGAAGCTCAAGTTCACCGAGGGGGCGCTGATCGCGATCGCGCGCGAGGCGCTGAAGCGAAACACCGGCGCCCGAGGGCTCAGGTCCATCCTCGAGAACGTGATGCTCGACATCATGTACGAGATCCCGTCCCAGCCTCACGTGAAGGAAGTCATCATCAACGAGGACGTGATCCTGCATCACGCCAATCCGATCACCGTGTTCGAGAAGCCCTTCGAGGACGGACGCCAGGTCGGGACGGCGTGAGGCACCACCCCGAGGCGAGTCCCGAGGTCACCTCATGATCTTCCGCAACGACCGTGATCGCCGGACCCCGGTGGCGCGCGCCACCGACCGGCTGTACCCGTTGCTGCCGCTGCGCGACATCATCGTCTTCCCGCACATGATGGTGCCGCTCTTCGTGGGGCGCGAGAAGTCGATCAACGCGCTCGACGAGGCGATGAATCACGACAAGATGATCCTCTTGGCCGCGCAGAAGAAGGCCAAGACCAACGACCCGTCCGAGGACGACATCCATCGGGTCGGCACGCTCTCGAGCGTCATCCAGCTCCTCAGGCTGCCGGACGGCACCGTGAAGGTGCTGGTCGAGTGCAAGCGGCGTGCGCGCATCAAGGAGTATGTGCCGAACGAGCGGTTCTTCCAGGTGCGCGTCGAGGAGACCGTCGACGTCATCGGCGACCCGGTCGAGATCGCGGCGCTGAAGCGGAGCGTGAACGAGACCTTCGAGCAGTACTCGAAGCTCAACAAGCGTGTCCCGCGCGAGATGATCCTCTCGGCGATGACCCTCGACGATCCGTCCCGCCTCGCCGACACCATCGTCGCCCATCTGAACCTGAAGCTCGAGGACAAGCAGGAGCTGCTCGAGCTTCCGGACGTTGGGCCGCGTCTGGAGAAGCTCCTTCAGCTCATGAAGGCCGAGATCGAGATTCTCCAGGTCGAGAAGCGGATCCGCACCCGGGTACGCAAGCAGATGGAGAAGAGCCAGAAGGAGTACTACCTCAACGAGCAGATGCGCGCGATCCAGAAGGAGCTCGGTGAGAAGGACGAGTTCAAGAACGAGATCCAGGAGCTCGAGGAGAAGCTGAAGGCGAAGAAGCTCTCCGCCGAGGCGCGCGAGAAGTGCGAGAAGGAGATCCGCAAGCTCAAGATGATGTCGCCGATGAGCGCCGAGGCGACCGTGGTCCGCAACTACGTGGACTGGATCCTGAGCCTGCCGTGGGACGAGGGCACCGAGGACAAGCTCGATCTAGAGGAGGCCGAGCGCATCCTCGACTCCGACCACTACGGTCTGGAGAAGATCAAGGAACGGATCGTCGAGTACTTGGCGGTCCAGAAGCTGGTCGAGCGCATCAAGGGACCGATACTGTGCTTCGTGGGTCCGCCGGGCGTGGGCAAGACCTCGCTGGGCAAGTCGATCGCCAAGGCCACCGGACGGAGCTTCGTGCGCCTCTCGCTGGGCGGGATCCGCGACGAGGCCGAGATCCGCGGCCATCGGCGCACGTACATCGGTGCGCTCCCCGGGAAGATCATCCAGTCGATGAAGAAGGCCGGCTCGCAGAACCCGGTCTTCCTCCTCGACGAGATCGACAAGATGAGTGCCGACTTCCGGGGCGATCCCGCTGCGGCCCTCCTCGAGGTCTTGGACCCCGAGCAGAACCACGCCTTCAACGACCACTACCTCGACATGGACTACGACCTGTCGCGGGTGATGTTCATCACCACCGCCAACACGCTGTTCTCGATCCCGCGTCCACTCCAGGACCGCATGGAGATCATCCGGTTGCCGGGGTACACGGAGATCGAGAAGGTCCAGATCGCCAAGCAGTTCCTCGTGCCCAAGCAGATCGAGGAACACGGGCTCAAGCCCGACGACCTCGAGTTCACGACGCCCGCGGTGCTGCGGATCATCCGCGAGTACACCAAGGAGTCCGGGGTGCGGAATCTGGAGCGCGAGGTCGGCAGCATCTCCCGCAAGGTCGCGCGCCGGGTGGTGCGAGAGGGGCACGCGCAGCGTGATCGCGTGACTCCGCAGGCGGTTCCACACTTCCTCGGAGTGCCGAAGTTCCGCTTCGGCGTGAAGGAAGAGCACCACGAGATCGGCATGTCGACCGGGCTCGCCTGGACCGACGTCGGGGGAGAGCTGCTCAACACCGAAGTCACGATCATGCCGGGCAAAGGGAAGCTCACCATCACGGGCAAGCTCGGTGACGTGATGCAGGAGTCCGCGCAGGCGGCGATGAGCTACGTCCGCACGCGCGCCACGCGGCTCGGGCTCAAGCCGGACTTCTATCAGAACATCGACCTGCACATTCACGTGCCCGAGGGCGCGATCCCCAAGGACGGCCCATCGGCCGGGATCACCATGGCGACAGCGATCACCTCGGCGCTGACCCGCTTTCCGGTGCGCCGCGACGTGGCCATGACCGGCGAGATCACGCTCCGAGGCCGGGTGTTGCCGATCGGTGGGCTCAAGGAGAAGGTGCTCGCGGCGCATCGCGGCGACATCCACACCATCATCATCCCGAGCGAGAACGAAAAGGACCTCAAGGACATCCCTACCTCGGTGCTCAAGAACATCACCGTGCACTTGGTGGGCCACGTCGACGAGGTCCTGAAGCTGGCCCTGATCGTGGACGAACCGAACCACCTGTTCCGCGACGCCCCCGACGACGTCGCCGACCAGATCAAAGTCGTGGCGCCGCCTCCGCCTCCCCCGGCGGCCGAGATTCCGGCCCCGGCGCCGGTGATCGAGGTGACGAAGCACTGAGTCGGGACGGAACCGGTCGAGGGGGCTGGGCGTGCGCTCGCCTATCGAGCCGGGTGGGTTCCTCTACGTGGCTCGCGTGGGATCAGTCGCGAGCTGCTCGCCCGGTTCTGATGGTCTCGCCGGACGGAGCGGCACGGTGCGAACGTGATTTGCACGCAGGAGGGTTGCCGACGCGACGAGACGTTCGCTATGTTCAGCGGACTTTCGGCCGGTCGAATGATCCGGGCGGATAGCTCAGCGGGAGAGCACCGGCCTTACAAGCCGGCTGTCGCAGGTTCGATCCCTGTTCCGCCTACCGGGTGTGCCTTGGTGACGGGGCGGATCGACGAGTCAGGAAGTCCCCGCAACGGATGAAGGGCACTAGTTTCTTGGGGTGGTAGTTAAGTCGGTTATAACGCCGGCCTGTCACGCCGGAGGCCGCGGGTTCGAGTCCCGTCCACCCCGCCACGTGAGGACCTAGAGATGGCGATCGAAGTCGGGCAGTCGGTGAAGTTCCCGTTCGCGGGAAAGTCGATGGAGGGCATCGTCGTCCAGGTGCACCCCAAGACCGTCGTGATCCGGGCCGACTTCCCCAAGCACAAAGGGAAGATCGTGCGCCGCCAGGCCCACGAGCTCGGTGACAAGGTCGAGACTAAGACCTCCGGTGGGCTCGTGAAGCGCTTCCTCGAGGGCCGGAAGAGGGCAAAGGCCGAGAAGGTGAAGGCCGTAAAGAAGGCCGCCAAGGAAGCCAAGGCGAAGAGCAAGGGCAAGGCGAAGGCTGCCGCCGAGTGAGGCGTGCGGCGCCAGCCGCGGCCTCTGGCTAGGGCCGTACGAGCCGCGTTCCCGACGGGAGCGCGGCTCGTCCTCGTTTGGGGTCACGAGTCGCGTCGCCCGCTACGGCTCGTTCGCTCACTGCTGCAGGATGAACTTGTAGTTGTCCTCGAGCTCGGCCGTGAAGAAATATGGGAAGATGCCGGCGAGGATGAACAGCAGCTTGATATCGGCCTTGTAGACCGAGTCCACCGTCAGGTCGAGAGTCTTGTAGCCGGGCTTCTCGACCTTGACGTAATACGTTCGCGGAGCACCCGAGCGGTCCTGGAACACGATCGGCGCTGGACCTTGGAACTGGCCATTGATCGTGACGTTCGCGCCCTCCGGGTCGGTCACGATCCGGCTGCTGTGAAGGCAGCCCGAGGCGAAGACCGACAGTGCGACCGCAACGGCGAGCATTTTCGAGCACGGACCGAGACGGCGCATCCGAGCCTCCTCTGGATGTCGAGCGCGGGACGATGGTTGTAGCGACGCCCCGAGTGGCCCGTCAAGGCTCGGCGCCGTCGGAAGGCGGATAGGAAGCCGGCGGACGCCATCACGGCGACCGCATGTCAGAGGAGTGTGGCCATGAATGCACCTCGAGCGCGGTCCGCCCGACCCTCACGCGCGCCGCGTCGGCGTCGGCGGCTTCTGGACCTCGTGGCGTTGTACCTCTGCCTCGCCGTCGCGCCGATGGCGGTCGCCGGCAAGCAATACGACGGCGGGCCGTGGCCCTTCCTGGCAAGCTGCTGCATCGGGCCGCGCGTCGGATTGCAGATGAACGAAGGCGTCGCAGTTCGCGACGTCGAGCAGTTCTCGTGGCTGCCTGTCGTCGGCTGGTTCGGCTATCGGTTCTACATGGCGTGGGAGGCCGGGCAGGGAAAGACGTTTTCCGAGATCGCCGCGGAAGAGCACCTGATGCCCGACGACGGTGCCCAGGCTCGGCCGCAGGTCGCCGTGGAATCCGACCCCGGCGAGGCCGGCTCCTCTCCGTCTGGGTCGCCTCACTGAGGCGGGTCGCCATCGGCGCCTCGCCCCGCACTCACCGCCCGCGCGCGGCCCAACCGCTCCCGGATCGGCCCTTCCGCGCCCCGGTCGGTCGGCTCATAGAACGTTCGTCCGCGGAGCGCGTCAGGCAGGTGCTCCTGCTCGGCTAGACCCTGCTCGAAGTCGTGGGCGTAGCGATAGCCGCGCCCGTACCCGAGTTCCTTCATCAGCGCGGTGGACGCGTTGCGAAGGTGTAGCGGGACGGGGAGCGTGCCGGTCGCCTCGATCGCCTCGAGGGCGCGACCCATCGCCACGTAAGCTGCGTTCGACTTCGGTGCGCACGCGAGGTACAGGGCGCACTGCGAGAGCGGGATCCTCGCCTCGGGCAACCCCACGAACTCGAGCGCTTCCTTGGCGGCGACGGCGAGGGACAAAGCACCCGGATCGGCGTTTCCGACGTCCTCGGCCGCGAAGATGATCAAGCGTCGCGCGACGAACCGCGGCTCCTCGCCGGACTCGAGCATGCGCAGCATCCAGTAGAGCGCGGCGTCGGGATCGGAGCCCCGCAGGCTCTTGATGAAGGCGCTCGCGAGGTTGAAGTGCTCCTCGCCGGCTTTGTCGTAGCGAAGCGAACGGCGCTGGGTGGCCTCGCGGATCGCGCCCTCGTCGATCGCGCCGGATCCGGACGGGGGGCTGACGATCTCGGCGGCGATCTCGAGGAGGTTGAGGGCCTGACGAGCGTCGCCTTCGGCAAGCCTGGCGATGCTCGCCAGGATCGCGGGCTCGGCGACCAGGCCCCGTCCGCCGAGCCCGCGGTCGGCGTCGGTCAGCGCCCGCTCGAGCAACGTGACGACTCGCCCCTCGCCGAGCGGCTCGAGCGTGAGCACGCGCGCGCGAGAGAGCAGCGGACCGATCACCTCGAACGACGGATTCTCGGTCGTGGCACCGATCAGGACGATGGTCCCGTCCTCGACGTGTGGCAGGAGCGCGTCCTGCTGCGCCTTGTTGAAGCGGTGGATCTCGTCGACGAAGAGCACCGTGCGATGCCCCGAACGCCGCCGGCGACGCGCCCGGTCGACCGCCTCGCGGACGTCCTTCACTCCCGCGAGAACCGCGCTCACGCGCTCCGTCTCTCGGCCTGCTTCTTTGGCCAGCAGATGAGCGAGCGTGGTCTTGCCGCTTCCGGGCGGCCCCCAGAGGATCAATGACGGGAGCTCGTGCCGCGAGAGCAAGCTTTCGAGCAGCTTGCCGCGCCCGAGCAGGTGGTCCTGGCCGACGAACTCACCGAGGGACCGCGGTCGCATGCGCTCCGCGAGCGGTGCATCGCGGGGGACGGCGGCCGCCCCATGGCTCGCCTCGAACAGGTCGCCGGTGGACACGCTCGGGACGCTAGCATGCGACACCTGGGCGCGGCACGACGAAGCCGCGCCATTCGAGGCCCGGCTCACACACTCGGCGTTGCAGGGCCGGGGCCCGGATGCGGCTATACTCGCGCGGTTCGGCCACGATCGGGGGGCCGACCCGCCGCCGCGCCTCATGCTCGTCGAGCTCCATCTCAAGAACCTGGCGATCTTCGAGGACGCCTCCATCGTCTTCGGGGAGGGGTTCAACGTCATCACTGGCGAGCCCGGATCCGGGAAGTCGCTGGTGGCGGGCTCGATCGGGCTGTTGCTCGGCGGTAAGGGTGATCCCGATCGGATTCGCAGCGGGTCGGACGATGCCGAGGTGGCGGCACTCTTCGCGATCGATCCCCGCTCTGCGCGCGCAGCATCGTTGGGTGTCGAGGTCGACGAGGGTGAGGTGGTCCTTCGCCGCTCGCTCCGTCGCACGGGCCGCGCCGGCTCCGCCATCAACGGCGCGCTCGCGGCCACGTCGCAGCTCGCAGCCGTGGCCGACAAGCTGCTCTCGGTCGTGGGCCAGCACGAGCACCAGCGGCTGCTCGCGCCAGAGTGGCATCAGGTTCTTCTGGATCAGAGCGCGGGTCTCTGGAGCGCCCGGCAGCAGCTGCGGTCGGCCGTCACCAGCTGGCGCGAACGCCGTTCCGAGCTCGCGGCTGTCCGGGAGGGAGCAGCACAGCGCGAGGCAACGATCGCGCGCCTCGACCGCGAGCTCGAGGAGATCGATCGGGTCGCGCCGAGGCCAGGCGAGGACGAAGAGCTCGCGCGCGAGCGAGAGATCCTCCGCCACGCCGGTGAGCTCGCGGAGGTCGCGGCGCGCGGACGCGATCGGCTCTACGAAGGCGACGATGCGGCGGTGACCGTGGTCGAGCGGGTGCGGCTCGACCTCGAGCGGGTCGCGCGCCTCGATCCGTCACTCGGCGAGGTGGCCAAGCTGCTCGAGCCCGCCGAGATCGCCCTGCAGGAAGCGGGGCGTGCGCTGATCAGCTACGGGTCGCGCCTCGATCCCGACCCGGATCGGCTCGAAGCCCTCGAAGGCAGGCTGGGAGCGCTGGAGCGCCTCAAGCGGAGCCACGCCGGATCGCTCGCATCGGTGCTGGAGCGAGCGAGCGCGCTGCGTGCCGAGCGAGCTCGTTGCGAGGACGGGCCTGAGCGCCTCGATGCGCTCGCCGCCGAAGTCGCCAGCGCGGAGCGCGCCGCGAGAGCCCAGGCGCGAGGGCTGAGCGACCGGCGTGCGGCGCACTCGTCCGTGCTCGCGCGGGCGATCGAGCAGGAGCTCAACACCCTCGGAATGGCGGCCTGCCGCTTCGAGATCGAGGTCACCAGTCCTTCCACCGACGCGGAGCGCGAGCCGGGACCGGCTGGATGGGACGAAGTTCGGTTTCTCATCGCGCCGAACCGCGGCGAGGACCTGAAGCCGCTCGACCGGATCGCCTCGGGCGGCGAGCTATCGCGGGTTTTCCTGGCGCTTTCCCGGCACCTGGATCCCGCCCAGGAGCGACCGTCGCTGCTCTTCGACGAGGTCGACGCTGGCATCGGTGGCGCGGTCGCGGAGGTCGTCGGGCGCAAGCTGCGCGAGATGTCCCGCTACACCCAGGTGCTCTGCATCACTCACTTGCCGCAGATCGCGAGCCTCGGCGACCGCCACATCCGGCTTTGGAAGGAAACGGTGGGACAGCGCACCGTGGCGCGAGCGGAGGAGGTCCGCGGCGAGGCGCGAGTGCGCGAGGTCGCGCGCATGCTGGGCGGCGCCGATCTCACCGAGACGACGCTCAAGCACGCGGCTGAGATGATCGCGAACGGGGCACATGCAAGCGCGGACGAACCAAGCGCGGCCGGCACGCCCGTCCCCGCGGCCGGTGCCGCGCGCGGGAGCGCGAAACGCAGCGGTGGCCCGCGCCGCTCACCGAGCTGAGCGGCTGCACCCCTCGGGAAGCGACGAGATTCCAGGTACACCGAACACCGAGCGCTGCCGGGGCGAGCCAGGCAAGGCATCCTGGCGCCATACCGTGGCCTGCCGGCGTCCCCAGGGGGCGCCACCGGCCGACGATCCAGAAGGGAGCTTCGATCCATGACGAGCCTGTTGCGCCGGCTCATCCCGAGCAAGAACGAGCGCGAGCTGAAGCGGATCCAGCCGCTGGTGGCGCGCATCAACTCGCTCGAGAAAGACCTCGAGCCGCTGTCGATGGAAGAGCTCGCCGCGAAGACGCCCGCGTTCCGCGAGCGTCTCGGCAACGGCGAAACCCTCGACGACCTGTTGCCCGAGGCGTTCGCGGTGTGCCGCGAGGCGAGCCGCCGCGTGCTGGGGATGCGTCATTTCGACGTCCAGCTCATCGGCGGGATCGTGCTCCACGAGGGCAAGATCGCGGAGATGAAGACCGGAGAAGGGAAGACGCTCGTCGCGACTCTTCCGGTTTACCTGAATGCTCTCACCGGCAAGGGCGTGCACGTGGTCACGGTGAACGACTAACTGGCGAGCCGCGATGCCGAGTGGATGGGGCGGCTCTACAACGCGCTCGGTCTCTCGGTCGGAGTCATCAAGCACGGGCTCGACGATCAGCAGCGGCGCGTCGCCTATGGGTGCGACGTCACCTACGGGCAGAACAACGAGTTCGGGTTCGACTACCTGCGCGACAACATGAAGTTCCGGCTCGAGAATTACGTTCAGCGCGAGCTCAACTACGCGATCGTCGACGAGGTGGACTCGATCCTCGTGGACGAGGCGCGGACGCCGCTCATCATCTCCGGACCGTCGGAGGAGAGCACCGACAAGTACTACGTCGCGAATCGGATCATCCCCAAGCTCGAGGCGGAGACCCACTTCACGGTCGACGAGAAGGCACGCACCGTGGCACTCACGGAGGAGGGCGTGCCGACGGTCGAATCGTTGCTCAAGAGCGGCAACCTCTACGATCCCGAGAACGTCGAGCTGCTCCACTGCGTGAACCAGGCGCTACGTGCCCACGCGCTCTTCCGCCTGGACGTCGACTACGTCGTCAACGACGGCGAGGTCATCATCGTCGACGAGTTCACGGGGCGGCTGATGCCAGGGCGCCGCTACTCGGACGGCCTCCACCAGGCGCTGGAGGCCAAGGAGGGCGTCAAGATCGCGAGTGAGAACCAGACCCTTGCGACGATCACGTTTCAGAATTACTTCCGCATGTTCTCGAAGCTCGCCGGAATGACCGGCACCGCCGACACCGAAGCTGCCGAGTTCCACAAGATCTACAAGCTCGACGTGATGATCATCCCCACTCACCGGCCGATGATCCGCAAGGACTTCCAGGACGTGGTGTTCCGCACCAAGAAGGAGAAGGACGCCGCGGTCATCGCCGAGATCAAGGACTGCTACGAACGGGGCCAGCCGGTGCTGGTCGGGACGATCTCGATCGAGGACTCGGAGCATCTCGGGAAGCTGCTCGAGCGTGACGGGATCCCGCATCACGTCCTCAACGCCAAGCAACACGAGCGCGAAGCGGAGATCGTCGCGCAAGCCGGGCGCCACCGAGCGGTCACGATCTCGACGAACATGGCGGGACGAGGCACCGACATCGTGCTGGGCGGCAACCCCGAGCTGCTGGTGAAACACATCCTCGATCCCGAGGAGCGCGAGCGACGTCTGGCCGAGTTCCGGGAGAGCTGCGTCGAAGAGAGGGAGCGCGTACTCGAGGCGGGTGGGCTTCACATCCTCGGCACGGAGCGCCACGAATCGCGGCGCATCGACAATCAGCTTCGCGGCCGCTCCGGACGCCAGGGAGACCCCGGCAGCTCACGGTTCTACCTGTCGCTCGAGGACGACCTGATGCGGATCTTCGCCTCCGACCGGGTGAGCGCGATCATGCAGCGTCTCGGCATGGAGGAGGGCGAGCCGATCGAAGCGGGGATCGTGACCCGCGCGATCGCCAACGCCCAGAAGAAGGTCGAGGAGCGCAACTTCGACGTGCGCAAGCACCTCCTCGAGTACGACGACGTGATGAACAAGCAGCGCGAGGTCATCTACTCGATGCGCCGCAAGATCCTCTCCGGTCACGGCACCAAGGACATGCTGCTGGAGTACATCGAGGACCTCGTCGAGCACGTGCTCGAGCTCCACATCCCGCCCAAGGCCCATCCCGAGGACTGGAACCTGGAGGCGATCACCGATGCACTGTTTCAGCAGTTCGGCGCGCGCTTCGAGATCGACCTGGGGCAGCTCGACCACGCGAACGAGCAGGCACTCCACACCCACGTGGCGACGATGGTCTTGGCCCAGTACGCGGAACGCGAGGCTGAGATCGGCAGCGAGCTCCTCAGGCTGGTGGAGCAGGACATCCTGCTCCGCACCATCGATTCTCTCTGGAAAGACCATCTGCTCTCGATGGATCACCTGAAGGAGGGGATCGGGCTACGTGCGTACCGGCAGGTCGATCCGCTTCGCGAGTACCAGCGTGAGGGCTTCGAGTACTTCACGGCGCTGGTCCGCCAAGTCAAGGCCGACGCGGTCGGGATCCTGTTCCGGATTCACGTCGAGAAGCCCGAGGACGTCGCGCGGCGCCAGGCGCAGCAGGCGCGCGCGCCGGCGCGGATCACCCTCACGCGTGGTCCGGCGCCGCAGCCCGCCCCCGCCGCACCCTCGCAGGCCGCTTCCGCATCCGCGCCCCAAGCCGGGGGTGGCACGGGACGTGGCGCTCCACCGGCTCCGCCGCCGAAGCCGGCGACGGTGCGGAACGATGGTCCCAAGGTCGGGCGGAACGATCCTTGCCCTGCGGCAGCGGCCAGAAGTACAAGAAGTGTCACGGTAAGTGAGCCCACGAGGACGACGTGCGGAGCCTGCGACCGTGGCCATGAACAGATCAGGCAAAGTCCGAGCATTCCAGCGATCGATCGTCGTCCCGGGCTTCCGGTTCGCCGGGCTCGCGTGCGGAATCAAGGCATCCGGCGCCGCCGACCTGGCGCTGATCGTGAGCGACCTCCCCGCATCCTCGGCGGGCCTCTTCACGACCAATCTCGTCCAGGCCGCTCCCGTGGTCCTATCGCGGCGGCGAGTCCGTTCGGGGAAATGCCGCGCGATCGTCGTCAACAGCGGCAACGCGAACGCGGCGACCGGAACGCAGGGGCTGGCCGACGCGGTCGCCACGACGTCGTGCGTGGCGCGATCCCTCGGTCTAAGGGACTCGGAGGTGCTGGTGTGTTCCACCGGCGTCATCGGTCGCCCGCTGCCGGTGGCGCGACTCCTCGCGGGGATCCCGGCCGCGGTCGGGGCACTTTCGGAGCGCGGGCTCGAAGCCGCTTCGGAAGCGATCATGACCACGGATACGCGGCCCAAGCGAGCGTCGCGACGGGTGGTGTTGCCCGACGGTCGTCGCATCACGATCGCCGGTTTCGCGAAGGGGGCGGGCATGATCGACCCGCGCATGGCGACCCTGCTCGCGTTCGTGGTCACCGACGCACCGGTCCCACCGCCGGCGTTGCGCACTCTGCTCCGCGCTGCGAACGAGGAGAGCTTCCACCGCATCACCATCGACGGCGACCGGAGCACCAACGACACGGCGCTGGCGCTCGCGAACGGCGCCGCTGGCGGCGCTTCGCTCATGCCCGGGAAGCGAGGCTGGAAGGAGCTCGCCTCGGGCTTCACGGCCGTCATGCGCGAACTAGCTCTCGGGGTGGTGGCCGATGCCGAGGGGTGGACCCGGACGCTCGAGGTCGGGATCGCCGGCGCACGTAACCTGCGCGAGGCGCTGGCCGCCGCCCGGGCGATCGCCGGCAGCCTCCTGGTCAAGACCGCCGTGCACGGTGCCGATCCCAACTGGGGGAGAATCCTGGCGGCGGCGGGCTACAGCGGCGCACGCTTCGATCCGGCCCGTGCGGTCGTGTCGATCGGCCCCGTGAGGCTCTATGATCGAGGTCGACCGGCTGGACCGGGACCTCTCGCCCGCGTGTCCCAGCTCATGCGAGCTCGCGAGCTGGTTCCGCTGCGGGTGGATCTTGCCGCCGGCACGGCGCACACGACGGTCTGGACCTGCGACCTATCGGCCGAATACGTCAGCATCAACGCCGATTACACGACCTGACCCGGTGGTCGGCCGTCGACCGGCCTCGGTTGCCGGGTTGACGCGTCGCGTGGTACCTACGTTGGATTATCCGGCCTCGGGCTCGTCCACCTCGAACGGTGCGACACCCGTCGCCCATTCCCACCCTGCGGACCCGTTGCCGGCGGTGGGCTCCCGAGAGGAGCCTCGTGCACGGGGGAGATGCAGGGGAGGCTCAACCGCACGGGTGATTCCATGTCCTATCTTTCGGTAAAGGAGCTGCTGGACGCCGGCGCTCACTTCGGGCACCAGACCCGGCGCCGTAACCCGAAGATGAACCAGTACATCTTCACGGCGCGCAACGGCATCCACATCATCCACCTCGACAAGACGCAGAAGCTCTTCGACAAGGCCTACGACTACGTGGTCGAGTCCGTAGCCGCGGGCGGCGACATCCTGTTCGTCGGCACGAAGAAGCAGGCGGAAGACGCGATCGAGGACGCGGCGAAGAGCTGCCAGATGCACCACGTCACCAAGCGCTGGCTGGGTGGCACTCTCACGAACTTCCGCACCGTCCGTCAGAGCGTCGAGAAGCTCAAGAAGATGGAGAGCTTGCTCGAGGACGAAGAGCGGGCGCGCCTGATCGGCAAGAAAGAGCAACTCGCGATCCGTCGCCGCATCGAGAAGATCGAGCGCTCGCTGGGCGGCGTGAAGAACATGAAGGACCCTCCCCGGCTGCCTGTTCGTCATCGACATCGGCAAGGAGCGGATCGCGGTCGCCGAGGCGCGGCGTCTCGGCGTCCCGATCGTCGCGGTGGTCGACACCAATTGCGATCCGGATCTCGTCGACTATCCGATCCCGGGCAACGACGATGCGATCCGCGCGATCCGGCTGTTTTCGTCCAAGGTGGCGGAGGCCGTGAGCCTAGGCCTCGCGGCGCGTGAGGAGCGTGGCAGCCGTCCGCGTCAGCCACGCGAAACGGAAGAGGGCGATCGCGTGAGCATGGGCACGTACGTCGACCGTCGCGTGATTCGCGAGTCGCTCGAAGCCGACATCGAGGAAGAGGGCAGCTGACGCACGAGCGTCCGCGCCCGGGAGAGAGCCGTGGAGATCAATGCCAGTGACGTGAAGAAGCTCCGGGACATGACCGGGGCGGGGATGATGGATTGCAAGAAGGCGCTCGGCGAGACCGGCGGCGACTTCGAGAAGGCCGTCGATCAACTTCGCAAGAAGGGAATCGCTTCCGCCGAGAAGCGCTCGGGCCGCGACGCGACCGAGGGCATCATCCAACACTACGTCCACTTCGATCAGAAGAAGGGCTGCCTGGTCGAGCTCAACTGCGAAACCGACTTCGTCGCGCGCACCGACGACTTCCAGGCCTTCGCGAAGGACGTCGCGCTGCACGTCGTCGCAAGGCGCCCGAGCTACCTCAAGCCGGAGGATGTCCCGGCCGATGTCCTAGAGCGCGAGAAGTCGATCCACCGCGACCAGGCAGCGGCCAGCGGCAAGCCGCCGCAGGTGATCGAGAAGATCATCGAAGGGCGGCTCGCCAAGTATTACGAAGAGGTCTGCCTCCTCAACCAGGCCTTCGTGAAGGACGACACCAAGACCGTCGGCGAGATGGCGAAAGAGCTCGCCGGCAAGCTCGGCGAGAACGTCCAGATTCGCCGATTCGTGGTGTACGAAGTGGGTCGCGCGGACGCCTGACCCGGGACCGTTCGCTTCCCCCCGGGTGTACCGCCATCCAGTCTCGACGGCGGTACACCCCGGACCCCGATGCTGTAGGATCCGTGGGATCTCGAGCCGAAGACGCCCAAATGACCCCGTCCGAAGCGACGCCCGCTCACCGCAAGTACAAGAGAGTTCTACTCAAGATCTCCGGCGAGGCTCTCGCCGGGGACGTGGGATACGGGATCGATCCCGCTGCTTTGGTCCGGATCGCGCGCGAGATCCTCGAGGCGAGCACGAGTGGGGTCGAGGTTGCCGTCGTCGTGGGCGGCGGCAACATCTTTCGAGGGCTGCAGGCGGCAGCCTCGCACGGACTCGACCGCGCAATTGCCGACCATATGGGCATGATGGCCACCATCATGAACGGGCTCGCGCTCCAGGACGCGATCGAGCGGCTTGGCCTCATGACGCGGGTGCTGTCCGCGATCGAGATGCAGCAGGTATGCGAGCCGTTCGTCCGGCGACGTGCCATTCGGCACCTGGAGAAAGGGCGTGTCGTCGTCTTCGCAGCGGGTACGGGGAATCCCTATTTCACCACGGATACCGCCGCGGCACTGCGTGCCGCCGAGATCCACGCCGACGTCCTGTTGAAAGCCACCAAGGTGAACGGTGTCTACGATCGCGACCCCGTGAAGTACCCCGACGCGACGATGTTCGAGCGACTCACGTACAGGGAAGTGATCCAGCGCGGGATCCAGGTGATGGACACCACGGCGATCGGGCTGTGCATGGACAACCACCTGCCGATCGTCGTCTTCAACCTTCTCGAGCACGGGAACATCCAGCGCGTGGTCGCGGGCGAGCCGATCGGCACGCTGGTCACGGAGTGAACCGTGGAGAACGACGTCCTAAACGACCTCAAGGACAGGATGGACAAGGCCGTGCAGGCCTTCGTGAAGGATCTCACCAAGATCCGCACGGGGCGTGCACACCTTTCGCTGCTCGACGGGATCAAGGTGCAGGCTTACGGAAGCCCGATGCCGCTCAACCAGGTGTCCAGCATGAACGCCCCGGAGCCGCGTCTGATCGTGATCCAGCCGTGGGACAAGAGCCTCATCGGAGCCATCGAGAAGGCGATCCTGACCAGCGACCTCGGGCTCATGCCCAACAACGACGGCAAGCTCATCCGCATCCCGATCCCCCAGCTCACCGAGGAGCGCCGCAAGGACATCGTGAAGACCATCCGCAAGCACGCGGAGGCGGCACGGGTCGTGGTGCGAAACATCCGTCGTGAGGGGAACGAGTCGTTGAAGGAGCTCGAGTCCGAGGGGCTGATCACCGAGGACGACGAGCGGCGGCTGCACGCCGAGGTGCAGAAGATGACGGACGACCACGTCGCGCGCCTCGATCTGATCCTGGCAGACAAGGAAAAGGACATCATGGAGGTCTGAGCCCTCGCTCGGACCGGTCTTGGTGGCCGAGGATCCATCCACCCGCCGCATGGCGTCCCGCGGTCGGTCTCGCTGCGCGATGTCCACCACCGATACGACGCCCGACGCCGATGCCGTTCCGTCCAGGGCGGTGTCCTTCCGGATCTCATCCGACGAGGAGGCGGAGGTCGAGAGCTTCCGCGCCGAGCTCGGCGCGGCGCCCTTGCCGCGCCATGTGGCCATCATCATGGACGGCAACGGCCGATGGGCCGAGCGACGCGGACATACCCGCGTCCTCGGGCATCGTCGCGGAGCTGCTGCGGTACGTCGCGTGATCCGGTCGGCGAGTCAGCTCGGCGTCGAGGTCCTCTCGCTCTATGCGTTCAGCCGCGAGAACTGGAGCCGCCCGCCCGACGAAGTGCGGGCGCTCATGAGCTTGATCCGCCGCTACGTGCGGAATGAGGTCGAGGAGATCCACGAACGGCGAGTGCGTTTCAACGTCATCGGCCGCTTTCAGGAGCTTCCCGCCGAGGTACGCCGAGACCTTGGGCGCGCCATGGAAAAGACACGTAGCAACGACGGCATGCTGCTCAACGTGGCACTCAGCTACTCCGGTCGGGTCGACATCCTCGACGCGTGTCGTGCGCTGGTGGCGCGCGTGGCGGCCGGCGGGCTGGATCCGGCTGAGCTATCGGTCGACGACATCGCGGGGGCGCTGTCTACGAGCGGGAGGCCCGATCCGGACCTGCTGATTCGCACCGGCGGGGACCTTCGGGTGTCGAACTTCCTGCTCTGGCAGATCGCCTACGCCGAGCTCTACTTCTCGGACGTTTTGTGGCCGGACTTCTCGAACCACCATTTCTTCGACGCCATCCGTGCGTTCGTCCAGCGCGAGCGCCGGTTCGGACGCACCTCTTCGCAGGTCCAGCAGGCGGTCTCGGCGCCGCGGGACGTCAAAGCCGGCGCGCTAGCGCCGAAGTGAGCGAGCCGATGCTCAAAGATCGCCTCCTGACCGCCGCAGTCGCGATCCCGATCCTTCTGGCCATCGTCTTCGGGGGCGGGGCGACCGGGTTCCTCGGGCTCATCCTCGTCGTGAACGCGATCGCATTGCACGAGTTCTGGGCGCTGTTCCCGCGCGAGGGAGGCGGGGACTCGGTCGACCGGTCGGGGTTCCCACTCGCGCTCGTCACGACGTCCCTGCTGGTCTATGCCTTTCATCGTGGCTCGAACCTGCTCATCGCG
This sequence comes from Deltaproteobacteria bacterium, assembly GCA_016713535.1. Lineage (GTDB taxonomy): Bacteria > JADJOY01 > JADJOY01 > JADJOY01 > JADJOY01 > JADJOY01. Next base: position 525,410 of record JADJOY010000001.1, read on the forward strand.
GGTGCGTTGGTATCCGCGATGTTGACGGCTCTCGCTGCTTCGGTCGTCGGCTCGTCGAGCATGCGTGCACGGAGCCGCGTCGTGTTCACGACGCTAACCGGCGTGCTCTACGTGACGGTGATGCTCGGCCATCTCGTGCTAGTGCGGGCCTTGCCCGAAGGCGCCTGGTGGATCTTCATGCTGCTCGGAATCGTGATGATGTCCGACACCTGCGCCTACTTCGCGGGGCGGGCGTTCGGGAAGCACAAGCTGGCCCCGATGGTCAGTCCCAAGAAGACGGTCGAGGGAGCGATCGGCGGTCTGGTTGGATCGGCGCTGTTTGCTCTCGTCGCCGCGAAGTGCCTGGGATGGAGCGGAATCCCCGCCTCCCAGTCCGTCGTCCTCGGGCTCCTGACCGGCCTGGTGAGCCAGATCGGCGACCTGGCCGAGTCGACGCTCAAGCGCGGGGCCGACGTCAAGGATTCGGGAACCATCTTTCCCGGTCATGGCGGGTTGCTCGATCGACTCGACAGCATCCTACCTGGCTGCGTCGTGCTGTATTACCTCATCCGCGGGATGGGGCTCGACCGGGTCGCGGCAATGCTCGGGACGCCGTGAGTGGCGGGGACTGACGAATTCGGGCCGCGCCGCACCACCCCAACGTGACAATCGCGTTAGGCTAGGCGCCCATGGGTACCAACCTCTTGGACTCGATCGTCCCGCTCGCAGTTGGCGGCCACTTCGGCACGGCGCAGTGGGCGATCGCGGGCATCATCGCGATCGGCGTTCTGATCACGTTCCATGAGTTCGGCCACTTTCTCGTGGCCAAGTTGCTCGGGATCGGCGTGCAGAAGTTCTCCGTCGGGTTCGGGCCCACCATCGTCGGCAAGAAGGTGGGCGACACCGAATACGTGTTGTCGTGGATTCCGCTGGGCGGCTTCGTGAAGATGGTCGGCGAGAATCTCGGCGATGACGTCGACGCGTCCGAGCGCGCGCGCTCCTTCCTGTTGCGCCCACCCTCGCACCGTCTCGCGGTGGTGTTCGCAGGGCCGTTCTTCAACCTGATCCTTGCCGTGATGCTGTTCGGCGCCGTGTTCATGGTGCGCGGCGAGCCCGTCAAGAACGACCCCTCGTCGACGAAGGTCGGTGGGCTCAACCCCGGCATGCCGGCGTACGAAGCCGGGCTCAAGATCGGTGACGAAGTCGTCGCGGTGAACGGCGTCGCGGTGCACGGCTGGGCGGAGATGGCGGAGCAGATCCAAGCGTCCAAGGGGCAACCGTTCGTGCTCACGGCGCGGCGAGCGGGCACCGCGCTGGACTTCCACCTCCAGGCGCGGCCGTTCGAGAGCCAGGACGCGGACGGCGCGCCCAAGACGCTCTACTTCGTCGGAATCGAGAACACGCCGACCGAATACCGCAAGCTCGGCGTGGGCGGCGCGTTGTGGGCTGGCGTCGAGGAAACGATCGGGTACGGCATCGCCATTCCCAAGATGCTCGGGAGCATCTTCACCGGGAAGGTGTCGATGCACGACGTGGCCGGTCCGCTCGGCATCGTGAAGATGACCGGTCAGCAACTCGAACAAGGTTTCACGCGCTACGTGCACCTGATCGGGATCTTCAGCGTGAACCTGGGGATCTTCAACCTGTTGCCGATCCCGATCCTCGACGGAGGACAGTTCGTTCTCTTCTTCGTGGAGTGGGTCCGGCGACGCCCTCTCAGCGTCCGCAAGCAGGAGCTGATCCAGCAGGTCGGTTTCTACTTCCTGATCGGGTTGATGGTGATCGTGGTCGCGAACGACGTGTACAACCAGATCCGGGTCGTTCGTCGAGCGCCACCCAAGCCGGTACCGTCGACGTTCTCGGCACCGGCCGCGCCGACGGACCGATCCAGCGACGTGTCCGCGCCGTGAGCCGGACATGATCCTCGGCATCGATACCGCCACTCGCACGGTGGCGATCGGTATCGCCGTTGGTGCCCGGCCGATCGCGGACGCCCACCTCGAGGGCACTGGCTTGCGAACGCGAGCCTTGCTCGGTGGTATCGAGGACTTGCTCCACGACGCGGGGGCGCGGGCCGACGACCTGAAGGGTGTGGCCGTCGGCGTCGGTCCGGGATCATTCACCGGCTTGCGGGTCGGCATCGCGGCTGCGCAGGGGATCGCGCTCGGACTGGGAGTTCCGGTCGTCGGCGTCGGCACGCTTGAATGCGTTGCTCGAAACGCGCCTCCGGACGCCGACCGGATCTCCGTTCTCGTCGATGCCGGTCGCGGTGAAGTCTTTCTCGGCGTGTTCGCGAGCCGCGCCGACGCGATCGTCGCGCTGGCCCCGGTTGAGGTGCTCAGCCCGGGACGGGCCGCGGAGGCAATCCCGCCGGGCACCACGGTGCTCGGCGATGGCTGGCTCCGATATCGCGGCGCGTTCGAGCGGTTACTGGGTGCGGGGATCCGAACGCTGGACGAGAATCTGTCGCGACCGCGCGGTGCGGTGGTCGCGGCGCTCGGAATGCTCGCGCTGTCGAGCGCGGCCCGTGGTGGTCAGGGCACGGTCGAGCCCGTATACATACGCGCGCCGGATGCCAAGCTCTACGAACCGCCGCCCGACGTGCGCCCTACGGTGGCGCGTACTCTCGGGGGTTGACATGCATCGACGACGTTGACTACTTTCCCGGACGACCATAACTGAGCGTGATTGCAACGAAATAGCTGCCTGGCCGAGTGCGGTCAGGAACTACGCTAGCAGGCGGGAGGCAACCCAGGTATGGAGGAGCGCGATCTCAACCTGATCTCTGGTCTCCCTACCCAGCAACCCAGAGCTCCAGAGCCTGATGAAGGAGCATCAGGGGCTCGAACGGAAGATCGACGACCTCGATCGAAGGCATTCCTCAGCGAAGACGAGAAGGTCGAAAGAAGCGTCTGCAGAAGCTCAAACTGCGCGGTCGCGACCGGATCGAAGAGATCATCAAGCCTCATCGCAACTGACGTTGGTTGCCCGTCGATACGGGCCGTCGGGGTGCGGGCGGGCCGGGACTCTCGAGTCCCGGGCCCGCCTTTTCGTCTGTGAGTGCCGAGCGGCGGTCCGGGGGTGGCATTGGTGTTAGGTTCACGCGCGCCGTCGAGCCGCGAGACGTCCACAGTCCACGACGCAGAGGGAAGGAAAGCGAGAAGCCGATGAAGATCTATTACGACGCAGACGCCAAGCCCGAGAGCATCCGTACCAAGAAGGTCGCGATCGTCGGCTATGGCAGCCAGGGCCACGCCCATGCCCAGAACCTTCGCGACAGCGGGGTCGAGGTGGTGGTCTGCTTGAAGGACGGGTCGGCTTCGGCAGCGAAAGCGCTCGCGTCGGATTTCGCGGTGTGGGACACGCCCAAGGGGGTTGCGTGGGCGGACGTGGTGATGATCCTCATTCCGGATGAACAGCAGGGTGACCTCTATCGCACCGAGATCGCGCCGCACCTCAAGCCTGGCAAAGCCATCGCGTTCGGTCACGGTTTCAACATCCACTTCGGCCAGATCGTGCCGCCGGCGGGCGTCGACTGCTTCATGGTCGCGCCGAAGGGGCCGGGTCACCTGGTGCGAAGCGAGTTCGAAGGAGGCAGTGGCGTGCCGTGCCTCGTCGCGGTCGCTCAGGACGCTTCGGGCAAGGCGCTCGAGACGGCGATCGCATACGCATCCGCAATCGGAGGCGGTCGCGCGGGGATCGTCGAGACCAACTTCCGCGAGGAGACCGAGACCGACCTCTTCGGTGAGCAGGTGGTTCTCTGCGGCGGCATCAGCGCGCTGATCCAGGCCGGCTACGAGACCTTGGTGGAGGCTGGCTACAGTCCGGAGATGGCCTACTTCGAGTGCCTCCACGAGGTGAAGCTGATCGTCGACCTGATCTACGAAGGTGGCATCGGCAACATGCGCTATTCGATCTCCAACACCGCCAAGTACGGAGACATCACCCGCGGACCCCGGATCGTGACCGAGGCGACCAAGGCCGAGATGCGGAAGATCCTGACGGAGATCCAGACGGGTCAGTTCGCGCGCGAGTGGCTGCTCGAGTGCAAGGTGGGCCGGCCGATGTTCAAGGCGCTTCTCAAGAGGGGCGAGGAGCATCCCATCGAGGAGGTGGGTCGCCAGATGCGCGCGATGATGCCGTGGCTGAAGCGCAAGAAGCTAGTCGACCGCAGCAAGAACTGATGTCGAGCGGGAGGTCGGGCCATGGCGTTGCGGCGAATGCGTGATCCCGGAGCCCGGGGAGCCGGACGCCGGCGCGGCGAGCGGAGTGCCCGTTCGGTCGACATGCGCAAGGGCATCTATCTGCTGCCCAACTTGTGCACGTCGATGAGCATCGTGTTCGGGTTCTGGTCCGTGGTCCTCGCAGCGTCCGGGCGCGTCGAGGCCGCGGCCTGGAAGATCCTGTGGTGTTTCGTGTTCGATGGCCTCGATGGCCGGATCGCTCGGCTGACGCGGACCACCAGCAAGTTCGGTGTCGAGTTCGACTCGCTCGCCGACGTCGTCTCGTTCGGGATGGCCCCCGCGTTCCTGGTCTTTCAGTGGGGGCTGCGCGGTTACGGACGGTGGGGCTGGATCGCCGCGTGCATCTTCCTGATCGGTGGCGCCGTGCGCCTCGCGCGCTTCAACGTTCAGGTCGGAACCGTCGACTCGAAGCGGTTCGTCGGTTTGCCCATTCCACTGGCCGCCAGCGTTCTGGTCACCACGATCCTGCTCGTCGGAGATCTGGGGCGCGGCATGCAACGGATCCCGATCGTGCTGGGGTTGCCGCTGGCCCTTGCGTTCCTGATGGTGAGTACGCTGCCGTATCGGTCCTTCAAGGAGTTCGATCCCAGGGCGCGACACCCGGTGGGGCTCTTCTTCGCGATCCTTGCCGTGGTGATGCTCGCGGTGGCCGAGACCAAGATCACGCTCTTCACGATCGCCATCGCCTACGCCCTTTCTGGCCCCATCACGTGGGTCTTGACGCGGATGCGTGTATCGACCGCCGGCCCCGGCCGCACGGCGGCAGCCGGACCACCGGACCTCAAGGTGGTGGGCGGGGCGCGCGCGGGCGACGAGGGCAGCGCGGATCGGGTGGGGGACCGGTCGGGCAGTGCAACGGGGGGCGTGCCATGAGCGCCCAGGCGTACGACGATTACGTCCGGATCTTCGATACCACCCTCCGGGACGGCGAACAGGCGCCCGGGTTCGGGATGACGATCGACGAGAAGGTCCGGCTCGGGCGTCAGCTCGAGCGGCTCGGAGTCGACGTCATCGAGGCCGGGTTTCCCGCGGCCTCGGAAGGAGACTTCGAGGCGGTCCGGAAGGTCGCATCGGAGATCCGTACGCCGATCGTTTGCGGCCTGGCGCGCGCCAACGAAGCCGACATCGATCGTGCGATCGCGGCAGTCGAGAAGGCGGCGCGTCCGGGCCTCCACACGTTCATCGCCACCAGCGACATCCATCTCAAGCACAAGCTGAAGATGAGCCGTGCCGAGGTCGTCGCGGCCGCCGTCAAGGCCGTGGAGCGTGCTCGACGCCACGTGCCACATGTCGAGTTTTCCGCCGAGGACGCGACCCGCTCCGACGTCGACTTTCTCGTCGAGGTGTTCTCCGCGGCGATCGAGGCCGGCGCCAACGTGATCAACGTCCCCGACACCGTCGGGTATGCCATTCCCCACGTCTACGCCGAGCTCATTCAGGCCCTGCGTTCGAGGGTGAAGGGGATCGAGAAGGCGGTGATCAGCGCCCATTGCCACGACGATCTCGGTCTCGCGGCGTCGAATTCCCTGGCGGGAGTCGTAGCCGGGGTGCGTCAGGTCGAGTGCACGATCAACGGCATCGGCGAGCGCGCCGGAAACACCTCGATGGAAGAGGTCGTGATGGCGCTGCGAACCCGCAAGGACGTGTTCGGTGTGGAGACCCGGATCCAGACGGAACAGATCTATTCGTCGAGTCGGCTGCTGACTCAGATCACCGGCGTAGCCGTACCGCCGAACAAGGCGATCGTGGGGGCGAACGCGTTCGCGCACGAGGCCGGCATCCACCAGGACGGGGTGCTGAAGGAGAAGCTGACCTACGAGATCATGACGCCGCAGTCGGTGGGCGTGCCCACCAATCGTCTCGTGCTGGGAAAGCACTCGGGTCGGCACGCCTTCCGCGAGCGTCTCAGGGAGCTCGGCTATGCCGACCTCAGTGAAGCGGAGCTCGAGGCTGCGTTCCGACGGTTCAAGACCCTCGGCGATCGCAAGAAGGAGGTCTACGACGAGGACCTCGAGGCGATCGTCCACGAGGAGGGGGCGGACCGTCGCGCGGAGCAATACCGGCTGATCTCGCTCTCGGTGATGAGCGGGAGCGACGCGATCCCGACCGCCGCAGTGAGGATCGAGATCGGCGGCGTGCTCAAGAGCGACTCGGGAATCGGAGACGGGCCGGTCGATGCGGTCTTCCAGACCATCGCGCGCGTCGTCGGCACCGAGGCGAAGCTGGTCAACTACGCCGTCAATGCGATCACCGGCGGAACCGATGCACAGGGCGAGGTGTCGGTGCGCCTCGCCATGGACGGCATCACAGTGAGCGGGGATGCGGCGGATCCGGACATCATCCTTGCGAGCGCCCGCGCCTACGTGAACGCGCTGAACCGCCTCGAGGAGCGCCGCAGTCGAGCCACACAGGCGCGTACCGTCGGTCCCTGATCCGGCGGCCATCGATCGACCAACTGCGACGAAAGGGAACGAGAGCGTCATGGGCTTGCGTGCTAGTGGTTATCGAGTAGCGGTGATGGGGGCGACTGGCGCCGTCGGGAACGAGATGGTGCGGGTTCTCGAGGAGCGAGGCTTCCCGGTCGCGAGCCTCAAGCTCCTCGCATCGATTCGCTCCGCGGGGAGCACGATCGAGTTTCGGGGAGCGGATGTGCGAGTCGAGGAGCTCACGGATCGCTCGTTCGACGGCGTCGAGATCGTGCTCGCGAGCGCTGGGGCATCGGTCAGCCAGCGATTCGCGCCCGCCGCTGCCGCGGCCGGCGCGGTGATCATCGACAACACGAGCGCCTTCCGGATGGAGCCGGATGTGCCGCTAGTCGTTCCGGAGGTCAATCCGCACGCGATCGCGGACTACCCGAAGCGGCGGATCATCGCGAACCCCAATTGCTCGACGATCCAGATGGTGGTTGCGCTGAAGCCCCTCCACGATGCCGCGCGGATCAAGCGCATCATCGTGGACACTTATCAGTCCACTTCGGGCGCGGGAAAGCGGGCCATGGAGGAACTCGAGAGCCAGACCGCCGATCGCCTCAACGGTCGTGAGGTGTTGCCCAAGATCTTCCCGCATCCGATCGCGTTCAACTGCCTCCCCCACATCGACTCCTTCCTCGACAACGGCTACACGAAGGAAGAGATGAAGATGGTCAACGAGACGCGCAAGATCCTCGAGGATCCGTCGATCCTGGTCAGCGCGACGACGGTGCGTGTTCCGGTCTTCTATGGACACTCGGAAGCGGTCCACATCGAAACCGAGCGCCCGCTCAGCCCGGCGGATGCGCGCAAGTTGCTCGAGAACGCGCCCGGGGTCGAGGTCGTCGACGAGCCGGCGGAGAAGCGTTACCCGACGGCAATCGACGCCGCCGGGACCGACCCGGTGTACGTCGGTCGGATCCGGCAAGACCTCGCCTTCGAGAACGGCCTCGCCATGTGGATCGTGTCCGACAACATCCGCAAGGGTGCCGCGCTGAACGCGGTGCAGATCGCCGAGTGCCTCGGGCGCGACTACCTGAGCTGATCTCGAGCGCCGGCCCCGCGGAACCGTGGCGTTGCTCCCGATGAGCGGCGTCGTATCGGCCAGCGGCCGGTCGAGCTGGGAGGAGTCGCGGTCGGGACGCAACCTCCGGCTCCGACTCGCTTACGAAGGTACCGACTTTCACGGTTGGCAGATTCAGCCGTCGGTGCGGACCGTCCAGGGGGACCTCGGCGCGGCGCTGGCTCGCATCGCGGGTGAGCCGGTTCGGGTGGCAGGAGCGAGCCGGACCGACGCAGGCGTGCATGCCCGCGCACAGGTGGCCACGGTCCGGGTTCAGTCCGCCATCCGTTGCGACGACCTCGTCCGCGCACTCAACGCGATCCTTCGTGCGGACGTGGTGGTGCTGAGCGCCGACGAGGTACCGGCGGAGTTCCACGCTCGGTTCTCGGCTCTCGGCAAGCGGTACCGTTATCGAGTGCGTAACGACACGCTGCGCGAGCCGTGGAATCGGGCACACGCCTGGCACGTCGCCCGCCCCCTCGACGTGCTGGCGATGCGCGCCGAGGCGTCCACGTTGGTGGGGATCCACGATTTCTCTGCTTTCCAGGCGACGGGCTCCCATGTGGCGAGCCCGGTTCGCGACATGCGCTCGGTCGAGGTCCACCAGGAGGGGGCGGAGGTCACGATCGTGCTGGTCGCGGATGGTTTTCTCCGGCACATGGTTCGGAATATCGTGGGAACGCTGGTCGACGTGGGGCTCGGACATCGGCCCCCCGGTTCGACACTCGCGGCGCTGTCCGCCCGGGACCGGAGAGCCGCCGGGCCTACCGCACCTGCGCATGGACTCTGGCTAGAAGAAGTGTTCTACCCGCCCGAACTCAAGCGTGAGGCCACGACACGATGACGACCCCTCCGCCGTCGTTCGACAAGGCCGCGAAGCCTACCGATCCGCTGGTCGAGCCGGCGCAGGTGTTCGATGCCGTGCTGCGCAAGGCGGTGGAGCTCGGCGCCTCCGACGTTCACATCACCGCAGGCAACCCCTTTCGGGTCCGGATCAATGTACAGATCCGTGCCTTGCAGGGAACGCCGCCGCTCACGCCGAGCGATACCGAGGCGATCGCCAAGCGGATCCTGCTCGGGTCGAAACGGGCAACGCCGGCCGACGTCGACCAGCAGGTCCGTGAGCTCCGCGACCTCGACTGCTCCTACGGCCTCGCCGGGGCAGGGCGGTTCCGGGTCAACATCTGCTCCCAGCGCGGCTCCATCGCGCTGGTGCTGCGAAACATCCCGATGCGTATTCCGAACTTCGACGAGCTCGGGTTACCGGCGGTGCTGAACCAGGTCGCGACCGCGGAGCGCGGTTTGATCCTGGTCACGGGCGTCACGGGCAGTGGCAAGAGCACGACGATGGCGGCGATGCTGGACCTGATCAACCGCACGCGAAACCTCAAGATCGTCACGATCGAGGATCCGATCGAGTACCTGCACAAGGATGCGCGCAGCACGGTGCTGCAGCGTGAAGTCGGCAGTGACACCGAGAGTTTCGCCAAGGCGATGCGCGCCGCGCTTCGTCAGGACCCCGACGTGGTCATGGTCGGCGAGATGCGCGATCGGGAGACGATCGACATCGCGCTCAAGGCCGCCGAGACCGGTCACGTGGTGCTCTCCACCCTCCATACCTCGGATGTCGTGAAGACCATCCAGCGCGTCATCGGTGTGTACGATCTCTCGGAAATGGCGGCCGCGCGGCTTCGGCTGGCGGAAAACCTCCAAGCAGTCATCGCCCAACGCCTCATCCCGAGGGCCGACGGCGGAGGGCGTTTGCCGGCCGTGGAGGTGATGCGAACCACGCTGGCGATCCGGGAGTCGATCATCAGCCCGGAGAAGACCGACCTGATCCGTGACCTCGTGCATCGTGGCACCGATCAATACGGCATGCAGACCTTCGATCAGCATCTGCGCCAGCTGTACCTGAGTCAGCTCATCACCTACGAGACCGCTCGCACCGCGGCGACGAGCCCCGCGGATTTCGAACGGAACCTTCATTTCACCACCTGACGCTGGATTCAGGTGGGCGTGGTCACTGGGGTTTTGGGCACGATCGACAGCCTTCGTCGAGGGGTGTTTGAGCGGCGCAGCGGGGTTGACATCCACCGGCGAGTGAACCACCCTTGGTCGTTTACCTGCGGCGCCCGCTGCGCGGTTCGATCCGCCCCCGTGCGCCAGAAATCCCGGGAAGAGCTGCAGACATGAAGACCTACAATGCCAAGCCGGGCGAGGTCGAGCGCAAGTGGGTGCTCCTCGATGCGCAAGACCAAGTCCTCGGTCGTCTCGCCACGAAGGCCGCGACCTTGTTGATGGGCAAGCACAAGCCTGAGTACACGCCGCACGTCGACACCGGCGAGTTCGTCGTGGTCGTGAACGCCGCGGGGGTGAAGCTCACGGGGCGCAAGCTCGATCAGAAGACCTACTACCGGCATACCGGCTACCCGGGCGGCATCCGTTCTCGCTCGGCGCGAGAGGTCCTCGAGAAGCGGCCCGAGTGGATGATCCGTGAAGCGGTGAAGGGCATGCTGCCCAAGAACATCTTGGGACGTCAGCTCATCACGAAGCTCAAGGTCTACGCGGATGGTCAGCATCCGCACGCGGCGCAGAAGCCCGCCGCAATCACGGTGGACTGAGCAGGCCGATTCCGCATCCGATCGAAAGCAACGAGAGGTAGATGGTGATCAGCGAAGCCAAGGCAGAAGGTTCGACTACGGCAGCCCCGAGCAGCGGGCGTCGCATCGTCTCGCGAGCAAAGTCCTCGTCGGGCTTCAAGCTCTACGCAACCGGCAAGCGCAAGACGTCGGTGGCGCGAGTTTGGCTCACACCCGGCGACGGGACCATCAAGGTGAACCGCCGGGCCTTCGAGGATTACTTCCCGCTCGAGCCTCGACGACTCGCGGTGCTCAAGCCCCTCGAGCTCACCAACCAGCGCAGTGCGCTCAACGTGAACGCGACGGTTCGCGGGGGTGGTCCGACGGGTCAGGCCGAGGCAATCCGCCACGGCATCGCCAAGGCGCTGCTGGAGCTCGACCCCGAGGTTCGGCCGACCCTCAAGCGCGAGGGGCTCATCCGCCGCGACGCGCGCATCAAAGAGCGCAAGAAGTACGGCCAGCGAGCGGCGCGGGCGCGGTTCCAGTTCTCGAAGCGTTGAACCACGTGCCTGGGGCGGCGAGCCCTACGGCACGATCCGGGCGCGGCCTTTCGGGGCGGCGCCCGTTTTGCTCCTGGGCGAAGAGGGCAACGAGATGACGGCCGAACGGCTCGGCGTGGCGATCGCGGGTGTCACCGGGTACACGGGCATCGAGCTGGCGCGAATCCTGAGTCGCCACCCTCGCGTGGATCTGTGCTTCCTGGGTGGTCGGTCCAAGGCTGGTGAGCCGATCGAGATGGGCGCGCCGTCGCTGGCAAGTATCGTGACCGGCACGGTGGAGGAGCTGGACCCGGACCGCATCGCTCGTCGTGCCCAGGTGGCGTTTCTGGCGCTGCCTCACGGGGCCGCCGCAGATGTCGCCGTCCCACTGCTCGATCGTGGCCTCACCGTGATTGACCTGAGCGCGGACTTCCGTCTCGACGATCCCGAAGTTCACCGCATTTGGTATGGGGAGCACACGGCGCCGCAGCTCTCCGGTAAGGCGGTGTACGCGATGCCCGAGATCAATCGCGATCGCATTCGTGGTGCGCGTTTCCTCGCCTCGCCGGGGTGCTATCCCACAGCCGCGACCCTCTCACTCGCGCCGCTCGTCGCTGAGGGATGGGTCGATGCCGGCGATCTGATCGTCGACTCGAAGTCCGGTGCCTCGGGGGCAGGGCGCAGCGCCTCGGTCGCGAATCTCCTCGCCGAGACCGGCGAGGCGATGCACGCTTACAACGTCACCCGGCATCGCCACACGCCCGAGATCGAGATGGCGCTCGGCATGGTGTGCGGCACCGACGTCCGGGTGACGTTCACGCCCCATCTCGTGCCGATGAGCCGCGGGATCTTGTCGACAGCGTATGCCAGGCCGACGACCCGGCGCAGTGCCGCCGAGTTCCAGGCGCTCTACGAACGGTACTATCGCGAAGAGCCGTTCGTGCGAGTGCTGCCGCAGGACCGGTTGCCCGATACCGCGCACGTCCGGGGCTCGAACTTCATCGACATCGCGGTACGAGTCGACGAGCGGGCCGGCGGACGCATCATTGCGATCGCGGCCATCGACAACCTGGTCAAGGGCGCCTCGGGGCAAGCCGTGCAAGCCATGAACATCGCTCTCGGTATTCCGGAGACGACGGGAATCGACCTGCCGCCGATGTTTCCGTGACGGCACTCCTCGTCTCGACTCGATGTGGCGGTTCAGCTCGGGCGGACCACGATGGTGCCACCAGTCTCTACGTCCTCGTCGGTCACCGTGAGGGCGAGCGGCTCGTGACCCTCGATGGACAGCTCGCAAGAGGTCGCGCGAACCGGCAGCATCGACCCAGCCCCGTAAGGTGTCCGTAGGCGTAGTTCGCCCTGGGCGTCGGCGGTTGCGGATCGCTCGTCGGTCCAGCTACGGCCGAGATTCGAGGTGAGGGTCGTGCGAAGCGTCGCTCGGGCGCCGGCCGCCAGGCTGGAAGCCCGGACCTCGGCTCCGCAACACGCTCGAAGATCTTGGTGGGGGCGACGATGCGCCCGAACGCCGCCGAGGCCGGCCCCGCCGCCTCGTAAACGAGCCGGAAGTGCTCGAGAGGGGGCGTGACCGTGGGGTCGATCGAGCCCGCGTCGGCGAAGAAGAGCCTCGGATAGACGAGCCCTTCGAACGGCTTCTGGACCTTCAGTCGTCGTGACGCGTCGGCGCTGAAGTAGGGCGCCAGCGAGCCGCTGACGAGCTCGTGCACCGTGGCGAGGTCCGCCGTCACATCGCTCAGAACCGCGTATCGGACCTTGCGTCGGTCGATGATCGCGATCGCTTCGGCCTCGGTCGTCGCGAGGAAGAATGCGATCGAGTCATCGAAGCCGTAGCCGTTGTTGTTCGCCACGACCGGACGTCGCGCCAGATACAGCGTGTAGTTGCCGAGATCCCAGAAGGTCATGACGCCGTAGCTGGGTACGGCGTCGTCCGCGACGAACGAGCCTGGGTCAGGCGTGATCGCCTTGAGCGCGAGAAGCGCCGCCCGCTCGTTCTCCGGGAGATCCACGTAGCCGGCGTTGAAGTGGGATAGGTAGCGAAGCCCGGGCGCGAGCATCACGACGGCGACCACCGCGACCGCGAGACTGCGGACGCTCTCGGAAAGCTGGATCTTCCCGGCGGCGGCGCGGACTTCGCCGAGGAGATCGGCCAGCAACACGGCTGCAAGAGAGGACACGAGGTAGACGTATTTCACCTGGGACAGCGCCATCGCGCCGACGGCGACGGCCCACACCGGTACGAGCCAGCGCATCTCGCGCGGGGCGCCACGCCGCCGCGCCATCAGCCACACGATGACGAGCGGGGCGAGAAACAGGATCGGCCCGACGTAGTCGAGTGCCCAGCGAGGGTCGAGCTTCCCGCCGGGATAGAGCAGCGGCGTGTACTCCTGGATGCTTCGGAGCCATGCGGCGTTGTAGCTGAGCAAGTGGTGCGAGGCGTCGCTCGACGCCACTTCGTGGGAGGTCTTGTTGACGTGCCTGAGGGCGTTGGCGGTGGTCGACAGCGTGCCGCCAAGCTCGGTCGGCACCAGCAAAACCGCGGTGACTGCGAGGATGGCCAGGTGGGGACCGAGGGCTCGTAGCGCGCGCGCCGCCCCGCTACGGACAGCGACGAGCGTGGTGGCACCGACAACGAACGCCGCCGCCACCAACAGGCTGAAGTGTGCCTGGAACCAGGAGAACGAGACGTAGGTGTTCTCGACCTCCATTCCGGCAAGCAGGTAGCGGGTGCCGGCCGCGAGCGTCACGACGTGGAGTGTGAAGAACGCCGCGAAATCTTCGGCGAGGGGCTCGCTTGGCCGTGCCGTTCGCCCGACCCGGGACAGCAGCGCGAGCCCGCCGAAGCCGGCCGCCACGCACACGAAGAGCAGCGAGCCCATCCAGACCAGGACCGCTGCGGTGGCGGCGAGCGCTGCCGCGATCCGAGGTCGCCAGCGACCCCACCCGGAGGCGGGTGACGCCTCCAGGTCGAACGAGCGAAACCCGAGCAGCGACGCGTAGAGCGCTCCGGACAGCAGGATCTCGGTGACGTGCTGGTCGGGACGCCCGACCGCGGAATACAGGACGTGGGCCGGCTGGATCGCCATCAGCGCGGCCGCGACGATGCCCTCGCGCCGGCCGAGAAGCCGCCGCCCGATCAGATAGATCGGTAGCACCGCCAGCGCGCCGAGGATGGCGGGCGCCACCGCACCTACTTCTTCGACGAGGTTCTCGCTCGGGTGTGCGCCGCCGAGAGCCAGGATCGCCGCAGCGATCACCGTGTCGTGGAGCGGGGGCCACATCGTGACGCCACCGAACGGATGGTTCTCGAACGGGTCGCGGATCGGCACGCGTGGGAAGTGCTCGAGGCACATCCAGATGCGGCGCATGTGGTAGTAGGAGTCCGAGTCGTAGAAGCGGACACCGTCGGGCTGGAACACCCACCGAGAGGGCAAGAAGCGGAACGCCAGCGCCGCGAGCACGAGCGCGAGCAGGATGGGCCACACGGGCCGCTCCCCGGCGTGGGAATGCGACGTATCCGGCGGCACGTGGATCGACGGTGGCGGGACGGACGTCAACGCGGACCGGGCGCGGTCCGCGCGGTTGGCGCCGACGACCTCGCGGCTACCGACGGCCCCATCACCGCTGTACGCCCCAGCCACCCTCCTCGAGGGAGAGGCTCAAGTAGCGTTCACCCGGGTCCGGGATGATCGTGACGATGGTCTTGTCGCGTAGCTCCGATCGGGTCGCGAGCTTGAGCGCCGCCCACACGTTCGCCCCCCCGCTGAGCCCACCGAGGATCCCTTCCTCACGCGCCAGCCGCGCGGTCATGGCGTAAGCATCCTCGTCGCCCACAGTGATGATCTCGTCGAGGATCGACCGATCGAGGACATCGGGAACGAAACCCGCGCCGATCCCCTGGATACCGTGGGGGCCTGGCCGACCGCCCGAGAGCACCGGCGAGTCGGCCGGCTCGACGCCCACGGTCAGCAGCGAAGGCTTGCGGGGCTTGAGCGACTGGCTGACACCGGTGATGGTCCCGCCGGTGCCAACGCCGGTCACGAAGACGTCGATGGCACCGTCGGTGTCCGCCCAGATCTCCTCGGCGGTGGTGCAACGGTGGATGGCTGGATTCGCGGGATTCTGGAACTGGTGCGGGATGAAGCTGTCGGGGATCTGCTCGGCAAGCTGGCGTGCGCGCTGGATCGCGCCGCGCATCCCCTCGATGCCGGGCGTCAGCTCGAGGTCCGCGCCGAATCGCGCGAGCAGCGTCCGTCGCTCGACGCTCAGGTTGTCGGGCATCGTGAGGATGAGCCGGTAGCCGCGGGCGGCACACACGAAGGCAAGCGCGATCCCGGTGTTGCCGCTCGTGGGCTCGATGATCGTCGTTCGCCCGCGCTCGATCCGACCCTCGCGCTCGGCGGTGTCGATCATGTTCACGCCGATGCGATCCTTGACGCTTCCCAGGGGGTTGAAGAACTCGAGCTTGGCCAGAACGGTCGCATGCACCCCGCGGGTCACCTGATTCAGTCGCACGATCGGCGTTCGTCCGATCGTGCGGGTGATGTCGGAGAAGATGTTCGCCATGGTGACGGAGCCTCGCGAACCGCGGGCGCGGCCGAGAATACCCCTCGCGGGCGCGGCGAGCCAAGGACGGAACGTCGCACGACATTCATGCGGGAATTTCGGCGCGTTTCGGCCGCCGCCGCCGCTGCGTTCACTTGACGTCGGCCGGTGGCCACGGTTACCCCTTGACACTGGCTCGTGCCGTTCACCAAGTCGTTCGAGCGCGTGCCCGCCTTAGACAAGGAGTGACACTGCCATGGCCGTGATCGTCCGCATCCCCACGCCGCTTCGCAAGTTCACCGCCGGACAGGAGCAGGTGGACATCGAGGCCACCACGATCCGGGGGCTCCTCGACGGGCTCGAGTCCGCCCACCCCGGGATCCGGGAGCGGCTTTGTGATGCCGACGGGAAGGTCCGCCGCTTCGTCAACATCTTCGTCAACGGCGAGGACATCCGGTTCGCCTCGAGCCTCGAGACCTCGCTCAAGAGCGGGGACGACGTGTCGATCGTCCCGGCGATTGCCGGCGGCGTCTGAACCGGCACTTCGCACACGCCCCGTCAGCCGCTTTCCTGATTCGGAGGATCTCGGATGACGCTGCGACCCGAGGACCACGTGTCCGCGCGCGGCGGCGTTTTCCAGGCGCCGCTCGTCGCCTCCCAGCCGACCGTCGAGCGGCCTTCGCCTCTCCATCTCGTCGGCAACACACCCTTGATCCGCCTCGCACGCGTCCCGGACATCCCGGCGGGCGTGGAGATCTACGCCAAAGCGGAGTGGCACAATCCTGGCGGGTCCGTGAAGGACCGACCGGCGTTGCGCATGATCGAGGAAGCCGAGCGCTCCGGTGCCCTCGGCAAGCACAAGGTCATCCTGGACGCGACCTCGGGGAACACCGGGATCGCGTACGCGATGATCGCTGCGGTCAAGGGCTACCGGATCGAGCTGTGCATTCCGGAGAACTGCAGCGACGAACGCAAGAAGATCCTCGCGGCGTACGGGGCGATCGTGCATTACACCAGCGGGCTCGAGGTATCAGACGGTGCGATCCGCGAGGCGCGTCGTCGGCTCGAGGCCGATCCGGAGCGGTATTATCTCCCCGATCAGTACAACAATCCGGCGAACTGGTGGGCGCACCGCGATACGACGGGGCCGGAGATCTACTGCCAGACCAACGGCCGCGTGACCGACTTCGTCGCTGCGCTCGGAACGAGCGGAACCGTGATGGGAGTGGGGCGGTATCTCAAATCGATCGACCCGGCGATCCGGGTCTGGGCGCTCGAGCCCGAGCCGTTCCACGGCATCGAGGGGCTCAAGAACATGGACGTCGCGATCGTTCCGGGGATCTACGACCCTTCGTGGCTCGACGGTAAGATCACGCTCGAGACCGAGCCCGCCTACAAGGCCGTCCGAGATCTGGCGCGACGCGAAGGCTTGCTCGTGGGTCAGTCGTCGGGCGCGGCGCTCACCGGTGCGCTCGAGCTGGCGCGTCGCATCGAAACCGGCGTGATCGTCACCATCTTCCCCGATGGCGGCGAGAAGTACCTCACGACGTCGGTGTGGGATGCTGAATCGTGACCTCCGGAGTTCTCGATCTCCCGCGCCATCACGTGGACGCCATGTTCGCGCACGCGGCTCGCGACTATCCACACGAGTGCTGCGGTCTGCTCTTCGGACCTCCCGACGTGGGCGCCGGCGTCTCGGAGGTACACGCGATCCCGAACATCCAGGATCGACTCCATGCGGAAGATCCCGGACAGTACTCGCGCGACGCGCGCACCGCGTACGTAATGGATCCCGAGGCTCACCTGCGAGTCACTCGAGCGGCCGAGGCGCGGGGGCTGGTGTTGCGGGGCTTCTACCATTCCCATCCCGATCATGGGGTGTACTTTTCCGACGAGGATCGTCGCCTCGCCGCGCCGTGGGACGAGCCGTTGTTCCCTGGCGCCGCATACATCGTGATGTCGGTGACCCGAGATGGAGTCGTCGCTGCGAGTCAGTTCGTGTGGGACGGCAATCGGTCCGACTATCACGAGGTCGCGTTTCGCGAGCCAGGCGGGGACGGCGCAGGGTGAGTTCCGAAGAACCAGGTGACGTTTCCGCGGCGACGATCGACGTCCGGGGCCTCGACGTGCCGCGCGCCCTGATCGCGACCCGTGACGCCTACCGCCGGCTGGCCGCCGGCGAAAGCCTCGGGATCGTCGCGGATCCTGGGCCCGAGGTCGATCAGGCGATCGCCAGCTACTTCGAGAAACGTCGTCACTTCTACGAGCTGACCCGGCCTGGTGCGGGCCAAGTGCGGATCCGCGTCACGCGCCCGAACTGACCGAGGCGGCGCGGGGCGCCACCGTTCGCGGCACGCTATCCCGCGATCCTCCGACATCGTCAGCGGCAGGCGTCCCGTACCGCCTGGGCAATTCCAGCCTCGCGACGCTCGCGCGCTTCCTCGGGAAGGGCGATGTTGGCGCCTTGACGGAACGTCGCCAGCCGGCACAGGTGGCGATCGACTCGCGCTCTCATGGCCCCCTTCGTGACGGGTCGCGAACTCGCCAAGGTGTAGAGTGCGTCTTCGATCGAGGGCCCCAGCCCCTCGCTGCGAGCCTCGACCAGCTTCCACGCTTCCGTATCGTCGACCAAGAGCAAGCTCGCGGTCCGGAGGGGCTCCGGCCGCGTTTGCACGAGCTGCTCGATCGCCGCATCGCCGATTGCTGGCCCCCCGACCACGGCGAACCGAATGGCACCGTCCAGCAACCGGGGATCGTCGTAGCCCGGAAGGACGTCGAGGGCGATGCGGCGACGCGCGGGGTCCTCCGACAGGGCGAGCGCCTTGAACGCGGCGAGCCGGACGTTCCGATCGTCCGCCGCGTCGCGCGCAGCGCGTTCCAGAGCCTCGGTGGCGCGAGGCGAGGGCGAGGCGCCGAGCGCGAGCGCGAAGTCCTTGCGCACGAGCACCTTGCCGTCATGGTTCGCCACTTCCTGGATCACCGTAGTCTCGGCATCGGGGTCACCGAGGGCCACCAGCGCGACCAGTGCCCACTTCCGGTCCTCGGCCTTGAGGAGCCCCGCGAGGCGCTGGTCCGCGTAGTCGATCTTGCCGTCCGCGGCGCGACGCAGGAAGGGGATGGCCGCGGAGTCTCCGATCTGGGCGAGTGATCGGTACGCGCTTTCCGCGCCTCGCGAGGGCGCGCGTTCGATGAACGCGGTGAGGCCGCCGATCGCCGACCGTGCACCGATCCCGCCGAGCCGCCGCGCGGCTTCGGCCGCGCGCGCCTCGTCACCGAACCGAAGTGCGACTCGCTCGCGGACGAGTGCCGCCCACCGGGCAGTGCTGGTCGAGACGATCGCCGCGCTGGCGCCGATCGCCAGCGCAGTGATCACGATGCCGAGGATCCAGCCCCGCCGAACCCTCCGGGGCGGTGGCCTGGTGGGGGCCGAAGCCGAGCTCGATGCGGCGCTCACGCCGCCAGCTTCTGCTGCGCAAATTGGCCGGGATTCTTGAGGTACTCGAGCGCCCGATCGAGCTGATGGTCGGCCTTGTCCGCCTCTTTGGGCTTCTCGGCACCGTCCGCATTGGGCGCGCTCGGCTGGGAGCCGTCTCCTTCGCCATCCTCGCTCGGTGGCGCGGTGTCGTCGTCCGCGGGAGGCTGTGGCATCGCCTTCTTGGGCGCTCGCTTCGACGTCTTGCCTGCATGACCGGCGCCGTTGACGAGGTGGCCGGTGAGATCCTCCTCGCGGATCGCCTGCTCCGAGTCGTCGCTACCGATCGTGCCGTCCGCGCGCACGATCACGTCAGGCTCGATGCCGTGACCCTGGATCGAGCGCCCGCTCGGGGTGTAGTAGAGCGCCGTCGTCAGGCGCAGGCCCGAGTCGTCGGGAAGCTGGACCAGTGTCTGGACCGAGCCCTTACCGAACGAGCGCAATCCCATGATCGTGGCGCGGCGATGGTCCTGGAGGGCGCCGGCGACGATCTCGCTGGCGCTGGCACTTCCCTCGTTGACGAGCACGACCATCGGAAAGTCGGTGCGCGAGCCGTCACCCTCGGCCTGGAAACGGGGCTGCTGCTCCTGCACTCGGCCGGCGGTGTAGACGATCAGGTCCCCGCGACGAAGGAACCTGTCCGCCACATCGACGGCCTGATCGAGGAGGCCGCCGGGATTGTTGCGCAGATCCAGCACGAGGCCGGTGAGCTTCTGCTGCTTGTCGAGGGACTCGAGCGCCTCCTCGAGCTCGTCGTTCGTCGAGCCGAGGAACTGACTGATGCGGACGTAGCCGTAACCTGGCTCGAGCATCCGCGAGCGCACGCTCTTGATGTGGATCACCGCGCGCTTCAGCGTGAAGTCCTTGGGCTCGGTCCAGCCTTGCCGGACGATCGAGATCGTGACGTCCGAGCCGGGCTTGCCGCGCATGCGCTTCACGGCCTCGTTGAGGTTCATACGCTTGGTCGACTCGCCGTTGATCTTCACGATCTGGTCGTTGGCCTGGATCCCGGCGCCCGCGGCGGGTGTGTCGTCGATTGGCGAGACGATCGTCAGCACCCCTTCCTTCAGGGTGATCTCGATGCCGAGCCCACCGAACTCGCCTTTCACCTCGGTGTTCATCTCCTTGTACGTCTCGGGAGGCATGAAGCTCGAGTGAGGGTCGAGAGTCTGCAGCATTCCGTTGATGGCGCCGTAGACGAGCTGCTCCGGGTCGACCTCCTCGACGTACTGGCGCTGTACGAGCTCCAGTACCTTCGTGAAGACCTTGAGCTTGTCGTAGGTGTCCTCGGCGCGCGCGGTGCCGTGGAGGTCGAGTCCCAGCGTCAGCACGCCGGCGAAGGCTCCGCTCGCCATCGCCACCAGGATCCATCTCGAAACGCCTCGCTTCATGTCCGTCCTCGACTTCCTTTCGCCCGCCGGGTGATCACCTGTTCGGGCTCCAGCCAGCGGCGGGGATCGAGTGCGTCCCCGCCGTGCCGTATCTCGAAGTAGACGCTGGGCTCCTCGGCCAGTCCGGTCGAGCCGGCGGTGGCGATCGTATCGCCTCGGGCGACGTCGCTACCCGCGACGGCCCGGACCTCGCCCAGATGACCATATACCGTGAAGTAGTCTTCGCCGTGCTCCAGGATCACCACGTTGCCGAGTCCGGGAACGTATCCACGATGCACGACCCGCCCGTCGAGCGTCGCACGAACCCGTGCGTCTGGCTCGGTCGCGAAGCGCACGCCGTTCGATCGGACGACGGTCTGCCCGCGTTGGTCGCGGTCCTCACCGAACCGGGACACGATCCGTCCCTCGACCGGTGCTTTGAGCCGGCCCTTCCAGCCGGAGAACCTGGGTTTGGGGCGTTGCGGTGAGCGCATGCTGGATGAGCGTGGGGCGTCGCCGGCGCGTGGCACCCCCGGGGCGGTCAACCCGTCGATCGAACGCACCGTGAGGCTCGACGCCTCGAGCGCTCGCTCTCGCTCGTTCAAGAGCCCCGCCAGGAGCTCACGCTTGGCTTCTCGCTCGAGCTGGAGGTCGCGCTCGACCGACGACACCATGCGCTCGCGCGCTCGCAGGTCGGCGGCCCGCTCCTCGAGCGTCCAAACCAGCGATGACTGGTTCGCCAGGCGCACCGCATGAACCTGCATGGTGCCCGTAGCATAGCGGACCAGCAGACCCAGGTTTCGCCACATTCGGGCCGAGCGGGCTCGGTCGGCATCGTCGAGTATCCCCGACAGCGCGTCGTGCCCGCGAAGCCGCCGCAGGGCGCTCAGTCCGCCGCCGACCGCCGAGCGCGAGCGGGCCTCACTCGCCACGAACTCGCGGTGCGTCGAGCGCGCCTGGTCGAGCACCCGTTGCGCGGCGTCGCGCTCGGCGACGGCTCGGGCGCGCTTGCCTTCGGTGTCGGCCCGCCGCAGATCGAGTGACTGGATCTGCTCGAGTGTCGCTCGTACCCGCGCCGTCAGCGTCGTCGACGCGCTGTTCCCGGGTGCGGGCTCGTCCATGGCACGAGCCGGTGGACCGACAGCCGCCAGCAGGCCCAAGCCCACGGCCCATAGGTGTCGTCCGATCACGCTCGACCCAGCCCCCAACGGGTCGCCACCGCGGCGCCAGCCGCGCCGAGCACCGGGCCGAGGATCGACAGTCCGACACACACGGAGATCGGGACGAGCTCCAGCGCGAGCCCGCCGACGCGTCCGCTGACCAGTGCGGGGATCGCCACGGGCCCGAGCTTCGCCCCGCACCCCCAGGCCAACGCGGCGCTCACCAATCCGGTGGTCGCGCCCAGCAACCCACCCTCGATCCACAGCGGCGCGCGCACCCAACGCTCCGTCGCGCCGTGGAGCCTGAGGATCTCGATCTCCTCGCGCCGTGGCTCGAGCGTCAGCCGGAACGTCGCGACGACCACGAAGAGCATCGCCGTCACGAGCATCACGGCCACGCCCGAGGCCGTCCAGCGGATCGAGTGCAGCACAGGGATCACATGACCAACGGTCTCGCCCGCGGTTTGGACCTCGGTGACCCCGGTGACGCCCATGAGCGTCCCGACGACCGAGCCGTCCCCCGAGCTCGAGAGATCGAAACCCGGACGCACCGTCGCGACGACTGCGGCGGGTAGCGGATTCTCACCGAGGGCGCTGATCCACCCCCGGACCTCGGGCATCGTCGCCGCGAGCTCTTCGAGCGCGTCCTCCGGACCGATGTAACGAGCCTCCTCGATCCCGTCCACGTGCTCGATCGCGGCCACGGTCCGTGTCCGCTCCACCCCCGCGACGGGTTTCGCGAGGTAGACGTTGATCTGGTCCGGCGGCGTCGCGGTGGCCGCGAGTCGTGCTGCGAGAACAGCGACCGCGCTGAGCACACCCACGACCGTGAGGGTGAGGGAGAGGATCAGGGTCGCGAGGACCGTGAGGAGTGGCGATTCTCCGATGCTTCGCACCGCGCGCACGACCGCGCGACCCGCCTCGAGCAAGTCATCTCGGGTGGGAAGGCGAAGCGTGCTCGTGGTGCTGCCGACCTTCACGACGGCCCCCCGGATTCGCCGCGTAGCCCGAAGGCCAAGTCGGCGCGAACCCGCCCGCGGGCGATCTCGACGCGCCGATGGCCGAGCTTGCGCGCCAGGGCGACGTCGTGAGTGGCGATCAGCACGGTCGTCCCCTGAGCATTCGCGCGCTCGAACAGGCGCATGATGTCCAGGGCCATGATCGGGTCGACGCTGCCGGTGGGCTCGTCGGCCAGCAGGAGCGCTGGCTCGCCTACCAGCGCGCGTGCGATGGCCACCCGCTGCTGCTCGCCCCCCGAGAGGCGCTCCACGGGCGTTCGTGCCCGCCCATCGAGCTCGAGCGCCGCGAGGAGACGGCCGACGCGCTCCGCTCGAGTGCGTGGATCGACGCCGCGAACGGCGAGTGCGAGACCGACGTTGGCGAGGACTGACCGGCGCGGGAGCAGCTTGAAGTCCTGGAACACGACCCCGAGCTGGCGGCGGAGGAGGGGGACCTCGCGGCGCTCGAGCCGCGACACGTTCCTGCCACAGACGAGCGCCTGACCGTCGTCCGGGCGCTCGGCCAGCGTGAGGATCCTGAAGAGGGTCGTCTTGCCAGCACCGCTCGGTCCAGTGAGGAACACGAGTTCGCCGGGCTCGACCTCGAAGCTCACCTCGTCCAGTGCCGTGACGTCGGGTCCGTAGCGCCGCGTCACGCGGTAGAGGCGAATCACGGTGGCTGGTTCGAGTCGGGACGTCCCGTGGCTCGTCCCGGAATGGGCCGGAGATGCGATCAGGCAGCGGGCCACGACGGACGTGGCGATTGGACCGCCGACGATGGAGCGCTCGCGCGAGGGCTCAGTCGGTCACGTCGAGGCGGTCGGCAATGAAGTCGGTCATGCAGTCGTCGATTTCACCCGCGTTCGCGACGCCGCGGGGGTCTTCGCCGAGCACGAACGCGGTGGTGGGCGAGGTCTCGGGTTGAAACCCCTTGGTGTAGAGCCCGGAGCGCAGGTGTCTGACCATGACCGCGTGTTGCTCCTCCATGAGACGGAGGATCGTGGCACGGGGGTCCGCCACCACCTGCGCGCCGCCGAGCGCGGCGTAGCTCGTCTTCTTGGAGGCGATGATCGTGCCCCCGATGTAGATGTGCGTCGTCACGAGCTGCACGGGGAGTCCGCTGTCCTCGGTCTGGACGTGATAGTCCCGCCCTCCGAGCCGTACGTTCTGGTTGAAGCCGGGGATCATCGCCGCGTCACCGCTCCTCGCTGCGTCCGGGGTCCGTCTACCACGCGGCTTTCGGCGCCTTCAAGAAACGCGTGCCCGCAGTTCGCCGTCCGTGAGGTCGAGGCGGTGCTCGAGCTCGATGGACTCGACGTCCGCGATCGGCTCGCCGAGGAGGCGCGTGCCGACGCGCACGAAGGTCGTGGGGGCGTCGGTGACCAGGAAGCGGATCGGAGCGCTCGGTGGGAGGCGCCGTCCGAGGCGCTCGACCCGCATGGCACGCGCAACCTCGCGCGCGGTTTCCTCGGCCGAATCGACGAGGCGCACCTCGGGTCCCATCGCCGCGGCGATCGCACGCTCGAGGAGCGGGTAGTGAGTGCACCCCAGGATCAGCGTGTCGACCCGCGCCGCGCCGAGGTCGGCCAGGTAGTGCTCGCAGACCTGGCGCGCCACGTCGGTCTCTTCCCAGCCCTCCTCGGCCAGCGGGACGAGCAAGGGGCAGGCGCGCGCATGGACCTCGATTCCGGGCGAGAGCGCTTCCAGGGTTCGGACGTACGCGCCGGAGTCGACGGTGCTGCGTGTGCCGATCACGCCGACGCGGTTCACTCGGGTGGCAGCAACGGCGGCCCGCGCGCCGGCCTCGACGACACCGAACACCGGGAACCGCGCCAGGTCGACGAGCGCCGTTTGCGCGAGCGACGACGCGGTGTTGCAGGCGACCACCAGCGCCTTGATGCCGCGGGCGCTGAACTCGTCCGCGGCCTCGAGAGCGTAGCGGGTCACGGTCGCGGGTGACTTGGTGCCGTATGGAACCCGGGCCGTATCGCCCAGATAGAGGAACGCCTCTCCGGGCAACGCCCGGCGAAGAGCCCGCAGGACGGTCAGGCCCCCGATCCCGGAGTCGAAGACCCCGATGGGCCGGTCGCGTACCTCGGACATGAGAGGATCTCGGGCTCGGGCTCTCGCGCGTTCAGCGGTACACCAGCAGCACGATCGAGGTCTGGTCCACGATTTGGTGGGTCTGCGGGTCGACCGAGAAGTCCGAGATCACGACGTTGGTGCCGCCGAGCGCTTGGCCGAGGATCCGTCGTTCGACGCTCTGATCGGCGAGCGCGCTCGTGGGGGGCGCAAGTCGGAACACCGATCGCCGGCCCTGGCAGCGCGAGGGAATCAATTGCCCTGGGAACGTCGCCGCGAGGTTCTTGGGGTGAGCGGCGGTCGGCGACATCCCCAGCTTCGCCTGGTAAAACCGCAGAACTTGATCATACCCGTCGCCCGTCACATAGGTCTCGAACCGCTCGAGCACGGGCGCCCTGGAGGCGCCCGATCGGACGGGGCCAGGTTGCGAGCCGATCACCAAGGTCATGCCCGGGTAGGGCGGCACCACCGCGCTCGCAGCGGTGCCGGACTTGGGCGCCGTGGCGGGTCGTTCTCCGGTCTCAGCGCGAACCGGAGCACCGATCGCCACCACCAGCAGCAGTGCACGGACGACACGACGCATGAGCGAGAAAGAGCCTAGCACGCGGATCCAGGGGCGCGACGGATGATCCTCGAGCCCCGTGACGCGCTGGTGGTGGTGCTGGCGGCCGCCGGTGCCGCGAGCGACGTTCGTTCCCGCCGAATCCCGAACCTCCTCACTGTCGGAGCGGCTGCGACCGCCGTCGTGCTGGGAGTGGTCGAAGGCGGATGGCCAGGGCTCGTCGATGCGCTCGCCGGCCTCGGCATGGGGTTGGCGCTACTCGGTGCGCCATTCGCACTCGGCATCGCGGGCGCGGGCGACGTGAAGTTTCTCATGGCGTTCGGGGCGTTCCTCGGTCCCCGCCGCACCGTAGAGGCGTTCATCTGGGCGACAGCCGCGGGTGGACTCCTGGCCGTCGCTGTGCTAGGGGTGTCGCCACGAGCTCGCACTCGAGTCCTAACATCCTGGATTCAATTCAAAAACCTCTTGTACACCCGTGATGCTTCCGTGTTGAAGCCCGAAACCCGCAGCGATACAATCGGCGTGCCGTACGGGCTGGCCTTGGCAGCGGGCGCTGTCATCGCCCAACTCGGGCGCGGATTTCTCCTTGGCTGACACGCAACCCACGAGCAGCGCGCGGCACAACCGCCGAGTCTGGACTCCATGACTCGTGGGGTTGCGACGCTGTCCGTCGAGCGTGGCCAAGCTACGCTCGAACTAGCCATTTTCCTTCCTTTTTTCCTGCTTCTGCTTCTTGGCTCGATCGAGCTTGGCAATGCCTGGCACGTAGCCAACAAGGTCGCGCAGGCTGCCCACGAGGGCGTCGAGCACGTTCGCCGCACAGGGCAGCTCGACTCCGCCGAGGTGAACACGATCGTCGCAGCCGTCGCGGGCCCGGATGCGACGGCCTCGTTATCGTCTCGCACTGCCACGTCGGTGCGCGAGGCCCGCTTGGTCACCGTCGACGTCGAGGTGCGCCAGCCGTTGCTGACGGGGCCCTTCCTCAAGCTGTTCTCGGTGTTCCGCTCGGGCACGATCCGCATCGAGCGCTCGGCCACCGCGTTGGTGATGTCATGACCACGGGTGGGGCGATTCGTCGCACGTACGCCGCGTCGATCGGCGACGACCGCGGGCAGTCGACGATCGAGTTCGCGTTCGTCCTGCCCTTCTTCCTGTTGCTGTTCCTCGCCACGATCGAGCTCGGGATCGCCTGGAGCGCGTCCTCCGCTACCGCGGCGGCCGCGAAAGAAGGGGCCGAGTACGCGCGTCGGCAGGTTCCGTTCTCGCCGGCGGTCGTGACACGCGCCAACGAGATCGCCGCGAAGTACCTCGCGGCCTATACGCGGTCTGGTGGCACGGCGGTGGCCAGCGTTCGCAGCGGTGAGCTCGTCGGTGAGAAAACCGTGACGGTCGAGGTCGACCTGCAGTATCCATTGCTCACCGGAGCGTTCTTGCGCAGCATCAAGTTCGGCGCCGAGCCGGTGTTCGGAGACGGCAACATCACGATTCGTCGAGAGGCTCGGGTCCTGATTCTGTGACCGTGACACACGACTTCGGTGGGGATGGACCCGCCGTGAACCAGGACCCGCTTCGCCTGCGAAGCGAGGGAGCGACCGAGTGGACACCAAGCGTCCGGTGATTTTGCTAGTGGTGTTCGCGGCCGTGTCGGCGCTGGTGGCCGGCTGGCTGTACCAGCGCCTGGCGAGCGCCGCGGCCCGCGGCGATCGCGCCGACACGGTGATGGTCGCCACAGCGACCCAGGACTTGGTGCCCGGGACCCGGATCGGCGCCGATCTCGCGGGCACCGCCTTCACTCGGCGAGCGTGGCCGCGGGAGCTCGTCCCGCCCGATGCCGTCGATCGAGCGGAGTCGGTCGTGGGGCAGGTCGTTCGCGCGCCGATCTACGCCGGGGAGCCCCTCTACCGGTTCAAGCTCGCGTCCGGCGAGGCTGGTGGAGTGCTCTCCGCGGTGGTGAGCGACGGGATGCGGGCGTTCACCGTGCCGGTCGACGAGGTGAGCGGCGTCGGAGGGTACGTGCTCTCCGGTGCTTACGTGGACGTGATCGGCACGTTCCGCAACGTGCGCGAATCGATGTTCGGCCAACCTCGTGGCGAGACCTTCTCCAAGGTGATTCTCGAGCGGGTGAAAGTCCTTGCGTCGGGTCCCCAGATGGAGCAGAACGACATCGGCGTTCGCACCCGAGCGGGGGCTGCGTCCAGCCGCTCCAGCCTCTTGAGCCGCGACAAGACCACGCCGACGAGCGCGACCCTACTGGTGACGCCAGCACAAGCCGAGAGCCTCGCGCTGGCGGTGAAGGAAGGTTCGATCCACCTCGCGCTGCGAAATTACCTCGACGAGGCGGCGGGGCAGACGAGCGGCGTGACCAAGCAGGAGCTCCTCGGCCTAGCCGAGGTCCTGCCCGAGCCCATGCCGCATGGGCGAGCGCTGGCGGCGCCCGAGCCCACAGGCCCGTCCGTCGAGGTGATCCGTGGCAGCGAGCGATCCTCGGTCAGCTTCTGAGGCTGAGCGAGGAACCGGTCAGGCGAGTGCGAGAGGACACGACAGGATGAGCGGAATGCCACGACGACATCGGCCTGCGGGAAGCTGGGGACGTCGCCTGGCGCTGTGGTGCGGCGCGGCGTTCGCCGTGGCGGGTTCCGCGGGCGCGGGACCCGCCGCGGAGTCGCTGAAGGTGTCGGTCGGGCACAGCGTGTCGGTGCCACTCGGATCGCCGGTTGCGAAGATCAGCGACGCGGATGCGTCCGTGGTCGGATATTTCCTCAATACGCCGGATCAGATCGAGGTGGTGGGCCGCGGTACCGGCCGGTCGCCGCTCAGGGTTCGCCTGGCAGACGGCTCCTCGCGATTCTTCGAAGTCGACGTCGTCGTGCCCGAATCGATGGGCGGCGAGCCCGAGCCGATCGTCGTGACGTCCGCGACGGCGGCCGCCTACGCCGCGTCCCCGGCAGGTGGCGCGTCCGCGGCGGTTGCGCCGGACGATGCATCGACGCTGACGCTCGCCGTCGGTGAGTCGCAGTCCTTCGACGTCACGGGAGCGGCGACACGCATCGATGTGGCCACGGCTGGCGTCGTCGAGGTGGAGCGGAACCAGCCTGGTGAGGTCACGTTGATCGGCCGAGCACCGGGGAAACCGACCTGACCCTCGCCGGCGGTGGTGGAGCCGTGTCGCGGTACCGTGTTCGCGTGATGGGCAGAGCGGTGAGCCCCGCAAGCGAGCCGAGCGACATGCTGAGCGTGACCGAGGTGCCGTCGCGCGGTGGCGAGATCGCGCAACTGGACCTGCCGCCGCCGCCGCCCGAGCAGCCCGCCGAGTTGCCGCCTCCGCCGGCCCCGTCCTATCCGAGCTAATCCGAGATCGGATCGTTTCCCAGGAATTTCGATTCTCCGCCCCCTGAGTTCGTGACGCCGGAGCACATCGGAGAGCTCAAGAAGAGCATCGACGACCTGCGCGGTGAGATCGCGAGCCAGCATGCACGCGCGGACGCACCTCCGTCGGCCCCGCGAGCCGTCGCCGAGATCCAGCCGGCCCAGATCAAGGAGGCCGTCAAGGAGGCCCTCGAGGAGTCGCGGCCCGCCCCGGCCCCCGTGTGGCGCCCCGAGCCCCGTACGCCGGCCCCGGCGGCGCCAGCGCCTGCTCGCATCGACGTTGCGCCCGAGGCGCGCACGCCTGCACCTGCGCCTGTGCGGGTTCCCGCCGCGCCAGCCAAGCCGCAAGTGACGGAGGTGCCTCGTTCCAGCCCCGAGCTCGCTGCACCCGAGCTTCGGCCGATCGTGCGCATGGCCGACCTGCGTGACAACCTGCTCACTCTCGGCGTCGGGCGCTCGCGGGTCATCCTGCTCGACTCGCCGGCCAAGCGTGTGGCGGTGGCGAACCCGAACATCGGTGACGTCATCCTGGCCACTCCGTCGCAGCTCGGCGTGAACTGCAAGGGGGGTGGCACCACGGAGCTGGTCGTGTGGGACCGGAACGACCGCGGCATGCAGCTGAAGGTCCGCGTCGAAGCGCAGGGCAGCACCGAGAAGCAGGTGCTTCTCAAGTGCAAGGTCGCCGAGGTCAAGCGGCAGGCCATGCGCGACCTCGGGATCGACATGGCAGTGCTTCTCGACTCCAACGTCGTGAAGGGCGGACTCGGTGTGGTGTCGCGCGGCGGTGGTGTTCTTCCCGGTGTGGTCCCCGGAACGGCCGGTGGTGACGTGCTCGGTAGTAACGGCACGCTCCCGACGAACTCCGACCTCACGATCTGGCAGCCCGACCGCGGCATCTATGCGTTCATCCAGGCCCTCGAGAAGCGCGGGGTGGCCCGGATCCTCGCGGAGCCCAACCTCGTCGCGATCAACGGTCAGGAAGCGAGCTTCCTCGCCGGCGGCGAGGTGCCGATCCCCATGGTCAACTCGGTGCAGAGTGGCGAGCTGCCGCGGGTCACCGTCGAGTTCAAGGAGTTCGGCGTGAAGCTCAATTTCCGCCCGACCATCCTCGACGACGAGACCATCTCGCTGCACGTGATGCCAGAGGTCTCGAGCCTGGACTACACGAACGGCGTCGTGCTCGAGGACTTCCGCATCCCGGCGCTGGACACCCGGCGCGCCGAGACCACCGTGCAGCTCCACGATGGCCAGTCGATCGTCATCGCCGGGTTGATGATGACCAAGAAGGAGCAGGGCGAGGAGAAGGTGCCCTGGCTCGGCGACGTCCCGGTCCTCGGTGCGTTGTTCCGGAGTGATAGCAACGACAACAGCGAGACCGAGCTCGTCATCCTGCTGACTGCGCGGATCGTGCGTCCGTTGCCCGCTGGCTCGACGCCTGCCCTGGCGTTCGACCGAGTGGCGACGCACTGACACTCGTCCCGCCCCACACCCGGGTTCGGCGCATGCGCGCGCCTCTGCATCGCGATGAGTCGGGGCAGGCGATCCTGCTGTTCGCGGTCGGGTTGCTCCTGGTCGTGACGATCGTGGCGGTGGTACTCGACGTCGGCATCGTCGCGACCGCTCGCACCGAGCTCGAGGACGCGACGGGACAGGCCGCGCTCGCGGGTGCGACCCGGTTCGACGAGTGCCCGAAGCCGGCGCCATCGGTGCTCGGCGACGTGCGTGCACGCGCCGACGAGGTCGCGCAGGCGAACGCGGTTGCGGGAGTGGGACTCGGTCTGGCGCCCGTCAGCGACGTAGAGGTCGGGTTCACCCTCCCGCTCACACAGGAGTACGCCAAGTCGCCCTCCGGTGAGGAATACAAGGCCAACACCGTAAGGGTCACGGGTCGTCGCAACGATTCGGCACCGGATGGCCCGGTACCACTCGTGATGGGCGGCGTGTTGGGAACCGCCGAGTCCCCGACCAGCAGCCAGGCCTGGGCGATCGCCGACGGCCCCGGCTACATCAACACGGACCTCGCGCTCGCGCTCAACGAGTGTGGTGTGCTCTCGGCGTTCGGCGCCGGTCAGGGACCGGTGCCGTATCCGCTGAGCGTCGACATGGACTCGCCGGATTTCGGGCGCGGCTCGTTCGGCGTGCGGCCGGGGAGCCCGAGCGCGCGTGACTACGCCATCTGCCCGCCCCCCGTGACACCGATCTTTCCGGAGCTCATCGCCAACCCACCCTTTTCGGCGGATCTGAACTGCAGCAACGAGATCCTCTACACATCGGCGGCGATCGGCTTCAACATGCTCTGCGACGGGAGCTCCGAGCCGCCATCGATCTGCACGTTCCTTGGCGATCTCTTCGGCGAGCCGATCATGCAGGTGCACGACGACCTGCTGTTGCAGAGCTCGTTCTTGCAGCCCGAGCTCGCCTTCACGTTCGGCAACGGCGACCTGTCGGGTCTGATCGGTGAGTACGTGGTGCCGGTCTACTCGAGCCAGGAGATTCGCGAGTTCGAGAGCTTCGACTTCACCTCGATCTTCGTGCAGTCGATCCCGCTGCCGCCGCTCGAGCTAGTGAGCCCGGTGTTCGGCACCCTCGATGTCGGGCTCGTGATCGACCTCGGCTGGCCGAACTTGCCCGTCACGGTGAAGTACGCGCCCACGGTCGGCTTCGCGAAGTACAGGGTGACGAACGCGACGCCGGTGATGAAGACGATCGTGCTCACGGTGTCGCTGGATCTCGGGTCGTGCTCCGCGACCGGCGGGTTGTGCGACGGGGTCGATTGCTGCGCCCTGCTCGACCTGCTGCTCTTTCCGCTCGAGCTCGACGTCGAGCTGCCGATCGTGTCCGGGATCGATTTCGAGGGCGAGATCGTCCGGGGCGAAAAGGTCGACACCTGGTTGCCCGGCGGCGTGAACTTCGGGATCTCGGCGACGGGTGGTACCGGACCTCGTCTCATCGATCCGTCGAACAACGGGAACTGACCGAGTGGAACCCTGCTAACATGCCGCGCGCGGCGCTCGGTGGTGACGAGCCACCTTAGGTGGACCGAGGGACATCGCGATGGGTCTTCGAGAGCGTTGGGGTGGTCAGTCGCGCCGGACGTCCGACGGAGAGGCGCCGGGCGGTGGGGCGTCGAGGGACGATAGCTTCAAGGCCGAGCTCCATCAGCGCGTCATCGATCGGCTCGACTTCGCCGCGCTCGACACCCTCGACCCGGATGCCCTGAAGCGTCAGGTCCGAAGCGTCGTTGCATCGCTCCTCGACCAGGAGCGTGTCGGCGTGACCGGAGCCGAGCGGGAGAAGCTCGTCGAGGAGCTCGTCCACGAGACGGTCGGCTTCGGACCGCTCGAGATCCTCCTCGCCGACCCGGCCATCACCGACATCCTCGTGAACGGGTTCGAGGAGGTCTACGTCGAGCGCTTCGGCAAGCTCGAGCGTAGCCCGGTGGTGTTCCGCGACGACGACCATCTGAAGCTCATCATCGACCGCATCGTCGCGAAGGTCGGTCGGCGCATCGACGAGGCCTCACCGATGGTGGACGCGCGCCTGCCCGACGGCTCGCGAGTCAACGCCATCATCCCGCCGCTCTCCATCGACGGGCCGTGCCTGTCGATCCGTCGCTTCTTCGCTGAACGACTGACGATGGACGATCTGCTGTCGCTCGGCTCCATCACGCTGCCGATCGCGACGCTCCTCAGGGCTGCCGTCCGTGCGCGGCTCAACCTCCTGGTGAGCGGCGGAACGGGCGTCGGCAAGACCACGTTGCTCAACATCGTGTCGGGCTACATCCCGCCCAGTGAGCGGATCGTCACCATCGAGGACTCGGCGGAGCTCCGACTTCTCCAGGACCACGTCGTGAGGCTCGAGACGCGGCCCGTGAACGTCGAGGGCCGCGGCGAGGTGACGCAGCGCGACCTGCTGCGCAACAGCTTGCGAATGCGGCCCGACCGAATCATCGTCGGCGAGGTGCGTGGCAACGAAGTGTTCGACATGCTGCAGGCGATGAACACCGGTCACGACGGCTCGATCGCCACCATCCACGCCAATTCGCCACGAGATGCGCTGCACCGACTCGAGATGATGATGTTGCTGTCAGGCATCTCGATGCCCGAGCACACCATCCGGGAGCAGATTGCCTCCGCGATCCAGCTTCTCGTCAACGCGGTGCGCTTCGCGGACGGTAGCCGGCGGATCACGCGAGTGTCGGAGATCGTCGGGATGGCGGGAGATGCGATCGTCGTCGAGGACGTGTGGGTGTTCGAGCGTCGCGGCGTCGACGCGGACGGGAAGGTGCTGGGACGGTTTCGCACCACCGGATACCGGCCGCGGTTCCTTCCGCTGCTCGAAGCCTGTGGCGAGAACCTGCCGGACGGCATGTTCGAGCCGAGTGAGGGCGCATGAGCATGCAGGCGCTGCCGTTCGCGGTGCTGGTCGGTGTCGGCCTGTTCTTCGCCATGGTGCTCACGGCGGTGCTCACCGGGGTGTTCCGTGCACCTGCGCCGGCTGCGGTCAATGGCCGCGCAGTCGAGCTCGGGACGCCGCGGCGCCGCGACGTCCCGGCCGCGGCTCGCGGCCCGCTGGTGTTGCTCGTCACCGTCTCCATCGCGCTCCTGGCGCTTGCGGTGCCACCACATCGCCCGGTTCAGCTCGTGGCGGGGCTGATCCTCGGCGCGCTGATGAGCTCGTCGCTCGGCCGATGGCTCGGCCACCGTCGTCTCGAGCGATTCACGGAGCTCTTGCCCGACGCGCTCGATCTACTGGCGAGCGCGCTGCGCACCGGGCAGCCGATACGCGCGGGGTTCGATCTGCTGGCTCGCGAGATGGCGGATCCCCTCGGGAGCGAGTTCGGGCTCGTGACCCGGGACATCGAGCTCGGTGTCGGCGAGGTCGAGGCCCTCGAGAGGCTCGCCGAGCGCCTCGATTCCCTCGACGTCCAGATGCTCGTGACGTCGATCGCCGTACAGAAGGAGGTCGGCGGCAACCTCCCCGAGATCCTGGCCACGTTGTCGCAGACGATCCGCGCGCGATTCCGCATCCAGGGGCAGGTCCAGGCCTACACCGCGCAGGCCCGGCTCTCGGCCAAGGTACTGATCGCACTCCCGGTGGTGTTCGCTACCGTGCTGTACGTGATCCGGCCCACCTACCTGGCGGTGCTCGTCACCGACCCGGCGGGCCACGCGCTGCTCGTTGCTGCGCTCGCTGGTTGGCTGGTGGGCTGGCTCGTCATCCGTCAGATCCTGGCCGTGAGCGTGTGAGGAGGGGGCGGTGGGGAGCGTGGTCGTCGGGTTGCTGGTGAGCGTCCTGGGAGGCGCGGCGGTCTTCGCCGTGTTGTGGGCCGCCTACCTGGCGTTGATGCGCGCTCCGGCTGCCGAAGCCACGGCGGCTCGCAATGGCACACCGCGGGCGAACGCCGAGCGCCGCGAGGCCGACTTCCTGGTGGGGCTGGCGCGGTGGTCTCCACGTGCGCCCGCGTTCGCGCAGCGCTATCAATCGGCGCTGCAGCACGCCGGCTTCCAGCGCCCGGAGCACGTCGACGGGTTCTTCGGCCTGATGGTGGTGGGAGCGCTCGCCGGCATCGTGTTCGGTGCCGTGGTCGTGCCGACCTGGAGCCTCGCGCCGG
The DNA here is from genome assembly GCA_016713535.1 of Deltaproteobacteria bacterium. Taxonomy (GTDB): domain Bacteria; phylum JADJOY01; class JADJOY01; order JADJOY01; family JADJOY01; genus JADJOY01. Next base: position 559,466 of record JADJOY010000001.1, read on the forward strand.
GCCTGCAGGCTCTGTGGATGCTGATCGCCCCCATGGCAGGGCTGGTGCTTCCGGTGTTCTGGCTGCGGGTACGGGAGCGGGAGCGGCAGGCCGAGATCGCGCGCACTCTCCCCGATGCGCTCGACCTGATGAAGATCTGCCTCGAGGCGGGGCTCGCGATGGAGCCAGCGATGACCCGGGTCGGCGAGGAGCTCGGCAAGCGCCGCGCTGTCCTTGGGCGCGAGCTGATCCTGACCAGCCGGCAGATCCAGGCGGGCCGGAGCCGTGCGGACGCGCTCCACGCCCTGGCCAGCCGCTGCGGGGTCCCGGAGCTCAGCAACGTGGTGATGCTCCTCAACCAGACCGAGCGCATGGGTATGGGCGTCGGCGACGTGCTGCGGACCGCGGCGGATACGAGCCGTACCCGCCGCCTGCAGCGCGCGGAGACCGAGGCCGCTCGCACGTCCGTCAAGATGATCTTCCCGCTGGCGCTCTTCCTGCTGCCAGCGATGCTGCTGGTGGTGCTCGGTCCGGCGTTCCTCCAGCTCCAGCGAGGTCTGGCGCCGCTTCTGGGTGGCCCCTGAGTGCACATGGCTCTTTCCGTCGCCCGTGGAGTACCCGGCGCGTCGACGAGGCGGGACCGTCCGTGTCGGTTCGCAACCTGAGCCGCGGCGTCGAGGTCGCGCGCCACCTGGAGGTCGCACTTACCACCCGCGACCGGATGCGTGGGTTGCTGGGGCGGGATCACCTCGAGCCGGATCGTGCCCTGTGGATCCGGCCGTGCAAGAGCATCCACACGTTCGGAATGCGGTTCGTCATCGATGCCGCGTTCCTCGATCGAGAGGGCCGGGTCGTCCGGGCGTATCCAGCCCTCGCGCCGTCGAGGCTGACTCGGGTGGTGTGGTCCGCTGCCGGCGTGCTCGAGCTCGCGGCCGGGGTGCTCGAGTCGACCGGAACCCGCGTCGGGGACCTCCTCGACCTCGGGACGTGGGTCGTGTGCGATGGCCTGAGCGAGCCGCAGCGGAGATCGCGCGCTTCGCAAGTTGCGTGCTTGAATCCCTCGCTCGGGCGGGTTCGTCTGCCCGTCGACCAAACAAGGAATCCCGAGGAGTTCGCCCGAAGTCGCGGAGCTTCGGTCGAAGTCCTGAGATTCCTTCCATTTTCCCTTGACCCGTCACCGAGAGTTCCGGTATACCCGTCGCCACTTGAGCTCGTGGGTCGCCCGATTCGGTGATCGTTCGACCGTGGAGAACCCATGCGCGGCGCCGCCAAATTCACCCTGAGTATGGTTGGATGTGCAGCGGCGATCGTGGTGTTGGGTCCACTCGCCATGAAGGTGATGGACCTGATCTTCAAGCTGTTGGTGAAATGACGGCCTGGAGCAAGGGGATGCGGGCTCGATCCGTTCACGCTCCGACGGAAACACTACTCATCACCTGTCGCGAGCTTCGTTTGCAGAAGAACCCACCCGCTCCGCTGCGAACGGCGATCGCCGCGCTCGCCTGCGTGGCGTCGTTCTGGGTCGGCTGCGCGGCGGCCGTGGCCCAGCCCGCTCAGCCAGCCGACACGAGCGGAGCCGCGGCGAGCGTCCCGGCCGCCGCACCCAAGCTGACGCCGCGCGGCGCGCCGGTGGCGACACCGGCCGAGTCGGCGTCCGCCATTCCGCCCGGCGCCTCGGCGGCCGGTTCGACGAACGGAGCGGCGCCGCAGAGCTACATGATCCAGCCGGGTGATCAGGTCGAGGTGCGGTTCCTCTACCACCCGTACTTCAACACCACCGTGCCGGTTCGACCGGACGGCAAGATCACCCTGCAGATGGTGCACGACGTCCAGGCGGCCGGGCTGACGCCCATGCAGCTCTGGTAGTACCTGACGAAGCGATACGAGGCGTTGCTCGACCGCGAAGACATCACGGTCACCATGAAGAGCTTCGCCACGACGGCGAAGGCCGAGTCCGTGTACGTGGGCGGCGAGGTGCCGCTCTCGAAGGTGCTCGAGCTGACGCCCGGCATGACGGTCGTCCAGGCGATCTACGCCGCCGGCGGCCTACGCGAGTCGGCCAACACCGAGACCGTCCTCGTGCTTCGCCGGCTCTACGCAGCGCAGCACGAGGTGCTGACGGTCAACGTCGAGGAGGTTCTCGAGGGTCGCGTGTCCGACGTGACGCTCGAGGACCGGGATGTGGTCTACATTCCCCAGACCGCGATCGCGAAGGCGAACCAGTACGTCGATCAGTACCTGAACCGGATCGTTCCACGCTGGGTGACGTCCGCGTTCGCGTTCACGTACCCGCTCACCACGGTGCAGACTCAGACGCAGGTCATCACCACGCCTCAGTGAGGCAAGAGCAATCGCCGGCGAAAGCACGACTCGGTCATGAGCAAGAACTTCGAGGTCCTGGAGAAGAGTCTCCGGGAGAAGACCGGATCCCCAGCGGGGACGAGCGGGCTGGCGCCTGCCGGCCTGACGGCTCAGTCGGCCCTCGTGCAGCCGGCGTCGATCCCTCCACGGTTCCGGCTGCCCGACGACGTCGCCGAGGAGTACATCAAGCTCAAGACCAACCTGGTGATGGCGAAGGGCTCCGCACCACTCAAGATGCTGGTCGTGACGGCCGCGAAGCACGGCGACGGAACCACCTCGGTGGCGACCAACCTCGCGATCGCGTACGCCGCCGACGCAACCCATCGGGTGCTCCTCATCGACGCCAGCTTCCACCGTCCGGCGTTGCACCGGGTATTCCGGTTCCCGCGTGACCCCGGCCTCACCGACCTGCTGGTCGGTGAGGGAGACTTCGAGGAAGCGATCCGTCCGACGCCGGTGCCGGAGCTCTCGGCCATCACCGCCGGACGTCCGTACGGCAACCCGACCCGGCTTCTCGAGAGCGAGCGGCTCGCGGCATTGCTCGCGTTCGCCCGCGAGCGCTTCGACGTGACCATCCTCGACGCCAGCCCGGTCCTGCCGTACTCGGACCCTCGTGTCCTCGCCACCAAGGCCGATGGCGCGTTGCTGGTGGTCCAGGCGAACCACACCCAGATCGCCGCGGTCGAGCGTTCGAAGCGCCAGCTCGTCGGCATGGGCGCCCGCGTGGTCGGAGCCGTGATCAGCCGGCAGCGGCACTTCGTGCCGGAATTCCTCCACGACTGGGTGTGACGGCGTCCACGAGAGGATCGACAGCGTGAACGCACCGAGCGGCGGACCGAGCTTCGAAAGCGGCGTCTACAACTTCCTCTTCGTGTTGTTCAAGCGGAAGTGGACGGTGCTCGTCACCTTCGTGGTGACGATGGGAACCATCCTGTTCGGTACCTACCTCGAGCGCCCCCTGTACGACGCGTCCACCAAGGTGTGGATCCACAAGAATCGAAGCAGTCGATCCGGTTCTTCGGGGACATCGAGATCCCCAGATGCCGATCAACTTGTACGCGCCCACCAGCAACATCGTGGAGGTCGCGATCAGCAAGGAGATCGCGGTCAAGATGGTGAAGGAGAACGGTCTCGACGAGCGCCGCCGCAAGTTCAAGGAAGAGCCGACCGAGTTCCGCGATGTCTTCATGTACTGGTACAAGGCGGCCCTCAAGGCTCCCATCAAGGCGGTGAAGTGGGTGCTGATCGAGGTGGGTCTGCTGTCACCGTCGGAGCGCGCCTGGTTCGCCGAGGCGGTCGACGAGTTCGAGCACGACGTCCTCGACATCAGCTCGGTCGGGGTCGAGACCGAGGTGATGAGCGTCGGTGTCTGGCTCGACGATCCGATCCTCGCCGCGAAGATCGCCAACTCGATCACCGAGGAGGTGATCAACCGGCTGCGCAGGATGGACACTCACGAGGCGGACATCTCGTTCGAGTTCGCGCGTGACCAGGTGGTGAACTCGGAGCGCAAGCTGCGCGAAGGCGAGGCGGCCGTCAGCGAGTTCAAGCGCCAGACGAACGTGCTCAGCCTCGACGACGAGAAGCGCATCAAGCTCGACCAGTTCGCCAAGCTCGAGGCCGACAGCACGGAGATCCTGAGCAACCTCGCCCTGTACGGGGAGAAGCGGAAGCAAGCCGAGGGAGACCTCAAGCTGCAGCAGGCGCGCTTCGGCTCCCTCGAGCTCTACCGGGACATCGAGAAGAAGGCCGTCGAATACCGCCAGACCGAGGCGAGCCTCCGGGCCAAGATGCAGGTCCTCGAGCAGGAGATCGAGCGCCAGAAGGGTGAGCTCGCGTACCTGAACGAGGTCGAGTTCGAGCTCGCCCGTCTCGAGCGAGACGTCGCGATCCGTCAGACCATCTACAACAACCTGCGCTCGAAGATGGAGGAGCTGGAGATCCAGCGGGTCAAGCTGCTCCCCGAATACGATCTCCAGATCATCGATCGCGCCCAGATCCAGCCGGGCGCCGACCCGGACTGGCCCGACTGGACGATCAACACGATCGTCGCGATCGTGGTGGCGCTCGCGCTCGCCTTGGGCTTGCCGTTTCTGCTCGAGTTCTGGGACGACACACTGCGTAACGCCCGCGAGGTCGAGGACCGGATCGAGCTGCCAGTGCTCGCCTCGATCCGCGACTACTGACCGCGCGCGTGTTGGCGCTGCCGCGGCGCGTGACGTAGACCGAGCCCGAGCGCTCGACGCGCCGATCGACGCCGATGGGTTTCCTCAAGTCCTCCGTGCTGAGCCTCGCGGGCCGGGTCGATCGGCTCGGCGGTGGCGTGCCGATCCTCCTCTACCACTCTCTCGACGACGACGGCTCGGCGGTCTCGGTGCGGCCGCGCTTCTTCCGCGCGCACATGGAGTACCTGGCTCGGGCGGGGTGGCGGGTGCTCGGCATCGGTGACCTGCTGCGGGAATGGAGCGGAGCCGGTGCGCCACCCAGGAAGACGGTGGCGGTGACCCTCGACGACGGGCTGGTGAGCCAGCACCGGGTCGCATTTCCCGTGCTTCGAGACCTGGGCTTCGGCGCGACGGTGTTCGTGCCGACCGCGAAGCTCGGCACGTCCGCCGACTGGAACCTGCCGGATAGCTTCCCTGATTTTCCGCTCATGAGCTGGGACGACGCGGCCGAGATGGTCGCGGGCGGGATCGAGGTCGAGCCCCACGGCCGCCACCATCGTTCCCTGACCGCGCTGGACGCGGGCGCGCTCGCCGACGAGGTGGGCGGTGCCGCCGCGGACCTCGAGTCGCGCCTCGGCCGCAAGCCCCAGGTGTTCTCGTATCCGTACGGTCACGAGGACGAGCGGGTGCGCGCGGCCGTCCGTTCGGCCGGCATCCCATCCGCCGTGGCCGTGGCCGACGCGGTCTACCGCCCGGGCGACGACCTGTACCGTGTTCCTCGGCTCTCGATGGACTCGACTCGTGCCGCCGACGACGCGGAAGCCGTGTTGATCCTCCGGACCGCGCTGGCGGGTACGCTCGCCGATCTGCTCAGGACGAAGCGAGCGATCCTCGGCGCGCTCGGTCGCCGCAAGCTGGTCGCGAGCCAGCAGGCGCACGCGGATCGCCGCTGAGCCGGGAGGCGTGGCGGCACGCATCCGCCGGGTCGACCCCTTGCCCCTCGACATGCGTCGGTTTGTGGGGCCGGGAGAGCGGGCCGTATACTGAATGACGCGCCGGTTTATGCGCGCAGACCGCAAGGAGACCCACGTGCTCGAAAACGAGGCCAGTACCTCGGGCGGAGTCGATTGGCACACCCACGAGACCACGTGGACGCGCCGACCCCGCGTGAACAAGACGATCCACGCCGTGAGCTTCCGAGCCCACGGCGGCAAGCTCATCCGGCGCAACGGCCTCGGCGTGCTCAAGGCCGTCGAGGTGATGAAGCTCAAGGGCAGTGCCAGCTCGTACTGCTACAACGACCCGGTCGTGCTGCAGATCGAGAACACGAACGTCTGCAACCTGAGCTGCGAGTTCTGTCCCCGGCACCGCGACAAGAAGTACATCCCGAAGGAGATGGGGCTCGACGAGTTTCGCGAGATCCTCGACCCGTGGATCGGTAGCCTGTTCTCGATCCACATCTTCGGCCGCGGCGAGCCGCTGGTCGGGAAGCACATCTTCGAGATGATCGATCACGCCGCGGGACGGGGCGTACCGCACGTCTCGATCACGTCGAACGGCTTCCTGCTGACGCGCGAGCGTGCTCGCGAGCTGGCGCGCAGCCGGCTCATGGAGCTACGCATCTCGGTGGATGGCGCCACCCCCGAGACCTTCCGCAAGATCCGCCAGGACGACCTCGGCAAGCTGATGGAGAACGTCCGCTACTTCACCTCCATCTCGGACATCCCGGTCTCCCTCAACTTCGCGCTCAACGCGGTCAACTGGAACGAGATCAAGATGATGCCGAAGCTCGTGAAGGAGCTCGGCGGCCATGCGCTTCGTGTGTTCCCGGTCAACACCTACGACGAGACCATCGAGGACGACATGGGGCTCGGCCGCGACCGCCAGCGCCAGTACGGGGCGGTGGGTCGTGAGGTCGAGGAGCTCTGCAAGCAGGAAGGCTTGCAGTTCATCATGGACAAGGAAGTCGTCTCGGAGTGCGTGATCCCGTTCGTGATGGCCTTCATCAACGTCGACGGGATGCTCACCCCGTGCTGCAAGCTCGAGGAGATCCCCCTCGAGGACGTGAAGGCTGACGGCTTCCGCGCGGCGTGGAACGGCCCGCGCATGCGCGCCTTCCGCGACGCGCTCATCACCAAGAACTACCCCACGCCCTGCACCAAGATCCAGTGCATCCGGGACTTCCGGCCCAAGGCCGGCGAGGGCTGACCCGCGCACCCCGCGCGGCGTTCGGTTGCCCGGCCGCTCGGCCCTCGGATAGAAATGCCCGGATGGGCCGGTCGGGCCGGCCCTCGCTGCTCCAACACCGGAACGACGAGTCGCCGGTCCTTGGCCGGAGGTCCCCGCGTGAAACCCGAGCTCATCGAGCTCTCTGCTGCACCGAATGCCGCGCGTTCCCCCTCGAGGTCGCCGCCACCAAGACGGAGGGGGCCGAGATCATCGACGGCGCCCTCGTCTGCACCGCCTGCAAGCGCCGCTACCCCATCGAGGACGCCATCCCGGTGATGTTGCCGGACGCGATCCGCGAGATCTCCCCGAGGAGAAGGCCAAGTGGATGGAGGTGCGGCGCCAGCTCGAGGCCGAGCTGATCGATGCCGACCACCCCACCTACAAGGAGCGCTTCCGCGAGCTGGCCAAGAAGGAAGGCCTCGACGAGGCGCGAGATGGCTACCTGTGGGAGGTGCGCCTCTACGAGGACACCATCGCGAAGTGGGGCCAGCACTGGGAAGACGTACCCGAGGCGCTCGGCGTCAAGTGGGCGCGTGACGAGGTAGGCGAGCGCTTCCGCAACACCGCGACGTGGAGCTACGTGCGCGGCGTCGAAGGTGATCTCACCGGGCGGAAGGTCCTGAACCTCGGCTCGGGAGGTGACGTCGACATCATCCAGCGAATGGAGCGCGACGGCGCGATGGTGGTGTTGAGCGACATCGTCCCCGGTGCCCTCAAGCACCTGCGCCGCTCGCACGGCGGCGCATCGTTCCAGGGCGTGTGCGCCGATCTCGCTCGGCTCCCGTTCCGGGATGGCGCGTTCGACCACGTGCTGTGCGTCGAGGTGATCCACCACGTGCAGCCGATCGACCGCGGCACGACCGAGGTCGCACGGGTCACGAGAGTGGGTGGTCGCGCCTACCTCGTGGAAGTCAACGACAAGCACCTGTTCACGATCCCGGGTCGGGTGCTGCCCAAGTTCATCAAGCGAATGGTCCGCGGCCTGATCGGCCTGCTGTTCAAGACCAAGGCTCGCTACCTCGAAGGCTCGCCGTACGAGAAGATCACCTCCATCTCCGAGTTCGCGACCTCGCTCGAACGAAGCGGCCTCCGCCAGGTCACCGTCGACGCCGTCGTGCACCCGCCGGGCGTCTTCCCCGAGCGCGTCATGAACGCGTGGCAGCGCCTGGCCAAGCGGATGCCGTGGTTCTTCAATCCGATCGGCTTCGAGTACGTGCTGTTCGGGACCAAGCCCGCCCCTTCCAACTGATCGCCGCTCCGACCCGTGCTCGGTACGGGCTTACCGCCCGCCTCGGGAGCCGAGGCGGTGACGAGCGGGTTACGCTCGTCACCCGAGGGGAAGCCTCCTGGGCCGACCGTGATGCCGCCTCCGCGGAAGGCAGCAGCGGAGGCGCCTGGGCCACGCGATGCGCTTCGCGCGCGGAAGGATCGAATCATGATGCGGCGTAACCGTCTCGCCCTGGCGTCCGCGATCGCCGTCGTCCTCGCCTTCGCACCCCACTTCGCGTGCGCGGGCGCCCAGTGTCCAGGCTACGTTCCGCTCGCGCAGCCCATGCCCCAGCGCAGCGCGCACGACCGCACCGCGATCGGGCTCGAGTACGTCTTCATCGATCAGCACGACTCGGTGCCCGTGCACGCCGCGGCGCTCGCCGAGATGGGCCTCACAGCGGTGAAGCACTACCCCGAGCACGTCATGTGGGGCGAGATGCAGTCCGGCCCCAAGGACGCGATCGACTTCCGCCGCCTCGACGACTACGTGCGCGAGTACCAGCGCGCAGGCTTCGGGGATCTGGTGATCTGCCTGCGCGCCAACGCCAAGTGGGCGGCCCGCTCCCCGGGCCTGGTGAAGTGGGACGACACGAATCCCAAGCCCGAGCACTACGACGCCTACGAGAAGTGGATCCAGTCGGTCGTCGAACGCTACGACGGCGACGGCAGCGGCGACTTGCCGGGCCTACGCTGGCCGGTTCGATACCTCGAAATCGGCTCGGAGTTCTCGAGCTACGAGCCCGGTCCCGTCGCGCACTATCTCGAGACGCTCAAGCACGCGTACGCCGCGGCGCACCGCGCGTCGGCGAGCGTGCTCGTCGCACACGCGGCCTTCATGCCGACGACCGCGTTCAAGACCCGTCCCGCGGCGTCGGTCGAGGCCTATCGCGCCGCCTTCCAGAAGATCGAGGTCGACCCGACCCACGGGCTCGACGACATCTGGGCGATCCTCGACCAGCCGGCGCTCTTCGACGTCGCCAACTTCCATGCTCTCGCCGACCCGGCCGAGGTCGAGGACACCGTGCGCTGGCTCGAGTTCGAGATGGGCCGGCGCGGCTACCGCAAGCCGATCATGATCAGCGACACGTTCGCGACGCCGTTCATCGCCTGGGGGCCCGCGACGAGCTGCGACGGGCCTCGCGACAAGCTCGGCAAGATGATTCCGCCGGCCGTCGAGAGCGACCGCTGCCGGCTCGCTCAGTTCTTCTCGAAGCTGGTCGCCGACGACGACAAGACCTTGCGCTGGACGCGTGGCTTCGTCGCCGAGGACGCGGTGCAGCGCGCGATCGTCTCGGCGGAGCAAGGTGTCCGGATGGTCAATCTCGCCTACACCACCGACCTGCCGTTCCTCACCAGCCGCCTGCTCCGCGCGGGCGCCGGGCTGACCGCGTGGGCGGGCTTCGTCGAGCTCAAGGGGAAGTGTGTCGACAAGCGCAACCCGGTCTTCTACGCCACCAAGCAGATGATGGGTCACCTGCGGGACTATCAGGGTGTCCAGCGGATTTCCTATCCCGATCCGCAGGTGCGCGCGTACCAGATCCGCACGCCCGGCGCGCCGCGCTGGGTGGCGTGGCTCGACCCGGGAAGGGTGGTGCTGCCCGGTGACGAGGTCCCGCGCCGGTCGATCACGCTCCCGGTGGGAGCGAGCCATGTGACCGTCGAGCCGGTGGTCAATGCCATGGGTCAGACGGCGCCCGAGCGCACCGGCGTGCCGGCTCCCGGCGGGCGGGTGGAGGTAACGCTCACGCCGCGGCCGGTCTTCGTCGTCGCCGGCTCGTGAGCCTCCACGGCCGATGGCGGTTTCGTCGCGAACGCGATTGAAGTAGAACGGTCGCGACCTCGCGCCGCACCCGTCCGGGGACCCGCATGCCCACCTTCTGGCGTCCCACCGAAGATCGGCCCTTCCGCCTCCAGGACTGGCTCCTGATGGCGGTGTTCCTCACCCTGCCGCTCGAGGCGATGGGGCTGCTGAAGCGCGCGCATGCTGGTGGTGGGCTCGCCGGTGGCATGACGATCGCGAAGCTCTTCATCCTCGCGGCGCTGCTGGCGTGGGGCATACGCACCCTACTGATGCAGGACCAGTACCTGCTGCGCGCGCTGTTCGGGCACAAGACCGGCCTGTTCCTGCTCGGCTCGATCCTGGTCGGCTTCTCCACGCTCATGCAGACCAAGATCCGTCCGTATTTCAGCCAGTTCTTCGTGCAGGCGGTCAGCCTGTATTTCCTCTACCTGCTGATCGTCGGGGTGATCCAGGCGCGAGACCGCGTCTTCCGGTGGTGCTTCGCGGCGCTCCTGATCGGCACCGTGCCGAGCTCGCTGGGCGGGGTGTACGAGGCGCTCACCGGGCACCTCATCATGAAGGGACGCATCCAGACCCCGTTCGGTCCAGAAGCGCTCTCGACCCAGCACAGCCTCTACACGTCAGAGGCGGGGCGGTACCGGATCGCGAGCTTCTCGGGGGACACCGGGATGCACGGAGTGCACTGGGCCGTCTACGGACCGCTCAGCCTCGCGGTGCCGTTCCTGGTCCGTCGGAAGTGGCTGAAGGTGGCCGGGTGGGGCTTCGTGATGCTCACCATCGTCAACTGCCTCGGCACCGGCACCCGGACCGGCATGGCCTCCTTGCTGATGGGGCTCTTGGTCTTCTTCACCTTCGCGCGGATCAGGCACAAGCCACAGATGGCGATCGCCTCGATCGTGGCGGCGCTCATGCTCGGGACGATGCTCGGGGCCCCGCTCGAGCGCATCCTCGGCAAGGAGCACAAGGCCGAGGTGTCGACCGCGTGGCGCGTCGCGATGTCGCGGATCGCGGTCCGCATGGTGCGCGATCATCCGATCCTCGGGGTCGGCGTCGGCAACTACGTTGGCCTCTACTACAAGTACGCGGAAGAGGTCCCCGAGGCCAACCGCACGCCCGTCGTCATGCACAACGGCTATCTCGCGGTGTGGTCGGAGCAGGGCTCGCTCGGCTTGGTGCTCTTCCTGTCGGTGTTCGCCTCGCTGGCGTGGGCCCTCCTCCAGACGATGAGACATCCGGCCAACGACTACATCCACTACACCTCCGTGGCCTTGCTCGGCGCGCTGGTCGCGCACCTCATGACCCAGCTCGGCTATCCACTGCTCGGCGACGAGCTCGGCTATCTGTTGATGGGTTTCGGAGTCACGATCGCCGAGGTGAACCGGAACTTGCGCGGCGAGTACCCGTTCCGCTCCGATCGGCTAGCGCCCGCCCCGATCGCGTCGGCGCCGGTGGCCGCCCTCGCCTGACCGACGGCGCGCATCGACGCAGGGCGTGACGTTCGGCGGGTCGCGATCGTTCGAGCAGACGCGCGGCGGGCTGCCCCGTCCGTGGACGCGGTCGTGTTATGGTACGCGGATACACTGCGCACGGGCCCGGCAGTGACGAGCGCCTGATCGATCGGTGACGGACCGACCGACTGGACGCGGCGTCGGACGTCGGTCCCGGACCCGGTCAACCGCCACCCGAGACCGAGATCGATGACGACGGCAACCACCGCGACCGCCACCGAGCCCGACGTGACGCTCGGCATCATCACCTGGAACGCGAAGGGGCTGATGAAGCAGCTCCTCGACTCGATCCGAGAGCACGTTCGTGACGTCGCTTACGAGATCGTCGTGGTCGACAACGACTCGCGCGACGGCACCAAGGAGATGATCAAGGCGGAGTATCCCGAGGTCCGGCTGTTCGAGAACGACAAGAACGTCGGTGTCGGACCGGCCCGCAATCGCCTCCTCGACGTGTCGCGCGGCCGCTACGTGCTGAGCCTCGACAACGACACCACGATCCTGGCCAACGATGCGGTCGCCACGCTGGTCAAGGTCATGGACGCGCACCCCAACGCGGCGGTGGGTGGTCCGAAGCTCGTCTACAAGGACGGCAGCCTGCAGCTCTCTTGTCGCCCGTTCCCGCGCCCCCTCAACATCCTCCTCGAGGGCACCGCGCTCAGGAAATGGTTCGGCGGCACCCGCTGGGTGCTCGACTACACGATGGAGCGCTGGGACCATGCGAGCCTGCGCGACATCGACTGGATGTACGGCGCGGCGCTCATGATCCGCCGCTCGGTGTTGCCCAAGCTCGGTCTCTTCGACGAGGGCTTCTTCTATCTCTACGAGGACGTCGAGTTCTGCCTGCGCGCCAAGCACCTCGGATACCAGGTGCTCTACATCCCCGAGGCCGTCATCTGTCATCACCTCGAACGCGAGGGCCGCAGCGTGCTCTCGAAGACCCTCCAGGTCCACGTTCGTAGCATTCTCCGCTACTTCCGCCGTCTGTACTTCGGGTATCCGGACGGATTTCCGGGCGTGGCGCGGGTCACCGCATGAGCACCGAGTCGAGCGCCGCACCCCATCCCGTGATCTGCGCCCTGTGCGGCGCCGATCGTCCCCGTCTGCGTTACCGGCTCGACGGCTTCGATACCGTCGAGTGCTCGAGCTGCGGGCTGGTGTGGATCGTCCTGCAGATGTCCGAGGACGAGCTGCGCCGCCTGTACGGCGCCGAGTACTTCGAAGAGCGCGGCACGTACTTCTTCGACAACGCCGTCGCGGCGCCGGGCACCGGTGACGAGACCGAGGTGATCCGCGATTTCCGTCGCGGCCTCGACCGTCTCGAGCGGTTCCGCAAGGGAGGCCGGCTGCTCGACGTCGGTTGCGGCGTGGGTGTGTTCCTCGGCGTCGCGAAGAGCCACGGCTGGGACGTCACGGGTGTGGACGTCTCGGAGTTCGCGTCCCGGTACGCGCGCGAGAAGCTCGGCTTCGATGCACGCACCGGCAAGCTCCACGAGGTCGGTCTGCCCGAGAAGAGCTTCGACGTGATCACGCTGTGGGACGTGTTCGAGCACTTCCCCGACCCGGTCCGTCAGCTCGGCGAGGTGCGCAGGCTGCTCAAGGACGACGGCGTGATCCTGCTCGACACGCCCAACGAGCGCGGCCTGCTGCGCGAGATCTCGCGCTGGGCGTACAAGCTCTCCGGTGGGACGGTCCAGTATCCCGCCAAGAAGCTCCACCACGTCTACCACCTGTACTACTACTCGCCGGACACGCTCACCCGCATGCTCACCAAGGCCGGCTTCGAGATCGTCGACTTCGAGAAGAAGGTCATCCCGCCCCTCAAGGCGCGCGGCTCGGCGTTCGAGAAAGCGCTGGTGGGAGCGTTCGGGAGCGTCGAGCGTTGGCTCGGCCGTGAGTTCGAGCTCTTGCTGATCGCGCGCAAGTCGTCGTCGGCGGACGCTGCGGAAGGAGTTGCCCAGTGAAGCCGCCGGCATCGGTCCTGATCCTCGGGGTGGAATCGGCGGTCTCCGGGTGGCGAACCTGCTCGCCGAGCAGGGGGTGAAGGTCCAGCTCCTCGAGAAGCTCGACGAGACCGGCGGCCTGTCGCGGTCCTTCGATCGCGGCGGCTTCCAGCTCGACATCGGCCCGCACGCCTACTACGCGGGCCAGGCACCGCTCTACAAGGACTGGATCGGCGCCGAGAACATCCTCGACGTGCGCGGCATCTATGGCGTCGGCTACAAGCGTCGCCAGATCACCACCCCGATCAACCCGACCAATCTGATCAAGAACCTGCCGGTGACGGACGCCGCGGCGCTCGCGCTCGACATGGCGTTCCGCAAGACCCTCGGCAAGCTCACGGCCAAGCCCGAACCCGAGCACTTCGAGAGCGTCGACCAGCTCATCCAGGCGCGCTTCGGCGAGAAGGTGACGCAGTTCTTCTTTCGCGACTACATCCCCAAGGTCACCGGGCTCTCCGCTCGCGCGGTCCACGAGGACTGGTTCCTGGAGCGCGACCGCTTCTACAAGGAGCACAACCTCTGGGCGAACCTGCTCAAGACGCTGCTCAAGATCGTGAAGCCGGTCACCACCGACGGCGCCACCGGGCAGCATGGGCAGCTGCAGTTCCTCTACCCGAAGCGAGGCGCCGGCCAGATCATCCAGGGCCTCACCAGCAAGGTCCGCTCGCAGGGTGTCGACATCCGCCTCGGCTACAGCGTCACATCGGTCGAGCCGCACGGTGACGGCCCCGTGACGGTGAAGGCGACCAACGCCGAAGGCGTCGAGGAGACCTTCGAGGCCGACGCGGTCGCCAGCACCATCCCGGTCACCGCGCTCGCCAAGGGCCTGAGGCCGCTCGACACCGAGCTCGTCGGCGCCACCTCGGGGCTGCGCTACAGCGCACTGCGGATGTTCTACTTCATCCTCGACCGGCCCCGGCTCTCGGACAAGATCCAGATCTACTTCCCCGAGAAGAAGTACCTGTTCAAGCGCATCTACGAGACCCGCAACCTGAACCCGGATATGGGCTCGGCGGGCCGCACCGCGATCTCGGTCGAGGTGTGCATCAACCCAGGCGACGCCAACGACCAGCTCCCGGCCGAAGCGATCCAGGAGCGCCTCATCGGCGAGCTCGGCGACTTCTACGGTGTGGGTCGCGGCGAGGTCGTCGACTGGTTCACGCACCGGGTGACCGAGTGCTACTCGGTCTACGCCAACGACTACCGCAAGAACATCGACCCGCTGGTGAAGCGGCTCTTCGCCGAGGACCGTGTCGTGGCCTACGGACGCACGGGCGCCTTCCGCTACAATTTCCTGAGCGACCGCGTGCTCGCCGCGTCGGCCAAGGTCGCCGAGTACCTGCTGTCGGGCCGTCCCAAGCAAGAGGTGCTGGGTCAGCCCGATCCCAAGAACCCGTTCCTGTGAACCGAACGCGCACACGAGGTTGCCAGCCGTGAGTACTCCCGAGCTCGCCCAGACCAGTTCCACCGGCCGCAAGAAGGAAGAGATCTACGCCTCCGAGGCCGCGTTCTTCGACGCGATCGCCGAGGGTGAGGTCGAGGCCCGCTACGGCGGCGAGCTCAAGATCCGCCCCGAGGAGCACCTCGCGACGCTCAAGCTCTACGGCCTCGAGCACGACCTCACCGGCAAGCGCGTGGTCGACTGCGCGTGCGGCACGGGCTTCTTCTCGTCGCTGCTCGCGATGCGCGGCGCCGAGGTATGGAGCTTCGACCTCTCACCTCGCTGCGTCGAGGTCACCGAGGAGCGCGCCCGCGCCAACGGCGTCGGTGAGCGCGTCCACGCGAGCGTGCAGCCGTTCGAGCACCTCGACTACGAGCCCGGCTCGTACGACTACATCGTCGGCAAGAACATCCTCCACCACATCCCCAAGATCGAGGAAGCGGGGGAGATGATGTTCCGCCTGCTCAAGCCAGGCGGGAAGGCGCTCTTCTACGACCTGCAGGCGACCAACCCGATCCTCATGTTCTTCCGCAAGTACATCATCGGGAAGGTCTCGTTCATCCCCAAGCGCGGCACGCCGGACGAGCATCCGCTCACCGCCGACGAGGTCGAGGCGCTCTCCAAGGTGTTCGAGGGCCGCGTCAAGGTGACCTACCCGAAGTTTCGCTTCTTCGGGAAGTTCGATCGCCAGCTCTTCGCCCGCAGGTACAAGCCGATCACCGCGCTGTGTGACGGTCTCGACGGCTTCGTCTTCAAGTACTTCCCGTCGCTCCGCAAGTACAGCTACAAGATCTTCGTCGAGCTCACGCGCTGAGCTCCGTCACGCGCCGGACGCGTGACGTGACCCGAGTCACCGGCGGCGCGTACCGCGCCGCCCCACGATGTCGACCTCGCGCGGTGGCCAGGACGGTCACCGCGGCCCCTCGCACGCAGCCTCGGTCATGAATCCGGATCCGTCCGCTCGCCCCCGTGTGTACCAGGTCGGTGTCGGCCTCGCCCTGCGCGGCGCCGAAGTCCACGCCATCCGCCTCGCCACTCGCCTCCGCGAGCGCGGCGTGGCCGGTGGCTTGATCTTCACGTACGACCACGAGCCGGCCGCGGACGCGCGCCGCCGCGGTCTCGAGGTCCACGTCGTGCCCAAGACCCGGCGCGGCGATCCCACCGTGATCCCGCGCCTCGCCCGGCTCATCCGCGGGCTCTCCGCCGACCTCATCCACACCCACCTGGTGAACGGCAACTTCTTCGGCCGGCTGGCGTCGATCTTCGTGCCGGGGTTGAGCGTGATCTCGACCGTCCACAACTACGGCGATGCGCTGGTCGCCGTGCGCAGCGACGGCGAGCGCCGCTTCATCTATCGCCAGGACATCTGGACCAGTGTGCTGTGCGACAAGGTGATCGCGGTGACCGAGAGCCTGCGCACGCAGCTCATCGCGGACGGCATGCCGCCTGCGCGGGTGGTGTCGATCCTGAACGGCGTCGATAGCGAGCGGTTCGATCCCGCGCGCGTGACGCGGGGCGCGCTGCGCGCGGAGCTCGGCGTGGCACCGGCTACCACCTTGCTCGCATCCGCCGGGCGGCTCGTGGCGCCCAAGGGGTTCGACAAGTTCCTGCGCGTGGTCGCCGGGTTGCGAGGGAAGGGGATCGACGCGGCGGCGCTGGTGCTCGGGGACGGGCCCGATCGCGACGCGCTGATCGCGCTCGCCCGCGAGCTCGGCCTCGACGGGCACGCCTACTTCCCGGGCTACCGGGACGACCTCGAGCAGGTCTACGCGGACATCGACGGCTTCGTGTTGTGCTCGGACACCGAGACCACGTCGCTGGTGACGCTCGAGGCGATGGCGATGGAGAAGCCGGCCGCGGTGTGGGCGGTGGGCAGCCTCCCCGAGGTGCTCGCCGGCGAGACCGCGGGAAGGCTCGTCCCTCATGGCGACGTCGCCGGGCTGGTGGACGCCGTCGCGGCCTTCGCCACGGACGCGGCCCGCGCCGCGGCGATGGGGCGCGCGGGGCGGGAGATCGTCGAGAATCGCTTCAGCGAGCGCGTGCAGATCGCCCAGACCGTGGACGTCTACCGGGCCGCGCTGGAACGCCGCGGGAAGCGCTTTCGATGGGAGGCGGCATGAGGATCGTGATGGTGAACTCGGTGTCGTTCCTGCCGACGCAGGGGCGCTACCGATGGGTCTACGCGCAGGCCAAGAGCCTGGTCGACGCGGGACACGAGGTTCACATCCTCGCCTGGGATCGGCTGCTCGAGGCCCCCGAGCGCGAGGTCATCGACGGCATCCACGTCGAGCGCATCCGGGTCAAGGCGGGCTTCGGCCGCCTCACGCCGATCCGCACCGCGTTCCGGCTCCTGTGGTTCCACATCCGGCTGCTGGTCCGGCTGCTCGGGATCCACGCCGACGTGTTCCACACCTTCAACCCGGACGTGATCCCGCCGGTCGCGCTGGTGGCCCGGCTCACCCGCAAGCCGCACGTGATGGCGCTCATCGAGCCGCACTATTACTACAACTGGCCCGACCGCTATCGCCCGCTCATCAAGCTCCTCGACGGTGCCGAGCGGCACTTCGCGCTGCGCGCCAGCGCCGTGGTGGTCCACAACCTCTACCAGGTCAACAAGTTCACCCAGATGGGTGTGCGGAACGTGGTGCACCTCGCCCAGGTGCCGGACCGGGCGCTCGCCGACGCGGAGCTGCCCGATCGCTCGAAGCGCACCGGGACCGTGGTGTTCGGGCGCATCGGCACGGTCTTCGGCGGCATCAACGGCATCGAGGAGCTCATCCCGGCCTTCAAGGCGGTCCTCGACACGGGACACGACGCCAAGCTCGTGATCGCGGGGCGCGTCTCGCCCGAGTTCGAGGAGGAGTTCAAGAAGCTGGTCGCGCCGCTCGGCGACAAGCTGGTGGTGACCGGCTCGTTCCACCCCAACGAGATCGCCAAGCAGTACGAGGGCGTCGACGTCTCCATCCAGCTCACGCCGCGGACGATCTTCTACCGCTACATCACGCCCACTAAGTTCACCGACTCGCTGGCTCACGGCGTGCCGGTGATCTCGTCGGCGATCGGCGACGTGCCGTACCTGGCCGAGAAGACCGGCGCCGCGATCCTGGTCGACGAGACCAACGTCGAGAGCATCCGCGACGGCATGACCCGGCTGATCGAGGACCGCGAGCTCAGGCTCCGGATGGGGAAGGCTGGGCTCGATCTGGTCCGAAACGAGTACTGCTGGGATCAGATGCAGCACCGGCTGTTCGCCCTCTACGACAGCCTCGACCCCAAGGCACGCGCCGCCCACGCGGCCTGACGCAACCGACCTGGCGCGTGGCCGATCTGCCGGCTGCCGGCCGCGTCGCCCTGCGCCCTGGAACCCGACGCTTCGTCGTCGGGCCGGCAGCCCGTGCCGGCGTTGCAGGGTTGACTGCGCCATTTCTCGAGCTTCCGTCTCTCCGGCGGAGAGAGGTAGAGTCGCGTCGCTGTCATCGCGGCAGCTCCGGCTGTGGGTTTCGGTTTCGAGCGAGATCGCTCGTCATCTCGTAACATTGCAGGATCGTTCGAACTCTTGGCCGGTGGTCGAGCCTGCGATCTTCGCGCAGCAACCGAGTGCCGGAGGGACACCCGTGGTGCTTCCAACCTCGACGCTGGCGCCCCCGGGAGCACCGCCACGTACCGCCCACCTGCCCGGTTGGGCCGGCGAGTTTTTCCTGGTGGCAGGGCTGACCGCCGGGGCGCTCGCAATTCGCCTCCCGCACCTGATGCTCGTCCCCGGTTTTTCGGACGAGTACAAAGAGATGCTCGTGAGCTTCGAGGTGGCCCGAGGAGCGCGGTTCCCGCTGGTGAGCACGCAATGCTATCTCGGCAGCTTCTTCAACTACCTCCTGGGCGCGATCTTTCTTCTCTTCGGCCCGAGCTTCACCGCGGCGCGGATGACCGTCACGGTGCTCGGCGCGCTCACCGTTCCGCTCGCCTACTGGCTCGGAAAGGAGACCGAGGACCGGCCGACTGGCGTCGCAACTGCCCTGCTCATGCTCACCTCGTTCACCCACATCACCAACGGCCACATCGCCTGGGTGAATTGCACGACCCCCTTCTTCGCCACCGGTGCCTTTCTGCTCTTCACTCTTGCCCTGAAGCGGAGCAGCGGCCGGCTGCTCGTCGCCGCCGGGTTTTGCTACGGCCTCGCCCTGCAGACCCATCCCACCACGCTCCCGGCGGCACCCGCACTGGCGCTCGCGTTCTTGCATGCCGGATTGTTTCCCCGCTCGGCCGACCGGTCGACGCCGCTTCGGATCTGGTTGCGATCACCCTGGCCTTACGCGGCGTTGCTGGCCGCAGTCCTCGCCTATGGGAACGTGATCGCCTACAACGTGCTGCACCCCACGGCAGCGGGGAGATCTACCGGAAGGACGACGAGAATTTCGTGGCCGACCGTAGCCTCGGTCCCTACCTCATGGGACTCGCGAGCTGGAGCACCCTCGAGCTGAGCATGCTGAGCAGTGAGGGCGACGCGCGAAGCCCATGGTGGGAGCAGGCGATACGCCCAAAGAACCTGCTCTGCCTGGCGCTCCTTGCGATCGGAACCGTCTCGGCCCTCCGGCGGGGGAAACACCTTCCCGTGTACCTGTTCGCCGCGACCACCCTGCTCTCCCCCCTCATCAACAACTACCACCGATATCCGATGGCCGCGCGCTATGGCGCGTTCGTGCACCCCGTGCTGTGCCTCCTGGTTGCCGCTCCGCTGGTTCGCGCCGGTCGTGCGGGGCGAGGTCCGTTCGCCTGGCGCTCCGGCGTCGCGTGGGGGGTCCTCGGGCTCCTCGTCCTCACCCCTACGATTCCCCTCGCGCGCAAGTACCGGGCCGCTACGGTGGGGAGGTCACCCAATCGGATCGTCCTCGCGCTTCACGAGACCATCCGGTCGAGCGTCGAGTCCGACCCGCAGATACGGGTATTCCTGGACTCCAACCTGGAGAATCTCAGGACCGGGTTCGGGGGACGGGTGTACGGCGCACTGGATTGCCTGCTGCAGTTCGACGGCATCCCTTTCCAGCGTCTGGACCGGTCGGCGAGAGCTCTCCGGGCCCCCTGGCGGGACGACCCAGGCCGCCCGGTGCTTCTGGTCCTCTTCGGGGACGACTCCCCACGGCTCGGCGCCAAAGCCCCGCCTGCCGTCGAGCTCGCTGCTCACCCCTGGCTCTACCCCGAGGGGACCATCCGCGTGATCGAGGTCCGGCCGCCCGCGACGGGCTGAGACGCGGGGGGCGACCCCGTGTGCGCTAACCGGAAGTGGCCGGATCGGTGCTCATCGTCCGAGCACGACGACACCGCTTCGGTCTTTCCGGGGCCTTACCCCTGACGGGTGCTTCGCGCCGGCTCGCCGTGCTCGCTCCGTGTGCGGTGCCGCCGAGAAGAAGTCGCAGCGCGGCGCGACGACACTCGAGAGCAGGAAATCACCGGAACGCCCCGTACAGGGTGTGCGGATACCAGTGGCCTCGGTCGATTTTCGTGACGATCACTTCACGGGCCCCGGCTTCTTTCAGGATCCCCACCATCTCGACCTCGTCGGCGAAGGCGAAGCGGCTCGAGCCTTCCGTGATCTTCAGCACCCGGACCGCCAGGACTTCCTGGAACCGGGCGATGTGGAACTTCCAGGCCGGGTGCAGGCTGTTTTCCTTCAGGACGAGTTTTCCACCCGGCCGCAGCTTCGCGAGCGAACGCGCGAGCAACGGGCGCCATTCATCCTTGGGGATCAGGTAGAGCACGTCGAGGATCGCCACTGCGTCGAAGTCCTCGTCCGGGAGGTCCTCGACTCGTACGCAGCGAAACTCGACCTCGGACCTCCCCTGGATCGACTGCCGTGCGAATCCGATCTTCCCCTGAGCAGGGTCGATGCCGAGTACGCGGAGCCGTGGTCGCGAGACCGACGCCAGGTTCGAAAAGAGGCCGTGTCCGCACCCGATTTCGAGTAGGCGGCCCTCGGCCGGAAGGCGGGCGAGGAGCTTGGTCATGGGGCAGAGCAACCACCGGATCAGCACGTGCGCGCGCTCCGCGATCGGTGATCCACCGTAGAGCCGCAGCACGGCCGCCAGCAGCGCAAACCTTCCAGTGAGTATCCGCACGACGCTATCCACCTTCCCGCCGGGCGGGGGCGTGGGGTGCATTTCGGGCCGCGCAGTCTCGCACAAGGGTCCACCGCGAAACAGCGCGCCGAACCCGTGCCCGGCGCGCCGCGGGGACAGGGGTGAGCGCACCGATGCTTGCCAGGGTCGAGTCGCTGAGTCTATGAACCGACGTGCCGTCGATCCGGAAAGCGCTGGTCGGACCGCAGATTCGGATCGGTTGACGGCTGCCTGGTCCGCACACACTCCCCCCACCATCCTCCGCGACCGGGCTCATTCTCCGCGTACCGGCGGGCCTTGTGCACGACATTCACTCCGAAAGCACGCGGGTTCAGCTCACCGTCGGGGAACCTGGGCGGACTGCGCCATCGTTCCCCCCCGGGCGGTGCGAGCTGACGATCGGTGAAGGGGGGGGCGCGGTCTTCATCGTCCCGATCCTGGCACGGGCTCGCGAGGTGAAGCCGTGACGCGGGAGGAAAAAGAGAACGGCCTGGCCGCCGAACCGGGCGAGCTCTTCGGCACCTTGATCGTGCCGGTCTACAACGCGGCGTCGTTCCTCTCGGTCACCTTGAGCACGGTGCGGCAGTGGCTTGCCGAACAACCGCTCCCCTGGGAGCTGGTCCTGGTCGACGACGCTTCCCAGGACGCGACCCCCGCCATCCTGACAGCCTTTGCCGAGGCCACCCCCGGCGAGCGCATTCGCATCGTGCGCTTCACGAGCAATCGCGGAAAGGGATTCGCGGTGCGCGTCGGGCTTCAGCTGGCGCGCGGGCGGTACGCGGTGTTCACCGATTGCGATCGCGCCTATCCCATGTCGAACGTTGCCAGCATCGTCGCGCGCCTGGAAGCGGGCGCAGACGCGGCCATTGCCTGTCGGGTGGACGAAGCGAGCACCTATCTCATCCGGCCGGGGTTCTTCTCCTATCTCTTCACGCGGCACCTGCTGGGCCGGTGGTTCAACTGGATCTGCAGGATGGTGACGGTCCCGCGGATTCGTGACACGCAGGCCGGGCTCAAGGGCTTCCGGACCGAGGTCGTCAAGCCGGTGCTGGCCCGTCTTCGGCTCGACGGGTTTTCATTCGACGTCGAGCTGCTGCGGGCCTTGATCGATTGCGGTGCGCGCATCGACGAGGTCCCGGTCTCGTTTCGCTATGACAGCGAGCCGACCACGGTTCGCTTCGCGCTCGATTCGATCCGGATGGCACGCGACCTCGTTCGGGTTCGTCTCCGATCGCGTCGGGGACACTATCGAGTGCCTTCCCGGACCCGCCGTCTGGTCATTCACGCGGACGACTACGGCCTGTCGCCCGGGGTCAATCGGGCGATCGAAGAAGCGCTCGAGTCGGGAGCCGTGACCAGCAGCTCGATCATGCTCGGGGAAGCCGCGGCGCACTCGGCGATCGCTTGGGCGGCGGGCCATCCGCAGTTCGACTTCGGTGTTCATCTGAATCTCACCCAGGGACGCCCGGTCCTGCCCCCGGACCAGGTCCCCTCGCTGGTGGATTCTCACGGCTGCTTCTGGCGGCTCGGTGCGTTCATCCTGCGCAGCTCGACCGGACGGGTTCGCCTGCGCGAGGTCGAGCTCGAGTGGCGCGCTCAGATCGGCGTGCTCCGGGCTGCGGGACTCGCGATCAGCCACCTCGACAGCCACCAGCACGTGCACCTCTTGCCCTGGGTGTTCCGAAAGGTCGCGGCGCGGCTGGCGGCGGAAGAAGGGCTGGTGATCCGCGCAATGCGGCGTCCGATCGTCGTGGGGAGGTTGCGCCCGGATGCCAGGGGTCTCGCGCTGGCAGCGGCCTCCCTTCTGAGCGTCGGCCGGCGCCATCGCTCGCTCGTGGCCGCGGATGCCAGCGGTGTGGCCACCCAACAGCGCGACCGCCTCGACGATCTGAAGGCCTTTCTCGTCCAGACCGCCAACAGCGAGATCTGCGAGTTGACCGTTCACCCCGGGATCGTGGACGACGACCTGATCCGCTCGGGCGATGCCTACCGCACGCAACGGGAGGAAGAGCGGGCGCTGCTCGCCGCGGCGGAAACCCAGGCTTGGTTCCGGCTGAACGACTTCGAGCTCACCAGCTTTCGAGCTCTGTCGCGCACCAGGTGAGACGGGTTCCGTAACCCGCGATCCGATCCGCACCTGCGCGGGAACGCTGGTGTGGATGCCGGCGAACGATTCCGGGTACGAAAGCCACGGACCGCTCGCGTTGATGCTGCGCACGACCGAGTCCTCGGGCACGGATGGGCACCGTCCGGGACGGTGCGGGTCTTGGCCCTAGCGCCGGCGTCGAGGAGATGCTGTCACCGGCGGGGACCGAGGTCATCCCGGGCAAGAGCACCCCGCGCCGCGTGGTGACCTCGCTGCCGGTGGACCGCATCGCCACACGGGCGCTCTACGAAGAGCCGTGCCGTGCTCGCGGCGACATGTAGAACCGCATCCAGGAGCAGCACCGGGGGTTGGTCGCGGACCGCACGAGCACGGCGACGATGCGCGCGAACCGGTTGCGGCCGTGGTTCTCGTCGATCGCGAGGGTGCTGATGAACGAGATGCGACGCGTGGCGCTTCGCGGCACCGAGCTGGCGAGTGCGTCGTTGGTTGGACGTCGCTCTCGGCGCTGTGCGAGACTGACCGCCGACCTGCAATCCGCCCTTGCGGTGCGCTCACCGGTTACGGTGGGCCGGGGGCACCGCTACCGGCCGCCGCCCCAGGCGGCCCAGGCGCCCGGAGGACCCACGTGGACGTCGTGAATCTGGATACCTCGATGGCGAGCAGCCACGGCTCCGCCGTCGTGTCGCTCCTCGAGCCGCCGCTGCCGAGCCAGATCCAGCTCGAGCCGACGACGGTGTGCAACCTCGACTGCATCATGTGTCCCATCAACTCGCTGCAGCGGGACAAGAACATGATGACGCTCGACGAGTTCAAGGACCTCGTCGGACGGTTCCCGAAGCTCGAGCGGATCACGATGCACGGCATCGGCGAGCCGCTGATGAACCGCGACTTCTTCCAGATGGTGGAGCACGCGAAGTCGAAGGGGATCCGGGTCTACTTCAACAACAACATGACCTACATGACCGAGGCCAACGCGCGGAACCTGTTGAGCCTCGAGGTCGACGAGATCCGCACCAGCCTCGACACCCCGTACAAGGACGAGTACGCGCGCATCCGTCCGGCGCGCAACCAGCGCACCAACTTCTTCGACGAGGTCGTCGAGAACGTCCGCACGCTGGTCCGGGTGCGAAACGAGCTGGGCTCCAAGACCAAGATCAAGCTGGTCGGCGTGTGCATGGACGAGACCATCCGTCAGATGCCCGATCTCACCCGCCTCGGCGTCGAGCTCGGCGTCGACGAGATCATGATCCAGAACATGCAGCTCTGGAGCGGCAAGGACGAGTTCCGCGAGGATCGCGAGGGCAAGGTCGTCGCCGACCAGGTGATGTCCGAGGTCTACGAGGAGTGCCGCGACATCGCCACCGGCAAGGTGCCCCTCAAGATGTGGCATCCGGGCGTCAGCCACGGCTGCAACTGGGCCGAGACGTCCTGCTACGTGACCGTCGACGGCTACGTCACCCCGTGCTGCAACTGCCCCGACCCGAAGGTCAAGAACTTCGGCAACCTGAACGAGAAGAGCCTGGAAGAGATCTGGTACGGCGAGGACTACAAGGAGTTCCGCCGCCAGCTCGCCTCGCCCGACATCCCCGAGATCTGCGACGGTTGCGTGATCTACGGCGGACGCTTCAAGGAATACTGACGCCCGCCCGGACACCGCCCGCCAGCCTTGTCGGCTGCGCGGCCGCTGTAGTACAAACTCGCCTTTCCGCCGTGCAGGTCGGCGGAGGGCCGGGCGCCGCCGCGCGCCGGGTCGAACCCATCCAGCCGCGAGGGATCCGCCCCCATGAAGAGCCTGCCGCTGGTCGTGCCCGCCGCTGGCCGGGGAACGCGCGCCCTTCCGTACACGATGGAGCACCCCAAGGCGCTCCTCGAGGTGGACGGCAAGACGCTCCTCGGTCAGGTCCTCGACCTCGGTGAGAGCATCGGGGTCGAGCGCGCGTTCATCATCGTCGGCTTCCAGGCCGACGAGATCCGCAAGCGCTTCGGCACGCGCTATCGCTCGATGAGCCTCACCTACGTCGAGCAGACCGAGCAGCTCGGGCTGGTCCACGCGATCAGCCAGCTCGAGAAGCACCTGTCGGAAGACTTCATGATGATGCTGTGTGACGAGATCTACTTCGACACCCGGCACCATGAGGTCATGCCCCACTTCCGCAGCATCAACCCCGACGTGCTGTGCTGCGTGATGAACGGCACCGTCGAGGAGATCCAGAAGAACTACAGCGTCGAGTTCGAGGGTCAGCGGATCACCAAGCTGATCGAGAAGCCCACCACCGAGCAGATCACCAACCCGTTCATGGGGACGGGCACCGTGCTCTTCCACCCCAGCGTGTTCGAGTACATCGAGCGCACGCCGGTGAATCCCAAGCGCAACCAGAAAGAGCTCGCCGACCTGCTCAACGTGATGATCCAGGCCGGGCGCAACATCAGCCTCTTCGACATCGGCGGCTCGTACGTCAACGTCAACTACGCCGACGACTACGAGCGCCTCACCCACAAGGTCGAAGAGCACGCCGCGCGTTGACTACTCGGGGGGGCTGTTCCATCCCCCCGCCCCGCCGAGAGCGCGGGCTCGGCGGGGCCCCCCCCCCCAAGGCGCTTCGCTTCGCTCGCGGCGTCGCGCTGCGACGCGCCGGGTGCCGAGTCCACTCGTGGCGCGAGGCGGCCGAGTGGTCCTGCGCTCGAGCACGATCCAGCCCCCGCCCGCCGGAGGGTCGCGCGCCGCGCGACCGCCGATACGCGCTGGCGTTGCGTCGCCGGACAGGCCGATCGCCGTACGCAGGCGCACTTCGAGGCGCTTCGCTGCGGTCACGGACGCCCCGGTGAACCGGGCGACGGGGGATGGAACCCCCGTCGCTACGGGCTTTCGTAGCGCGGGGGGCTCCGTCCCCCCGCGGCGCGCGGGTCCGCTCAGCGCGGCGGCACCGGTGACGCGATCCCCAGCACCTCGCGGTAGTAGCGATCGAGGTCGTCGAGCGAGGCGAGATCCCCTTTCGCCTGGTACCCGACGACGCGCCGTGCTTCCTCGAGGATGTGGTGCGCTCGCGGCAGCTCCAGCGCCCCTTGCGACCCGTAGACGACCCGATTCCAGTCGGTCGCGGCGGGCGTGACCGGCGTCGCGCGCATCGGGTGGTCGAAGAGCCGGAACGACACCAAGAGGCCGAGCATCACCCGCAGCGTCTCGTGCGGGTTCATGAGGATCAGCGCGTCGCGCCAGCCTCGTTCACGCGCGAGCCGCACGAAATCGTCGCCCTCGGTGCGGGTGTGGGCGCCCTCTCCGGGGACGAGCACGAGCGCCTCGCGAGGGACGCCGAGCGCCTCTAGCGCGCGGCCCCACACCGTGCAGCCCTGGTAGGTGGTGGTCTCGGGTCCGCGGTCGGCACCGGTGCCCGGGATCGCGATCCGCCGCGCCAGCCCCGATCGATGCAGGTCGGCCGCGAGGCTCAGCAATCCCTCGTTCGCGGTCGGTTCGTCCTCCCAGTTGCCCGGGCAGCGGCTGAACACGAACGCCACAGGTTGGGGCGCCGTCGGGCGCGGCCAGGGGCGCAGGTGCCAGGGGGCGAGGATGCGCTCGAGATCGATCAAGGCAGGCTCCGCGACGCCGAAACATATGGGCCGGCGCCGCTCGCGGGCAACGAGCCGCGGGGCGTTGGCGCCGCTGGGCGCGGTCGCCGCAGGGCGGCCCACGGCCGTCCATGGAAAATCTTCCGTCATTCTTGACACACGGTCCCCGCTCGGCCACCTTACGGATTTCTCGCGCTGTTTAGTTAATGAAACAAGAGGTTCGATTAACTGAACTCGGCGAGCAGGGGAGCTGGGCGAGGGCGAGGCGTGGCGCAGGAGATCGGCGAGAGGATCAAGACCCTCCGGCTATCGAGTCAGTTGACGCTGGAAGAGCTCGCCGCGCGGTCGAACCTCACCAAGGGGTTCATCTCGCAGGTCGAGCGCGACCTCACGTCCATCTCGCTCGAGAACCTGACGCTCATCCTCTCGGCGCTCGACACGAGCCTGGCCGAGTTCTTCGCGGAGGAAGAGGAGAAGCCGGTCGTCTTTCGCAGGCCGGATCGCCGTTCGATGGAGTGGGGCGGGGTCCAGAACCTCGAGGTGCTGGTGCCGGGAGGCACCAACCGGACGATGGACCCCACCGTGGTCCACCTGGCGCCCGGCGAGAGCTTCGGCTGCGAGCGGCCCCACGAAGGAGAAGAGCTGGGTTACGTGCTGAGCGGCAGCGTGCGGCTCAAGGTGGCCAAGAAGAGCTGGGTCCTGAAGCCCGGCGAGTGCTTCTACTACCGCGCCAACCGCCACCACGAGCTCCGCAACGAAGGAAACCACGCGGCGCAGGTCCTGTGGATCGCATCACCGCCGCGACTGTGAGGGATCGGACGAGCATTCGGTGGAAGGTGACCAGGTTCCGGGGCAGTGGGGCTCCGGCGTCGTGACCGAACACCATTGGGAGGATGGACCTGATGAAAGCGCTTGGGCGCCATCTCTTGGTGGAGTACAGCGGCTGCGATCGCGCGACGCTGGAGGAAGTTTCCCGGATTCAGGCCCTCATGGAGGAGGCCGCGCGGGTGTCGGGCGCGACCATCGTCCAGACCTGCTTCCATCAGTTCAACCCGTTCGGAGTGAGCGGGGTGGTGGTGATCTCCGAGAGCCATCTCGCGATCCACACCTGGCCCGAGCACGGCTACGCCTCGGTGGACATCTACACCTGCGGCGACACCGTGGACCCGTGGAAGGCTCACGAGTTCCTGCAGCGTGAGCTCGGCGCCGCCGACATCGAGACCAACGAGCTCTTCCGCGGTCAGCTCGGCGACGATCCCACGCCGACGAGCTACGGCAAGACCGCGCTGCCGATCGTCCTTCACTCCTGATCGTCGAGCCACCGTCGGCGCGGCCCGTCCGCGCCGACGCGGCTTCCCACCCCTCGCGTCCGACGTCGCGCACGGCCCCGCCCCGAAGGCGTGGCGCGGCACGACCCTGGAGGTTCCGCCATGGAGCTGTGGTTCACCGAGGCCCATCCGTCGTCGCACCGCGGGCTCACCTTCCGGGTGCGCCGCGTGCTCGAGTCGAAGCAGAGCCGCTACCAGCAGATCGACATCCTCGAGACCGAGGATGGCGAGCGGCTCTTCGTCCTCGACGGCATGGTGATGCTCACCACGCGCGACGAGTTCGTCTATCACGAGATGCTCGCCCACGTGGCGCTCTTCGCCCACCCGGCGCCCCGGCGCGTGCTCATCATCGGCGGCGGCGACGGCGGCACCGCTCGCGAGGCGATCAAGCACCCCACCGTCGAGCACGTCGACCTCGTCGACATCGACGATGACGTCTTCGAGCTCTCGCGCCGCCATCTGCCCGAGACCGCGTGCTCGTTCGACGACCCCCGCGTCCACCTGCGCGCCGAGGACGGCGCCGCGTTCGTGCGCGACGCCAAGGTGCCCTACGACGTGGTGCTGGTCGACTCGACCGAGCCGATCGGCCCCGGCGCCGGTGCTCTTCAGCGCCGACTTCCACCGCGACATCCACCGCGCGCTGACGCCCGACGGGATCATGGCGTGTCAGAGCGACACGCCGTTCTTCGACGGCGACACCATCCGCGCCCTGCACGCGGCGGTGCGGCCCATCTACCGCTCGCTCCACCTCTACCTGGCGGCGGTGCCCGTCTACCCGAGCGGGCTGTGGAGCTTCACCCTCGGCACCAAGGGCGGCGCCGCCGGCGTGCGTCCCAAGGCGCTCCGGACTCCGCCCGCCGACTGGAGGCTCCGCTACTACAGCGCGGAGATCCACGATGCCTGCTTCGCGCTGCCGCCCTTCGCGGCCGAGCTCACTCGCTGAAGCCTGGAGGACGGTGGGCTGTTACAGATTGCTTTCGGAAATGATCACAAGTTGCCGCTGAAAATCCACACTTTCCGCCATGGAAAAGTGCAACATTCAGCTTTCAGCCGGCGCGGTGTCGCGCACGAAATGCGGCTTTTTTGGCTCACAAAGGCACCGCAACGACCGTGATGACCCAGTCGCGGGCACTCGGCCGCCCCCTGACTCGACCAAAGGGAACGATGGCGCCGACCCGAAGGCCGGCTTCGGCGAGCGCTAGCCCGATCTCCCGCGGGAAGAAGAAACCGCATCGGGTGGGTCTCGATGACGCGCTCGACGCGGCGCCGGCCCGCGAAGCGCTCCGTCTCGAAGGTGATGGCCACGGTCTGCGCCAGCTCGTCGAGGGCGCAGCGGGTGTGGCGCAGCATCCGCTCGCCGTCACCCGGTGGCCACGGTCTTGGTGCGATCGCGGGGCGGGTCGGCGAGGACCGCGGGGCCGTACCAGACGTCGAAGACGAAGAGCCCGCACGGCGCCAGGTGGGCGGCGGCGGTGGCGAGGGCGCCGGCGAGATCGGCGTCGCCGACCTGGTAGCCGATCACGGCGAACATCGAGATCACCGCGTCGAAGCGCCGCTCGAGGCGCACCGAGCGCACGTCGCCGTGCACCACGTCGGCGACGATCCCCGCCGCCGCGGCCTTCGCCCGATACGCGGCGAGCATCCCGGGCGAGCGGTCGACGCCTGTCACGCGCAGGCCCTTGCGAGCCAGGATCAGGTCGTGGCCGCCAGTGCCACACCCGAGCGACAGCACCGAGCGCACCCGCCTAGCGCCGAAGCGCGCGAACAGCCGCTCCAGGTAGCGGCACTCGGCGGCGTAGTCCTTGTCGGCGTAGAGCTCGTCGTAGAGCGCCGCGTAGCGCTCGCCGAACGGCGCCCGTGGGGCACGCCGGCGTGCCGGGTCAGCCACGGCGCCCGATCGTGGCGATGGCCTCGCACACGTAGGCGACGTCGTCGTCCGTGAGCGCCGGGCTCGAGGGCAGGTAGAGCCCCTCGGCGGCCAGCCGATCGGACACCAGGAAGGACCGGCGCTCGTCGGGCCGGGCGCGCAGGTAGGGCGGCTGCACGTGCATCGGGCGAAAGAAGGGGCGCGTCTCGACGCCGCGCCCGGCGAGCTCGCGCGCGAGCTCGTCGCGGGTCGCGCCGAAACGCTCCGGGTCGACCCTGATCGCGAACATCCAGTGCACGTTCCTGGCTCCGGCGCGCTCGATCGGCAGTCGCACGCCCGGGACGGCGGCGAGGCGCGCGGCGTAGCGGCGCGCGGTGGCGCGGCGCCGCTCGACCAGTGCGTCGGCGCGCTCGAGCTGGGCCAGCCCGAGCGCCGCCTGCACGTTGGTGAGGCGGTAGTTGAAGCCGATCTCCTCGTGGAAGTAGTCGCGCGGCGCGTCGAGCGGAAAGCACAGGTTGCGCAGGTAGCGGCAGCGCTCGGCGAGGCGCTCGTTCGAGGTCACCACCATGCCGCCCTCGCCGGTGGTGAGGATCTTGTTGGCGTAGAAACTGAACGATGCGACGTCGCCGAGCGCGCCAGCTCGCCGCCCGCGCCACTCGGCGCCGTGCGCCTCGGCGGCGTCCTCGACGATCGCGGCGCCCGAGCCCGCGGTGGCGGCGCGCAGCGCCTCGACGTCGCAGGGGTGGCCGTAGGTGTGGACGGCGATCACCGCCTTGGTGCGCGGCCCGACCGCCTCCGCGACCCGAGCCGGGTCGAGGTTCCCGGTGTCCGGCTCGACGTCCACGGCGACCGGCGTGGCGCCGCAGTAGAGCACCGCGAAGAGCACGGCCACCATCGCGAAGTCGGGGATCACCACCTCGTCGCCGGGGCCGACGTCGAGCGCCCGGAGCGCGAGATGGAGCGCGGCCGTTCCGTTCGACACGCCTACCCCGTGCGCTGCGCCGCACCAGCTCGCGAAGCCCTTCTCGAAGGCCGCGACCGCGGGGCCCACCGACGAGATCCAGCCGTCGCGCACCGCTTGCGCGACGTAGCGCTCCTCGTGGCCGTCGAGGAGCGGCACGCACACCGGGATCTTGCGCGGCGCGGGCGAAGGCTTGGACGCGGCGCTCATCGCGGCTCGAAGCGCTCCTTGTCCTCGACGCCCGCGTACGGGCCTTGCTTGACCTCGATGATCTCGGTGGGCTCGAGCATCGTGAAGCCGTGGCCGCCGGCGGCGAGCAGGATCACGTCGCCGGCGCCGAGCTCCACCGCGCCGAGCGCGGCGCGCTCGGGCGAGTAGAGATCGACCCGCATGCGCCCCGACCTGACGAACAGCACCTCCAGCGTGTGCACCACCTCGCGCGGCACGTCCTTGTGGACGTGGGGCGGGATCACGTAGCCCGCCGGCCGCGCCATCGCCGCGAGCTGCTGCGAGAAGTCGTTGGGGGTGAAGAACTCGATCCCCTCCGGCTGGTGTGCGCGCGGAACCACGATCGCGATCAGCCGGCCCTCGTGCTCGATGCGACGGATCATGGGGGAGAGTTGCGTCGGGAGCTCAGCGAGGGGCGGCGGCGGGCGGCACGGAGTCGATCCACATCCGGTACCACAGCTCGAGCATGAGCATCGCCCAGATCGGCGTGTGGTGCGAGCCGGGCGCCCGCTGGGGGCGGCTGCCGGTTCGAGCTATCGTTCCCGCCGGTCAGCTACCTCCCACCGGATTGCCGCTCGCGATCGCCGATCGCGAGCGGCGCATGTGCCTTCCCCGCGCTGGACTTCTCGATGACACCCACTCGAGTGGCCGCCAGGCTGGCGGCGCTCTCCCTGATGGGACTCCTCGCCTTGGCCCTGGCCGAGGTGGCTCTGCGCATCACCGGCGCCGGGGAGATCCCGGCGGAACTGGCGCGCAGCGCCGTGGAGGTGGACGGAGCGACGCACGCCTACCGATGGCAAGGGAAGGTGCACGTCGAAAACCGTTGGGGGTTTCGCTGGATCCCGCCGCTACCTCGGAAGGGGGATCGACCCCGGATCCTGGCCGTGGGTGACTCGTTGACCTATGGCCTGGGGTCGCCGCCGACGAGACCTGGCCCGCGGTGCTGGAGGCGACGACGGGTTACGAGGTCGTCAACTTCGGACGCTGCGCGGCATCGAGCCAGGACGTCCTCGAGAACGTCCGATCCGCATTCGGGCCGGTCGAGCATGCGCATCTCAACCTGCCCCCGGAGCTCGCTTCCCTCTCGGCGAGACCATCGGTCAAGCGCTGGCGCTACGAAGCCCTACGCCCGGACCGCATCGTCTACGCCGTCTGCCTCAACGACCTGCTCCCGTCGGGACTCGGCGAGCCCGAGCCCCCCGACAACGCCTGCACCCGCCGGTGGCGAGTCTGCAAGCTCGTCAGCCAAGGCTTGTTCCGAGCCACGTCGCCAGACTTCGAACAGGACATCCATCGCCGGGGTTCGCTCGAGCGCTTCTCTCACGACGTTCGCGAGATGAATCAGGTCGCGATCGACAACGGGCTACCGCCCGTGCTCGCGATGGTGGTCACGCAGTCGCCGGGAAGGCTCCTCGACCTGATCGGCGAGGTCGAGGCGGTGATGACCGCCGCGAACATGGAGGTCATTCCCGCCGCCACTTACACGCACGGCCACGAAGGCGAGCTGTGGACCGTCTCGCGGTGGGAGGGCCACCCCAACGCCGACGCGCACCGCCGCTTCGCCGAGCAGCTCGCACGGGCGCTGAAGCCCATCCAGAGTTGTTGCGCACCCGTCCAGGAAGGTCGCTGACCGGCCTTCGCGCCGCCGGGTCAGCGCGGCGGGACGAGCGGCGGCGGCGAGTCGATCCACATCCGGTACCACAGCTCGAGCATGAGCATCGCCCAGATCCGCGTGTGGTGCGACCGACGCGAGGTGACGTGCTCGTCCACGATCCGCTCCACCCACGCGGGGCGGAAGAGCCCGCGGCTTCGGGCCGTGCCGTCGAGGAGCGTGTCGCGAACCATCGGCGCGAGCTCGCCGCGGAACCAGTGATCGATCGGCACTCCGAAGCCCATCTTGGGGCGATAGAGGAGCTCGCGTGGCAGGTGCGGTTCCATCGCCTGAGCAGGGACTTGGCGCCGCCGCGCATCTTCTCCTCGACCGGGATGGTGGCCGCCCACTCCATGAGCACGTGGTCGAGGAGCGGCGAGCGGGCCTCGAGGCGAGTGCGCCATGCTCGCGATGTCGACCTTCACGAGCAGGTCGTCGGGCAAGTAGGTGTGCAGGTCCGCCCACGAGGCGCCGCAGTCAGTGTCGGGGCGGCGGCGAAGAAGTCGGGTCGAGCAGAGCCAGCGTCGACTCGCCGAGGAGGGGGCGCAGGCGCCGGTCCGTAGCCCGCGTCCTTGTCGTCGTCGTGGAAGTAGACGATCGATGGCGCGTAGAACTGCGCCGCCGTGGTGCCCCACGTGCGCAGCAAGCGGCGCGCGATCCGCACCACCGGGATGCGCGCGGTGAAGCCCGGGAACGCGCGGCTCACGCCGGCTGCGATCCTGCGCAACACCTCGGGTGGCGCCCGCGCTGGTCCTGCGCCCAGCAGCGGTCGTAGCGCGGGTAGCCGAGGAAGCTCTCGTCGCCGCCGTCGCCGTTGAGGGCGACCGTCACCTTGCGGCGTGCGATCTGGGACACGTAGTACGTGGGGACCGCCGACGAGTCGGCGAACGGCTCGCCGTAGTGCCACACGAGCTTCGGGATCACGTCGGCGGCGTCGGGCTCGACGACCAGCTCCTCGTGATCGGTGGCGTAGCGCTCCGCGACCTGCCGCGCCCACGCGGTCTCGTCGTATTCGGCCTCGCGGAAACCGATCGAGAAGGTCTTGATGCGGCCGCCGCCGACCCGCGCCATGGTCGCCACGATCGCCGACGAGTCGACGCCTCCCGAGAGGAAGGCGCCGAGCGGGACGTCCGAGATCAGGCGCAGGCGCACGGCCTCGTCGAGCTGCGCGCCGAGCTCGGCGATGAGCTCCGCGCGTGGCCGCGGCCGGGTCTGCGTCGGATCGGGCAGCCGCGAGTAACGCACCGGTGCCGGTGGACTGGCGGTGCTCGCACTCGCGGCACCCGCCTCGATCGTGAGCAGGTGCGCGCGGGCGGCAAGGTGTGGACGCCCTCGAACGCGGTCCACGGCGAGGGGACGAACTGGAGCGTGAGGTAGTGGTGGATCGCGGTGAGATCGGCGCGGCGTGGGAAGCCCGGCCAGGTGAGGATTGCCTTGATCTCGGAGGCGAAGAGCAGCGTGCCGTCGTGCCACGCGTAGTGGAGCGGCTTCTTGCCGATGCGGTCGCGGGCGAGGACGAGGCGGCGCTGGCTCCGGTCCCAGATCGCGATCGCGAACATCCCGCGCAGCTTGGAGAAGACGTCGCGGCCCCAGCGCAGGTAGCCGTTGACGATCACCTCGGTGTCCGAGCGGCTGCGGAACGCGAAGCCCTCGCGCTCGAGCTCGGCGCGCAGCTCGAGGAAGTTGTAGATCTCGCCGTTGAAGACGATCTGCACCTGGCCGTCAGCGCTCGCCATCGGCTGGTGGCCCGCCGGGCTCAGGTCGATCACCGCGAGCCGCGCTTGCGCGAGCCCCGCGACGCCGTCGGTCCACACCCCCGCGTCGTCCGGCCCGCGGTGGCGCTGCGCCGCGTTCATCGCCGCGAGCCGAGCCTCGAGCTCGGCCTGCGGGGGTGCCGGTGCCTGAGTCAGGAAGCCGGAGATGCCGCACATGGGGTCGTGGGCAGAGGCGCGTCGAGCTGGGGACGACTCAACGGGAGTCGCCGCCCGTGGCCGGTGCGGGACGAGGGGGGCGGCCGCGGATCCGGCGCACTGCCGTGAGCGCGGCCGGCCACCGTCGCTCCAGCCTGACCTTCACCGCACCGTCGAGGAAGCGCCAGCTCGCCCGAGCGACGATCCGCCAGGCCTCGGCCTCGCGCCATCGCGTGCGGAGGAACCGCGCAACGGAGACGCGGGGGTTGCGACATCGGCCCTGCAGGTGGTCGAGCAGCACCCACTCGATCTGCTCGTCCGTCCACCGAGCGAGCTTACGCGCTCGAGGCTGTGGCAAACCGAGCTGGCGCAGATGCGAGAGGACACCCGGCAGCGCTTCCATCCAGACCCAGGGAACCTCGCTCAACCACGACTGCCCACCGTTGAAGATCACCAGGACGGGATCGCCGACGAAATAGGACGGCCGGCCGAACATGGCGTCCGCGATCATGAAGGTGTGCGGGAACGTCCAGCGTGGGCTCTCGAACGGTTCGCCGAGGCGGCCGTTCTCGGCGTAGCCCTGCCAGAGGGCTCGCCGAACGACGTGCATGTACATCGGAGTGCCGAGGCCGCAGCCCGCATCGAGCGCATCCTCCCAGCGGGTCAATCGGTGGCACCCGAGATCCGCTCCCGGCTCCCACCGAGGCCCCGTGTAGCCCCCGGGTGCGCGGTTCGGCCACTGGTCCTCGAACCGCGCGAACTCGAAGTTGAGCAGGATCGCGTCGAGGTTCTGGTTGTCGCGGAGGGTCTCGACCACGCGCCCGAGCGCGCCGGGGCGGAGCAGATCATCGTCGCCGAGCATCCAGACCCAGTCGCCGCGTGCCATCTCCCACGCCAGGTGGGCGATGTTCCGGATCACGCCGACGTTCTCAGGCTGCCGGTGGCGTCGGATCGGACAGGTCTCCGCGGCGGACGAGATGACCTGCGAGGTCTCGTCCGGCGAGGCGTTGTCCGAGATGCAGAGCTCGACCTGATCCCCGACCGCGACGACCTGCGGGCACAACGCATCCAGCATGACGCCCAATCGCTGGGCCCGGCTGAACGTCGGGATGCAGATCGAGAGCAGCGGCGGGCTCACGAGCCTTTCCTCAGCGCCTCGACGATCGCCTCGACGCCGAGCCCGTTGGCCTCTCGCCCCGCCTTCTGCGACACGACCTCGTGCAGACACAGATCATCCAGCCCGCCGCGCACCAACCGGGCGCGAGGCGCGGAAGCTCCGCCAGGGGTCTCGGCAACGAGGCCGCCGAGCCCTCCGCTGCGTTGACCCTCCTCGAGCGTGTGGATGAGCGAGTGCTTCCGGGCGAGGGTCGCGACCGCGGCCGCGTCGAACGGCTTCAACCACGGCACACTGTAGACCGCGGTGTCCACCCCGAGCCCCGCGAGCTGGTTCGCGGCGTCGACGGCGGTGGGCAGCATGCTGCCGGTTGCGAGAATCGCCGGACCCCGTCCCTCTCGCACCAAAATGAGCTTGCTCGCAGGCAGCTCGGCGAGGCCGTCGCGATGCACCACGGGCTCACCGGCCTTGCCGAGTCGCAGGTAGGCGGGGCCCGGCCAGCGCACCAGCTCGCGCACCGCGAGCGCCGCCTCGACAGGATCACCGGGCGCAATCACCGCGAGTCTCGGCAGCGCGCGCATGATCGGAATGTCCTCGAGGCCGTGGTGCGTGTAACCGAGGGAACCGTAGGTCAGTCCGGCGCCGACCGCGACCACTTTCACCGGGAGGTCGTGGTAGCACGCGTCGTTGCGGATCTGTTCCAGGCAGCGCAGTGTCGCGAAGTTGGCGATCGAGTAGGTGAACACGACCTTGCCGGCCATCGCGAGCCCGCTCGCGATCCCCACCATGTTCTGCTCAGCCACGCCCACGTTCACGTATCGCTCGGGAAAGCGTTCGGCGAACGGCTCGAGGACAGAGAATCCGAGATCGCCCGTCAACAGCCACACCCGCGGGTCTGTGCGCGCCACCTCAACGAGGGCTTCTACGAAGGCGGTTCTCACGGCGAGTCGTCGAGTTCACGGAGCGCGCGCTCGAGCTGCGCTCCGTCGGGGCTGCGGTAATGCCAGAGAAGCTCGCCTTCCATGAAAGAGACGCCCTTGCCCTTGACCGTGCGCGCGAGGATGACCGTCGGCGAGCCCGCCTTTGCCGGGAGCCGGGCGAGCGCGCCCGCGATCTGGTCGTGATCGTGGCCGTCGATCTCCACCACCTGCCAGCGAAACGCGCGCCACTTGTCGGCCAGTGGCTCGAGGTCGAGGATCTCGCACACGTTCCCGAAGCTCTGGATCTGGTTGTAGTCGACGATCGCGATCAGCCCCTCCAGCTGATGGTGGCCAGCGAAGAGCGCAGCCTCCCACGTCGAGCCTTCGTCGAGCTCGCCGTCGCTGAGCACCACGAACGCGCGCGCCGGGCGGCGGTCCCGCTGCATCGCGAGCGCGATCCCGCACCCGAGCGAGAGCCCGTGCCCGAGCGCGCCGGTCGACGCGTCGACCCCAGGCACCAGGTGGTTGGTGTGACCGGTGAGTGGCGAGTGCTCCTCACCGTAGTGGTCGAGCCATTCGCTGGGAAAGAAGCCGCGCTCGGCGAGAGTCGCGTACAGCGCGGCGGCCGTGTGCCCCTTGCTGAGGATCAGGCGATCTCGCTCAGGATCGTTGGGGCGAGACGGGTCCACGCGCAGCACCCCTCCGTAGAGGTGAGCGAGCACGTCCGCGATCGACAGCCCGCCACCGACGTGGGATGCGTTCGCATGGTGGACCATGCGCAGCAAGCTCTTCCGGATGCTCCGCGCGACTGCGCTGGGGTTGGAGGCCGGAACAGAGGAGTTGGGGATCATCGGCGCGGCCGTTCCGTTCAGCCTTTGCGAAGCTCGTCCGCGAGCGCCGCACACACGTAGTCGACCTGCTGGCGGGTCAGGCACACACCGCTCGGAAGGTTGATCGACCGCTCCGCGATCCGTGTCGCAGTGGGGCAGGGAGGCTGCCGGCGCGGCCAGATCGGATACTGGCTGATGGTCGGGAACACCGGGCGGGTGTCGATCTTCCGTTCGGCAAGACGCGTCCGCAACGCGTCGCGGGCCAGGTCGAGCGATTCGTCGAGGCGGATGCTCGTCATCCAGTAGATGCTGCGCGCCCACGAGGCTTCGTGGTTCAGGTGAATTCCCGGGATACCCGCCAGCCCGCAGGCGTACCAGTCGAAGATCCGCCGCTTCGCCTCGATGAGCTCGGCGATGCGCTCGATCTGCCCGAGGCCGAGAGCCGCCTGGACGTTCGCCATCTTGTACTTCCATCCCTGCGCGCCGATCCAAAACGTGCCGGGCGTCCGGCCTTGGTCCCACAACGTGTAGACGCGCTTGTAGAGCTCATCGTCGTCGGTGACGAGCATTCCGCCTTCGCCGGTCACGAGCAGCTTCGCCCCCTGGAAGCTGAAGGCGCCGAAGTCGCCGAAGCCACCGACGCGCCGACCGTGGCACTCGGCGCCGATCGCCGGCGCGGCGTCTTCGATCACCCGCAGACCATGGCGGCGTGCGATGCCGAGGATCGCGTTCATGTCCGTCGGGTGACCGTAGAGGTGGACCGGCACGATCGCCTTGGTCCGAGGCGAGATTGCCGCCTCGACCGCGGCCGGATCCAGGCACCAGGTGTCGAGCTGGACGTCGGCGAACACCGGGGTCGCGCCGGTGTACGCCACCGCGTTGGCGGAGGCGACCCAGGTGATGTCGGGTACGATCACCTCGTCGCCAGGCCCGACGCCGACGGCGAGCAGCGCGAGGTGGAGCGCGCCCGTGCACGACGAGAAGCCCAGCGCGTAACGCGTGCCGACGTACTCCGCGAAGGCCTTCTCGAATCTCTTTATGTAATCGGCCCAGTGGTGATTCCAGCCGGTCCGCGCGGCATCCCACACGTAGCTCGCCTCGCGTGCCGAGATGGATGGGCCCGCCGTGAGGATCGTCTCGGTGCCCGGCCACGCGCGGGGTGGGCCAAGATCCAGGCGCACGAGCACCTTGTCGGGTGGGGCCGCATCGCTCGTTTCGACTGCGCGAAACTCCACGGTCTCGCCGTTCTCGTGGCGACGGAGCGGTGTCTCGGTGGTCCGCACGAAGCCGAGCCGCTCGTGGAATTCGATCGCGTGGGCGTCGTCCCCGGAGGACGCGAACGTACAGCCTCGGGGCCGAGGTCTCACGGGCCCACTCGAGGAGCTGCAGTCATCGCGTGGCTCGCGATCTCCGCGGGAGCTTCGGCGGCGCCGCGCACCACGTCGGTGATTTCGAGCTCTGCGCGTTCGCCGAGGCCGTCCGAGAGCCCGAGGTGGCCCACGGGCGCGCCGTGAGCATCGAGCACGAGGAACAGGATGCGGTCCTCTGGGTCGAGCAGGTCGTTCGCGCAGCCACGAGCGGGTCCCCACATCGGTCCGCGGAAGCTGGGCGGGAGAGGCGAACGGGTCGGCGGCGCGACACGCCGAGAAGCGTTCGATCGACGCCTCGTCGGTGGTGTGGAGCTCGCAGACCAGTACCAGATAGCCGGCGCCGTCGGCGAGCGGGATCGACCTGACCAGCGCCTCGTCGTAGCGGCGAGTGCTCTTGAGGAACGCGAAAGTGGCGCGGACCGCGGAGCGGTAGACGGCCAGCCGGCGGGCGGCGTTCTCGCGCTCGGGCGGTGCTGGCAGCTGAGTCATCGGGAATCCTTGATGAAGCGCCGGAGTGTGTCGATCGTGTACTCGAGATGGGCGTCGGTCAGGCCTGGATAGACGCCGATCCAGAAAGCCCGCTCCATCACGAAGTCAGACTGTCGCAAGTCTCCCACGATCCGCTTCGGCACGTCGCGGTAGGCGGGCTGGCGCACCAGGTTGCCTCCGAACACGAGCCGGGTGCCGATCTTGGCACCTTCTAGGTGCTCGATCAGCTTGCGCCGATCGAACCGCGCCCCGGGGCGCACCGCCAGCGGGAACCCGAACCAACTCGGCGTCGATCCGGTCGTGGGCTCGGGCGGCACGAGATCCCTCCTCGAGCGCGCGCAATCCCTCGAGGAGAATCGCGAAGTTGCGGCGGCGGGCCGATGAAGCCGGACAGCTTGCGGAGTTGCGCAACGCCCACCGCTGCCCTGCATGTCGGTCGCCTTCAGGTTGTAGCCGACGTGCGTACGTGTACTTGTGGTCGTAGCCTCTCAGAGGCTGTCGAGCTGCCACCCGAAGCGCTTGCCGCACGTGTTCTCGTCGCCGGGTGCACCAGCAGTCGCGCCCCCAGTCACGAAAGCTGTCGACGAGATCGCGCAGCAGCGGCGAGTCGGTCAGCACGCAGCCGCCTTCCCCCATGGTGATGTGGTGAGCGGGGTAGAAGCTCGTGGTGGCGAGGTCGCCGAACGTCCCGACGTGCCTGCCCCCGAACTCGGCTCCGAGCGCATCGCAGCAGTCCTCGATCAGCCATAGCGAGTGCCGGCGCACGAAGGCGTGAACCGTCGCCACGTCGAACGGGTTGCCGAGGGTGTGAGCGAGCATCACCGCTCGCGTGCGTGGGGACAGCGCCGCGTCGAGCTGCGTGACGTCGACGTTGTAGGTCGGCACCGAGACGTCGACGAACACCGGTACCAGTCCATTTTGGATCGCCGGGTTCACCGTGGTGGGAAAGCCGGCCGCGACCGTGATCACCTCGTCGCCAGTCCGCAGCCGGCGCTCGCCGAGCTTGGGCGACGTCAGCGCGGTGAGTGCGAGCAGGTTCGCGGAAGACCCCGAGTTCACCAGCGACGCGTGCTTCAGCCCGCAGCGTCGCGCGAGTTCCTTCTCGAAACGCGCCGCGAATGGGCCGGTGGTTAGCCAGAAGTCGAGCGCCGAATCGACCAGCTCCGTCACATCGTCGGCGTCGAACACGCGGCCGGCGCAGGGCACCGGCGTCTCACCAGCGACGAACGGTCGCGGTGGTCGCTTCGCTTCCTGATAGCGTGCGACCAGGTGGTGGATCTGGTTCCGCAGGGTTTCGGGGTCGTCACTCATCGGCGAGGTGGTGGCGGTACCAGGCGATGGTCGGCGGTAGCCCGGTCTCGAGTGTGAACGAGGGGGTCCAGCCGAGCACGCGGCGCGCCTTGGTGGCATCGAGCGTCTGATGCGGGATCTCGTTGGTCGCCTGGTTCCGGATGTCGGGCTCGAGCTCCGAGCCCATGAGACGCAAGATCGTCCGCACCATCTCGAGCGCGGTGACTGGACGCTCGTTGGAGAAGTTGAACGCCTCGCCGGCGATCTCCGGCTTGTCCGCGAGGGCCTGGGCCACGGCGAGGTATGCGTCGGCGCCGTCCTCGACGTAGAGGTAGTCGCGAGTGGCGCGACCGTCCGAGCGAAGCAAGGGCCGCTCGCCACGCAGCACCGAGCGGATCGTGCCCGGCACGATCCGGTTCCAGTTGAGGTCGCCGCCACCGTAGAAGTTGCCGCAGCGGGTGATCACGACCGGCAGGCCATAGGTGCGGAAGTAAGCCGCGGCGATCAGGTCTGCGCAGCTCTTGCTGACGTCGTACGGGTGGCTGCCCTTCAGAGGGGTGTCCTCTTGATACGGGAGGCGTTCGTGCTCACCGTAAGCCTTGTCGCTCGACGCGACGACGATTTCCTTGACCGTGGGGCTGCGGCGGCACGCCTCCAGGACGGTCCAGGTGCCGCGCACGTTGGAGTCGAACGTGGAAACCGGGTTGCGGTTGGCGACCCCGACGATGGTCTGCGCGGCGAGGTGGATGACCGAGCGCATCTCGTATTCACCGAGCACACGTTCGATCAACGCCTGGTCCCTCACGTCTCCTTGGACGACCTTCACGCGGCCCAGGTCACCGCTGCGCGCCAGGTCTGAGAGAGGGACGTGGTCACGCACCAAGCACACCGCGTCGGCTCCGAGCGTGAGCAGCCGGCGCACCACCCGCGAGCCCACCAGCCCGGTGGCGCCGGTGACGAACGTCGGGCGGTCGCGCCAGAAGGCCTCTCTCATGGCCAGACCTTCCATGGTGCCTCACCGGCTGCCCACAGGTCGTTGAGAGCGCGATAGTCGCGGTAGGTGTCGACGGGAAAGAAGAAGCCGTCGTGACGGAACGCGGCGAGCTGGTGGTCCGCGGCGAGGCGCGCGAGCGGCTCGCGCTCGAGCACGCACTCGTCACCGCCGAGATAGTCGAGCACGCCGGGCTCGAAGATGCAGAACCCCGCGTTGACCCAACCGTCGAGCGTCGGTTTCTCCTCGAAGCTGCGCACCATCGACGCACCGAGCATGAAGGGTGCGGAGCCCAGGTGCGCTGCACCCGCTTCAAGCGACCGCCCGTCATGGTCTCCAGCCCGGTCTCGGCGAGGTGACGCAGAAGTCCTGCTCCTCGTGGCGGTCGTGGAACTCGATCAGGCTCGAGTGACCGAGGCGCACCGTGAAGTCGTTGGTCATCGCCTCGTAGGCCGGAAGTACTCCTTGATCATGTGCCCCTTGTAGCCGAGGCAAACGACGAAGTCAGCGAAGCCATGGTGCGTAGAGCTTCATGATGTGCCAGAGGATCGGACTCCCGCCGATGTCGACCAGCGGGCCGGGCCGGTACTCGGTCTCCTCCCGGAGCCGAGTCCCCATGCCTCCGCACAGCAACACGACCTTCATCGATCCAATCCTTTCACGCTTGCCGCCGGCGCCCCGCACCGGCACTGCGCGCCGGCGGCGCGCCATTGTAGTCGCGCCGACTCCCGGCACGGAGAGTGGTTTGGCGGCGCGGCGCGTCGCGCCCGAACGGCGTGACGCTCGCTCATGCGACGCGTTCGGTGCGCCAGGCGAGCCGCGGCCTGACGGTGCCGATCCACAAACCGTAGTACTCGGTGCGCATCTCGCCGGAGTCGTGGACGTGGAAGGGCAGCGCGTTTTCTTCCCGGATCAACACCTGGCCTGGATCCTTCGCCACGATGGCCGTGACGTGGTAGCGGCCCTCGTTGAGCAGTGATCCCGGGATCGTGCACCGTGAGCGGTAGACTCCGGCGGGG
The DNA here is from genome assembly GCA_016713535.1 of Deltaproteobacteria bacterium. Lineage (GTDB taxonomy): Bacteria > JADJOY01 > JADJOY01 > JADJOY01 > JADJOY01 > JADJOY01. The sequence continues at coordinate 601,968 of JADJOY010000001.1, forward strand.
TGGGGCTTGCCGTGCCATTCGTCGGCGATCGCCGAACTCCCTGGTGCGGTGCTGCTCGCGAACACCGCGGTGCCGACCGTGTCGCGTAGGTGGATCGCGGCGTACAGCGGCGACCCGCCGCTTCGTGCCTGGTATTCGATCTCGACGTGCACGTCCCGGGCGATGTCGACGTCCTCGGTGGGGCCTTCGATCCCGTCCTGGAAGACCCGCACGGCGCGCAGGCGCACCGACTCGTCGCCGGGTGCGGACTCGTCGTCCGCCCAGCACCGCTCGCCTCCCATCTGGCTCCGAGGCGGTGAGGTGCGTGCGGATCACGTCCTGGGGCGTGCCCTCGAACACCTTCCGCCCCGAGTCCAGCAGCACCGCGCGCTGGCACAGGTTCACCACCAGCGGGAGGTTGTGGGACACCACCAGCACCGTGGCGCCGCTACGCCCGATCTCGGTCATGCGCTGGGTGCAGCGGCGCTGGAAGGCCGCGTCGCCGACCGCGAGAACCTCGTCGATGATCAGGATCTCGGGCTCGAGGTGGGCCGCGACCGCGAACGCCAGGCGAACGAACATGCCACTCGAGTAGTGCTTGACCGGTGTGTCGATGAAGCGCTCGATCTCGGCGAAGGCCACGATCTCGTCGAACTTCGCCTGTACCTCGCGGCGCTTCATGCCGAGCAGTACCCCGTTGAGGAACACGTTCTCGCGCCCCGTGAGGTCGGGGTGGAAGCCGGTCCCCACCTCGAGCAGCGCGCCGACGCGGCCGTGGATCTCGGCGAAGCCCGTCGTGGGGTCTGTGACGCGCGACAGGATCTTGAGCAGCGTGCTCTTGCCCGCCCCGTTGCGGCGACGATGCCGACGATCCTCGCCCGCGTTCACGGAGATCTCGAAGTCGCGGAGAGCCCAGAACTCGCGGGACGCTTGCGCCGGGTTCGCGCTCGGCGAGGCCGGGTCGGCGGCCGTCCCGCCGCGGCCCAACGCCTTCGCGAGCCTGCGGGCGAGCGCCGACCACCTCCGTGAGCCGCGACGCGTTGTCGCGCGTGCCGAGCTGGTACTGCTTTCCTAGCCCGCGAGCCTGGATCGCCACCGGCCCCATCACCGTCACAGCCAGTCCGCCAGGGTTCGTTCGAAGCGGCGGAAGAACCCGAAGCCTCCGGCGACCAAGACGACGAGCGTCACGCAGGAGATGACCAGCACCGGGGCGTCGAACGGTACTCCGAGCACGGCCCAACGAAAGCCGGCGATGGCGCCGGTGAGCGGGTTGAGCGCGAGGAAGCCAGCCGAGGTGCCCGGGGATGAACCCGTGCAGCTCGTAGATCGCCGGGCTGAGGAAGAAGAGAACCTGCATCAGGCAGGGGTCGCCTGCTGAACGTCCCGGTACAGGGAGTTGAGAGCCGAGAGCCACAATCCGGCGCCGAGCGCGGCGAGGGCCGTCATGCCCACGAACAAGGGTGAGAGGAGGATCGCTCGGGTCGGCTCGATCTGGTACGCGATCATCATCGCCACGAGCACGGTGCTCGCGATCGCGAAGTCGATGAGCCCGATCACCAGTGGGATCGCCGGCACCAGGATCCGCGGAAAGTAGACCTTTCGGATCAGGTCCTGGTTCGTCACGAGGCTGCGAGCCGACAGCGTCACGGAGCTGGAAAAGACCTGCCACGGCAGGAGACCGCAGTAGGTCGTGAGCGCATACGGCAGGCCCGACGAGCTCGGCGCAGCCTGGAGCAAGTTGAACAGCGTTCCGAACAGGCCGAGCGTCACCAGGGGCTGAAGCACGGCCCACGCCACGCCCACGGCGGTCTGCTTGTACCGAATCTTCAGGTCCCGCAACGCGAGCATCCACAGCAGCTCGCGATAACGCCAGATCTCCGCGAGCTCCGAGAGCTGCCAGGTCGCGCGGGGCTCGATCCGTGACACCGGGATCGCTCCCGCAGCTTTCGGCGCGGAGCTGCTCATCGGAGCGTTGCCGGGCAGCGCGACGTTCTCCCGTCGCGACTACGAGTCACGAGCCCGAGCACCTGGGAGCTCCTGTTCGCCCGGCAAGCGGCAGCGCTCGAGCGGAAGAGGGACGAGCCCGCGCACGGGGAGGGGTCGGGAGCCAGACGCACGGGCAGTAGTTAACTGCATCCATCGCGATGGTGCCACCAGCGCCCGCGACGGGTTGCGTCGTCGGCTCACGCGTACGACGCGAGGACCGCCTCGATCATCCGCGTGGACCCGAACTCGTCCATGACGTGGCGTCGACCGAGCCGTCCCATCGCTCGCCCGCGGTCGGGCTCGGCCGCCACCCGCGCCGCCCTTTCGCTCATCCCGACGAGGTCGCCCACCGCGCACACGAACCCGCTCGCGCCATCGACCACCGTCTCCGGGGAGCCGCCCACGTCGGTCACGATCGCCGGTACCCCGAGTGCCTGCGCCTCCAGGACGGCGTTCGGGCACCCTTCGTACTCGGAAGGCAGCAGGGAGACGTCGGCGATCGCCAGGTAACGAGCGGGGTGGTCGCTGTGCCCGACCACGGTGAGGTGGGCGCCGAGGTCGAGCCGTGCCACGCGTTCTCGCACGCGGGGAGCCTCCGGACCGTCGCCGACCAGGAAGGCGCGGACGTCGGGAACGCGGGACGTCAGCCGGGCGACGGCCTCCACGAAGTCGAGCGGGCGTTTCTCCGCGGAGAGCCGAAGCACGCCGACCACCACGAACGCGTCCGGTGTGACGCCGAGGCTGGCTCGGGGCGGCGACGCGCGCCTCCGGATCGAGTGGCACGTATCTCGCGAGATCGAGCCCGTTCCGGATCACCACGAACCGATCGAGCGCGACACCGCTCCACCGCGCGTAGTCGCGGGCGCCGGCCTGCGAGTTCGCCAGCAGCACGACTCGTTCGCAGCGTGAGAGGAGCCTGTAGCTCGGCCGATGCCAGCACTTGGCCAGGTGGGTCGAATACGCCGGGCTCATCGCGCGAGTGCTCAGGGCCAGACGCGGCACCGCGGCCAACAGGCCCGCGAGCCCACCCACCGCGTTGGGATCGTCGAGCCAGCAGTGAAGGACGTCCGGCGCGGTCTCGTGCAGCAACGAGGCGAGCGCACACACGGCTCCTCGAGCCGGATGCATGGCGACGAGGCGCCGCAGATCCCGCTCCTGTGCCCGAGGAGCGGAATCGATCCAATGCAGCAGCGCGCGCGGTTGCCAGGGCGGCGCGAGCATCCGCACCTCGATTCCCCCGGCCTCGAGCTCGGCACGCACCACCGTCGCCTCGTGGGACGAGCCCGGCTCCGCGGCGACCATGACACGGTGCCCGAGGCGGCGCTGACCGAGTGCGAGCTCCACGAGCTGACGTTCGGCGCCTCCGATCCGCAGCGCGCCGAGATAATGGGTGATCGCGAGCGGGCCACGTGGCTCCGCGCCCGCCGAGGCGCCGCGCCGCGCAAGGGTGTCGGCGCGGGCGCGCGCCGCTGCCCGCAACGCGCCGCGGGCGCCGCGCACACTGCGCCCTGGGAGCTCCCAACCTGGGACCAGCCTCCGACGCAGACGGCGGGTGACCGGGAGCGCGGCGAGGATGCGGTGGAGCGTGCCGAGGAGGCCGAGCGCTGCCACGCCCCGACGCGGCATGCGGATCGTGGCGCCGCCGTTCAGCGTCACGATCGCCTGTCGCGCCCCGCTCGCCACGACGACGGTGGCCACTCGCAGATCGAGCTGATCTCGGCCGTGAATCACGACGGTGACGGGGTGGAACGCTCGCAGGGTGCGAACGCCACCCGCTCGCCGCAGCGCGGCCAGCGGAACGAAGGTCGAGGTCGCGAGATCGCGACGAGTGCGTCGGCGATCGGACGCCAGAAGGACATCCGCCGCGCCTTCGATCGGCGGCAGTGGGTCCCGGGAGTCGAGGAGGAGGATCGCCGCCCGCTCGTGCGCGAGGTCCACTCGTCCCGGCCACGACTGGACCAGGCCGAGCCAGCGGTCCACCGTCGAGACCGTCGCCGCGGCCGGCTCGGCCGGGCTCGCCTCGGAGCCCCGCCGTGGCGTCACCGGCGCTCCGCGCCGCCGTGAGACCAGCGCCGCAGCCCCATCGACCCTTGCGGGTCACGGTCCGGTACACCGTGCGGAGCGCGAGGTAGGCGGCGCGACTCGCCCGAGCCCGAACGCCCAATCGATCCCAACGCCGAGCGAGCGCGAGACGCCGCCGGTCGCGAGGGCTGAGCGTTGCCACCGGTCGCGAGGGCGCGGCGCGACCGCTCCGAGGGGACTCGCCGAGACGGCGCAGGCTCACGCTCCCGCTCAGGCAGCGCAGCTGCTCCTCGGGGATCGCGGCGAAGTCGGGGTGCAGCCGCGGACGCAGATCGCGGAGGTACGCCTCGTCGGCGGTCATGGTGGTGGTGTACGTCGTCACCTCGAAGCCAGCGCGCGCGAACGCGGTCAGGAACTCGTCGCTGCGCGCCCCGTTTCCACATTCCGCGTGGGTGTCCGCGATGAGCCGTGCGAGGGCCTCTCGAGAGATCGTGAGGTACTCGAGCGGGCGCTGGAAGTCGCGATGGTCCCGGAAGTCGATCTGGTGAAAGCCCAGCCCGGCTGGAGCGGTGAGCCGGGCGATGTTCCCCGCGGCGACTTGCACGTTCGTGACGTGCTCGAGCGCGGCGTTCGAGACCACCGCGTCGAAGGGGTCGGCCTCGAGCGCCGGGTCCTCGATGCCACGCGCGATCACCTCGACGACGTCCGGAACGAACGCCTTGGCGCGACCCACGGTGACCAGTGGGGCGGGATCCAGCTCGGGATGCTGGTCGACCACCCGCTCGAGGAGCGCGCGTGTGACGCGGGCGTGGTAGCGCGTGACCCACGGCGGCGGATAGGGGTCGACGATCGAGACGCGCGCGCCGGCGCAGGCGAGCAGCAGTGGACTCGCCATCGAGTGTCCCGGCCCGATCTCCATCACGCGCAGACCCGCGAGCGGTCGGACCGCCCCGCTCTCGACGCCGAGACCGCGCAGGTAGCCGGACAGCACGCGGAAGCCGTAGTCGGCGTCTTCCTCGATCGTGCGCGGGCCGTAGTCGCGCGACCGGAAGTTGACGGGCGTGATCGTCGGCGATGCACCGGTCATGCTGGATCCGGTCGGCGTCCGCGGACCGCGGTGGGGATCGGGCCGGCCTCGTGCACGTCGATCAGCCCCGCGGCTCGGAACCACGCCTCGACTTCGGGGACCGAATGGGTGCCGTGGTAGCGCGGCGAGAATCCGTCGAAGGTGTCGAGCACGTCCCACTCGACACCCAGCCCCTGGCGGCTGTAGGGGAAGAGTTTCCACAACTGGCGCGCGACGGCGTGCTCCGGGTTGCGATAGGTGAGCGGGATCAGCCACCGGCACCAGTCGTAGAAGGCATCGGGTGGGATCCGGGACGTGAACGGGATCCACGCGTTGCGGACCTTGTAAGCGCCCTGGTCTGGATAGACCCAGATCACGATCGTTCCGCCTGGCTTGAGCAACGGCACGAGCGCCTCGAACGCGCGGCGGGTGTCCGGTGTGTGGTGGAGCACGCCGATCGATACGATCACGTCGAAGGTCGCGGCGGGGAACGGCAGATGGAAGACGTCGGCCTGCGCGATCTGGACGTCCGGATGGCCGGCGAGGTTACGCGCCGCCGCTTCCACCGCGAGGCTCAGGTCGACTCCGACGACCCCTCGCGCCCCACAGCGCCAGCACCTCGGAGAAGCGACCGCTGCCGACGCCGGCGTCGAGCACCAGGCGGCCGCTGACGTCGCGCGGTCTGAGGCCCGTCTTCTCGCGCAGCGTCTCCTCGCTCACCCCGGCTCCCTGTGCGGAGTCGAGCTGGGTCGAGTGGTGGGTGTTCCATTCGAGGCTGAACGAACGCGCGTAGTCGTCGCTCGGCACGAAGCGTGGGATCCCGCGCACGATCGGGACCACGTGGCCGCTGGGACAGGTGAGCTCCGCGACGCCCTCGTGCAGCGGAGCGGCACAGGTCGGGCACACGAACAGGTTCTTGCGCCACGCGCCGTCGCTCGGTGGCGGGGGGGCCGAGGCTGGCGAAGGTGGGTGCCTTCCCGGCGCGGCGACACCCCGTTCGGCCTCGGTGGCGGGGGAGATCGGCTGCGTGCTGGCGGATCCAGCGCCGCCGATCTTCCTCGCCAGGAACCGGACGACCTTGCCGAGCTCGAGATCGAGCCGGCCGCGCGCAGCGAGCCACGCCGTGACGCCGGCGAGGTAAAGCGAGACGCCCGCCACGTGGACGGCGCGCCGCACCGGGTTGACCGAGCCGAGCGTCGCGGGGGCGGACGGGGAAGGGATCATGGCGGCGGAGCGGCGCGGCGCTCGCGTGGCGACCAGAGCCTGTCCGACCCGCTCGCCCCTGTCTTCTGGGGATCCGGTCCATCACGCATGGACGGCGGAGGTTTCGGCGACCATGCGCGCGATCGAGAACCGTTCGGCGATGAAGGGCCGGCCGCGCTCACCCATCGCGCGTGCCGCGTCCGGGTGGTCGGCCAGGTCGGCGAGGCGCGCTGCGAGTGCGTCGATGTCGCCCACCTCGCACACGAACCCCGTCACGCCGTCGAGGACCGCCTCCGGCGAGCCGGCGGCACGTGTCAGCACGATCGGCACGCCGAGCGCCTGACTCTCGAGGGCGACGTTCGGGCAGCCCTCGGCCACCGACGTGAGCAGGCTCGCGTCCGCGGCGGCGAAGTAGCGCGCCGGTTCGCGCTGCCGTCCCGCGAACGTCAGGCAACCGTCGAGGAGCCCGAGGGCGCGCCCGCTCGTGTACCGCGCGCTCGTCCGGACCGACGCCGACGTGCAGCGCACGCAAACCCGGGATGCGCTTGCGTGCGCACGCGAGCACCTCGAGGAAGTCGAGCGGCCGCTTCTCGTCGGCGAGGCGGAACACGCCGGCCACCACGAAGGCGTCGGCTGGCAGGCCGAGCTCGGCGCGTCGCGCCGCGCGCTCTTCGCCCGACGGCGCCGGCAGCCGCTCGAGGTCGATGCCGTTGTAGACGACGTGGAAGCGGCGTGCGTCGAAGCCGCACCACGCCGCGTAGTCGGCGGCGCCGGCCCGCGAGTTGGCGATCAGCCGCACCCGCGGGCCGTGCGCCGCGAGGCGATAGCTCGCTCGGTACCAGGTGCGGCACAGCCGGGGCAGATGATGGGGACTCAGGTTGCGAGTGCTCAGCACCACACGCGGAACCCCCGCGACGTGCCCGGCGAGCGCGCCGACCGCGTTGGGATCGTCCAGCCAGCAATGCAGCACCTCGGGGCGTGCGTCTCGAAGCGCCTCGGCGAGAGGCACCACGCGCCGTCGGCCCGGGTGGGACTCGAGCGCCACGAGCAGCGCGGGAGCGACGCTGCGTGCGGTCGCCGGCGCGATCGCGCGCCGCGGGCCGATACTCGCGAGCTGGCTCCTGAGCTCGGGAGCGATCGCACGCTCACCCCCGCCCCCGTGAGATCGGGTACGTAGTGGGTGGCGTTGCCGTGTAGCGGGAGGGCGGTGAGCACGGTCACGTGGTGGCCGGCTCGGGCCTGCGCGATGGAGAGGTAGGTGAGCTGGCGCTCGGCGCCGCCCGAGCCGAGGTCGCCGATGTAATGAACGATCGCACCCGGCTCGTGCGTACCGGTGTGGCGCTGCCGCGCCGCGAGCACCAGCGCACGTCGCACCGAGCGCCGCGTCGGAAGCGGCGGCGCGAGCTCCCAGCCCCTCACGACTCCGCGGAGCCCGAGCGCCCTCAGCGTCCGTCGCCCCATCGCGAACGCCGAGCCGAATACCCCGAGCGCCAGCGCCGTCAGCGCCGGCGTCGAGACCGAGGCGCCCACCGCATGCGTGAAGTGCACGCGTCGCGCGCCGAGCCCGAGCGCCGCGATCACCGCCGGGAGGCGGACCGACTCGAGGCTGTGGATCACCACCTCGACGGGACCGTCCCGAGAGATCCAGGCGGCAGCTCGGGACAGTTCGGCGAGTGGGATCGTTGCGAGCACCCTCGCGCCGTGCACGGCGACGGCGCGGTCGGCGACCACCACCAGCTCGGTCGCCCCCTCGATCGGCGGTGGCGGATCGACCGGGTCGAGGCAGATCACCACCGCGCGCGGTGCGGTGACCACGACACGCCCTGGCCAGCCGGGCTCGATGCGGAGCCAGCGTTCCAGGTCGACGGTTACCGACGGCATGACGGGACTAGGCGCGCGGCGTACCCGCCTCGAGCGCCCGGGCGCGCCAACCGTTGCATCGCGGCGCGCGCCAAGGCAAGGACGGCGGGCGACCGTCTCCGGCCGCCGGCGGCGGTCGAACCGCGCCGAATCTCTCTGCTACGATCCGCCGCCATGGACATCCCGCTGCTCGATCTCAAGGCGCAGTACCGCACCATCCGCGACGAGATCCAGGCCGCCGTGGCCCAGGTCTTCGAGGCGCAGAGCTTCATCCTCGGTCCGCACGTCGAGCGCTGCGAGCGCGACGTCGCGGCGTACGTGGGGGCGAAGCACGCGATCGGGGTGTCGTCCGGAACCGACGCGCTGCTCGCGGCGCTGATGGCGCTCGACGTCGGCCCCGGCGACGAGGTCATCACGTCGCCGTACACCTTCTTCGCGACCGGCGGCTCGATCTGGCGCCTCGGCGCGAAGCCGGTGTTCGTGGACATCGACCCGGACACCTTCAACCTGCGGGTCGAGGACGTCGAGAAGGCGATCACGCCGCGCACCAAGGCGCTCTTGCCGGTGCACCTCTTCGGGCGCATGGCGGAGATGGACCCGCTGCTCGAGATCGCGCGCCGCCGCGGGCTGCCGGTGGTCGAGGACGCGGCGCAGGCGATCGGCGCGGCCTACCGGGGTCGCGCGGCGGGGTCGGTGGGCGCGATCGGCTGCTTCTCGTTCTTCCCCTCCAAGAACCTGGGCGGCGCGGGCGACGGCGGAATGGTCACGACCAGCGACGACGGCCTCGCCGAGCGGCTGCGGATGCTGCGCGCGCACGGCTCGAAGGTGAAATACGACCACGAGATCGTGGGTGGGAACTTCCGCCTCGACGCGCTCCAGGCGGCGGTGATCTCGGTCAAGCTCAAGCACCTCGATGGCTGGAGCGCCGCGCGCCAGCGCAACGCCGCTCGCTACGAGCGGCTCTTCGTCGAGGCCGGCCTGAGCCCGGCGCCGGTGGTGCTGCCGATGTCTCCGAGCGAGCCGGGCGACCGGCACGTCTTCAACCAGTTCGTGATCCGCGTGCCGCGCCGCGACGAGCTGCGCAGCTTCATCGACGAGCTCGGCGTGCGCACGGAGGTCTATTACCCGATCGCGCTCCACCGCCAGACGTGCTTCGCGTCGCTCGGGCTCGGACCGGGCAGCTTCCCGCAGAGCGAGCGGGCGAGCGCCGAGACCCTCGCGCTGCCGATCTATCCCGAGCTCGCCGACGACCAGGCGGCGCACGTCGTCGGCGCGATCGGGCGGTTCTTCGCGCGCTGTATGGAACGTCACGATTCGTAGCGACCGGTCTCGGCGTCCCATCGGCTTCGGCGGCGACGAAGCGCCGCCCTCCAGCCCGTTCGGCGCAAGGGCGATCCAAATCGTGGTGGCCCATTTGGAGCCTGCGTTCCATCGGTTTGACTCGATCCCCTAGCGTCACTAGCTTGACCGCGAGCTTTTTCGGGCCCAACCCATGAGCCACGTTCGCAACGTCGAGCAGTTCCGCTCCAGCCTCCGTCGCTTCCTCCACACCAAGGGGCTCAAGTCGACGCGCCAGCGCGAGGTCGTCGCCGAGTCGTTCCTCGCCGCCACCGATCACGTGAGCGCCGACGAGCTCTACCGCGACATCAGCACCCAGCACCCCGGCATCGGCTACGCGACCGTCTACCGGACGCTCAAGCTCCTCAAGGAAGCGGGGCTCGCGGCGGAGCGCCACTTCGGTGAGGGCTTCGCGCGCTTCGAGCCGCTCGAGCCGGGGCAGCACCACGATCACCTGATCTGCACCGGCTGTGGCGCGATCGTCGAGTTCGAGAACCCGGACATCGAGTCGCTCCAGGACCGCGTGGCGGAGCGCCACGGCTTCGCCATCGACTATCACCGCCTCGAGCTCTACGGGCGGTGCGCGAAGTGCCGGCCCAAGCAGACCCACTCCTGACGGTCGTACCGCCAGGCGGCTGAGGGCGGGCGCGCGTCCAAGGCGCGCGGCGCGACGCCGCGGTCTGGGGTGGGCCGTCTGCCTCCAGCGATCCCCCGGATCTGCGGCGTGACGGTGGTGCGTGTCGCCGGCCCGGCAGGAGCCGGGCCCTCCGAGGGGGTGGAGCCGGCGTCTCGAGTCGATTCGGAGGGACGGCCTCCTGGCCGTCCGGCAGCCGGGGGGCGCCGGAAGCCGCGCCCTCTGACCCTCCCTCGGGAACCGACGACGCGAGCGCGACGGATCGTCGGGCTCGCGGTTAGCATCGGGCGCCTCGCTCGCCGCCGATCGGGCGCCTCGTCATGTGTGGCATCGCCGGGATCCTCGCCGCTTCACCGTCGCCGGAGCTCGCGCCGGCGCTGCGCCGGATGTGCGACGCGCAGGCGCACCGCGGGCCGGACGGGGCGGGGTACACGCTCGGCACGCCGGACGGGGCGGGGCGGGTCGCCGAGCACGTCGAGTCGCTCGACGTCTCGGGGGCGCGCGCGCCGATCGTCGCGCTCGGCCACCGCAGGCTCGCGATCATCGACGTCGCCGGCGGCTTCCAGCCGATGGGTGACGCGAGCGCGCGGGTCTGGCTCACCTACAACGGCGAGGTCTACAACTTCCGCGAGCTGGCGCGCGAGCTCGCCGAGCGCGGCCACGTGTTCCGCACCCGCTCGGACACCGAGGTGGTGCTCGCCGCGTACCTGGAGTGGGGCGCCGCGGGGCTCGAGCGCCTGGTCGGCATGTTCGCGCTGGCGATCTGGGACGGTCGCGACCGCTCGTTGCTCCTCGCGCGCGATCCGGTCGGCATCAAGCCGCTCCACTGGGCGTGCCAGGACGGGCGCTTGCTGTTCGCGTCCGAGCTCAAGGGAGTGCGCGCCGGCGGCGACCTCGATCGCACGCTCGACCTCGATGCGCTCGGACGCTATCTGGATCACGACTACGTCCCCGCGCCGCTCACGATCTTCCGCTCGATCCACAAGCTCGAGGCGGCGCGCTTCCTGACGGCGCGCTGGGAGCCGGGGCGACTCGTGGTCGAGGAGCCGCGGCGCTACTGGCGCCTCGAGCCGCACGTCGATGAGGCGCCGAGCGCCGCCGACTGGGTCGATGGCGTGCGCGAGCGCATCGAGCGCTCGGTGAAGGCGCAGCTCGTCTCCGACGTGCCGGTGGGAGCGTTCCTCTCCGGCGGCATCGACTCGAGCGTGGTGGTGGCGTCGATGGCGGATGCGCACCAGGGCGCGGTGCGGACGTTCTCGATCGGGTTCCGCGAGGAGGCGTTCTCCGAGCTTCCGTTCGCGCGCCGCGTGGCCGAGCGCTGTGGCTCGGAGCACACCGAGTTCGTCGTCACCACCGACCTCCTCGACGTGTTGCCGCGGCTGGTCGCGCAGCACGACGAGCCCTTTGCCGACAGCTCGATGGTGCCCACCCACTACGTGTGCCAGGAGACGCGCCGCCGTGTGACCGTGGCGCTCTCCGGTGACGGCGGTGACGAGCTCTTCGCCGGCTACAACCGCTACACCCAGGCGCTGCTGATGCGCGCGGTGATGGACCGCGTGCCGCGCCCGCTCCACCAGCCGCTCAGGCACCTGCCCGAGCCCGCGCGACAGCCGTTCCGGCGTTGGGTGCGGGGCGTCAAGCTGCTCGCTGGGCTCGATGGCTGGGAGCGCTATCGCTTCCTGATGACGCGGCTCGACGCCGCCCGCCGCGCGCGGCTGGTGCGCCCGGAGGTGGCCGCGGCGACGCCGCCCCAGGCACCCCGCGGCTGGCTCGCGAGCCACTTCGACGCGCCGACCGGCGCGGATTACCTGACCCGCATCCAGTACACGGACTTCCAGAGCTACCTGCCCGAGGACGTGCTCACCAAGGTGGATCGCGCGAGCATGATGCACTCGCTCGAGGTGCGCGTGCCGCTCCTCGACCACCACCTCGCCGGATACGCGTTCCGCATGCCGTCACGCTTCAAGATCCGCCACGGTGAGAAGAAGTGGGTGCTCAAGCGCGCGTTCCGCGACCGCCTCGACGGCGAGATCCTGAAGCGGCCGAAGATGGGGTTCGGGATCCCGATCGACGCGTGGCTGCGTGGACCGCTCGCGCCGCTCGCGCGCGAGCTGCTGCTCGACACGCCGGATCCATTCCTCGCGCCGGCGGCCGTGCGCGAGCTGTGGGACGAGCACGCGAGCGGCGCCGCGCCCTGGGGCTACCCGCTGTGGAACCTGCTGGTCCTCAAGCTCTGGCTCCACCAGCAGGGCGTGACGTGAGCGAGGCCGCGCGCGGGCCCGCGCCGCGCGTGCTCATGATCACCCCTGGCTATCCGCCGGCGGTGGGTGGCGCCGAGATCCAGTGCGCCCGGCTCAGCGAGGCGCTCGCGGCGCGCGGGGTCGAGGTGCGAGTGGTTACCCGCGGGCTCGGCGCGGCGCCCGCGCGCGAGGAGCGCCGCGGTGTGTCGATCCGCCGCTCGTGGTCGGGGGGCGAGGGGCGCGACGTTGCGGCTCGGCTCGGTCGCGCCGCGGCGTTCCTCCTTCACATCCGGCGTGAGGTCCGCGCGATCGCGGCCGAGCCGGGCTGGGTGATCCACCACCACGGTCTCGGCATGGGGCTGGTGGCGGCGCGGCTGGCAGCGCGGCCGAAGGAGGCGCCGATGGTCGCCAAGGTGCTGTGCGGGGGATTGGCGGCGAGTGTGCGCGGCTACGCTCGCGGCGGCGTTTCTGGCCAGTGCGGTGGGCGCTACGCCACGTCGACCGTTTCGTCGCGCTGGTGCCGACGATCGAGGACGAGCTCGCCGCGCTGGGCGTGGCGCCGGCGCGGGTGGTGGTGGTCCCGAACGGCGTCGCACTGCCGCCGCCCGTCGCGCTCGACGCCGCGGCGGCCGCCGCGCGGCCGCTCACGGTGCTCTTCGGCGGCCGACTCGACGCGCAGAAGGACCTCCCCACGCTGCTCGAAGCGTGGCGGGAGGTGGCGACTGCGTTCCCGGACGCGCGACTCGTCCTCGCTGGCGAGGGGCCGGAGCGCGCGGGCCTGCTCGCACGCCGCGATGCGCTCGGCCTCGCGACGAGCGTCGAGCTGCCCGGTTTCGTCGCCGACTACGCCGAGCGCCTCGCCGGTTGCGCGGTCTTCGTGCTGCCGTCGCGCTTCGAGGGGATGTCGAACGCGCTGCTCGAGGCGATGGCCGCGGCGCGCGCGTGTCTCACGAGCGACCTGGCCGAGAACCGCCACACCCTCGGCGACGCCGGTCGGTGCTTCGCGGTCGGCGACGCGCGCGCGCTGGCGAGCGTGCTGGTCGAGCTACTCGGCTCGGCCGCCGAGCGCGCGCGGCTGGGAGTGCTCGGGCGCCGCCGTGCCGAAGAGCGGTTCGCGCTCGGCGCGGTCGCGGACCGCTATCTCGGCCTCTATCGCGAGCTGCTCGCTCGCTGACTCACATCTGGATCGAGAACGAACGCGTCTGTCTCGAGGTGGTCTGGAAGCCCTGGCCGGTCTTGTAGAGCCGCTGGGTGAAGACCACGGTGTTGTTGCCGGTGGCGGTGAGCTGCACCTGACAGCTGTTGCCGTCGGTGTCGACGGCGGAGGTGGTGTACGCGAGCTGACTCTTGTTGCGCGGGTTCTTCTCGCGGACGTGGCGGGTCAGCACGCAGTCGCGGGCGGCCGTGGCGGGATCGGACCCGGGGCCGGTGTTGCACGAGGTGGGGACCCCCTGCAGCAGCACCTTGTTCATCTCGTTGCTGATCTCGCCGTTCAGCGCCCGGTACGTGGCGTCGCAGGTGCGGTTCTGCGCGTTGGTGCGTGCGCGCATGAGCTGTGGCACGCCGATCGCCGCGAGGATCGACAAGATGGCGACCACCACCAGCATCTCGATCGCCGTGAAGCCGCCGGTGGAGCGTGGCGCGAGGTGTGAGGAACGGCCGAGACGAGGAATCGTGTGCATGGGACCTCTCCGCGAATGGGGCCCGTTCGAGGCTGGCGACCGACCTGGCGGGACGTCCAGGTGGCCCGCGCCGAGGTTCGATCGCTGGGCTTGGGCACGGTTGGGTAACGGTTCGATGCCGCGACCGTCAAACGTCGAAGGGTGTGGCCTGTGCGTTGACACTCGGAAACCAGCGTCCCTATACTTTCTTTGCATATAGCGAATTTTGACGTCTCCGAGCAAGCGCACCGTGGAGCGCCCCATGACGATTCGACCCCGTCGCAGCGGTTCAGAGGCCGGTTTCTCCCTCATCGAGCTGCTCGTCGTGGTGTCGATCATCGTCATCATCACGGCCGTCGCCATCGGTCAGTACGTCGGGGCGCGGACCCAACGCGTCCGCCACGAGGCCACCGCCTCGCTGCCCGGCCTCAAGGCGTTCGAAGAGGCCTACTGGGAGCGTACCGGCGCGTTCATCTTCAGCGCGGACGCGAACGATCGCCTGAAGTACGCCAGTGCGACCACCGACAAGTGCGAGAATCCGGCGAATACTTCCGCGTTCCAGCAGGCCACGTACCCGAAGAGCGCGAAGGGCTTCTCGCCGCAGGGCTGCCAGTTCCAGTACTACGTGATCCCGGACCGCTGCGAGGCCAACTGCTCCGACGCCGGCGCGAACGACGCGTGCGAGAGCGGGACACCGGTGCGGTGCTTCTGCGCCATCGCGATCGGCAGCGCCACGGTCGCCAAGAACGAGAAGTTCTGTATGGACGACCTGGGGCGCCAGTTCGCAAGCGTCGCTGGCGTCAAGGACTGGAACTGATCGGCTCGTCGCCGAGGGAGGTTGTGGGATGAAGACGTCGATCGATCGAGCCCGTCGCGGCGCTGCTGGTTTCACGCTCGTCGAGCTCCTGGTGGTGGTGACCATCCTCGGGTTGCTCGCGATGATCGCGGTGCCCCAGCTCTTCAGGACCCGCGAGAAGGGCGTCCGCAAGGAAGGGATGACGAACGTGATGAACATCGCGGGCGCGCTGGAGCGTCGCTTCGCGGACGGCAACTTCTCCTACACCACCGGCACCGGCGGCACCTGCCCGGGCACCAGCAGCTCGTACACGGGTGGCACCACCATCGGCGACCTGAACATGGCGGTGCAGGGCACGTACTACACCTACACGATCGCGGTGACCGACCCGAACGGCGACAACCTGTGCGAGAACTTCACGATCACCGCGACCGGCGCCGTGGCGCCGGTGGTCGGCCAGACCATCACGTACAACCAGGCTGGCGTGAAGGGTGGCACCTGGCAGTGAGCCTTCGCGCTGCGAGGCGCGCGCTGACGCTCGCCGAGCGCCGTCCGTGCGAGCCCAGGCGCGCGACGACGCGCGCGAACCGTGACATGTTCGGCGCGCCGTGACCGCCGTCGACACCCCCAACGCGCGCGCCACCCCGACGGGCTCACCGGATTCCTCCCCCGCTGGGCTCGCGTCGCTCCCGGCGCCGCGGGTGTGGCTCGGGCTGTTGGTGGTCGTGGTGATCGGGGTGGTGAGCGCGACGGCGTTTCGCGCCAGCCTCGACGCGCGCCGCGCCACGCAGCGCGCCTCCGAGGCACGGGCACGCGGCGATCGGGTCGGGGAGATCGTCGAGCTGGGGCGGGTGATCCGCGCTCTCCCGCTCGATCGATCCCGTCCCGAGGAGGCCGCGGCCGCGCTCGCGGCGATCGCCGCGAGCGCCGAGAGCGACGCGGATCCCGAGCTGGCGCGGGAGGCGTGGCGCGAGCTGCGCAGCGCCTGGTTCGCGGTGCGCGGGCTCGGTGATCCCGGGCGGAGCTGGATCGACCGCGCTGCGGGGGAGCTCACTCGCCTCGGGGCCGCGCGCGAGGCGTCGATCGAGCCACGCCTGGCGCGGCCGCTGCCATCGCTGGTCGCGGCGCTCGCGCTCTTCGGCTGGGGCGGGTGCGCGTTCGGTCTGGTGTGGCGCGGTCTCGAGCCGTCGGGACGGCTCAAGCGCGCGGCCCTGCCGTGGGCGCTCGGAGTGCTGGCCTGGCTCTCGGTGTGGGTGATGGCGCTTCGCGCCGCGTGACGTTGGGAGGGGCGATCGATGGTCTCGTGGTTCCTGGTGGTCGCCGGTTCCGGGCTTCGCGGCGGTTGGTACGCGCGCCCTGGCCGCAGCGGAGGAATCGTCGTGGGTCGGCGCGATCATCCTGCCGGGCGGGCTGATCGTGCTGGGCCTCGGCGTGCTGGGAGTCCTGATCCCGGGTTTCCTTCCCGCGTCGCTTTGGTAGGATCGCCGTTCGCTCCCCGGCCCCGAGCCGGATCCCGATGCACGCGACCTCGACCGCTGCTCATCCACTGCTCTACCTCGGCGAGCAATTCCGCCTGATGGTGACGCTGTGGCCGGGGTGGAGGCTGGTGTTCGTGAGGCTCGTCGGGGCGTGTGTCGGTAGCTTCCTCAACGTGGTGATCTGGCGGCTGCCGAACGGGCAGTCGGTGCTGAAGCCCGATTCGCGCTGCCCGTCCTGCCTCACGCCGCTGCGCTGGCGCGACAACCTGCCGGTGATCGGCTGGCTGGCGGTGGGTCGGCGCTGCGCGCGGTGCTGGTCGCCGGTCTCCGGCCGCTATCCGCTGGTCGAGCTGATGACGGCGGCACTCGCCGTGGTGCTGGTGCGGATCGACGGCTACTCGGGGGCGACGCTGGCGCGTTTCGTGTTCGTGGCGGCGCTGGTGGCGATCACGTTCATCGACCTCGACCACTTCATCATCCCGGACGTGATCTCCTACTCGGGGATCGTGCTTGGGCTGGTGTTCACGCAGGTGCTCGAGCCAGTGCCGGGCGGGCTCGGCACGGCCATGCCCGGCTGGCTCGGCCTCGCGGTGCGCTGGGTGCTCGAGCGGCGCGCCGCGTTCGCCGGGATCCTGCTCGGCGGCGGCTCGCTCTACGCGATCGCGCTCGCCTACTGGTGGGCGCGCCGCCAGGAAGGGATGGGCGGCGGGGACGTCAAGATGCTCGCCATGATCGGCGCGTTCCTGGGCTGGCAGTCGATTCCGTTCACGATCCTGGTGGCGTCGGTGCTGGGGGTGGTGATCGGCCTCGGCGCGATGGTTGCCGAGCGCGGCTCGCTCCAGCACCGGATACCGTTCGGGCCGTTCCTCGCCTTCGGCGCGCTGGCGTGGGTCTACCTCGGGCCCTTTCTTCCCGATGCGCTGCGAATCGTCCCCGCGCACTGACGCGGCGCGCCCCGCCTCGGCGTCGCCATCGACCGGGCAGCCGTGAAGCCCGTCACTCGCCGCCGGGGGATCGCGGCGGACGTACTGTTGAGCCTCGGGCTCACCGTTGCGACCGCGTTGGTGCTGCTGGTGGTGATCGTGGCGCGCTCGGCGCAGGAGGTGTACCTGACCCGCGAGGAGGCGCGGCTGCGCCTCGAGCTCGCGCAGATCACCGAGCCGGGGGTGCGCGAGCACGTGCTGCCGGGATCCTCGATCCCCGACTGGGCCAAGCTGATGTTCGGTGTGCGCGACGAGGATGGGTTCCTCCTCCACGGCGCCCAGGGCGAGTCGTTCGGGCGCGGCAAGCCGGCGGAGGACCCGCGCTGGCAGGCGTGGGCGCAGGGTGCGCCGAGCGGTGCGCCCAGCGACGTCGAGGTGGAGCGCGCCGGGCTCTTCGGGCGGCCGGTGCGCCTCTTCGGCACCGCCTCGGTCACCATCGACGGCGTCCCCTACGCGCTGGTGGTCATGCGTGGGCTCGACGAGGAGGCCGCGCCGGGGACGGTCGAGCTGCTCGGGCTGTCGGTGATGCTCTTCACGGCGGTGCCGCTCGCGTTCGGATACGTATTGCTGTCGCGCTCGGTGGTGAAGCCGATCCAGCGTCTCGTGGCGGTCACCGATCGCATGGGGACAGGGGATGCGAGCGTGCGGGTCGGCGAGCTCGAGGCCGGCGCGATCGAGCTCGCGCGGCTGGCCAGCTCCTTCGACGTGATGGCCGCGCGCGTGGAGGAGGACCGCCGGGTTCGCGAGCGCCAGCTCGAGGAGCTCGCCGCGGTGAACCGTGAGCTCGAGCATGCGCAGGCCGAGCGCGTTCGCGCCGAGAAGCTCGCCACCGTCGGGCGGCTCTCGGCGGGGATCGCGCACGAGATCGGCAACCCCCTCGGCGCGGTCCAGGGCTTCACCGAGCTGCTCCTCGAAGCCGCCCGCGCCCCCCGATCGCGGTTCCCTCAGCGCCTCGGAGCAGCTCGACCTGCTGGAGCGCGTCGAGCGCGAGACGCGCCGGATCCGCGGCATCGTCGAGGGCCTGCTGCGCTTCGCGCGCGCGCCGGTCGGCGCAGACGCCTCTTGCGATCCGGATGCGGTGGTGCGAGAGACGGTGGAGTTCCTCTCCGCTCAGGGCGCCTTCCGTCAGGCGCGGGTCGAGCGCGAGCTCGGCGCGAGCGGGGCGACGGTGGGGATCGATGCCCAGGCGCTGCAGCAGGTGCTGGTGAACCTGATCGTGAACGGGCTCGACGCCATGGGGGCCGCCGGGCGTATCGAGGTGCGCACGATGGTCCGCGCGTGGCCGGGTGAGGTCCCCGCCGGCGGTGGTCTCGGCGAGGGCTGGGTCGCGGTGCTGCGCCCGCCCTCGGACGGCGCGCCCGTGGGCGTGTCGGTGCGGGTGTCGGACGGCGGCCGAGGTATCGCGCCCGAGCTGCTGTCGCGGGTCTTCGAGCCCTTCTTCACCACCAAGGACGTCGGGCGGGGGACCGGGCTCGGACTCGCGATCGTGCTCGGCTCGGTCGAGAAGCGCGCGGCGGCATCGCCGTGCGCAGCTGCTCCACCGGCACCGAAGTGGACGTGTGGCTGCCGGCCGTGGACGTGGCGGGTGGGCACGTAGGGCGTGAGGGGGATGGATGAGCGTGAACGGCAGCTCGGCGCCAGCGGCGCCCGGGGGACGGGCGTCGTCGGCGGTGTCGCGGGTGCTCGTCGTCGACGACGAGGAGAACATGCGGCACCTGCTGCTCCTGATGCTGCGCAAGGAGGGCTACGAAGTGGTGGCGGCCGCGGACGGGGAGCAGGCGCTCGAGCTGCTCGCCGCCCGTGAGTTCGACTTCGTGCTGTGCGACGTCCGTATGCCGCGGCTCGACGGGATGGCGCTCCTCGCCGAGCTCCACCACCCTGGCCACGCGCTCACCGTCATCATGATGAGTGCCTTCGGCACGCTCGACCTCGCCATCGAGGCGATGAAGGCCGGCGCCTACGACTACATCTCGAAGCCGTTCAAGAGCGACGAGGTGGTGCTGACGCTGCGCAAGGCCGAGGAGCGCGAGCGACTCAAGCGCGACAACGCTCGCCTCGAGGTGGAGCTGGTGCGCACCCGCGGGCTCGAGAACCTGGTGGGGACCTCGACCGCCATGCAGGCGGTGCACGCGACCATCCGCAAGGTCGCTCCCCACAAGGCGACGGTGCTGATCACGGGCGAGAGTGGCACGGGCAAGGAGCTCGTCGCGCGCGCGATCCACGACCTCTCGGACCGGCGCCGTGGCCCGTTCGTGGCGGTCAACTGTGGGGCCATCCCCGAGACCCTCCTCGAGAGCGAGCTCTTCGGCCACGCCAAGGGGGCATTCACCGACGCCTACCGCTCGAAGACCGGTCGCTTCGAGGAAGCGCACGGCGGCACGCTGTTCCTCGACGAGATCGGCGAGCTGCCGCTCTCGCTGCAGTCGAAGCTGCTACGCGCGCTCGCCGAGGACGAGATCCGGCGGGTCGGCGATACCCGCGCCACCCCCGTCGACGTGCGCGTGCTGGCCGCGACGCTCCGCGACCTGGAGGCGGACGTCGCGTCGCAGCGCTTTCGCGAGGATCTCTTCTACCGTCTCAACGTGGTGCCGCTCGCGCTTCCTCCGCTGCGCGAGCGCCACGGCGACCTGCCGCTGCTGGTGCACCACATCCTGGCGCGGTCGCGAGAGCGCTTCGGGCGCAACGTGCGCGGCGTGACGCGGGAGGCGATGGCTCTGCTCGAGTCCCAGGACTGGAAGGGCAACGTGCGCGAGCTCGAGAACCTGCTCGAACGCGCCATGGTGCTCTCGGAGGCCGAGTGGCTCGGACCCGACGAGCTCGCGATCGAGCCGGTCGCGGGCGCGGGACCGCCCGAGGATGGCGAGGACGAGCTCTCGATCAAGAAGCTCAGCCGGCGTCTCGAGGACCGGCTGATCCGCAGTGCCCTCGAGCGCACGCGCGGCAACCGGACCCACGCGGCGCGGTTGCTCGAGATCAGCCATCGCGCGCTCCTGCTCAAGATCAAGGAGTACGGCATCGACCTGTGAGCCCCCCGCAGGCCGGGCCCCGGCGTGGGGCGTGGACGCGGCAGCGGAATCGCCATTCTTGACCGGCTCTTTCGCGCTCAGGTACGATTTGCTCATTGCAAAGATCGGCTGGGGCGGATACGCGCCCGGCCGGTTGGCGTTCGTCGGGGGGGTGTCGTGAGCCGAATGAGCCATCGCAGCCGAAGAGCCAGAGCCTCGAGCGCGCGCCAGCCCGCACGAGCGGCGGGCTTCACGCTGGTCGAGCTCCTCGTGGTGATGTTCATCGTCGGCCTGATCGTCCTCACCGCGGCGCCGTTCTTGCGCCAGGGGGTCAAGGGCGCACAGGCGAACTCGGCGGCACGCACGATCTACACCGACCTGGCGTATGCCCGGTCGCTGGCGGTCAAGACCGGCCTGCCGCACCTGGTCGAGATCTGCCCGGGTCTGTCGGTGGACGGCACCGGCACGTTCACGGCCGTGCCGGGGTACATGGTCATCGAGTGCTCGACCGGGACCCCGCCCAACGTGGTCCCGGACTTCGACGCCCCGCAGTGCGTGAACACCGGTGCTTGCTCGGTGCTCGCCGCCGGGACCACCCCGTCCGATTACGTGAAGCGCGCCGTGAACCTCCTCAAAGGCGGCAGCGAGGCGCGGAGCGAGGCGCGCACCGCGGTCAAGGAGATCACGGGCGTGACGTTCGGCATCGTCGGCAGCGGCATCTCGGCTAGCTACGACGCGCCCAGCACCACCATCCCGGCGGACGGCATCGACCTGGGTTGCGCCGGCTCGGGCACGGTGCGGCGCCGGTTCTTCTTCCAGAAGAACGGCCAGGTCGTCGACGACACCGGTTCGCACGCTCCGTGCGGGGGGTCGTTCTACATCACCAGCAACATGGAAAAAGCGACCTTCGGCGCGAGCGGAGATTCGTCGCTGAACCGCGCGGTCGAGGTCAGCTCGGCGGGCGGGCTGCGCGTGCTGCGATGGGACCAGGACAAGGGCGCCTGGCGTTGAACGAGCGAGGGACGATGGAACTCGTGAGCGTGAAGCGCATTGCGGCGGGGCAGGTGGCGTCCGGTCGGCGCGCGGACGCGGGCTTCACCTTGGTGGAGCTGATGGTCGTCATCTTCCTGATCGGGCTGCTGGTCCTGGTCGCGGTTCCCTTCCTGCAACAGGGGACTCGGGACAGCCAGGCGAACGCGGCGGCCCGCGAGCTGTGGACGGACCTCGTCTACACCAAGACCGAGGCGGTTCGCACCGGCCTGCCACACCTCGTCGAGTTCTGCGACAGTCCGCCCGGTTACGTCGTGGTGCGCTGCTCGACAGGCACACCGCCCACCGGCGACTTCGCGTCGAGCGCGTGCGCCGATGGCGGGCTCGGTGGCATGTGCACGTTGCTCTCGAGCGGCGTCGCCTCGGGCAACGCCGCCGTGGTGCGCCAGGTGACGCTCGGCCGGCGCTCGAGCGCCACCGCCAGCGCCATCCGCCTTGGTCTGGTGGGCTCGCCTGGGCCAACTCCCGGGCGCACCGGCGTGACTCCGCCCTCGAACGGGCTGGACCTCGCCAACTGTGACAGCACGGGCTCCGCGCGCAGGATGTACTTCAACGAACGCGGTCAGGTGGTGACGGATACCTCGGCGCACACGCCGTGCCGGGGCGCGATCTACCTCACCGGGCGCACCAACGAGGACATCGAAGGGAACCGCGCGATCGAGTTCAACACCGTCGGCATGGCGCGGGCCTACCGCTACTCGTCGTCGGCGAGCGCGTGGAAATGAGGGGGGCAGGGATGCTCGTCAGGCTGGAGCCGCGGCGCGCCGCGGCGGGATTCACGCTGGTCGAGGTGCTGGTGGCGTTGTTCGTCCTCGCGGTCGGATTGCTGGGGCTCGCTTCGCTCCAGCTCAGCGCCTCGCGTGGCAACGCGCAGAGCGGCGTCGGTACGCGCGCCGTGCTGATCGCGCAGTCGCGGATGGAGATGCTGAAGAGCGCGCGGTTCACCGACGTCGGCACGGGGACCGACCTCGATACCCAGTGCAACACCGCCGTCCAGATCAAGAACCAGGCCGGCGCGGACCAGGATTTCTTCACGGTCGCGTGCACCTACTCGTTCCAGGACAGCGACGGCGACGGAACCGACGATCTGGTGGACCTCGATGTCCAGGTGACCTACCCGGGCGCCAGCACGCCGATCCACCTGATCTCGAGCAGGACGTCGGCGTGAGGGTCCGGGGAGGAGGTCCGGCGATGCGCGAGTCGAACGGGTTCACGCTACTCGAGGTGCTGATCGCCCTCATGATCCTCGCGATCGGGGTCCTCGCGGTCACCACGCTGCAGCTCAACGCCACCAAGAACAGCGCGGTGGGCGACGTCATCGCCAAGGCGCTGACGGTCGCCGAGACACGCATCGAGCTGCTGCGGAGCTCGCCCCCGGCGAACCTCGTCGACGGCGGCACGCTCGATACCCAGTGCCAGCAGTCGGTGGTGTTCGCCAACCACACCTCGGTGACCGGCGCCTCGAACGCTTCGTTCACGGTCGACTGTGCCTTCTCGACGGTGTGCGAGCTCTCGCCCTGCCCGCCCGGGATCCAGACGCGCCAGTTCATCGTCACGGTGTCGTCGAACCTGCTCACGAACCCGGTTCGACTCACGGGAAAGGTCCCTCTCTCATGAGCACCCTGCGGCGCCGTGACGGCGAGGACCCGCGGCTGGTCGCGAGCGCGGGCTTCACGCTGGTCGAGCTCCTGATCACGCTGCTCCTGTTCAGCCTGCTGATCGCCGGCATCTGGTCGACCTTCTCGGCGCAGAAGCGGACGGCGGCGAGCCAGGATCAGCTCGTGGAGGTCAACAACAACCTCCGCATCGGCATGTGGGGGCTCGGGATCGACGTCATGCAGGCCGGACTCGGGCGGGTCTTCACCGCCGCGAGCGGAACCTGCAGGGACGTCGGCGTGCTCGAGGCCAACCCGTACCAGATCACGTTCCTCTACGACGTCAACGACTCGGCGATGACCAACGCCGGCACGCCCGACGGCGCCTCGTTCCAGTGGTACAGCGCGTCGCTGTGCAGCGCGAGCGACTGCACCGGCACGTGCTCGACCACCGCGGACTCGACGAGCGTCAATCGCCACGCCGAGATCGTGCGGTGGGGGCTCGACAACCCGGCGGTGACCGGTTCCGTGGCGATCGTCCGTGGCGCTTCCACCCCGTTCACGTCGACCTTCAACGCGACGAACGCGGCGAGCGCCAAGGCGAACATCAACTACAACGATCGTGACACCAACGGCGTCAACCCGAACGTGTACGACCTCTGGAAAGAGGTCACCAGCTCGGCGGGCGTCCAGACCTCGGACCCGATCGCGTACGGGATTCGCGGGCTGTCGAGCGGCAACGCCACGCCCACCGACGAGAACGGCAACCCGTTCCTGATGTTCTCGTATTTCCTCGACGTCAACAACGACGGCGTGTGGCAGTGCACCTCGGGCTCGGGCCCCGACGCGATCAAAGGCGACAACGGCGGCGACTGCGCGCTCAGCACCGCGGAGATCAACGTGCTGACGAACTCCGCCACCTCGGCGGGCGCCCTCACGCAGGCCGAGCTCTACCAGGTGCTGCGGGTGTCCGTGACGTTGCGGGGCGAGACGCAGCGCCCGGACGCCCAGTTCGCCGCGAACAACGGCTATCGGTTCCGCATGCTGCGGACCACGTTCAAGCTCAACAACATGGCGTTTGCACCCTGACCGACGTGAACCATCGACGATCGCGCGAGCCCGGGGGCCGTCGGTGACGGGGCGCCCGCGAGGAGGGAGTGGGGGATGAGGCTGGCCAGGGGGGATTCGAGGGGGTTTGTCCGGTTCGCGCCGGCTCCCTCGCGCGGGGGAGCGGCGAGGGCCGGCTTCACCATCGCGGAGCTCTTGATCGCGTTGCTCCTGACCGGGATCCTGATGATCACGGTCTTCGCGGCGATGGACTCGCAGCGGAGCTCGTACGTCGCCTCCGAGCAGGCGTCGGACATCGGCCAGAACCTGCGCGTTGCGGTCGAGGCGGTGACCCGGGAGGTGCGCCTCGCCGGGTTGCGGAACTCGGGAGGCCAGCCAGCCATCGTGCAGGCCGCGCCGTTCCAGCTCGCGTTCTACGCCGACGTCAACCAGAGCTGTCTGTGCAGCGCCAGCGGCGTGCGCGTCGCCGAGGACCAGTGCTGGGGCTACCCGACCAGCTTGGGTGGAGGGATCGACGCCGCCCCGGCGAACTGTGGGCTCAAGGCATCCAACCCGATGGGCGACGCGCCCAACGGCGTGAGCTTCTACGGGAACCACCGTGCCGGACGCGCCGGCGACCTCGCCGAGCCACGCCGAGCTGATCACCTGGACGTTCGACCGTCCGGCAGACGCCGTCACCGCGGGTGACGCCTACCACACGTACACCATCACGTCCGCGCAGGAGGCGCTGGTCTCGAACGACTGCTCCACCGCGGCGATCAACGCCAGCGACCTCGACACCTCGATCTCGACGTGTACGACCGCCGGCGATCCCACCTCGTGCACCAACCCGCTCTACAACCTCTACCGCGTCGTCGCGCTCAACCGCACCAGCGCGGTGTCGACCGACAACACGACGTCGGTCGCGAAGGTGGCCTCGGGCCTGCGCGGGCCGTGCCGCGGCGACAGCACGACGGACGCCGCCGAGCTGGTCGACGAGCTCGCGGACCCCACCAACCGGGTGTGGCCGGCGTTCTCGTACTGGATCGACCGCGACGACGACGGCGAGATCAACAACAACTGCGACGGGTCGCTCGACACCACCGAGGACGTCCTGTTCGGTGACACCAACGGCGACTGTCTCTTCAGCGCCGCCGAGCTCGCGGCGCTCACCGCGGTGCCGCAGTCGAGCGCCGCGGCGCCGCCAGCGGACGAAGAGATCCTCGAGAACATCGTTCGAGTGGACGTGCGTCTGACGGGCGCGGCGCAGGATCGCGCGCGGCTCGGTACGACGGTGGGTGGTGCGGATGTCGACTTCCGGGCGCGTCACCTCGCGTCCAGTGCGATCGTTCGGAACAGGGTTCGATGATGGCCGCGGGGGGCGGCCGGTCAGCGGGGCGCGAAGGTCGAGGCCCGAGAGGAGTGGATCCATGCAAGGCGTAGTTGCAGCGTCGCGCCGGCGTTCGGGGAACCGGGGCATCGCCCTGGTGCTCGTGCTGCTGATCCTCGCGACCACGACCATCATCGGCATCGGCGCGGTGACGGCCTCGATCTCGGACCTCAAGATCACGGCCAACGAGAATTGCTACAACAAGCTGCTCAACGCCGCCGACGTGGGCATCCAGACGGCGCGGCTCGACGTCCAGAACCATCCGGAGATCATCACCCGGAAGGATCGCAAGAACAGCACCAACAACGCCTACGCGTCGAACCCCTGACGTTCTGGAACCTCAGAACTGCGGCGACGACATCGTCAGCGGCAGCTCGAAGGCCAGCGACGCGCGGCGGCCAAGTGCACCGCAGCGTCCTCGGCCGACGGATCCTGCAGACCGCGACGCAGACCGGCGGCAAGTTCAAGTACTTCACGAGATCCGTCTCCTGAACCGCGAGTCGAAGGTGGCGCTGATCGCGGGTGAGCAGACCGGCACGACGCAGCAGTACCAGTTCGTGACGCACTCGCTGGCGGAAGGCTGTGGGACCAACGCCAACCTCGAGTCACGGACCCAGCGGTCGTTCCGGATGATCGGCGGCGACCAGAACGACTACCAATCGGTCGCCTACGACCCGAAGGCGGCGACATGAGCCGGCGCTCGATGCGAGCCGGTCACGCGTCCGCGGTCGTCCGGATCGAACCACGGAGGAGCCTGATGAATCGATGTCGCCGGATCGCGTGGTCGTCCTCGGCCGCGCTCGTGGCGTCGTTCGCCCTCGTCGCGGCCGCTTCGGCCGCGCCGCAGTTCGTGCCTGGGCTGCAAGCGCAGAATCCGCCGGCCGTGAATGGGTCCACGACGACCGCGACGCCCAACGTGGCGGTCGTCGTCGGCCACACCGGTTCGATGATGGAGGACATCTCGACGGGGCGGGTGGGATTCGTCGCGGCGGACTTCAACGAGACGATCCCGTCTTCCGGCTGCGTCGGTCCCGGGTGCGCGTGTACTGGCGGCGCCACGGGCTCCAGCTATGCGGCGTCGCCGACGCTCTTCAACCCCGCACTCTTCCGCCTCTACTGCGGGGACAGCACGCTCGCGGAACCCACCGACGGGCAGGGGCCACTTCTACCCGACGTCAAGAACGTCAACGTGTTCGACGACACGGCCGGGGGCGCCCTACGATCAGTACCTGGGGTTCATGGCGCGGCTCTATCCGGACATCGACTTCGAGACGATCGGTTGCGTCACCAACTCGTGTGCGGAGGGTACCGGCTTTCAATTCGTCGGGACGACTTACGGCGAGGGCGCGGACTACACCGGTCCCGACGGTACCGGGGACGTGTGCGCCCGGGCCGGCACGGCCTGCGAGTTGCTGACGCCACCGGGCACCGGCGACGGCGTCGACGATCGCGCGGTGTACTCGTGGGACTCGGATCCGACCTACCAGCTCAACGCCCGCTTCAACTACCAGCCCACCTCGGGCGGAGGCGTGCCGTTCAAGCGAATCGGCGGGGACTTCCCGTATCTCGACCCGATCACCGGGTTCAACTTCAACTACCCGATCCGGATGCAAGATCCCGGTGCGACCTCGACTCGTTGGCGGGATAGCAAGCTGCGCGCGTCGCTGTGCGCGGTCGAGGGGTTCCTGGGGCTGAACCGATTTCGCACCCTGGCCGACGGCTCGGTGCTCAACTGCGCCCTCGACGATCTCGGCGACTCGGCCACCGAGGACGCGGACGCCGACGGCTACGACGACTTCTACCAGCAAAACGTGAAGGGGAAGGCCGCGGTCGCGCTCTTCAAGACCTATCAGTTGAGCCCCGGGCTCTACCCGCCGTTCGACAAAGACGCCGACTACACCGAGAACCGCCTGCGCGTCGACCTGCGCGTGGCCAACTTCTACGGGCCGGGCTCCACCAATACCCTGGGCGCCAGCTTCGGCTGCGACGCCAACGGCGACGAGCCCTGCAACCGCTCGGTCGCGCTGCTCGAGCCAGACGTCAACCGCAACACCGGTGGAGACAATCGCTGGCACGAGTGCATGGGGCTCGGGCGAACCAACACCTCGGGCACCACGTTCCAGTCCTCGGTAGGAGACGACAACGCGACGATCCGCGCCGCGATCGACAACCGCTACGGAGTGCCTGGTGGCGTGATGTCACTGTCGGGAATCCTTCGCGACGCCTGCGGCGCCAACGGCGACTGTCCGGGCGCCTCGTCGACATTGCCCAACAGCGTCACGAGCAGCGGCATCTTCAGCGCTGATACCAACGCCTGCGGCTCGTCCAACGCGCTGGTCATCATCACCGACAGCCCGGACTCGTGCGCCGACGTCGCATGCAGTACGTCGGTGGGCGAGCGACTGCCCGGCTACCCCGATTCGCCGGCTCAGCCGTTCCCCTCGAACGCGACCGCGTCAAAGACCTGCCCGGACAACATCGCGGCCGCCATGCGCGCTTCCACGTCCGAGGCGAAGACCTACATCATCGGTCTCGACGCGGACTGGGACACCACCGTGAAGCGTTCGGTGGCGGCAGTTGCCGCCGCGGGTGGCACCAACTCGTACTACCCGGCGCGGAGCTTCGGCGACGTCGAGAACGCCCTGCGCGGCATCTTCAACGACGTGAAGAACAGCGGCGACGCGGTGATCCCGGCCGGTGTCTTCGCGCTCGGCATCGCACGCTCGGACTCGACGAACATCAAGGACGTGGTGATCGACGCGCGCTACAAGCCGCAGAACTGGCAAGGCTTCCTGTTCGCCCGGGAGATCACCCAGTCGGGACAGCCGCTGGCGTTCTGGGAGGCGGGCTCGCTGCTGGCGGCGCGGGATCTGTCCGTGGCCGCGCAGGCCCGCAGCACGTTCACCACGCTCGACCTCAACTGCGACGGTCGGGTAGCCGGCAGCGACGAGCGGGTCGCGTTCGGCACGTCCAACCTCGACCTGACGACCGCCGGTGGCCCGTTCGCGACCCAGTCCGCGTGCACCGGCACGCCGCGCACGAGCCTCAAGAACGTGCACAGCACCGGCGCGCCCTTCTTCCTCGATGCCGAGGTGAACGTGGCGCAGGGCTGGACGGACCGGGACGGCAACGCGTTCGCCCTCATCGACTACACGATCGGGATGACGCCGGCGCAGATCGCCGCCGACACGAGCGCCGTACTGCCGGCCACCACGTACCGCAGCCGCGACTTCGACGGCGACGGCACCGCCGGCAACAGCGTGTGGCGGCTCTACGACTCGGCGAACTCGAGCCCGGTCATCGTGGGGCCTTCGCTCTCGATCCAGGCCAGCGACGCCGACGCCGACGGCGACGGTCTCACCGACTTCGAGGAGTACCAGGCGCGGGTGCTCGATCGCCCTCGCGCGGCCTACATCGGCACCAACGGTGGCTCGCTGCACGCGTTCAACGTCGATGGCAGCACGTCGATCCGCGTCAACGGCACGCTCGTCAACTCGGCGGGCGCCAAGGCCGGAGGTGAGCTCTTCGCCATCTGGCCGCACGAGCTCCTCAACCGTCTCAAGCGCTACGCGAACGCCTCCTACGGCACGACAGACGGGCTCGGGAACCGCATCCACGAGGACGGCGTCGACCTCACCGCCCGCATCTTCGACGCGAAGGTCTATCCGAACTCGGAGGGCGCGCCGCTCTTCGGGTGGCGCACCGTGCTGGTCATCGGGGATCGAAACGGCGGCCACGGCTACATGGCGCTCGACGTGACCGACCCGAGCGAGGCGATGGGCCTCGAGGACAAGGACGCGAGCGGCGCGTTGGTGTCGTACACGTACCCCACGTTGCTCTGGGAGTTCGATGAGTTCCGGGACGATGGGCACACCGACGCCGGTGATCCCGTTCGGGCGGACGCGCAGTGCGACGAAGATCTCGACGCCTCGCCCGGAACCTCCGACCCGACCGAGCGTTCCCGCTTCGCGGACTGCGAGGACAACGGGCAGGACGACAACTCGCAGGATCGGCTCGGCCGCTCGTGGTCGATTCCGTTCGTGACTCGGGCGCGCACCACCGACGGCAACCCGGTCATGTACGTGCTCTCCGGCCCGGACACGATCGAGACCGTGTCGGGCAGCCCCTCGACCGGTGCTGGTTACCTCCTCGCGATCGACGTCAGCACCGGGTCGCTGATCGATCTCGACAGCGGCACCTCGAACGGCCTTCCGCTCAAGGTCAGTGACAGCGCCATCACCTCGGGACCCAACGCTGGCCCGGTCTGCATCGGTGGCACCGGGGTCGCCTGCACGGGCGGCCAGTTCATCGCACCGTTCCGGACCAGCATCGCGGGCGCGGACATCACGAACTCCGACGATGCGACGTACGCGGGCCAGCGCGCCGACGTCTTGTACTGGGGTGACCTGGGTGGCCGGCTGTGGCGAGGCCGCTTCACGGCTCCGGATTCGAACGACGTCGAGACCAGGGTGCTCTTCTTCCCCGGCTCCGACACCTCCACCGTGGATGCGGCTCATCCGATCGTGAGCCGACCGACCATGACGCCCGCCAAGAACCAGACCCTCCTCGGGTCGTCACC
This sequence comes from Deltaproteobacteria bacterium, assembly GCA_016713535.1. Classification (GTDB taxonomy): domain Bacteria; phylum JADJOY01; class JADJOY01; order JADJOY01; family JADJOY01; genus JADJOY01. Next base: position 631,880 of record JADJOY010000001.1, read on the forward strand.
CCCCTTGCTGGTGGTCTGGGGCGACGGCAGCCTGGCGTTCGGCCCGACGGACCTCGCGGAGGGGCTCTATCCAGTCGACGAGACCGGCTCCGACGAGAAGTTCCGGATCTTCTCGGTGGTCGACGACGCGGTGAGCGGCGCAGCCCAGTACCTCGATTTCGACGACGAGACGAATTGCAGTGACGGCGCGAACGCGACCACCTCGAGCAGTGACGGGTCGGCCTCCAACTCGGGAGGCGACCTCGACAACCGGACGCTGCCGGCCACGACCGACCCGGCCGTGACCGCGGCACAGGACCCGCCGTCCGGGACTCACCCCCCGACCACGTCGGGCGGCTACTACCAGTGCCTCAAGAACAACGCCGGCAGCGGGATCGCTGGCGCCACCGGCAGCGAGCGCATCCTCGGGTCCCCGGCGATCCTCGGGGGAGCGGTGATCGTCGAGACCATGCGCCCGGTCAGCCCGATCACGAACGTCTGCTACAACGTCGGCACCGGCTCGATCCTCGCCTTCGACTACTCGACCGGCGGGATCGTCAACTTCACACTCAAGGGAGGAGTGACGTCGAACGGCGGCGGGAAGTACTTCACCGCCCCCGAGAACCCGGTCGCGGTGGCGAACACGGCGGGTTACAAGGCGCTCGGTGCGCCGCCGGACGGGTTCCCGCCCGACTTCCTTCGATACCATGTGGTGACGGGTGTGGAGGCGCCAGCGCCCCAGATCCCGATGGAGACGATTTACTGGCGCGAGCCGTTCTGACGCCAGGCTACGACCCCGCGGTCGCGGGTTCGGAGCAGCGCTGAAACGAGGCCGGGCTCGACGCCTGGCCTCGTTTCGCTCCTGGGTGATGAGTTCTGGCCCTGCGCGTCGCGCCGGTCCCTCCGGCCCGTGCCGATCCGGGAGGTCACCCCGCGTCGCGGGTCAACCTGAAAAGCGAAAAAAGTCGTTGACTTTGAAGAAGGGCGACCCCTACAATGCGCGCGTTCCGGTTCCCGGCGGTGCTGCGCGCGGCGTCGTACGGAGGTAGCGACCGATGCTCTTTTCGCGTAAATCAAGCCTTTTTGGCCTCGACATCGGATCGTCGGCTATCAAACTGGTTGAACTCAAGGAGGGTAAGGGCGGGTTTGAGTTGGTGAATTTCGGAATGGCTGCCCTGCCTCCGGAAGCGATCGTCGACGGCGCCTTGATCGACGCCACCACCGTGATCGACACCATCGAGGATCTGGTCAAGACCCACCAGGTGAAGGCGACCGACGTGGCCACCTCCGTGTCGGGTCACTCGCTCATCATCCGCAAGATCAACCTACCGGTGATGAGCCAGGAAGAGCTCGAGGAGTCGATTCAGTGGGAGGCGGAGCAGTACATCCCCTTCGAGATCAGTGACGTGAATCTCGACTTCCAGATCCTCGGTCCGGTCCCCGGCGACCAGACCCAGATGGAGGTCCTGTTGGTCGCCGCCAAGAAGGAGCTGATCAACGACTACGTGGACGTCATCCGGGAGGCGGGGCTGAGTCCGGTGATCGTCGACGTCGACGCCTTCGCGATCGAGAACATGTACGAGGTGAATTACCCGGTCGTCCAAGACGAGGTCCTGGCGCTCATCGACATCGGCGCCAGCGTCATGAACATCAACTTCACCAAGGGTCGAGTGAGCAACTTCACGCGTGACGTCTCGTTCGGCGGCAATCAGTACAACGAAGAGATCCAGAAGAAGCTCAACCTGAGCTATCAGGACGCCGAGGCGGCGAAGGTTGGCCAGGATGTCGAAGGTGTGAACCAGCGCGACGTCGAGAAGATCATCTCGGGCGTCAACGACGCGCTGATCGGCGAGATCCAGCGGTCGATCCAGTTCTTCAGTTCATCCGCCGGTGACGACCGTATCAACAAGGTCGTGCTCTCGGGTGGATGCTCGCGGGCCCGGGGGCTCGTCCAGGCGATGCAGGACAAGCTCGGTCTGCCCGTCGAGGTGGCGAACCCGTTCAACGCGATCCAGTGCGATCCCGGGAAGTTCGATGCCGACTACCTGAGCTCCGTCGGGCCCGCCGCGGCTGTCGCGATCGGGCTCGCGCTCAGGCGTCTGGGCGACAAGGTCTGATGGTTGCGCGCGTGGTGGTCGCTTCGAATCGAGCTGCGGAGACCGTCCGATGATCAAGATCAACCTGCTGCCGGCCAAGGCGGTCAAGCGAGACACGAAGAACCGGGAGTTCGTGATCATCTCGGTCGTCGCGCTAGTGGCCGTGGCCGCCGTCATCATCTTCTTGAGCACCGCGCAGGCCGCCAAGCTTCAGGCTCGAGAAGATCAGATCGTGAAGCTCAAGTCGGAGATCGAGGAGCTTCAGCGCAAGGTCAAGGAAGTCGACGCGTTCAAGGCCAAGCAAGAGAAGCTGCGGCAGAAGATCGGGATCATCGAGCAGCTTCGCAAGCAGAAGACCGGACCGGTTCGAATCCTCGACGACCTCAGCATGAAGGTCCCCGAGGAGGTCTGGCTGATCAGCTACAAGGAGGAGGGTGGCCTTCTCCGGATCGCAGGCAACGGCATCGACGACGAGAGTATTTCCCAGTTCCTGCAGAAGCTCGAGGCCTCGCCGTATTTCCAGGGCGTCGAGCTGCTCTTCATCAAGCCGATCGAGATCAACAAGAAGCGTGTGCGCAACTTCGAGATCAGTGCCCAGTCCACGATCTCCGCGCCTCAGCCCGCGCCCAAGCCGGCGGCCCCGCCGCCGCCCAAGAAGCCGGCAGGCGGTGGTGCGAAGGGTGGCGACGAAGGTTGAGCGGGCGGGTCGCGTGATTCTGTCGAGACGTGTCGCGGAGGGACCATGGCGTTGACAGCGGACACCCTGATCGAGCTTCCGTTTCAGAAGAAGCTGATCGCGTTGGTCGTGGTGATCGTGGTGATCCTCGGTCTTTATCTCTATCTCAGCTACGTGCCGAAGCGGGCGGAGATCCAGAGCAAGGACGACGAGATCAACAAGCTCACCAACGAGAAGGCCGAGAAGGAGATCATCGCGGCCAACCTCGACGCCTTCAAGAAGGAATACGAGAAGCTCGACGCCAAGCTCGCGCAGGCCGTGAAGATGCTGCCCAACGAGCGCGAGATCCCCGAGTTGCTCTTCAGCGTGTCGAATCTCGTCGAGCAGTCGGGCCTCGAGCTCGAGGTCTTCGAGCCTCTGCCCGAGGTGCCCCAGGAGTTCTACGCAGAGGTGCCGGTCTCGATCAACGTGAAAGGCGAGTTCACCCAGCTCGCCGTGTTCCTCGACAAGCTCGGCAAGTTGCACCGCATCGTGAATCTCACCGACCTGTCCGTGACGAAGACGGACACGCAGGCCGGTGGGTTCGTGGCGCTCGCGGCAAAAGGCAAGATCACGACCTATCGCTTCCTCCAGGCCGGTGCGGGCTGAGGCGACGGATCGGGCGGGACGGGTGTACCAGGGCCGCGCTGATTTCGGGAACGGGTGACGCGTATGCGAATCCAGAAAGCGACCTCGATTGGGATCCTGCTGGCGCTCATGGGCGCTGCGGCCTGCTCGACCGGCGGTCAGGAGGCGGAGCAGCCTGCGGCGCCCGCGGCTCCGAAGCCAGCCGAGACCAAGGTGGCAGCCGTCGACGAGGAGCAGACCTTCGAGGAGTACTCGTACGATCCGGGCGGGAAGCGTGATCCGTTCCGTCCGCCGCAGGAGATGTTCGAGAACCGAGTGGCCGAGACCGCCGCGGCGGAAGCGCCGGTCGGCCCTCCGGCAACGCCGCTCGAGGAGCTCGACGTCGTCGAATGGAAGCTCACCGCGATCATCCAGACGCCCGGCTCGCCACGCGCGATGGTCGAGGATTCGACGGGTCGCGGCTACATCATCGAGATCGGCACCACCATCGGTCGCTGGAAGGGCCGGGTGGCGCGAATCGAGGACGACCGCGTGATCGTCGTCGAGACCTACAAGGACACCCGGGGCGGCGAGCGGCGCCAGGAGATTCCGTTGCTGCTCCGCAACCCCGAAGAAAAAGACAAGCAGCCGAGCTGATGAACCACGGGCGGCTCGCGGCGGGTGCCGAAAGGCCCGAGCGAAGCGGCCCCGAGGCCATGGCCAGATGACCGACGCACCGATCCGGACTGAACAAGAAGGAGAAGGAGAATCTCCCATGCTCGAGGCGCACCTCAAGAGCCCGCGCGGCCAGGTACGGCAACGGTGGTTGACGGCGTTCGTGCTGATCGCGCTGACCGTGACGGCCGGGCGAGTGCAGGCCGCGGCCGAGGCGGGAGTGGACAGCGGGATGGAGCAGGTCGGCGCCCAGGGCGCCGAGGCGGAGCCTCGTGCTGCGCTCGAGCCGGTCGGCCGCATCGAGGCCGTGACGCTCCAGCAGGATTCGCAACGGTCGGTGTTGACGGTGCGAGGGGCGGGCGCGGTCGACGGCGAGCTCTTCGACCTGGGCGACGGTACGGTCGCGATCAACTTCATGAACGTGGCTCTCGCGAGGGAGGCGGAGGGGCGGGCTGATTCGAAGTCTGCCGGGCCAGTGCGCCACCTCGATGTGTTCCGTTCCCTGGCGGACGACGGTCGCGACGTCCGCGTCGTCGTCGACGTGGTTCCCGGCTCGAAGGCTCGGATCGACCGCGACAAGGGGCTGGTTCGGTTGACGGTAGAGAGCCCGGCGCCGGTGGTCGCCATGGAGCCGGCGCCCGCGCCGACTCGCGCCGTCGAAGGGGCCGCGCCTGCAGTCGAGGTGGCCGCCGTGACGGTCGCGCCTGCGGCGCCGATCGAGCCGAAGCCGGTCGTCGTCCCGGCACTGGCCGCGGTATCCGAGGATGCGAAGCCGGCGCCGCGTGCGCGCCGATCCGCGCCCGCGGTCCTCAGCGACATCGAGGGGGCTGTCGCGAAGCCTGCGACCGCGGAGGTGGGGGCGGCCCCGATCGTGAGCAACGAGAGTCTTACGGGATTCTTCCAGCCGCCCAGCAAGTACGTCGGCGAGCGCATCTCGATCGATGTGCAAGAGGCCGAGATCCAGAACGTGTTGCGACTGATCTCGGAGATCTCGGGTCTCAACCTGATCATCTCTGACCAAGTTCAGGGCCGCATCACGATCAAGCTGAAGGACATTCCCTGGGATCAGGTCCTCGATCTGGTCCTCAAGACCAAGAATCTGGGGAAGGAGCGTGAGGGCAACATCGTCCGGATCGCGCCGCTCGATGTCCTCGAGAAGGAGCAGGAGGCCCGGCTGCGGACGCAGGAGCGCTCCGCGAAGCTCGAACCGGTCATCCTCAAGATCATCCCGGTCAACTTCGCGACGGCGAAAGACCTCCTCGCGAAGCTGCAGCAGGTCGCGAGCAAGCGTGACGACGCATCGATCGACGTCGATGAGCGGACCAATGCGCTCATCATCAAGGACACCGATCGGGTCGTCGAAGTGATGACCGACCTGGTCCACAGCCTGGATACGCCGACGCCGCAGGTGCTGATCGAGGCGCGCATCGTCGAGGCCACGCTCAACTTCACCCGGAACCTCGGTATCCAATGGGGCACCGGCTACGTGGCCAGCCCCGAGACTGGTAACCCGACCGGCGTCAACTTCCCGAATACGGTCACCGTCGGCGGCTTCCCGACCGGCAAGGGCCAGGGCGGCCAGAGCCAGGGCCTCACCTCGCTGATTTCCGGTCCGTCGGGCTCGCCCTTGATCGTGAACCTGCCGGCGCCGGTCTCGACCGACTCCGGTGGCGTGCTCGGCCTCAGCCTCCAGAGCATCGACGACACGTTCACGCTAGACCTGATCATCTCGGCGCTCGAGGACACCGGCCACGGCAAGCTCATCTCGAGCCCACGCGTCATCACGATCGACAACAAGGAAGCGAAGATCGAGCAGGGCTTCGACATCCCCTTCCGTACGGTGTCGGAAGAGGGCGCGCAGGTCTCCTTTCAGGAAGCGAAGCTTCAGTTGGCCGTGACGCCGCACATCACGCCCGACGAGAGCATCGTGATGAAGATCAAGGTCAACAACGACACGCCCGACTTCTCTCAGACGGTCGAGGGGAACCCGCTGGTTGCGAGAAAGTCCGCCGAGACGGAGGTCCTGATCCGGAACGGTCAGACCGCGGTGATCGGCGGCATCTTCCAGATCAACGGCACGATCAATCGGTCGGGCGTGCCGTGGTTCAACGATATCCCCGTGATCGGCGTGCTGTTCCGCAAGGACTCGGAGCAGGAGAAGAAGAACAAGCTCATCGTCTTCATCACGCCGACGATCATCAAGCGGGCAGAGGGCTGAGGGCGGGTCTCTAGGCGGTGAGCCGGGTGAAAACCCTGCCACGAGCGAGCGAGCTCCCAGCAATGCTTCGGCGACGACGATGGCACCCCGAGATCGAGGACGCGGTCGCGGCTCCGCGATACGGGTGTCGTTCGACACGCGGGTCAAGTACGAGATCCGGCTCGAGGCGGGCGGCTTTGACGGCCTTGCGGCCGAGGTCGCGAGGGTTGCGCCCGGACGACGTGCGGTGCTGGTCACCGATCGGAACGTGTTCGAGCATCACGGGTCGGCGGTGCGAACGGAGCTCGAGCGAGGTGGGCGAGAGGTGCTTGAGCTCGTTGTCCCTGCAGGTGAGCCGTCGAAGACCGTCGCGCGCGCCGGGAAGCTCTGGGACGCGTTGGTGCGGGCTGGGGTCGATCGGTCTACGCCACTCCTGGCTCTGGGTGGAGGGGTCGTCGGTGACCTCGGTGGCTTCGTCGCGTCGACGTACCTACGGGGAATTCCGTTGATCCAGGTCCCAACCACGCTGCTTGCCCAGGTCGACTCGGCCATCGGCGGCAAGACCGCCGTGGATCATGCGCTGGGAAAGAACCTGATCGGCGCCTTCTATCAGCCGAGGGCGGTCTTCGCGAGCATGGCGGCGCTCGAGACGCTGCCCGACCGCGAGTACCGGGCAGGGTTAGCCGAAGTCGTGAAGGCCGGTGTCATCGGCGACGCGGAGCTCTTCGAACGGATGGAGGCAGACCCGGCGGCGGTGTTGGAACGTCGGCCCGCCTTGCTCAGGGACTTGGTCCGGCGCGCGCTGGCGGTCAAGGCCGACGTGGTCAGTCACGACCCCAACGAAACCGGGCTGCGCGCCGTGCTGAACCTCGGGCACACGCTCGCGCATGCCATCGAGAAGATCGAGGGCTATCGGGGTGCGCTGCACGGCGAGGCGGTGGCGATCGGGCTCGCTTCGGCTGCCCGGTTGTCGAAGCGCCGGGGCTGGACGAGCGCCGAGGTCTCGCGGCGGATCTGCGCGCTGCTGGAGGCCTTCGGGTTGCCCACCAGGCGGCCCGGCTTGACGGTCGAAGAGGTGCAGGTTGCGCTGGTGCGTGACAAGAAGACAGTCGGTGACTCGGTGCGATTCGTGGCGCCCGCCTCGATCGGCGGGACGACCTTTCACTGGGTGCCGGTGGCGTCGTTGGCTCGACAGCTCGTTGCGGCGGCGGCGTGATTGGAATGACGATTCTGGGGTCGGGAAAGACTTCTGGGAGGAAGCGATGAACCGACGGATGCTTCGACGGCTTGCGACGCTCGCGGGCTCGGGCCTTGTAACGATGATGCTCGGCTGCGGCGACGTCAGCCACAACGATTTCGGACAGAGCCTGAGCTTCAGGGGGTTCTACGAGGGCGGCGCCTGTTCGTCCGCGCTATCGGGCCTGGTCGTGTCCACGGCGCTCGTGATCGACGAGGCAACACCCTGCACGCTCGGGCAGCTATGCACGGTCAACGTGCAGGTGACCAACGAGACGACAGGGAATCCCATCCCGTCGACCGGTGGTCAGGGCTCGACGGGTAGCCCGGTGCCAACCACGGATGGCGTCCGGATCCTGCCCAGGAACCTGCATGTCGAGTACTCGCTGCCGGGCGGTGAGATCCCGGCGCGGGACTGGGTGATGGCGGGGAGCATCGACCCGCTCGACTCCGGACTGCCGAGAGTTCCCCCTCCTGCTCGGTGACGACACCGTCGCGATCACGCAGGATCCGTTGTCCTATCCGGCGCTGCCGTTCCCGGTGCGCGCCCGCGTGACGTGGGAAGGCGTGACGGAGGGTGGTCTCAGCATCAAGACCCACGGGGACCTCGACTTCATCATTGACTGAACAGGTGGCGATTCGCCGAGGGCGCCGACGCACGCCGGCGGCGCCGATGCCAAGAGAGCTAAACGCAAGAAATCGCACGGATCTCCCGCAGGAGGAACCGCGAATGAAGTTCCCGATGACCAATTCCCGTCGAAAGGCCCGCTGGATGATGGCGGTGGCTCTGCTTGCCGTAGCCGCATGTCACGGCGGCACGGAGGGCGATCAGGGCATCATCCCAGGCGACCCGACCGACACCCCGCCACCGCCGATCGGCGCCGCGACGGTGACGACGGATCAGGCCGTCATTCCCGCCGATGGAACGACGCTGGTGACCGCGCGGGCTACGCTCACCGACGCCCGGGGTATCGCGCGCGTAGGTGCCCCGATCCTGTTCGCCGCCGACCTCGCGGACATCACGTGGGTCACCGTCGACCCGGATGCCGAGGACTCGCTCTACCCGACGTCGTGTCTCGCCTACACGGGTACGGACGGCACGGCCGAGTGCGTGTTCCGGTCGGGATTCACGCCGGGCAAGACCTTCATCAACGCGCTTGGTCCGGCGAGCTTGGGCCTTGGTGCGGCGACGGAGGTCGAGCTCACGTTCGCAGAGACGTTCGCGAACGTGAAGCTCGCGGTACTCGAGTGTCCGACGAAGCTCACCTCGGGCGACCTGCCGGCGAAGCGGCAGATTGCAGTCCGCGCGAGTCGGACCAATCAGGTAGGAGAGGATGCCGCGATCGAGGACGTCCGGATCTACTACACGACCACCGTCGGAATCTGGGACCGCACGCTCCAGAACCACACGTCGGACGCGACGGACAACACCGGCGTCAGCGACCAGTTCCTGAGGGTCGATCCGGACGACGATGGGAAGACCGTGAACATCGTGATGACCGCCCCGGGGGCGACTCCGGTGCTGTGCACGTTCGCCGTCGGCGAGTTCCAGACCGAGAGCCAGTTCACCCTGACGGCGCAGCCTGGATCGGTCCGCCCGGATGGCACCGACCAGACGATCGCACTCGGCGTCTTGGTGACGGATACGTCCGGGGGTCTCGGTACGGCCGCACCGAAGGTCGATCACCACATCAAGTTCTCGACGCCGGTCGGCACGATCACCCCGAACCCGGTCACCGTGAGGGCTGGCGGCACGGGTGCCGCCGGAGCGAGCCTGTTCCTGTCGGGTGCCGTTACCCGGGCGCTGCAGGTGGGGACGACCTTCACGGTGAATGCCGTGGACGACGTCAGCAGGCTCGAGCAGGTGGTCGACATCGAGGTTGCGACCGAGGAGGTCACGGTCACGGTCGACAGCCTCGACGTCACGTTCGTGCCGCCCGGACCGATCAACTACTTTGCGGATCGCATCCAGGCGCACGTGACCACGCCAGAGGGCTCGGTGGCCGGACGTACCGTGACCTTCAACTTCGGCGACGGTACGGCGAACAAGACCGCGCTCACGGATGCGACTGGAACGGCGACGGTCTCGCACATGTACACCAGCGTGAGCGACGGTGATTCCTTCATCATCACCGCGACGGACCTGCTGTCGAACGTGTCCGGCTCGGCCTCGATCACGTTCGCCGAGGAGGGCGCCTGAGTTCCGAGGCGGTCTGAGCGAAATGCGGGACGCGCGCGGTGCGCGCGTCCCGCATTCATCCAAAGGCGAGAATCGATAGCAACCGGGCGGGCGGACCTTCCGCCCGCCCGGGTTTGTTATGAACTCGGGTGTGCACGGCCCGCGGCGGCCGGAGCGGCGTAGGAGATTCCGAGTTGGGACTCTGGGCACGGTTCAAGGCGTGGCTGAGACGGGGTCGCAAGTCGGCGGCTCCGGTTCGCCGCGCAGCGCCCGACGCACAGGCCGGGCCCGACGGCGCGAGGAAGGGCACACCCGCCCGGGTTCCGACCACGTCGGATCCGGCGGCCTTCGTGAAGCTGGCGGAGCGCTACCTAGGCATGCAGATGGCCGACACCGCGCTCCACGTGTGCCAGCGCGGCCTCGAGGCGCATCCGGACCACGTCGCGGGCCGGGCCCTGCTGGCGCGGATCTACGTGGCGAAGGGAATGCGCGCCGACGCCCAGCAGCTCATCGACGCCCTCGTGGCGGAGCTGGGGGACGCACCCGAGGTCGCGACACTGAAAGGCCTGATGACGAGTGGTCCGCCAGCGGGCGCACGCGGTGCCGAGTCGCCCGCGGGGGTGCCGGCCGGCGACTCGACGCGGCGCGAGCTGCAGGCGCTCGAAGGCTACCTCGGCCGGATCCGGCGCGAGCTGAGTCGACTGGGGCCCGTCTGACGCCGTTCGACGCGCTCGCGAGCCGAATCGCCCGCGAGCGATCCATCCTGCAGTCGTGAGGGGTTCGACATGATTTCGACCGCGGAGTTTCGCAAGGGCCTCAAGATCGAGATGAACGGAGAGCCCTTCATCATCGTGGACTTCCAGCACGTGAAGCCAGGCAAGGGCGGAGCGTTCGTGCGCACGAAGCTCAAGAGCCTGATCACGAGCAAGGTGCTCGACCAGACCTTCCGTTCGGGCGACAAGGTCGATGTTCCAGACGTCGAGACCCACGAGATGCAGTACCTGTTCCGGGTCGGTGAGGACATCACGCTGATGGACACGACGAGCTACGAGCAGCACACCTACACCGCCACGGAGCTCGGTTCCGACATCCAGTGGACCAAGGACGGCGTCACCATCGAGGTCCAGGTCTACAAGGGCCGGCCGATCGGGATCGAGCTGCCGATCTTCGTCGAGCTTGCGATCGTGAGGACGGATCCGGGCATCCGCGGTGACACGGCGACCGGGGGCACCAAGCCCGCGGTGCTCGGAAGTCGGGCGCGTCGATCCAGGTGCCCCTCTTCCTCAACGAAGGGGACACCGTGAAGGTCGACACCCGCACGGGCGAATACGTCGAGCGCCTCTCGAGCTCGCGAGGGAAGTCGTGACGGACCGCGAGATCACCGATCTGATCCGGTTCCTGATCCAGACGGACGTCCGCGAGTTTCGACTCGAGCGAGAGGGAGAGAAGCTCGAGATCGTGCGGTCGCTGCCGAGCGGGGCGGCCGAGGCGACCCCTGCGCCTGTCGCTTACCGGATGCCCGAGCCGGCGATGCCGGTTCGCTCGGACCCTGGTTCGCGCGAGCTCTCGACCTCGGACGAGGAGTACCGCGCGATCTCGTCGCCGCTGGTCGGCACGTTCTTCCGCTGCCCGGCCCCCGGCAAGCCGCCGTTCGTGGAGGTCGGTTCGGTGGTCGAGTCGGGCGCGACGCTCTGCATCGTCGAGTCGATGAAGGTGATGAACGAGATCGAGAGCGACGTGAAGGGACGGGTCGCGAAGATCCTCGTCGAGGACGGGCAGCCGGTGGAGTACGGTCAGCACCTGTTCCTGGTCGAGCCGATCCTTTGACGGTGTCCCGGCCAGGTTTCTCGAGGCCTCCGACCCGATGCCCATGATTCGCAAGGTGTTGATCGCCACGCGGGGCGAGGTCGCGCTCCGCATCATCCGCACCTGCCGCGAGATGGGGATCCGCACGGTCGCCGTGTGCTCGACGGCCGAGCGCGAGGCGCTCCACGTCCGCCTCGCCGACGAGAGTGTGTGCATCGGCCCCCCGCCGATCGCGGAGAGCTACCTCAACGTGCCGCGGCTCCTCGGCGCCGCCGAGACCACCGGCGCCGACGCGATCCATCCCGGCTACGGCCTGCTGTCCGAGAGCGCGGCGTTCGCCGAGGTCTGCCACAACTGCGGCATCACGTTCATCGGGCCGACGCTGCGCAACCTGCGGTTGATGGGAAACAAGGGAAAGGCCCGCGAGGTGGTCAGTCGCGCAGGCGTGCCGGTGTTGCCAGGCATCCCACGCAAGATCTCGGATGCCCGCGAGGCCCTCCGCGCGGCGTCTGGCGTCGGCTTTCCGGTGCTCATCAAGGCGGCGTCGGGTGCCGGGGGCCGCGGGTTGCGCGTGGTCCGAGAGCCGAGCGAGTTCCTCGACGCTTACGAGACGGCGCGCGCGGACGTGCGGGCGGCGTTCGGAGACGAGCACCTGATCGTCGAGCGGTATTGCACCGACGCTCGGCACGTCGAGTTCCAGATCCTCGCGGACACGGACGGCAATGCGGTCCACCTCGGTGAGCGGGAGTGCACCATCCAGCGCCGCTTCGAGAAGGTCCTCGAGGAGTCACCCTGCGGCGCCATGACTCCGGCGCTGCGCGCGGAGATGGGCGAGGCCGCGATCAAGGCCGCGGCCGCGGTCAACTACGCCAACGTCGGCACGGTGGAGTTCTTGCTCGACGCCAAGGGCCGTTACTACTTCATCGAGATGAGCGCGCGGATCCAGGTCGAGCACCCGGTCACCGAGATGGTGACGGGGGTCGATGTCGTGAAGGAGCAGATCCAGCTCGCCGACGGCCAGCCACTCGCCATCCACCAGGAAGACGTACGGCTGCGCGGCCATGCGATCGAGTGCCGGATCTACGCCGAAGACCCGGTGACCTTCGAAAGGTCGTATGGTACAGTCGCGCGGTATCATCCACCCGGTGGAAGCGGCGTCCGAGTCGAGAGCGCGCTGCAAGTCAACGACCCGGTCTCCCCTCACTCCGACCCGTTGCTCGCGAAGGTGATCGCCCACGCAGAGACCCGTCCCGCTGCGATCGCGAAGATGAGGGTCGCTCTCCGGGAAATGGTTCTCGACGGCCTTCCATCCAACCTCGACCTGCACCGCCAGATTCTGGCGGACCCCGACTTCGTCGAGGGGCGCGTGACGAGCAGCTTCTTGTCCCGCTTCGGGGGCCGGCCGTGAGGTCGGCCATGGCGCATCCGTCGAGCGAACCAGGATAGGAAAGGACGCGGTCTTGGCCAAAGGGAAGCGATCCAAGCCCTCGCTACTCGATCGACTCGGGCTGACGAGCCTGTTTCGCCGGCGCGGCGACGACAAGCTCATCAACGAGTACGAGGAGATCGTCCGACAGAACCCGGACGACTACCGCGCTCGGATCAAGCTCGCCGAGTTCTACGCCAAGCAGGGAACCAGCAGCGCGCCGAGGAAGAGTTCCTCACCGTCGCCAAGTCGTACAAGGAAGACGGCTTCAACCTCAAGGCGATCGCGACCTACAAACAGGTCCTGAAGCTCAACCCCGATAACTCGACGATCATCCTCGAGCTCGCCGACCTCTACAAGCGCCAGGGGCTGATCCGCGACGCGATCGACCAGTACCACGCCGCGATCGTCATCTTCCAGGCCAACCAGCAAAAGAACGAGGTCCTGCACGTCCTCAAGCGGATGAGCGAGCTCAGCCACGAGAGTGTCGACCTCGGGCTCAAGCTGGCGGACCTGTTCGCCGCGGAGGGCTACACGCGCGAGGCGAGCGATCAGCTCCTCACCGTCGCGGGCCTGCTCGCCGAGCGCGGTGAGCGCGATCGCTCCGAGAAGGTCCTCGCCCGCCTCCTGGAGACCCACGGCGACATCGCCGAAGGTCTCCGGGTGGTCCAGGAGCTCTACGACGAAAAGGGAGCGGGCACGAAGGCCTCGATGGTCGCCGACCTCGGTCACGAGGTCGGGCGCCACGGTGACCTTCCGACGGTCGTCCGCCGGCTGTGGGGGATCGAGGCCAGCGACTCCGCGGCGCTGATGTCGGAGCCGCCGCTGCCGCCGCCCCACGCTGCCGCCCCACATGCGCCGCTACCCGAGCCGGAGCACGAGGAGCCGCACCGCGACAAGGTCGTCGATCGCAAGAGCCTCGACGACGAGATCGAGAGCTTCATCCAGAGCTACAACTGGTCCGACGAGGCCAACGCCGAAGCCGCGGCAGGCGGCGCGCGTGGGCGGGAGCCCGACTTCCTGGGGGGCGGGGAGGACCCGTTCGCCGCTGGTGGCCCGCCGAGCGACGCCTTCTCGTACGAATCCCCTCCCACCTCGGGCAACGACCTCCACGCCGACGAGCCGCTCGACCAGTGGGCCAACCCGGCCCCCTCCGAGGGCGTCGAGGACGTTCTCACCCGCGCTCTCTCCGAGGATGGAACGGGCGACCTGGAGCACCGCGGGGAAGCGGCGGCGGCATCGTGGCTCGACGTGGGCGAGCCGGCGGCGCCGGCGGCTTTCGGCGACGAGGACGACCCCGCTTTCTACCGCGTCGAGACGGAGGCGGACGACCGGATTCGCCTGAAGTCCGACCGTGACTACCTCGACAAGATGCCGAGCCAGATCGATCCGGAGTCGCTCAACCCGAACAACGCCGAAATCTTCACTCGATCCGGCTTCGAGCGCGTCTTCGGCGAGTTCAAGAAGGGGCTCGAGCAGCAGATCGGCGTCGAGGACGCCGACACCCACTACAACCTCGGCATCGCGTACAAGGAGATGGCGCTCATCGACGACGCCATCCACGAGTTCGAGATCGCGGCGCAGGATCCCACCTGGCGCGCCGATGCGTTGACGATGATCGCGTTGTGCCACGAGGACAACGAGGACCTCGAGACGGCCATCGATTTCCTGAAGGAAGCGCTCGACTCGGAGGGGGTCACCCAGGAGAAGGCCACCGGGTTGCTCTACGAGATCGGCCTCGCCCATGAAGCGCTCGCGCGCTACGACGAGGCCTACGACTACTTCAGCAAGGTGTACGCGGTGGACGAGGACTACCGCAACGTCAAGAAGAAGCTGGCCGACCTTCTCAAGGAGCTGTGACGGCGATAGAGTGATCGGGCCTCACGCGGGTCGTGCGCGCGGGTGGCCAGGAAGTCAGGCGGGCATAGCTCAGTTGGTAGAGTACGAGCTTCCCAAGCTCGGTGTCGCGGGTTCGAATCCCGTTGCCCGCTCCAGAGAGTGACTCAAGCTCGCGGCGGCCTCCGCCGCGGGAATGAAGCGGCCGGTTCGAGACGAGGGGTGGAAGGGCGCTGAGCCCGAGGCTCCGGCTCGATCCGCACTCGCCCCGCTCCCGTGCGCGCGGCGCGGCCTGGTCCCGGAGCCGCTAGCAAAACGGGTACCCTACAAAATGTAGTGGTGCCTCTTGCGACACCATACCCGGTCTTGTATGTTCGGCGCCGAACCGTGGCACGATACGGTCTCGTGCCGAACTCCAAGACAACCGGGGTAGTGGATGCGTATCCAGTCGCTGGAGATCGTGGGATTCAAGTCGTTCGCCGAGCGCACCAAGCTCGAGTTCACCGACGGGGTCACCGCGATCGTCGGACCGAACGGCTGCGGCAAGTCCAACGTCGCCGACGCCCTCATGTGGGTTCTCGGCGAGCAGAGCAACAAGCGCCTGCGCGGCCGGAGCATGGAGGACCTGCTCTTCAACGGCTCCGAGTCGATGAAGCAGGTCGGACTCGCCGAGGTCCAGCTGACGTTCGGTGTGGACGGCGACGACCTCCCCGCACCGTACAAGGGTTATCCGGCCATCACGGTCGGCCGGCGGATCTACCGCACCGGCGAGAGCGAATACTCGATCAACAACACGCCGTGCCGCCTCAAGGACATCACCGACATCTTTCTCGGCACCGGAGTGGGTAGCCGTACCTATTCGGTGATCGAGCAGGGTCGCGTCAGCCAGCTCGTCGGCGCCAAGCCTCACGACCGGCGCGCGTTCATCGAAGAGGTCGCCGGCATCAGCCGCTACCGCAGCCGGCGGATGGAGGCCGAGCGCAAGCTCGAAGCCACCACCAGAACATGCAGCACGTCGACGCGATCCTCCACCGAGCTCGAGCGACAGGTCGGCTCGCTCTCGCGTCAGGCGCGCAAGGCGGAGCGCTACGAACAGGCGCGCAGCGAGATCCGGCGCCTCGACGCCGACCTGACCGGGCGGCACGTGCTGTTGCTACGGACCGAGCGCAACGGTCAGGCGGTACTGCTCGAGTCGCTGCAGCGCGAGCAGGCCGCGGGCGCGGTGGCGCTCTCGAAGGCCGAGGCCGATCTCGAGCGCGAGCGTCTCGAGCTGATCGAGATCGAGCGCACCGCGCGCGACCGTGACGCCGACCATCACGCCGTGGTCATGCGCCTCAACCAGGCCGAGCAGAGCCTCAAGTTCGTGGAGGCCGAGCAGGGACGGATCGCGGAGCGGCGCACGCGTCTCGACTCGGACTGCCAGACCCAGGACGTGCTGCGCGTCGAGCTCGAGGACCGCAGCCGGGTCGCGACCGAGCGGCAGACCGAGGCGCTGGCGACATTCGAGACCGCCGCGGCGCACCGTGCCGGGATCGACGACGCGCTGCGCGCCGAGCGGCTCGCACAGGCTGGCGCCGAGGCCGAGCTCGACGAGAAGCGCTCGGCGCACTTCGCCTTGCTCAACGCGCGCTCGATGATCGAGGGCGAGATCAAGACCCTCGACAAGCGCGAGGCCCAGCTCGGCGTGCGTCTCGACCGCAAGCACGGCGAGCGTTCGGCGGCGCTGCGCCAGATCGAGGTCCTGAGCGAGGGCGCCGTCGCGTCCTCGACGGAGCTCGAGCACCTCAACCGCCACCGCGATGGCCTCGCGACCGAGCGCGCCGAGGTGCGCGAGCGCGCCGTCGAGCGTCGCGCCGAGCTGGCGACGGTGGTCAGGGGCTGGACACGGTGCGCGGCCAGCTCGCTCGCTCGGAGAGCCGCTGGACGTCCCTCGAGGAGTCGATCCGGCGCCGCGAGGGCATGACCGCGGGCGCCCGCCGCCTCCTGGCCGAGCCGCGCGGCGAGGACTCGACGATCCGCGGCACCGTCTCGGACGTGGTCACGGCCGAGGACCGCTTCGCGCGCGCGGTGGAGGCGTGGCTCGGGCCTGCGCTCGAATACGTCCTGGTCGGCTCGGTGCGCGAGAGCATGCCGTGGGTCGCGCTGCTTCATCGCGAGAACGTCGGCCGCGCGGGCCTCGCGCCCATGGCGGCCGCGCGCACGCGGCCCGAGGACGTCGCCGCGGCCGTCGCTCCCGACGCGCCAGGTGTTCTCGGTCGCGTCCGCGACCTGGTGCAGGTCGAGGAGAGCTACCGCACGGTCGTCGAGGAGCTGCTCGGCGAGGCGTGGGTGGTCGAGACCCTCGATCAGGCCGTCTCGGCCTGGGAGGCGGGCGTTCGCGTGCCGCTCGTCACCCTCCAGGGCGACATCGTCCAGCCATCGGGCATCGTCCTCGGTGGGAGCGTGGCGGAGGGCACCGCCGGGCCAATCGCCCAGCGCAACGAGATGCGCCGGCTCGAGCAGGAGGTCGCGACCCTGCGCGTCGCGCTCGACGACCATCAGCGCGACAAGAGCCGGCTCGGCGCCGATCTCGCGCAGCTCGAAGCGCGATTCGAGGAGCTCGGCCGGCTGCTCGAGCGCGGCGAGGCGCGCCGCATGGAGGCGGTGCGCTCGCTCGGCACCGCGGAGGAAGCCATCCGCCGGCAGCGCGAGGTCGTCGAGGCGCTGGCCTTCGAGATCGACGAGGCCACCCGCGAGCTCGGCACCATCGCGACGGAGCGCGAGGCGCACCAGGAGCAGCTACGGGTCACCATCGAGGAAGCGGATCGCCACCTCGAGGAGCTCGTCGCCGGCAAGGCGCGCCGCGAGGAGGCGGTGGCGCGCATCGAGGCGCTCGCCGCCGAGCAGCTCGAGGCTGCTCGCCACGAGGCCTCCGCGGCGCAGGACCGGCGCGCGCGCGACCGCGAGCTGACCGAGCTCGCCGAGCGCCTGCGTGAGGTCGCCGGACGGATGGCGGCGTCGGACGAGGAGCGGCGCTCGCTCGAGGTCCGCGTGGCGGAGCTCGCCGAGAAGGCCGGCGAGGCCGAGGCGGTGAGGCTCACCGAGAGCGCCGCTCGCGACCGCCTCGAGTCCGAGCAGCGTGAGCTCGGCGCGCGAGTCGACACGATGCGCTCGGACATCGCGGAGCTCGACGCGCGAACGCGCGCCAACCGCATCTCGCTCGACTCGGTCCAGAGCGCGATCCAGGCCGAGCAGGTCAAGCGCGCCGAGATCGAGATCCGCATCGAGAGCCTCGCGCAGGGTTTCCACGATCGCTACGCCATCACGCTCGACGCCGCCGAGATCACGGTCGCGCCGTCCGAGGTCGAGGCCGAGGGCTGGGCGGTTCGCCTCGAGGAGCTGCGCAAGCGCATCCACCAGATGGGCGAGGTCAACCCGGGCGCCGTCGAGGAGCACCGCCAGGTGGTCGAGCGCCGCGATTTCTACGCCACCCAGCGCGCCGATCTCGCCAAGAGTCTCGAGGAGCTCACCCAGGCCATCACCAACATCAACCGCACCACCCGGCGGCGCTTCCGCGAAGCCTTCGACATGGTGCGCGAGTCGTTCCAGCAGGTGTTTCCGCGGCTCTTCCCGGGTGGTCAAGGCGACCTGCTGCTCAGCGAGGGTGCCGATCTGCTCGAGGCCGGCGTCGAGATCGTGGTGCGCCCGGCGGGCAAGAAGCTCCAGTCGATCGACCTGCTCTCCGGCGGCGAGAAGGCCATGGCGGCGCTCGCGCTCATGTTCGCGATCCTCAAGGTCAAGCCGTCGCCGTTCTGCCTGCTCGACGAGGTGGATGCACCCCTCGACGAGGCGAACATCGGCCGCTTCAACGACCTGGTCCGGGAGCTCGCCGTCAACTCGCAGGTGGTGGTGATCACCCACAGCAAGAAGACGATGGGCGTCGCCGACCGCCTCTACGGCGTCACGATGCCGAAGCCCGGGATCTCGCAGGTGGTGGGAGTGAGCCTGAACTGACGGCTCGCGAGAAGACGTGTGCCGGCGAGCCGGAACGATCAGTAACGGCGCGGCTTGCCGCCGAACCCGCCGCCCGGGCGTGGAGTCCCACCACCGTTCGCGCCCGGCAGCGGACCCGGCGTACCACCGGCCGCCACCAGCATGGCGTTGATCGGGCCGGTGCAGCGGGTCGCGCCGCACGCACCCGTGGTCGCGCCGGTGCGCCGGCGAACGTCGGGGATCGTGCGCGCGCCTGCCCGGATCGCCTGCTCGATCGTCTTGCGACGGATGCCGCGGCAGATGCACACCACCTGGAATCCCTGCAGCAAGGCGGCGTCCGGCGAGCTGGTCACCGACGGGCTCGCTGGCGGCGTCTGCTGCGCGGTGGACCCGGCCACCGGTGGCGCCGCGGCGGAGGGCGCCGGAGGCGGAGCCTCTCGGACCGGATCGCTCGACGAGCCGGGAGAAGAGGGATCGTGGTCGCTCAAGCGGAGTGCTCGGGGGGTGGTCGGTGGCCCGACCACCGTTGACGCATTTTTCGACGGGTTCCTAGGATAACGAAGGTTCGCGCGCGAGACGAACGCGCCGGTCGCGCGGCTCGCGCGGGAGGTTGGCCCATGGCGTACCAGCGACACTTCTTCGTATGCACGACGCAGCGCCCGCCCTTCGGCAAGCCCTCGTGCGGCGCGCAGGGATCCGCTGCGATCGTCGCGGCGCTGGTGGCCGAGCTCGACGAGCGGCCGGAGCTCGCGGGGACCGTCGCAGTCGCGACGTCGAGCTGCCTCGGCCCGTGCTTCGATGGGCCGACCGTGGTCGTCTACCCCGAAGGCACGTGGTACACGGGCGTGAAGCCCGAGGACGTGCCGGAGATCGGCGAGCAGCACATGGCCGGCGGCGAGCCGGTGGCGAGGCTTCGCAACGCGAGCCTGAGCGCGGCGCCGAAGTGAGCGTGCGCCGCAGGCGGCGCACGCGGCTCACTCGGAGACGACGTTCTTGAGGTCCGGCAGGTCTTCCTTCAGCCGTTGAAGGATGCTGACTTGCAGGGTGTAGCGTTCGGCATAATCCTCGGCTTCGATGCCGTGAAACCGAACGTTCACGATGCCGTCGTCGGTGACGGACACCAGCTCGACACCGAGGCCGTCGCTCGCCAGACCGGGCTGGATTTCCTCGTCGATGATCTCGCGGATCCGATTTTCCATGGCCGTCGGAAACCATAGCCCCGCGAAAACCGGCACGCAATCGACGGCCGCGATCCTCGTCGCGGCGCGCCCGGGAAGGCGCCGAGCGTGAGCGTGCGAGAGTCGCTGCCGGGCGAGAACGTGCGCGTGCGTGTGCTGCTCTTCGCCGCATGCCGCGAGCTCGCCGGCACCGGAGAGCTCGTCCTCGAGCTCGCGGCGGGAGCCCGGGTGAGCGACGCGCTGGCGCGACTCTCCGAGCGTGAGCCGCGGCTCGCGCGCTTCCTGCCGGGCTGCCGCCACGCCCGCAACGACCACTTCGTCACCGCCGACGAACCGCTGGCGGACGGCGACGAGCTGGCCGTGATCCCGCCGGTCAGTGGAGGATGTCGATGATCGAGCTCAGCGCCGACCCGATCGACCCGTCCCGCCTGCTCGCCGCCGTGGCGAGCCCGAGCGCGGGTGGTGTCGTGCTCTTCCTCGGTACGGTCCGCGACCACACCGGCCCGAAGCGGGTCACCGCGATGGAGTACCAGGCCCACGACGCCCTCGCCCGCACCGAGCTCGAGGCGGTGGTTCGTGAAGCGCTCGAGCGCTGGCCCGGCGTGCGGGTCGCGGCGCAGCACCGCACCGGGCGCCTGGAGCTGGGCTAGGCGAGCGTGGGCGTCGCCGCGAGCGCGGCTCATCGGGCGGAAGCGTTCACCGCCGCGCGCTGGGTGATCGACACCCTCAAGGAGCGAGTGCCGATCTGGAAGAAGGAGCTCTCGGGTGAAGGCGACGCGTGGGTGCACGGCGAGGAGCGCGTCCGCGTCGAGTGACGTGGGCGCCGGCGGTTCGCCGCACCACCGGCGAGCGGTGGCGGCGTCACCTCACGCCAACTCGAGCCGCTCGCCCTGGAAGCGCACGATCGTCTCGCCCATCGTGAGCTTGTCGCCGTTGCGGATCGCGTACTCCTCGACGACCGAGCCGTTGAGCAGCGTGCCGTTCGAGCTGTCGAGGTCGCGCACCCGGAACTCGGAGGCGCCGTAGAGCACCTCGGCGTGGTGGCGGGACATCGACGGGTCGTTGATGGTGATCGTCGAGTCCTCGCCACGCCCGATGATGCTGCGGGCGTGCGTGATCGCGAACTCTTCCCCCTTGTGGGGCCCCGTCATCACCACCAGCTTGGCGCGCAGCCAGGCGGGAGGCGGCTCCTCGACCTGTGAAGGGCGAGGATTGTCGAAGTGATAGGTCTTCTGGTCCTGCGGTGAGCTTGCCACGTCGTGACCCCTCCCGTGCCGACCGCGCGCTCAATGGATCATGTCGTTGGTGCGCCGCAGCCGCTCCGCGAGCTTGTGAACCATGCGGACCGCGACGTTGGGATTGTTCATCAGCATCTGCTCGAAGGTGTCCTTGTCGTACACCAGGAGCACCGATGGCGACGCCGCGCGGGCCGTTGCGTTGCGCGGCTCGTTGTTGAGGATCGCCATCTCGCCGAAGAACTCGCCGGGTCCGAGCTCGGCGAGAACGCGCTCCTCGCCGCCGAACGCCTTCGTGATGTGGATCAGCCCCGACTGGACGACGAACATCTCCCCGCCGTGGTCGCCCTCGTGGAACACGACCTCGCCGCCAGCGAGCTGACGATGGCCAGCGACAGGGTGGATGGGGTTGCGCGTCATCGCTCGGCCAGCGAACCGATCCCGCGAGAATAATCCACGCCGGACCTGTGGGGAACTTGGACGTCCGTGGCACCCCGTGGTCGCCACGCCGTGTGTTACAACGCGCAGGATGTGGCCCGGCCCGCGTGGGACCTCGCTCCGGGGGATGGTCGTCCTCCTCGCCGTGGTTTGGCTCGGGTGGCTCGCCGCTGCACCGGCCGGCGCCGAGACGGCCTCGCCGGCACCGTCGGCCGCCGCGCCGGCGTCGGCCGCCACCTACGTCGGAAGCCAGCGCTGCCAGCCGTGTCACCCCGGCGTGTTCCAGGCCTGGAAAGACGCGCCGCATTCGCACACCCTGCACGCGCCGAGCGACGCCGATCGGTCGCGCCTGGCCGAGAGCCTGAGGTGCGCCGATCGCCCGGTGCGGCTCGCGATCGGAGTCAAGCGACACGTGCGCTTCGTGGCCCCCGACGAGTCCGGCGTGGACCGTGTCTTGCCGTGCCGCTGGAATCGGGCATCCGACTCGTGGGACCTGGTCGGCGCAGAGCCGGGTCCGGTCTTCGTCGACACGTGTGCCTGGTGCCACCAGACCGGCGCCAAGCCCGCCAAGGAGGACGGGGTGGGCTGCGAGGCCTGCCACGGTCCGGGCAGCGCCCACGTCGCCGATCCCGAGCACGTCGACTCGTTCGCGTTCCCGGCCAGCAAGCCGGAGCTCGCGGCGTCGGTGTGCGGCGCCTGCCACCTCCAGGGCGGGCTCTCGAAGGATGGCCTGAGCTTCCCCGACGGCTTCCTGCCCGGCACCGACCTCCGCGAGGTGTTCGAGTACGACTGGGGGGGCCTTGACTCGGCGCAGGGCGACCACCACGCCCAGCGCGAGATCCGCACCGTGCTCGCCGGGCCTTCGAAGCGGCGGGTGTGCCTCGACTGTCACGACCCACATCGTCAAACCGCGACCGCGCACGCGAGCCAGCCTCAGGGACCGCTGTGCGGCGAGTGTCACGTGAGCGGATCGGCTGAGCTTCGATCCGGTCGGGAGGCCGTGTGTCCCGTATGCGAGCTTTGAGCCTTCGTCCGTCCGAGCGCCTCGCGCCAGGCGTCCTCTTCGCTGTGGCGCTGGTCGCGCTGGCGTTCGCGTCGTCGCCGGCGCACGCCGCCGCCAGACCCGGCGACAAGCTGCCCGAGATCTCCCTCGACCAGCTCACGGCGACCGGTAGCGCCGAGCTGAAGCCCACCTCGATCGCCGCGTGGGCGGCCGGCAAGCCGTCGCTGCTGCTCTTCGCCCTCCCGGGCCACCGCCCGTCCGAGCTGGAGGCGGCCGACCTGCGCGCGCTCGCCAGCGGTCTCGGCGGCAAGCTCGCGGTCGGGCTGGTGACGGTGCCCAAGGGCGGGATCACCACCGCCACCGAACTGCGCAGCGCGCTCGGCGAGGCCGCCCAGGGGCTCGCCGTGTTTCGCGACAACGGCTTCGCCCTGGCCACCGCGGTCGGGATCGGCTCGGCGCCGACCTACGTCCTCGCCGATCGGGATGGCACCCTGCGCGTCGTGGGCGCGAAGGCGCTCGCCGCGCCGGTGACCCCGAGCGGAGGCACGTTCGCCGACTACCTGCGCGGCGGCATCTCGAGCGGCAGCTTCGCGACGCTCGCCGAGCTGCCGGTCTACAAGCCCAACCAGCGCCTCGTCGGGCGAGCGTTCCAGGAGCTGGCGCTACCGCGGATCGACGTGCAAGGCGCCGGCAAGCTCAGCGACTGGGCGGCGAAGGGCAAGGCGGTGCTGCTGGTGTTCTGGTCCGTGCGTTGTCCCCACTGCACCAAGGAGATGCCGCACTTCGCGTCGGTCGTCGCCAAGTATGCCGAGCGCCTCGAGCTCGTCGCGGTGGCGCGCACCGGCGATGGCGCGATGGAGCAGGAGACGCGCCAGTACCTCACCTCCAACAACCTCGGGTTTCCGTGTCTCCTCGACGCGACCGGCAGCGCCATGGATAGCTACCTGGTGTCGTCGACCCCCACCAGCGTGCTGATCCGCGGCGACGGCACCGTGCTCGCGGTCGAGTCCGGGGAGATCGACAACCTCACCGCCTGGCTCGATCGCCACCTGGGCGCCGCCGGGAGCTGAGCGCGGCCATGAGCGACGTCGAAGCCGTCGAGGTGCGCGCGCTCGCGGCCGAGCGCCTCGCCGACTTCCTGGCTTTCTTCGACGGCGACGCGTTCGCGGACAACCCTGGCTGGGCATCGTGCTACTGCCAGTGTTTCCTGATCGACCACCGGCGCGAGTCGTGGAAGGAGCGCAGCACGGCGCAGAACCGCGCCGACGCGTGCGCCAAGATCGGTGACGGCCGGATGCAGGGCTTCCTGGCGTATCGCGGCGGGCGCGTGGTCGGCTGGTGCAACGCCGGGCCGTGGAGCGTGATGACCGCGCTTCACGCCGAGCCCGAAGCGCTCGCCGACGAGCTCGGTGAGATCACCTGCTTCCTGGTCGCCGCGCCTCACCGCCGCCAGGGCGTCGCGCGCGCGCTGCTCGACGCCGCGTGTGACGGCTTGCGCGCGCGGGCTCGCGTGGGTGGAAGCCTACGCCCGCACCGACGACCCGGGCGCGGCCGCCAACCATCATGGGCCGCTCGCGATGTACCTGGCGGCGGGCTTCACCGTGCACCGCGCCGATCCCGACGGCAGCCCCGGGGTCTACGTGCGAAAGCCGCTCCGCGCGCCGCAGGCGTAGCGGCGCGCCCACGGCTACGGAATCGAGGCCCGCCGGGGTCGAGGCGGGGCGCCGAGGTGGGCGCTGGTTTGCCACAAGTTGCCAGCAGGTTTTGCCACAAAAAGTGGTAGAAACGGCCACAAAGCGCCAGCAGAAATTGCCACAAACTGCCAGTAAGCTGCGCGCGCGAACGGCGAAACCAGGGCATGTAGCACGCCAAATTGCGCGAAATGCCGGCCTTGGGCCGCTCACGGAAGCCGAGTGGGCGGTCGACGCGGGCCGACGGGGGATGGAACCCCCGTCGCTACGAGGACTTCGTAGCGCGGGGGGCTCCGTCCCCCCGCGGCGCCTCGATCGGTCTCGATCTGTTCGCTCGGCGGGATCGGCGGTGGGACGGCGAGGCGTGTCGCCGGCCCGGCAGGAGCGCCGAAGGCGCGGGGGCCCTCCGAGCGGGGCGGGATGACGCGCCCGAGCGGAATCCCCGACCGCGCCACGCGTGGACTCGTCACCGGGCGCGTCGCGGCGCGACGCCACGAGCGAAGCGAGTGACTCGGGTGGGCCCCGCGCGGATTCACTCCGCGCGGGGGCTGGAAGGTGCTCGAGCGCGGATCCATTCGTCCGTCTCGCGCCACGAGTGGACTCGTCCCGTGGCCCGTCGCGGCGGCGACGCAGGCGAGGCGCCTGAGGGAAGCGAGGGTGGGCCCCGCCCGGATTCACCCAGGGCGGGGGCTGGAACAGCCCCCCGAGAAACCCAGCGCGGGGGGCTGGAACGTGCTCGAGCGCAGAGCCACTCGGCCGGCTCGCGCCACGATTGGACTCGTCGCTGGGCCCGTCGCAGAGCGACGGCGGCGAGCCAGGCGAGCCGACTCAGGGGTGGGCCCCGCCCGGATTCACTCCGGGCGGGCGGGGGGCTGGAACAGCCCCCCGGAAGCCTCAGTACATGATCCCGATCTGCGGCCGGATGGCGAAGATGTCGTCGCGGTCGGGACCGAAGGTGTCGCCGGTGAACAGGTAGCCGCCCTTCAGCTCCGCCTTCAGGTTGGGATGTGGCTGCCACACGATGCCCGCGTCGAGCTCGAAGCCGAGGTACGCGGGGTGCGTCACCACCTCGTTGGTGTCGTCCTCGTCGTGGACCAAGAGCGGTGGGTCTTCGGGGTGAAGCTTGTTGGTGACCAGCGTGATCGGCCGGTTGAGCCACGCGACGAGCGCGCTGGTGTAGATGCTCACCGTGTCGTCGATCTGCCACGCGCCGGTGAGCTTGCCGTAGGTGGTGTTGATCACCGTGGGCAGCTCGCTCGCCGGGTCGATCGGCCCGGCCACCTGGTAGAGCACCACCGCGACGTCGTACTCCTGGTCGAACGGGAACGACTGGAACTTGCGGTGGGTGAGGGCGCCTTCGCCCTTCACGTCGTCGACGGCGTCGAGGATCTGCTGGTTGAGCCCGGCGTTCCCGGCGCCTTCGGGGCCGACCCGCGGCTCGGCGAAGTCGTCGCTGCCGTCGGGCGGCGACGAGTAGCCGACCTCGGTGGTGAACGTGAAACCGTCGGACTTGTAGCCGCCGCGCACCACGCCGCCGGCGACCAGCACGTCGACGCTCTCGTGGAGGATGTACGGGATGCCGGCCGAGGCGCCGTTCTGGGAGATCGCGATCGACGCCTCGGGTGAGAAGCCGGTGTCGAGGAGCGAGCTGGCGACGAAGGTCTGGAGGAACTCGGGGAAGCCGTTGCGCGCGTAGTTCTGGGCGTCCTCGAGGGAGAGGCTGCCGTTCAGCGACTCGACGAAGTCCTCCGACAGGCTCTCGACGAGGTCGTCCTCGAGGGTGTCCTTGTCCTCGCCGGGGATCAGACCGCCGCGCTGCACCTGGCCGAAGCCGAACACACCCTCGGCCTCGACGAAGAACGGCCCCGAGCCCAGGTGACCGTAGCCGTCGAAGATCACGGCATCTCCGTCCCACTGCCCGCCGGTCACCCACACCGTGTAGGTGCCGATCTCGTGATCGCCGACCATGCGCCGCGGCGTCACGGTCCCGTCCGTGTACAAGGTCGCCAGCACGAACTGCTTCACGTCGTCGGTGGCGCGGCTGATCGAGTTCTCGCTCGCCTGGTCGGCGGCCACCGACCAGATCCAGTGCTCGCTCTTCTCCCACTCGAGGACGCGCGCGAGGTCGGTCACGAACTGGGCGCGGTCGACGGTGTCGCCGCCCGCGTTGGCACCGTTGCCCTCGACCCCCCACTCGAGATCGGTCGCCGAGTTGGCGAGGATGCCGAGGCCCCAGTTCGACGGCTGCCGTCCCAGCCGGAGCAACCCGACCGGCGTGGTGATCTCGGCCCACAGGCGCTGGATCTCGACGTCGTCGACCTCGTTCACGCTCACCGCGTCGCCGATCGAGAAGCTCGACGTGCCCTTGGAGAGCCCGGTCAGGATCGAGGCGCCCGCCTCGTTGTTCCCGAACAGCACGTCGTGGAGGACGTTCACCCGCCCCTTCAAGGCGATCGAGTCGCCGAGGGTGATCTGCGGGTCCATCACGAAGCGCTGGTCGAAATACTCGAAGGTCTGGCCCGCGGGCGTGCGGTCGATCGGGACGCCGTCGTAGTAGTGATAGCGAGCGCGCCACCAGCCGGAGATCGAGAGCTCGGGCTCCGCCGCGCGCGCCGCCGGCAGCGCGCCGAGCGCGAGCAGCGAGGCGAGGGCGATGAGGCGGGGACGGGCGCTGAGACGGCTTCGTCGGATCCGGGTCACGCGGGGCCTCGGAGCGAAAGGGGAGGGATGCACCGCCCGGAGGCGGTGCCCGCTACGAACGAGAGCCTCGATCCCGGACTCACGGCCCCACGCTCACCGACCGGAAGACCTGAGCGCCCGTGTTGCCGAAGTCGTCTTCCACGTCGAGATGCACGTCGTAGGTGCCTGCGTCGAGCGGCGAGGGTAGGTCTCCGTTCCCGTCGGAGTCAAGCGTTCCCGAGGCCTCGAGCGAGGCGCCAGCGCTGCTCGTGAACGTCGCGTGATAGGTGAGTCGCGCCGGGCTCTCCGGCAGGCTTCGGAAGGCGCTCGGCTTGTTCGGTCCCGGCGCCGGCGGCACCACCGGGTAGCGCGCGTCGAGGGCGATCGTCGCCGCGCCCAGCGAGACGTCGGCGATCGTGATCGCCGTCGTCGGCACGACCTCGAACTCTTCGCTCACCAGCTCGTACGGCTCGCCGCCGTAATACGGCACGTCGTCTCTCTGCTGTCCGCCGTCGTAGTTCACGCCCTGCACGCGGATGCGGAAGGTGCCCGCGGCGTCGTGCTCGGTGAGCTCCCAGTGCAGCGACCACAGGTGCGGGTTGGCGGGGTCGGTCTCGTCCCAGTCGTAGACGAGGATCGTCTCGTAGGCGCTCTCGTCGAGGACCCGGCCGCCGGGTAGCCGCGTCGGCGCCCAGCTCCCGTCCGCGGCGCGGTGCTCGCCCACCGCGTGCGGAGTGTCGACGATCGGATCGCCGCCCAGGAACCGGATCGCGATCTCGCCGAACCGCGCCGTGGTGACCGGCTGGGTCACCACCCGCACCGACGGCGAGCGGCTCGGCTTGGGCGGCAGGTACGGCACGGGATCGGTGGTGGGGATCGGCGGACCCGGGTCGACCGGCTGGTCGTTCCACACCAGCTTGGCGAGCTCGAGCTCGCGCCCGCGCACGAACTCGCCCCACAGCGGCCCCCACGGGTTGATCTGGATCTCCCGCGAGCCACCCAGCACCCAGTCCTCTTGATTGAGGATGTAGCCGTTGTGGTCGGTCGTGTAGCCGAGCACGATCGCGTCGTCGAAGGTCACGCCCGGGATGGCGAGGGCGAGCTTGCGGCGAGTCTCGAACGACCACGGCGTGGTCGGCTCACCGGGTGCTCCGAGCAGCACCAGGTCGCGGGTGGCCGCGCGTCCCGCGCCGAGCGTCGTGACCGGCACGCCCTCGAGCGTGAAGAGCCCCGCCTTGGCGTAGAAGAGAAAGCCCGGCTCCTCGTACGGCCCCTGCTCCGGGTTGATCCCGACCACGATGTCGCGCAGCAGGTCGTCGGTGTAGGCGTTGGCCTGGAAGTCGTCGGTGAGCACGCCGAAGAGCAGGCCCGCGAGGGTCCTCTGGAGCAGCTTCGAGTCGTAGGTCGCGGGACGCGAAAGGCACTGGAACGGCGTCAGCACGCCAGGGATCGGCGGGATCGGCAGGATGTTGGTGAGGTCCGAGATGATGCCGCAGCCGATCGCGCCGAACGGCGCGTCGAAGTCCGGATAGGGGTTCCCGGGGCTGTCGTAGCCGAGCCGCTGGCGGTCCTCGCGGAACGTGTAGATCGCCGAGCGCATCCGCGTGGGCGCGCCGGTGGTCTCGATCGAGTCGAAGAGCCGCGCGATCACCGGCGCCGCGGCGTCGCCGATCCGCTCCATGCCCTGGAAGCCGAGGTTGATCTCGGCGGGCTGGATGTCGCCGGTCGAGCCCTGGACGTGGACCACCGGTACGCCCAGCCGCTCGCGGGTCTTGGTCTCGATCATCCCGATGACGTCGGTCGAGTAGAAGAGGTTCTTCTGGGTGAGCGCGGTGCCGTGGATCGGGAAGTTCACGATCGCGAGCTTGGGGGTGCCGTCGGCGCGGTTCACGCGCACCACCACCAGGCGGCGGTCCTTGATGCGCCCGTCGGGCTGGCCGTCGGGGACGAGGTCGCCGGTGATCGGGTCGGCGCGGCTCGGGTCGGCGTTGTCGACGAGGTCGTCGTCGTTGTTCTCGAAGCGGCGGTCGTGGAACACGTAGTCGGCGGGATCGAAGTCCCTGTCGAAGCCCACACCGAGGCTCGCCGGCTCGCGGTCACGCATCGCGCGGTCGATCGACTCCGCCGCCGCGCGCGTGATGCGCGTGAAGATCTCGGGGTTGAACGAGTCGAGCCCGCCGAAGCTCTGGAAGATGAGGTTGTCCCAGAAGCGCCCGCCCGAGGCGTGGGTGTGGCTCGCGGAGAGGAACATCTTCCCGGCGAGGTCGCGCCCCGAACGCGCCCGCACCAGCCGCAGGATCTCGTCGCTCAGCACGTTGGGAGGCGCGATCATGTCGATGCGCACCTCGACCACGGTGTCCTCGGCGCCCTCGCCGACCCGCGTCATCGCCACCGTCCGCACCAGCGGCGGCGTGTGGATGCCGATCGAGGGTGGGATCAGGAACGAGTAGGGACGGGGGCGCTTGTCGCCTTCGGGTGGCGACGGCGCTCCGCCCGAGATCGCCCCGACGAACCCCTCGTAGCGCCCGCCGTAGCCGGCGAGCCCGACCCCGACCGGAAACGGGATCCGCTCCTCGGCGTAACCAACGTGGAAGCCCGCGGAGAGCGCGGGGTAGGGCTCCACGACCGGGGGAGGTGTCGTGTGGGACGAACCGTCACACGAGAGCGACGGGCCGAGGGCGATCACGCCCACGACGAAGAGGAGACCCCACGCGAGCGCGTGGCCACGAGGGGACTTCGGGAGGGTGGGCATGGGCGGTTCCGCTGGTTCGGGGGCTCGCGCGCGACCGGGTCCTAGCAAGAGCGAGTCCCCGGCGCCCGGCGCCGCCGGAGATCGGTCGGCGTCGGTGCGGAGCCTCGGCTGGGGAACGCGAGCGGCTCGGGAGCTCGCTTGCTGCGCGGGCGCGGCGCTGGCGAGAGCGGCTCGCTCGCCGGGCCCCGTGGGCTGCGCTCGGCTGGCCTCCAGCCGCTGGCGCTGCCCTGCCTCCTTCTTGTGCATCGAGTGCCGAGAGATTGGGCGGGAGAGGGAGGCGGCGCCGATCGCGCGTTCCGGCTAGCCAGTGCTCACCGAGCGCTTGCCCGACGGTTGTAGGGCCCGGGGTGGGCACTGTCAACCGCGATGGGGCATCGCGCCGAGGGTATGGCGTTTGCTAATAGTTTCGGGCGGCATTGCAGTTGGTCCCATCGGACCACCGAGCCCACCGCCCACATGAAGCCGCGCTCCCGACCGAAGACCACCGACGAGCTGCTCTCCGCCAACGCGGAGCGAACCGAGGCGCTTCGTAGCCAGCTTCGCCGGCTGGGGGTGCTCTACCACGTCACCCGCGTGGTGACGCAGACCCACGAGCCGAACGAGGCGCTGCAGGCCACCCTCGACGAGGTCATGACCGCGACGGGCGCCACCAGCGGCTCGATCGCGCTCGTCGACCCGGTCAGCGGCGACCTCCGGGTCCACGTCCACCGCGGCTTCGCCGGACGCAAGATCGAGCGCTGCATCCTCCACCCCGGCGAAGGCATCACCGGCTGGGTGGCGCAGAAGGGCCGCTCGGCGCTGGTCCCCGACGTCCGCAGCGAGCGGCGCTACGTGCAGATCGACGCGCGCATCCGCGCCGAGCTCGCGGTGCCGATCCGCGACGGCGACACCGTGCTCGGAGTCATCAACGTCGACCACACCCGGGTCGCCGCCTTCGACCAGCGCGACCTCGAGATGCTCGAGGCCGTCGCGACCCAGGCCGCCGGCGTGTTGCGGGTGGCGCGCCTGATCCGGGCCCTCGAGAGCCGCACCCGCGCCCTCGAGCAGATGACCGCGCTGGGGCGCAGCCTGGTCGAGACCCTCGAGCCGCAGGAGGTCTTCCAGCGCATCGCCGCGGCGGCGCGCGAGCTGCTCGACGCGCGCCTCGCGAGCCTCTACCTCCTCGACGAGAGCGGCCTCGAGCTCAAGAAGGTGTCGTCCGACGGGCCACGCTGGCGCGCCGACGAGAAGCCGCTGCCGGTGGTGGGTACGCGCCTCGGCGAGGCGGTCCGCAGCAGCCGTCCGGTGCGAGTGCGCAACGTCGCCGAGGACGCGGTCTTCCGCGCCAGAGCAGGCCCGCCAGGCGGGGCTGGTGTCGCTGCTCGCAGTGCCGGTGCTGGATCGCGATCAGCCGCTCGGCGTGCTCGCCGTCTACACCGAGCGCGAACGCGGCTTCGGCGCCGACGACGAGAACGTCCTCGCGGCGCTCGCCACCCAGGCGGCGATCGCGATCCGCGCCGCGCACATGCACGAGGGCGCCTGCGCGCGCAAGAGGAGCGCAACCGCCAGGAACGGCTGGTGCTGCTCGGCGTGCTCGCCGCCGAGGTCGCCCACGAGGTGCGCAACCCGCTCTCGGTGATGACGCTGCTCGTCCACAGCCTGCGCGAGTCGCTGCCCGACGGTGACGCGCGCCTCGAGGACGTGCGGGTGCTGCGCGAGAAGATCGCGCACCTCGACCAGCTCACCGGGCGGATCCTCGGCATCGCGCGCTCGCGCCCGGCCGAGTTCGGGATCCACTCGCTCGGCGATCTCGCGAAGGACGTGGTCGAGTTCGTGCGCCCGCGCCTCGAGCGCAGCAACATCCGCATCGCCGTCGAGGTCGAGGACGACCTGCCGTTCGCGCGCGTGGTGCGCACCGAGCTCGAGCAAGCGCTCCTCAACCTGCTGCTCAACGCGCAGCAGGCGATGCCGGGCGGCGGACGTCTCACGGTCCGCGTCCACCAGCGGGTCGCCAAGGGCGAGGAGCCGATGCTCGCGATCTCGGTGGCCGACAGCGGTGTCGGCATCGACCCGGCGACGCGGGTGCGCATCCTCGAGCCGTTCTTCACCACCCGGGACGGAGGAACGGGGCTCGGTCTCTCGGTGGTCCACCGCATCGTCGCCGAGCACGGTGGAACGCTCCGCATCCGTTCCAAGCTCGGCAAAGGCTCGACGTTCGTGATCGAGGTACCGGCGCATGGCG
Organism: Deltaproteobacteria bacterium; assembly: GCA_016713535.1. Classification (GTDB taxonomy): domain Bacteria; phylum JADJOY01; class JADJOY01; order JADJOY01; family JADJOY01; genus JADJOY01. The sequence continues at coordinate 663,761 of JADJOY010000001.1, forward strand.
GCTGATGGCATCAAACGATTGCTCGTGGTCGACGACGAGCCGGACGTCCACTACTCGTTCCGCCGCTTGCTCGCGGGTCGCCGCATCGAGCTTCTCGAGGCGCGTAACGGCGAGGAAGCGCTGCGCGTGCTGTCGCGCGACGAGCCCACCGCGGCGCTCGTCGACGTGCGCATGCCCGGCATGAGCGGCGTCGAGCTCTTGAAGCGCATCAAGGCCGAGCATCCGCGCATGCCGGTGGTCATCATGACCGCCCACGCCAGCACCGACGTCACGATCACCTCGATGCGCGAGGGCGCCTTCGACTCGATCCGCAAGCCCTTCGACGTCGACCAGCTCCTGTCGGTGATCGACCACGCCCTCGAGGTCGGCGCCGGCGAGAGCCCGAGCGAGCCCGAGGTCGCGACGATCAGCGGCGACGACGCCGAGGAGCTGATCGGCGGCTCGGCGGCGATGCACGAGGTCTACAAGGCGATCGGCCAGGTCGCGGGGCGCGACGTCGCGGTGCTGGTCACCGGCGAGAGCGGCACCGGCAAGGAGCTGGTCGCGTCGGCGATCCATCGCCACAGCCGGCGCGCGGGGCGTCCCTTCGTGGCGCTCAACTGCGCCGCGGTGCCCGAGACGCTCCTCGACAGCGAGCTCTTCGGCCACGAACGCGGCGCGTTCACGGGCGCCACCAGCCGGACCCTCGGCCGCTTCGAGCGCCGCCGACCAGGACCGCTCTTCCTCGACGAGGTCGGCGAGCTCGGGCTCGGCGCGCAGGCCAAGCTCCTGCGCGTGCTCGAGACCGGCGAGATCGAGCGGGTCGGCGGAGTCGCGCCGGTGCGCCTCGACGTGCGCGTGATCGCGGCCACCAACCGCGACCTCGCCCGCGAGGTCGCCGACGGACACTTCCGCGAGGACCTCTTCTACCGGCTCAACGTGGTGCGGATCCACCTGCCGCCGCTGCGCGACCGCGAGCACGACGTGGCGCTGCTCGCCGAGCACTTCGCGCGCCGCTACGCGACGCTCTTCCACAAGGATGTCGCCGGGCTCGCGCCGGGCACCGCGGACGCGCTCACCAGCCAGTCGTGGCCGGGCAACGTCCGCGAGCTCGAGAACACCATCAAGCGCGCGGTGATCCTCACCCGCAACTCGCGGCTCACCGCGCAGGACGTGGCGACCGCGCACCAGCCGCCCGCGCAGGAGCAGCGCACCGACCGCTTCGAGGTCCTGTCGCGCGAGCTGCTCCACGCGCTGGTGGAGACGCGCGGCTCGATGAGCGTCCTCGACGGGGCGGAGAAGCTGCTCATCGAGCGCGCGCTCGCCGAGACCGAAGGGAACGTGAGCCGCACCGCGCGGCTGCTCGCGATCAACCGCTCCACGCTCCGCAAGCGCATGGTGCGGCTCGGCGTGCGCGGTCACTGACGCGGGGCCGGCTCGGCCGGCGGGTGGGCCCAGGGCCCGCCCCTACAGTTGGTCCCGTACCGCCCGCGGTTCCACGGCGGTCGACGCGGCCCGCGGGCGACGTCGCGCGGGGTGCGCCGGCTCGCCGTGGGCGCCGCCGAACGTACCCGGCGCATCGGCGGGCGGGCGCAGGCCCCGCCCCTACGAATTGGTCCCGTACCGCCCGCGGTTCCACGGCGGTCGACGCGGCCCGTGGGTCGACGTCGGGCGGGGTGCGCCGGCTCGCCGTGGGCGCCGCCGAACGTACCCGGCGCATCGGCGGGCGGGCGCAGGGCCCGCCCCTACGAATTGGTCCCGTACCGCCCGCGGTTCCACGGCGGTCGACGCGGCCCGTGGGTCGACGTCGGGCGGGGTGCGCCAGCTCGCCGTGGGCGCCGCCAAACGTACCCGGCGCATCGGCGGGTGGGCGCAGGGCCCGCCCTACGAATTGGTCCCACCGCCCGCGGTTCCGGCGTCGACGGGCCCGCGGGCGACGTCGGGCGGGGTGCGCCGGCTCGCCGTGGGCGCCGCCGAACGTACCCGGCGCATCGGCGGGCGGGCGCAGGGCCCGCCCCTACGAATTGGTCCCGTACCGCCCGCGGTTCCACGGCGGTCGACGCGGCCCGTGGGTCGACGTCGGGCGGGGTGCGCCGGCTCGCCGTGGGCGCCGCCGAACGTGCCCGGCGCATCGGCGGGCGGGCGCAGGGCCCGCCCCTACGAATTGGTCCCGTACCGCCCGCGGTTCCACGGCGGTCGACGCGTCCGTGGGTCGACGTCGGGCGGGGTGCGCCGGCTCGCCGTGGGCGCCGCCGAGCGTGCGCGGCGCATCGGCGGGCGGGCACCTGGGCCCGCTACGAGTCGAGGCCTGTTCCGCCTGCAGTTCCGCGGGCGGCGGTGGCGTCGACGGCGATCGGTTGAGCGTGAGGTCGTAGGTCACCGTGGCGCCGTAGCGCTCGGGCTCTTGCTCGTCGTGGCGGGTCTTGTCGAAGACCAGCACGCGGGTGCCGAGCTTGAACGCCTCGGTGAGGTCGTGGGTCACCATGAGCACCGTCATCGGGTGCTCGCTCCACGGCCTGAGCACCAGCGCGTGGATCGACGCGCGCGTGCCCGGATCGAGGGCGCCGAACGGCTCGTCGAGGAGCAGCACGCGCGGCTTCTTGATCAGGGTCTGCGCGATCGAGAGGCGCTGCTGCATGCCGCCCGACAGGGCGTCCGGGTAGCGCTCGCGGTCGCCGTCGAGGCCGACCGCCTCCAGGTAGTGGCGCGCCTCGTCGATCGCGCGCCGCCGCGCCGCTCCGAACAGCCGCCCGAGGAGCGGCGAGCGCTCGATCTCGAGGCCGAGGATCACGTTGCCGAGCACCGTCAGGTGCGGAAACACCGAGTAGCGCTGGAACACCACGCCCCGATCCGGGCCGGGCTCGGGCGGCAGCGGGTCGCCGTCGAGGAGGATGGTGCCGCGGGTGGGGCGCTCCTGGCCGAGGACCAGCCGCAGGAAGGTGGACTTGCCGCACCCCGACGCACCCGCGATCGACACGAACGAGCGCGACTCGATCTCGAGGTTGATGCGCTCGAGGACCACCTTGTCCCCGTAGCTCTGCCACAGCCTGCGCACCGAGAGGTGGCTCATCGGCGCGCCTCCTCGCGCGCCCACGGGAACGCCGCGCGCCGCAGCCACTTGAGGCCCGAGTCGAACGCGAACGCGAGCAGCGTGATCCACAGGACGTAGGGCAGGATCACGTCCATCGACAGGTAGCGACGCACCAGGAAGATCCGGTAGCCGAGCCCGCTGGTGGCCGAGATGGCCTCGGCGGAGATCAGGAACAGCCAGGCCGGGCCGAGCGAGAGCCGGAGCGCGTCGATCAGGCGAGGGAGGATCTGCGGGAGCACCATGCGCAGCGCCACCTGCCAGCTCGAAGCGCCGAGCGTCTGGGCCTTGATCCACTGCTCCTCGGGAAGCTCGCCGACGCGCTGTGACAGGTCGCGGATGATGAACGGCACGACGCCCACCACGATCAGCACCACCTTCGCGACCTCGCCGACGCCGAACACGATGAACAGGATCGGCAGGATCGCGAGCGCCGGGATCATCGAGAACGCCGCCACCAGCGACGCGAGCAGCGCCCGCAGGTAGGGCAGCATCCCGATCGCGACTCCCACCACCAGGCCGACGCCGGTCGCGATCCCGAGCCCGGCGCCCATGCGGACCAGGCTCGCGCGGCTGTCCTCCCAGAACAGGTAGTCGCCCGAGCGCGCGTCACGCTCGAACGCGAGCGTCGCGAAGCTCTGCGCCATGGTCGCCGCGGCCGGCATCAGCTTGTCCTCGGGGTTTCGCGCCAGGCGCGCGTGCGAGCCGAGCGCGTAGGCCACGACGATCGCCACGAACGGCAGCAGCGCGAGGAGCGAGCCGCGGCCCGCGGGTCTGCGATTGATCCACCGGAAGCGGTACGAGGTCATGAAGGTCCCGAGCAAACCGTGAGCACGATCGAGTGGTCCCGAGGCACCGAGCTCGCCGCAAATCGGTCCGCTGGGACCGCCCGGGAGCGCGCCGGCCACGTGAAGCGCCGACGCCGCGCGATCGTGCAAGAAGCGTGCGTCGAGCCGGCTCCAAGATTTAGGCGCCGGTGCCGAAACATGAGGCAGCGCGCCCCCTGTGAATTCGCCACGCCGCTTCGTGCGGTGACCGAAGAACAGGCAGGAAACGAGCGCCGCGTGGCTCGTTTCGCGCGCGAGGCTCGAGTTCGAGACGCGCTGCATCAGGACGGCACGTCGGTTGCGAAGGGCTGCGCGCGTTCTTCGGCGCGTGTGAACGGCGCGAGCGCAGCACGTCGAAGACGACGACCACAACCGGCGACCGACCAGACAACTGCTTCGATCGGGTGCGATCACCACCAGGCGACGAGCCGGTCGAGCGAAAGGAGATCGACAGTGCTGGATCAAGACGAGGGCCTCCGCTTCACCACCACTCCTCTCCGTCGACGGGGGCTCGCACGGGCGACCGCGACCGGGCTGACCACGCTCGCCGCCAGCCTCGTCCTCTTCAGCACGGGCGCGCGTGCCGAGGAGCCGGCCGCAGCGACCACCGAAGCGGCACCGGCCGAGGCCGCCGCGCCCGCCGAGGACACGGGGCCGCAGTTTCCCGGCAAGTTCGCCGGCAACGTGGCGCTGATCTCGGACTACGTGTTCCGCGGCGTGTCGCAGACGCAAGAAGAGCCGGCGCTCCAGGGCGGAATCGACTGGAGCCACGAGTCGGGTGCCTACTTCGGCACCTGGGGCTCGAACGTCAAGTTCCCCGGCGACAACAGCTATCTCGAGCAGGACATCTACGGTGGCTGGGCGACGACGGTCGGTGACCTGTCGATCAACCTGGGCGCGATCTTCTTCTGGTACCCGAACGCCGAGACCGCGCTCAACTACTGGGAGTTCCCGGTGAAGCTCGGCTACACGATGGACGCCGTGACGCTCTCGGCCGGCATCCTCTATTCGCCCGACTACTTCGGCTTCGCGGGCAACGCGATGTACGCGAACCTCGGTGTGGCCTACGCCATGCCGCTGCCCGACGAGTCGCCGGTCGGCGTCACCCTCGACGCCGGTGTCGGCTTCACGGTGGCCGAGGACGACGTCATCACCGACGGCACCTACGTCGACTGGGGCGTGGGCGCGAAGATCTCCGCCAAGGGCACCTGGACGAACCTCGCCGTGACGCTGCGCTACACGGACACGGACATCCACGGCGACGACTCCGACGCCCGCTTCGTCTACGGCGTGGCCTACGCGTTCTGATTCCCGAGCCGGGGACCCACATCGGCTGCCGGTGTGGGTCCCCGGCGCGCTCTCACGCCCGACATTCCCTCCACCCGACCTCGCCGGCTCACCGCCCGGCTTCGTCCCGCGACCGACTCGCCCAAGGAGACGCCATGCACCGCCGATGGAACCGCGTCCTTCTCACGCTGCTCGCCTTGGTCCTCGTCGTCCCGAATCCGGCTCACGCGGAGGCGAAGAAGAAGTTCAAGATCGCCTGGTCGATCTACGTGGGCTGGATGCCGTGGGGCTACGCCGGCGACGCCGGGGTCCTCGCGAAGTGGGCGAAGAAGGAGGGCATCGAGATCGACGTCGTGCAGATCAACGACTACGTCGAGTCGATCAACCTCTACACCGGCGGCGAGTACGACGGTTGCAGCATGACCAACATGGACGCGCTCACCATCCCCGCCGCCGGTGGCGTGGACTCGACCGCGCTGATCGTGGGCGACTTCTCGAACGGCAACGACGGCGTGATCCTCAAGGGCAAGACCAAGCTCGAGGAGATCAAGGGCCAGAAGGTGAACCTCGTCGAGCTCTCGGTGTCGCACTACCTGCTGGCCCGCGGGCTCGCGAGCATCGGGCTCACCGAGAAGGACATCTCGGTGGTGAACACCTCGGACGCGGACATCGTCGGCGTGTTCGGCAGCGCCGACGTCACGTCGGTGGTGACCTGGAACCCGCAGCTCTCCGAGATCAAGAAGATGCCGAACGCCCACGAGGTCTTCGACTCGAGCAAGATCCCCGGCGAGATCATCGACCTGATGGTGGTGAACACCAAGACGCTCGCCGACAACCCCGCGTTCGGCCGCGCGCTGACCGGCGCCTGGTACGAGATCATGGGCGCGCATGTCGGGGACGGAGACGCCACCAGGCGGCGCGCGCGCAGATGGCGAAGGCCTCGGGGACCGACCTCGCCGGCTTCGAGGGCCAGCTCGCGACCACCCGGATGTTCTACAAGGCGGCCGACGCTCGCCAGTTCACGACCAGTCCGGCGCTGGTCAAGACCATGGACGAGGTCCGCAAGTTCAGCTTCGCGCACGGTCTGCTCGGCAGCGGCGCCGCGTCGGCGGACGCGGTCGGCATCTCGTTCCCGGGCGGCAAGACGCTGGGAAACGCCGCCAACCTCAAGCTGCGCTTCGACGACGCCTACATGGCGATGGCGGCCGAAGGGAAGCTCTGAGCGCGCGGCCCATCGGCAGCGCGCCTGGACTCGAACCGTGTCGACGACGGCCCACCCACGGCGCGCGTGACCACGCGCGCGCAGGCCGCCTCCGCGGCGGCGGGCGTGCTGGCCAAGCCCACCATCCCCGCCAGCACGGCGGCCGGGCTGCCCGACGACGTCCCGCTCGCGCAGCTCGTGTGGGACGAGATCCTCGGCCCCGGCGACTACGCGGCACGGGTGCTCTCGCGAGGGAGCCGACTGCGTCTCGAGAACCTCGAGGGCGACGGCTGCATCCAGCTCCTCGCCTTCAACGCGGACCAGACCGCGGAGCGCCTCAACATCGCGGACACCGTCAAGGTGCAGTGGCAGGCGTACCTGTCCGCGGGCGCGCTCCTGCTCTCGGACATGGGGCGGGTGCTGCTCACCTTCGAGACCGACACCTGCGGCCACCACGACACCTTCTGCGGCGCCTCCAGCCAGCGTCGCAACGGCCCCAAATACGGCAGCGGCGCCAACCACGGTCCGTACCCGAATGCGCGCGATCGCTTCGCGCTGGCGCTCGCCAAGCACGGCCTCGGCAAGCGCGACATCGGCGGCAACGTCAACCTCTTCAAGGGTGTGCGGGTCGAGGGTGATGGTGCCCTGACCTTCCTCGAGTCGAGCTCGGCCCCGGGCGACGTCGTGGTGCTGCGCGCCGAGATGAACGTGCTGGTGGTCCTCGCCAACACCCCGCACGTGCTCGATCCCCGGTCCTCGTACGTGGCGACGCCGGTGCGCCTCTGCGCGTGGCGCGGCCCGGTCACCGCCGCCGACGACCCCATCCGGACCTCGACCCCGGAGCGGCAGCGAGCCTTCGAGAACGTCGAGGACCACTACGCTCGGTGACGCGTCGGGGCTCGGCGCCCACATCCGCACGATCCAGGAGCACCCGTGACGACGCCCGCCCCGAGCCCCGCCGATCCGATCCCCGACCTCGCCGGTGTCGTGCTCCACGACGAGGTGGTGGCGGCGCGCGCGCCGTGGTCGCGGGTGATCGAGCGCGATCAGGTGCTGCGCATCGTCGACCTCGAGGGCAACCAGGCCGTCGACTGCATCCTCTACGACGCCCACGACCCGACCGAGCGCTACAGCGCCGCCGAGACGATCGTCGAGCAACGCAACATCTTCCTCGGCGTCGGCACCCAGCTCCTCTCCGACGAGGGCCGCGTGATGATGACCGTGGTGGCCGACACCTGCGGCCTCCACGACACCTCGGGCGGCGCGTGTAGCTGCGAGTCGAACACGCTGCGCTACGGCCACCACACCAAGCATCAGCACGCCTGCGTCGAGAACTTCCTGCAATCGCACGCCGCGCGCGGCATGGGCAAGCGCGACATGGTGAGCAACATCAACTGGTTCATGAACGTGCCGGTCGAGGCGGACGGGTCGCTCGGCATCGTGGACGGCCTCTCGGCGCCCGGTAAATACGTGGACCTGCGCGCCGAGCGCGACACGCTGGTGGTGGTGTCGAACTGCCCGCAGATCAACAACCCCTGCAACGCCTTCCACCCGACGCCGGTGCGGATGATCGTCTGGCGGCCTTGAGCGCGATCCCCAAGGTATTGATCGCCAACCGTGGCGAGATCGCGTGCCGGATCGAGCGAACGCTCGAGCGGCTCGGGCTCGCGTCGGTGGCCGTTCACTCCGAGGCGGACGTCGACTCGCTGCACGTGCGCCGCGCCGGCGAGGCCGTGTGCATCGGCCCCGCGCCCGTCCACGAGAGCTACCTGCGGATCGACCGGATCGTGGCGGCGGCCACCAGCACCGGCGCCACGGTGGTCCACCCCGGCTACGGCCTCTTGAGCGAGAACGCGGCCTTCGCCGAGGCGTGCGAGGCCGCTGGCCTGCGCTTCGCCGGCCCGACGCCGGCACAGATCCACGCGTTCGGTCTCAAGCACGAGGCCCGCGCCCTCGCCGCTCGCGCCCAGGTGCCGGTCGTCCCGGGGACCGCGCTGCTGACGACGCTCGACGAGGCACGCCGCGCCGCGCGCGAGCTCGGTTACCCGGTGCTGCTCAAGGCCACCGCCGGCGGCGGCGGGATCGGCATGGCGCCGTGCCCGGACGAGGCCGCGCTCGGCGAGGCGTTCGAGCGCGTCGAGCGGCTGGCGCGCGATCACTTCGGCGCCGGCGGAGTGTTCCTCGAGCGCTGGGTGCCGCGGGCGCGCCACGTCGAGGTGCAGATCTTCGGCGACGGCCGCGGCAAGGTCGTGGCGGTCGGCGATCGCGACTGCTCGCTCCAGCGCCGCCGCCAGAAGGTCGTCGAGGAGGCGCCGGCGCCCTCGCTCTCTCCGGCGACGCGAGCGGCGATCCACGACGCCGCGGTCCGGCTCGCCGCGTCGGTGAGCTACCGCTCGGCGGGCACCGTCGAGTTCCTGGTCGACGCCGACTCCGAGTCCTTCTACTTCCTGGAGGTCAACGCGCGCCTCCAGGTGGAACACCCCGTGACCGAGGCGGTCACCGGCATCGACCTCGTCGAGTGGATGGTCGCGCTCGCCCTGGATCGCCCCGTCGATTTCGCCGCGCTCCCCGCTGAGCCGCGCGGCCACGCCATCGAGGTGCGCATCTACGCCGAGGACCCGGCGCGCGACTTCCAGCCCAGCCCGGGGACGATCACCCACGTCCGCTTCCCCGACGGCCCGCGGGTCGACGGCTGGATCGAGGACGGCACCGCGATCACGCCGTATTACGACCCGCTGCTCGCCAAGCTGGTCGTGAGCGGCGCCGACCGCGCGGCCGCGCTGGCGGCGCTCGCCGGCGCGCTCGCCGAGACCCGCGTCGACGGCATCGAGACCAACCTCGCGTACCTTTCGCAGGCGATCGCCAGCCCTGACTTCCAGGCCGCGCGCCCCGACACCGCGCTGCTGTCGCGCCTCGACTACCGCCCCGCGACCGTCGAGGTCGTGGCACCCGGCACGTTCTCGACTCTCCAGGACCATCCCGGTCGCCTCGGCTACTGGGACGTCGGCGTTCCGCCGTCGGGCGCCATGGATCCGCTCGCGCTGCGCCTCGGCAACCGCGTGCTCGGCAACCGCGACGACGCCACGGCGCTCGAGATCACCGCCACCGGCCCCACGCTGCGCTTCCGCCGCGCGGCGCTGGTGTGCGTGGCGGGCGCGGCGGTGAAGACCACGATCGACGGCGCGCCGGTCCCGGGCTGGACGGCGATCGCGGTCGCCGCGGGCTCGACGCTCGCCATGGGAGCGGTCGGACCGCGCGGCCTGCGCAGCTACCTGTGCGTCCGCGGCGGGTTCGACGTGCCGCCGTACCTGGGCTCGCGCTCGACGTTCACGCTCGGCGGCTTCGGCGGCCACGGCGGGCGCCGCCTTCAGGCCGGCGACGTCTTGCACCTCGGCGACCCGGACGACCCGGCGCTCGCGCCGGATGCGCCGCTCGACGACGCGAACGCAGCGCGCCTGGCACCCGACTACGCCCAGCGCTGGGACGTGGGCGTCCTCGACGGCCCCCACGGCGCGCCCGAGTTCTTCACCGACGGCGACATCGCCGAGCTCTACGCTCACGACTGGGAGGTGCACTTCCACTCGGATCGCACCGGCGTCAGGCTCATCGGTCCGCGGCCCGCGTGGGCGCGCGCCGACGGCGGCGAGGCCGGCCTTCATCCATCCAACATCCACGACACCGCGTACGCGGTCGGATCGGTCGACTTCACTGGCGACATGCCGGTGATCCTCGGCCCCGACGGACCGAGCCTGGGTGGCTTCGTGTGCCCGGTGGTGGTGGCGCACGCGGAGCTCTGGAAGCTCGGTCAGCTCCGTCCCGGCGACACGCTGCGCTTCCACTCGCTGACACCCGAGGAGGCGAGCGCGCTCGACGGAGCGATCGAGAGCACCATCGCCCGGCGCGCGTCCGAGCCGAGCCCGATCACGGCACTCGGCGCGCGCCCCCGCGCACGCCGCGCCCCGCCATCGTGCACGCGCGGAGCGCGAGCGACGATCGTCCGAGCGTCACGTATCGCGCCAGCGGAGATCGGCACCTGCTGGTCGAATATGGCCCGATGGTGCTCGACCTCGAGCTGCGGGCGCGGGTCGAGGTGCTGCGCCAGGCGCTCGAGGAGCGCCGCGCCGCGGACGAGCTGCCCGGGATCGTCGACCTCACCGCCGGTGTGCGCTCGCTGCAGATCCACCACGACCCCGCGCGCCTGCCGCTCGCGACGCTGATCCGCGTCCTCGACGACCTCGAGGGCGAGTTGCCGTCGGTCGATCACCTCGAGCTGCCGACCCGCACCGTGTGGATGCCGCTCTCGTGGGACGACCCGGCCACCCGCGAGGCGATCTCCCGCTACATGCGCGTGGTGCGCGACGACGCGCCGTGGTGCCCGAGCAACCTCGAGTTCATCCGCCGCGTGAACGGCCTGGGCTCGACCCTGGACGTGCGGCGCGTGGTGTTCGACGCGCGCTACCTGGTGCTCGGCCTCGGCGACGTCTACCTCGGCGCGCCGGTCGCGACGCCGTACGATCCGCGTCACCGGCTAGTCACGACGAAATACAATCCCGCCCGTACCTGGACTCCCGAGAACGCGGTCGGCATCGGCGGCGCCTACCTCTGCATCTACGGGATGGAAGGCCCGGGCGGCTACCAGTTCGTGGGCCGCACCGTGCCGGTGTGGAACACCCACCGCGAGACCGCGCAGTTCGTCGCAGGCACGCCGTGGCTGCTGCGCTCCTTCGACCAGCTCGCCTTCTATCCCGTGGAGGCCGACGAGCTCCTCGAGCTCAGGCGGCAGGTGCGCGCGGGGACCCACGAGCTGCGCATCGAGCCGGGGCGCTTCTCGCTGCGCGAGTACCGCGCGTTCCTGGCGTCGATCGCCGGCGACGCGGCGGCGTTCAAGGCTCGCCAGCAAGCGGCCTTCGACGAGGAGCGGCAGCGCTGGCGCGAGAGCGGCGAGCTCGAGGCCGCGCGCCGCCACGCCGGCATCGTGGCGGCCGAGGCGCCCGCGGCGGAGGTGGAGGCGGGTGAGGGCTTCGAGGTGGTGTCGGCGCCGCTCGGCGCGCAGGTGTGGCGGATCGTGGTGGCGCCGGGTCAGCGCGTGCGCGGCGGCGACGAGCTCGCCGTGCTCGAGGCGATGAAGACCGAGACCCGCGTGGTCGCGCCGTGCGACGGCCGTGTCGATCGGGTGCTCTGCAGCGAGCGCCAGATCGTCTCGCCCGGAGCACCGCTCTTCGTCGTCGAGGCGAGCTGAGCCGCGCGCTCGCTTCCGTCATGAGCCTCGCCGACTCCCAGGACGTGCCGCTCGGTGACCTCGCCGCGCTCTCGGCGCGGCTCGCCTCGGGTGGGCTCACGCCGAGCGACGTGGTGGAGGCGGTGCTCGCGGCGATCCACGCGGATCCCGGGCCCGGAGTGTGGATCCATCGCGTCGGCGCCGAGGAGCTCCGCGAGCGCGCACGCGCGCTCGAGCGGATCCCGGACGGCGCGGCCCGGCTGCCGCTCTTCGGCGTGCCCTTCGCGGTCAAGGACAACATCGACGTGGCGGGCCTGCCCACCACCGCCGCCTGCCCGGCCTTCGCGTATCGGCCCGCGGTCACGGCGCCGGCGGTGCAGGCGCTGCTCGACGCGGGCGCGATCCTGGTCGGCAAGACCAACCTCGACCAGTTCGCCACAGGGCTGGTGGGGACGCGCTCGCCGTACGGCGTGTGCCGCAACGCGTTCGATCCGGAGTACGTGGCCGGTGGCTCGAGCAGCGGCTCGGCGGTGGCGGTGGCGCGGCGGCTGGTGAGCTTCGCGCTCGGCACCGACACCGCGGGCTCGGGCCGGGTCCCGGCGGCCTTCAACGACCTGGTCGGCTGGAAGCCGACGCGCGGTCGGGTCAGCACGCGGGGAGTCGTACCGGCGTGTCGCAGCCTCGACTGTGTCTCGGTGTTCACCACCTCGTGCGCGGACGCCGCGCGCATCCTGCCGGTGATCTCCGGGTTCGATCCCGACGATCCGTGGGCGCGCGCCACGCCCGCTCCGCCGCCGCCACTCGGGGCGACCTTTCGCTTCGGCATCCCGTCGGCTCCGCCCGATGCGCTCTTCGACGATCCCGAGATGCAGGCGACGTGGGAGCGCGCCATGGCTCGCCTCGAAGCGCTCGGCGGCGTCCCCGTGCGCGTCGACCTCGCGCCGTTCCTCGAGGCCGGCGCGCTGCTCTACGAAGGGGCGTGGGTGGCGGAGCGCTACGCCGCGGTCGGAGCCTTCATCGAGGCGCACTCGCAACACGTCGACCCCGCGGTCGCGTCGATCGTGCTCGGCGCGCGGCGGCTGCCCGCGCACGCGGTGTTCGAGACGATGCACCGGCTGCGCGCGCTCGCCCATCGCATCGAACCGGTGTGGCGCGAGATCGACGCGCTCGTGGTCCCGACGACGCCCGGGATCCCGCGGGTGGACGAGGTGCTGGCGGATCCGATCGCACGCAACACCCGGCTCGGCCGCTACACCAACTTCGTGAACCTCCTCGACCTCTGCGCGCTGGCACTTCCCGCGGGGTTCGTGCCCCGCGGCCTGCCGTTCGGGGTCACGCTGGTGGCGCCGCCCTTTCGCGACGAGGCGCTGCTCGCGCTCGGCGAGCGCTTCGGCGCGGACGGGGCGATCGAGCGCCGCGCGCCCCCCGGCCTCGCCGCGCGCCTGCCCTGCCTGCTCGCGGTGGTGGGTGCCCATCTGAGCGGCGAGCCGCTCCACGGTGAGCTCGTGGCGCTCGGCGCGCGGCGAGTGTGGAGCGGCCGGACCGAGCCGAGCTACCGGCTCTACGCGCTCGCCGACACCCAGCCGCCCAAGCCGGGACTGGTGCGGGTCGCTGCGGATGGAGTGGCCATCGAGGTCGAGGTCTACGCCCTCGACGCCGCCGCCTTCGGGACCTTCGTGCGCCAGGTTCCGCGGCCGCTCGCGATCGGCAAGGTGAGCCTCGCGGACGGAAGCCGGGTGCCGGGATTCGTGTGCGAGCCCGCGGCGCTCGTGGGCGCTACCGACATCAGCGAGTGGGGCGGCTGGCGCGCCTGGCGCCGGCGCTGAGGCGAGCGAGCCCGCGAGGCACGGCCCGCGCGTGGCCACCGAAGCGCGACGCCCACGCCGTCGCTCGCGCCGAGCGCTGATGAGTCGCGTTTGCTGCGCTCGGCTGCGCCGAGCGCCGACGCCGTGAAGCGTTCCCGCTGGGTCGTTCACTGACGCCGCGTGGGCCCGGCGACGGGGATGGAACCCCGTCGCTACGAGGGGTCTTCGTAGCGCGGGGGGATCCGTCCCCCCGCGGCGCGTCGCTCTCGCTCGCGTGTTTCACCTGCTCGTCGTGGGCGTCGCCGCCTCGATTGGTTCCATGGAGCCGCCCTTGGTGCGGCGGGACCAAGCGCCGCGCGCCGGCGTTTCGTGGGTCGCGGAGTTCCTCGGTGATTCCGCGACGCACCGCGGCGACCGACGCGCCACGGTGATGGCACCGCGTCTGCACGATGAATGGGGGCCGCGATGCCTCTCGCGTCCGAGCACCCAAGACACCCCGACTCCGCGATGCCCGCAGCCTTGTCCGCCTGGTCACTTCGCAATGCCTTGACGGTGGGGCTGGCGCTCTGTGTCGCGGTCGCTACGTCGTCCTTCGCGCTCGAGCGTCACGGCTCGAGCCGGCTCGCTTTCGGTGAGCGCGTCCGCGCCGCCGCGCTCTCGGGCGTCCTCGCTCACGCTGGATCCCGAGGGGGCCTCCGCACCGCGGCGCACGGTCGCGGCGCGGCCGGGTCAATCCACTCGGCCGTGACGGGTGTCCACGCGCTCGCGTCGGCGAGCGCGGTCCGCAGCAGTCGCCTCCAGCGCATCGCCGCCCGTGACGTCGGTGAGCATGCCGTGCCCCGCGAGCCGAACCGGCGCTCGCGCCCTGTCGACGCAGCCCCGCATCGTTCGCGCGTATCCAGCGCCGCGACGCCGCGGGCGCCCCCGCGCGTCTGACCGATCTTCGTAGCAGTACCTACCACCGCAGCCCGCGGTCGTTCGGCATCGTCCCCGGCTGGGAAGCCGGGAGGGCCGAGCCATCGCCAACCCGAAATCCGAGCCCGTCGCAGCGGGTGCGAGCCCCAGGACCGTCCCATAGAGGAGGAACCGTGAAGCGAATCGAAGCGATCGTGAAGCCCTTCAAGCTGGACGAGGTGCGGGAGGTCCTGACACAGCTCGGCGTGTCCGGAATGACCGTGTCCGAGGTGCGCGGGTTCGGGCGCCAGAAGGGGCACACCGAAACCTATCGAGGAGCCGAGTACCGGATCGACCTGATCCCGAAGGCGAAGATCGAGGTGATCGTCGCCGACGAGCGCGTCAAGGAGATCGTGACGGCCATCACCGCCGCCGCGCGCACCGGCACCATCGGCGACGGAAAGATCTTCGTCGCCCGTCGACGAAGCGGTGCGCATCCGCACCGGCGAAACCGGCAACCAGGCACTGTGAACCACGAGCAGCCGATCGAGGCGGGACCCGCCTCGATCCGCGAGGGAGCACCGATGAAAAGGTTCGTATCCGTTCGTTGCATGACGTTCGCGCTGCTCGCGGCCGTCGCGCTCGCGATGCACGCGAGCGCGGTGCGCGCGCAGGAGCCCGAGGCCGCTGCACCGGCAGCGGAAGCCGCGGCTGCGCCCACGCTGCCGGCCTACTTCTCCGGCGCGAGCGCCGATCCGGCGAAGCCCACGTGGCCCGATTCGACGGGCGGCGCCGCGGGCGTGTGGGCGACTCCGGCCGGCGACGCCAAGGGGCGACGCGCCGTCGAGCTTGAGCCTCACCGATCTCTACGACCGCGTGGCCCACAACCTGTTCTCGATCAACATGGTGTGGACCATGCTCGCCGGCTTCCTGGTGATGTTCATGCAGGCCGGCTTCATGTACGTGGAGATGGGCCTGTGCCGCGCGAAGAACGCGGCCCACACCTCGGCCATGAACCTGATGATCTACCCGCTCGGCTGTCTCGCCTTCTGGGCGTACGGCTTCGCGATCGGCTGGGGGAACTGGTTCAACGGCCCGGTCGCGCCAGGTTGGTACTCGTCCCTCGGACCGGGCACGTCCGTGCTGAACGGCGGCCTCGGCCTCGGCGCGACGGGCACGGGCGCCTTCAAGTACGGCCTCCTCGGCACCAAGGGCTTCTTCCTCATGTCGTCGGTCGGCGACGTGAGCGTCCTGGCGCTCTTCTTCTTCATGATGGTGTTCATGGACACCACGGCCACCATCCCACCGGTGCCATGGCGGAGCGCTGGTCGTGGAAGAACTTCTGCTTGTTCGGCCTGTGGGTGGCGCTTCCCTACTGCGTCTACGCGAACTGGGTGTGGGGCGGCGGCTGGCTCGCGCAGTCGGGCCTGAACTGGGGTTTCGCACACGGCGCCGTGGACTTCGCGGGATCGGGGTGGTCCACGCGATGGGCGGCTTCATCGGCCTCGCGGGCCGATCGTCATCGGGCCGCGCATCGGCAAGTTCGTGAACGGCAAGCCGCAGGCGATCTCGGCGCACGACATCCCCGCGGTGGTGCTCGGGACGTTCATCCTGTGCTTCGGCTGGTTCGGCTTCAATCCCGGCTCGACGCTCTCCGGCACCGACCTGCGCATCAGCTACGTGATCGTCAAACACGATGCTCGCCGGCATCATGGGCGCGATCGCGTCATACGGCGACGCTGCAGGCCAAGGGGGCTCAAGCCCGACCCCTCGATGATGTGCAACGGCATGCTCGCCGGGCTGGTGGCCATCACGGCCCCGTGTGCGTTCGTCGACCCGTGGGCGGCGGCCGTGATCGGCGGCATCGCCGGCGTGGTGGTGGTGTTCAGCGTGTTCTTCTGGGAGAACCGCGGTATCGAC
This sequence comes from Deltaproteobacteria bacterium, assembly GCA_016713535.1. GTDB lineage: Bacteria > JADJOY01 > JADJOY01 > JADJOY01 > JADJOY01 > JADJOY01. The sequence goes on from JADJOY010000001.1 coordinate 679,980, forward strand.
GACCCCGTCGGCGCGATCTCGGTTCACGGGATCAACGGCCTGTGGGGCGTGATCTCGGTGGGAATCTTCGCCACCGGCCAGTACGGCGCGGGCTGGGGCGGGTGGTGCGCCCGAGATGGTCGAGAAGTACGGCTCGGACGGCGTGCGCGGGCTCCTCTACGGCGACATCTCGCAGCTCTGGGCGCAGCTCCTCAATGCCGCGGTCGTCGCGGTGTTCGGGTTCGTCATGGCGTACGTGTGGTTCAAGATCAGCGACAAGATCACTCCGATCCGCGTGTCCAAGGAGACCGAGCTCGAGGGCCTCGACGGCCCCGAGATGGGCGCGCTCGCCTATCCCGATTTCCAGGTTCACTCGGGTCCGCGCATCGGTTGACCTCTTCCGCCACGTGAGCTCGGAGGGCCGGTCCCGTACGGGGCCGGCCCTTCGCATCTCCGGCGTCTCCGTCCACGAGCGTGGCGTCGCCCGGTCTGCCGTGAGCTCGTGAGCTTCTGGCTCGATCCTTGCGGAAGCGCATGCCGCCAGGACGCCGGGTGATGGCGCCGCCGGCGAGATCACGCGACCACGAGCACGCCGAAACTCTCATGTCCCCCGATCGCTTCACGTTATTCCGCAACCGCGGCCGAGCACTGGACTTCGTTGCGTGCGCGCTCCGCGACACGCGACGATTCGCGCTGGCGCTAGGGGACCGGCGGTGGCCTTCGTGCGCCAGCGTCGTCGGGGGAGCCGTCGCTGTCGCGGCGGCCGCTCGGTGGCGCGCGATGCGGCGGGCGCCAAGGCTCGTGCTGGCGGTCGCCGTGGTGTGCGCGAGTGTCGTCGCTCGTCCGGACATCGCCGTCGATCGTCGCTTCGGTGTCGATAGGAGGAGGGCGGCGCGCGGCGAGTGACCTGGGGATCGGCGACACCGTTCAGCGCACGTCCCGGTATGGGCGACACACGGTTCCGACAGCCGCTACGACCGCGGTCCAGCACGCACGCAAGCACCGCCCGGGGTTGCTCACGGCCTCGGCGTGGGATCGATCGGAACCCAACGGAGGACCCCCGGTCGCTCACGCTGGCAGCCCGCTCGAGCGCTCCCTCGCGCCTATCCCCTGGGGGCGTCGCTCGATTCCTCGCCGCGCGGTCCGCCGCGCTGCCTCGTCTGATCCCGTGTCACTCGAACCTGTGCGTTCCCGGTCAGCCGTGAGTCGTTCGGGGACGCGACCCACCCTCGTGCTCTGGAGCGGGCTGGCCTCTTGGAGACGAAGCGTGCTCGGCGCGCGCAGTCCCGAGCTGCCAAGCAAGGTCAGTCCGAGACTCAGAGGAGAACCCGTGAAACGAATCGAAGCGATCGTGAAGCCTTTCAAGCTCGACGAGGTGCGCGAGGTACGGACGCAGCTCGGAGTGTCGGGCATGACCGTGACGGAGGTGCGGGGCTGGCCGCCAGAAAGGGCACACTGGACCTACCGTGGCGCGAATACCGCATCGCTCTCATTCCCAAAAGCGAAGGTCGAGATCATCGTGCCGGACGAACGCGTCAGGAGGATCGTCGGCGATCGCCGCAACGGCGCGAACCGGGGACCATCGGCGACGGCAAGATCTTCGTATCGCCTGTCGATGAGGCGGTGCGGATCCGCACCGGCAAGTGGGCAATCAGGCGCTGATCTCAGCAAGGCAACCGGCCGGGGCGAGCAGCCGCCTCCGTCCGTCGAGGAGCATCGATGAAATGGCGATTCGCAGTTTCCCTTCTGGTGTTCGCGTTGCTCGCGGGGCTGGCGATCACGGCACATCCGAGTAGGGCCACCGCGCAGGACGCGGCGCCTCCGGCCGCCGAAGCAGCACCGAGCGAAGCAGCGCCGACTTCGAAGCAGCACCGGCCGAGGCTGCGCCTCCGCCACCAAACGCCAACCCTCTCCCCTCCGAGTCGCTGGCCAAGGACGTGAAGGATCGGAGCGTCGAGGTGGACACGGTGTGGGTTCTCGTCACCGCCTTCCTGGTGTTCTGGATGCAGGCTGGCGACGCGCTGGTCGAGGCGGGCCTCACCCGCGCGAAGAACATCGTCAACATCCTCATGAAGAACCTGATGGACTTCACCTTCGCGACGGTCGCGTTCTGGCTGGTCGGTTTCGGGTTGATGTTCGGTGCCGGGAACGACTGGATCGGTACGTCGGGCTTCTTTCTGAAGGACGCGGGTGAGACGTTCGCATCGCTCGCGTGGACGCCCATCAGCCTCGACGCGAAGTTCTTCTTCCAGCTGGTGTTCGCCGGAACGGCCGCGACGATCGTGTCCGGCGCGATGGCCGAGCGCACCAAGTTCGGCTCGTACCTGATCTACAGCTTCGTGATCTCGTTCCTGATCTATCCGATCGCCGGTCACTGGATCTGGGGTGGCGGCGCGCTCTCGTTGGGCAGATGTTCCCGGCGAGGGAAAGGGCATGTTCGACTTCGCCGGCTCGACCGTCGT
>JADJOY010000002.1 GCA_016713535.1 Deltaproteobacteria bacterium
AGATCGCACTCGATCCGCCACGGCGCAGACCGGCTCAACGCACGCCGAGGAACGCTCCCAGCGGGCACGGCACGCAGCAGAAGAACCGCAGGATGACCAGGTTCATGCCCAGCAGCCCGACGATCATGGCGCCGACGAACCACGCCCCGGCGAAGATCCAGTGATGGCTCGCTCCGGGCGCGAACAGCGCGGCACTCAGGTCCCGCATCGACACCACAGCTCGCGAGCGCCTCACCAGAGCCCCGGGTCGCCCAGATCGGAGGCGGGCTCGAATGCGACCGCGAAGCTGCGCACCAGGGTGAATCGGATCAAGGAGGCCGATCTGCAGCGACTGGAAGCCGCCATCACCAGCATCACGACGAGGATGCCGTACTTGGCCTGGAACGCAGCGGACGGTAGCGGTTGGCGTCGATCGAGTCGCGGTTCGCGCGGATGTCGAGAAGAAACCCACGAACTGGTGGAGGGGGTCGTAAGGACACATCCAGTTGCAGAACACGCGACCCAGGAGCGGCGTCGGAATCGGCACGAATAGGCCGCGCCACGGCCCTTGTAGACGGTATGGGTGGCGATCGCGGTGCGACCCCGACCAGCGGGTCGAGCTCCAGGAAAACGACACCAGATGGCCAGTTGAGCCTGCTGAACCAGGTGGTCCTTGGAGCAGGAACACGAACAGCCCGAAGAAGAAGGCCTAGGAGAGACCACGCGCACGTTGGTGATCCGGGCTTCCGCACCCACCACGGCGATCCGTCTCCGGGCTGAATCGAACCCCGCCAGGTAGGCCTTGCCGTCACGCCCGCGGGCGGAACACCGCGTCAGCCAACGAGCGTCCTCCTTGACCGCGACGGCGTGCCAGTCCGGATTCGACGGCGGCGGCGGCCTTGCCAGGTGAGCGGGCCGCGGCCCGGGGTTCGCGCGCCAGCAGGTCGTCCCCAGCCGAACGCGTCCGTGGCCAGCGAGTCGGTGCTGGCGACGAGGGCCCTGCCCGGGCGGACGTCCGCGAGCTCCCGCCCGTGGACCACTCCGCCAGAGCACCCGCGTACCGTCGAGGACCACGAAGGTCGGGCGCAGCATCCGCGCCGCGAGGTCGGTGATGATGCCGTGGATGTCCCCGGTGGAACTGGTTGCGGCGCCCACCGAGGAGCCCGTACCAGTTCTTGGTGGTCATCGACGCCGCGAGGTTGTAGCCGGTCCTTGACGGGCGCGACACCGATGACCTTGTCCACGCCCACGAACGGGCGGTGGAAGAACGACCGTAGTTTTCGATGAGCTGGGCGCCAGGCGTGTGCAGCACGTCGAAGTCGCTCGGCGACGGCAGGTAGACCCGAGCGCCCGCCTCGATGGCGGCGGCGCGAACGCCGCTGCGCTCGAAGCACGCCTCGGCGGCTTCGATCGGGTTGTCGACCACCCGGACCTCGGCTTGCGCCCGCCTCCCGAACCAGCCGGATCAGCGCGACCAGCACCTCGGGGTTGGTCGTGGCGCTTGAGCGCAGCGACGCGCTCGAACGCGACGTTCGCCGACGAGGACGCGGTCGCCGTTCGCTGATGAAACGCCCGATCCCGCCGATGCCGTCGACCGCGGCGCGCACCATCGCGTCGATGCGATCGCCGCGCGCCACGCCGAGGCCCGCGGCGACGCGCTCGCCGGAACCGCGAACCCTCCTTCCGGGAGGTCAAACATGGCGTGACGCGCAGGCTTCCCTCGCTCGCCGTCCGGATCGCGAAGCGAGAAATCGGGAGGCCGGGCGGCGCGAGAGCATGGCCCACCCCGCCGCAGACGCTCGCGATCACGCCGGCCTGGCGCAGGAAGCGGCAGCGGCTCTGTGCCCGAGCGTCGACCGGCGTACCCCACACGGTCTCCGGGTCCCCACGCTCAGCCATGCGACGTCCCCCGACATCGTAATGGTCACCCCGCCCGACGAGGTAAATCCCCGGACGCGGCCCTTGCCGCCCCGCGAGGTTGGCGGCACGGGCGGGAACGACTCGAGACGCCGCGGCGAGCCGCAGGATGGCCTTCTCGCCACCCGCCTCGGTGGGCGCTCCGCGCACGCGCGAACACGAACGCTCGCTGGGCCCGCGCGCGATGGTCGCCAACGAGCTCAAGTCGCGATCCCGCACCCAGGTCTGCCGCCCAGCTTCATCGTCGCCGTAGCTCGCGAAGGTGACCACGAACTGGTCGGCCAGCGCCCCCTGCCGGGGCTTCCGTCCGCGGCAGCCATGACCCACAGCTCGGTCGCCCCGTCGTCGAGGAGCGCCGAATACGTCGCTGGCGAAGCCGAACGAAAACGCTCCCTCGCGATGGAACTCGATCCGGCCCGCGGCGATGCCGAGCTGGCCGAAGAGCCGGTGCGCCCACGGCAGCTCCTGGGCCTGCGACGCGAAGGCGGCCTGGACCCGCTCCTTCACGTGCAGCAGTGCGGCGCGCGTCGCCTCCGCTTCGTCCGAGGCGATCGCGCGCAGATAGTAGCGCCCTGGGTGAGGTAGAGGGCATTGCGGTCGAGGTGCCAGAGTCCGGCGGGTGGGTCTCGGCAACGACCTCGGCGGACTTCTCGCCGCCGTAGGCGCCGAGCGCGTTCTCGGCGTTCCCCATGTCGTAGAGCTCGAGGTCGATCGAGGTCCCAGGCGCTGCGCCGCCGGGTGCGGCCATGAGCGAGACGAACGACAGGGTCTCGAAGCCACGCGACGTGAAGCAGTTCGCGCGACCGTCGATCTTCTCGGAGAGATTCTCGGAGTCAGTCACCGCCGGCCGGCCCTCGGTGAAACCGGGCGGCGCCAGATCGCCGGGCAGCGCACCTCGCGCCGCGGGCTCGCCGTCTCCGTCGCCGTGGACCCGTGGCCGCCTCCGGCCGGCGCGGCCCGAGCGCTGACGCGACTCACGCTCTTCGCGGGATCCCCGGCGAGCGCTTCCAGAGGCACTCGCGCAGCGCAGGATCGGATGGGCTCCATCCATCGCACCCAGAGCCCCACCGCGGCGATCATGCAGAGCACCGCCGCGCCCGCGACGACCTCGCCACGCGCATAGCGGCGGCGGTAGTGACGCCACGGACTGGGGTTCAGCACGCGCCGCTCCTCGTGCGCGTAGCGAAGTCGGCGCGGGGCGCGCAGGCCGGGCGCGCGCACGGCTGGCGGCGGAAGGTCGCTCGGTCGGCATCCTCCGGGTCCCGCGAGACCCTAGTCGAACGCCCGCGGCCCGAACAACTGGCCGCGACTCACCCGGCGCGCGAACCGTCGCGACGCGATAGCGTCTCACTCCACGGCACCGGTCCGCGGTTCGTGACCTCGATCGTCAGCCGGGACTTGCCGTGCGTCAGCGAAGCCGGCAGCCACAGATCGCTTTCCCCCAGCGCTGGACGGCGTTGGCGCGCACGTCGTACCACGTGCCCGCAAACCGGCCATCGACCCGACCACGGCGGTCTGACGGCCGAGTCGACGGTCGAACCGGCGGCGGAGAAGCACACCCGCGTTGCCAGGCGAGATCGTCACCTCGAACCGCGACGAGCCGCGAACGTCGCGTCCCCCCATCACGCACCCGCGTGACGTCGTCGTCACCCTCGAACACCGAGTCGAGGGCCCCGTCGGCGACGCATCCGTCGCGCCGTAGCGGTGGCTCGCCTCCGACGCCGGGTCGCCGACGTCGAGCTCGTCCGTCCATTCCGCCAGGGGATCCAGGCGCCGATACAGGTAGGTCACGCTCTCGTGGTCGTCGTGCACGTCCTCGTCGTCGCGGTCGTGCTCGATGGAGAAGCGCGCACCGTCGACGAAAGACACCAGGTCCCCACGTGCGCGCTCGGTAGGCGCCGGTGCCTCCACGTGAGACCAAGCGGCGACAGCCTGTACGGCGCGCGCCGTGGAGGGGCGCCGAGAACCGGCCGAAGAGGAAGTACCAGCCGCCGTTGAAGTAGTCCTCGGTCCCGGTGCCGTGGAGAGCGGGAGTCGCGGCGCCGTCGAGGTGGAAGCGCTCGTCCCCCTCAGGTAAGGTCCCGATCGGCGAGCCCCGCATCGCGTAGCTCACGCCCACGAGGTGGCCGGCGCCACCGACTCGGCGAAGCCGTAGTCGCGGCCGAGCGTGGTCGGCGCCTCGTGGCGGTGGATCGCCGAAGTAGCCGGACGCCCGCAGGGTAGGCACGCCGCAGCACCTCGATCTCGTGCGCAAGCGTGACGGGCCCGCGGCCCCGGTTCTCGACGCGGACCTCGGCGGCGCTCCAGAACGGCATCGGGAACCGGCTGACGTAGCGCCCCTCGTGGAGACCGAATAGCAGCCCCGCCGCGGGACGGTCGGTTCGCGCCGAGCCGAAGAAGAGCGGCAGCGGCGCCTCGACGTCGGCCACCGCGTGGTCGTCCCAGCGCGCGACCAGCCAGATCGAGCTCGCCAGGTCGTCGAGATGGCTCGAGAGCTCTAGCGCGAGGTTCCACACCCGCGGCGGCCCCCGTTCGATCAGGATCGGACGCGCCTCACCAGCTCGAGGCGCGCTCGACCGGCGAACCGCTCGACCGAGGCAGAGGGCTTGGGATCACGCTCGGGATGACGCCACGCGTCGGTCAAGGTCGAGACGTCGAGCGCCGGCGTGAAGGCCTGCACGGGGTGGTCGAGGTCGTAGCGACGGTAGGTCACCGCGTAGAACTCGGCGGGACGCGAGCGTGATCTTGGCGCGCTGCTCGTAGCAGACCGGCACGTAGCTCACGAAGCCACCGCTCGACCTCGTGGCTCCCAGCACCAGTGGCGCGACGAACGGCGGGCGCTGGCCTCGAAGAGCTCGAGGAACGCCTCGTCGACCACGGGCCGCTCGAGGTCGTCGACGTAGATCCGCACGCGACCGAGCCACGCGAGCTTGGCCGTGAACCAAACACGGTAGACGCACACCCGGGGCCGTAGTCGTCGAACACCACGTGCTCACCGCGCTCGTCGACGTAGAGCTCGGTGTGGCCCGCGAAGCCGTCCTCGTTCCCACCCGCGGGATCGGCGCTCGACACCTGAAGCGTCTGTCCGCCGAGCCGGAGGAGGGGCAACGCCGCGAGGTCGGCGACGGCCTCCACGCCGGGCGCAGGTAGGCCGAGGTTGGTGACGAGCATCGGCGCCGGCACCACGACGCGAGACCTCGGGCTCTCGTCACTCGAGCACCCGAGCGTCATGACGACGGCCAAGGCGATCGATCGGCTTCTCATCGGGCGACTGGCACGCCACTTGAAGCGTTCGACGTCGACGACCCTCGATGCACCTATATGCAACGTCACGATTCGTAGCGACCGGTCTCGGCGTCCCATCGGCTTCGGCGGCGACGAAGCGCCGCCCTCCAGCCCGTTCGGCGCAAGGGCGATCCAAATCGTGGTGGCCCATTTAGGAGTTCCGAGAAAGGGGGCAAGGTGTCCTTCGTCTTCGGACCGGTGCCGTCGCGCCGGCTCGGTCGTTCGCTGGGGATCGATCCGATCCCGTTCAAGACCTGCAACTGGAACTGTGTCTATTGCCAGCTCGGGCGGACCTCCCCGCTCACCCGCGAGCGATCCCGCTTCCATCCCGCCGAGGCGATTCTCGCCGAGGTCGACGACGCGCTCCAGCGACTCGCGCCCGGGGACGTCGACTGGATCACCTTCGTCGGTTCGGGCGAGCCGACGCTCCACGCCGACCTCGGTGCGATGATCCGCGCCGTGAAGGTCCGCGCGCCGTGGCCCGTGGCCGTGATCACGAACGGCTCGCTGCTCGGAGACGCCGGCGTGCGCGCCGAGATCGCGGCGGCCGACGCCGTGCTTCCGTCGCTCGACGCCGCCGATGAGACTCGGTTCCTGCGCCTCAACCGGCCCGCCGCGGGCGCGAGCCTCGCGGGTCTCGTCGAGGGCCTGATCGCACTGCGCCACGAGTTCGAGGGAAAGCTGTGGCTGGAAGTGATGCTGGTCCGGGGCGAGAACGACGACGAGACCACGCTGCGCGGGCTCGCCGACCACATCCGGCGGATTCGGCCCGACGAAGTGCACATCAACGTGCCGATCCGCCCCCCGGCCGAGGCATGGGTCGAGCCGCCCGACCCAGAGGGGAATGATGCGGGCGATCGCGATTCTCGGATCGGACGCGCGTACGCTCGCGCTCCCCGCCTTCGATCTGGCGCTGCCGCTCGACGCGTCGCCGGCGGAGGCGGTGGCCAACCTCGTCATGCGCCATCCGCTGCGAGCGGGACGTCGTCGAGGCGCTGCGGCGCTGGCCGCGGCCGCGAGTCGAGGCGGCCCTCGCCGAGCTCGCATCGGACGGTCGGATCCAGCGGGTCGAGCGCTTCGGTGAGACGTTCCTCGCCTATGGCGGCGCTCGATTCCGGGAGACCGGACGCCAACCACACGGGGCCGGACGCGGCTGCGTCGGCTCGTCCGCGTCCGGCGACGAATCCTCGCCCCAGACACCACCCCGGAGCCGGGGGTTGACGCGCAGGGAGAGGCCGTCGTGACGACCCTCGCGTGGATCGTGCTCGGCGGCCTCGGGATGGCGGCGATCTCACTCGTGGGATCCGTGACGCTGGTCCTTCGCGAGGCGACGCTGAAGCGCCTGCTGCTGCCGCTGGTGGCGTTCGCTGCCGGCTCGCTGATCGGAGGCGCGCTGTTCCACATGGTGCCGGCGGCCCTCGCGACCCTGCCCGCCGCGATCGCGCTGCGCTGGGTGGCGCTCGGTTTCCTGGTGTTCTTCGGCCTCGAGCAATTCCTCCACTGGCACCACTGCCACCGGGCCTCCGCAGGGTGCAGGAAGCCGCTCACCTACCTCATCCTCCTCGGCGACGGGCTCCACAACTTCCTCGGCGGGCTGGCGATCGCGGGCGTGCTCCTGGTCGACGTCCGACTCGGCGTGGCCGCCTGGCTCGCGGCGGCCGCCCACGAGATTCCACAGGAGCTCGGCGATTTTGGCGTGCTGATCCACGGCGGCTGGAGCAAGCGCACCGCCCTCCTCTTCAACCTGTTCTCCGGCCTCACGTTCCTGGCCGGTGGGTTGATCGCCTACGCCGCTTCCGCTCACGTCGACGTGACCTGGCTGGTGCCGCTCGCGGCCGGGAACTTCCTCTACATCGGCGCCTCGGACCTGGTCCCCGAGGTCAACAAGCCCCACACCCTCGGCGCGAGTCTCGTCCACTTCGCCACGTTCGCGGCGGGTTTGGGCTTGCTCTTGGCCGTCGGGCATGTGGCCGACTGAGCGGCTTGCGCCACACCCTTGGCGGACCCGGCCCTGGCGGCCTCCCCAGAGCGAAGACGCGGGAGCCTCACCCAGGTGAGGTGAGCGCCTCGCGGGTAGCCACATCGATCGCTTCGGGCAACGTGGTCGCAGCGGTGGCGCGCACCCCGATCCCGGCCTCGCCGAAGACGTGAGCGGGCCCCGGCCCCTGCGGGATCTCCCGGGTCAGCACCACGTCGACCTTCATCTCCGCCAGCCATTCCGCGACGCTCACGCCCTTGCCCTCGGCCCGAGCCGCGTGCGGGTTGGCCAGCGTACGCTGCTCCTCGATGGCCCCGTCGGCACTGCACACTGTCACCAGGGCGAAACGCGGCGCCCTACCGAAGTGAGCGCTCACGGCGCCATCTTCCGCGAGCGGAATCGCGTACCGGAGCGACGCCGCGGACGGCGCCTCCAGGTGCAGGAGCACCCGCTCGACCTGGGCACCGTGCGCCGCACGGTCCCCTCCACGCGCGCAACGGCCGCCTGGGCGGCTGTCACGTCGGTGGGCCGAAGCGCGATCCCCGCCTCGATGAACCGGTAGCGCCCCGCGTTTCGGCCGGTGACCCAGCGCACCTCTCGAACGGCGGGATCGCCTCGAACGATGTCGCGGATCTCGATCAAGCACCGGGCATCCACCGACGCATCGAGCAGCACCCGCAGCGCGTCGCGCAACCGATCCCAGCCCGTCTTGACGACCACCACCACGATCGCCAGCGCGGCCGGCCGGTCCAAGCGGACATCGATCCAGCCGGAGACCAACGCGGCCAACGCGAGCATCGCCGTGAAGGCATGCAATCGATATTCGCGCGCGTCCGCGATCAGCGCCGGCGATCCAGCCGCCCGCCCGGCACGCATCTCGAAATGGCCAAAGACCAAGGGGATCGCGCCCCCGAGCAGCACCAGCGCGACCATCCAGGCGCTCGCACGAGGCGGCGACGCCGGTGCGAGCACAGCATCGCGCACGATCTCGTAGGCCGTGATGAACACCAGCGCCGCGATCACCAACGCCACGACGTTCTCGGCCTTGTAGAGCCCGTACGGGAAGCTGGGCGTGGAGCGCGTCGCGATCACGAGCCCCGCGACGACCGAGGCGGCGGCGAGGAGGTCCGCGACGTCATGCACGACCTCGGCGCTCACCGCCAAGCTCCCCGATGCCACCGCCACCAAACCGTTCAGGAGCACGAGGACGCCGGTGACGGCGACCGATCCCCACCCCCACCGCACCAAATCGGCGCCACCGCCGTCGCCGAGCCCGTCGCCGGACGCCATGGTCGTGCCTCCCGCCGGTCACGACCCGACTGACCCGCTACTTGCGGATCACGCCGCAGCCGATACGCGAACCGGCCGCGCCGGCCGGATCCGACACGTAGTCGTCGGCATGATCGTGGACTACGAGCGACGAGCCGTCGGCGTCGAACAGCGTTCCCTCGCCCTCGGCGAGGGTGAGCCCGGGCACGAAGGTCTCGTACGCGAAGCTCATGTTGCCCGGCGTGTGGACGTTGGGAAGGTCGCCGAGATGCGGCCCGCCCACCGACATCAGACCGTGCTTCTTCCCGGTCGGGTTGAAATGGCCACCCGCGCTCTGGAAGCCACCCGCCGGCTCGCACTTGCCGACCGCGTGGATGTGGAACGCATGAACGCCGGTGGGAAGTCCCTCGAAGCCGACGTTCAACAGAACTCCGTTGGGAGCCTCGGTGAGCGTCGCGCTCCCCAGGACCTCGCCGTCGAGGCCGGTGATCGCCGCCGTCGCCGTCTTCGGGGCGTCGGCGGCGCTCGCGGCAGATGCAACCGGAAGCACCAGCGCGAGGAGCAAGGCCGTCGGGAGCGAGCGCGTGCGTCGGCGATTCATGGCGTGCCTCCTCCTGCGGCGGCCCACGTCCGCGCGAGCGCCGCCGAGCCACCCGATCAGCCCTTCGAGATCGCGTCGAACACTTGTTTCTCGGAGAGGCTGCGGGTGCAGAAGAACCAGTCGTGACAGGTCAGGTCGTCCTTCCCCGCCATTCGATCCTGCGCCACGCCGCACGAGCCCGGCGGCGGGACGATCACGGGGTCGCCGGGACGCCAGTCGGCCGGCGTCGCGACGGAGAACGCATCGGCGGTCTGGAGCGCGACGATCACCCGCAGGAGTTCGTCGAAGTTCCTGCCCAGGCTGAGGGGGTAGTAGATGATCGCACGGACGATGGCCTTCGGATCGATGACGAACACCGCGCGCACCGCCTTGGTCGCGCTCTCGCCTGGCTGGATCATGCCGTACTTCCGGGCGACCTCCATCGTGATGTCCTCGATCAGCGGGAATCGGACCTCGACGTTCTTCATCCCGCGGTACTCGATCTTCCTCCCGATCGTCCTGGAGCCAGGCGATGTGGCTGTAGAGACCATCGACCGAGAGCCCCACCAGCTTGGTGTTGAGCTTCGCGAAACGATCCTCGAGGCTCGCAAACGTCATGAACTCCGAGGTGCAGACCGGCGTGAAGTCGGCCGGGTGACTGAACAAGATCACCCAGCTACCCCCGTATTGGGCCGGGAAGTCGATGTCGCCTTTGGGTCGTCACCGCCTTGAACGCTGGTGCCGGGTCTCCGATACGCGGCATGGAAACCGATTCGACGCCGTTGCTGGGTCCCATGGTTTCCTTTCCTGTGTGCCGTGCCTCGTGTGGCGCTTCGCCGCGCCGAGGCACGGCACGCGATCGGCTTGGCGCTCAAGCCGCCGCATGAGCACAGCGGACGACCTCCACCGAGCAACCCGCGTGGAGGACGACTGCGTGCGACACCGAGCCGAGCACGAACCGCTTCACGGGACCGTACCCGTGACAGCCGAGGACGATCAGGTCCGCCCCGAAGCTCGCCGCCTCGTCGACGATCACCTGCTTCGGCGATCCCTCGACCACGCGGGTGGTCACCGCGAGCCCTCCGGCTGCGTCTGCGCGCCGGATGACGTCCGCGTCCGGCTCGACCAGCCTGGGAGCCCGCTCACGCAGTTCGTTGAGCTGGGTCATGTGAGCCGCCACGGTCAGGAGGAACGGGTCAGGCACGAGGGGAATGGACGCGTGGAGAACGTGCAGCACCATGACCTCGCTTCCGGCGGGCCACGAGCGCCTGCAGATCTCCTCGACTGCTGCGTCACTGCACGGTGAGCCGTCCACTGCCAGCAAGATCTTCATGGTCGTTCCTCTCTTCGCTCGCCGACCGCATCCACGGGGGTCAGGCGCCGCGATCGCTGTCGATCGCGTGCGCGCCGCGGGTTGCCAGGGGTCGCCGATCAATTCAGCACACCCCACTTCCTCCAGACCTTCATCGGGCCATGATCGGGGCTGGTCATCCTGCGAAAGTTCCGGCTCTCGCGGTTGTTGCACCAACCCAGACCCGTGACCGTGATCGTCGTGCCATCAGCCGAGATGCGGCGTTGCCCGCCCCAGTTGTCGCAGGTCGCACAGTGCTGGGTGAGCGAGGCGCTCACGACGTATCCGTCGTCCCCGCCGTGACCGAGCGCTCCCATGTGCTCTTCGGCGCTCGACTCGGCGAGCGCCGTCGAAACGAACGCGACGCCCGCCCCCGCAACGACCGCGGCCCTGAGCAGATCCCTTCGATCGATGTCCGTGTTTCGCATGACGTACACCCTCCGTACGCTCGCGCGACCCGCGTCGCGCTGCACCTTCGTCGCCGCCATGGCGAAGCGATCACGCCATCGACGGTCAGGGCGGGAGTGACCGCAAGTGACGTGCCGGCCGACGGAGCTGGCGTGGTTCCAAGCCACTGCCCAACCCGGGCCGAAGAGCGCTGGCTAGCACCGACGGTGCGAGCTCCGTCTTCGCGGTTCGACACCTGAATTTCCGCGTCGATCGGAGAGATGGGAGGCGATCGGCGCCTCCCCGACCGAAGCTGAAGCTCGCGAGGCATCTCAGACGCGACCCATGCGCTGACGAGCCACGAAGCCCGGCGAAGGCGCATGTTACGGGACGCCCCCTCGGAGCCAGGTTCCGGCGCGTAGCCGTATCCCCACCGCCACGGAGCGCCGGCGAACCGCGGATCCGGGCGTAACGGCTAACCGCAAGGATCATCGGGCCGTGCCACCACTTGGTTGTCGCCAAAGACAATCCAACGGGACTACCGGGGCATGGAACGCGCTCCGTCGGAACCCCTCGACACGGAAAACCGCGGTCCCTTCAGCGCCGGGGCGGGACGGACGCCGGCAACGACGCTATATGCAACGTCACGATTCGTAGCGACCGGTCTCGGCGTCCACATCGGCTTCGGCGGCGACGAAGCGCCGCCCTCCAGCCCGTTCGGCGCAACGGCGATCCAAATCGTGGTGGCCCATTTAGCGCCGTGGGTGGCGCAGCCTCGGCGATCGGGCCGGCGGGTCGCCGCCGGAGATGCCCCTCGACGAACACGCCGGATCGGACTCGCCACCACGCGGTATGTCAACGAGCAGGATGCCCAGTTTCCTCGCGTTGCCCGCATGGCGGCCACAACGGGCTGGACGAGCAGCGGGCGACACCATGGGCGCTTCGGACTTCAGATCGAGCCGGGCGCCGACCGGAACGGCTACCGGCGAGCGCAGCTGGATCCATCGCGCGCTCGGATCGACCGACTCACAGGTCTCGAGATCACTAGGCGTTTACCCGTTCACAGCGATCTGGGTTATCGCCCCCGGGCACCGCCGCTCCACTCTGCAGGCGGGAGGCTTCGCGCTCGTACGCGACATCGAGTCCGGCGGCGTGAAGGCCCGCAGCGCCGCGGCTCCGGCGGTCAACCGGGCCCCATCGACTTTCCCCCACCGCGACGTCCGGCCATTCCTTGCGCAAGGTGGGTGCCGTGGCCAGACCTTCACGATCGTCGCGTCGCGCCCGCAACGGCGCGGTTCGACCGCTCGCGTGGCGACAGCGGGGAACGACGGTCGGCGACCATCGCCGACGAGTCTCGAGAGGGCGCTCCGGACGCCGCTCCCGCGATAGCGCGCCGAGCGCTATTCGTACACCTTCTCACCCACCGCGTCGGCCTGCGCGGCGTCGGGCTCCGGGTCCCCGGGTGCGGCGCGCGAGCCGCGCGGCCTTAGGCTCGCGATACCACTCGTGGGCGACGATCGCCGCCATCACCTCGTTGGTCCCGGTCCAGATCGATGCGAGCCGTAGATCGCGGTGGATACGCTCGACAGGGAACACGTTCGTGTAGCCGATCCCGCCCATGACCTGCATCGAGTGGTGGGCCACCTGCTGGCACGACTCGGTCACGAACTTCTTGGTCTCGGAGATCATGCGCCGCCCCCGCGCCGGATCCTCGCGACGGTCGACCGCGACGGCCGTGGCGTCGACCAGCGCCCGCGACGCGTCGAGCAGCATCGCGGCCTCGGCGATCTGGAAGCTCACCCCTGGAAGGCGGCGATCGGCTGGCCCGAACGCCTTGCGCTTCGCGGTGTAGTCGGTCGCGACCTCGAGCGCCGGGCGCGCCGCGCCGATGGTCATCGCGGCGGTGCCGAGGCGCTCCGGGATCATCATGGTCTGGAACACCTCCGCGCCCCGGTCGATCCCGCCGAGGACGTTCTCGACCGGCACCTCGACATCCTCCGAACACCAACCGGGCGGTACCGCCACCGCGACAACCCATGAGCCCGTAGAGGTACTCGCTGGTGACGCCGGGCGATCGATCGACGATGAAGCACGTGATGCCCTTGTGCGGCGGCGCTTCGAGGTTGGTGCGCGCATAGACCAGGAAGAAGTCCGCAGCGGTGCCGCCGACGATGAAGCGCTTCTGACCGTTCAGCACGAAGTGGTCGCCGCGCCGCTCGGCGCGCGTGGCGGTGCCGAAGAAGTCGCTGCCACCGCGCGGCTCGGTGAGGCACTCGGCCGCGAAACGCTCGCCGCGAAGCAGCGGTCTCACGTAACGCTTCACGCTGCTCGTCGGTGCCGTGCGGCACGATGGCGTCGCATACCAGCTCCGCGCCCACCCCGAACACGCACGCGAAGATGTAGCCGAGGACGCCGACCTCCTCCATCGCCATGCAGGTCGTCACCCAGTCCATGTCCCGCCCGCCGAAACGGCGCGGATGACGACACCCGGAGCAGGTTGCGTCGCCCGGCTTCGTGGAGCAGCTCGGTGGGGAACTGGACCTCGTCCGCGTCCATCGCCAAGATCAGCTCGCGAGGGAACGGATTTGACGAGATCGCGGACCTCGTCGCGAAACGCCTTCTGCTCGTCGGTCAGGATCCAGTCGAACATGATGGCCTCCTCGGCTTCCGCCACGTCCCGTGAGGCTGGGCGCACGCGTTCCAGCACGACCCTGGGCTCTTCGACGCGTTTCGCGCCGCCGAGACCCGGAGCGGCGGATCGTGAGACGGCTCGCCGCGCATCTGGCACTCTCGGCGGCCGTTCGGTCCCTCGAGATCGGCTGCGGCACCGGACGCACCACCGAGCAGCTGTGCACCGCAGCCGGGTGCTACGTCGCTCGACGCGTCCCGGGTGATGCTGGCCGTGGCGCGACGCCGGGTCGACCTGGCCTGCGCGCCGCGCTGGCTCGTCGGCCGCGCCCAGGCCCCCTCACCACTCGCGAGCGGATTTCGGTCGACGTCGTGCTCGCGACCTGGGTGCTCGCGAACATGCGACCGGGCGGGCAAGCCCTGGCGCTCGCCGAGATCGAGCGGGTCACGCGCGCGGCAGCCAGCGCCGGCACGTCAGCTGGTCGAGAATCACTGGTCGAGCGAGCTCCAGGAGCTTCGCGGCCTCCCCACCGATCCGAGCGGCAGCGAGATCAGGAACCTGATCGGCGAGGGCGGTTTCCACGATCGTCGAGGATCGACACCGAGATTCGCTTCGCGAGCGACGACGAGGCGCGCGCGTGCTGGGCGCGCTGTGCGGACCGACGGCGAGCACGGCGCTCGCAAGCCGGCCGCGTTCGCGCGTGGCTCAGCGCGTGGTCATCCTGCATCGGCCACGGACCGATTCCAGGCCTCGCTCCCGGTCCTGATCGCGCCACCGTCCGCCCAGAAGAACTCGACCGAGCTCGACGCCAGCATGTCGTCGCGGCGATAGATGCGCGTGTGAGGCGCGTGGGCTCGCGCGGCGAGCCACGCGGCCAGGAAAGCGCTCCGGGCGCGATCGCGGGCGCGCACGGTTGCGCCCGCGCCGGCGCGGCCCACGGGCAGGAACCGGTAGAGGTGCCAGGCGTGCGGGGCGCACCCGCAGGCGTGAGCGCCTCGATCATCCGCGCGCGGTCCGCCGGGCGATCGACGTTGAGCGCCCGTCACCACCGTGGAGCGTGAACGAACGCCGCGCCGCGGTAGCCGCTTCGGTGCGTCAGCATCCGCGCGTGGTGGCCCGGGCCGCAGCCGCGCGACCGGTCGTGGATCTCAGGGATCGATGGACTCGATCGGCAGGATGAACCGGTCGACGGCGCGCTCCTCGGCGAACCCTGCGGCGACGCTAGCCCGTTCGTGCACCTGCCAGGAACCCGCGCGCCTTAGCGCTCGCCGCACTAGAAGCCCGCCGTGGGACCAGAGGAAGGTTCGCCGCCGCCGAGCACCACGTTACGGATCGGCCCGCGCGAGAGATCGTCGAGAGGCCCTCCGCCTGGAGCTGAGACATCGTCGAAAGGCCCAGTCCGCCGCGCAGAAGACGCGAGGCGTTGCAGTCAGGCAGCAAGAAGAAGCGAGGCGATCTGTTCGGCCTCGTCTCCCGCTCCGCCCGCTCGACCAAGGCTCCAAGGCCGCGCTCGTAGCGGCGCGCTCGATCGGCGCGGCGCGCTCACTTCGCCAGGAAGCGCTCACCGGATGCGCTCGCGCGGCAGCGCCTTCCAGACGAGCTCCTTCCTGACGCTCGCGCGCGGGCGTCGTGAGGTCGCGCTCGGCTCGAGCCGGCGATGGAGACACTCGGTGCCAGGAGCTTGTGCCGTGCTCCTGCGCCAGGTCCATCGCGGCGAGCCGGTTGCTCGGATCGTGGTTCAGCGAGGCCAGCGTCTGGAGGATCTCCTTGTGGTGGCCGAGCTGCGAAAGTCCTCGTGGCCGAACGTGATGCACGGCGACTGCACGTTCCACGAACGCGAAGCCCGGGAAGCGAATGGCCTCCTCGATCACGTCCGCGAGGCCGGCCATGTCGGCAGGCGTTCCTTGTGCCACGAGAAGCCCGCGCCGATAGGCCAGGACGTAAACAGCCGATTCACCGGGTCCTCGATGCTCCCGTAGCTCGACGACACCGTCGGCAAGCCCGTCCAGCGAGTCGGCGAGGCGCCCCTTGGTGAGGCCCGTAGATCTGGTTGTCCATCACGTTGTGAGGTGAGGTCGAGGGTTGCGCCGGATCGCATGGGCGACGTGGCCGCCGCCGATCGGAACCGTCGCCGTCACCCCCGCCACCAGCACCAGGAGGTCCGGGTTGGCGACTTGATCCCCTGCGATCAGTAGCGCGCGCCCGTGGACGCTGTTGAAGCCGTACGCCGTGGTGGCCGGGATCCGGCTCGAGCAGCCGATGCCGGCTCACGAACGCGATCTCTCCGTGGGTGCCCGACCGACGCCCGCCAGGGCGCGCAGAGATCGACTGGAGCGCCGAAGTCGCCGCACCCGGGGCACCAGATCGGTTTGAGGGCGCTCTTGTAGTCCCTGGCGGTGGGACCGTGGGCCCGATTGATGGCTGTCATGGTGTTGGCTCACTCCTGCGGTTCGACTTCGTTCTGGCGCGCTGGCGCTGGAGCTCGGCGGAAGCCGAGCAGCCGTTCCGGTGATCTCGCTAGCCAGGATGGGTTTGGAGCCCGGCTTGGCGAACGAGCGCAGGCCGGCAGGCACGTCGACGTAACACATGCGGATCAGCCGGTAGAGCTGACCTTGGTAGGACTGCTCGACCACCAGCCCAGCGCGCACGCCGGTGAAGAATCGCGATACACCTGCTCAGCCACCGGATGAAGGGCCGAAGCGCCGAGGAGCTTCACCCGCGGGCCGTCCGCGGCGGCGCGATCGAGCGCCTCGCGGGCGATCCCGCGATCGAGCCCACGCGATCAGCGCCAGCGGCGCTCCCCGTCACCCTCGATCGCGAAGTCGCGGCGCTCGGTGCGTCCCGGCAGGTCAAGCTTGCAGGTGCGCTTGGCGACCATGCGCTCGTGCATCTCGCCGCCAGCGGTCGGTGCTCCGCTCTCGTTTGCTCGATCCCCGACGCCAGGTAGTTGCCCTTCGCCATCCCCGGGTGGCTGATCGGGCTGACGCCGGACTCGGTGATGCGGAAGCGTGCGTAGTGCTCGGCTCGCCCTCGCTCGGCACCGTCAGGACACCACCTTGAGCCTCGAGGTGTCGGTGGGTCGAAAAGTCTCCTTGCGCTGCGCGATCTCCTGGTCAGAGGATGATGATGACCGGCGTCTGGTAGGTCTCGGCGATCTCGAAAGGCCTCGACCGTGGTGACGAGGACCCAGCCACGCTCGCTGGCGCCAGCACTGGACGCAGCGCGTCGCCGTGGGCCGAACGCCGCCTGGAAGAGGTCCGATTGCTCGCTCTTAGTTGGGATGCCGGTCGAGGGTCACCGCGCTGCACGTTCACGCACACCGGCGGAGCTCCGCGATGGTGGCCAGACCGAGCATCTCGGTCTTGAGCGACACCTGCCCGGCCCCGACGTGGCGGTCAGCGCCTTCTTCCCGGCGAAGCTCGCGCCCACCACGGCTCCGATCCCGGCGATCTCATCCTCGGCCTGGGGCTGCCACCGCATTTCCAGATCTCGCCGTTGAGCAGGTGCCAGATCTCGGAGGACGGCGTGATCGGATAGCCCGCCGAAGAACTCGCAACCCGCGAAGATCGCGCCCACCGCGGACATCTCGTTGCCGTCGGCAGGCACCTGAGGGCGCCTCCTTGCCCGCTGGCCGCGCCGAGCCGGACCTCGAGCTTACGTGAGCGCACGAGCGGATGCTCAGCGGCGTAAGCCCGCGCCGGCGGCGAATGCGCGCTCGTTCGCGGCGACCACATCGTCGCCCTTCTTGCCGAGCTTGCGACGGATGCCTGCGACGATGCGCTCTGCCGAAACCGAGCCAGGTGGAAGGGCAGCCCCATCACCACCGCGTTCTTCGGGCGCTCCGCGCAGTCGCCTGCTTGGACAGACGCGATCAGGACCGCCACGGTCTCCGCGGGACGCTTACGCCCGCGACCGACAAGGTCTTCGACGGCGAGCCCGCGCTGTCGCTCTCGAACACGAGCGTGGTGCGGCCGCCCTGCCAGCATTCGGCTCAACGAGCAGGGGACAGATCAGCTAGAAAGTCAGGTCGGTTCATCGACGCCAAAACTCGACAGGACGGGGTGGGTATACCCGGAAGGACAGGGAGACTCGAAACTGCAGGATCTGCGGAGGCTCATGAGGATGGGCGGAGTAACCTTCGCGAGCGACCGCGTTGATGAGCGACTCGGATTCCGCCGGACGTTCAGGTCCACCGCGTCTGTACTCAGATGACTGGTGGTTGGACAGGCCTCGGCACTCCGCTTGCGCTCGCTGGAACAAGCTCCCGATGCCTCGATCGCCGTAGCGCTCCGGCGGCATGACTACGTCAAACTTCGACTCGAAATCAATACGCCGCCCGAGGAGCCCCCCAGGCGTTCCGCGGATATTAGCGACTACCGGCCTTCGCCGCTACCGGATCGCCGGCCGATCGAACTTCGGAACGGGTGATCCGGCTTCCTCCGGTCCGCTCTCCTGGCCTCGGCTGCGCGGGTGTCAGGCCGCTTACCGCCGCATGGGCCACGCCGAGCGCCCACGGGGCACGCGCGGACGCACGCCAGACCCCATCCGCAGCGCGTCGTCGACGGGCAGGAAGCCGTCGTGATCGGGTTTATGGCGCCTTCCAGACAGGCCACGGAAACAGAGCCCGCACGCATCACAGCGGGCGCGATCGACTTCGGACGCTGAGCGAGCTTGCGCTGCCATGGCCGTGTTCGGACTCAAACGCCGTGCCGAAACGCGTCGCGCTGGCTCCAGGGATCGAGCCGGTGGGCCTCCGGTGACGAGCGGCCTGGCGATCCCTAATCGACCCGCGCGCTCGTCGCCCGGCTCACCCACCCTTCTTGACGCCTTCGTTCTTGAGCGCGTCGAGACCGGAGAGATCCACCGCCTCGGCCGCCGACCGCAACACACCGATGTCGTCGGCCTCACCCGGGCTCAACACCCCGAATCGGTACCCGACAATGATGCTGTACTCGCCGCGCTTGTCGTTCGAGGTCCCACTTCTCGAGTCAGCCAGCCCATCTCCTCACCGGCTTCTCATAGCCGTGATCGGTCTTCTCCTCGTGCTGGGGCATCGAACAGCCCCGCGAACATCATAGTACCCTTGGTGCTCCGGTGTCAGTGATCCTGTCGGCTCGCTGCCGCCGTCATTGGAGTAGCTCGCGCTTTACGCCTCCGCGACCTGGATCCCCATCGCGGCGTCCCGTTTAGTGGAGAGGAAGCTCGCTCTCATCCATGGGTCTCGGGCAGGAACGTCTGCGCGAGCCTTACTCGGGGACCGAGAGCACCTCGACGGGATCGCCGCCGCTCAACACCGACCCCATCATCTCGCCGAAAGCCTTGGCCTGGGCGTCGGGATCCCCCGGACTTCTGCCGCCTGGTCGGGCTTCTGCCCGCCTGCTCCATCTTCCCTTCTCCACGACCAGCTTGCCGAGCGGCCAAACCGGATCGAAATCGACGCGGCTCGACGGCTCCGAAGTGGTGGTGCCGGTCGCGTCACCGGGGCCGACCTGCGGCGCGGGCGAGCGTGGCGCTCCAGACATATACTTCGCGCTCGGAGGCCGACCACGGGGCCAAACACCGCCTCACCAACACGCGCCGTCACGATCACGACTCCGCGTAAGCGCTCGCGCGCTCGGGCGCAGACTTCATCGTGTGCGTCAGCCCGGGGCGCAGCAGCACGAA
>JADJOY010000003.1 GCA_016713535.1 Deltaproteobacteria bacterium
GGGGCGGCGTCGCGATCGGCGCGCGCGCGCAGCGCCGGGCTCGCCGGCTGCTTCGGCCACGCCACCTCGTTGGCCTCGGTGATGCCGCCGCAATCGGCGTGGTACACGGCGTCCACGAGCTCTCCGTTGCGCAGCAGCACCAGCGCCTGCGTCGCGTCGACCGCGGCCTCGGTGGCGGCGGTGGCGTCGGTGGCGCCGCGATACGCCTGGCAGTGGACGTCGTCGCACAGGTCGAAGCCCTGGCCGACGTGGCGACTGCCGAGCTTCGCGAGCGCGTCGGTGCGTGCCACCACCGCCTGCGCCTCGAGCGCCTGATCGGGCGCATCCGGGAAGATCTCCGCCGGTACCACGCCCTTCACGTAGTTCTCGAGGCCTACCTCGTTGATGGCGAGCACCTGTCCGCCCGGCCCGGGCGTGAGCACGATCCAGTCGCGGTACGCGCGCCGCTTGCCCTTCCACTCGGGCTTCTCGACGTAGATCGTGTCGGCGCCTTCGCAGCGTACCCGCGCCGGCCCGCGAAAGCGGGAGATCGAGGCCCTGCGAGGTGGTGAGCACGAGGTCCCGCCGGGTGGTGTCTTGATGCCCGCGCCGGCGGTGCAGGCGACCTTGTTCGAGTCGATCAGGCGGCGACAGATCTGCTCGACCTCGTCGGCGGACCTGCACGGACCGAGGACCAGGCGCGCCTGGCGCAGGTCGATCGCGGCGTCGGCGCCGTTGGCATCGTCGGCCACGCGCACTCCCGAGACGTCGACGCGCGGCTGCTCGCTGTCTCGGGCAAACGCCGCAGCGACGGTCTTGGGGTCGATCGAGTCTACGTTGGCGCTGATCTCGAGCACCGGGCAGACGCCCGGCTCGGCCGGCTTCGGATCGACCAGGGAGGCACGCAGCGCCGCGCCCTCGCGCACGGAGATCCGCCGGCCGGGATCGTCCTCGAGCGACACCGCGAGGTTCCCCGGACACACCAGCTCCCAGCCATTCGACTCGCCGAGCCCGACCTTGAGCGCGGTACGCGTTCCCGCGTAGGAGGACGGCGCATAGAGCTCTGCGTCGACCTGACGGGTCGGCCGGCCCGGGGCCTTCGACTCGACGAAGTCGGGGCGACAGGCCATCAACAGGGCCACGGCGCAGGCGAGGGCCCAGCTCGACGCGCGATGAAGTCGACGCATGTTCGGACGTGGACGGGCGGGTCGCCGCACGGGACGCGGGCGGCCGCATTGTGAGCGATGGAAGGGCCTCGGGCAATGCGCGCGCGTCGGGCGCGCGTGGTTGCCGTGCGTTGCATGCACGGGAGGCCGTCGGTAGCTTATCGGCCGTCCACGATCCGCCTCTCGTCGCCGTTCCACCGGAGACTCCCGTGAGCGTCCAACCGATTCGCATCCGGGACATCGCCGCCCACGCCGGCGCCGACGTCCACATCCGCGGGTGGGTCGTCCATCACCGTTCGAGCGGCAAGATCCGCTTCCTCGAGCTCCGCGACGGCTCGGGCTACGTGCAGTGCGTGATGGGGAAGAACGACGTCGCGCCCGATGTCTTCGCGGCGTTCGACGACGTGAGCCTGGAAGCGTCGGTCGAGGTGGTGGGCACGGTGCGCTCGGATCCGCGTTCGCCGGGCGGGTTCGAGCTCGGCCTGAAGCACCTGCGCGTGGTCGGTCGCTCGGCCGAGTACCCGATCAGTCCCAAGGAGCACGGGGTGGGCTTCCTCATGGACGAGCGCCACCTGTGGCTGCGCTCGCGCCGTCAGCACGCGATGCTGCGGGTTCGCGCAGAGGTGATGCGCGGCATCCGCGAGTACCTCGATGGCCAGGACTACCTGCCGGTCGACGCGCCGATCCTGACGCCCAACGCGTGCGAGGGGACCACGACGCTCTTCGAGCTCGGCTACTTCGAGCGCAAGGCGTACCTGTCGCAGAGCGGTCAGCTCTACAACGAGGCCACCGCGATGGCTTTCGGCAAGGTGTACTGCTTCGGCCCGACGTTCCGCGCCGAGAAGTCGAAGACCCGCCGCCACCTGATGGAGTTCTGGATGGTCGAGCCCGAGGCGGCGTTCCTCGATCTCGACGGCGACATGGCGCTCGCGGAGGGCATGGTCGAGCACGTCGTGCAGCGGGTGCTGGCGCGGTGCCGCGACGACCTCGCGACGCTCGAGCGCGACGTGACCAAGCTCGAGAGCATCCGTGCGCCGTTCCCGCGCATCAGCTACGACGAGGCGGTCGAGATCATCCGCAAGGCCGGCGGCACCATCGAGTGGGGCGAGGACTTCGGTGGCGACGAGGAAACGCTCTTGAGCCAGGCCTTCGACAAGCCGGTGCTGGTGCATCGATATCCGGCGCAGGTGAAGGCCTTCTACATGAAGCGCGATCCGGAGCGACCCGAGGTGGCGCTGTGCGTCGACATGATCGCGCCCGAGGGCTACGGCGAGATCGTGGGCGGTGGCTGCCGCGAGGAGAGCCTCGAGGCCCTCGAGACGCGGATTCGCGAGCACGGCCTGCCGCTCGAGACCTTCAAGTGGTTCCTCGACCTGCGCCGCTATGGCAGCGTCCCGCACGCGGGCTTCGGCCTCGGCGTGGAGCGGACCGTGGCGTGGATCACCGGCATCCCGCACGTGCGCGAGACCATCCCGTTCCCGCGCCTCCTCGATCGGATGTACCCATGAATCCGCGCCAGCGCGCGGCCTTGCGCGCCGCGTTCGTCCTCGCCGGGATCGGCCTCGGGCTCGCGACCTACCTGACCGTGCGGCACTTCGCGGCCGCGCAGGGCGGCCGCAGCGTCTGCTCGGTGAGCGTGACGCTCAACTGCGACGTCGTGAACACCAGTGAGTACGCCGAGTTGCTCGGGATTCCGATCTCGGCGCTCGGCGCGGCGCTCTATCTGCTCATCCTGGTGCTGAGCGGCTGGTCGCTGGCCGCGCGGCCGTCGCTGGTGCCGTCCCTGCTCTCGCACCTGACGGTGGCGGCCGCCGGATCGGTGGCGTATTCGGTCTTCCTCGCCGGCGTGTCTCATTTCGTGCTGCGCCACTGGTGTCTCTTCTGCATCGGGCTCTACGCGGTGAACCTCGGGCTACTCGTCACCGCGGCGGTCGGCGCGGGAATCCCGATCGCCGAGCAGCTCGCGATCCTGCGGCGCGACTGGGCGACGATTCGCAGCAAGCGCTGGGTGTTCGCCGCGCTGGTCGGGGCGGGGGTCCTGGTCGGCGGCGTCGCGGCCACGGCTGCGGTGCGTCGCGAGCACCGACGCGACGAGTTCGTGAAGACGTGGAAGGCGCTCGAGATCGCCCCGGTGGTGGTCCGCGGCAACGAACCCACCCTCGGCTCGGCGGACGCGCCCGTGACGGTGGTCGATTACTTCGACTTCCTGTGCCCGCACTGCAAGAAGGCCGCGACCGTGCTCGAGCGCCTGGTGCGCGAGTACCCGGGCCAGGTGCGGGTGGTGGTCAAGCACGTACCGCTCGACGCCTCGTGCAACCCGTGGGCGAACCCGCACCCCGGCGCGTGCAAGGCGACCGCGGCGGCGCTGTGCGCGGCGCGGCAGGGGCACTACTGGGAGATGCACGACTGGCTCTTCCTCGATCAGGCGGAGATCGACGACAACAACGTCGCCGCCAAGATCGCCGAGATCGGCGCCAAGGTGGGCGTCGACGCGGCGGCGCTCGAGTCCTGCATGACGGAGCCCGCGATCCTGGACCAGATCCAGAGCGAGATCCGCGAGGGCATCGCCGAGCTCCGCATCGAGTCGACGCCGGCGATCTTCGTGAACGGGCGCGGCATCATGGGCGCCCTCGACATGGAGACGTTCCGCACGGTGATCGACGAGGCGCTCGCGCTCGCGAAGAACCCGGCTCCGGCCCCGGCGCCGCCGCACCCGGGCGGCTGAGCCGGCCCGGCGGCTCGCGGCCCCCGGCGTTCAGGGGCCGAACGACGCGGGGAGCCAGCTCGCGAGCTTGGCCATCGCGCGGTCGAGGTGGGCTGGCTCGCTGAAGCGGTGGTCTGCGCCGTCGACGATCACCAGCTCCTTGCGATCGTGCGGGACGGCGGCGTGGATAACCCGGCCGTCCTCCACCGGCACCACCTCGTCGGCCGCGCCGTGGATCACCAGCACCGGCACGCGGACACGCGCGGCGGCGGCGGGCACGTCGATGCGCTGGGCGTCTTCCATGAGCGTGAAGCGCACCCGCCGCCCTTCGCTCACCGCCAGGAATTCGTCGCGCTTCCAGCGGTCGTAGGTCTCGAGAGAGACCATCGGACTCGGCACGCGGCCCGGGCGCGCGACCGCCGCGAGCGTCGCCACGCCGACCAGTCCCGCCGGGGCAGGCTCGCCGCCCGCGAACAGGAGCGCCACCGCGCCGCCCATGCTCGAGCCGAACAGCGCGAAGCGGTCCACGCCGCGGTTGCGCACCAGCGCCACCGCGCCGCGCAGGTCCTCGACCTCGCGGGTATACGTCATGTCCTCGAAGGATCCCTCGGAGTCGCCGCAGCCGGCGAAATCGAAGCGCAGCGCCGGGAACCCGCGCGCCGCGAGCTCGTTGGCGAGCCGCACGTGCTTGAGGCCGGAGCGGCTCGACTCCATGCCGTGGCAGAGCACCACCGCGATGCCACGCGCCACTCCCTCGGCAGGGTGGTGGAGCTCGGCGGCGAGTGCCTGGCCGCGGGCATTGGGGAACGAGAGCCTCTCGATCACGGGGGCGTACCGCGCTGTGCGGCCCTCGCGACGCCGGTCCGGCCGAGGAGCTCGCGCATGTGGTCCACGAAGTCGCGCGCGCCCGCGGTCTCCATGTCGTGGCGCTTGCCGATCCCCCAGGTCACGCCGACGAAACGCACTCCCGCGGCGCGCGCGGTCTCGACGTCGACCGCCATGTCGCCGACGTAGAGGGCCTGGAGTGGCTCGGCGCCGACGTGCCCGAGCGCGCGCAGGAGTGGCTCGGGGTCGGGTTTGCGCACCGGCATCGAGTCGCCGCCGACCAGGATCGCGAACGGACCGAGCGCCAGCCCGTCGACGATCCTGCGCGCCGGCGCGGCGGGCTTGTTGGTGACCACCGCGGTCTCGACTCCCGCCTCGCGCAGCGTCGCGAGGGTCTCGAGGACGCCGGGGTAGGGCAGCGTGCGATCGAGAAGGTGATCGGCGTAGATCGGCATGAAGCGCTCGACGAACGCGTCGGGCGCAGGCGGATCGTCGCCCGGTGCCGTGGCGGCGCGCAGGCAGCGTAGCGCCAGGTTCTTCACTCCCCCGCCGACGAAACCGACGACCGTCTCGGCGGGGAGGGGGGCCAGGCCGAGCGAAGCGAGCGTGAGGTTGGCGGCGAGCGCGATGTCGTGCCGCGAGTCGACGAGGGTGCCGTCGAGGTCGAAGACCACGAGGCGTGTCGCGGCGGAGCTCATCGGGCGGAACCGGCGGAGGGTGAGTGCGGGAGGGCTGCGGCTGGGGTCACATCTGCTCGACGGTGTCGATGCCGAGCAGTGCGAGCCCTTGGTGGAGCACGCGGGCCACCACGTCGCAGAGGGCGAGGCGGCTCGCGCGCAGAGCCTCGTCGTCGGCCGAGAGCACCGGGCAGTTCTCGTAGAACTTGTGGTAGCGCGACGCCAGCTCGTAGAGGTAGGTGCAGAGCACGTGGGGCAGGAGCTTGTCGGCGACGGCGTCGACCACTTCGGGGAAGCGAGTGAGGGCGAGCGCCAGGTCGCGCTCGGCGGTCGCGCCGATGACGATCGGGGTCCCCGCGGGCGGCGTCGCGCCGGCCTTGCGCAGGATCGAGCGGATCCGCACGTACGCGTTGATCAGGTAGGGCGCGGTGTTGCCGTTGAGCGCGAGCATGCGCTCCCAGTCGAACACGTAGTCCTTCTGGCGATCGGTCGAGAGGTCGGCGTACTTGACCGCGCCGATGCCCAGGGTGCGCGCGATCTGGTGCTTGTCTTCGGCGCTCAGGTCACCGGTGTCGCGCCCGCCCGGCCGCTCGTCGAGGGCGCGCGCGCGCGCTCGACCGCCTCGGTGAGCAGGTCGACGAGCTTGATCGTGCCGCCCGCGCGGGTTTTGAAGGGTTTGCGATCGGGACCGAGCACGGAGCCGAACGAGACGTGCTCGGCGCGCACGGCGTCGGTGAGCCAGCCGGCCATGCGCGCCACGGCGAACAGCATCGCGAAGTGCTGGGCCTGGGGCTCGCCCACGACGTACGCGATGCGGTCGGCGTGGAGCTCGGTCACACGGTAGCGGAGCGCCGCGAGATCCGTGGTGGCGTACAGGAAGGCACCGTCCGCCTTGCGCACGATCATCGGCAGCGGCTCGCCGTCCTTGCGCTTGAAGCCGTCGGGAAAGACGCAGGTGGCACCCTCGCTCTCGCGCGCGAGCCCGAGAAGCGCGAGGTCGCCGATGACCTCGGCGAGGCGCGGGTTGAAGAAGCTCTCGGGGCGGATGTCGCGGTCCTCGAGGAGCACGCCGAGGCGTGCGTACACCGCGCGGAAGTGGCGCTTCGACTCCTCCACCAGGCGCCGCCACAGCTCGAGCGAGCGCGGGTCGCCGCTCTGCAGCGCGACCACGCGGTTGCGGGCGCGCAGCTTGAAGTCCTCGTTGGCATCGAACTCGCGCTTGGCGGCCTGGTAGAACCCGTCGAGGTCCTTGACGCCGAGCTCCGGCTGGTCGGCGGCGCCGGTATCGACGAGGTACTCGATGAGCATGCCGAACTGCGTGCCCCAGTCACCGACGTGGTTCTGGCGGATCACGTCGTGACCGAGGAAGCCGAGCACCCGTGCCAGGCAATCGCCGATGATCGTCGAGCGCAGGTGGCCGACGTGCATCTCCTTGGCGATGTTGGGTGCCGAGTAGTCGAGCACCACGGTCGTCGGCCGGGAGGTGACGGAGGCGCCGAGCTGCGCGTCGGCGCCGAGCTCCATCGCGGTGCGCGCGATCAGCTCCTCGCGGACCGTCAGGTTGATGAAGCCCGGGCCTGCGATCGACGGCGTCTGGCACAGGTCGTCGATCGCGAGCGCCGTGACGATGGCGTTCGCGACCTCACGGGGTGGCTTGCCCACCGCCTTGGCGAGGCGGAGCGCGAGGTTCGACTGGTAGTCCCCGAAGCGCGTGTCGGCCGCGGCCTCGACGAGGCTCGCGACCTCGTACGAGGAGCCGGGGAACGCGGCGTCGGTCGCGGCCGCGATACGCTCGGCGAGCAGGGTGGGGATCTTGACCATGGCTTTCGGGCGCGGCGGGGGAGGGGGAGCGGTGGAGCGCTTGCGGCGGACGCCGTCGATCAGCCGGCGTTGCCTCTCACCAGCTTGCCGGATGCGTCGCGGGAGAACGCGAGCCGCTCGACGACCTTACCGCCGAGGAGGTGCTGCTCGATGATCTCCTCGACGTCCGCGGCGGTGCGAACCAGGCCGTACCACACGCCTTCCGGGTAGATGACGACGGTGGGGCCGATCTCGCACTGGTCCAGGCAGCCGGCCTTGTTGGCGCGCATCCGTCCCTTCAGGCCGCGCTTCTCGAGGCTCTGCTTGAAGAGCTCGCGGATCTGCTCGCCACCCTTGTCGCCACACGAGCCGCGCGGGTGGCCCTTCTCGCGAAAGTTCTCGCAGATGAAGACGTGGCGTTCGAAGATCGGCATCGTGGCGTTCCTCTGCGTTTCCGGCCCCGGGCGAGCCGGCCAAGACTAATCCGCGCCGAGCCCGCGTGTCGAAGCGAGCCCTCGCGGTGGCCGCGCGCGACGGGCCGGTTGACGGGTGGACCGAAGCAGCGGTACGTGGCCCCCTTCACCTCGTGGAGGGGCTTATGCGACATGCCGAGGTCGAACGACGGGCGCCGCGCATCGGCGCGACCTGGCTCGCATGGATCGCGATCGTGGCGAGCGCTCTCTCCGCGCACGCCGAGCCGGGCGTGCCCGGCGCGGGCGTGCCCGAGTCCTGGGAGGCCGGGCTGCGCGCGTCGTATCAGCGCCTGAGCGGCACGATCGTGACCTCCCAGGTCAGCGTCGGCACGTTCCTCGGCTACTACGTTCATCCGAACGTCGAGCCGTTCTTGGGGGTCTCGCTCGATTTCCAGGACGCGGATGCTGGCCGGGGCTCGAGCGCGACTGCCGTGAACGTCTCCGCGGGCGCCGGCGCGCGTGCTTCGTTCGAGCTGGCCGAGCGGCTGCGTCCGTACCTGGCGTTCTCCCCGGGACTGTTGCTGCGCACCACCGACATCTCGGGCTTCGACGCCGAGGATCAGCTCGACTTCGTGCTGTCCGCGCAGGTCGGCCTCCAGGTGGAGCTGGTGCCACGCGTCGCCCTCGACGTCGGCGTCGCCTACGATCGGATCTTCTCGGATGGCGGCGAAGACCTCCTGACGGTCCCGCTCGGCGTCAGCTTCTTCTTCTGAGCGCGAGCCCGGATCGATCCCGCGCGCGGAGCGCCCGGGAACGGCCGGCGGGGCCTGCTAGGCTTGCACGGGGACGGGCCGCGAAGCCCGTATCCGCTCGGTAGCCCGAGCCCGCCGAGTGAACCGTCGAGGAGCCGCGTTCATGGACGTGCGCATCGAGGTCGCCCTGCTGTTGATCCTGTTCACCCTGCCGGCCGTGGTGAAGATCGGCGCCTACCGGGTGAGCTACGGCAAGATGCCGATCGGCATCAGCGAGCGCAGCTCGGGGACCGAGCGTTTCCTCGCCGGCTCGCTGATCGCGCTGGTCGCCGGCCACTACGCGTTCGGCGGGCTCTACCTCCTCGCGCCGGACCTGCTCGACGCTGCGCGCCCGTTCGAGGCCCTCGGCAGCGGCGCAGTGCAGACCGCTGGGCTGGTGATCGGGCTCGTCGCCCTCGGGCTCACGGGCTGGGCGCAGGCGACGATGGGTGAGGCGTGGAAGATCGGCATCGACCGCGACGGTGTCGCCGAGCTGGTGAAGCACGGGCCGTTTCGCTGGATCCGCAACCCGATCTACACCGGCATGATGGGCGCGAGCCTGGGGCTCTTCTTGCTCGTGCCGTGCGATCCGTCGCTGGTGCTGGTGGTGCTCACCGTCTACGGCCTACAGCTCCAGGCGCGCCTCGAAGAGGACTTCCTGCGCGACGAGCACGGCGACGCGTACGCCGCGTGGGTCGCGGTCACCGGGCGCTTCATGCCGAAGCTCGGGCGGGGCTGAGCCCGGGCGCCTCAGAGAAGCGGGCGCGCGATCTCGAGCATCGCGTCGTGGAGGTGGCCGTTGGTGGCGAGGATCGCCCCGCCGCTGACGTCGAACGCGCTGCCGTCGAGGTTGGTCACCCGTCCACCCGCCTCGCTCACGACCAGGCTTCCGGCGGCGACGTCCCACGGCTTGAGGTCGAGCTCCCAGAACCCGTCGAGCCGCCCGGCGGCCACGAAGCACAGGTCGAGCGCCGCGGAGCCGTCGCGGCGCAGGCCCTGACCCGCGGCGAGGAATGCGCGCAGGAGCCCGACGGTGGGCTCGGGACGCTCACGGATCGAGTAGGGGAAGCCGGTCACCAGCAGCGCTCGCGAGAGCTCACCGATCGGTGAGACTCGAAGCGCCGCGCCGCCGAGAGTGGCACCGCAGCCGCGCCGCGCGGCGAACAGCTCGTCGCGGGCGGGCTCGTACACCACGCCGAGCTCGATCTGGCCCTCGACCTCGAGCGCGATCGACACCCCGAAGAGCGGGTAGCCGTGGGCGAAGTTGGTGGTGCCGTCGAGTGGGTCGACGAGCCAGCGCGGCCGCCCGGCTCGCGCCGTGCCGCCACCCTCCTCGGCGAGGATCGCGTGGTCGGGAAAGGCCGCGGCCAGGCGCTCGACGATGAGCGCCTCCGAGGCGCGGTCGGCCTGGGTGACCAGATCGATCGCGCCCTTGTGCTCGATCGCGAGCTCGCGCCCGAAGTGACGCATGAGCACCGCGCCGGCCTCGCGAGCGATCGCGGTCGCGGTCTGCAGAGCGGAGTCGGGAACCATGCGGCGCCGGGATACCGGCGCGTTGCCGGGGAGTCAATCGCGCGCTCGGTGGGCGCGCGTGCGCCGACTCGAGGCGCGCTCAGCGCTCGGTGACGTCCACGGTGGCCGGCTCGGTGAGCAAGCGCTGCTCGACGAAGTCGACCTTCTGACGGAGGCTGCGGTCGGTCAGCAGCTTCTTCTCGAGGGTGCCGAGCGAGTGGATCACCGACGAGTGGTTGCGGCCGACCAGGTCGCCGATGCTCTGCAGGCTGGCGGGGGTGTACTTGCGGCAGAAGTAGAGCACGACCTGGCGCGGGATCAACACGTCCCGCCGCCGCGAACGCGCCCGAAGCTGGGACGTCTCGATTCCCCACGCCCGCGCCACCGCCGCCATGATGCGCTCGGGCGTGAGCGTGGAGGAGGGACGGCGCTGATACACCTTGAGCGCCTGCTCGGCGAGCTCGCGGGTGATGGGCTCGCCGGTGAGCGAGGCGAGAGCGAGGACGCGATTCACCGCGCCCTCGAGATCGCGGACGCTGACGGTGGCGACCGTCGCCACCATCTCGGCGACGCCCGTGGGCAGCGTGACGCCGCGCTCTTGCGCGCGGCGCTCGACGATGGCGATCCGTGTGTCCGGCTCGGGTGGGTCGATCTCGACGACCAGCCCGGCGCCGAGGCGCGAGCGCAGCGGCTCCGCCAGGTCGGGAATCGACGACGGTGCTCCGTTGCCGGTCAACACCACCTGCTTGCCGTCGGCGAAGAGCTCGTCGAGCGCGTGAAAGAACTCGGATTGCGTCCGCTTCTTGCCGGCGAGGAACTGGACGTCGTCGATGACGAGCAGATCGACGCTGCGCCGGTAGCGATCCTTGAAGCCTTCGATGCGGCCCTGACCGAGGGCGGTCACCATGTCGGCGAGAAAACGCTCGGCGGGCGCGAACGCCACGCGTGTTCGCGGGCGGAGGCGGATCGCCTCGTTGACGATCGCGCACGCGAGGTGCGTCTTGCCGAGGCCCACCGGTGCGTTCAGGAAGAGCGGGTTGTAGCGGGTCTCGCGGTCCTCCGCGATCGAGCGAGCCGCCGCGAACGCGAGACGATTGCTCGAGCCGACCACGAAGCGCTCGAAGGTGAGCTGGCGCGCAGCCGGCGGCAGCGGATGGGTCGCGCGGGACGGCAGGCTCGGCGCCGTGGCCGGAACCGCCTGCGCCGCGGCGCCAGCGCGACCACGCGACACCACGTAGAGCGGCGGCGCGGGACGCACCGCCGGCGCGCTCAGTGGATGCCGTCGTCGCACTCACCGAAGGTGAGCACGAGCTGGTAGGGCGTGCCGGTGCGATCGGGGAGCGCCTGCTCGAGTGAGCGCAAGAAGTGCTCGCGGACCCAGTCGTGGGTGAACTGGTTCGGCGCTGAAACCACCACCCGCGCCTCGTCGAGGCGCACTGGCTTGAGCGGCCGCAACCACAGCTCCACGAGGTGGGGCGCGACCCGCGTCTCCAGGTTGGACAGGGTTTGCTGCCAGATCTCTTCGACGTGGCTCATCGGAAGCGGGGACCTTCGGTTGTCGCGGGAGAAAAAAGCTGGAATGAGACACGCGCATTATCCAGATCGGGGAAAAAGCAGCAACACGAGTAGGGGCGTGTGTCGCCGAGGTGGCGCGCGAGTGACGCACTGCGTTCGAGAACCCCGCCTTTTTCCCGACTCCGAGCCGTCTGGCCCCCGGGAAACGCCGGGTTTGGCGCGGTTGCCGGGCTCGCGGCGAAGCCCAAATGATCTCGGCGGGTTATCGGTTTGCTCACGGGTAGTTCACAGCTTGTGAACAACGGAGTCGCCGATCGGCAGATCGACGAAGCTCGATCGTTCGATCGAATCATCGAAAATGATCGAAATTTCGCGAATGGGGGGTGGTGCGAATTCCACAGGCTGGAGGGCCGGCATCCGGCATCGGTTCGAGCCCCCAAAATCGGCTAGCCACACCCCCTCGTGAAGGCCGTGCCGCCCGCTGCTCAGTCGGTGCTCCTGGCGCCCCCGCGCCAGCGCCGCGCCTCCGCGCCGGCGCGGGGCGAGACGTATACTCGCGCCGCTTTCGCGACCCCACGCGCCGCACGAGGCGCTCCTCACACGGGAGATAGAATTCATGGATCTTTTCCGGGCATACCCCGCGCTCGCCACCCTCGGTCTCGTGACCTGCGTGCTGGTCCTCAAGATGCTCGCGGTGGGTCTTGCGACCACGTATCACCGCATGCGCCTCAAGCGCTTCGCCACTGCCGAAGACCTGGCCCTCGTCCCGGGCGCCTCGACCGAGAGGCACGACGACATCGAGCGCGCGCGTCGCGCCCATCGCAACGACCTCGAGAACATCCCGCCGTTTCTGTGGGTGGCGTTCTTCTTCGCGCTCACCCGTCCCCCCGCCGCGGCGGCGGCGATCTACTTCTGGGGCTTCACCGGTGCGCGCATCGCGCACTCGGTGTTCTACCTGGCCTCCGTGCAGCCCTTCCGAACGCTCTCCTACACGGTGGGGTGGCTCGCGCTGGTGGCGATGACCATCCACACCTGGATCCGCCTGTGAGCGGCGGGGCGGATCGCGCGGCGGGTCGACCTCACGCCGGCTTCGGCGGCGCTCCGACCCGATCGACCGAGAACAGGAACAGCGTCTCCCCGGCCATGATCTTGTCACCGTTGCGGAGCGCGTACTCCTTGACCTCGGAACCGTTCAGGAACGTTCCGTTCGACGAGTCGAGGTCGCGCACCCGGAACTCGAGGTTCCTGTAGGAAACCTCGGTGTGGCGGCGGGACATGGCGTCGTCGTCGATCCGTACGTCCGCCTGCTCACCGCGCCCGATGACCGTGGTGCTCATGCTGAGAGGGAAGGAGCGTCCCTGCTCGGCACCGCTGATCACCTTGAGCGTGGCGCGGATGTTGGGCGGGATCTTGAGGTCGTCCGCGCCGATCGAGGGCTTGTCGTAGACGAAGGTCTTGTTTTCCATGACCGGTCCTCGCTTTGGCGCCCAGGTCGCCGCATGCCTCGCGGACGACGAGCGGGCGCTGATTGAAGCACGCGTCGCGCGGACTCGCAACGCATGCGCCTCGCCCCCGCCACGACGCGGTTTCGCGCGCGTCTCAGCGCCGTCCGTTTCCTTGCGCGACCAGGGGGCGGGCTAAATAGAGGCCACGATGACGATGAGCTCGCGCCCTCGAGCGCCCGCGCGCTGCGCTCGGCGACAACGCGCTCGGCTCATCCTCGACGAACCCGACCGCCACCACGCGAGATCCGTCGCGAGCGCGCCGCTCGGACCGTCCTCGACGCGCTCGCGGGAGCGTGCGACGCGCGACCCCGCGCGGCGGATAGGCTGAGCACCGGGTCTCGTCGCTGCGCTCTCCTCACGGTCCCGCTCTCGCACTGCTCATGGCGCCTCCGGCCGGTTCCGCGCCAGATTCCGCACCGCGTTTCGGTCAGTACCGGATCCTGCGCAGCATCGCCGCAGGAGGCATGGGCGAGATCTTCCTCGCCAAGCGCGTCGGGCCCGGGGGCTTCGAGAAGCTCGTCGCGCTGAAGCGGATGTTGCCGCACCTGATGCGCGACGAGCGCTCGGTGGCGATGTTCCTGAACGAGGCCAAGCTCGCAGCCCAGCTCACCCACGCCAACATCGTCCAGATCCACGACTTCGGGCGCCTCGGCGACTCGTACTTCTTGTCGATGGAGTACGTGCACGGCCGGAACCTGCGCGACATCCTCGACCAGGTGCTGCGCTCGGGGCTCTCGATGCCCGTCGAGCACGCGCTCGGCATCATCCGCGAGGCCGCCGCCGGTCTCGGCTACGCCCACAACCGTTCCGCCTACGATGGCACGCCACTCGAGATCATCCACCGCGACGTGTCCCCCCACAACATCCTGGTCAGCTTCGAGGGGGAGGTGAAGATCACCGACTTCGGCATCGCCAAGGGGTCGCTGATCAGCACCGAGACCACCGCCGGTACCGTCAAGGGCAAGCTCTCCTACATGTCGCCCGAGCAGATCTCGGGCGAGATCCTCGACCGCCGCTCGGACCTCTTCTCGCTCGGAGTGATCCTCTTCGAGCTGCTCACCGGGCGAAAGCTCTTCCCGGACGACGTGAGCCTCCCCGAGACCATCGAGCGCATCCAGTCGGTGACGGTGCCGTTCCCGCGCGACCTGAACCCGGAGATCCCTGTCGACGTCGAGGACCTGGTGCTGCGCTCGCTGGCGCGCTCTCGGAACGACCGCTTCCAGAGCGGACGCGAGATGGAGCTCGCGATCGCCGACGTGATGAATCGCCTGGGGCTGGTCTCCGGAGTCCACGAGCGCGCGCGCTTCCTGCTCGAGCTGTTCGGCGACTCGGCCGCGCCGTCCGGGTTCGCGGGCGAGGGGACTCCGTTTCCCCTCGGCCCCACGCCGTCGCCCGCGCCGGCGTCGCCGCGACAGATCAGCGCCGTGGCGGGGCCGCTGCCGGGAAGTGAGCCGGCGTCGCTCGGACGCCTGGTCGCGATCCTCGTGGTCGTGGTCGCGGTGTTCGTGGGGGGCAGCGCGCTGTGGGAGCGCCTCGGTGGCGCCGGGCGCGCGCCCGCCGCGGTGCCGGCGCCGGGGCCCGCGCCCGTGAGGCCGCAACCCGAACCGCCCGGTCCGTCGCCCAAGGGCGCTCCGCCGAAGGCAGGGGTGGTCACGCCCACCGTCTCCGGCGAGGTCGACCGCGATCCCGCCACGCCCGAGCGGCGCGCGGTGGATGTCACCTCGAGCCCAGCGGGAGCGCAGATCTGGGTGGATGGAGCCGATACCGGCCAGTCCACGCCCGCACGCGTCGACATCCCGGTGGGGCGTCGCAAGCTGCGCCTCGAGAAGGATGGCTACGAGCCGAGCACGATCCCGATGCTGGTCGAGCTCACCGGCCCCGGCGTTGCCGCGGACGGCATCCTCATCCCCAAGCCGGTCACGGTACAGATCGCGACCGACCCGACCGGAGCCTCGGTCACCGTCGGGACACAGCGATTCACGGCTCCCCAGACGGTCACGCTCAAGCCAGGCCGCTACCCGGTGAAGGTGGAGAAGACGGGGTTCCAGGCGGTCGACGGGTTCGCCGTGATCGAGCCGGCGCGCGCCAACGTGCTTCGCTACGAGCTGCGGCGCGCCTCGCTCACCGGGCTGGTGTCGCTCAACTCGGACCCGTGGGCGATGGTCTACCAGGACGGCTCGGCCGAGCCGATCGGGCAGACGCCGGTGTTCGGCCACTCGACGAGCGCAGGTGTCCATCGCTACCGGTTCGTGAACCCGCAGCAAGGCCTCGACGAGACACGCTCGGTGGAAATCTTCGCCGACGACCACGTACGGAAGAACTTCGAGTTCGCGGCGTCGGTGACCGTCGACGCCGCGGTCAAGCAGCTCTGGATCGACGGCCGCGCCGAGCCGCGGCGGAGCTTCAAGCTCTCGGTCGGAAGCCACACGGTGCGCGCGCAGCTCGTCGACGGCCGCGAGACCAACACCACCGTGCGGGTCCGGGCCGGTGAGGAGGTGCGGATCCCGTGAGCGTCACACGTGGGCTTCGAGCCGCGGTGGCGGCGTGGGGAGGGGTGGCGCTGCTCGTCGCGGTGGTGAGCGCCGGAGGGTGTGGCGCCGAGCCCCCCCCGGGCCCGGCCAAGCTGGGCCAGGACTCGACCTTCCTGGTTCAGGTCGCGATGAACGAGTACCGCGCTGGCCGCTACGAGGCGGCGCTCAGGAATCTCGAGCAGGCGCGAGCCAAGGCGCCGGGCAACCGCGACATCCAGTACCTGCTGGGAGTCGTGCTCATCGAGCGCGGCGAATACGGCCGCGCGATCCAGGCGATCGACGAGGGGATGGCGGCGGCGCCCAACGATCCCGAGCTGTTCAACGTGCGCGGCATCGCGCACATGCGTGGACGCGAGTTCGACGCGGCGATCCAGGATTTCCAGGCGGCGCTCGCGCCTGAACGCCGCTACGCCACACCCGAGACCGCGCTCTCCAACCTCGCCGCGACCTACGCGCAGCAGGGACGCGTCGACGACGCGGTCGCGACGTACTGGAAGGCGCTCGATCTCAAGCCCAGCGATGGCGTGCTGCGCACCGCGCTCTGCCAGACGCTGCTCGACGCGCGCCGCACGGACGTGGCGCTGCGCGAGTGCACACGCGCCACGACGGACGCGCCGCAATACGCGCCCGCGTTCGATCTCAAGGGCGACGTACTGCACACGATGGGCAAGAAGGCCGACGCCATCGCCGCGTGGCAGAAGGCGTTCGAGCTCGCGCCCAAGGGCGACTTCAAGGAGAGCGTGCGGCGCAAGTTGATCGCGCTCGGCGTCAACGACCCGGCGCTCACCGGCAAGCGCAAGGATCGCTGGGAGCTTCCCGCCACCGTGCCCGACGAGGTCGACCCCACGCTTCCGGGCCCGTCGCCGCGCTGAGACGCCGACGCGGAACCTCTGGAGCGTCAGGGGGCTTCGCCCCCGCACCGAGGTTGTGGAGTTTTCCCTCCGGGTCGCTCACGGAAGCCGCGGGGGCCCGGCGACGAGGGATGGAGCCCCCGTCGCTACGATGGTTTTCGTCCCGCGGGGGGCTCCGTCCTCCCGCGGCGCTTCGCGCTCGTTCGATTTCTTCACGGGCTCTCCGTCGCCGGCGCGGTCGACGGAGCGACCGCGCTCCAGCCGCGTGAGCGGCCCAGTCACACCCGCTGGTAGGTGCGGCCGCGCCAGGTGAGGCCGAGGCCGAGCGCGGTGCGCACGATCGCCGCCACCCACATCGCCGCGATCACCGTCGCGCCGAGCGGCTGGAGCCACAGGCCGCGCTCGTCGATCCGCGCCGTCAGGTCCATCGCGCGACGGACGCTCTGCAACGCCATGAGCTCGGCCACGCCGAGCCCGAGCAGCGCCACCGCCGGGCGCCAGTGGTGTGGCTCGGCGATCAATGCACACCCGCCCTGCAGCAGCGCCAGGAACGGCATCCACAGGAAGAGCGCGAGGGCGAGCATGATCGGCAGCATCACCAACGCGAGCGGCTTGCGTCCGTCGAGGATGAGCATGAAGTTCTTCACGAAGCCCTGGCGCAGGTCGTGGAGGGTGGGGCCGAAGCCCTTCGTGACGAGGTCCGGCGCGAGGAGCATGTGGAGCTTGAGCCCGAGCGACTTGATGCGCTTGGCGATGATCCAGTCCTCGCCGACCCGCGCGCGGATCGACTCGTAGCCGCCGATCGCATCGAAGGCCGCACGCCGGAAGAGCAGGAAGTAGCCGACGGCGTTGGCGTCCCGTGAGCGTGGGTCGTTGATCTTGTCGAGGCGATAGGACGGGATCAGCCCGAGCGCCGGCAGCACCGCGCGCTCCCAGAAGCTCGCCACCCGCACCCTCGGGAACACCGTGAGCAGGTCGACCGCGTGCGCCTCGGCCCACGCGACCGCCTCGGGGATGGCACGCGGCTCGAGCTCGGTGTCGGCGTCGACGATCAGCAGGTAGGTACCGCGCGCCGCGCCGGCACCCTGGTGGATCGCCCAGTTCTTGCCGGTCCAGCCGTCGGGGCGCTGGATGCCGTCGACGACGCGCACGCGCGGGTCGCGCGCGGCGACTTCACCCGCGATCGCGCCGGTGCGATCGGTCGACTGATCGTTCACCACCACGATCTCGAGGGCCGGGTACTCGGACGCGGTGAGCCGCGCCAGGCAGGCCCCCATCGTCTGCTCTTCGTCGCGCGCCGGCACCACCACGCTCACCAGCGGAGCCGGTGAGGGGAGGGGAAGGGGGCCGTGCGGCTCGAGGCGCGGAAAGAGCGCGCGATCGAGGATCCAGCGCCGCGTGAGGCCGAGATAGCCGAGCAGCGAGGCGCCGTGGGCGGCGATCCAGAAGCTCACGGGATCCATGGCGGGCGACCTTTTACCCGCTCGCGAGGCCGCGCGGCCACGGCGGCAGGGCGAGCTCCGAGATTGGGCCTAGTGCGCGGCAAGGTGCAACTGATTAACTTGATCTAAACTAGATCAGTTGACAGTGACAGATAAAGTCTGTGACTTTATTCCCGCGTCGAACATCCACCGTGCCGTTGCGCTCCGAAGGAGGCCGCCATGAACGTCCGCTCGATTCGTCCGGTCCGTCGTCTCGACGCACCGAGCCCGCGTCGATCCCCGTCGCTCGTACGCTCCGCGCACGGCTTCACGCTGATCGAGATCCTCGTCACGGTCGCGATCATCGCGCTCTTCACCGGAATGGTCGCGCTGCCCGTGGTGGGCCACCTGCGTGATGCGAAGGTGGTGGCGGCGCGCACCCAGGTCGCCACCCTCGAGAGCGCGCTGCGCACCTACCAGCTCGACAACGGCTTCTACCCGACCACCGAGCAAGGGCTCGCGGCACTCCTCACCGCGCCCACCACGCGCCCCGTCCCGGCGAGCTACCGAACACACGGCTACTGGGAGCGCGACTTCATCCCCAAGGACCCGTGGGGCGGCGAGTACCACTACCTCTCGCCCGGTATCCACGGCGAGATCGACGTGTGGAGCCTGGGCGCCGACCAGCAGCCGGACGGCGACGGCGACGCCAAGGACCTCGGCAACTGGGACCTCGGTCGGCGTTGAGCCCGGCTGCGCCTCACTCCACCCGGCAGAAGTGGAGGCCGAACCAGCCGCGGTCGTCCTGGTAGTCGCGCTCGGGAACGAAGCCGGCGGCGCGGATCAGCGCGTGAATGCGGGCGTCGTCGTACTTGGCGCTCGACTCGGTGTGGATCGACTCGCGGTCGGCGAAGTCCACCGTGAGCTCAAGCGCTTCGATCTGCACGCGCTGCGCGCCGCGGCTCACGAGGTGCATCTCGACCGCCGCCGCGTCCGGGTTCCAGCGCGCCTCGTGGTCGAAGCGCTCGACGTCGAAGCGCCCGCCGAGCTCGCGATTGATGCGCGCCAGCACGTTGCGGTTGAACGCGGCGGTGACGCCGGCGGCGTCGTCGTAGGCGGGAAGCAGCACCGAGAGCGGCTTCACGCGGTCGGCGCCGAGGAGCAGCGCACCACCGGGGGCGAGGCACCGTCGCACGCTGCCGAGCAGCCGAGCCGCCTCGGCGTCGCTCAGGTTGCCGATCGACGAGCCGATGAAGAGCACCAGGCGGCGCGGGCCGAGGCTCGTGATCGCCGGGAGCGCGTCCTCGTGGCGCATGGCGAGCGGCTGCACGTCCACGTCCGGGGTCTCGCGCCACAGCCGCAACGCACACGCGCGGAGCGCGCCCTCGGAGACGTCGATGGGCATGTAGAGCGTGCGTCCCTGGCGGGACACGAAGGCCTGCAGCAAGAGCTTGGTCTTCACGCCCGAGCCAGCGCCGAGCTCCACCACCCGGACGGGGCGCGGCGCGCCCGCGATCGCGCGCTCGACGATGTCGGCGGCGTGGCGCTCGAGCAGCGCGTACTCGACTCGCGTCAGGTAGTACTCGGGTAGCTCGGTGATCGCGTCGAACAGCTCCGACCCGCGCCGGTCGTAGAAGAGCCGCGCCGGCAGCCACTTCGGCGTGGCGGTGAGCCCGCGCCGAACGTCCGCGGCAATCGGGCTCAGGTCGGGTGGGCGAGGGGAGCGTGCGGGTCGAACCGACATGGATTCTCCGGGCCGGTGTCAGCGCGCGTCGCGGGCGAGGCGCGCTCCGGTCATCTGGAAGCGAGTGTGGGGTGGCCAGAAGTTGCGATAGCTCGCGCGCAGGTGAGCTCGATTCGAGAGGCACGAGCCGCCGCGCAGGACCATCTGGCCGACCATGAACTTGCCGTTGTATTCGCCGATCGCGCCACGCGCGGGGGCGAATCCGGGATAGGGACCGTAGGCGGACGAGGTCCACTCCCAGACGTCGCCGAAGAGCCCCTGGAGCCGCGGCACCGTCGCGTCCGCCGAGCCCGAGGGCTGCTGCGGCCGTGGCGTGAGCCAGCCCTCGTCGCGGAAGTGGCCGGTGAGGGGGGCGGAGCACGCCGCGTGCTCCCACTCGGCCTCGGTGGGTAGGCGAGCGCCCAGCCAGCGCGCGATCGCGTCGGCCTCGTAGTAGCTCAGGTGTGCAGCGGGTGTCCTCGGCGAAGGGACGC
The DNA here is from genome assembly GCA_016713535.1 of Deltaproteobacteria bacterium. Classification (GTDB taxonomy): domain Bacteria; phylum JADJOY01; class JADJOY01; order JADJOY01; family JADJOY01; genus JADJOY01. The sequence goes on from JADJOY010000003.1 coordinate 19,908, forward strand.
GGCGGCCGTGGAGCGTGAGCACGCTCGCGACGCCGTCGTCGAAGCGCGTGTAGCCCGGCGCTGTCGCACTCGTGTGCTGCGCCCAGTCCCAGCCTTCACTGAGCCAGAGCGAGGGCGTGCGGTAGCCACCCTCGCGAGCGAAGGCTGCGGCCTCCCCGAGGGTGATCGGTCGCTCGGCGACGGCGTAGGGCTCGAGGAAGACGCGGTGCGCCGGGCGCTCGTTGTCGAACGCGAACGGGAGGTCGTCGCGGGCGCCGAGCGTCACGAGGCCGCCCTCGAACGAGACGAAGCGCGCGGGCTCGCACCCGTCGCCGGACACCTCGTCCGCGGTGGGATCGACGATCTCCGGCGCCGCGACGTACACGGGCTCGAGCACGTTGGCGGCGAACGCCGCGAGGATGTCGGTGAGGATCAGCTCCTGGTGCTGCTCCTCGTGGGCGACGCCGAGCCGGACGAGTGGAGCGAGGCCCGCGCGCGTTTCGCCGTCGGACCGCTCGAGGAGGTCGACCATGCGGGCGTCCACGGCGGTCCGGTACGCGGCGATCTCCACCGTGCTGGGACGGGAGAGCAGCCCGCGCGCGGGACGGGCATGCCGCGGGCCGACCGCCTCGTAGTAGGAGTTGAAGAGGTAGCCGTACGAGGGATGGAACGCCTCGCCACCGGTCGCCAGCACCAGGAAGTTCTCGAAGAACCAGGTGGTGTGCGCGAGGTGCCACTTGGTCGGGCTCGCGTCCGCCATCGCCTGGACCATGCGGTCCTCGTCGGAGAGCGGCGCGGCGAGGCGCTCGGTCTCGGCACGGGTCGCGACGTAGCGCTGGATCCACGAGCTGCGATCCATGGTCCCCTCGGCACGGCGCGTGTCCGCCTGGCCGACCGCTCGCCGAGGCGAGGCGGGCAGGGCGAGGCGCGGCGCAACACCCAGAATCGTGGGGTGGCTCGCGGATCGCCAAACGGAGCGTCGTCGCGTGGGCGCGCTCCGATCCGAGGCGGCGGCGGAGCGAAGGGCTCGCGGAGTAGGCTCCGGTCGTGATCGATCGCACGCCCGGCTCGCTCGACCCACCGCCGTCCGGCGTCGCGGTGTCGATCGCGGGCGTCCGGAAGAGCTACGCGGGCCGGGTCGTGCTCGACGTGCCGCAGCTCACGGCGCAGGCCCATCGGACGCTCGCGCTGATCGGCCCGAGCGGCTGCGGTAAGTCCACGTTGCTGCGGATCGTGATCGGGCTCGTCGGCTCCGACACCGGCACCGTGTCCTTCGGGGGGCGGCCGATGGAGCGTGCGAGCCGCCGCGAGCTGCGCCTCGGCACGGGCTACGTGATCCAGGAGGGCGGGCTCTTCCCGCACCTCACGGTTCTCGGCAACGTGGCGCTGGTGCCGCGCGACCTGGGCTGGAGCGAGGAGCGCATCGCGGCGCGCGTCGACGAGCTGGCCGAGCTCACACGCATTCCTGGCGAGCTGCTCCGCCGCTACCCGCACCAGCTCTCGGGTGGACAGCGGCAGCGCGTGGCGCTGATCCGCGCGCTGGTCCTCGACCCGGCGGTGCTGCTCATGGACGAGCCGCTCGCGTCCCTCGACCCGCTGATCCGCTCCGAGCTGCAGGACGAGCTACGCCAGCTCTTCGCGCGGTTGCGCAAGACCGTGCTGCTCGTGACCCACGATCTCGCCGAGGCGGCCTTCCTCGGCGACGCGATCGCGCTCTTCCGGGACGGCCGCGTGGTGCAGGTGGGGACGCTCGACGACCTCGCGACGCGGCCCGCGGAGCCCTTCGTGAGCTCGTTCATCGGTGCGCAGCGCAGCCTCGGTCTGCGCCTCGCGTACGGCGGCGAACCGTGAAGCGCGGCGCTCGCGTGGTGGTCGCGGTCGTCGCGACGCTGCTCGCGCCGGCCCTCGCCCACTCCCAGCTCGTGGTGGGCTCGAAGGCGTTCCCGGAGTCGTGGATCCTCGGCGAGGCCCTCGCCGAGCTGGCGCGTGACGCGGGGGTCACCCCGGTCGCGCACCGCGCCAACCTGGGCGGCACCGAGATCGTGTGGCAGGCGCTCACGAGCGGTGCGATCGACGTCTACCCGGAATACACCGGCACCATCGCCGAGGTGCTGCTCGCGTCGCCAGGGCGGGCGACGTTGGGCGAGCTGCGAGCGGGCCTCGCGAGTCGTGGGATCGCGGTCAGCGAGCCGCTCGGCTTCAACGACGGCTATGGCCTCGCCATGGCTCGCGCTCGCGCGGACGCGCTCGGGATCCGCGCGATCTCGGACCTCGCACGGCATCCCGAGCTGCGTCTGGCGCTGACCCACGAGTTCCTGGGGCGCGCCGACGGCTGGCCCGGGCTGGCGCGACGTTACGGGCTCGAGCGCGCGGCGCCGCGCGGAATCCAGCACGAGCTCGCCTACCAGGCGGTCGCCTCCGGCGAAGCCGAGGGGATCGACGTCTACACCACCGACGCGCAGATCGAGCATCTCGGGCTCGTGGTGCTCGATGACGATCGCGGCTTCTTCCCGCGCTACGACGCGGTGTGGCTGTACCGTGCCGACCTCGAGCGTCGCGAGCCGCGCGCACTCGGATCCATGAACCGGTTGATCGGGCGGATCGACGAAGCGGCGATGACCCGTGCCAACGCGCGTGTGGTCCTCGACCGGGTGCCGTACGCGACCGCGGCGCGCGAGTTGATCACCGCCGTCGTCGGGGCCGAGGCCGGCGCGCCGTCCGCGAGCGCCGGCTGGCGTGTGAGCATGGTCCGGAACGTCCTCCGCCACCTGTGGCTGGTGGGCGTGTCGCTGGCGGCGGCGGTCGCGGTCGGCGTGCCGCTCGGAGTGGCGGCCGATCGCTGGCGCGCCGTCGCGCGGACCGCGCTCGGGCTCACCGGGCTCGTCCAGACCGTGCCGAGCCTGGCGCTGCTGGCGCTCCTGATCCCGCTTCTCGGCATCGGCGCGGCCCCGGCGCTGGTGGCGCTCTTTCTCTACAGCCTGCTGCCGATCGTGCGGAACACGTATCTCGGCTTCACCTCGATCCCGGTGCCGCTGCGCGAGTCGGCCGATGCGATCGGACTCTCGTCCCGCGCACGCCTGTTGCGGGTCCACCTCCCGCTCGCCGCGCCCGCGATCCTGGCCGGGATCAAGACCGCCGCGGTGATCGACGTGGGCGCGGCCACGCTCGCGGCGCTGGTGGGAGCGGGCGGGCTCGGCGATCCGATCCTGGCCGGCATCCAGCTCCGTCGCGCGGACTTGATCCTCGAGGGTGCACTGCCCGCGGCCGCGCTCGCGTTGCTCGTCCAGTGGTCGTTCGACGGGATCGAGCGCCTGGTCGTGCCAGGCGCCCTGCGCGAGCACGCGACGAGCGCGTAGTGCGGGGCGGGTCGGCAAGGCGGCTGGTTACATTCGCGAGGACCGGTGCACGGTTCCCGGCCCGGGGTCCCGATGGACGGCCTGACCGAATCGACGACATCCCGGGTCGCGCCGCGTGCGGCGCGCCACGAGCAGACCTTTCCTCGGCTCTCCGCGACGCAGATCGCGCGCATCGCGCACCACGGGCGAGCCCGCGAGGTCGCCGCCGGCGAAGTGCTGGTGGAGGCGGGACAGCACGCGGTTCCGTTCTTCCTGATCACCCGCGGCCGGGTCGAGGTGATCCAGCCGACGCTCGCCGGCGAGGCCCTCGTCGCCATCCACGAGCCCGGTCAGTTCAGCGGTGAGGTCAGCCTGATCTCGGGGCGCCGCTCGCTGGTGCGGATGCGCGCGGCCGAGCCGAGCGAGGTGATCGAGCTCGCCCGCGGCGAGCTGCAGGCGCTGGTGCAGACCGACGCCGAGCTCGGCGAGCTCATCTTGCGTGCCTTCATCCTGCGCCGGGTCGAGCTCATCGCGCGCGGGTACGGAGACGTGGTGCTGCTCGGCTCCGTGCACTGCGCGGGCACGTTGCGGGTGAAGGCGTTTCTGTCCAGGAATGGCCATCCATACACCTACGTCGACCTCGACCACGACCGCGACGTGCAGGGCTTGCTCGACCGGTTCCACGTCGGCATCGACGAAGTGCCGGTGCTGATCTGTCGCGGCGAGCTGGTGCTCAAGAACCCGACCCTCGCCGAGATCGCCGAGTGTCTCGGCCTCAACGCCGAGGTCGACGCGGCACGGGTGCGGGACGTGGTGATCATCGGCGGGGGGCCGGCGGGCCTCGCGGCCGCCGTCTACGGCGCGTCCGAGGGCCTCGACGTGCTGGTGGTCGAATCCACCGCCCCCGGCGGTCAGGCCGCCTCGAGCTCGAAGATCGAGAACTACCTCGGGTTTCCCACCGGGATCTCCGGGCAGGCGCTCGCGGCCCGCGCTTACACCCAGGCCCAGAAGTTCGGCGCCCAGATGTTGATCGCGAGCGGTGCCAGCAAGCTCGCGTGCGACCAGAGGCCTTACGCGATCGAGACCCTCGGTGGCACGCGTGTCTCCGCGCGCGCCGTCATCATCGCGACCGGCGCCGACTACCGCAGGCTCGAGCTGCCGGACCTCGCCCGGTTCGAGGGCGCGGGGATCTATTACGGCGCGACTTTCATCGAGGCCCAGCTCTGCAGTGGCGAGGACGTCGTGGTGGTGGGAGGCGGCAACTCCGCCGGGCAGGCGGCGGTTTTCCTCGCGCAGAGTGCGCGCAAGGTGCTCATGATGGTGCGCTCGAGCGGGCTCGCCGACAGCATGTCGCGCTACCTGATCCGGCGCATCGAGGAGAGCCCCACGATCGAGCTGCGCACCTTCACGGAGGTTGCGGCGCTCGCGGGGACGGATCACCTCGAGGAGGTGAGCTGGCGCGACACCCGGACCGTCACCGTCGAGACCCGGCCGATTCGCCATGTGTTCGTCATGACCGGCGCCTCACCGTGCACCCACTGGCTCGAGGGGCGCGTCACGCTCGACCCCAAGGGGTTCATCAAGACCGGCCCGGACCTCTCGACCGACGATCTCGGGAACGCGCGCTGGCCGCTCGCCCGGCCACCACATCTGCTCGAGACCAGCCTCCCGGGAGTGTTCGCCGTCGGCGACGTCCGGTGCGGCAACGTGAAGCGCGTGGCGTCGGCGGTGGGCGAGGGCTCGATCGCCGTCTCGTTCGTGCACCAGGTGCTCCACGAGTAGCCGCCACCCAGGAAGACCATCGATCCACGGGGAGAGAGACCATGGCCGAGGGCGCCTGCAGTCACATCGAAGCGATCACCGAGCTCGAGCACGCGAATCGCCGCGAGTGCGGGGAGTGCGTCGAGATCGGCGCGACCTGGGTCCACCTCCGCACCTGTCAGACGTGCGGCACCACACGCTGCTGTGACGACTCGCCCAACCGCCACGCGACGGCCCACGCACACGCGAGCCAGCACCCGGTGATCTCGTCCGCCGAGCCCGGCGAGCGCTGGCTCTACTGCTACCCCGACGACGCCTTCGCCGAGTACTGAGCGAGCGGCGCGTGATCCGCTCGGGTCACCACGACGGCCGAGATCGATCGCCGCGCTTACGAGGGTGCGTGGACCTCTTCCGCGATAAGGGTCAGCCGCAATCCATGGCGACCCACACGCGATCGAAGCGGCGAGCGGCGAGATCGTCGTCGCGGATCAGCCAGTAGAGGACGCCGCCATCGGCCCACACCTGCCGCTCACGGCCGGGTTCGAGCCCAGGTAGGGGCTGACCCATGCGGTCCTGCTCGCACTCGGAGGCGAGCTGCAGCAACAGTCGCCAGCGTGGCGCGTTCGGGTCGGCGGCCGCGCTACTTCGCGCGATCCACTGGTCTCCGCCTATCCCGAACGCCCGGCCTGCAATGGCAAGCTGGCGGCCGAAGTGCCCGCTCTGGTGCATCGGAAGGGGGTGCCCCAGGACCTGGTGACGCGGACGGGCCGCCGGGCTGAAGTTCTCGATGAAGCGCTCGACGGCCACGATGGTCGCGAGCTGGACGTCATCCGCGGGCTCCCGGTATCCGGGGAGCGCGTCTTGTTCAGGGAAGATCACCGGCTTCCTGTGAACGGGTTCGTCCGCTGGACTTCCGGGCGCTCGCGAGGCGCCACCAGGCACTCGGCGGAGCGCAGCTCGCGAGGAAGCGTAGCGATGCGCAGAGGCGTCCATCGGTACGAGCGGTACGTGGTCGTACCTGCGGGCGCTTCGCGCCGAGCAAGGATCGATCGGGATTTGCCACGGAAGATCACGCGAGCCAACCCCGCGTCGGCGCCGGAGAGCCCCCACTGAGAGCGGTTCGCGTCGAAGAAGAACCAGAGCTCGCCGTCGGCGGGCAGCTCCCCGTCCGGGTCGGAGCCGGCGAGCTCCGAGAGCGAGAGCTGCGCAACGAAGGGGAGTGGTTGCCCCTGGTGCTCGGGCCACGGCTCATCGGTGGGCAGGTCGGGCGCGCCACCGGCCTTGCAGGCCGCGACGGCAATCTCTGCGTCACGGCTCGGCGCAGCATCGAGGCGGACCGCTGGCAGCGCCAGGCGTCCCAGCGCCTCCGCGAGCGCGGCATCACGCGTGTCACCCTCCGCCAATAGCGCCACCGCTCGCTCGAATGCCGACCACGTTTCCGCGTTCGACTCGAGCTCGGCCTCCGAGCGCCGATCCCAAGCGCTACCTTCCCAACCTCGGATAACGCCTGTCGTACCGCACGCGGGGCACGACCACGCGATATCACCCACGGTCGCGTCGAAGTCGACCAGCAGCTCGTTGCTGCAGCGTCCTCGAGCCGATCGCCAGCCGCACACGACGTTGGTCGGCTCGGCGTCGCGTGGCCCGGTACGGCTCGTCGTCCAAGCTACGATGGCGCCGAGGAAGAGGGCCAGCCGACCGCCCGCATTCCACGCGGAATCGGAACTCTCGAGGGCGGCGAGAAGGTCGCGGAGATCGGAGACGTAGTGGTTGGGCACGCGCGGGTGATCCGCCCTACGACTCGTGATACAGCCGGCCCTTCCAGTACATCTCTTTCTTGAGGAAGAGCCGGACAACGCTCTCCCACTGGAGCTCGGCGAGGACCAGCGCCCCGAGCCAGAAGAGCCAGGGGTGGATCTCGTCGAGGCGGAGCACCACACCGACGAAGCGCTGGCTGGTGGCCGCGGCGGAGCAAGCCGCGAGCGCGCACACGAACGCGAACACGCTCGCCGGCGTGGCCGCGGTCAGCAGCCAGCCGGTGGAGGCGAGCAGGGCGGGGAAGGGCAGCACGAAGAACACCAGCAGGAAGAGCGGACCGAGCAGATTCATCACGATCTCGCGGCGGTCGATCTCCATGGCGCGCTGAAGGATCTTTCCCCAGCCGCGCTTGAGATCCCGGAGGCTCTCGTAGAGCTCGAGCTTCATGAGCTCGGGAGCGAGCGCCCAGCGGATCCGGAAGCCCTTCTCCTTCACGTTGCGCGCGAGCACCAGGTCCTCGACGACCTCGTAGGGGATCGCGGCGTGGCCGCCGATCGCGTCGTAGCAGTCGCGGCGAAAGAGCATGTACGGGCCGTTGGCGTTGGCGCGGGTGCTCGTCGGATCGTGGATCTTGTCGAACTGCTGGAACGCGGCGAGCTGGAAGATCAGCGTGTTGACCACCCGATCCCAGAAGCAGCGGAACACGTTGCCGGGGATGAGCGTGAGCAGGCCGGTGTCGGTGTGTTCGGCCTCGCGCACCGTCTGCGTGACCACCTGCGGCGCCACCTGGGTGTCGGCGTCGAGGAACAGGATCCACTCGCCGCGCGAGCACGTGAAGCCCTGGTGGAGGGCGTAGTTCTTGCCCATCCAGGTCTTCGGGCACTCCTCGCCGCGGATCACCGTGAGGCGCGGGTCCTGGGTGGCGAGGCGGGCGAGGATCTCGGGGGTGCGGTCGCTCGAGCGATCGTCGACCACGATCACCTCGAGGTTCGGCCAGTCCTGCGCGAGGACACCCGCGACACAGGTCTCGATCGTCTTCTCCTCGTCGCGCGCCGGGATCACCACGCTCACCAGCGGGGCGTTGTCGGGCACGCCGGGACGCGTCCGAGGGCCGAGCTTGGGTAGCTCGCGGTGGACCTCGAGCCAGGTGGTCAAGAGCCCCACCTGGAAGAGCATCACCAGGAAAAGCGCGATGCAGACGAAGGTGGTCACGAGTGGCGTGGCGTGGCGGGCGGGCGTTCGGCCGCTCACGCGGCGGGGGGCGGGTTCTTCGCCACCACGAACACGCGGTGGAGCACGATGTCGCCGGGGCCGAGGTGGAGCTCGCGGTCCTCGAGCACGTGGAGGCCGTGGCGGCGGAAGAGCTCGAGCCACTCGTCGCGATCGCGGAAGTAGTACTTGAAGCCGGTCTTCCACTCGGCCAGCCCGAGCCACGTGAGCGCGACCATGAAGGCGTCGAAGATCACGTGGTTCCGGTGCAGCCACCAGCGGTTCTGCTTGTTCGTCCAGACGTCTTCGACCAGCACCAGCTCGTTCTTCGCCACACGCACCATCTCCGCGAAGTTCTTCTCCAGGATGGGGCTGTGGTGGAGGACGAAGATCTCGGTGACCAGGTCGAACGACGCGTCCTTGAAGGGCAGGGTCTGGCCGTCGAACCGCACGAACGGGCTCGACCACAGGTTGTTGTGCGCGATGTCGACACCCACTGGCGCGGCGCCGGTCTGGGTGCGCATGCACTCCATCATCGCGCCCACGCCACAGCCGAAGTCGAGGACGCGCCCACGCACCCGGTCGCGGAAGCTCGCGAGGATCTTGCCCGAGTAATCGAGCTGCCCCGGCATGATCCGCTTCTCGAACCAGTTGTGCTTCGTGGCGCTCATGGAGATCGATCGGGGGGCGAGCGCGGCACGTACCGCGCCGCGCGAGGGGCCGAGTTGCTAGCACGCGCGCGAGGGGCGCGCCAAGCCGAGGCCGGCCAAAGCACCGTGCTAGCGATCACTTGCAAGACTCGCGAGTAACCGCTAGCACGATCTGCTGGTCGTCGCTAGCGTTTCGAGGGTTTCGCGGCAAAATTCGATGGGATCCCTGGGAATGGCGCGACTCCGGGCTCGACGGGCCGTTTGGGGGACGATAGCTTCGCTCTCATGAGCCTGGGAGCTTTCGCATCGACGTCTGGGCCTCGTCCGCCGCAGCTTGGCGAACTCCTGGTCGTCGGCTTCGAAGGGCTCGAGGCGGACGCGAGCCTGCTCGACTTCCTGGCGCGCGAGTCGATCTCGGGCGTGATCCTGTTCCGCCGCAACGTCCGCGACGCTGCGCAGGTGGCGCGTTTGGTGCGGCGGCTGCGCGAGGCGGCGCCGCGGCTCTTGGTCGGGATCGACGAGGAGGGCGGCAAGGTGCGGCGGCTCTCGGCCGACTTCACCACGTTTCCGTCGATGGATTTGCTCGGGCGCATCGGCTCGGAGGAGCTGGTGCGCGAGCTGGCGCGCGCGATGGCGGTGGAGCTGCGCGCCATCGGCGTGAACTGGGACTACGCGCCGGTCCTCGACGTCCACTCGAACGCAGCGAACCCGATCATCGGGACGCGCGCGTTCTCGTCCGATCCCGCCGTGGTGGCACGGCTCGGCGCCGCGTTCATCGAGACGCTTCAGGCGGCGGGGGTGGCGGCGTGCGGCAAGCACTTCCCGGGGCACGGTGACACCAGCCTCGACAGCCACCTCGCGCTGCCAGCCGTCGAGGTGGCGCGCGAGGTCCTCGAGGCGCGCGAACTGGTGCCGTTTCGCGCCGCCGTGCGCGCGGGGCTGGCGTCGATGATGACCGCCCACGTGCGCTATCCGTCCCTCGACGCCGAGCGCACCGCCACGCTCTCGCCGACGATCCTGGGCGGGCTCCTTCGCGGCGAGCTCGGCTTCGGCGGCGTCGTCGTGACCGACGACCTCGAGATGCGCGCGGTGGCGGACCATGCCACGCCGGAGGCGCTCGCCGTCGCGAGCCTGCAGGCGGGCGCCGACGTGCTGCTCGCGTGCAAGAGCCGTGAGGTCCAGGAGCGTGTACTCGCCGGGGTGCGCGCGGGCCTCGCCGCCGGCGCCGTGAGCGAGGAGCGGCTCGCCGAGAGCGTCGCGCGGGTGAGGGCGCTCGCCGAGCGGTTCGCGATCGATCCCGCCGCCGTGGACGAGCCGAGCGCAGTCGCCGCGGCGGGTCTCGCGCGGCCGCTGGTCGAGCGCATCGAGACGCTGGCGCGCGCCTGAGCGGTGTTCCGCGGCCGCTCGCGCCCGATTGGACTCGTGGTGCGGCGCTTCGCAGCGAGCCCGTGAACCGAACGGTCACGGCCGAAGCGCCGCGTGGGGACGGAGCCCCCCGCGCTACGAGAACACCGTAGCGACGGGATTCCATTCCTCGTCGTCGGGCCCACGCGCTGCCGTGAGCGACCCAGTGGGAGCGCTTCAAGCCCCGGAGCGGATCACCGGTGGCGCGGTGCGCGCCGCTCCCTCCGGCGGGCGGGGGGCTCGAAACGCCCCCCGAACAACTCAGACCAGCGCCACGCGCATGACCTCGCCGAGCGAGGTGATCTGGCGCTGGCACTTCGAGATGCCGTCTTCGAGGAGGGTGTGCATGCCCTGCTCGCGGGCGATGAGCTCGATGTTGGTGGCGGTCGCCTTGGCGACGAGCGCCTCGCGAAGCGGTTCGGTCATGGTGACGAGCTCGAAGAGCCCGAGTCGCCCCACGTATCCCTTGCCGAGGCACTGCTCGCAGCCTGCACCCATGTAGTAGGGCCCGCTCGGGATCGCGAGGCCGGTGCGCTCGAGGCTGCGCATCTCCTGTTCGGTGGGCTTGGTCTCGGTCACGCACGCGGGGCAGAGCCGCCGCACCAGCCGCTGCGAGAGCACGCCGACCGTCGCCGAGGCGAGGAGGAACGGCTCGACGCCCAGGTTGATGAGCCGCGAGAACACCGCCGACGCCGAGTTGGCGTGGACCGAGGTGAACAGCAGGTGCCCCGAGAGCCCGGCCTGGATGGCGATCTGGGCGGTCTCGAGGTCGCGGATCTCGCCGACCATGATGACGTCGGGGTCCTGGCGCAGGATCGATCGCAGGCCACGCGCGAACGTGAAGTCGGTGGCCTCGTTGACGCCGGTCTGGGTGAGGAAATCGAGGTCGAACTCGATGGGATCCTCGATGGTCACGATCTTCACCAGCTCGCCGCGGTTCTCCTTCACGGTCTTGAGCGTCGAGTAGATCGTGGTGGTCTTGCCCGATCCGGTTGGTCCGGTGAGGAACGCGATGCCCTGCGGCATCGAGATGAGCCGGAGGTAGTCCTCGAGCACTTTCGAGTCGAAGCCGAGATCGGTGAGCTGGTAGAGCACGCCCTCGCGCTGCATGACCCTGAGCACGATCTTCTCGCCGTGCAGCGTCGGCATCACCGAGACGCGTAGGTCGACCTCTTCGCCGTTGTCACGCACCGTGTGGATGCGCCCGTCCTGCGGCAGCCCCTTCACGAACGTCTTGAGCTTGGCGAGGACCTTCACGCGCGTGAGCACGTTCGAGTAGAGCTTGGTGGAGAACTGCGCGACGTCGTAGAGCGCGCCGTCGATCCGGTACTGGAGCGCGATGTAGCGGTCCTTGGGGTCGAAGTGGATGTCGCTGGCGGAGAGCGCGATCGCGTTCTGCACCGTGTAGTCGACGAGCTTGACGATGTCGACGGCGCGCGCGGTGGTGATGGCGCGCAGACGCTCGGTGACCATCGGGAGCTGCGAGATCGACATCTTGCGGCGGCCGACGGTGAGCGTGTCGAGCCCGCTCGGCAGGTCGCGGTTCACGGCCTCGTCGATCTTCCGGAGCGCGCCCCTGGCGCCCCGCGACAGCAACATCAGCACGCCGAGGGCCACGACCACGGCGATCGCGGCACCGGCCGCCATCAGCACGGTGCGCTCGACCGGGATGCCGAGCACCGACGTCGGGACCTGCTTGGCGAGGCGCTCGAGCTGTTCGCCCGCCTGCGCCAGGAAGATCGGTCGGGTCATGAAGGGGTGGTCGCGCGCTCGGGACTCGTCACGCGCCGCGCGGCATGATAGCAGAGGTGTGCGCGCGCCCGACCACTCGAAATCGCGCACAGCGAGATCTGCGTGAACCTCCTCGTCCTGGGTGGTTTTGCGGCCACCGTGATCGGCGTCCGTTATCTCGGCGCCCGCACCCGCCGGGTGCGGCTCGAGCGCGCCCGCGCGCTCTACGAGAGCTTCATCCGCGCCGCGGGTACCCCGGACGAAGGCGTACGCGCGCTCCTCGAGCGCGACGCCGCGGTGGTGGCGCGCACCATCCGCTCGGCGCCCGTCGACCCGTCCCGGCTCAGCTTCTTCGACGGCACGGACCGGTATCCGTTCTTCGCCGATGGCGACGTCGGGGTGCTCGAGAACTTCCTGGCGCCGCGCGACGTGATCCGTCGCGAGTACCTGGCTGCGCTCGACGTCGCGATCCGCCACTACCGCGGGCTCGAGCGCGAGGCGATCGACCCGCGCACCTGGCTGCGCTGGGTGCTCTTCCTGCCGCGTGACTGGCTCGACTACCTGGGGCTACGCCCGGCGCGGAACCGCTGGCTGGTGACCGCGCTCCAGCTCGTGTACTGGGTCGTGCCGCTGGTGCTGGCCGGGTCGTGGGCGTGGAAGCGCTTCGACCTCGGCCGGTTCCTCCCGGCCTGAGCCGCCGCGCTGGCTCCGCGCGGAGGTGGATCCGGTCCCCCGGGGCGGGCGCCCTGGCGCGGTGCGTCAGGACCTTCCGTACGACGATCGTTGCAGGCGACGCGCGGGTCGTGGTACCCGGACTCCGCAGCGCGTGGTCCGCGTCTCTCCCGTTGTCACACCCGCATCCCCGGGGTGCTCGGCCGGCATGAGCTTCGACGACGACCCTGCCTCCGACGAACGGCGCCGCTCCCCGCGGGTGCGGGTGAACGAGGTCGTGCAGTTCGAGGTCGGCGGGCGGCGGGTGGTCGGGCTGCTGACGCTCATCAACGATGCAGGGTTCTTCGTCACCACCCGGCACTTCCTCGAGCCCGGCGCGGTGGCGTCCTTCGAGATCGACCTGCCCGACGCCGGACGGTTCTTGCCGGTCACCGGCGAGGTGGTGCTGGTGAACGGGCCGAGCCGCTACGACTGGCGGATGTCGATCGGTATGGCGGTGCGTTTCGAGTCGATGGACCCGATCACCCGCCACATCATCGATGCGTACCTCGACCGCTCGCGCTCCATGCTCGGCCAGCGCGCGAGCTGAGCCCGCTCGCGCTCACTCCTTCCAGATCGACTTCCACCACGGCGTGGCATCGCCCGGCGGCGGGTTGCCCTGGCCGTCGAAGCCCATCTTGCGGCGGATCTCGGCGACGTCCCAGCCGGTGAGGCTGGCGAGGGTGCGGGCCTCTTCCTGGCGGCGGGTGTCGAGCGACTGGCGGTAGGCGCGCCCCGCGTCGCAGTCAAGCGATCCGGTGAACGGGTGCTGGAGCACGTAGCGCCCCTGGAAGCTCTGGCGGTCGCCGGTGGTCTGGAACACCAGGTCCTCGGGGAAGTGCGCCGCGTCGTAGCGAACGTGGAGGCGGCTCACGAACACGTTGGCGCTGCCGGGAGGCATGGGCGCCGGGATGGGCCGGAAGCCGCGCGAGGTGGGATCGCTGGGCACGGGCGAGTCGAGCCACCACACGCCGAGGTGGCGCAGTTCGGCGGGCGAGAGCGGCTCGGCGGCGCACGGGTCGCAGCTCGACATGTCCCACGCGTACTCGAGGAAGACCGCGTGCATGTCGTTGTCGGCGACTTGCTTCGCGAACATCGCCTGGTAGAAGGGCCCGAACTCGCCTTTCACGTATCCGGGGATCGTCATGCCCGTGGGCAGCTTCACGGTTCGGTAGTTGGTGCTCTCGACGCGGCCGTTGCGGGTGAGCGCGTAGACGAAGAGCTCCTGCGGGCCGTTCGCGTTCACGGTGCCGAGGCGGATCGGCAACATGAACTTGGGAGTCTCGTAGGCGATCGCGAGCGGGCGCAGGTAGTGAAAGCCGAGCTTCGCCTGTTCGGCGAGGTTCACCTTGGCCACGAAGAAGCGCATGTTCTGCTTCAGGTAGCTCTGGAGGATCGGGCTCGCGCCCTCGGGAACGCGGTAGCCGTTCTCGCGCAGCCACTGCTCGAGGCCGTCGCTCTGCTGGGCGGAGAGGATGAGGATGTCGTACTCGCCGACGGTGTATTGCGCCTCGATGGTGACGCCGAGGCTCTTGGCGCGGTCGGCCTTGGCGGCGCTCGCGGGCATCGGCGCTCCGGCGGTCATGCTCCGTTCGTAGAGGACCTGCGGCCGGCAGGGATCCGGGTCCGTGTATTCGACCAGCCGCGGCGCGCTGTAGGCGTCGAGGTGCTCGATCACCGCGCGCTCGCCGACGTGGATCTGCTCGCGGGTGATGAAGGGCGGCACCGGCACGACCATCGCGAACTGCTTGGGGTCGCCTGGGAAGTCGCTGGTCATGGTGAGCACGGTGCGGTCGCCGTCGCGCACCAGCACTACCTGGCTCGCCTTGTTGAAGAGCTTGGTGTCGGCCTTGGCGACGTAGAAGCCGCAGAAGGCGTGCGCGCCAGAGGCGGCGGCGAGCGCCGCGACCAGCAGGCTGGCGAGGGTGACGATCGTCCGTTTCATGGTCGTTCCTTTCGAGGGAATCAGGCGGGCAAGAGCGCGGCGCGCCGTGGGGATGGCAAGGCGGCGCGGTCCCACTCGAAGCGGGGACCGGCGATGAGGCGATCGAGGAGCGGCGTGAGCCCGGAAACCGCGACCAGCGACCACACCAGGCCGTTGGTGCGAAACAGTCGGAACTGGACGTACCAGGCGCCATAGGCGACCAACGCCGCGAATACCAGCCGCGCCCAGCGCGCGTCGGGGGTGGTGCGCGGGTCCGAGATCATGAAGAAAGCGAATAGCACCAAGGCACCGCTCTGCAGGCGGTGGAGCGGGATCGCCATCGGCTCGCCCAGGTAGAGCGAGCGGCCGAACACCAGCGCCAGGTAGCTCGCGAGGAACGCGATGGTCACGTCCGATCGCGCCGAGCGCTGCACGACGACCAGTCCCGCGAGAGCGAGGGCCGCGGCGAAGATCGCCGTGCTACCCCACTGACCCGCCGAGATCCATACCCGGTCGGTGGTGGCGAGGAGCACGGCGAGCGCCAGGTTGGTCGGGTTGAAGACGTGCTTGTCGTGGGCGCGGATCGCGAACTTGCTGATGATCGCGATCACCGAGCCCAGCGCGGCAAGCGGTAGCCACGAGGTGCGCAGCAGCAGGCACAGCGAGAGGCTCGAGATGAGGGCGCTCTTGAGCTCGACGCGCGGGAGGCGTGCGATCCGCGAGCACGCCACCTGGGTCGCGAGCGCGGTGCCGATCGTGACCACCACCTGTGTGACCGGCAGGTCGAAGCGCAGCACCGTGAGGCCGCAGGCCACGAGCGAGCCGAGCACCGTGAGCTGGAACCAGCGCGGGTCGGCGTGGCGTGCGCGGTCCAGCCAGCGGTGTGCGGCGCCAGGGGCGCGCCGAAGCGGTGGGATGGGCGGAGCAGGTGGGGCAGGCATCGTCGGCACCTCCGCGCCGGTACGCGTGGTACGGCCGCGCGTCCGTGGATTGCCCTCGGTAGCACGTTCCGCGGCGGAAAGGTTCACGGTCCAGCCGCCGTCGAAGTTCTTTGCCCGTCGCGCTCGGCCTGTGCAAGGATCGATGGGAGCGCATACGCCAGCCCGAGCGCGGGTGGGCCGCCCGTCCTCCGGGGCGGCGGCCGCCCCGTCTCGATCCTCGAAGGAGAGCCCCGTGCCCGTCCCTGTGTGTTCGCCCGCCCGCCGCTGGTCCCGCGGAGCGCTGCTCGTCCTCGCCGCCGGCATCGCGTGCGGCACCCTCGACTGGAACGGCTCCTATCGCCACACGGCGGCGGGCGGCTCGCCCGTGACCGATCTCACGCTGAGCGGCACCGAGCCCAACCTGACGATCGTCCACTACGGGATCTCGATCGCGTCGCCGGCGTGCGAGGCCTACGTGAGCGGCTGCGCGGCGGTGGTGAACACCACGTTCTCGACCTGGAGCGCCACGGGCTGCGCGCTCGTCACGAGCGCGCCGGGCTGCCTCGCCGGCGCACCCGCCAGCATCAACGTGTCGGGCTCGGCGCCCGCGAGCGTGGGCGGCACCGTGACCACGGTGCGGGTGAGCGACACGAAGCTCAATGTCGCCGCGGTGGACGCGCTGCGCGAGAGCGACTGCGACGCGGACACCGACCAGGACCGGCTCGCCGATTGCGTCGAGACCGACACCGGCCACTACGTCAGCACCACCGACACCGGCACCGATCCCTTCGACTCGGACAGCGACGGCGACGGACTCCTCGATGGCGACGAGGTCCTCGGCACCCTGGGTGGTCTCGACCTGCCCGCGATGGGTGTGAGCCCGGTGCACAAGAACATCGTCCTCGAGTACGACTGGTTCGACGACGACTCCGAGCCGTCGGTGTGCGGCCCACACTCGCACCGCCCCACGCAGGCGATCATGGACCGCGTCGCGGCGGCGTTCGCGGCCGGTCCGGTGACCAACCCCGACGGCGTGAACGGCGTCACGCTGGTCCAGGACTGGGGTCAGGGCGGGGTATTCAGCGGCGGCAACCTGGTGGCCGACGACGACGGCGTGATCGACGGGGGCGTCAACGCGCCCACCTTCCAGGCCATCAAGGCCGCGAACTTCGCCACCAACCGCCAGCACTACGTCCACTACGTGCTGATGCCGCATCGCTACGGCACCACCAGCTCGAGCTCGGGGCAGGCGGAGCTACCGGGCAACGACCCGATCGTGTCGCTTTACTGCTACGGCAGCACCAGCAACGTGGCCAGCACGATCATGCGAGCTCGGCCACAACCTGGGCCTGCACCACGGCGGCTTCCAGGACTGCAACTACAAGCCCGACTACAACTCGGTGATGAACTACCTCTACCAGTTCGACGGCATCGACACGAACTGCACGCCGCCCGGGAACGGGCTGCTCAGCTACTCGGTCGGCGACCGCATCGACCTCGACGAGAACGCGCTCGACGAGACCAAGGGCACCTGCGGCACGACGTCGTGGGACTGGAACGCCAGCGGCTCGATCGAGAGCGCCGTCGTGTTCGACGTCAACGCGTCGGACACGCTGCAAGGTGTCACGTGCGGCGGCACCAACACCGTGCTCCAGGACTGGAACGACTGGGCGAACCTCAGCTTCGCCGGGCTCATGGACGTCGACTTCGCGCCCGGCACGCAGCGCATCGTCGACTGCGACAACCCGCCCCCCGAGGCGCGCCGGTAGGGGCGGGCCCTGTGCCCGCCCGTATCACGCAGCGCCGGCGTGCCCGCGGGTATGTAGGGGCGAGCGCGAGCTCGCCCGATTTCCCGCGGGAAGCTCGGTCCCCGCGAACGCATCCCCGGAAACTGCAGCGGCCGACGGAGCGGTCGCGCCGCGGGCGGGGACAGGCCCCGCCCCTACGAGACGAACTGGACGTCCTTTGGGTGTGTAGGGGCGAGCGCGAGCTCGCCCGATTTCTAGGTGGGTGCTCGAGACCGCGCGATCGTAGTCCATCACGTCCCGGCGGCTCCGACTACCAGCGGGCGCGCATCTCTTCGGCCCAGCCGAAGAGGTGCGCGATCTCGATCGTCTCGCCGGATTCGGTGACGACCCGGCCCGAGAAGTGCCCGAAGCACACGTGCGCCTGGGCGGCGCCCGCGCCGAGCTGGATGTCGAGGACCTTCTCGTAGGCCGGCTCGAAGCGCAGTTCGACGAGCCCCGAGCGCTTTGCGCGGATCGTCCACGGGCGCCGGTAGTCGGTCACGTCGTACGCGAACTCGAGATCCTCGCCGATCTTGGTGAGGCGGCCGTCGATGCACAGCGCGTTCTCGGTGCAGCCGGTGCCGTCGGTCCACTTGCCGCCGAACTGCAGGCCCACCACGCGCTCGCCCACGCGCCCCGACGCCGCGGCCCAGTTCCACACCGTGCGATAGGGCCAGAGCCCGCGGCCGTAGTCGAGGCAGCCGAAGCCCTCGTTCGACGCGTCGAAGCGATGGACGTCTCCATCGAGCGTCACGTGCCCGACGGCGGGGCGGGAGTTGTGCTTGGAGGTGAACTGGAAGCGACTCTCGCTCCACGGGATCACCACGCTCAGGGTCTCGTGGCCCGCGGGACGGGTCACCAGCACGTCGGCCTCGAGCTTGCGCCCCGCGATGTTGCGAAAGCGTGTCCGTAACCGGGTGCCCTCGGGGCTCTCGATGATCGAGAGCGCGAGCGAGGGCAGCGCGAACTGGATGTCGGCGCCGCCCACGGTGTCGGGCTGGCGGAAGCCGAGCGCCCCAGGGATGGCGAGCGCGTGCTCGGTCCAGCGCTGCGTGCCGATATCGAGGAACGCGACGGTGACTAGGCCGAGGTAGTCGAGGTCGGCGTAGGTGATCGCGAGCACCTGGCCGCCGCGATTGGTGACCGCCCAGTAATCCCAGCGCTTCCTCCGCCCCCACGGGCCGCCCAGGTTGCAGCGGTGCAGCGGCGTGCGCGACCAGCCGCGCGCCTCGGGGGCGAGCCGGCCATCCATGGTGCACAGGTCGACGGGGTGGGTGAGCTCGGGCTCGTGAGTCGTGGGCGGCACGCGCGGCGCTCCGATGCGAGAGGCGAGGGCGAGTCTGTCGCCGGGCGTCGTGGCGGGGAAGGGCGTTCGGTGCCGCCGCGTTCGCGGGGCTTGCGCATGCGTCATCGTGGGTGTTAAACAACTGGTTAGTTGAACCACGCGGTTGACCGCCGACGAGCCCGCCCATCGTGCCCCGCGCCGCCCGCCCCAAAGGTTCCGAAGCCACCCGCCAGGCCCTCATGGAGGCCGGCGCCAAGCTGTTCGCCGAGCGTGGCTTCGAGGGCGCCACCGTCGAAGAGATCGTCGAGGCGGCGCGGGTCAACAAGGCGATGGTGAGCTATCACTTCGGCGGCAAGGAGCCGCTCTACGCCGCGATCCTCGAGGAGAGCTTCGCGCTCCTGCGAGAGCGCACCGCGGCGCTGCGCGGCGCGAGCGGACCCGCGAGCGAGCGGTTGCGCGAGTGGATCCGGCTCTTCGCCGAGGTGGTCGCCGCGCGGCCGCTCCTGCCGGTCATGATCGTGCGCGAGCTGATCGACGGCGGCGAGCGTCTCGAGCGCCACGGCATCGCCTATCTGCACCAGCTCCTCGCGACCGTCCACGAGATCGTCGCGCAGGGCGTCGCGAGCGGCGAGTTCCGCGCAGTCGATCCGTTCCTCACCCACCTGACGATCGTCGGTGCGCTCAACTTCTTCGCTGCCACGATGCGGTTTCGGGCGCGAGTGGTGGCGAGTGGCCAGGTGCCGCTCTCCTCCGAGCCCACCGTCCGACAGTTCACCGCCCACCTCGAAGAGCTGCTCATCCGAGGCATCGAGAACCGCGCCGAGCGCCGCGCCACCGGCGCTCGCCGCGCACCAGGGAGACGCCCATGAAATCCACGAGCTCGGGCGCCGCCGTCGCGGCGCTCGCGATCACCTTGCTCGGCGGCTGCACCGGGCGCGCGTCGGACGCGGCGCTGCGCGCGAGCGGTCACGTCGAGGCCACCGAGGTGCGGATCTCGAGCAAGGTCGCCGGACGGCTGCAGGCGCTGCGCGTCGACGAGGGCGCCACCGTCGCCGCCGGCGCGGAGGTCGCGAAGGTCGATCCCGTGGACCTCGAGCTCGCGCTCGGCGTCGCCCGTGCCGATCGCGACTCCGCCGACGCCCAGCTCAGGCTCCTGCTCGCGGGTACCCGAGCCGAGGAGATCGCCGAAGCCGAGGCGAGCCTCGTGCAAGCGCAGGCCGATCTGCTCGCCGCGAGCAAGGATCTCGAGCGCGCCAAGGCCCTGGTCGAGCGCGGCTCCGCGACGGTCAAGGCCCGCGACGACGCTCTGGCCCGTCGCGACGTCGCCGCGGGTCGCGCGGACGCGGCCCGCGAGCGGCTGCGCAAGGCCCGCGCAGGCGCTCGCGCCGAGGAGATCGACGCTGCGCGCGCCCGCCTCGCCGGCGCCGAGGCGCGCATCGCGCAGCTCGCGCAGCAGCTCGCGGACACGTCGGTCACGAGCCCGCTCGCGGGCATCGTCACCGAGAAGATCGCCGAGGCCGGCGAACACGTGGCGCCGGGCGGCACGATCGTCGTCGTCACCGACGTCCGCGACGCGTGGCTGAGCGTCTACGTGCCCGAGCCGGATCTCGACTGGATCAAGATCGGTCAGGACGCGGCGGTGGTGACGGACGGCGGCACCGAGCGTCGCGGGCGCGTCACGTTCGTCGCTTCGCAGGCCGAGTTCACGCCCAAGAACGTCCAGACCAAGGACGAGCGCGTGAAGCTCGTCTTCAAGGTCAAGATCTCCCTCGAGAACGCGGATGGGCTCTTCAAGCCGGGGATGCCCGCCGAGGCGGTGCTCACCCGCGGCGGCACGCCCACGCACGCAGCCCCGGCCCGCTGACGAGCGTCGAGCTCGTCCCGCCGCAAGCACACACCGGGACTTCCCGAGACCTTCGAAATGGCTGACACCCCGCTCACCGAGCTGATCGTGGTGCGCGACCTCGAGCGCCGCTTCGGCGAGGTACGGGCCGTGAACGGCGTGACCCTGACCGTGAAGCGCGGCGAGATGTTCGGCCTCATCGGCCCGGACGGCGCGGGCAAGACCACC
Organism: Deltaproteobacteria bacterium; assembly: GCA_016713535.1. Lineage (GTDB taxonomy): Bacteria > JADJOY01 > JADJOY01 > JADJOY01 > JADJOY01 > JADJOY01. The sequence continues at coordinate 40,433 of JADJOY010000003.1, forward strand.
ACGCTGCGCACCATCCTCGGGCTGCTCCATCCGCACGCCGGCGAGGTCCGCACCTGCGGGCTCGAGCCGATCCGCGAGGCGCGCGCGCTGGCCGGCGGGGTCGGCTACCTGGCGCAGCGCTTCTCGCTCTACGGCGATCTCACGGTGGACGAGAACGTCGCGTTCTTCGCCGAGGTCCACGACGTGCGGCGCTGGAAGCCGCGCCGCGACGAGCTCCTCGAGCTGCTGCGCATGGCGCCGTTCCGCAAGCGCCTCGCCGACCGGCTCTCGGGTGGCATGAAGCAGAAGCTCGCACTCGCGTGCACGCTGATCCACAGCCCCGAGCTCCTGATCCTCGACGAGCCACCACCGGCGTCGACCCGGTGTCGCGGCGCGACTTCTGGAGGATCCTGTTCCGGCTGCAGCGTGACGGGCTGACGCTGCTCCTCACCACGCCCTACCTCGACGAGGCCGGAGCGCTGCCAGCGCGTCGCGCTCATGAGCAGCGGACGGATCCTGGTCACGGCGAGCCCGACGCAGCTTCGCGACGACGCGCGTGCAGCGACGGTGCGTTGCTCGAGGTGCTGGCTCGCCCCAAGCGCAGCGCGCAGGACTGGCTCGCGGCGCGCCCCGAGGTCGTCGATGTCGAGACCTTCGGCGAGCGCTTCCACGTGCGCGTCCGCGGCGGCGCGAGCGACGCGCTCGCCGACTCGTTCCATCGCGGGCTCGTCGGCGAGGCTCGAGGTGCTCGCGCTGCGCGCGGTGGCGCCGTCGCTCGAGGACATCTTCATCGCGCGCGTGCGCGCCGCCGAAGAGCAGGGCGGCGGCGCCGACGCGCGCACCGAGGTGGGATCATGAGGGCAGGGCTCACACGGTCGCTGGGAATCGCGATGTCCGCGTGGCTGGCGCTGGCGGGCGTGACGGTCCGCGCGGAGAGCGACGCACCTGCGCCGCCCGCCGTGAGGATCACGCTGCCCGAGGCCCTCGCTCGCGCGCGCGCTGCGTCGGCTCGGCTCGGCGCGCTCGCCTCGCTCCACACCGCCGCCGAGGAGGGGCTCGCGCAGGCGCGCGCCAACCACTGGCCGATCGTCGACGTGAGCGTCGGCTATCAGCGGCTGTCGAGCGTCCCCGAGCTGACGGTGGCGTTCCCGGGTCAGACGCCCACGACGATCTTCCCCAACATCCAGGACAACGTGCACGCGCGCGCCGGGCTGAGCCTGCCGCTCTACACCGGTGGGCGGCTCTCGGCGGTGGAAGCGGCGGCGGAAGGCGAGAGCGCCGCGGCCGCCGCCGACGTCCGCGCCGGCGGCCAGGACCTGGTCCTCGAGACTACCGCCTCGTTCTGGTCGCTCGTCACGGCGCGCGAGAGCGCGCGCGTCTTCGACGACGCGGTGCGCGCCTTCGAGCGGCACCTCGCCGACGCGCAGGCGGGGCTCGAGGTGGGATCCGCCGCGAGGAGCGACGTGCTCGCTGTCGAGGTCGAGCGCGACCGGGCGATCCTCAACCGACTCGAGGCGCAGAACCGCGCCGACGTGTCGAACGCGGACCTGGTGCGGCTGGTGGGCGGCGCGCCCGGCACCGCCCTCGATCCGGTGACACCGTCGTCGTTGCCCGAGCCGGCCCGCAATGCGGTCGAGGCGCTCGTCGCGAGCGCGCTGGACTCGCGCCCCGAGCACCGCGCGCTGGTCGAGCGGGTCGCCGCGGCCGAGGAGCGGGTGCGCGCCGAGGAGGCGGGCTATTACCCACGAGCCGCGCTCGGCGGCGGCTACGACGAGGCGCGGCCCAACCGTCGCATCCTGCCGGTCCAGGACGAGTGGGACTCGAGCTGGGACGTGGGGGTGAACGTGTCGCTCGACGTGTTCGACTTCGGCCGCACGCGCGCGGCGGTGTCGCGCGCCCGTGCCCAGGCCGATGCCACTGCGCGCCAGCTCGATGATCTCGAGGCGCGGATCCGCCAGGAAGTGACGTCCCGGGTCCTCGACCTGTCGAGCGCCGTGAGCGCGGTGCCCGTCTCGGACCGCGCGCTCGCGTCGGCGACCGAGAGCCAGCGGGTCTCGGCGGACCGCTTTCGCGAGGGTGTGGCGCCGTCGTCCGAGCTGCTCGATGCGGAGGTTGCGCTCCAGCGCGCGGCGCTCGATCGCACCCGCGCCGTGGCGCAGGCGCACCTGAGCCGGGCGTCGCTCGATCGCGCGGTGGGAGCGGTGGCGCCGTGAGCGGTCCGGCCGTCGCGAGCGGCACGGCGCCGCTACCGGTCGTGACCCGCGGGCTCGCCAAGCGGTTCGGCGAGTTCGTGGCGGTCGAGGGTCTCGACCTGACGATCGAGAAGGGCGAGGTCTTCGGGCTGCTCGGCTCGAACGGCGCCGGCAAGTCGACGGCCATCCGCATGTTGTGCGGCCTGCTGCGCCCGAGCGGGGGCTCGGCGCACGTGCTGGGTGTCGACGTCGCCTCCGACCCCGAGGGCGTGAAGCGGCGCATCGGCTACATGACCCAGCGCTTCAGCCTCTACGAGGACCTCACGGTGCGCGAGAACCTCGAGTTCTTCGGCGGCATCTACGGCCTCGACGATCGCCGCCTCGCGCAGCGCATCGCGTGGGCCGTCGAGATGGCGTCGCTGGGCGGCAAGGAGGGGCTCTCGACCGGCTCCCTGCCGGGAGGCTGGAAGCAGCGCCTCGCGCTCGCGTGCTCGCTGCTCCACGAGCCGCAGGTGGTGTTCCTCGACGAGCCCACCGGCGGCGTCGACCCGATCTCGCGGCGGCGGTTCTGGAACACCATCGACCGGCTCGCCAAGGGCGGCGTCACCATCATCGTCACGACGCACTACCTCGACGAGGCGGAGCGCTGCGACCGCATCGCCCTCATGCACGCCGGGAAGCTCGTCGCCCTCGGCAGCGTCGCCGAGCTCAAGAGCGTGTTCGTGGGTCGTGCGGTGCTCGAGGTCGAGTGCCCGCGCTACCTCGATGCCCAGGAGAGGCTCGAGGGCGAGCCGGGCGTGCTCGAGGCCTCGGCGTTCGGCACCCGCCTGCACGTGGTGGTGGATGACGCCGAGCGCGGCATCGCGACCGTCGAGCGGGCGCTGGCGGCGGACGGCAACGTGCCGGCGCGGGTCGAGCGGATCGTGCCTTCGCTCGAGGATGTGTTCATCCACTCGGTGGAGGAGGCGGAGCGCGCGGCCGGCGTCGGCGCCGTGGCGGGAGCGACGCCGTGAGGAAGATCTGGGCGGTCGCCATGAAGGAGTTCCGCCAGGCGCGTCGCGACCGCCTCACGCTCGCCATGCTCCTCGGCCTGCCGACCTTCATGCTGCTGCTCTACGGCTACGCCCTCAACTTCGACGTGATGCACGCCAAGCTCGCGATCGAGGACGACGACAAGTCGGCGGTCAGTCGCTCGTTCGCCGAGACCTTCGTGGCCTCGGGCTACTTCGACCGCGCCGACGACCTGTCTCCGGGAACCGACCTGGTGGCGCTCACCCAGCGCCGCGAGGCCGAGGCGATCCTGATCATCCCCGAGAGCTTCTCGGAGGACCTCTCGGCGGGTCGCGACGCGCAGGCGCAGCTCATCCTCGACGGCGCCAACGCCAACACGGCGACCACGTTGCTCGGCTACGCGTCGTCGATCGCCGCGGCGGCCAACGTCGAGCTCGCGACGGCGCGGGTGGGCGGTAGCATGCGCCCCGACGAGTCGGCGATCCGCGTCGAGCCACGCGTCTGGTACAACCCCGAGCTCAAGTCGACCCAGTTCCTGGTGCCGGGGCTGATCGGCTTCATCCTGATGCTCACCGCCGTGATCTCCACGGCGCTCTCGGTGGTGCGCGAGAAGGAGCGTGGCACCCTCGAGCAGCTCCGCGTCACGTCGCTCTCGAGCGGTCAGCTGATCGTCGGCAAGCTCTTGCCGTATCTCGTGATCTCGCTCGTCGCGACGACGCTCATCCTGGTCGCGGCGCGGGTGCTCTTCCACGTCCAGGTGCGCGGGCCGTACCTCGACCTGTACGCGGCGACGCTGCTCTACCTGATCGGCGCGCTCGGCTGGGGGTTGCTCGTCTCGACGCTCGTCGACAACCAGGCGATGGCGTTCCAGATCTCGACGCTCACCTCGATGATGCCGGCGATCTTCCTCTCCGGCTTCATCTTCTCGATCCGCGCCATGCCGGACGCGCTCCAGCTCGTCACCTACGCCGTCCCCGCGCGCTACTTTCTGGTGATCCTGCGCGGCGTGATCCTGAAGGGGGCGGGGCTCGGGCCGTACCACGAACAGCTCGGCTTCCTGGCGCTCTACGCGACGGTGGTGCTGGGCATCGCGAGTGTCAGGCTCGCGCGGCGGGCCACCTGATGAGCGTCTTCCGCCACGTGCTGCGCAAGGAGGCGACCCAGCTCCGCCGCGACAAGGGGATGCTGCGCGCGATGCTGATGGCGCCCATCATGCAGGTGGTGGCGTTCGGGTTCGCCGCCAACACCGACGTCAAGCACATCCCTTTGGTGCTGGTCGATCAGGATCAGACCTCGCAGAGCCGCGCCCTCGTCGACCGCATGGTCGCCTCGGGCTATTTCGACGTGGTGGGCGCCGAGCCCACCAGCGAGACCGTGGAGCCGTGGCTGGTGTCGCGCAAGGCCGACCTGGCGCTGGTCATCGACGACCGCTTCGGCCAGGACCTGGTGGGCGGGCGCGAGGCGAAGGTCCAGCTCATCGTCGACGGAACCGACTCGAACTCGGCGATCGTCGGCATGGGCTACGCGACCCGGATCGTCGGCGAGGCGGGGGCGGCGGCGGTGACGGAGCGGCTCGCCCGCGCCGGCCACGGCGGCGCGGCGTTCCGCGGGGACGCGGCGACGCACCTCTCCTCGAGCCGGATCAGCCTGGTGCCGCGGGTCTGGTACAACCCCGACCTCAAGAGCCGGTGGTTCTACGTGCCGGCGATCATGGCCATGACGATCCTGCTCATGACGATGATCCTGCCGTCCATGGCGGTGGTGCGCGAGAAGGAGATCGGGACGCTCGAGCAGCTCAGCGTGACCCCGGTCCGGCCGTGGCAGCTCGTGGTCGCCAAGCTCACGCCGTTCTTCTTCGTGTCGATCCTCGATCTCTTCGCGGTGACCGCGCTCTCCGTCTTCCTGTTCAAGGTGCCGCTCACCGGCTCGCTGGCGGCGCTGGTGCTGCTCTCGATCCCGTTCATCCTCACCGCGCTCGGCCTCGGGCTCTTGACCTCGACGCTGGTCCGGACCCAGCAGCAGGCGATGCTCACCTCGACGTTCCTGTTCATGGTGCCGATGATCTACCTCTCGGGGCTGGTGTTCCCGATCGAGAACATGCCGCACCCGATCCAGCTCGCGACCTACGCCGTGCCGCTGCGCTACTACGCCATCATCGTGCGCGGCGTGTTCCTGAAGGGTGCCGGCTTCGCGACCTTGTGGCCTCAAGCGCTGGTGCTGGTGTGTTTCGCGGTCGTGACGGTCAGCGCGGCGGCGCTGCGGTTCCGGAAGAGCCTGGACTGAGTTGCTCGGGGGGCTGTTCCAGCCCCCCGCCCGCCGGGCAGGCGCCCGCGCCTTCGGCGCTCCTGCCGCGCCGGCGCTACGTGACGGCGTTTCATCGACGGTTCGTCGATCTCTGTTTGCCGCCACCCCCGAGTCACTCGCCTCGCTCGTGGCGTCGCGCTACGACGCGCCACTTGGCGAACCCGGTCGTTCCGCGATCCGGTATCCCGCTCGGGCCCGTGTCCCGATCCGAGTGCGGGCTCCGGACGGAGGGGCACGCGTCGCGTGCCCGGCGATACGTGAGGGCGCGGCACCGCGATACCGTTCGATCCCAGTTGTCCCACCCCCGACTCGGTTCGCCGACACGCCGCGCTGAGTCCGGCGCTCCGTCGCGCTTGCCCGCGCCCCGCCACGCGGGCAGGTTTCGGGGTTCATGTCCTTCCGGATCGGCATCGACACGGGGCTCTTTCCGGCCTCCGATCACGGCGGTCTCGCGGTCTATCGACGCGAGCTGGTGCGCGCGCTCGCCGACACGCCCGGCGACCATCGGCTGATCCTCTACGGTCATCGTCCGCCCGTTCCCGCCGGCGTCGCGGGCGACCGCGTCGAGGTACGCGACCTCGGCGAGGCACGCGCCGCGCGGGTGCCCGGCGCGTTCCGCCAGGTGCTCCTGCCGGCGGCGGCACGCCGCGATGCCCTGGACGTCGTGCACTTCCCGCTCGGCGGGGCGAGCCTCGGCCGCATCGCGCCGAGCGTGGTCAGCGTCCACGACCTGTTGTGTGTGCTCTCGCCGACGCTCGACTACCCCGTGGCGCTCCGCGGCCTAGGGTTCCGGCTGCGCAAGCGCTGGCACCGTCACGCGATCCCCGCGAGCCTCGCCCGCGCCGACCGGCTGCTCGCGTCGAGCGAGGCCACGCGCGACGACCTGGTGCGGCTCCTCGGCGTCGCGCCCGAGCGCATTTCGGTGGCGCCGCTCGCCGCCGCGCCGACCTTTGCGACCCGGCCGTCGCGGCGCGAGATCGCGGCCTTCCTCGGCGCGCGCGGGCTGCCGCGCGACTACCTGCTCGCGCTCTCGTCGATCGATCCGCGCAAGAACGCGCACCGCGTGATCGACGCGTACGCGAAGCTGCCGTCCGGCTTGCGCGCGTCGCACGCGCTGGTGATCCTGCTCACCCAGGGCACCTACGCGCGAAGCCTGAAGGCGCGCGCCGACCGGCTCGGGATCGGTTACCGGGTGGCGCTCGTGCCGCACCTCGACGAGCGCGAGCTACCGCTGCTCTACGCCGGCGCGGCGGCGCTCGCGTTCCCGTCGCTCTTCGAGGGCTTCGGCTTGCCGGTGCTCGAGGCCATGAGCCTCGCCGTACCGGTCGTGACGTCGCGCGTCGGTGGGCTGCCGGAGGTGGGGGGCGACGCGGTCGATTACGTCGACCCGCGCGACCCAGGGTCGATCGCCGCGGCTCTCGAACGCGTGCTCGCCGACTATCCGCACGCCGAGCTGATGCGCGAGGCCGGGGCCGCTCGCGCCGCTCGGTTCAGTTGGGAGCGCACCGCGGCGCTGACCCTCGACGCCTACCGGGCGGTGTGTACGTGAGACGCGCGCGCGGGCCCGGTGTGGCCGCCAACGCGATCCTGCTGGTGACCGCCGGCACCACGGCGCGGCTCTTCTCGTTCGCGGGCTTCTGGATGCTGACCCACGTGCTGAGTCGCGCCGAGGTGGGGGTGATCTCGCTCGCGCTCTCGGTCGGTGCCATGTGCTACGAGCCGCCCGACGGCGGGCTCGATCCGATGGTGGTGCGCGCGCTGAGCCGCGCCCACGGCCGCGAGGCTGCGCGCCTCGGCGCGGCTTTCGCGGCGAAGCTCATCTACGCCTCCGTCGCGGTGACGGTCGCGTTCGGGGCGCTGACGCTGCTCGTACCGGATGAAGCCTCGCGCCACACGGCTTTCCTGATCGTCGGCGGCTGGGTGGTGGGGAGCTTCGGGCGCACCCTGAGCGCGGTCTTCGCGGCGCGCGAGCGTTTCGTGTGGAAGGGCCTGCTCGACCTCGGCCGCTCGCTGGTGCTGGCCTTCGGCAGCCTGCTGGTGTGGGTCTTCCACGGGCCCTTGCTCGCAGCGGGCTGGGTGTACGGGATGGGCGAGATCGCGCAGGGGCTCTTCACCGCCGCGATCCACCGGGTGCATTTCCGCGAGGTACGCGCGGCGTTCCATGGCCGGCTCGCGATCCGACTCGCGCGGCAGGCGTGGCTGCCGGCGCTCTCGGCGCTCGCCGGGATGATCTACCTGGTTGGCGATCGCGTGGTGCTGTGGCGCTTCGCCGGGCGTGCCGAGGTCGGCGTTTACGAGGCCGTTTCGCGGATCCCGCTCGCGTTCGCGGTGTTGCCGGCCGCGCTCTCGAACGCAGCCTTTCCCGCGATCGCCGGTCGCGACCGGGCACGGGCGAAGCGCATCTATCGCGAGGCGCTGGTGCTCCTGGTGACGCTCGCGGCCCACTCTCGCGGTGGGTGGCGCGGTGCTCGGCAACGCCGGAGTGGCGCTGCTCTATCCGGCCGACTACGCCGATGCGGCGCGCGGCTTCGCGCCCATCTGGATCGTCGCGGGTGCAGTGATCTTCGTCTCGTACGTGCCCAACGCGGCGCTCCTGGCGCTCGGCCGGACCACCGAGCTGTCACGGATCACCGCCGCGCTCGCCGCTGGAAACATCCTGCTCAACCTGCTGGTCGATCCGTTCTTCGGCACGACCGGCGCCGCGAGCGTGATGCTGCTGACCCAGCTCGTCGGGCTGGTCGCCTACGCGCGCGGGGCTGGGCGCGAGCTCGGCGTGGCGGGCCCGTGGACCGTGCTCTCACCGGCGATCGTGATCGCGAGCGCGCTCAGCGGCGCGGCGGCGTGGTGGACACCGGGCCACGTGCTGGTCCGCGCCGCCGCGGGCGTGATCGTCTACGCGGGCGCCCTGGTCCTTCTGCGTGCCTGGCCGAGCGAGGCGATCGCGGCGTTGCGCGAGGCCGCGCATGGCGACGCACCGGCCGCAGCTTGACCGCCTGGGGAGGGGCGCAGCGTCCTGGCGGGCTGGGCGACGGGGTCGCTGCGGCATCGGGATGTGGCCGAGCGCCGACGCCGAGTCAGAGCTCGGGATGATCACGACTTGCGGCGCCGCCTCAGTGCGAACAACGTGAGGCCGGCGAGCGGCGCCGCGGCACTCGATGACGAACCGCGGTTGATGTTGCAGCCGCCGCCCGAGCCTTCGTCGACCACGCCGCAGGTGGTGGGCGCCGACGCCGGGAGGAGGTCGCCGAGGTACGGGTTGAAGAGGTACTCGCAGTACCCGGCGGAGTGCTCGGCGGCGAAGTCGTAAAGGACGGCGGTGGAGTAGGCGGGATCGAAGAGCCAGTCGCCGCCCACGGGCACGCCGGGCACGTTCGCGAAGCCCCACGGTGGCACACCGCCGCCGCCCCCCTCGTGGCCCGCGAACTCGCCGCCCAGGCGAATGTCCGCCGCTCCCCGCAGCACGAAGTCGTTCGAAGCGTCGGTGTCGGTGTTCCGCCCCGGCGCATAGGCGAAGGCCGAGTCCCACAGCCGAGGCTGGCCCGCGTCACCCTCGATCGCACGCCGCAGCGGCCACAGCTCGTCGACGCCCGAGAGCAGCCCGTACGCGACGACCTGCCCCGGCACGCCGCTCTCGATGATCGTGTGGTCGGGCTCGCCCGCGAGCGCAGGGCTGCCGGCTGGAGCCACCCGGTAGATCACCTTGTCGGTGCCACCGGCGGCGTTGCACTCGACGCTGTTCAGGAAGCCGATCGGGCGCTGCTGCTCGGCGCAGCTCGCGGGCCCGTGCCCTTGCGGCTCGAGGTAGACGCGCAGGTGCGAGAAGGCCTCGGAGAAGGTCTCCGAGAAGGCGCCGGCGGCGTCCTCGAACTGGACGCCGTAGGGCCGGTACTGGGTGGTGGGGAAGGCGGTCCCGCGGGTGATGTCGGTGCGATCGGTGTACGCGTTGAGATACCCGTGGGCGTTGATGTCGGTGACCAGGAAGCGCCCGAACGCGGTGCCGTCCTTCTCGGCCACGATGCGCTGGTTCTCCATGTCGTTCTCGTGGTCGGTGCCGCCGAACGAGTTCAGTCCTCGGGGTGGAAGTACGAGTACTCGATCCAGTAGTGGGTCGCGGTCTCCACCACGTCGAAGTACACGAAGGCGCGCAGCGGAAACGCCTTCGACTCCATGTTCTCGGTGTTGTCGTGGAGTCCCAGTTGCCGTCGAAGTCGACGTTGGTGAGGAAATCGCGGCGGAAGTTGTCGAGGTCGTCGTCCAGACCGTCGGCCACATCCTGGTAGATCACCGGCGCGTAGTGAGTCGCGAGCTCGCGGTCGGTGATTCCGCTCGACAGCAGGTGATCCGCGCGCGCGGCGCTCGCGGCGAGCAACACGGCGCCGAACGCCCGAGCCAGCGTGCGCGAAGCGCGAGACGATGAGCCGATCGGCATGGAGGCGCTCCCAGGAGCCCGAGGCGGGCCCGTGACGCCGATGTTACGGACCGGCTCGAGCCGCGGTCAAAGCGTCCGCCCCGGAGGGGATGCGTGACGAATGGCCGTGGCCGGATCGTGCTAAACCTCCGCGATGTGGGAACGATCTCGTTCCGTAGGCCGTGGCGCGGGATCCCCGCCATGAACGTGCGCGGGTGCCGGCTCGCCGCGCTCGTCGTGGTCGGGCTCCTGACCGGGTGCGCGACCGCGTCGTCGGTCGGCGAGTCCGTGCAAGGGCTCTTCGCGCCGAGCCCGACCCTACCGCCGTCGTCGTCCGAGCGGGGCGCCGCCACCGCGCCGGACCCCAGCGTCTCTCCGCGTACCGGGTACGCCGCGAAGGCCAGGGTCGCCGTCCGGCGCCGTGCCGCCGCAGAGGCCGAGGTGGTGGGCGAGCTCGCCCGCGGCGAGGCGGTGCGGCGCTATCAAACCGTCGCGGGCTACGTGTTCGTCACCACCGACGCGCCCGCGCGCGCAGGCTGGGTGCACGAGCGCGAGCTGACCGAGCGGCGCCCAGCGTCCGGCGCGAGCAAGGCCGCACCGCGGCCGCGGCCGGGCGCACCGGTTCCCCACCCGCCACCGTGCCAGCAGCTAAAGCCACCGCACCCTCCCACCGGACGCCCCGGCTCGGCGATGCCCGCCAGTGAGGCCGGCACGCAGCCGACGACGGATCCCGCTCCCGAGCCGCCGGTCAAGCCGCGCGAGCGCTCGGTGTTCGATCCGTACTGAACGCCGCGCCTGCGCGAGCGTGACATGACGGACACCGAGCGGCCTGCCGACGAGCAGCATCGCCCCGCTCGGCTGAGGGGCTTCTCCGAGGGGTGGGTCGGCGCCATCCACGGGCTCGCGCGCGTCTCGCCCGAGCGCCGGGCGTCGGTCCTCGACGACATCCTCCAGGGCTCCCAGCCGACGCTCACGTATTACGCGCTCCTCGGGATCTCCGAGCTCATCGCCGGCCTCGCGCTGATCCTGAACAGCGACGCGACCCTGATCGGCGCGAACATCGTGGCGCCGCTCATGACGCCGATCTTCGGGATCGCGCTCGGCCTCGCGCGCGCCGATCTCAAGCTGCTGCGCACCGCGCTGGTCGCCGAGTTCGGGGGCGCCGTCGTGGGCATCGTGTTGTGCTTCGCCCTCGGTCTGCTGCCCTTCGCGCAGGACGTCACCCCGGCGCTGCTCGCGCAGACGCGTCCCACCCTCATCGACCTCTTCGTGGCCGCGCTCGCCGGCACCGCCGGCGCGCTGGCGATGATCGACGATCGCATCAGCCCGGCGTTGCCGGGGGTGGCGATCGCGACCGCCCTCAACCCGCCGATCGCGGCGATCGGACTGAGTCTGGCGCTCGGCGCCTACCAGGGCGCGTGGGGCGCCTTCCTGCTCTTCTTCGCGAACGTGCTCGCGATCCTCGCGGTCGCTGGCGTCACGTTCGTGATCGCCGGGTTCGTGACGCGCCAGGAGATCGGCTCGCTTCGCGACCTCGCGCGGCGCTTCGCCGTCGCCGCGGTGGGCCTCCTGGTGATGACCGTCCTGCTCACCGGCCACCTCAGGACGATGGTGCGCGACCTGCGGACCCAACGCGTGCTCGGCGACGTGCTGAACCGCGAGCTGGCGAAGCGGCCGAGCACGGCGCTCGCGAGCCTCGAGTTCGACGTGCACCGCGACGGTGTCGAGGTGCTGTCGGTGGTGCGGACGCCGCGGGTGATCGAGCCGCCCGAGGTGCAGCGCATGCAGGACGCGCTTGCCGAGCGCCTCGGCGTCTCGGTGCGACTCTTCGTGCGGTGTGCCTTCACGACCGACGTCGCGGCGACCGGCTCGACCAGCCTGCGGCCGTACCTCGGCCTCGACGGCAAGGTCTCGGAGGCGCCGATCGCGCCCGAGATGCGGCTGCTACAGGTCGCCGAGCAGGTGGCCCGCGAGGTCGCCGCGGCCCGACCCGAGATCGTGCTCCTCAACACCGACCTCGCCCAGACACCCGCCGGGCCGGTCTTCGTGGTCTCGGTCGAGACCCCGAGGAACCCCGAGCCCGAAAGCGTCGCGCGCTTCGAGACCCACCTGCGCGAGCGGCTGACGCACGAGACGCTGCGCGTGGTGGTGCGTCGCGTCGAGTCGGTCGACATCACCTCGAAGGGGCGCATCCTCTTCGGCGCGGCGCACTTCGGCGACCGCACCGTCGAGGAGCAGGAGCAGGCGGCGCGCGTGGAGGCCGCGGTGCGCGACGGGCTCGGCAAGCTCCCCGACGTGTTCGCCACCGCGGTCGACGCCGTGCGCGGCGACCGCGGCTGGGTGGTCCGTGCCGAGGTCGTGGGCCCGCGCGTGCCGAGCCCCAAGGACGTCCGGTCGGTCGAGGCGAGCGCCCGTGGGGCGAGCGGCGAGGTGGTGAGCGTGTCGCTCCTGGCGCGCGCCGAGGTGGTCGTCGACGCGGGCGGATACGGCGCGCGCGGCGAGTCGCACTGAGCTGCGGGCCGGGGGCGCGATCCTGCGCGCGTCACGCCGGCGCGAAGCGCGTCTCGAGGTCGTTCAAGAGCTCACGGTCGGCGGGCGGGAACTCGAGCGAGCGAAGGTCGCCGCGCTCGATCCAGCGGTGATCCGCCACACCCAGGTGGCGCGCCTCGCCGCTCCGCCAGCGGCAGTCGAAGAAGAAGAGTCGCACCGTCTTCTCGGGGTACGCGTGCACCAGCTCCTGGCGCAGCTCGCCGACCTCGATCACGAGGTCGAGCTCTTCGCGCACCTCGCGCAGCAGCGCCGCTTCGGCGCTCTCGCCCGCCTCGATCTTGCCGCCCGGGAACTCCCAGGTGCCGGCGAGGTGAGCGCCCGCCGGACGCTGGGTGACGAGCAAGCGCCCGTCGCGCCACACCAGCGCGGCGACGACGTCGATCACCCGGCCTCGTGGCACCCGCACCTCCTCGCGCTCACGCCGCGAGCGAAGAGGACGAGCCCGAGCCGGGCGTCTCCGGGTGGGTCGATCCCGCGCCAGGCGTGACCGTCGCGCCGGAGCCGCCACCGGCGGCCGCCGTCTTCGGCACGTCCAGCGCGCGGCGCAGACCCCGTACGCGCCGCAGCGTCGCGAGCTGGAGCAGCACCAGCACCGCGAACCCCGCCGGCACCGCCCACGCCACGAGGCGGGCGAGCCACGTCGGCTCGGGCTCTGGACCCGGTGGGGTGGCGGAGCGCGCGTCGATCCGGAGCTCTTCCACCCCCCAGCGATCGGCGACGCGCTTCAGGTCCTTGCGCGACACGCGCTTGAGCGGCTCGACCGGGTCGACAGGCAGCTCGTTCGGCTCCAGCACGCCGGCCATCCAAGCCAGGTGGTTGGCGAGGTCCTCGCCGCTCAGGTGCTCGCGGAGGAATCGGTTGGCCACCCGGTTGCGCGCCTCGAGCACCTCCTCGGGCGCGATCTCGCCGCTCGCCACCCGCGTGAGCTCGGCGTCGAACGCGTCGGCCATGGCGCCGAAATCGTTCTCGTCGGCGGAGGCGTAGAGGTAGAGCATTCCCTCGTGGCGGTTGGGCGTGAAGTACACGTAGGGCGCGTAGCTCATGCCGCCGTGGACGCGGATGCGGTCGTAGAGACGAATCTCGAGCAGCTCCTGAAGCACCCACAGCGCGTAGTAGTCGGGGTCGCGAGCGCCGGCGGCCACCATGCCGTGGAGCAAGGCGCCGGTGTGGTCGAGGTCCTCGGTCTGGATCGGACCCGGGTTGCGCTCCGGGCGGCGGGTACGCGGGGGGAGCGCGGCCCGTCCACGTGAGCTGACCGACCGTCTTCTCGATCGCGCCGCGGATCTCCTCGGCCGGGCGATCGGCGAGAACGACCAGCACCAGCGCGGGCGGGCGGTAGTGCGCCTGGTAGAAGTTACGGAGCTGGCGGGCGGTGAGCTGGTCCACCGATTCGGGGTTCCGCCCTCCGGGCGCGCGATCGCCTGGTCGCCGTAGAGCTGACCGCGGACGCCGAGGAGGAGCTGATCGTCCTGCTTTTCGGCGAGCTCGCGGGCGACGATCTGACGCTCGAGCTCGATCTGCTCGGGTGTGAACGATGCGCCGGCGAGCGAGCGCGCCACCAGCTCGAGGGCCGGCTCGAGGTCGGCGGCGAACGAGTCCACCACCGCATAGGTCATGTCGACGGTGGTGAACGCGTTGTAGTACGCGCCGTTGGCCTCGAGCTTCTGGATCAGCCCGTGGATCGCCGGGTCGGTCTCGCGATCGAACAAGACGTGCTCGACGAAGTGCGCGACCCCGTTGGCGTTGTCCGGCTCGACGGCGGAGCCAGCCTGGACCACGAAGCGCACGTGCGCCTCGCCGCTTCCGGGCGTGCGCTGAACCCACAGCCTGAGCCCGTTGGGGAGCGTCGAGGCCTCGACCTCGACGAGGCGCGGCCCCGCCGCCGCGACCGACGCCGGCGGAGCCGGGACGAGGGGTGGCGCGACCTCGGCGTGGGCTGCGGTGACGCTGCCGCCCAGCGCCAGGCCGACGGCTACGAGCCAGGCCCCCCCGCGCCGGCGAGCGGGCGAGCGCACGGCGGCGCGCGGGCTCGAGGGGGTGGGGGGGCTGGTGAGGAACACGGGGAAACGCCGACGGGCCGCGCAGCATAGCTTGCCCCCTCGCCGATGCTAGTGCCCCTCGGGTAGCTTCGCCGCGGGTCCGGCGACGGCGCGCGTGCGGCGCCGGGCGAGGTGAATCGATGCGTTTGCGCGTGGCTCGCCCAGGTCAACACCACGGTAGGCGCCCTGGAGGCGAACCGGCGACGCATCGCCGCGGCGCTCGGCGAGGCGCGCGCCGCGGGCGCCGAGCTGGTGGTGTTCCCGGAGCTGGCGCTCACCGGCTACCCGCCGGAGGACCTGGTCCTTCGCACCGATTTCCTCGCCGCGGCGCGGGCCAGCCTCGATCGGCTGGCGGCCGAGACCGGCGGGCTCACGGCGATCGTCGGCACGGCGCTCCTCGAGGACGACGTGTTCAATGCCGCCGCGATCGTGTCGGACGGCGCGGTGCGGGGCTTCGCGCGCAAGGTGAAACTCCCCAACTACGGCGTGTTCGACGAGGAGCGCTACTTCGCGCCCGGCGAGGCGCCCACGGTCGTCACCCTCGGCCAGCTCCCGATCGGCGTCAGCATCTGCGAGGACATCTGGGTGCCCGACGGGCCGCTCGTGCCGCAGGTGCGCACCGGTAACGCGCTGCTCGCGGTCAACATCTCGGCGTCGCCCTACCACCGTGGCAAGGAGCACGTGCGCCGCACCATGCTCGCCGCGCGCGCCGCAGACCACAGCGTGCCGCTGGTGTTCGTGAACCTGGTGGGGGGCCAGGACGAGCTGGTGTTCGACGGCGGAAGCGCCGTGTTCGACGAGCAGGGGCGGGTCGTCGCCTCGGCCGCGATGTTCGCCGAGGATCTGCTGGTCGTGGACATCGACCTCGCCCGGGCGCGGGGACGGCGCCTACGCGAGCCCATGGCGCGCCGCACCTGGCTGCACGTGCCCGAGGCGCCGGTGAACGTGGTGGCGGTGCCGCGCCCCGCGGCACCCGCGGGGGCGCTCGCGGCGGCGGCGGCGAGGCTCGCGCCGGATCTCGCCGAGCTCGAGGTGGTGTGGCGCGCGCTGGTGCTCGGGCTCGCCGACTACGTGCGCAAGAACGGCTTCCAGACCGTGCTGGTCGGGCTCTCGGGCGGGATCGACTCGGCGCTCACCGCGGCGATCGCCGTCGAGGCTCTCGGCGCGGAGCGCGTCCACGCGGTCACGATGCCGTCGCGGTTCTCCTCGGAGGGCACCTTCAACGACGCCCTCGAGGTCGCGAAGCTCCTCGGCATCGCGTGCCCGACCATCCCCATCGAGCCGCTCGTCGGGCAGTTCGCCACCGCGCTGGCGGCGCTGTTCGCGGGCCGGACGGCCGACGTCACCGAGGAGAATCTGCAGGCGCGCATCCGCGGCACGCTCTTGATGGCGCTCTCGAACAAGTTCGGGCACCTGCTGCTCACCACCGGCAACAAGAGCGAAAACGCCATGGGTTATTGCACCCTCTACGGCGACATGGCGGGTGGCTTCGCGGTGCTCAAGGACATCCCCAAGACGCTGGTGTTCGCGCTCTCGCGGCACCGCAATCTGCGTGGGCCCGGCAAGGTGATCCCCGAGTCGGTGATCGAGCGACCACCCACCGCCGAGCTCCGCGAGAATCAGAAGGACGAGGACTCGTTGCCGCCCTACGCGGTCCTCGACCAGATCCTCGCCGGATACGTGGAGGAGGACCGCTCGATCTCCGAGATCGCGGCGCGCGGGCTCGACATCGAGCTGGTGCGCAGGGTCGCGCGCACCGTCGATCGCAACGGAATACAAGCGCCGCCAGGGACCGCCGGGGATCCGCATCACGCCCAAGGCCTTCGGCAAGGACCGGCGGATGCCGATCACCAACGGCTGGGATCGCGGGTGACGGGGCGCGCGCGTCGCGCGAGCGTGGCGGCGCTACTGGTCGGCGGGCTGTGGCGGGGGGCGACCTCGCTCGCCGTCGCCGGCGACCTCGCGAGCACGGACGGTCGCGGTGTCTCGGAGGAGGCCGGCGAGGCGACTGGCGAGACCGTGACCCTCCCCGACGCCGCGCGCACCCTCGAGACCCTCGCCCCCCTCGCCGCCGATCCCGACTGGAAGGTCCGGCGCGCGGCGCTGGAGCGCCTCGCGGCCCTCGGGCGGAGCGCCTCGGCGCTCCTCGAGCGGGGTCTGCTCGAGGATCCGGCGTGGCAGGTGCGCAAGATGGGGGCGCGCGGGCTCGGCACGCTCGGCGAGGAGGCCGCGCTGGTTCGCTCGCTCGAGCACGAGCCGGACTGGCGGGTGCGCGAGGAGGCGGTACTGGCCCTCGGGGCGCTCGGGCCCCGCAAGGTCTCTCCGCGCGGCACGCCGGACCCACCCCCGCCGATCCTGCGGGCACTGCTCCACGATCCCGACGAGCACGTCCGCGCGGCCACCGCCCGGGCGCTCGGCACGTGGGGGCCGGGCGCGATCGACGTCCTCACCCAGACCCTCGGGCGCGATGCCCCGGACGGCGGGCGGAACATCGGCGACGCGCTGGTGGCGATCGGTCCGGCGGCGCTGCCCGCGCTCGGCGACGTGCTGCGGGACCAACGAGGCGGCGAGGAGCGCGCCGAGACCCTGAGCCTCCTCGGCCGCTTCGGGCCGCCTGCACGCACGTACCTCGAGCCGGGTCTCGCGGATCCGTCGAGCGAGGCGCGTCAGGCGGCGGTGAAGGCGATCGGTACGTTCGGCGAGGCCGAGCTCGACGCGGTGCTGGTCGCGGCCGAGGACCGCGATCCTTCGGTGCGTGTGGTCGCCTACGAGGCGCTCAAGAACATGGGCCCGCGCGGCCTCGCTGCCGCGACCGATGGGCTCGCCGATCCCGAGTCGGACGTGCGGATCGCCGCGACCCAGTCCCTCGCCGCGTTCGGGGCCGACGCCGCGGAGCCGCTGGCGCGGGCAGCCCGCGACGAGTACTGGGGCGTGCGCTTCCAGGCGATCCAGAGCCTGTCGCGGCTGGGTGCGCCGGGTGTCACGACCCTCGCGGCGCTGCTTCGTGATCCCAACGACGACGTGCGCCACGAGGCGGCGCTCACGCTCGGCCCGATGGGCGAGGCGGCGAGCGGCGCGGTGGCGGGCCTCGAGGCGGCTCTCGCCGACCCTGTGGGGCGGGTGCGCAAGGCTGCGGCGTTCTCGATCGGTCGGCTCGGTCCGGCGGCGGCGCCCGCTGTCCCGGCACTCGGCCGCTGTGTCGCGGACAAGGTGGCGGGAGTACGGCTCGAGGCGACGCTCTCGCTCAGGGCGCTCGGTCCCCTGGCGGCGCCCGCGCGCGAGGCGCTCGAGAAGGCGGCCCACGGCGACGACGGCGCCGTGGCGTACCACGCCGAGCGTGCCCTGCGTGCGCTCGGGGCGCCGGCACCAGCCGACGCGCGGTGAGGTTCGCGGCGCCTCCGATGCCGGCATCGAGCCGGCCTGGAGGGCCGCGCTCCTTCGCGGCCGCGGGGCTCGCGCGGGGGTGGACCGGTCAGGCTGGGTCGGGTGCGGGCTCGCAGCGAGCGAGGAGCGCGGCGAGGAGGTAGATCGCCGCCCCGATGACCAGCACCAGCCGGAAGCCGAGCCCCATCGCGGCGAGGAGCGAATACACCGACGCCGCGACTCCGAACGCGCCGTTCACCGCCCACGCCCACGGCACCAGATCGCCACGCTCGGACGCGAGGCGGCGCAAGAGGATCGGCATGGGCATGCCGAGGACCACGCCGATTCCCAGGCAGGTGAGAGCGGCGACGGCGGTGCGTACCGCATCGGGCCAGGGCAGCAACCAGCGCACCGCGACCGGCAGCACCAGCGCCAGCACCAGGGCTACCAGCGCGGCTCGCCGTGCGTGGCGCGGGAAGGCCCATGCCAGGTCGCGCTCCGGGATCACCCGCGTCAAGGCGCCGCCTGCGGCGGTGCCGAGGAGCAGCGTCGCCAGCACCACGGCGAGCGCGCGGGTGGGCTGGCCCACGAGCAGCACCAGCCGCTCGACCATCGCGACCTCGACGAAGAAGAAGCCCGCGCCGAGGCACGCGAACGGGACGAGCCGCCGGGTGGTCGCCGCGCGCCGCGCGCCCGCGGCCACGAGCGGGGCGCCGAGCGTGGCGGTCGCGAGCAGCGCCGCCGCGGCGGCGAGCACCGACAGCGTGAGGGTGGGCAGCGTCGCCCACGGCCACAGGCTCGCGATCTTCGCGCGATCGAGGAAGTCGCGCATGCGCAGCATCTGGAAGAAGAACGGTCGGTCGTCGCTGACCGGGCTGACGTCGAGTGGGTACTGGCGGAGCTCGCTGGCGAGGCTCGCGGCGCGCAGGAAGCGCCGGAACACCGGGCTCGTTCCGGAGTCGGGAGCGTAGAGCACGTCCACGCCGCGGGTGCGCGCGAGACCGTGGATGCGGGCGAGGTCGCCGTCGCTCCACGGCGACTTGCGGATCAGCGTGACACCCACGCCGAGCCCGGCGCGCAGCGCGGGAGCGGGGCGCCCCAGCACGACCACGTTTCGCCACGGCTCTGCGACGCCGCGCTCCTCGAGCGCGACCCGCGCCGACACCGCCACCCGCAGGGTCTCCGCCGGCTCGCTCTCGAAGTACCAGCGGCTGATGCTCGCGACGCCGTCGTCGCCGAGGCGGTCCAGATACGCGCCCATCGCTTCGGTGGTGTAGAGGTGGTTCTCGGTCAGGAAAAAGGCGCCCGCGGCGGTCGCCGACCACGAGTCCACCAGACCGAGCAGCACCAGGTCGTAGTGCTCGGTGTCGGTGGCGAGGAAGCTGCGCGCGTCGGCGACCACCGAGCGCACGCCGGGCAGGCGGTACGGCCGCCCGGTGAAGTCGCCATAGTGGTCGTTGACGGTGTGCTCGATGAGCGGGTTGACCTCGACGGCGCTGACGCGGGTGGCGCCCGCCTTGCGCGCTGCGAGGATGTCCTTGCCGCCCCCCGCGCCCACCACCAGCACGCCGCTCTCGGGCGGCAAGAGCTCGAGCGCGAACGCGGTCACGTCGCGCGACAGGAAGTCGAGGCTGCCTTCTCCGGTACCGGCACCCACCAGGATGGTGCCGGCGTCGCCGTCGATGTTGAGGAGCTTGATCGGCGGGGTCGGTAGATAGGGCCGGGTGTCGAGGCTCCACCCCGGCGGGATCTCCTTCGGCATCGGCATCACCGCGATGCGCGAGAAGCTGTTCCACGCCTCGTACTCGCGGGTCACGTCCCAGGGCGTCTTGTGGGCGTCGACGCGGAAGCCGACGCCGCTCATCGCGAGCCCGACCAGCCCGACGAGCGCCACCGCCAGCGCGGCGACTCGCCGCCGCCACGCGGCCGGCGCGGCGAGCCCGGCCCCCGCGCACGCGAGGAGCGCGGTCGCCAGCATCGCGCCCGGCCCGCCCAGCCACTTGAGACCGAGCGCCGCGAGCACGCAGCCCGCCGCCGCGCCGGCGAGGTCGGCGGCGTAGACCCGTCCCGCGTCGCGCGCCGCGGCGGTGTAGGCGATCGCGAGCGCGAGGCCGGCGCCCGTGAACGGGATCGCCGGCGCGAGCAGGAAGATCGGCAGCGCCTTGGTCGAGACGCGCAGCGAGTGGACCAGCGCGAGCACCAGCGGCACCGCGAGCGCCGCGAGCGCCGCGCACTGCGCGAGGCGCTCGTGAGCGCGCTCGACCGCGAACAGGCGCGGCGCGAGCCGCACCGCGAGCCCACCGGCCGAGAGCCCGAAGAGCGCGAGCGAAACACTGAGGAATGCGAAGTGGTATTGCGTGGTGACGCTGAAGATCCGCGTCAGCACGATCTCGAGCGAGAGCACCGACGCCGCGACGCACGCCACCGCCGCGAGCAGTCGTCGGTCGGCGCGCATGCGGCAGGGTGAGCGGGAGGGCACAGCGACGGTTAGAGACGTCGATGAACGATGGGTTCGGCGGTCGCGGACCGTAGGGGCGGGGCCTGTCCCCGCCCGCCCGGCACACCGCGGGTCATCTCGTCGCTGGCGCAGCGCCCCTCACAGCCCCTTGAGGAGGCGCCGCGAGATCACGATGCGCTGCACCTGCCCGGTGCCCTCGAAGATGTCGTAGACCTTCACGTCGCGGTAGAGCTTCTCGACCAGGTTGGCGTGGTAGGTGCCGAGGTGGCCCATGAGGCCGATCGCCTCCTGGCACACCCAGCTCGCCACCTGCGCGGCGTAGGCCTTCGACATCGAGGCCTCCTTGGAGTTGGGGATGCCCTCGTCGGCCATCCACGCGGCGCGCCAGCACATGAGGCGCGCCGCGGCGATCTTGCGCTCCATGTTGGCGATCAGCTCGGCGAGCACGTGGTAGCGCGCGATCGGCCGGCTGAGCAGGTAGTTCTCGCGGATATGGTCGTGCACCACGTCGTAGGCGGCGCGCGCGATGCCGACCGCCATCGCCGCGACCATCGGACGTGTCGAGTCGAAGGTCTTCATGGCGGTGGTGAACCCGCCCTTGGCGCCCTTGTCGTAGTGCTCCTCGCCGCCGAGCAGGTCGTCGACGTGCACCTTGCAGTCCTCGAACACGAGCTCCGCCGTCTCCGACGCGCGCAGACCGAGCTTGTCCTCGATCTTGCCCACCGAGAACCCGGGCGTTCCCTTGAACACCAGGAACGCGCGGTGCCCGGCGCGGCCCTGGCTCTTGTCGACGGTGGCGAACACCACGTTCCAGGTCGCGCGGGCGCCGTTGGTGATGTAGCACTTGCGACCGTTCAGGATGTAGTGGTTGCCGTCCTTGCGGGCGGTGGCCTGGATACCCGCCACGTCCGAGCCGGCGGCGGGCTCGGTGAGGGCATAGGCACCCCAGCGCGGCACGCCGTCGTTCTTGAAGATCCCGAACGCGCGGCTCTTCTGCTCGGCGGTGCCGGTGAACTGGACCGGCGGGCCGCCGAGCCCCGGGCCGGGGAAGGTGAGGACCACCGCCGGGTCGCCCCACGCGATCTCCTCGCCGAGGATGATCGACACCCGATTGCCCTGCTTGGTGCCCTTGGCGTCGCGCTCCTCGCCTGCGCCCTCGCCGTCGCCGCCGAGCGCCTTGGGGCGCGTTCCCGAGCCGAGGCCGAGCTGCATCGACTTCTTCAGGAACTCGAGCGGCACGGTGTGGGCCTTGTCGGACTCGAGCGCCAGCGGGCGGACTTCCTCGCGCGCGAACCAGCGCACCATCTCGCGGATGTTCTTCTGCGAATCGCTCAGCTCGAAGTCGATCATGGCGTCTCCTTCTGCGAGGGGCTGTTCACGCCCCCCAACCCGCGAAAAGCGCGGTTTTCGCGGGGGCCCCACCCCCGAGCCGGCTCGCGCTGCTCGCCGCGCGCCTCTCGGCGCGGGCCGAGCGTCCAACTGCCGGACAGCCGGTTCGGAGTGGCTCACGAGGTGACCGTCCCCCGAACCGGCCGACGCGTGACGCCGGCCAGCAGCGCGGTACGGGTAGATGCCGGGCGCCTTCACACGCAGCTCAAGGAATCCAGCGGCGACTCGCCGTCGCTGGTGAAGGTGAGGGTCGCAGCGCGCGAGTTGTCCATGGGGTCGGTGCCCAGGACGAACGCCAGCGTGCGTGCGTCGCGGTACCACTTCTCGACCGGATAGTCACGGATGAAGCCGGCGCCGCCGAGCACCTGCACGCCGTCGTTGGTCACCTTCTTGGCCATCTCGTTGGCCTGCACCAGCGCCTGGATCGAGGCGCGCTCGGCGCTCGGGCGGGCGTGGTCGACCTCCCACGCGGCCTTCCACACCATCCAGCGCGCCGCGTCCACCTCGGTGGCGATGTCGGCGATCATCCACGAGAGGCCCTGGTGGTGGCCGATCGGCTTGCCGAAGGCGGTGCGCTCCTCGGCGTAGCGGATCGCGTATTCGCACGCCGCGCGGCTCAGGCCCACGATGCGCGCCGCGTTGACCACCCGCGCCCGCGCCAGGAAGCGGCGGAAGCCGCCCGCGAAGTCGCCGCGGCCCGAGAGCCGAGCCGCCTTGGGCACCACCACCCCGTCGAGGGTCAGGTCGACGATCGGCACGCCGTTGAGGCCGCAGGTCAGGATCGGCTCGGTGACGGTGACGCCCGGCGTGCCCTTCTCGACCACGAACGCGGCGAGCCCGTCCCAGCCCTTGGCGGGGTCGAAGGAAGCGAACACCACGTAGAAGTCGGCGTCGGCGCCGTTGACCACGAACGACTTGGCGCCGTCGAGGAGGTAGCCGGCGGCGGTCTCACGGGCATGGGTGGCGAGTGAGCACCAGTCCGCGACGGGCTTGGGCTCGAGGAGTGCCAGCGCCGCGGTGCGCAGGTGCGCGTCGGGGCCGGCGAACGGCGCGAGATAGCGCTCGTCGTGCGCGCCCTCGCCGAGCTCGAGGATCGCGAGACCCGCGAGCCCCGGGCCGTCCAGCCCGATCGCGGCGCCAGGATCGCCGAACGAGAGCGCTTCCTCGATCAGCGCGCGGGTCACCTGGCCCATGCCCGAGCCACCCACGGTCTCCGGATAGTTGAGCATCCCGAGGCCCATCTCGTGGTACTTGCGGCGCAACTCCTCGGGCGGGCGTCCGGCGGCCTCGATGTCGCGCATGGTGGCGCGGACCTCGACCTCCGCGAACCGCTCCACGGTCTTCAGGATCTCCTTCTCATCGTCGCTGGGCTCGAAGGAAATCATCGGCGTCCTTCCTCGGATGGGGGTTCGGTGCGAAAGCGGCAGGAGAGTAGACGCTCGTGCGGACGAGGCCAAGCCTCGGAGACGCCGCGCTCGACATGCGGCGTCGGAGGCGTCGCGGTGCCTCGCGATGCCCGGGCGGGCGCCGAGCCCACCGAGGGGCCGGTGGGCCTCCACGACGAGGTTCGGGAGCGGGTTCCCTTCATCGGTAGATCAGGTAGCGCTCGCGCACCTCGCGGAACGCCGCGAGCTCGTCGCGCCACGCGGCCTCGAGGTCGGCGATCGGGGCGCCGCTCTCGAGCGCGCGCCGCTCGCGGTCGCCTCCGCAGAGCAGGTCGAACGCGAGGCGGTCGGACACGAACTCGTACGGCTCGCGCCGCCAGTCGAAGCGCTCGGGCCACAGTCGCCGGCTCGCCGCGATCAGCGCCCGGCTGGTCCGGAAGGGCTGGAACGTGGCGCGATCGGTGACGTGGATCTGGACCCCGCCGCAGCGCTGCCCGCCGAACTTGTGGAACGTTGGCCGGAAGTAGAGCGGGCGGAGCGTGGTGCCGGGCAGATCCTCGGCGGCGAGCGTCTTCACCAGCGCGAAGGGATCGATGAACGCCGCCCCCGAGAGCTCGAACGGGCGGGTGGTGCCTCGGCCCTCCGAGAGATTGGTGCCCTCGATCAAGCACTGCCCGGGGTACACCGCAGCGGTATCGATGGTCGGCATGTTGGGGGACGGCGCGATCCACGGTAGCCCCGTGGCGTCGTACCAATCGGCGCGGCGCCAGCCGTCGAGCTTCGCCACGGTCAGCTCGCAGGCGAGCCCGACGTGGTCGCGCAGGAAGAGCGCGACCTCGCCGGCGGTCATGCCGTGGCGGACCGGCACGCCGAACGCGCCCACGAACGACACGAAGCCCGCCGCGATCATCGGCCCCTCGATGTGCTCGCCGCCGATCGGGTTGGGCCGGTCGGCGACGACCACGCGCACACCGCGCCGGCCGGCCTCCTCCATGAGGTAGGCGAGAGTGGCGAGGAACGTGTAGTAGCGCGCGCCCACGTCCTGGAGGTCGAAGATCACCACGTCCACGCCCTCGAACGCAGCGGGTGGCGGGCGCAGGCTCGCCTCGCTGGTGCCGTAGAGGCTCACGATCTCGAGACCGGTGACGGGGTCGCGCTCGTCGCCGACCGCGATCATGTCCTGGGCGTCGCCCCACAGGCCGTGCTCGGGGGCGAGGATGCGGATCAGCCTCACGTCGCTCAGCGCCGCGAGGTGGCGGACGACGTGCGTCAGGTCCGGCAGCACGGTGGCCTGGTTGGCGACGATCGCTACGCGATCGCCGGGGTGGAGCCCGATGCGCTCGCCCAGGACCCGCTCGATGCCGGTGCGTATCGCCATGCGCCCTCGCTCCCGGCCCGCCGTGACCGCCGAAGCTGCGGCCATGGCGCGGCGCGCCACGGGTGAGCCTGCTGACTTGTGTGCGCGCGTTTATAATCGCGACGGCTGCCGCCACGAAAGCGTATGAGCTCGCCGAGTCCGACCTCCACTTCGAGCCCGCCTCCCTCGAGCGCGCTCCGCATCCTCGTCATCGACGACGAGGCCGGAGTGCGTGACGTGTTGTGCGAGCTCCTGAGCGACGAGGGCCACGAGGTCACCGCGGCGGCGAGCGGCACCGAGGGCCTGGCATGCTTCGGGCCGGGTTCCTTCGACGTCGTGATCACCGACCTCGCCATGCCCAAGCTCGACGGCCTGGAGGTAGCTCGCGAGGTGCACCGCCGCGATCCCACTGCGATCTGCATCCTGACGTCGGGGTGGCTCGAGCAACGTTCGCGCAATGGGCTGGACGCGAGCATCGCCGACCTCGTGCTGCACAAGCCCTTTCACTTCGACGAGGTCATCTCGTCGGTCGCGCGCGCGGCGGCGCTGCGCCGCGAGCGGGTCGCCGCGCGCCCCCCCGCCTGACCTCGCGTCCCGTCGAGCCAAGTCACGTGAGCGCACGATCCCGCCGGACGTCCGCAGGCGCCGCCCGCGTCGTACTCGGGCTCGTGGTACTCGCCGCGACCCTCGTCGCGAGCGGCTGCAGCGTCTTCACGTCGTACGTGGGAGAGACCGAGGATGCGCGCCGCCAGTTCGAGTCCTTGGCGCCGGAAGCGGCGGTGAGGGCGCTCGAGGGCGGCACCGGGAGCAGCCTCGACCGGCTCTGCTACCTGCTCGAGCGCGGCCTCATCCTCCACGCCTCCGGCGATCTCCCCGGCAGCAATCGCGAGCTCTTCGCCGCCACCGACGAGATCAAGCGCATGGAGGACAAGGCGATCATCAGCGCCTCCGACACCGCGTCGCAGGCGGGGAGCCTGCTCGTCAACGAGAAGACCATCGCCTACCAGGGCGAGCCGTTCGAGCACGTGCTGCTCCACGCCTACCTGGCGATGAACTTCATGTTCTCGAACGACCTCACCGGAGCGCGGGTCGAGATCCGCAAGCTCCAGGGCATCCAGAAGGAGATCCGCGAGCGTGCCAAGGAAGAGGCCGCGGACGCCCGGGACACGAGCAAGGGCAACGAGAGCACCGCGTACGCGGTGGAGCGCTCGCTCGGCCAGGCGTACGCCGATCAGGACTCCGTCGCCGCCCGGGTCCAGAATCTGTACGACGACGCCCTCAGCTACGCGCTCTCGGCGCTGGTCTACGAGATGAACGGCGAGCCCAACGACGCGTTCATCGACCTGAAGCGCGCCATCGAGCTGCGCCCCGAGATCGCCGACCTCAAGGGCGACGCCTACCGCGCCGCGCTCCGCAGCGGGCTACGCGACGAGGCTCAGGCGTTACGCGAGGCGGCGCCGAGCGTCGCCACCGACCCGGGCAAGGACCAGCCCGAGCTGGTGGTGCTCTTCGAGTCCGGCGACGCGCCGCTCAAGCGCGAGATCTCGTTGCCGATCCCCACCGGTACCGGCCTGACCTCGATCGCCCTTCCCAAGTACCAGCTGCGGCCCAATCCGTACACGCGCGCCACCGTGCGCGATGGTTCGGGCACGCTGCTGGGCGCGACCGCGCTCTACACGGATGTCGAAGGGATCGCGGTTCGTACGCTGCGAGACCGCATGGCGGTGCTCGCCCTCAAGCAGGCGATCCGCGCGGTGGGCAAGGCGGTGGTCGCGAAGCAGGTCGCGGACGCGAGCGGTCACCGTGGCAGCACCGAGCGGGGCGTCGCGATCATCTTGATGTCGCTCTACAACGTGCTCACCGAGCAGGCCGACCTGCGGAGCTGGACGACCCTGCCGGCGAGCTTGCAGTGGGTGCGGATCCCGATGGCGCCTGGCGAGCACCAGCTCTCGCTGCGCCTCGAGGGCTCGGGTGGCGCGGCGCTCGCCGAGCGCTCGGTGACCGTGAGTCTCGCGAAGGGCGAGCGAAAATTCGTGAACGTGCGGACCACCGGTCCGGCCGTGTACCTCAACGTCTACCCGAAGCCGGCGGAGCCGACTCGATAGACAGGAGAGACCGATGCAGAGCAAGGCGATGTCACCGGCGTGGTGCGTGGCGATCGGGCTGGCAGTGATCGCGGGCGGTGCCGCGTGCGAGAAGAAGACGGCTTCGACGGTGGTCATCGCGGAGCCGGGTGGCGGCGACTACACCAAGCAGATCTTCGTGCACGACAAGCAGTTCGCGAAGCAGGTGAAGGTCCTCGACCTCAAGGTGCGCCGCGAGCGTGATCTGCTGGAGGGCATCATCACCATCCAGAACCAGGGCGAGGTCACGGTGCCGTTCGAGTACCGCGTCGAGTGGTACGACCAGGACAACGTGCAGATCGAGACACCCATCACGTCGTGGAAGCCGGCGACGATCGATGGCCTCATGACCAAGACGCTGCGCGAGCTCTCGCCGCGCACCGAGGCGGTGGCGTTCAAGTTCTTCGTGCGCGCGCCCAACGGCATCGAGGAGTGAAGCGGCGCGCCGCGCCGTTCGTCGAACCCGTGCGATGATCCCATCCCCGTCGGGCGTGGGGCCGGCGAATACGCCCCCCGCGCCCAGGAGGTCCCGAACCATGTCGCGTTCCCCTCTCACACAGACCCTGGCCGCCGCGAGCGCCTGCGTGGCGCTCGCGCTCACCGGCTGCAGCAAGCAGGTCACCTACGGCAACCCGGAGCAGGTCGAGACGCTCACCCCCGAGTTCGGCTCGACCGACCTGCAGATGATCGCTTCGAAGATGGCGCAGTCGCTGCTGGCGAGCCCGGTCATCACGGGCAAGCCCAAGCCGCCGCTGCTCTACGTCGCGCCGGTCAAGAACAAGACCGACGAGCACATCGCCACCCAGTCGATCACCGACAAGATCTCGACCACGCTGATCCAGTCGGGGAAGGTCCAGTTCACGGCGATGGCCGACATCCCCAAGGAGCTCGTCGACCAGCTCGAGTACCAGAACAAGAGCGGGCTGGTGAATCCGAGCACCGCCAAGCCGGTCGGCCGGCACGTCGGCGCCGACTACATGCTGGCCGGCGAGATCACCAGCATCGTCAAGAAGTCCGGCAGCACGAAGGACTACTACTACAAAATCACGCTCAAGCTCGCGAACATCGAGACTGCGGTGATCGAGTGGCAGGACGAGAAGGAAATTCGCAAGGGCGAGACGAAGAGCCTCTTTGGTGGCTGACGGCGCCGCCGGCCGGCGTCAGGGGCGGGGCTTCACGCCCGCCCACGCCCCGACGCGCGCGCAGCCGGACGGCGACGTAGGGGCGGGCCCCGCGCCCGCCGGTGAATCCGCACCCGGCATCCGACCTGTGCCCCGCCGGGATTCTCTCCGGGCGGGCGGGGGGCTTGAACAGGCTCGAGCGCATAGCCACGCGGCCGGCTCACGCCACGAATGGACCCGTCACACGGCGCGTCGCAGCGCGACGCCACGAGCGAAGCGAGTGCCTCGGGGGTGTGCCCCGCCCGGATTCACTCCGGGCGGGCGGGGGGCTTGAAAAGCCCCCCGAAAAAACGTCAGCCAAACAGCCCGGCGATGGCGGCGAAGGGCAGGAAGACGACGTCGAGCGGCAGGGTGAAAATAAAGAGCGGCACCTTGCCGGCGGGGTGCATCGTCGAGTTCGCGAGGCCACGCGTGAGCGCGAAGATGTACTCGCCGTTGTAACCGCCGGTGTCCTGCGCCTTTTCGAAGTCGGCGAGGCTGCCGCCGCCCGAGTTCTGTGCGAGGAGCAGCGGGCTCGGGGTTTCGGCAGGCGCGGTCTCGACGGCCAGCGGCGAGCTGTCGGCCGCCTCGCGGACGGCGGTGGTGGCGAGGGCGGGAGACGCGGTGATCGCGAGCGCCAGCGATCCGGCGGCAAAGCGGCGAGCGAACGTGTTCATCGACTCCCTCCGAACGGGATTCCGGGTCATCCGGCGGCCAGTATGACACGCCCCCAGCGGGGCCGTCGCCGCGTCTCGGGACGCCTTCTCAGCCCTTCTTCTTGCCCGCGGCGGGAGCCTCGGCGCGCGCCTTGAACGCCTCCAGCATGCGTGGCAGGTCAGCGCTCGCCAGCGTGTTCACGAGCGCCTTGGGGACCAGCATCCCCACCTCCAGGTCCAGCTTGTAGGTGGCGGTGAGCCCATCCTTGCCCTTCTTCTCGATCGTCCAGGCGCCGTCGTTGGCCTTGAGGAGGTCGGCCTTCTCGAGCGTCCAGCTCAGGCTCTTGCCCGGCTTACCCTCGAGCTTGAGGGTGAACGCCACCGTCTTCCTGAGCACCTCGACGTGCTGCTCGACCCGGTAGACCTCGCCCTTCTTCTCCAGGACCTTGGCCTTCTTCAGGCCGGGCACGAACTCGTGGTAGCGCTCGAAGTCGGTGATGATCTCGTAGAAGCGCTTGGGATCGCAGTTGACGTCGATCGACTTTTCCACGGCGGGCATCGAGGGGGCTCCCGGGGCCCGATCTCGCCCGCTCCGCCATCGGAGCCGGGGAATCGAGGCCACGCGCATCATGCCGCGCGCCGGAGAAGCGGGTCAACGTGAGCCGTGTCCGGGCGCGCGCCGGAGCGGGAAACGGCAGGGTGGGCGGAGCCACCCTGCCGTTTCCGTGTGAGGCCGGGCCTGGAGCGATCAGTCGACCTTCTGCAGCTCGACGTCGATCGTCACCTTCACCTCGTTACCGACCGTCACGCCGCCCGCTTCGAGGGCCTTGTTCCACACGATCCCGAAGTCGGTGCGGTCGATCGCGGTGGTGGCGGTCATACCGCGCTTGGCGTGGCCCCACGGGTCCTTGATCTCGGGCGTCACGTCGCTGACCGTCAGCACCACCTCCTTGGTGACTCCTTCATGGTGAGATCGCCGACCAGCTCGAAGCTCGAGTCCTTCCAGTTGCGGATCGCCTTCGACTTGAAGGTGATCGTGGGGTACTTGGCGACCTCGAAGAAGTCCGCGCTGCGCAGGTGCTCGTCGCGCTTGGCGTCGTCGGTGTCGATGCTGGCGGCGTCGATGGTGGCGTTGACGACGGCCGACTCGGGCTTCGCCGGATCGCCCTGCACGGTGCCCTCGAGCTTGCCGAAGCGCCCGGAGACGTTCGAGATCATCAGGTGACGGACCTTGAAGCTGGCCTTGCTGTGCGACGGATCGAGCTTCCAGGTCTCGGCGTGTGCGCTGGCGGCGAACGCGACCAGGGTGACGAGGGTGAGGGTGGCGACACGCCACCGCGCGATCGACTTCGTGACATTCATGGGACTTCCTCCGGCTGGGCCTCGGGCCCGTTTCGCTGGGTTGGGGTCGGTGACTCGGGTTTCGTTCATCGCTTGCGGCCGGTTCGGGGGCGCGGTTTCGACGCGGGGGCGGGTGGGGTCGTGCGGGCCGCGGGCGCGTCGCCGAGGTCGGGCATCGCGAGGTTCGCGAGCTTCTCGAGGTCGCTCGCCAGACGGAGCTGCTGCTCGCGGGTGAGCGCGGCGTCGAACGCCGCGGCCACGAAGCGGTGCTGTTTTGGATAGGCCTCGGCGAAGAGGCGCGCGCCGCGGGCCGTGAGCCGTGCCACGACCTCGCGATCGCTGAGCTCGCCGCGCTCACGCGACACCAGTCCCTTCTCTTCCAGCGCCTTCATCACGCGCGTGACGTTGGCGGGCGAGGTGAGCGTGCGCTGCGCGACCTCGCACATGCGCAGCCCCTCCGTGTTGCCGAGGGTCATGACGACGTCGAACTCGCTCTCGGCGAGGCCGTGGCGAGCGATCCCGGCGAGGTCCACCTCGCGCACCCGCCGGAAGGCGCGGTGCAGCGTGCGCAGCAGCGTGAAGGTGGGCGTGTCGCGGAGGCTGGGAGGCATGGGGGGGGGCTCGATCGGTATTCGGTAAATATTTCAGTTATGAAACATTAATCACGGCCCGAGCGCGCGTCAAGGGGACGATCGCCCCGAGATGCGCTCAGCCGATCACGCGATAGCGGTTCTCGTCGCCGCTCGCGTCGACGGCGACGCGTCCCTCGGCGATGAGCTTGTCGAGGTGCCCCTGCATGGTGAGGGCGGCGATGCCGTGGACGCCGTCGGGGTACGCGGCGTAGATCACCGCGACCATCGCCGGCACGGTGTCCTGGCCGTCGTGGATGCAGCCGAGCACCTGCTCCTCGCGCAACGCGCGGTGCTCGAGGTACTCGTCGACCTTGGCGACGGGATCATCCACGATCGGCCCGTGGGCGGGGAGGATCCGTGCAACGTCGAGGGTGCGCACGCGGCGCAGCGATGCGAGGTAGTCGACCAGCGAGCCGCCCGGAGGGCCGACCCACGAGGTACCGCTGCCGACGATCAGGTCACCCGTGAGCAGCAGGCGTGACGACGGCAGCTCCAGAACGACGTGCCCCGGGCTGTGTCCCGGAGTGAAGACCACGCGCACCTCGACGCCGTCGCAGTCGATCACCTGGCCGTCGGCGAGCGCCGCGTCCGCCTCGCTGGCGTCGACGCTGGCGAAGGCGTTCTCCGACTCGAGGGGGTGTACCCAGAGTTCGGTGCCGAACCGCTCGTGCAGCCACGGCCACGCGCCGACGTGGTCGCGGTGCAGGTGGGTCGCGAGCAGCCGGCGCGGACCCGCGATTCCGACCTCGGCGAAGAGGTCCGAGAGGACCTTCTCGCCGACCTCGCCGGGCATGCCGGTGTCGACCAGGACGGGGTCCCGGTCGCCGAGCAGATAGACGTTGTTGCCTTGTGGAAAGCCGAACGCGAAGCCCGGGACGTGCGCCATGCGCACCCCGGGAGCCACCAGGATCGAGGCGCCGGACATGGCGTCGCCGCCTGGTCAGCTGCTCCGGATCGAGAAGGAGACGCCGCGTCTCACTTGCCCTGGGCGGGCTTCTCGGCGGTGTCGAGGTGGATCGGGAAGGGCGGGGTCGATCCCTTGCGGGCGATCGCCGACTTCCGCGAGCGGTTCGAGCGGCGCGTCTTCACCTTGCGCCGGCGTTCGGTGATCTGGGTCGGTGAGGCCATGGCTGTCTCCGATCGGTCTTGCGTGAACCGCAGAAGCTAACGTCGGGGCCGCGTCAGCGTAAAGCCGCTCCCTCGATCGCCACGTGCCGCAGCGCGAGCTGGGCGAGCCGCGCCGCGCCCGGCTCGGTGCCGTCGGCCGCGAGCGGCGCGAACACCAGCTCGTTCATGCCGTCGTGGACCCGCTCGGCGGGGATCGGGAGACGGTGAGCCTCGAACGCCGGGCCCACCGGGAGCCGTCCGAGCTCGGTGCCGTTGAGCCGCACCGTCGCCTCGCGCGCCTGGGGGACGCCGTCGGGCGCCTCGCCCGGGGCGAGCGCGCGGGCCTCGAACGCGAGCATCCTGCCGCGCAGCATCCGTCCCGGGCCGATTCGGCGGTGGCTGCGGCCGATCCGGCCAGCCTCCGGCTCCACCAGCTCGACCACCGTGCTGCCGGCACCGCTCCACACCGGCAGGAGCCAGTCGAGGTCCTCGTCGAGCGCGCGTTGCACGCGCTCGCGGGCGTGGTAGTGGCCGCGCATGCGGAAGCTCGCCTCGCTCGGCGCGGTGTGCAGGATCAGGTAGCGCAGCCCGAGGACCTCGGCGAGCAGCTCGCGGCTCTCCCCGCGCGGGAAGTCGTCCATGACCTCGAACAGGAGGTGGCGGTGGAACGGCGTCATGTAGCTCGCGTTGAAGCCGTTCACGAGGTCCTTCCAGTGGTAGCACGAGTAGACCAGGTAGAACGCGTTGAGCTGCCAGGTGCTGGGAAGCTCGAGCACGCCGAACTCGCCGGGCTGCTCCGCGAGCCAGCCGTACACGGGTGGCGGCGGGTCGTAGTGGTAGGTGTCGTCACCCACCGGCACGAACGTCTCGGCGAGATGCAGGACCGCGATCGATCCCGCCACCGCCGCGGGGATCCAGCGGCGCCCGGCGCCCAGGCGCTCGATCGCGGCCTGGGTGGCGAACGCCGCGAGCCCGGCGATCCCGAGCAGCCCCACCAGCGTGAAGCGCGACGGCGCGCGGATCATGTGCAGCGGACCCACGTGCTCGAACAGGAAGGCGTATCCGGGCAGGTGGATGCCGAGGCTGAGCGCGAAACCCGCGAGTGTGAGGCCGGCGAACAGGAAGAGCCACTCGCGGTCGTCGCGGCGGCTCACCAGCACCACCAGCCCGGCGAGCGCCGCGAGCCACGCCACCAGGCCCGGGAAGAGGGTGGCCTTGGGCTCGGGGGCGGCGGTCGCGGCGGGCGCCGGCGGGCTCGAGCCGGGCGACGCCGTGGGCGTGTCCGCGACGCGGCCCTGGAGCCAGCGGTGCGCGAGGCTGTCGATCGCCAGTAGGTCGCCGGGATTCGGGCTCTGGCGGATGACGTCGCTGATCGAGCGCTGGCGATTGCGCTCCGCGGCGCCGGTGAGGTACGGCCGGGCGAGCGGATGGAAGAGGGCGCCCGCGATCGCGATCGCGG
Organism: Deltaproteobacteria bacterium; assembly: GCA_016713535.1. Lineage (GTDB taxonomy): Bacteria > JADJOY01 > JADJOY01 > JADJOY01 > JADJOY01 > JADJOY01. The sequence goes on from JADJOY010000003.1 coordinate 73,346, forward strand.
CGAGCCCGAGCGCCCCGCCGCGCCAGCGGGTCGCTCGCCGGGTCGCCGTCAGCACCACGAGGGTGAAGCCCAGCACGCCCGCCGCGAACACCGCCTGATGGCCGCCGCTGGTGATCGCCACGAAGAGCGTCGCGGCGAGCACGCCCGCGCGGGCCACGGTGGGTCGCTCGAAGAGCCAGCGCGCCGCGAGCACCAGCCACGGCAGCCACTGGATCGCGAGAATGTTGAGCTGGCCGATCCGGCCTAGGTGCAGCGGGTTGAACGCGAAGATCGCCGCTGCCACCACACCGGCGGCCGTGCTGCCGGTGAGCACGCGGCCGAGGAGGAAGGCGCCCCACGCCGAGATCGCGATGGTCGCGAGCGCGGTCAGGTTGTAGACGGCGAGGGGGTTCGGGGTGGCGAGCTGGAACGGCCACGCGATCGGGATCAGCCCGTACGCGTAGTCCATCGTCGCGTACGAGCCCTCGTCCGGGTAGAAGTTGTTGGCGTTCTGGAAGTCGATGCCGGGCGTGGTGAGCGCGTGCCGGCCCCACGCGAGCCGCCACATCATCTCCTGGGTGTCTGCGCTACCGCCGACGTGCATCTGCGTGGCGTTGAGGCTGAGCGGATAGAGGTGGACGACGCCGAGCAGCGTGAGCGCCACGAACGCAGCCGCGGCCGCGCCCCGTGGCGACCCGGGCATCGCGCGCCGTGCGGGGTCGGAGTCGTGGCGCGCGTCCGATGTCATGGTCGCTCCAGCGCGCGTAGCGCGCCCGTGGCGGGACGCATCGTGAACGCGAGCGCCACCAGCGCGAGGACCGCGAGCGCCACGCGATGCACCGTGGGGAGCGCCGCGCGCGAGCGCAGCCGCGACTTCGAGCTCGGCGGGCGTGGGTGGGTGGGTGAACACGTCGCCCGCCGTGAACGCCCGGAACGGCTCATCAGGTGCGCCCCAGCGGAACCGCACCGGGTCCCGCTGGTACTCGTCGAGGCCGGCGAGGAGGCTGATGGGATGGACACCGCGCTCGAGGAGCACGCGCCCTCGAGATGCGACGCCACGCGCCGCCGAGCCGTCGTGGGAGACGATGCTGCGGCGGTCGATCGCCACCAGGCTCGGCGCGTCGCCGCGCGCCTCGAACCAGTAGGAGCCCGCGCGGGCGACGTACAGCGAGCCCTCCCAGCGTTGCTCGAGGCGCGGTGTCAGGCCGAGCGCCGCGCCGTCGGGGCGCGCGTCGTGGCTGGCGCCCGGATCGGAGGCGAGGTCGAGCCACGGCCCCGGGTCGAGCCCGGCACCGGGGTCGCCGGCGGTGCGGTAGGACGAGCGGAAGCCGCCGCGCGCGGCCTCGTTCTCGTTCCATGCCACCCAGCACGCCACGAAGACCACCGCGAGGAGCGTGACGGTGCGTCGCGCCGGAGTGCCGCGAAGCGCGCCGGCGAGTGCCGTCACCGTGCGCCGCGCGGTGGTCTCGCGCGCGAGCGCGGCGAAGAGCGCCACGCCCCCAGCGAGCGCGGCGAGCGCGCCGCACCCGGCCGAGGCTCGCGCGATCCACGCCCGCCGGTCCTCGAGCGGCTCCCACCCGTTCTCGAGGATCCACAGGTCCATCGAGCCGGGTGGCTTCGCCCACAGCACCTCGGGACCGAGGAGCCGGGCGGCCTGCCCAGGGGGAGCCCACGTCACCTCGAGCTCGGCGCCGCCGCCTTCCTGCTCGTAGACGATCTCGATCGCGTGCCAGCCGGTCTGCAGGTAGCGGCCGCCCACGCGGGTGCGCGGCTCGTGGACGCCTTCGTTCCGGACCACCGCGGAGCCGTCGAGGCTCAGGCGGGAGCCATCGTCGGAGTGGGTCGCGAACGCGTAGGGGCCTGCGTCGCGGATCCTGAGCCAACCTTTCCAGGTGGCGCGGAAGCGGCGCTTGCCGTCGTCGAGGCGCAAGGCGCGTGCGCGGGCCAGGTCGGGTGCGCCGTCGACACCCTGGAAGAGCGGGGCGGCGTGCGGGTCGTCGCGATCCTCGAGTCGCAGCGCGAGCCCGTGGTTCGGGCCGCCGTCGGCGCGCTCGACGACGGCGAGCCGGGTCGCGAGGTGGGCGAGGGCGAGCGCCGCCACGGTGAGCACGATCGCCACCCGGGTCGCGAAGCGGGGCATCGGGGAAGTCGTCCGGTGGGTGTCCGCGGCGCCGCGAGCGCCGACCGCGGACGGATGGGGTGGGGAGACTACGGGATCGAACGCGACTTGGCGCGCTCGCGCGGCGTCGACGGCGCGAGAGGTGCGGGCGAGGAGACGGCGCCGACCTCAGTCGAGGCGGAAGACCGCGGGCACGTTGTCGACCACCCAGAAGAAGGGCTCGACGACCAGGAAGCCCACCGCGTTCCCGACCGGTGCCAGCACGTGACCGAGCAGATGGAACGGGTTGCCGCGGCGCTCCTGGTGGTTCTCTGCGCGCGCGGCGCCGGGGTTCGCGAGCGTCGCGGCGAGGGCGAGCGCGGCGGCGAAAGGGAGCGCGCGAGTGGCTGCGAGACGGGTCTTCATGGCGATCCTCCTGGGGCGGACGTCGGCGCCGCCGTCGGCGCCGCGACGGCGTCCGGCTTGGGCGCGCCGAGGCCGATCAGCGCCGGGAGCATGGCGTCGAACGGCGGCTGGTTCCACTCGTGGGGCCCTACGAACTTGGCCTGGATCTTTCCGTCACGGTCGAGCAGGTACGTCTCGGGGAACTTGTAGGTGCCGAAGCGCCGCGCGATCGTCGCGTTGGGATCGAGCAGGACCTCCATGCCGAGCTTGCGCTTCTCGACCCACTGCTGGATGGTCGCGGCCGGCGCCGCGTCGACGTTCATCGCCACCACCCTGAGACCCTTGCCCTGGTAGCTCTTGGCGAGGTTCGAGATCGACTGCATCTCCTCGACGCACGGCGGACACCACGTCGCCCAGAAGTTGAGGAACACCGCCTGGCCCCGCAGGTCCGCGAGCTTGACCTTCTTACCCGCGAGGTCGGTCACCTCGACGTCCGGAGCGGGATCGCCCACCTTTGGCGCGGACGCGCCGATCGCGAGGCGCGGTCCGAGCGCTCCCTCGGTGAGCGCCCAGCCACCGGCGGCGGCGAGTGCGATCCCGAGGACGGACGAGCCGAGGCGTCGGGTACGGCGGCGGGGCTCGTTCACGGTGTTCGCTCCGTCGAGGTCGTGAGAAGGGCGCACCATCAGAAGAAGAGCACCGCCACCACCGAGACCATCAGCAAGAGCTTCAGGAACACGCTGTATTCGGAGCGATCCCAGTCGGCCAGCGAGTAGTCGCTCTTGTCCCACTCGCCGGGGCCGTCGAGGTTCTTGAAGTCCGACATCCGCACGAAGCTGCGATCGGTCGGGAAGGCGTACGAGTGCTCGGTGAGGCTGATGATCTTCTTGACCTGATTCTGGCGGTTGCGGTTCTCGGCGAGGCAGCCGTTGACGCGCCACCCGAGCACCGCGATGCCGATCGCGGCGATCGCGCGCGACCAGATACTCGCGCCGCTGTGGGGTTCGAGGACCGGCCCGGCGGTGATCAGCGCCAGCAGCACCGCGAAGCCGAACGTGACGAAGTCCTCGCGCTGCCGCGCCACGCGAAGCTCCTGCAGCATCTCGCGGAACAGCAGCAGCGCATGCGCCGCGTCGGTGGGGCCGCGGCTCGCCTCGGGAGTGGCGGGATCGGCGGAGGTCGGGTGATCGGCGGCGCTCGGCATGCGGTGTCCTCGGGATGGCGCGGTCGATGGCGGCCGCGCGCGCCGAAGTAGCATACGGGGTAGCCGCCGTCCATGAAGACTTTCCGCGCTGCCGAGCGCCCTGGCGTGACCCGGACCGCTATGCTTCGCGCGCCGCGCGGTCTCACGAGGGCCCCGCCGGCCGGTCCTCGCCGCCCTCGTCGCCGCCGACACCGCCCGTGACCCGCGCGCCCGTCACCTCGCCCCTCCTCGCGCCGCACCACGTGGGAGCGGCGTGAGAGCCCCCTCGCGAGCGCGCTCGCCCTGGCGCGGGCGTCGGGACGAGCGCTCGTCGACCTCACGGAGGCGAACCCGACCCGGGTGGGGCTCGCATACCCGTGGGACGAGATCGCCGCGGCCTACGCGCGCGCCGCGCGCGAGCCCTACGAGCCCGAGCCGCTCGGGCTCCTGACCGCACGCGCCGCCGTGGCCGAGCGCTACGCACCCGGTGTCGATCCCGCGCGGGTGCTGCTGACCGCGAGCACCAGCGAGGCGTACGCGCACCTCTTCCGACTGCTCGCCGATCCCGGCGATCGCGTGCTGGTGCCACGCCCGAGCTACCCGCTCTTCGGGCTGCTCGCCGACCTCGAAGGTGTCGAGCTCGCGAGCTACCGGCTCGACCCCCACGACGGCTGGCGTCCCGACTGGGACTCGCTCGACGCCGCCCTCGCGGAGCGCCCGGTGCGGGCCGTGATCACGGTCAGCCCCAACAACCCGACCGGCTCGTCACTCGACGGCGGGGCGCTCGCGGCGCTGGCCGAGCGGGCGCGAGCCCACGGCTTCGCCCTGATCGCCGACGAGGTGTTCTGCGACTTCCGTCGCGACGGGGTCGCGCTGGTCGACGCCGCGCGCGACGGCCTCCTCGACGACGTGACGTGGTTTGCTCTCGGCGGGCTCTCCAAGTCGGCGGGTCTGCCGGGCGCCAAGCTCGCGTGGACGGCGTGCGGAGCGAGCGAGACGGTCCTCGGCGAGGTGCTCGCTCGCCTCGACGTGATCGCGGACACGTTCCTGTCACCCGCCATGGTGGTGCAGGTCGCGCTGCCCGCGCTGCTCGAGCTCGCGCCCCGGATTCGCGCGGCGATCCGCGTGCGCCTCGACGTGAACGTCGCCGCGCTCGCATCCCTCGTCGGCACCCCGGCCGGCGCCTGGCCCGTGATGGGCGGATGGTCCGTGGTGCTGCGCGTGCCCGCCATCCACGGCGACGAGGAGTGGGCGCGGCGGCTCGTCGTCGAACGCGGTGTGGTGGTCCAGCCCGGCAGCTTCTTCGAGCTCGAAGCGGAGGGGCAGCTGGTGGCGAGCCTGTTGCCCGAGCCCGCGCCATTCAGGGCCGGGCTCGCGGCGCTGTCGGCGCTCGCCGCGGGATGAGGTGGTCGATCAACCGCGATTGACCCCACCCGCAAACACCCGTACCATCGGCGGCGATTTCGCGACCGAGGATCCGGGCATCGAACCTCCCGGTCGCGGCGTCGCGCGGCGGGGGACGAGCGTGGAACCGATGGGCATGATCGGCGCATTCCTGGGCGCGGTGCTGGGCGCCCTGATCTGGGGCGGGATCACGTACGCCACCGGCTTCGAGATCGGCTACGTGGCGTGGGCGATCGGCGGGTTGGTGGGGCTCGGCGCCAAGCTCGGCGGCGCTCGTGGCAGCACCGCCGCCGGCATGGCGGCCGCGCTCGCGCTCACCTCGATCTTCGTCGGCAAGGTGCTGGCCGTGAAGTTCGGTGCGCCGGGCGAGATCCGTGAGCTCGCCGCCAAGGAATACACCCACGAGCGCTTCGACGAGGTCCGGCGCGACGCCGAGGACTACGCTTCGGTCACCAGCGAGGACGAGCTGCGCCGGTTCCTGGTCGAGCACGGCTACACCGAGGCCACGAGCGCCGCGGCGGTGAGCTACGACGAGATCACCCGGTTCAAGGCCGACCAGGCGCACCAGCTCGAGGGCTTCCAGGCCGCGCACCCCACGTTCGAGCTGTGGCAGAAAGGCATGAGCGACGGCGCGGTGGCGCAGGTGATGGCGCGGGTGTCGCTGCCCGAGATGGTCGTCGAGAACCTGGGTGTCGTGGACGCGGTGTTCGTGTTCCTCGGCGTCAGCACGGCATTCAAGCTGGTCGCGCAGGGCGGCTCCGAGGCGCCGCTATCGCGCCCTCGCCCCGGCGCGCCGATGCCCGGCGCCCGACCGGGCACGGCCGCGGTGCGCGGCGGCGGTCCGCCCACGGGCAGCGCGCCGCCCCGCCGGACAGAGCCCGGCGCTCCGGGAGAGCCGGGCGGCGGCTGAGTCACGTCTCCGTTCGCCAGCTACACTGCGCGCGCTGGTCCTCGCGACGAGCGCGCGTACATGACTCGATCCTTCCGCTCCGCCGTGCTCGCGCCGCTCTCGCTCGCGGTTCTCGTGGGCGCGGGCGCGTCGTCCGCGAGCGCCGGCTGGGAGCACCACCGGCCGTACCAGGGTGAATGGGCGGGGAGCGAGGCGTTTCGCGAGATCCGCGCCACGGTCGAGCGCGAGCGCACCGCAGCGCTCGGCACGATCTCGCGCAGCCTCGGGCTCGAGCTGCGCGGTGACCCGCGCCTCGACGGGATCGTCTTCGAGTACCTCGACGAGGGCACCGCGGGTCCGCTCGGATTCCCCGCGGCCAGCCGCGGCGGCTTTCGTCCACCGGCCGACGCCGCGCAGCCGGAACGCGTCATCACCGTCATCGTCGAGCGCTTCCTGAAGAGCCGCGACGAGCTGCCGGGATTCGTCTGTCACGAGATGATCCACGCGGTGATGAGCCTCGAGATGGGCGAGAGGTTCGTGACCCTCGAGCCGTGGGTGCAGGAGGGGCTCGCCGTCTACGGAGCCGGGCAGGGCCCCGACAAGCTCGCGCGACTGGTCGCCACGGAGGGCGCCGCGCCGAAGGGCTTCCCGGACGGTCTCGACAAGCAGGAGGACCGCCTCGCCGACTACGTCGAGGCGTACCTCGGCATCGCCTACCTGGCCCAGGCGCGTGGCCCGCAGAGCGTGCGCGCCTTCACGGCCGACGTGATCCGCGGCGTGCCGGTCGAGAAGGCCATCGCGTCCGCCGCCCAGGCGACCTGGCCGCAGTTCGCCAAGGCCGCGGGCCACTACGCCTCCGAGCGGCTGCTGGCGATCGCGCCGCGCAGGCCGAGCGACCGCCTGGTCGTGCCCGACGCCGAGCCCCTCGAGTGAGCGCGGCGGTCGGGGCCGGCGGCACGGCGCTCGCCGCCGCGTCGCAGGTCTGGTGCGCCGAGCGCTACTCCGCCGACTGCGGCTTCGTGGCCGAGCTCGGCGAGGTCATCCTCGCGTGGCTCGCGCCACGCCCCGGCGAGCGCATCCTCGACCTCGGCTGTGGCGACGGCGTGTTCACCGCGAAGCTGGTCCCGAGCGGCGCGGTGGTGGTCGGTGTGGACGCGGCGCCCGACATGGTCGAGGCCGCGCGGCGGCGCGGCTTGGACGCGCGGGTGGCCGATGCCCACGCCCTCGACCTGGGAGAGACGTTCGACGCGGTGATTTCCAACGCCGCGCTTCACTGGATGAAGGAGCCCGACAGGGTCCTCGCCGCGATCGCGAGGGTACTGCGTCCCGGCGGCCGGTTCGTCGCCGAGATGGGTGGGTTCGGCAACGTCGCGACGATCCGTGTCGCCATCCACGCCGCGCTCGCACGCCGTGGGCTCGACGGCGCGGCGCTCTGCCCGTGGTACTTCCCGACTCCCGAGGAGCACGCGCAGCGTCTCGTACGCGCCGGGTTCCGGGTCGAACGGCTGGAGCTGGTGCCGCGCCCGGTGAGCGTCGCGAGCGGCATGCACGCGTGGTGCGCCAACTTCACCGACAGCTACCAGTGGGCGCTGCCCGAGGGCGATCGGGCCGCGTTCGTCGACGACGTCGTGGCGCTCCTCGAGCCCGTGCTGCGCCGACCCGACACCACCTGGTCGGCGGACTACGTGCGCCTCCGTTTCCTCGCCACGCGCTCTCCCGAATAGCCCCGGGAGGGGTTCCGGGGAGCCAAAAAAAAACGGCAATTTCCCCGGCGAATCGACGAAAACGGCGTGTAAAGCTTAAGCCGTACAAAATCTGTAAAGCAGTTGCCGGACGATTTTGTAAAGCAAGTGCTTTACAGCCGGCGCAGCAACAGGACCCGGAAGAGTCCCCGGAAGCCGCCGTGGGCGCGCCCGCCGGCGTCGTCCGGGAAGCCCGGGTCGCCCGGGGCGCGGAAGCGCAACTGGTAGCGCGCGGCGATGGCGGGGTGGGCGGACGCGAGCTCGTCTTGCGTCCAGGCGCGGATCTCGAGCTCGCGGTGCACGGTCTTGAGGCGCCGCACCTCGGTGTAGTTGAGGACGGGGACGTCGGCGCGGAACCCCAGGAAGTCGTGGAGGTTGCGCTCCTCGATGGTGAGCCCGAGCGCCGCGGCGACGCGCTTGAGGTGGCGGAAGTCGATCGCGTATTCGGTGTGGCGCGTGAACCAGCCGTCGTAGAGGACCGCTTCCCGCGATGGCCCGTCCTGACCGTATTCGGTGATGGCCGCGCGCGCGCCGGGAGCCAGCACCCGCGCGAGCTCCTCGAGCAGCTCGATCGCGCCCAGGTTGATGAACTGCCGAGCGTCGTCGAGCTCGAGCCCGTAGCGGGCGATGCGCTCGTGCGCGGCGGCCACGCGCGGGTCCCGGGCGGCGCCGCGGGCGAGGCGGCGCGGGTCGGCGCGCACCGCGTCGAAGTCGGCGATCACCTCGTTCGAGAGCGCCAACCCATGGAAGGCGCCGGTCGCGAGCGGCATGCGCTGGGCGTCGCAGCGCACCCAGTGGAGCGCCGTCCACGGATCGGCGCGGTGCTCGGCGAGCGTTTGCCGCTGGCCGGCGATGAGCGACGGTGTCAGGTCGGCGATCGCGTAGTCGAGCGGCGCCGAAGCGCCGCGCCTGGCGCGCGCCTCGGCGAGGAACCCACGCGCGAAGCCGCCGGTGCCGGCGCCGATCTCGAGGAATCGATCGCCGTCCTGGAGCCAGCCCTCGCGCGCCAGCGCCGCGTGGAACGCGCCGCCGTAGCTCCGTCCGTCGAGGGCGGGGTGCCGGTGGCGGAAGAGGTGCGAGACCGTCGTCTCGACCCAGTCGAAGTGCCGGCCCGCCTCGCCGACCCGCGTCTTGTAGTAGCCGGTGAGAGTCCGGAAGAGGCTCATCGGAGCGTCCGTGTTCTGGAGGGCCACGGTCCCTCGCGGCCGCCGTGTCCGAGCGCGCCTCTTGACGGCAGCCGGACTGTCAGGTCGCGGGAGCGTAGCTCGCGGGCACCGGTTCGACGCGCGAGCGGCGCGCGCCGAACGCCGACTTCACGAGGTCCGACATCATCACGTAGAAGCCCTCGCCGAGCACGTCGAGCGACACCAACCCGCTGGTCAGGTAGCGCCACACGACCGTCGGGCGTGCGTAGAACTCGAACATCGCGCGGCGCTGCAGGAACATCAGCTCGCGCGTCGGCAGGGTGTCGCCGGCCAGGATGTTCTCCGAGTCGTTGAGGTTGGCGTCGTACCAGCCGCTGTACTTCCACGACGGCTGGTCGCCGATCTTGTGCTTGTACTGCTCCCACATGGCGCTGCCCGGGAACGGCACGGCGACGTTGAACTTCACGATGTCGGGGTCGAGCTCCTTGGCGAGGCGGATGGTGCGCAGGATCTGGTCGCGGGTCTCGAACGGCATGCCGACCACGAACAGCCCGAACGTCAGGATGCCGAGCTCGCGGGTCCAGCGCAGCGCGCGGCGCGCCTCCTCCACGGTGGCGCGCTTGTTCATGTGCTCGGCGAGCACGTCGTCGTCGCCGCTCTCGATGCCGAACTGGATGAAGGTGAGGCCGGCCTCCTTGAGGTGAGCCAGCAGGTCGCGATCGACCAGGTCCACGCGCGTCTCGGTGAACCAGCGCAGCTTCCTGTGGAGCCCGCGGCGGACGAGGTCGTCGGCGAACGCGTGGCCGTTCTTGAGCGAGAGCGGGAAGATCGCGTCGATGAAGCCGAACACCTCGGTCCCGTAGGTCCGGTGGACCCACTCCATCTCGTCGACGATCGACTCGGTCGGGCGCACCCGCACCTTGCGGTAGACGGTCTCCTGGCTGCAGAACGTGCACGCGAACGGACAGCCGCGCGAGCCCTGGATGGGCAGCGGCTGGGTCGCCGAGCGCAGCGGCTTGAGACCCATCGGCTCGGGGTCGTAGCTGTAGCCGGCGAGCAGGTCCCAGGCCGGGTAAGGCAGCGTGTCGAGGTCGACGAGCGGCGGCGCCGGGTGATCCACGATCTTGCCGTCCTCGCGAAGGCTGAGCCCGGCGATTCCGCGCGGCTCGCGCTCGTCGCGCAGGCTCCTGCAGAGCTCGAGGAACGAGACCTCGCCCTCCTCGCGCACCACGTAGTCGGCGATGCCGTGCTGCAGCAGCTCGTGCGGGAAGTACGTGGCGTGGATGTTGCCGACCACCACCCGCGTCCCGGGGAAGCGCGCGTGGATCCGCTTCGCCGCGTCCTCGACGGTCTCGAGAACGAAGGTGAGAGTCGAGAAGCCCACCACACCGGGGCGCCACGACTCGACGAGCTCGATCAGCGGGTCGTTCGACGCGTGCGCGGCATGCTGGTCGTACACCCGCACGTCGAAGCCGTCGCGACGCAGCACCGACGCCAGGTAGCAGAGCCCCGTCGGCGGGACCGAGGTGGCGAAGCGGCCGTACGAGCCGAGCCGCTTGGGTACCAGCGCCGGATTGACGAGCAGCACTCGCATGGCGTCTCTCTCGCTCACGCTCGCCAGCCGGTCGCGAGGCTCGAGCACGGGCCAGGGAGGCGGGTGCTCGACTGCATCTCGGTCGCGGCGACGAGGATCACGGACGCTCGGGGGGAGTCCGGCGGACCCGCGCGCCATCGTACGGCCGCGTCCGCGGGCGCGGCAACCGCGTGGCCCGCACCGGTCGGCGCGCTCGCGCGCGCCGCGAGCGGGCTGCGAACGGCGGTCGCGCGGTTTCTACAAAAGCGTGAGCGGGCCTCGCCTCGGAGACGGCCGAGGCCGACCCGCGACGGGAGATCTCCGCGCTTTCGCCGGACATCGTCGACCGGCACGTGGCTTGCGGGCTGAGGGGCGCGTCGAAAGCCATCGACCTCCTCGAAATCCGCCACGCTGCACCGGGCATCCGAGGTTCGAGCCTCGGTGCCCGGTGCCACCCGAGGTGAGCCGGGCGCAGCCGGTCGGGCGGGTCGAGAGGAGCATTCGCTCACGAACCGGGCCGGAGGGAGTCGTGGAAGAGATTCATGGGGAGGAGGTCGAGCGACGCGGCGCCGACATCGACGCCGTTGACGCCGCCCTCGGCGAGCCACGCGTGAGCCTGCACGTGGCCGCGTTGCCGTACCCGGCGAACGCGCTCGAGCCGCACCTGAGCGCCGAGACCGTGGTCACGCACTTCGAGGGGCACCACTGCTCGAACCTGCTCCGCCTCAAGGCGGCGCTACAGGCCGAGGGCCGCACCCCCGAGAGCCTCGAAGACCTGGTGCGCTCGGCAACGGGCAGCCTCTTCCGGTGCGCGGCGCAGGTGTGGAATCACGCGATGTGCTGGAGCTCGATGACGCCGACCGGGGGCGGGGCACCTCGCAGCCTCCCCATACGGCGGCTGGTCGATGACTCGTTCGGCTCTTACGCGGGGTTTCGCGACCGCTTCCAGGACCTCGCGGCGGCGAGGGTCGGGTCTGGCTACCTGTGGCTGCACCGGTTGCCGGGGGAGAACCGGATCACGCTCACAGCGGCGCCCAACGTGGCGAACCCGCTCTCCCAGGGTGGGATCCCGCTGCTGGGGTTCGACCTCTGGGAGCACGCCTACTACCTCGACTACCGCAACGACGTGGATCAGTACGTCGAGGTGTTCCTCGACGAGCTGCTCGACTGGAGCTTCGCCGAGCGGCGGCTTTCCGGGGGGCTGTCCCAGCCCCCTGCCGGCCCGTGAGGGCGCCCGCCTCGTAAGCGCGAGTGATCGAGAGGCTTCCCGCCGACGAAGCGGCGGGCCCCGAGGCACGCGCTTCGCTCGTGGCGGCGGCTGAGGCCGGGAACCGTTCCCTCTGGGTCGCTCACGCTAGCCGCGTAGGCCCGGCGACGGGGGATGGAACCCCCGTCGCTACGATCGTTTTCCCAGCGCGGGGGGCTCCGTCCCCCCGCGCCGCTTCGCTCTCGCTCGGTTCCTTCACGGCCTCGCTGCGACGCGGCGGTTGGCGAGTCCCGTGGTGGCGCGAACCGGGAGCGAGCCTGCGGCCGTGGCGTGCCGTCAGTCGCCGCGATCGGGGAGCTTCTTGCCCCAGTCGGTGTCGATCGCGAACTGGAAGATCTGCGCGAAGTAGTCCTCGGCCTTGGGGGCCTGGATCCCCACCGCCCCGAGGATCGAGCGCGCCTCGCGGTCGTCGAAGTGGAAGTCCATGAGAAAGTAGGGCAGGTAGAGCGAGCCCTTGTTGATGAGCGTGTCGTGAAGGCGTGGGAACGGTACGGTGCCGACCACCACGCTGCGGTGGATCACGTTCATGTAGAAGGCCGGCGGGAAGAAGCGCACCGGCTTCTGCGCGAAGTAGTGGCTCGCCATCTCCGCGGCGCGGCCGATCGTCGTGGAGTGATCGCTGGCGGTGACGTGGAAGCAGCGCCCGAGGCTCTTGGGGTTGCTCGCGAGGCCGAGGATCGCGTCGCACACGTAGTCGATCGGCACGATGTCGACCTCGGTGGAGGGCTTGCCCGGGATCCAGCGCCACAGCCCGCGCGCGTAGATCTTGAGCGGGAAGTAGAGGACGTTGAAGCTCGAGGTCTTCCCGGTCTTCGACTCACCCACCACGATGCTCGGGCGGTGGATCGTGATGGGCAGGTCCTTCCAGTGCTCACGGACCAGCTTCTCCGCCTCGTACTTGGTCTGCTCGTAGGTGTTGTGGAACGTCTGCCCGCACTCGAGCTCGGTCTCGAGGATCGTGCCCTTGCGGTCACCGGCGACGAACGCGGTGCCGATGTAGTCGAGGCGCTCGAAGTCGCCGTGCTTCTGACACGCCGCCGCGAAGTCGAGGATGTGCTTGGTGCCGCCCACGTTGATGGTGCGCGCCTGTTCGAGCGGCAGCGCGAAGGCCACCGACGCGGCGGCGTGGATGACGCGATAGGTGTCGGCGGCGAGCGCCTCGTAGGAGCGGTCGTCGAGCCCGAAGTGCTCCCAGCTCACGTCGCCCATGACGAGGTCGACCCGCTTCGAGAGCTCGGCCGCGCGCTCGTCGCCGTAGCGCCCCGCGAGGAGCCGTTGCAGGCGCTTGCGCGGGCTCGACCGGTCGGAGCCCCGCACCAGGAGCGCGTAGCGGCTCGATTCGTCGGCGTCGAGCAGCCGGTAGAGGAGGTTCCGACCCAGGAAGCCGGTGGCGCCGGTGATGAGCGTGACGGGCGCGTGCTCGGTGGCGGCACGCTTGCGGGGGGTGCGAGGCATCGGATCTCCGGGAATTCGGGGGCGCGCGAAGGTACCACAGGTCGCCGACGAGGGAGCTGCCGCGGCGCCGGGCGCGACGGGAGCCGCGACGTCGTCGCGGGCTGGAAAAGGGTGTCCGCTTCGGTCACACTAGCGCGCTTTCCGCGCCGGCCGCGGAAGCATTCGCCCCACAATCGGAGGTCGTCCACGGATGCGGTACAGCGGTCTCACTCCCGCGACGCGTGAGCAGATGCTACGCGCGATCGGGGCCAACGACATCGAGGCGCTCTTCGCGTCGATCCCCGCGGGCGATCGGATGCAGCGCCCGCTCGACATCGCGGGGCCGGTCCCCGAGGCGCAGCTCTGGCGCGACATCGACGCCATGAACGTGCGCCGCCCGCGCGTGGCGCTGGTGGGCGGCGGGCTCTACCAGCACTTCATCCCCGCCGCGCTCGAGCGGCTGGTGTCGCGCAGCGAGTGGCTCACCAGCTACACGCCGTACCAGCCCGAGATCGCCCAGGGCTCGTGCGTCATGTACTACGAGTTCCAGAGCTACGCGGCGATGCTCACCGGGCAGGAGATCGCCAACGGCGGCATGTACGATGGCAGCACGGCACTCGCCGAGGCGGTGCTGATGGCGAAGCGGCTGCGTCCCAAGGCGCACCGGCTGTACGTGTCGGGTGCCCTCCACCCCGAGTATCTCGCGGTGCTGCGCACCTACCTCTCGTTCCAGGACGGAATCGAGATCGTGGTGCTGCCGGTCGACCCCGCCACCGGGCGCACCCGCGTCGAGGTGTCCGAGGCGGACCAGAGTGCCGCACTCGCGGTGATCGTGCAGAGCCCGAACTTCTTCGGCGTGATCGAGGACTGCGCCGGGATCGCCGCGGACGCGTTCACGATCTGGTGCGCGACCGAGGCGATGGCGCTCGCGCTGGTCCCGCCGGTGCCCTGCCAGATCGCGGTCGGCGAGATCCAGAGCTTCGGCATCCCCGTCCAGCTCGGTGGGCCGACCTCGGGGTACTTCGCCACCAAGAAGGAGCACGTGCGGCAGCTTCCCGGGCGGCTCATCGGCCGCACCGTCGACGCCGACGGGAAGGAGGCCTTCTGCATCACGCTCGCGACCCGCGAGCAGTTCATCCGCCGCGACCGTGCCACCTCGAACATCTGCACCGCGTCCGGCCTCATGTGCCTGCGCGCCGTGACCTACCTGAGCCTGATGGGGCGCAGGGGGCTCGAGGACGTGGCGCGCCAGAACGCCAAGGCGGCGCGCTACGTCGCCAACGGCCTCGCCGAGCTCGGCATCCCGCGGGTGCACTCGGGCTCGTTCTTCAACGAGTTCGTGATCGATCTCGCGGCGCACCCCAAGCTCCACAAGGCTCTCGCCAAGAAGGACTTCGTCCTCGGTCTGCCGCTCGCGCGGTTCTATCCGAAGGACAAGGCCATGAAGCACCGCTACCTGGTCAACGTGACCGAGCTCCACTACCCGGACGCGCAGGCCATCGTCGAGGAGGTTCGCCGCCATGCGGTCGGTCGTTGATCGCCCCATCTTCCACATCGCCCGCGACGACCGAGGCGGCTTCGGCGCGTTCGCGCCCAACGCCGAGGTCGACGCCGTGGAGCTCGACTTCGCCCAGCGGAGCGACGGCTGCGGCGGGTTCGCGCAGGTCTCGGAGCCCGAGTGCGTGCGCCACTACACGCGCCTCTCGACGCTCAACTTCGACATCGACCGCGGCCTCTACCCGCTCGGTAGCTGCACCATGAAGCACAACCCGCGGCTCAACGAGGCGGTCGCCGCCGATCCGCGCTTCGCGACGCCGCACCCGTACTGGCCGGAGCCGTACCTCGAGGCGCACCAGGCCATCATGGGCGAGCTCGCCAAGGACCTCGCGGAGGTCTCGGGCTTCGACGAGGTGTGCCTGCTGCCCGCCGCCGGCGCGCACGGCGAGCTCACCGCGACGTTCATGATGAAGGCCTACCACCAGGCCCAGGGCAACACGGCGAAGAACGTCATCCTGATCCCGGACACCGCCCACGGCACCAACCCGGCGTCGGCGGCGATGACCGGCTTCAAGTGCAAGAACATCAGCTCCGGCCCCGATGGCTACCTGCGCCTCGAGGACGTGGTGCCGCACCTCGACGACACCGTCGCCGGGATCATGATCACCAACCCCAACACCTGCGGCATCTACGAGCGCGACCTGAGCCGCATCGCCGACGCCCTCCACGCCAAGGACGCGCTGCTCTACATGGACGGCGCCAACTTCAACGCGGTGATGGGGATCTTCCAGCCTGGCAAGCTGGGTGTCGACGTCATGCACTTCAACCTGCACAAGACGTTCACCACGCCGCACGGCGGTGGCGGTCCAGGCTCCGGTCCGATCGGCTACGTGTCGAAGCTCGCACCATTCGCGCCCGGCTCCGGGACGAAGCAGTCGATCGGCCCGGTGAAGGCGTATTTCGGCCAGTGGGGCATGTACATCCGCGCGTGGACGTACATCCGCTCGCTGGGCGGGAAGGGGCTGCGCGAGGTGAGCGAGGAGGCGGTTCTCAACGCCAACTACATCAAGGCGCGTCTCGCGGACACGCTCCACGTGCCGTTCGCCACGCCCTCGTTCCACGAGTTCGTGGCCACCGACAAGGGCTTTCCGAACGACCTGGCCACGATCGATCTCGCCAAGCGCCTCCTCGACCACGGCTTCCACCCGCCCACCATGTACTTCCCGATCCACGTGAAGGGCGCGATCTTGATCGAGCCAACCGAGACCGAGTCGCTCGAGGAGCTCGATCGCTTCATCGACGCGGTCAAGGCGGTGCGCGCCGAGATGGAGACCAGCCCCGAGGTGGTCCGTACGGCGCCCCACACCACGCCGGTGCGTCGGGTCAACGAGGCGCTGGCCGCGCGCCAGCTTCACCTGCGCTGGTCGGTTGGCGACGAATGACGCTATCGCCGGCCCGCCGGTCGCGGCCCTGAGGCACGAGACCCTTCGCCCATGGTCGAGCATTCGGATCCTCACGCCCGGCGGGCGTACCTGCTTCACGAGGCGCAGTTCGGCGCGCCGCCCGCGGTCGTGGCCTCCGCGCCGGGCCGCGTGAACCTGATCGGCGAGCACGTCGACTACTGCGGCGGGTGGGTGCTGCCGATGGCGATCCCCAACCGCACGTACGTGACGTTCCAGGCGGTGCCGGGGCGCGAGTGCAGGATGTTCTCGTCACGGCTCGGGGAGATCGCGTTTCCGATCGAGCGGCCCGAGCGCACCGGCGACTGGGCCGACTACGTGCGCGGCACGGTGCGGGAGTTCGTCGAGCGGGGTCTGCGGGTGCCGGGACTGGTGGGGAGCATCACCGGCGACGTGCCGCTCGGTGGCGGGCTCTCGAGCTCGGCCTCGCTGGACGTGGCGCTCGCGACCGCGCTCAACGCGCTGGTCGGCGGGGCCCTCGAGCCCGACCAGCTCGCGCGCCTGGCGCAAGCGGTCGAGAACCGCACCGTGGGGGTCGCCTGCGGGCTGATGGACCCGATGGCGGTGGCGGTGGCCGGTGAGGGCGAAGCGCTCTTGCTGGACTGCCGCACCGGCGCCACCGAGGGAGTGCCGGTGCAGTTCGAGGCCGCGAGCTTCCTGCTTGCCGACTCGCGGGTGCCGCGCGCGCTGGCGGGCTCGAAGTACAACGAACGACGCGAGGAGACCGCGCGCGGGCTCGCGGCGCTGGTGGAAGCTGGCTGGCCGCTGCGCGACCTGCGCGATGTGCCGTTCGAACGGCTCGACGAGGCGCTCGGGTCGCTGGCGCCGCCGATCGACCGCCGCGTCCGCCACGTGGTGAGCGAGTGCCAGCGCGTGCGCGAGGCGGTGGCGGCGCTGCGCGCGGGCGACGCGGCGCGCTTCGGTGCCTTGCTCGACGCCTCGCACGCGAGCCTGCGGGACGACTTCGAGGTCTCCCATCCCGACGTCGACGAGCTGGTGGCGCTGGCGCGTGTCGTGCCCGGCGTCCACGGCGCGCGCGTCACGGGGGCGGGCTTCGGCGGCTTCGTGCTGGTGCTGGTGAGCGCCGACGCGCGCCAGCGTCTCGCCGACGAGCTGGTCGTGAAGTACTACCAGCCACGCGGCCGCGGTCCGTCCATCCTCGACGCCGGCCGCGGCTCACCGCCCGCGCGCGTCGACTACGAGAGCGGGCGGGATCTGCCGCATTAGATTTCTCGGGGGGCTGTTCCAGCCCCCCGCCCGCCGGCTGGAGCCGCGGCGCTTCGTCGCCGCGGATCCCGGCGGGGCCCACCCAAGGCACTCGCTTCGCTCGTGGCGTCGCGCTGCGACGCGCCGCTCGCCGGGTCCTCTCGTGGCGCGAGCGGGCCGAGCGGCGCTGTGCTCGGGCGCGGTCCAGCCCCCCGCCGGAGGGTCGCGCGCCGCGCGACCGGCGATACGCGCTGGCGTTGCGTCGCCGGGCGCGTCGATCGCTGTACGCGGCCACCCCCAAGGCACTCGCTTGGCTCGTGGCGTCGCGCCGGTGACGGGAGATGGGACCCCCGTCGCTACGATGGTTCGCGTAGCGCGGCGGGCTCCGTCCCCCCGCGGCGCTTTGCTCTCGCACGATTTCTTCACCGCCGCGCTGCGACGCGCCTCAGGTCGGAGGGCCGCGCGCCTGCGCGGCCGGCGATACGCCTGGGCGTGCACCGACGATCCGTTCGATCCCTGTATGGCGCTGCGTCCGGTGGAGCGCCGATCGGCCCGCGGTGCGCCGCTCGACGCGCTAGGCTCGGGTCGTCATGGACGGGAAGGGGATCGGTCTCGCGCTCATCGGCCTCGGCCTCGTGGCCGTGCTCGTGGGCGTGCTGGTCTACTCGGGCGCGCTTTCGTGGTTCGGCCGCTTGCCCGGCGACATCCGCATCGAGGGTGAGCAGTCGCGGTTCTACTTTCCGCTCACTTCGATGATCCTCGTCTCCGTGGTGCTGTCGGTCGTGTTGAACGTGATCCGCCGCTTCCTGTAGATCCATCCGCATGGGTGAGCGGGCATCGCTGACACAGGCGCGGTATCGGGTCCTCCTCAGGTCTCTGCCGGCCGACGACGCCACGCTCGACACGTTGCGCGAGCTGCTGAGATCGGCCGGCCTCGGCGACGACGAGATCGCGCGCGGCTTCGCCCACGTGCCGTTCGTGGTCGCGGCCGGCGTGACCGCCGAGCGTGCGCGCGAGGTGGCGGGGGCGCTGGCGCGCGCAGGCGGTGACGTGGAGATCGTGAGCCCGCCGCTCGGCTCGCCGAAGCGGGTGTCGAGCTCCGACCGGATGGCGCGCGCGCGCAGCGGCGACACCCAGCTCGGGTGGTACCTGCTCGCCGGCACCCTGATCGTCGGGCTCGCAGCGTGGTTCCTGGTCCCGTCGACCACGCGCCTCAGGCTCCGGGTGGCTTCCGGCCAGACCTTCCAGGTCCGTCGCATCCTCGAGGTCGACCAGTCGATCCAGCGCCAGTTCGGGCTGGTCAACGCCAAGGGCGCGGTGCGCTACGACGTGCTGCGCACCGTGACGAGTGTGGGTCCGGAGGAGGTCCAGGTCGTGGATCGCTTCCGCGATCCCGTGTTCGATCTCGACGTCTCCGGCGACGGCGCCGCGAATTACCTCGCCGACCTCGAGAAGGTGAAGGCGCTCATGCCGTCCGCTTCGGTCACGCGGATCTTCTCTGACCAACGGCAAGCTGCGAGAGAGCCGCGACGAGGACTCGCTCATGGCCCTCGATCCGTATCCGGGGTACGTCGACCTGATGCTCGGGGAGATGTCGTTCCCCCCCTACGCGGTGAAGGCCGGCCAGTCGTGGGAGTCGGCCATCGACCTCGAGCGCGCGATCCAGTTCGATCCCGAGGCGAGCGAGACCCACCTCGGCTTCCGTACCATCCCCGCCAACCTGCAGACGGTGAAGATCGGCAAGGGAAACGTCGCGACCAGCATGTTCGCGAACGCGGGGAACAAGCTGGATCTCGCCGGGCGGGTGTGGTTCGACAGCGGGTCCGGCGTGCCGGTCGACCTGCGGGTCGACCTCAAGCGCACCCGCTTCGCCGGTGCCACGGGCGTGAACGCGATGGACACGATCCAGGTCCGCCTGGCCCAGACGCTGGAGAAGTGAAGGCGCCGCAGCTCGCGCCACGGCGCCTCCGCTCGTCGCCCCCGCCTTGCCGGGAGGGCGTGACCTCTCAGTCGCCCTTCTCGTCGGCCACGAACGCGGCGTAAGCCCCGGAGTCCATGAGCGACTCCAGATCGCCCGGATTCGCGACCTCGATCTTGACCAGCCAGCCCTCGCCGTACGGGTCGCTGTTCAGGAGCTCCGGCTTGTCCGCGAGGGCCGTGTTTACCGCGACGACCTTGCCCGACACCGGCGCGTAGATCTCGGAGACCGCCTTCACGGACTCGACCGTGGCGAAGGTCTGCTCCTTGGCGAGTTCGTCACCCGCCTTCACCTGGAGGTCGAGGTACACGACGTCGCCGAGGTGAGACTGGGCGTAGTCGGTGATGCCGACCGCCGCCTCGCTCGGCTGCTCGGCGTTGATCCACTCGTGTTCCTTCGAGTAGCGCAGGGTCGCGGGCGTATCCATGTGGAGCTCCTTCGTCGTGCCGTGGATGGTTCCGGGTTCGGTCGGTGTCGGTGTCGGTGTCGATCGAGACGATGAGCGCGCGATCGCGGGATCGCGTGTCAACTCACTTCTTGGTGTGGGACGGGACGAACGGCAGCTTCACGACCTTCGCCGCGAGCGGCTTGCCGCGTACCTCGATGCCGAGCGCGCGTCCCACCTCGGCATGTGCGAGGTCGACGTAACCCATCGCGATGCCCTTGCCGAGCGATGGCGACGAGGTGCCGCTCGTGACGATGCCAACGGGCTTGCCGTCGGCGACGATCGGGTAGTCCGAGCGCGGCACGCCGCGCTCGGTGAGCTCGAGACCGCCCATCTTGCGGGCGAGGCCCGTGGCCCGCGCCGCTTCGATGGCGGCGCGGCCGAGGAAGTCGCCCTTGGCCGGCTTCACGACCCAGCCGACGCCAGCCTCGAGCGGCAGCGTCGACTCGGTGAGCTCGTGGCCGTAGAGCGAGTAGCCCATCTCGAGGCGCAACGTGTCGCGGGCGCCGAGGCCGATCGGCTTGAGGCCGAGGTCCGCGCCGGCGTCGAGCAGCGTGTCCCAGAGCGTGCCGAGGTGAGCCGCCTCGGCGAACAGCTCGAAGCCATCCTCGCCGGTGTAGCCGGTGCGCGCGATGCGCATGGCGCGACCCGCGACGACGCACTCGGCGACGCCGAAGTAGGGCACCCCGTCGACGTCTGCCGGGGTGAGCTTGGCGAGGATCTTGGCGGCGTTCGGCCCCTGCAGCGCGAGCAAGGCGAGGTCGTCGCGGGCGACCGGGCGGGCGCCGCCCGCGGGCACGTGGGTGATCATCCACTCGAAGTCCTTGGCGCGGTTCGAGGCGTTGACGACCACCAGGAAGAGCTCCTCCCCGGCGCGGTAGATGATCAGGTCGTCGAGGATCCCGCCGTCCTCGCGGCACAGCAGGCTGTAGTGGGCGCGGCCCACCTCGAGCTTGGCGACGTGGTTGGTGGTGAGCCACTCGAGCGTCGTCACCGCGCCGGGTCCGGTCACCTCGACCACGCCCATGTGCGCGATGTCGAAGAGCCCGGCGGCGGCGCGCACGGCCTTGTGCTCGTCGATGATGCCGGTGTACTGGACCGGCATGTCCCAGCCCGCGAACGGGACCATGCGGGCGCCGAGGGCCACGTGGCGCTCTGCGAGTGGCGTGCGCTGCAAGTTCTCGGTGGTCATCGGGTCTTCTCCGAAGGCCCGCCGGCGTGGGCCGCGCGCGCTGCTTCGAGGGTGTTGAACAGCAGCATCGCGATCGTCATCGGTCCCACGCCGCCGGGTACCGGTGTGATCAGCGACGCGCGCTCCTTCGCCGCGGCGAACTCGACGTCGCCGACCAGCTTGCCGGTGGGTAGCCGATTGATGCCGACGTCGACCACGACCGCGCCGTCCCGGATCCAGTCGCCGCGGACCATCTCGGGCCGGCCGACGGCAGCCACCACCACGTCCGCGCGTCGCACCACGCTCGCGAGGTCTCGCGTGCGCGAGTGGCAGATCGTGACGGTGGCGTGGCGCTCGAGCAAGAGCAGCGCCACCGGCTTGCCGACGATCTCGCTACGGCCGACCACGACCGCTTCCTTTCCGGCGAGGTCGACCTTCGCGGCGTCCAGCATGCGCATCACGCCGTGCGGCGTGCACGGCTTGAAGCGGGCGCGCCCCTGCACCAGCAGGCCGACGTTGTCGGGGTGGAAGCCGTCGACGTCCTTGGCCGGCGAGACGCGATCGAGCACGACGGTGGAGCGGATCTGCTCGGGGAGCGGGAGCTGGACGAGGACGCCGTGGACGGCGGGGTCGGCGTTGAGCTCGTCGAGGATCGCGAGGAGCTCGCCCTCGGTGGTGGTCTCGGGGAGGTGTCGCTCGACCGCGGCGATCCCGGCCCCCTCGGAGGCGGTGCGCTTGCCGCGCACGTAGACCTCGCTCGCAGGGTCGTTGCCGACCCGCACGACCGTGAGCCCGGGCCGCGGCCCGCCGCTCTCCACCAGCGCGGCGACGCCACGCCCCACCTCGGCGCGGACCTCGGCCGCCAGCGCCTTCCCGTCGAGGATCTCACCCATTCGCGGCACCCGGACGTGCGAAAGCGCGCCAACATACGGGAGCGTCCCACTCGCGTAAAGCGACGGGAGAAGTCCGCTCCCCGCCGATGGAGCGGCGGGCTCCCGTCGGTCGGCAGCGGTAGGGATGGGCGTCGCGACACCGGTCGGAGAGGAGACTGGACCGCACCCGGGTGGCTGGCGCGTCGGTGCGCCGTCACCGACCCGGCGTTCGATCCCTGGCGGCCGACGGAGCGGCCGCGCTCCAGGCGGCGGGGGCGCGAGAGCAGCCCCCCGACGCGGCTCAGTTGTCTTCGAAGAGCGACCCGGCTCGCCAGTCCTCGGCGTTGGCGGCCTCGCGCGACTTGCCGCCGCTCACCGTCGAGTTGGTGCCGGTGGCGATGTTCAGGTACCCGCCGCTCACGGTCGACTTGCCGCCGTCGGCTGAGTTGCTATTACCACCGCTCACCGTCGAGAAGGGGCCCTGGGCGAAGTTCGCGAAGCCGCCGGTGACCGACGAGTTGTCGCCGAACGCGGTGCCGCCCGAGCCGCCGCTCACCGCCGCCATCGCGCCGACGGCCTGGTTCGAGTCGCCGCCGGAGACCGACGACTCGTCGCCGGTGGTCACGTTGTTGCCGCCGCCGCTGATCGAGGACCAGTCGCCGTTCGCTTGGTTGATCGTGCCGCCGGTGACCGCTGCCGCCTGCCCGGCTGCGGTGTTGCTCTCGCCGCCGCCCACCGCGGCGTAGAGCCCGCTCGCGGTGTTGTTGGCGCCGCCGGTGACGGACGCGTACGAGATCGAGAACGGATCGTTCGGCGTCGCGGTGGTGGCCTTGTTCTGGTAGCCGCCGGCGACGGTGGTGAAGTTGGTCTGGGCCTTGTTGTCCCAGCCGCCCAGCACCATCGACGACCCGCCGATCGCCTGGCCGTACTGGCCACCCGAGATCGTCGCGAACGGCCCGGTCGAGCGGTTGAGGCGGCCGCCGAGGACGTTGGCGTTGGGACCCGAGATGGCGTTCTGGTAGCCGGTCACGACGCCGCCGTAGCTCGTGTAGCTGTGCTCGTCCCCGACCACCAGGTTGTGCGAGCCGGTCTTGTCCGTGGGGAAGCCGGGGGTGGTCTGCGTGGCGTCGTAGCCGATGATGACGTTGCCCTTGCCGTTGGCGGTGTTGGTGCTGTCGGAGCCGTTCTGGACCAGCAGGTTCCCCGAGGCCACCTGCACGTTGCCGGACTGGATGATCAGGGCGTCGCAGCCCGAGATCACGAAGTTGTTGCCCACCACCGAGCCGGTGCAGGCGGCGTAGGCGGATGGGGCGGCGAGCACGAGCGACAGGGTGATCGTCCACGTCTTCATGGTTTCTCCTCGAGCCCGGTCTCCCCGGGACGGTGGGGCCTTCCGGCTGTGCGGTGTGACTGTAAGCGTTCGCGCGGCGGTGTGCGAAGCGTTCCCGGCGGGCGCAGATCTCACGGAGCGCCGGCGCGGGGCGCCGTGAAGGCGTAGCCGGTGGGAAGCGGCGCCCCGCGTGCGACCCGCACCGCGGTCGGCAACTCGGCCACCACCGACACCACCGTACCGATCCCGGCGAGTGCGCCGGCGACGCGTCCCGAGAGCCGCTCGAACGGCAACATCGCCAGCAGCGCCACGAGCACGATCGCGCTCGCGGCGAAGCCGCCGTACGACATGCACAGGAACTGACGGCGATCGTTCCGCGCGGTGTCGAAGTGGAAGAGCAGTGGCGCGGTGACGCGACCGGGGAAGTGGACCGTGCTGCCGGCGGCGAGGGCACCGGCGAGGTGCCCCCACTCGTGGGTGATGAAGCCGACCAGCGCGGTGAGGGTGCCCGCGGCGACCGAGAGCCCGCCGGCCACCCAGCCGCCCTGCGAGGCGATGCGTCCTTCGGCGGTCCACACCAGCGCGGTGAGCCCGATCACCGCGAGATCCCGAGCCACCGAGATCGCCGGCGGTCGCGGACGCGCGCGCGAGTCGCCCCGTCCCGCGGCTGGGCGAGGCACGAGTCCGCGGCTCAGCTCGACGCCGGCGCGGGTTTGGTGGTCGAGGACTTCTCCGGCGCGGTGCTCGGCTTGGAGTCGCTCGCGGTCGCGGTCGAGGTCGAGCCCGTGCTGGAGCCACCGTCGCTCTTGCTCGAGGAGTCCTTCTCCTTCGACTTCTCCTTGTCCTTGGCTGGACCGCTTCCGCCCTTGCCGTAGTCCGTCACATACCAGCCCGAGCCCTTGAGCACGAACGACGTGCTCGAGATCAGCCGCTGGACCTTGCGACCGCCACACTCCGGGCAGGTCTTGATCGGGTTGGCAGTGATCGACTGCTGCTTCTCGAAGGTCACGCCACAGCTCGGGCACTGGTACTCGTAGATGGGCATGGCGACTCCATGGCGGTTCGTGGGCGCCGCGCGCACGGGCACCCAAGCCGGTCACGACCGCAAATTGGCCAGGTCGCAGCGGAATATAACGACGGTCGATGCTCGGTCAACTGCCGTCCAGGCGCCCCTTCGCGGCGCGCTCGGTGCGGGACTCGGGGGCGGCGAGGAGAATCTCGGCGTCGCTCGGCGCGAGCCCGCGGACCCGCACCCCCTTGTGCTTGGACCGCTCGCCGCGCGCGATCTCGACCGCCGAGCGCGGCACGCCCAGGGCCTTGGCGAGGAAGCGCACCAGCTCGTCGTTGGCGGCGTCGTCGACCGGCGGAGCCGCGAGGCGGATCTCGTAGGCGCCGGCGCGGACCCCGATCAGCTCGGTGCGCGAGGCACGCGGCTTCACCACCACCGCGATCTCGACACCCCCGTCCACGGCACGCACGCCCGCGGCGGGGCTCACAGCCGGTGGGCCGCTTCGATGAGCGAGCCGGCGGTCACCGACCGCACCACCTGGATCACGATCAGGAGTGCCCACGGCGAGAAATCGATGCCCCCCTGGACCAGGAACGGCATCCGCCGCCGCATCCACGCGAGCACCGGCTCCACGAGGCCCTCGATGAACCGCACCGCGGGGTGCGAGCGATCGATCGGTAGCCACGACAGCACCACCACGGCGAACACCACGTAGGTGTAGGCCTGCAGCACGAAGCTCGCGAACAGGCCGATCGTCAGGAAGAAGTTGCCGATGAGGAAGGTCATTCAGCCCGCGCGACGGAGTCGCGCCCTCCAGGGCGGGATGAAGCCCATAAGGAGGGACCGCCTCCGGCGCTCCGCCAGCGCGCCGTGGTGATGGCACCGTTCGCGCTCATCCGCCCAGCTCCTGGCTGCGGCGAGTGGCGGCGCGCACCGCCTCGAACACCGCGCTGCGGACCGCGCCGCGCTCGAGCTCGGCGAGCCCGGCGATGGTGGTGCCACCGGGCGAGGTCACCTGGCTCTTGAGCGCCGCGAAGCCGAGCCCGGTCGCGTCGACCATGCGCGCCGCGCCGAGCACGGTCTGGGTGGCGAGCTGATCCGCGAGGTCGCGCGGCAAGCCCTCGCGAACACCGGCGTCGGAGAGGGCTTCGAGGAACAGGAACACGTAGGCGGGCCCGGATCCCGAGAGCCCCGTGACCGCGTCGAGGAGCCCCTCGTGCGCCACGGCGCGCGCGCGCCCCACCGCGCCGAAGACGTGCGCCACGGTCTCGGCGTCCGCGCCCGAGATCGCGCCGCGCGCGCACCACGCCGTGATCCCTTCGCCGACCAGCGCCGGGGTGTTGGGCATCGCGCGTACCAGCCGGCCCTCGGCCACCTTCTCGCCGAACCCGCCCGCGAGACGCGCGAGCGTCACTCCCGCGGCGATCGAGATCACCAGGTGCTCGGGCGTGATCTCGCTCGCGACGCCGCTCAACACCGCGTCCATGACCTGCGGCTTCACGGCCAGCACCACCGTGCGCGACTCCGCGACCACGGCACGGTTCTCGGCGTGGACGCGGATGCCGTGCTCGGCGGCGACACGCTCGCGCGCCGCCGCGTCGGCATCGCTCGCGACGATGTCGGTGGCTGCGCGCACGTGGGCGCGCAGCAGTCCGCCGATCATGGCGCGCGCCATGTTGCCGGCGCCGATGAAGCCGATGGTGCGAGAGGGGCTCATGGCGATGTCATTCCTCCGCCCCGGTGGGGCGCGGGCCGAAGATCGCGGTGCCGACCCTCACCCGCGTCGCGCCTTCCGCGATCGCCGCCGCGAAGTCGTGGCTCATGCCCATGGAGAGTACCGGCGCGGGTGGCAGAAGGCCACGGCCGGAGAGCCGGCGAGCGCTCTCCGCGAGCGCGCGGAAGTACGGTCGCGCGTCGGCGGGATCGTCGCACTCGGGTGGGATCGCCATCAGCCCCCCGATCGCGAGCGACGCCATCCCCGCGAGCGACTCGAGCAGCGCCGCGAGACCCTCGGGCAGCACGCCGGCCTTCTGCGGCTCCCGGCCCACGTTCACCTGGATCAACACCGGCAGTACCAGCCCCGCGGCGGCGGCGCGCTTGGCGAGGGCATCGGCGAGCTCCACGCGGTCCACCGATTCCACCGCCGCGAAGGTACCCGGGACGTACTTCGCCTTGTTGGTCTGGAGCGGGCCGATCACGTGCCAGCGCGCGCCGTGACCCGGCAGCAGCGCTTCGACCTCGGGGATCTTGCGGCGGGCCTCCTGCACGTAGTTCTCGCCGAGCAAGTGCGCGCCGGCGCTGATCGCCGCGGCGATCTCGGTGGCGGTGCGGGTCTTGGTCACCACCACCAGCTCGACTGCGCTGGGGTCCCGCCCGGCCTCGCGCGCGGCCGCGCCGATCTCGGCGCGCACCGCCGCGAGCCGCTCGGCGATCGGGGCGCTCGCCGCGCTCACGGCGCCGACCCGTGCGGAGCGATCGCGCCGAGCTCGAGGAGCGCCTCCAGCACCTCGACCAGCGGCAGGCCTACCACGTTCGTGTAGGAGCCACGGATCGTCGCCACGAACGCCGCCGCGCGGCCCTGGATGCCGTAGCCGCCGGCCTTGTCGAGCGGCTCACCGGTGGCGACGTAGGCCTCGATCTCGCGCGCGCTCACGGCGCGGAAGTCGACCTCGGTGCGCACCACGTCCGAGCACCGGACGTTGCCGCCCTCGGCGAGCGCGAAGCCGGTCAGCACCTGGTGGGGGCGAGCCGAGAGCCGCGTGAGCATCGCGACGGCGTCGGCAGCGTCGCGCGGCTTGCCGAGGACCTCGCCGTCGAGCACCACGATCGTGTCCGCACCGAGGGCGATCGCGCGCGGCGCCGCGAGCGACGCCGCGCGAGCCTTGTCGCGAGCCAGCCGCCGCGCGTGCTCACCCGGCGCTTCGCCGTCGAGCGGCTCCTCCGGGACGTCGGTTACGTGCACTTCGAAGGAGAGCCCCACGAGCGTGAGCAGCTCGCGGCGGCGCGGCGAGCCCGAGCCCAGGACCAGTGGATGGCGGACCACGTACACGAGATCTTCCCCGAAGTGCCGTGCAGTCTAGTACGCTTCGGCCGCGGGTCCGGGCGCGCCGTCTCGCGAGCGGCAGTGGCGCGCGATCGGATCGGATGGAGGAGAGACGGTCATGAAGCTCGTCCGAACAGTCGTACGCGCCCTTGGCCTCGTGGTGGTCGCGGGCGTGCTCTCGACCGTGGTGTCCGCGGCGCCGCTCGAGTGGAACGAGCGCGAGATCCGCTGGATGGGCCTCGACGAAGGGCTGCGCGAGGCGAGCCGCGCGGCGCGCCCGGTGTGCCTGGTCGTCTACACCCAGACCTGCCCGCACTGCCGCAACTACAGCGGGGTGTTCCACGATCCCCGGGTCGTCGAGAAGGCCAAGAAGTTCGTCATGATCAAGCTCGATCAGGGTGCCGACGACAGCCAGTCGCGCCGCTACGCGCCCGACGGCGAGTACATCCCGCGCACGATCTTCCTCTCCCCCGAAGGCGAGCCGCAGCCTCAGATTCACGCCGCTCGCAACCGCTACCTGCACTTCTACGACGAGCACAACCCGTCGTCGGTGCTGACCGCGATGAACAAGGCGCTGGTGCTGCCGAGCGTGGGGCGCGCGCCGGCGCCCGCGCCGTCGCCGTCGATCACCTCGGTGGTGCCACTCAAGCCGCTCGCGCCGGTCGTGCCCACGGCGCCGCCGGCCCCGGTGGCGCCCGTCGCGCCGAGCACGGAAGTGGCGCCGGAGGCGGTGGCCGCGCCAGGTGCGCCGAGCGCACCGCCGGCGCCCGCCGCGCCCGTCGAGGACGGCGCGATGGTGCCTCCCTCGCCGCAGATCGTGCGGGATCCTTCCGGCCAGCTCGTGATCCAGAACTGACGCCCGCGGACCGTCGCTTCCCGGACCGGATCGTGACCTCCTCCGAGCGCTCGTCGCTCGCACGCCCAGGGCTCGCGTGAGCGGCGCGGTCGCTCCGGCGCTCGACCTCGGCCCCGCCCTCGACGCGCCGCTGTGGTGGTCGGCGGTGGCGATCGCCGCTCTGGTGCTGGCGCGCCTCGTGCGCGCCCGGGTCCCGCGCGCGAGCGGGGCGTACGTGATGCCGGCGGCGGTGCTGGTGGGAGCGCTCGCGGCGCGGGCGCTCCTCGACGCGCACGCGGGAGCGGTGGCGACGCTGCTGCTCGCGGTGCTGCTGGTGGGGCCGACGCTGGTCGGGCATCGCGTGCGCCGTCGGCTCCTCGCCGCGGACTACGCCTCCGCTGCCCGCTGGGCGAGGTGGGCCGAGACCCTGCCGGGCTGGCGGGGTGCGCCCGAGCTCTACCGGGCGCTCGCGGCGGCGGAGCGCGGCTCGGTGGCGGCGGGCGTCGCCTTGCTGCGCGCGCTCGAGCGCGCAGGCGGACCACTCGCGGTCCGGGCGGAGCTCGAGCGGTTGCGGATCGAGCAGCGCTGGGAGGACCTCGTGGCGCGCGCGCCGGTCGGGACCGCGAGCGCCGTCGACCTGCTCGCGTGGACCGGGGCGCTGCGCGCGCTCGGCGAGCTGGGACGGACCGGCGAGCTCGCCGAGCGCTTCGCGAGCCTCGCTCCGGTGCTCGCCCGCACCGAGCTCCCGGCGTTGCGCCATCAGTGCGAGCTCTTGCTGTTCGCGTTCGGTGGCGCCGAAGACGGACTGGGGATGCCTCGACGGCCCGCTCGCCGGGATGCACGCTGACCACCGCGCGTTCTGGCTCGCCACGGCGGCGTTCGCGGCCGGGCGCGGCGAGGCCGCGCGCGCGTGGCTCGCCCCGCTCGCCGCCGCGGCCGGCGCGGGCTCACTCGGCGCGGCGATCGAGCGACGGCTCGCCGAGCCGCCGCCACTCGCGAGCGCCGCGCTCGGAGCGGCCGGGACGGCGATCGTGGCGCACGCGGTCGCCGCGCTCGCGGACGAGCTACACCACGGCGAGAAGCCGCGGCCGCGGCTGCGCTCCGTCACCGGGGCACTGGTGGCGCTCAACGTGGCGGCGTTCGTCGTCGAGACCGCGGCGGGCGGCGCGACCGACGTCACGACACTCTTTCGCCTCGGCGCGATGGCACCGGTCGCGGTGTGGGCCGGCGAGTGGTGGCGGCCCTTCAGCGCCACGTTCCTCCATTTCGGGCTGGCGCACCTGGCCTTCAACGCGGTCGGCTTGCTCCTGTTCGGGCCGTTCGTCGAGAGTCGCCTCGGCCGCGCGCGCTACGCGCTCGTGTACGTGCTCGCGGGGACGGGGTCGATGTGGGGACTCGCGCTCCTCGGTCGGGCGGGGCTGGTGCCGAACGAGGCCATCGTGGTCGGCGCGTCGGGTTCGGTGATGGGCGTGATCGGGGCGCAGGCGGCGTGGATGCGGCGCTCGTGGTTGAGCGACCGCTCGGCTGCGGCGCGTCGGCGGGCGCGCGATCTGGTGGCCGTGGTCGCGCTCCAGTCCCTCATCGACCTGAGCCTGAGCCCGCTCACCCTCGCGGCCCACTTGCTCGGCTTCGTGCTCGGTGTCGCGCTGGTGTCGGCCACGGTGAGCGCGCCGCGCACGCGCTGAGCGGCGCGCGGCGTTGACGGGGTGGGGTACGCGTGGTAGCTCGCGGCCTCGTCTCCGCTCTCGAGCGTTCGGATCGGTTCTCGCGCCCCCCGGCGCGAGCGAGCGGACGTTGCGAGCGTTCCGGTCGAGCCCATCGCGATGCGCGTGATCCTCTACACCGGCAAGGGCGGGGTGGGGAAAACTAGCCTGTCGGCGGCCACCGGGGTGCGCACCGCCGAGCTCGGCTACCGCACGCTGGTGATGAGCACCGACGCGGCGCACAGCCTCGGCGACAGCCTCGCGCTCCCCGTCGGCTCCGATCCGGTCCGGGTGGCGCACAACCTCGACGCGGTCGAGATCGACGTCAATCACGAGCTCGCCACCCACTGGGCGTCGATCCAGGACTACCTGAGCAAGTTCCTGGCCTCACAAGGTTACGACGCGGTGGTCGCCGAGGAGCTCGGCATCCCGCCCGGGATGGACGAGCTCTTCTCGTTGATGCGCATCGGCGACTTCCAGGTCGAGGGCAACTACGAGGTGCTGGTGGTCGACTGCGCGCCCACCGGCGGAACCATGCGCATGCTCGGTCTCACCGAGCTCCTCGAGTGGTACATGGACAAGTTCTTCGAGGTCGAGCGGCGCGTGGTGCGCGCGGTGCGCCCGGTGGCCGAGAAGCTCATGTCCACGCCGCTACCGTCCGACGAGGTGTACGCCGCGATCGGCCGGTTCTACTCGCGGATCCGCGGCGTGCGCGAGCTCTTGATGGACCCCAAGCGGACCTCGATCCGCATCGTCTCGGTGCCCGAGCGGATGGTGATCCAGGAGAGCCAACGCGCCTTCACGTACCTCGGCCTGTTCGGCTTCCCTGTCGACGCGGTGATCGCCAACCGGGTGCTGCCGCCCGAGGTCAAGGGCACGTACTTCGCGCGCTGGCGCAAGATCCAAGAGGAGCAGCTCGGCATCCTCGACGAGGCCTTCAAGCCGCTGCCGATCTTCCCGGTGCAGCTCTTCGACCGCGAGGTGGTGGGCGTCCCCGCGCTGCGCGAGCTGGCGCGCGCGGTGTTCGGCACCAAGGATCCGGCGAAGGTGTTCTACAAGGGCAAGGCCCTCGAGGTACGCGCCGCCGGCGCCGGATACGATCTCTCGATGCCGCTGCCCCACGCCAAGAAGGACGAGGTCAAGGCGTGGACCAAGGGCGACGAGCTGATCGTCAGCGTCGGCAACTTCCGCCGCAACCTGGTGCTGCCGCGCAGCCTGGCCGGTCTCGAGGTGACCAAGGCGCGCCTCGACAACGGGGTGTTCCGTGTCCACTTCGAGTGACGCCGAGGGGGGGGCCGGCGCGCGCGGCTCCGCGGGCCAGCGGGACTGGTTCTCCCGGCTCGGCGAGGCGCGCGACCACCTCGCCTCGGCGCAGGTCGAGCTGCTCAAGGCGGTACGCGCGGCGCTGCTGGCCCTGGAAGGGTCCTCGGACGACCCCGACGCCGCGGCGAGCCACGCCACCGAGACCGGCGGCGCGGTTGGCGCGCTGGTGGGCATGGTGATGCGCTACGCAGACCGCGTGGCGCGGCGCCGGGAGGCGGAGGCGCGGCTCAAGACGCTCACCACGATCCGCGAGGTGCTGGTCGCCGAGCGGCGCGCGGTCGCCGACGGCGAGGGTGCGCGCTCGCCGGCGCTCGGCGGGTTCGACGCGGTGATCGGCGTGATCGAGCGCGAGTGCGCGGCGGCGCGTGCCGACTCGGCGCAAGAGCAGGGCGCCGCCGGCGAGAAGCGCGGCGCGGGGCGCCGCCGGGGTGCCCGCACCCGCAAGGTCGACGTCGACTGAAGTGTGCGCCCGCGAAGCCGGCGCGTCGGAGGCGAACCGCTGGAGCGTCGGTGCTCGGTCACCGACCCAGCCGCGCGGCGCGCAAGCGTTCCACGAGCCGCGCCTGCGCCGTGGCGCTCGGTGGCGGAGAGCGGACCGCACGCAGCGCGCTCTTGAGCCGAATCAGGCTCGCGACCTCGGCGCCACACGAGTCGCATTCCCGGAGGTGCCCGCTCACCGCTCGCGATAGCGCTGCCGGCAGCTCGCCGTCGACGTAACCCGTCAGGAGCGTGCCGAGCGAGTGGCCGAACGGGTCGGTGTGCACGAGCGGTGGTGTCCGAGGTGCCGCTCCAGCATCGCCCTGAGCCGCGCACGTCCGCGGTGCAGCAGCACGCGCTGATTGGTCTCCGAGAGGCCGAGGGCGTTGCAGACCTCCTCGGACTCCCATCCCTCGACGTCTCGCAGCGTGACCACGATCTTCTGCGCCGGCGGCAGCGTGTCGAGCGCCACCTCCAGGAACCGCAGCGTCTCGGCGTCGAGGAGTGCGCCTTCGGCCGATCCCCGTCGCCAGTCGCGGGGCGGATCCGCCCAGTGGCCGGCGCGGCCGTGCCCCTCGCCGTCGCCCGAGCGCGTGAAGCGTTCGGGCGCGACGCTGGGCGCGGTGTCGGCGAGCTCGCGCGCCACCGACTCGTCGAACGACGAGAACGGCAGGCAGCGCGCCTCGCGCACCGCGCGGGTGCGCGCCTGGTTGGCCACGATGTGGGAGATCCAAGTCTTGAGCGACGATCGCCCCTCGAAGCGGTGCAGTCCCTCGAGCACCGCGATCCAGCTCTCTTGCACCACCTCCTCGGCGACGTCGTGGGTTCGGACGTAGAGCATCGCGACCCGGATCAGCCCGGAGTGGAGCTTCCCGACCAGGCCGAGGAACGCCTGCTCGTCGCCGGCCCGTAGCGCCGTGAGGAGCCCGGCTTCGCCGGAGGGCGATGGGACCGGGGCCATCGTGGGCGAGACGGACGACGTGGCGCTCTGGATCGCGAGACGGTTCACGGTGCACTCCGGGCCCGAAGCTGGGCGTCGACGAACGAAGAGGGGCCAGCGAGGACGCAACCGCGGGCTTCCAGATCGAGAAGCAACGCGATGGCTCCGGGATCGAGGAACGTGACCGCCGCGAGATCGAGGGTCACCCGCGAGTACTGCGCGACGCTCGCGCGCGCGATGCGCCCGAGCTCGGGAACCCAGGGGCCGATCGCGCGCCCTTCGAGGCGCAACGTCACGGAGTGACCTGGGTCGCCGGGGATCTCCGAGATTCGCAACATGGTCGCCACGGGCGGGGCGCAGTGCAGCCGGTGGGCCAACCCGTCAGGATCTCGCCGATGTGCCGGGAGGTGGCGGAATTCCACGGAAAGATTCCGATCCACCTCGCGGCGCCGCCGAGCGCCACGGGGAATCGCGGCCGCGAGAGTTCGCGCCGTGGCGTCGCGGCCACGACATGTCGCGGCCGCCCGCGCGGCCGGGGAGCGTGCGCCAGCCGCGCCGGATCGCTACGCCTCCTCGAACTCCACTCCCGCATGGATCGAAGCCCGAGCGAGAATCTCCCGGCCGGCCGCGATCCGATCCGATTTTCGGCGGTCCCGCGAGGCTCCGGGGATCCCCGGGGGCGCTGTTGACGCTCCGCGCCATGAGGTGGTACCCGTTATCATCACGCGGTGCGTCGTCTCGCATCCGCCAGCTCGACTGCGTCCGCTGTCTGGCGGAGGAGGACACATGGCCAAGGTCATCAAGCGGTACGGGAATCGAAAGCTCTACGACCTCGACTCCTCCACCTACGTCACGCTCCACGAAATCGCCGAGATGGTGAAGCGCGG
This sequence comes from Deltaproteobacteria bacterium, assembly GCA_016713535.1. Taxonomy (GTDB): domain Bacteria; phylum JADJOY01; class JADJOY01; order JADJOY01; family JADJOY01; genus JADJOY01. The sequence goes on from JADJOY010000003.1 coordinate 106,641, forward strand.
CGAGGACATCCAGGTCATCGACAACCGCACCAAGGAAGACCTGACCGCCGTCACGCTCACGCAGATCATCCTCGAGGAGGAGAAGGCGCGTCACAGCGTGCTGCCGCTCACGTTCCTCAAGCGCATCATCCAGCAGAGCGGCGAGTCGCTCTCCGAGCTGGTGGCGCGGGTCAACCCGCAAGGCGCGCTGATGCCGCTCAAGGATGCGCTCGAGGAGACCGAGAAAGGGATCCTCAAGCTCTTCGAGCGCGGCGAGATCACCCTCGACGAGGCGCGCGAGGTGGTGCGCGAGATCTTCGCGGCGCCGCGTCGCGGCGTCGAGGACTTCCAGAAGAAGTTCGACGAGCGGATGCGCTTCGCGCTCGAGAAGGTGACCGGGGTCTCGTCGCTGCACGGACAGGTGCGCGAGCTCGAGAAGAAGATCGCCGAGCTCGAGAGCGAGCTGGCCCGGAAGTCGCGCGCCGACTCGACCCGCGCCCGCCGCCGCCGTGCCCAGGCGGCCGCCGCCGCGAACGACGAGAAGGTGGCGTGAGTTTTCTCGGGGGGCTGTTCCAGCCCCCCGCCCGCCGGGAGTGAATCCCGGCGGGTGCCACCCCCGAGTCGGCTCGCCCGGCTCGCCGCCGTCGCTCTGCGACGGGCCCATCGACGAGTCCACTCGTAGCGCGGCCGGCCGAGGGGTTCTGCAGTGGAGCACGTTCCAGCCCCCCGCCCGCGCTTCGTGCGTGGCGTCGCGATGAGGCGGTGAATCGTTCCATCTGGGTCGTTCACGGAAGGCGCGTGGGCCCGGCGACGGGGGATGGAACCCCCGTCGCTCCATAAGGTCTACGAGGGTGTTCGTAGCGTGGGGGGCTCCGGCCCCCCGCGGCGCATTGCTCCCGCTCGAGCGCGTGACCGGCTCGCTGCGACGCGCCCGTCAACCGAAGAAGCGCGAGCGGTGCGTTTCGCGGGTGGCGTCGAGGGCACGCTGGATCGTCGCCCGCAGCTCGTCGCGGATCCGCGTGACGGCGAGGTAGTCGTCGGCGCCTTTTCCCTTGCGTTTGGCGGTCGCCGTGGGTGCGCCGAACTGGATCCGCCACTTGCTGGGTAGCGGCACGAGGCCGAGTGGGCCGAGCAGCGGCAGCGTCGGCGTGATCGGAAGCGTCGGCAGCCCCACGAGCTTTCCGAGTCGGTCGAAGCGCGTGACGATCGGGTGGATCTCCTCGCTGCCGATCACGGCGCACGGCACGAGCGTTGCCTTGTGGCGGATCGCCACCGCCACGAATCCGCCGCGTCCGAAGTCCTCGAGCTGGTAGCGATCGCGGTAGCTCTTGGTCATCCCCTGGACGCCCTCGGGGAAGGCGATCACCACGCCGCCCTGCACGAGCACCCGCTCCGCGCTTTCCTGGCTCGCGCGCAGGCCGCCGAGGCGCGCCGTGAGCGGCCCGATCACGGGGAAATCCCACGCCGTGTCGTCCACCAGGAAGCGCACCTCGCGCCCGGTGGCCGAAGCGCCGCGGATGGCGCGTGCGATCATGAGCCCGTCGTAGGGCAGGAGCCCGGCGTGGTTCGCGACCACCAGCGCCGGACCGGTCGCCGGCACCTGCTCGAGCCCGCTGGTCTCGACCCGCCAGTAGCTCTCGTAGAGGAAGTCCACGATCGGCTCGACGCGCGCCGCGAACGCGCCGTCGACCGCCGCGCCCGCGCCCGCAGCGTCGCCGGCCTCGCGTCCGGCGAGCTCGCGCCACAGGCCCCGCAGGTTCCCCAGGCTGCCGAGCTCGCGAACGCCGTCCGCCAGCTCGACGAGCCGCCGCACCAGGCCGACCTGGGTCATGGCTTCGCCCGAGATCCCACCGCTCGCGGCGATGCCGCGAGCGCCGCGCTCGGCGGCGGCGAGCAGCTCCTCGATGCGCTCGTCGATCTCCGCGCCACGCTCGATCGGGACCTCACGGCGCGCCGCGGAGCGCGCGGCGCTCGCGCGGGGCGACGGCGCCGACTCGGCGAGTGCCTTCTCGAGGCGGTTCTCGAGGCGCGCGAACGTGGCCTCGTCGGCGCCGCGCGCGGGCTTCGGGGCGGCCTCGGCTCGTGCCCCACGGCGCGGCACCTCGCCGGTATCGATCACCAGCTCGCGCACCCGCCGTGCAGCCGGCCGCGCCCGCGGCGAGGGTCGTTGAGCGCTGCGCGCCGCGGGCGCCGAGGGCGGCGGGGCGAGGGCCTCGGCGCCCGGCGATCCCACCGGCGGGCCGGGGTCGACCTTCGCCTGCGGCGCGCGCGCGGAAGCGCGAGTGTGGTGGAAGCTCGAGAACGGGTCGCGGCCGAGGACCGATTTGCTGCTCATGGCGAGGGCAGGCGGTGAGGTGGGGGCGGGGTGGCTCGGGTGGAGAAACGGGTGGGCGGCGGCGCGTGCTCAGCTCTCGCCCTTCCGCTTGATCTCTTTGGCGAGGGCCGCGAACGCCTCGGCGCCCGCCGAGTCCGGGGCGTATTCGAAGATCGTCTGGCCGTGGCTCTGCGCCTCGTCGATCTTGACGTTGTAGCCGATCACGGTCTTCGCGACCCGCCCGCGGAAGTGCTCGCCGAGCTTGTCCAGGATCTCGTTGGCGAGGCGGGTGGGGCGGTAGAGCGTCGGCACCACCAGCGTGACGCCGAGGTAGGGCCGGTGGTAGCGGCTCTTCAGGCTCTCGATGGTGTCGACGATCTCGGCGCAGCCGTCGAGGGCCAGGAAGGTGAGGTTGACCGGGATCACCACCTCGATGGTCGCGAGCAGCACGTTCATCGACAGCAAGCCGAGCGACGGCGGCGAGTCGAAGAGGATCCAGTCGTAGCCGCGCACCTTGTCGATCTGCTTTGCCAGGCGCTCGGTCCAGTCGCGGTCGGCGTCGGAGGTGAGCGGCAGGTTGGTGAGGCTCTTGTTGCTGACGATCACGTCGAGCCCCTCGATGCGGCTCGGGATCGCGACGTCGCGCGGGTGGACCGTCGGGTCCGCCAGCAGGTCGCGCACGGTGCGCTCGGCCCCGCGCACGTCGAGACCGAGGCACTTGCCGGCGTGCCCCTGCGGGTCGAGGTCGACGATCAGCACGCGCTCCTTGCGCTTGAGCGCGTAGTACCCGCCCACGTTGACCGTGAGCGTGGTCTTGAGGCTGCCGCCCTTCTCGTTGATGAACGCGATGCGACGTGTCATGGAGCGCTGCAGCGTGCGAGTCGCGCGGCGGTGGGAAGGGGAGATAACGCACATCGCGAGGGCGGCTGGCTACCCTTCCGGCGTGCGCTTCGATCGCGGTACCGCCACGGCTCGCGAAGGTTCGCCGCTCGATTGACCGACGCGAAGGGCATGGGCTAGCTTCGCGCCCCCACGACGGCGCCCGAGAAGCTTGCTCGCACGCCGCCCTCCCCACCTCCCAGAGCCTCCTCGCCGATGGATCAGGACGCCCTGAGCCTCGATCGCCGCATCCTCGTCGTCGCCGGCAAGGGTGGCGTCGGCAAGAGCACGTTCGCCGCCGCGCTCGCGCTCAACGCGGCGCGCGCCGGGCTCAAGACGCTGCTCATCGGCTCGGACATCCGCGAGGGGCTGAGCCACTGCCTCGGCACCCACAAGCTCGACTACAAGACCCGCAGGATCGAGGAGAACCTGTGGGGCTCGAACATCTCGGGGCGCGAGAGCCTCGAGGAGTTCCTGATCCTCAAGCTCAAGGTCAAGTTCCTCTACGACCAGCTCCTGAAGCGCGACCTCTTCCATTACTTCATCGCCGCCGCGCCGGGGCTCGAGGAGCTCTTCATCCTCGGCAAGATGTGGTTCCTCTGCCAGCCCGACGGGTCGGGGATCAAGGGTGTCCAGTTCGACCGCATCGTCTTCGACGCGCCCGCCACCGGGCACGGTGTCAGCCTCTTCAAGACGCCGCAGGTGATCCTCGACACCATCCGGGTCGGACCGATCCACCACTACACCAAGGACGTCCTCAAGCTCCTCACCGATCCCACCCACACCGCGTTCCACATCGTGACGCTGCCCGAGGAGATGCCGGTCAACGAGTCACTCGAGCTCGACCACACGGTGCGCGTGGACGTGGGAATGCACCGAGGCACCACGTTCGTGAACGGCGTGTACCCGGAGGTGGTGCCCGAGGCGCTCGTGAACGCGTGGGAGCGGGTGCGGGCCAACCCGTCGCGCCTGGCCGTCGAGTCCGGCGTCGAGATCGATCCCAAGGTCGCCGAGGCGCTCGTGGAAGGTGCCGAGCGCGTGCTCGAGCGGCGCCGCCTCGGCGAGGTGTACCTGGAGCGGCTGCGTACCGAGATGGCGGGGCCGAAGGTGCTGGTCCCGTACCTCTTCGACATCCAGCCCGGGCGCCCGCTCACCGAGGCGGTCGCCGCGGCGATCCTCGAGCAGGTCGGCGTCGACGCGTTCGGGCTGCCGATCCCCGCCAACCGCGCCAAGCTCAAGCCGGGGAGGCGCTCGTGAGCCTGAGCGACACCCTCGCCGGCAAGCGCGTCATCATCTGCTGCGGCAGCGGTGGCGTGGGCAAGACCACGGTGTCGGCGTCGATCGCCCTCGAGCACGCCCTCGCCGGCAAGCGCACCGTGGTGTGCACGATCGATCCCGCGAAGCGCCTCGCCAACTCGCTGGGCCTCGATCGCCTCGACAACGAGCCACGCCCGGTGCCGGCCTCGGCGTTCGCGGAGGCCGGTCTCGACGCCAAGGGCGGCGAGCTGCACGCGCTCATGCTCGACACCAAGCGCACTTTCGACGCGCTGGTCGAGCGCTACGCGCCGAGCGCCGAGATCCGTGACACGGTGCTCGCCAACCGCATGTACCAGAACATCTCGAGCGCCCTCGCCGGGACCCCCGAGTACATGGCGATGGAGAAGCTCTACGAGCTGACCCAGAGCGGCGACTACGACGTGCTGGTGCTCGACACGCCGCCCACCAGCTTCGCGCTCGACTTCCTGGAGGCGCCGACCCGCATCAACCACTTCGTCGCCAGTGACGTCCTCGACAAGTTCCTGCGCCCGTACTTCCGGCTCGGGCACTTCGGCTACAAGATGGTGCAGAAGGGCATGGGGCGGACGTTTCAGGTCCTCGAGAAGCTCACGGGCCTCGAGGTGCTGCGCGAGATCGCGGACTTCTTCGACGCTTTCGACGCGCTTTTCGACGGCTTTCGCGAGCGCGCCGACCGCGTCGCCGAGCTGATCCGCTCGCCTGACTCGGTGTTCATGCTCGTCACCGGGCCGCGCCCCGACACCCTCGCCGAAGGTGTCTTCTTCTACGAGAAGCTCGTCGAGCTCGCGATGCCGTTCGGCGGTTTCGTCGTGAACATGGTCCACGAGCCGTTCGACCGGGGGAAGCGCTTCGCCAAGACCATCGACAAGCTGCGCGGCAACGTGAAGTCGACGAAGTCCGACGGTGCCGTCGGCGTGCAGCTCCTCCGCGCGCTCGCCCAGACCTACCGCGACCACGAGGCGCTCGCCGAGCGCGAGGCGCTCTACCTCGAGGACCTCAGGGGGCGGGTGGGGCAGAAGAACCTGCCGATCTACCGCGTGCCGTTCCTCGACGACGACGTCCACGACCTGAGCGGCCTCAAGCAGGTCGCCGATCAGCTCTTCCGGGGCGACTGAAGCGCTCCGTCAGCGGAGCGCACCGATCCGAGGAGCAAGGTTGGCCAAGACCGGCGCACCGCGAGCGAACGCCACGAGACCGCGCCGGCCGGCGGACGCGCCGCCCGCCCCTCCCGACCGACCCACGCAATCAGCGCGCCGCGCTGCCACCACTGGCGCCGACGACGCCGCGCTGCGCGCGGCGATCGACGGCGTGAGCTCGGCGTTCGCCTCGCTGGGCCGGATCTTCGTGTGCGTCGACTCGACGTTCCGCGTGCTTCACGCCTCGACGATCCTCGACCGCGTGATGCACCAGGGCGCGTCGGCGAGCGCCACTGGCCGCGAGCTGGCGGAGCTGCTCGGCAGTGAGCTCTTCGGCGAGGGCGGGACCCTCCGCCAGGCGCTGCGCGCAGGCGAGCGCCGTGAAGGATGGCGTGCCACGCTCACGGTGCCGGGCGCCGACCCGCGCCTGGTATCGGTGACGGCGGCGCCGTTCTGCGCGGAGCCGGGCGCGGCGTGCGATCCACGGGTCGCGTACGTCGTCGTTCTGCGGCCCGCCGAGGAAGATCAGCTCCACGAGCCGCGCGCGCCCTTGCCTGGTCTCATCGGTCGATCCGCCGCGATGGATCGAATCTTCCGGCTCATCGAGAACCTCGAACAGAGCGAAGCGACGGTCCTCGTCACCGGCGAGAGCGGCACGGGCAAGGAGGTCGTGGCACGCGCCATCCACGCGCGCTCGCAGCGCCGGCATGGACCCTTCGTCGCGGTCAACTGCGGCGCGCTACCCGGCGAGCTCCTCGAGAGCGAGCTGTTCGGGCATGTGCGCGGCGCGTTCACCGGCGCGGTGCGGGATCGTGTGGGGCGCTTCGAGCTTGCATCCGGCGGCTCGCTCTTCCTCGACGAGGTCGGGGACCTGCCGCTGCCGATCCAGGTGAAGCTCTTGCGCGTGCTGCAGGAGCGCACCTTCGAGCGACTCGGTGAGAGCCGATCGCGGCCCGCCAATGCGCGAATCCTCGCGGCCACCAACGTCGACCTCAAGCGCGCAGTCCACGATGGAGTGTTCCGGGAGGACCTCTACTACCGGCTGCGCGTCGTTCCGATCGAGATTCCCCCGCTGCGGGAGCGGCGCGAGGACATCTCGCCACTCGCCGCCGCGCTCCTGGCGCGCGTCGGCGCTCGCCACGGGCGTGCGCTGCGGTACTCGCCCGATGCGCTTCGCGCGCTCCTGGCGTACCCCTGGCCAGGCAACGTCCGGGAGCTCGAGAACGCGCTCGAATACGCGGTCGCGGTCTGCAAGGGACAGACACTTCTCCCCGAGGACCTGCCGCGAGAGATCGTCGAGCCGAACGACGAGGCGAGCGCGCTGCGAGCAGCCGCGGCCACCCTGCGGGCCGATGCGCCTCCTTCGCGAGACCTGGCCGCCTCGGGTCCGCGAACCCCCGGGGTGCTCGAGGACCCGGCGCGGCTCCGCGCGCTTCTCGAGGCGAGCCGATGGCGGCGGGCTGCAGCCGCGCGCCAGCTCGGCGTGAGCCGCACGACGTTGTGGCGGCGCATGCGCGAGTTCGGTCTCGCCTGAGCACGGTCGTCGGAGTCCGCCGGAGTGCGAGGCTCGAGCCTCGCTTGGCTGCAACGCCGGCCGAGCATCGGTACGTTTCACATGAAACGTAATGGTGCATCGTTACGTTCCGATTCGCACCTCGTTTGGCAGGCGTGATCCGGAATTGTCTCGGTATTTCGAGGGGTTCGCTTCTGGCATCGCGGATGCGTTAGCACCCGGGGGCAGCGAGTCTGTGGCCCGCTTGCTGGAAACGGGGCGCGCGCTGCGAGCGATCTGGAGCTGCCGCTCGGAGGCCGTGATGAACACACCGCAAGCCGCGCCTGCCGCGTCGTCGAGCGCTGCGCTGGCTCGCCGGGGGACGTCGTGAACCGCCCGCGCCGCTTACAGGCCTGGATGGCGGTGCTGGGTGGCGTGCTGGCCGCGCTCGCGATGTACGTCACGGGCCGGCCGAGCGCGCTTCCGCCGCCCGTGGCGCCGGCCTTCCAGCGCCCCACCCGCGCTCATCTCGACCACTCGCCCTATTTCACGAGCAAGCTCGACACGCCCCAGGACGTCACGCGCGCGTGCCTCAAGTGCCACGAGAAGAGCGCCGCGCAGATGATGACGACGCCGCACTGGTTGTGGCTCGGCGACGAGGTGACGATCCCCGGTCACGACGCGCCGACCCGGCTGGGCAAGAAAAACGCGCTCAACAATTTCTGTCTGAGTGTCACCGGGAACCTGGCGTCGTGCACGAAGTGCCACGCCGGCTACGGCTGGAGCGACACCTCGTTCGACTTCGCGGCCGCCGAGAACGTGGACTGCCTGGTCTGCCACGAGCGCAGCGGGCAGTACGTGAAAGGGAGCGCGGGCCTGCCGGACCCGTCCCTCGACCTCGCCGCGGTGGCGCGCACCGTCGGCTTCCCGACCCGCGAGAACTGCGGGGTCTGTCACAACTACGGAGGCGGCGGGCAGGCGGTGAAGCACGGTGACCTCGACAGCAGCCTGGAGAACCCGAGCCGCGCCGACGACGTCCACATGGGCAGCGGGTTCCTGTGCATCGATTGCCACGAGACCCGCGAGCACAAGATCTCCGGCCGCGCGTTCTCGGTGAGCGTCGAGGACTCGAACGGCGTGGCGTGCACCGACTGCCACCAGGCACCACCGCACCACGACCCGCGCATCAACACCCATCTGGCCTCGGTTGCCTGCCAGACCTGCCACATCTCGTCGTTCGCGCGGAAGCTGCCCACCAAGACCTTCTGGGACTGGAGCAAGGCTGGCGACCCGACCCGCGTCGAGGACCCGCACGAGTACCTCAAGATCAAGGGCGAGTTCGTCTACGGTCACGAGCTGATCCCGGAATACGGATGGTTCAACCAGAGCGTCGAGCGGTATCTGGTGGGTGATCGCATCGACCCGACCACGGTGGTCGACCTCAACCACCCGCGCGGCGACATCCGCGACCCGTCCGCGAAGATCTGGCCATTCAAAGTCCACCGCGCGATCGTCCCGTACGATGTCGAGCGCGCGGTGCTGATTCCGCCCATCACCAGCGGACCGGGCGGATTTTGGCACGACTTCGACTGGCAGAAGGCGCTCGAGCTCGGTGCTGCGGCCTCGGGGCTCGAGTTCAGCGGTAAGTACGGCTGGGCCAGGACGGCCATGTACTGGCCGCTCTCTCACATGGTCGAGCCCAAGGAGCGAGCGCTCACGTGCGACAGCTGCCACGGCGAGGGCTCGCGCCTCGACTGGGCGGCGCTCGGCTACGAAGGCGACCCGATCCAGAGGGGAGGCCGGCGATGAGGCGCGCGCTGCGGTCGTTCGCGATCCTCGCGATCGTGGTCGGTACGCTCGGCGCGCGCGCCTCGTCCGCTGCTGAGCACGGCGAAGTCGCCGTACCCGAGGCCGGCGCGAGGATGGTGCCGGGGGGGCGACCGAACCCGATGCATCCCGCCTTCGCCGCCCGAGACCAGAGCGGCGAGCGGGTCACGGTCCCTGGCCAGGCGATGTCGGCCGAGCGTACCTGCGGCGCTTGTCACGACGCGGCCTACATCGCCTCGCATCACGGCGATGCCACGGCGCACGCGAGCGCACCGTGCGTGAGCTGCCACGTGGAAGGGGGGCAGCTCCCGACCGACCCGAGCGCGTGGGAGACCGACGGCACCCTGCGCCGCGAGGCGATCCGCATCTCCAGCCCGCGCGACGCGAACTGTGGTTCGTGTCATGCCATCGTCCACACCGGCTCGTCACCGGTGGTCGTGCCGCGCGAGTTCGAGCGCGCCGCCGAGCTGGGGCATAGCCCTCGTTTCACGCTCGAGACCGGCGTCGTCTTCTCGGCGCAGAACCTGTCCGACTCGTTCCTCAACCTCGCCGGCAAGGCCGCCCGCACGTACCCGTGGGACGTCCACGCGCGGCGCCAGGTCAGGTGTGTCGACTGCCACTACGCGTCAAACAGTCCCACACGCCAGACGCAGCGCACCGGCAAGCTCTCGTTCCTGTCGGACGATCCGCGCCGGATCGCGCTCTCCGATTTTCTCCATCGCCCGGACCACCGGCTCGCGTCGGCGGTCTGCACCGACTGTCACGACGCGAGCGCGGTTCACGAATTCCTGCCCTACAAGGCCCGTCATCTGGCGAAGCTCGAGTGCCAGGCGTGCCACGTTCCCGACCCGATGGGGCCGGCCGCGCGCATGATCGACGCCACGGCGGTTCGCGCCGACGGAGCGCCGCTGATCGCGTACCGTGGTCGTGCCGAGGGCCGCGGCGAGGGCCTGAACGCCGAGGTCGGCACCGGCTACGTGCCGCTGTTGCTTCCGGTTGCCTCCGGCGGAGCCGCCAGGCTCGGTCCGTTCAATGCCGTCGAGCGCTTCTTCTGGGCGTCCGCGAGAGCACTCGAGCCGGTCTCCGTCGACGCAGTCCGCGCCGCATACCTCGACGGCCCAGCGTACCGCCCGGAGATCCTGCAGTTCTTCGATGCCGACCGGGATGGCACGCTCTCGGGCGACGAGCTGCGCCTCGACTCGGACGGCAAGCGCTCGCTCGTGGCCGCGCGGCTGCGCGCGCTCGGCGTCCAGGATCCCGAGATCCGCCACGAGGTGACCCTGCATCATCTCGACCACGGCGTCGCCTCGGGCGCGCTGGTCGAGCGGGATTGCGAGCGCTGCCACGCGACGGCTTCCCGGCTCGCCAGCAGCCTGGATCTCGGCGAATACGCCCCCTACGGTACGCCGGACCCAGCTGCCGCGCCGATCCTCGGCGGCGCCGCGGCCTCCAGCGCCACGCTCGTGACGGCCGGCGGGCGGCTGCGCATCGAGGCGCGAGGTGTGGCGCCAGCTCGCCTCTACGTGTTCGGGCTGTCACGGTCGGCCTGGAGCAACCGGCTCGGTCTCGGCGTGGTGTGCGCCGTGGCCGCGGGCGTCCTCGTCCACGCGGTGCTGCGAGTCGCATCCCGTCGCCGCGCGGGTGTCACCAGCCGTCCGACGCGACGCGTCTACGTCTACGGCGTGTACGAGCGCGTGTGGCACTGGCTGATGGCGGCCAGCATCCTCGCGCTGATGGCTTCCGGGCTCGCGACTCAGTTCGGCTTCTTGCGTCCGGCCGGTGCGCTGCCCGCGATGGTCCGCATCCACAACTTCTTCGCGGTGGTGCTGACCGTGAATGCGGCGCTGTCGCTCTTCTACCACCTGGCGTCGGGCGCGATCCGGCAGTTCATCCCGCCCTCGCATGGGCTCGCCCACGAGGTCGCCGAGCAGGCGAGCTACTACGCGCGCGGCATCTTCCTCGGCCAGCCGGCGCCGAGCGCCAAGTCGGAGATGCGAAAGCTCAACCCCCTCCAGCAGCTCACGTACCTGGCTCTGCTCAACGTGCTCTTCCCGTTCCAGGTGCTGAGCGGCGTCGTGATCTGGGGCGCCTCACGCTGGCCCGCCTTCGCCGACGCCCTGGGCGGTCTCGCCACGGTGGCGCCGCTGCACAACTTGGGCTCGTGGCTCTTCGTCGCCTTTTTCGTGCTGCACCTCTACCTGACCACCACCGGGCACACGGTCCTCGCGCACATCCGCGCGATGGTCGACGGCTACGAGGAGGTCGAGGCCACCGACGGCGCAGCGACCGGGGGATCCCATGACTGACTCGGCCCGCAAGCCTCGTCCGTACGTCAACGCGTACCTGGGCGGCACGCTGCTCGGGGTGGTGCTCTTCCTCTCGTTCTTCATCACCGGCAACGGGCTCGGTGCGTCAGCCGCGGTCACGCGCGTGCAGGTGGGCGCGCTCGCGGCGGTGGCGCCGGACCACGTCGACCGAGTCGCCTACATGTCCGAGATCGGCGGCGGCAACCGCCGGCCGTTCGCGGACGCGTCCGTCTACATGCTCCTCGGGACGTTCCTCGGCGGGGCGATCTCGGGCATCGCCAACGGACGGTTCCACGCAGAGACGCGGCGCGGGCCGCACGTCACGGTGCCGCTTCGGTGGGCGCTCGCGTTCGCGGGGGGCGCGATCATGATGTACGGCGCGCGCATGGCCCGCGGCTGTACCTCGGGTCAGGCCCTGAGCGGCGGCGCGATGCTCTCGGTGGGAAGCTTTGCGTTCATGTTCGCCGTCTTCGCCGGCGCCTACCTGCTGGCGTGGCCGGTGCGGCGGCTGTGGAACTAGGAGGCGGCGATGGCACCCTTCGATCTTGCGCCGCACGCCGGCTCGCTCGGCTACTTCGCGATCTTCCTGCTCGTCGGCGTGGGCTTCGGCGCCGTGCTCGAGATGTCGGGGTTCGGTGACTCGCGGCGGCTCGCCGCGCAGTTCTACCTGCGCGACATGACCGTGCTGAAGGTGATGTTCACCGGCATCATCGTGGCGGCCGTGCTGGTCCACCTGGCGGCCGCCCTCGAGCTCCTCGATATCGACAGGACGTGGATCAACCCGACCTACCTGGTGCCCGGGATCGTGGGTGGGCTGATCATGGGAGTGGGCTTCATCGTGGGCGGGTTCTGCCCGGGTACGTCGCTGGTGGCGGCGTCCACGCTCAAGCTCGACGGCGTGATGTTCGTGCTGGGCGGACTCTTCGGAGCGCTGGCGTTCGGCGAGACGGTCCACTCGTTCGAGGGCTGGTGGCATTCGACGGCGTACGGCCGGCTCACGGTATACGGCGCGCTCGGCCTCGGGGCGGGCAGCGTGGTCGTAGGGCTCGTCGTCATGGCGCTGGGGGTGTTCGTGGTCGCCGAGGTGAGCGAGCGGGTGTTCGGTCGGGGGCGTTCTCGGGATCCCGCCGAGTCCGGCGAGACGACTGCGCTCTCGTACGGCGAACCGAGCCTCACTGGCCGGAAGGCCGCGGCGTTCGCTGTGGGGCTGGTCGCACTCGCGGGCGCGACCGCAACGATCGGCCAGCCGACCATCGCCGACCGCTGGCGCTGGAAGGAGCCCAAGCTCGGGCCGGTGCTCGCGGAGCGCGGGGTGCAGATCCACCCGGCCGAGCTCGTGGAGCTGCGCCGTGATCTGACGCTCTCGGTGCGGGTGCTCGAGGTCCGCGACGAGGCAGACTTCAATCGCTTTCACCTGAGCGGCTCGCGCCGCATCTCGCTCGGCGACACCGAGGACCCTGGCGTCGTTCGCCAGCTCCTCGCCGAGTCGGACCGCACCGTGTGGGTGGTGGTCGGCAACCGCGAGCGCGCGGCGACCGAGGCGTGGAAGCGGCTGGTCGCGCAGGGGCTGGTCAACGTCTACATCCTCGACGGCGGAATCGCCGGCTGGCTCGGGGCCTATCCGCTCGATCCCTGCATAGCGAGGGCAGACGCGGCGAGGACCCCCGCCGAGGATGACGACGGGATGCCGCTTCGCTTCTCGGTCGCCGTCGGTGATCGGGTGCCGTCGTCGCATCCCGACGTGCTGCGCCACGAGCCGAAGCTCGACTGCGAGGTGGTGGAGCGCGCCAACGCCGGCCCGACCATCGTACCGGTGTCGCTGACCTGGTTCGACGGCACCAACGCCGGTCACTTCGAGTATCTGAAGAAGGTGAAGATCCAGAAGAAGGTCGCACCCAAGGGCGGTTGCGGCTGACGCCACCGCCCTCGCACCACGAACGTCTCGTACGGCGCAGCGAGCGCCCGGACCGGATCGCCTGAGCGAGACCGCTCGGAGTTGCCGGACCGCTCGTCGCGCGCGGGAGGGTTGCTCCATGCTCGGGCCAAGAATCAGTGGATTCGTGAAGGCCGGTCGCGGTTGGCTGGCGCTCGCGTGCGCTACGGCGCTCTCCGTCGCGGCGACGAACGCGAGCGCGCAGAGCGGCCACGTCCTGGAATCGATCGGCCCGGTGAACACGTCGATGGGCGGCGCCGGGACCGCGGCCCCCCTCGACACCATCGGCGCCCTGCAATGGAACCCGGCCTCGATCATGGCGTTCGAGCACTCGCGGGTGAGTGCTTCGTTCGAGGCGTTCGCCCCCAAGACCAGCCTTGCGTCCACGGTGGAAAGGGTGCCTTCTTCGGCGTGTTCCCGACCCACGACCTCGCGGGAAAGACCGAAAGCGACATCGACCTCCTGCCGATCCCGAGCTTCGGCACCGTGCACCACCTGCCGGGGTCGGCGTGGGCATTCGGCGTCGGCGCTATCTGCATCGGCGGCTTCGGTGTGGACTACCCGTACGACCCGAACAATCCGATCACCACGCCGCAGCCGCCCAAGGGCATCGGCTTCGGCGGCATCGCGTCGAGCTTCCAGATGCTGCAGCTCTCGCCGACGCTCGCATATCAGGTGACGCCGTGGCTGGCGCTCGGCTTCGCGCCGACGATGGCGTGGTCGACCCTCGCGGTGTCACCGTTCCCTGCCGCGCCTCCCGACAACGCCCAGGGCGGGCCGATCGGCACCTACCCGGACGCCGCGCGCGGCGACTCGGCATGGGGGATCGGTGCCCAGATGGGAGCCTATTTGACGCCCACCGAGGACTGGTCGTTCGGCTTCACGGTGAAGAGCCCGCAGTGGTTCCAGGACTACTCCTGGAACTCGGCCGACGAGGCGGGTAACCCGCGCAAGATCACCTTCGACATGGACTTCCCGATGATCCTCTCGGTGGGCGCCGCGTTCCGGCCGGTCGAGAACGTGCTGGTCGCCGTGGACGGACGCTACATCGACTACGCCAACACCGCGGGCTTCGACGACGAGGGCTTCGATCCGGAGAGCGCGGTACGCGGCTTTGGCTGGTCGAGCATCTTCGGCGTCAACGTCGGCATGGAGTGGAAACCGATCGAGGACGTCGCGCTGCGCTGCGGCTATGCGTGGAACGAGCACCCGGTCCAGGACCGCCTGAGCTTCTTCAACGTCGCCGCTCCGGCGATCATCCAGCACCACCTGAGTGTCGGCGGCACCGTGAAGGTCCTCGACGGGCTCGACCTCTCGATCGCCTATTCGCACGGCTTCGAGCACTCGATCAGCGGGCCGTGGGTGGCCCCGGGCGGCCCCCTCGAGGGCACCACCGCGACCAGCACGCTGTCGGGCGATCGGCTCGTGGCCGGCGGCTCTGTCGAGTTCTGAGCGATCCGCCAGGCCGGCAAGCGGGTGACCGCCGAGGCCGCGGACGGTGCGCGGGGGTTGTCCGCGCGCCGTTCGTATGCCGGAATGGCCCGACCCGCGAACCTGGAGGCGCGCCATGAACACCCCGGCCCAAGACCACCTGCTGTGCGCGATCGAGGACGGCGTGGCACGCGTCACGCTCAATCGCCCCGAGCGCATGAACGCACTCTCGCCGGAGATGGTCGAGGGCATGAACGAGGTGTTCCCGCGGCTCGAGCAGGATCCCGCGGTGCGGGTGGTGGTGATCACCGGCGCCGGCGATCACTTCCTCGCCGGCGGCGACGTGAAGGGGTTCCACGAGCGGTTGTCGCTGACCTCGGCGGAGCGGCGCATCCTCTTCGAGGGCATCGTGCACCGCCTCCACCCGGCGGTGATCTGCCTGCGGCGGATGCCCAAGCCGGTGTTGGCGAGCGTGCGCGGGGCGTGCGTCGGCTTCGGGATGTCGCTCATGATGGCGTGCGATCTCGCGGTTGCGGCCGAGGGCTCGTTCTTCATGATGGGCTACTGCAACATCGGCGCGTCGCCCGACGGCGGCGGCACCTACGCGCTGCCGCGCATCGTCGGCGTGCGCAAGGCGATGGAGTTGGCACTCCTCGGCGATCGCATCGAGCCCTCCGAGGCGCTCAGGCTCGGGCTGGTGAACCGCCTGGTGCCGGACGCCGAGCTCGTGGACGCCACCGCCAAGCTCGCCCGCAAGCTGGTGCGCGGGCCCACCGCCGCCTACGGGCGCACCAAGCAGCTCCTCAACGAATCGCTCGATCGGCCGCTCGCGGCGCAGCTCGCCGCCGAGGCGGTCGGCATCGCGGAGTGCGCCGCCGGCCCGGAGTTCGCCGAAGGCGTCACCGCCTTCGTCGAGAAGCGCCGCGCGAGCTTTCGCCCGGGCTGACCCCGGTCGATCGGCTGGTCGGCGACGGAGCGCCGACGCTCCACGAGCGGGTGGAGCGCGCCCGCGCCGTCGGGCGCCGGCGTGCGATCGGACTTATAGCGCCAGTCCTCCGTCGACGCGGATGACCTCGCCGGTCACGTAGCGGGCGGCGTCACTGCACAGGAACATCACGACGTCGGCCACGTCTTCCGGCTTGCCGAAGCGCGCGAGGGCGATGTTGTCGAGGATGCGCTGCTTGTATTCGTCGCCGAGGCCCTCGGTCATGTCGGTCTCGACGTAGCCGAGGGCGAGGGCGTTGACGCGTACGTTTCGCTTGCCGAGCTCGCGAGCGAGCGACTTGGTGAGCCCCACCAGCCCGGCCTTGGCCGCCGAGTAGTTGGCCTGCCCGGGCAGCCCGGCGAGCCCGCTCACGCTGGTGATGTTCACGATCGCGCCGCGCCGCGCCTTGACCATCAACGGCGCCACTTCCTTGCAGAAGTAGAAAGCACCCGAGAGGTTCACGTCGAGGACGCGCTGCCAGTCCTCGACGTCCATGCGCAGCACCAGCCTGTCTCGGGTGAGGCCGGCGTTGTTGACGAGGATGTCGACGCCGCCGAACGTCTCGCGCACGTCCTTGACCATCGCCGTCACGCCGGCCGCGTCGCTGACGTCGAGGCGGTAGCCCTTGGCCTTGCCGCCCGCGCCCTCGATCGTCGCGACCAGCTCGGCGGCGAGGTCGTCGCGGATCAGGTAGTTGAACGCGACCGCGGCGCGGCGGGCCGCCAGCGCCTGCGCGATGGCGCGGCCCACTCCGCGCGTGGCGCCGGTGACGATCGCGACCTGTCCGGCGAGGGTCTCGCTCATGGGCGGTCTCCGGACGCCGGACGGCGGGCGCCGCGCCGCGGCTCGGGGGTGGGGATGTCGTCCTCGCCGGCGGCGGGCGCGTCGCCGACGATCGCGCCGGTGAGGTCCCAGCCCTGCGCATCCTCGATCCGCACCCGCACGAAGTCGCCGGCCACGGCGTCGCCGTCGGTGAGGATCACCGAGCCGTCGACCTCGGGTGCCATCGCCTCGCTGCGGCCGATGCCGAGGAGCTCGCTCTCGGGATGCTCGCCCTCGACCAGCACCAGCTGCTCGGTGCCGATCTCGGCGCGCTGGATCGACTCGGTCGTCGTGGCCTGGTGCGCCATCAGCTCGTCGAGGCGCGAGCGCGCGGTCAGCTCGTCGACGCGCTCGGGCAAGGTGGCGGCGTGGGTGCCATCCTCGGGCGAGAACGTGAAGGCGCCCACCCACCGGAAGCGGTAGCGGTCGAGCAGCGCCAGCAGTTCGTCGAACTCGCGGCGGGTCTCGCCGGGGTAGCCCACGATCACGGTGGTGCGCAGCGTGAGGTCACGGACCCGCTCGCGCAGCCGGTCGAGGGTCTCGAGGAGCCCCTTGCGGCCGTAGGCGCGGCGCATCGAGCGCAGGATCCGCTCGCTCGCGTGCTGCACGGGGATGTCGAGGTAGCGCGCGAACGGCGCGCCCGAATCGAGGAGCTCGATCACGGAGTCGCTCACCGCGGTGGGGTAGGCGTAGAGCAGCCGGATCCAGCGCAGTCGCGGCACGGCGCCGAGTGCCTCCATGAGCTGGCCGAGGTCGGGGCCGTCGCTCGCGCCGCCGCGCAGGTCGCGGCCGTAGGACGTGAGGTCGTGCGCGACGAGCACCAGTTCGCGCACTCCGGACTCGGCGAGAGTCCTCGCCTCGGCCACCAGGTCGGGGATGCTGCGGCTCGCCTGCGGGCCGCGGATCGCCGGGATGGTGCAGAACGCACAGCTTCGCCCGCAGCCCTCCGCGATCTTCAGGTACGCGGTGTAAACCGGCGTGGTGCGCAGGCGGGGCGTGGTGGCGGCGGCGTGGAACGCATCCGGTGTGGTGGCGAGCGCGCGCGGCGCGTCCTCTTTCTGGAGCAGGTCGACGATCTGGTCGATGCCGGCGGGACCGAGGAAGTGGTCGACCTCGGGCATCGTCTTCACGAGGTCGGCGCCGTAGCGCTGCGTGAGGCACCCCGCGACCACCAGGCGCTGGATCTTGCCGGCCTCCTTGAGGCGCGCGGCCTCGAGGATGGTGTCGATCGACTCCTCGACCGAGGCCTGCAGGAACGAGCAGGTGTTGACGATGATGGTGTCGGCGTCCTGGTCGTCGGCGACGACCTCGTAGCCCTTGGCCGCAAGAGTGCCGAGCATCCACTCACCGTCGACGCGGTTCTTGGCGCAGCCGAGTTGGATGAGGCGGACGCGGTTCGACGCGGGGGGCTCGGCGCAGGTGCGCTTGGTGCGCGCCACGAGGGGCTTCGCTGGTGCTTTCGGCATGTCGAGGACAGACGTGGCGCGAGCTGCGGGTGCGCCGGCGAGCCCGCGAACCGTACCACCCGGTCCTCCGCGTCACAAGGAATCGCGGCGCTCCGCGCGCGCTGTGGCGGGTTCAGCCCGCGGGCACGGTCCAGGTGCGGCCGCGGAAGGTGAGGCGCATCGCCGCGCCCTCGTCGTGGACCACCAGGCCCGCGATCGGCAGGTCGATCATCCCCTCGAAGTGAAGCGACCCGGCGGCGTACGTGTAGCCGCGTGTCAGCGTACGGCCATCGATCTGGAGCTCCTCGCCGGTGCCGCAGCACGGGGTTCGGGACGAGAAGACCCGCACCTGCCGGCTGTAGCCGTCGATCGCGTTCACCAGGTCCGCGACCGCGAAGCGCGCGTGGCAGTGGACGCAGTGGGTCTCGGCGCGGCCGCCGGGCGAACCGGCCCTCGTCACGGGATCGCCGGGTGGAAGCCGTAGAGGCCGTCGAGGAGGGCCGGAACCACCAGTAGTCCGCTCCTCGACATCGAGCTGCCGACGGTGGCGGCGTCGTTCGCGGCGATCGGCTCGCGGTCGAGGATCACTCCGCTTCGCGCGTCGACCACGAACAGCGTGAGGCCGAAGAGGGCGCCCGGCGGCGCGCCGACGATGTAGGCGAGGCCGTTCGCGGTGTGGACCGCGATCGAGCGCGAGCCGAACTCGCTCGACTTCCAGAGCAGCTCCGCGTGGTCGCCCGCGTCGCGGAGCGCGAGCGCCGCGGCGTCGCGGGCGCCGGTCGGGATGATCGTGCCGTCGGCCGCGGTGCAGAGGCTGCCGAGCGGCGAGAAGCCCAGGTCGTAGCTCCAGATCACGTCGCCGGTGCGGGCGTCGAGGGCGAGCACATGGTTGGCTGCGTCGTTCACGTAGAGCCGCTTGCCGTCGCGGGAGATATCGGGACTCGAGGCGCTGCCGCCCTCGAGGGTCGAGTTCTCCCACTCGGGCTCGACGCGCGGGGAGGTACCGCCCACGTAGCGCATCGCCACCAGCTTGGTGGGCGGCGCGGCCGGGTCGGTGAGCGTGAAGAAGAAGCGCCCCGAGGCGAAGTCGATGCTCGGCGTGTTGGCGGCGTAGCAGGTGCCGTCGGCCTTGCCGGTGAAGCAGTCGTAGGGGCTCGAGGTGGCGGGGTCGTAGGTCGCGCCGGGGAGCGTGGCGTAGGGCTCCATGGCGAGCGCGCCGGTCGCGCGATCGACCACGTACAGCCGGCCGATCTGGGTCATGAAGAGGACCCGCCCGTCGGGGGTGAACTGGGAGCTGATCGGGAAGCCCTCGATCGGCGTCCTCCAGCGTACCGAGCCATCGGCGCGGAAGCTCACCATCGCGCGGTCGTCGCCGTGATAGAGGTTGCCGTCGGCGTCGATCAGCGGCGACGAGGTGGCGGCGAGCCCGTTCACCTCGCCGCTGCACCAGCGCTCTTCACCGGTGGCGCCGTCGATCGCGAACAGGTAGCAGGCCGGGTCGGTGGAGCCGCCGAGGCGGGGACCGACGCCGACGTACACGGTGTCGTCCGGCCCGATCGTCGCCGCGGCGGCGATGATCCGCCCCGAGACGGCGTGGAAGGCGCCGCTCAGGTCCTCCGGGCCGTCGAACGGCACCGAGTCGGTGTTCTTGGCGTCGGCGTGGATGGCACCCCAGCCGCTGGTCGAGTAGGGAGCTGCGACGGTGCCCGAGCCGCTCCCGCCCGCGCCGTCGCTGCCGCAGCCCGCCGGTCCGCTGAGTCCGAGGAGGATGCCGAGCGGCGCGGCCCAGCGGTGAGCGAGAGTCGTCAGCAGTTTCATGGCGCGGCCTCCGCTCCGGGGCGCGAACGGCGTCGGCGCGCGCTCGCGGGGAGCTCGTGAACATTCTGCGCGCAAGGTTTACCGCGCGCGGGTGTCTCGATTCGACTCGAGCGCCTCCTGGCGGGGCCAACGGACAGCGCGCGCGGCACCGTCCGTGCACATCCGTCGTGCCGAGGAGAACGACACCTATGAAGACCTCCAAGCTTTGGAGTGCCGTGCTCGCGTCCGCGGGCATGAGCGTCGCCGCCGCGCCCGCGTTGGCCGAGACGGTGCGCGCCGAATCGGCGGAGCGCCACGAGACCCGCCAGGAGACCCGCACCGACAACCGCGACGATCGTCAGGACCTGCATCGCGAGAACACCACGGAGCGCAAGGATCTCCACCAGGAGAACCACGGCGAGTCGGTGGAGCGCCGCGACGAAAACCGCGCCGATCGCCACGACCCGAGCGTCGACACGCCGGCCGGGCGCGGCGAGGTCCGCGAAGGGAATCGCGACGAGCGCAAGGTCGAGCGTCGGGACGATCACGTCGAGCGCACCGAGCTGCACGAGGAGAGCAAGACCGAGCGCACCGAGAGCCGCGGCGAGGCGCGCGACGAACGCCAGGACACGCGCCGCGACAACGCCCACGACGCCGCCACGCACTGAGCAGGCTCGGTTGAACCGAGCCAGGGTCCAGAAATCATTGCAAATCGTCCCGTCCTAGTATTTGCTATTTGCAAATATTCGATCCTGGCGGTTTCGGACCGCCGGTTCGCTTCCCGGGGGGGGGCGCCATGCGAATCCGAACCAGCGACGTGCCCGTTAGGCGCGCCGCCGAGACCCGTACCGAGCGGCCACGTGCCGTCGCTGCCCGCAGCGCGCCTGCCGCGACGCAGACGCTCGCGCGTCGGGTCGCGGCGCTCGAGGCGCGCTGCTTCCCGGCGACGGTGAAGCCGCGCGCGATCGTGGTGTTCGTGCGCCAGCTCTCGACCATGATCGACGCCGGCCTGCCGCTGGTGCAGAGCCTCGAGATCCTGTCGCGGCAGCGTGGCGAGCCCGTGCTCCGCGCGGTGCTCGCCGACGTGAAGAGCGGCATCGAGTCCGGCGAGACGTTCGCCGAGAGTCTGGCCAAGCACCCGCGCGTCTTCGACGAGCTCTTCGTGAGCCTCGTCGAGGCCGGCGAGCTGGGCGGCATCCTCGACACCATCCTGAACCGCCTCGCCACCTTCATCGAGAAGGGGGAGAAGATCCGCCGCCAGGTGCGCGGCGCGCTCGTCTACCCGGCGGCGATCGTGAGCGTGGCGGTGATGGTGACCGCGGTGATCCTGGTGTTCGTGATCCCCACCTTCGAGAAGCTGTTCGAGGGCGTGGGGGCCAAGCTGCCCGCGCCCACGCTCGTGGTGATCGCGGTCAGCCACTTCGTGCAGGAGTACGTGGTCCTGATCGTGATCGCGCTCGCGGCGGCGGCATTCGCGGTGCGCGCGCTCCATCGCACCGAGCCGGGGCGGCGGGTGATCGACAAGCTGCTCCTCGAGGTGCCGGTGCTCGGGCTGATCCTCGCGAAGGCGGGGGTGGCGCGCTTCACGCGCACCCTCGGCACCATGATCGGCAGCGGCGTGCCGATCCTCGAGTCGCTCGCGATCACCGCCAGGACCGCGGGAAATCGCACCCTCGAGAACGCGATCCTCGCGACCCGCGCCAGCATCAGCGAGGGGCGCTCGATCGCCGAGCCGCTCGCCGAGACCGAGGTGTTCCCCGAGATGGTCGTGCAGATGATCGCGGTGGGCGAGGCGACCGGCTCGATGGACACGATGCTCGCCAAGATCGCCGACTTCTACGAGGACGAGGTCGACGTGTCGGTGAAGGCGCTGACCTCGCTCCTCGAGCCGATGCTCATGATCGGCCTCGGAGCAACGGTGGGCGGGCTGATCATCGCCATGTACCTGCCCATCTTCACGGTGTTCCAGCACGTGGCGAACTGAACACGCCGGGCGCTCGGCGCGGCGGCCGGACCGGGTGCTAGGATCGCGGCGCGCCCCGCGAAGCCGCGCCCGATCCGATGCCCGAACGCTCCGCACCCGCCGTCGCCGCAGCGCTTCGCTTCGCCGACATCCACCGCCGCACGCTCACGCTCGTGCTCGTGGTCGCGGCGGTGGCGTTCCCGCTGCTCACGACGTTCTGGTCGCCGCTCGCCGAGGTGATCGGCGGCACGCGTGTGTGTCCGGACTTCCTGAGCCTTCGCTACGCGACCTACTACGTGGCGCCGATGACCTTCATCGCACCGCTGTGGGTGTGCGCGCGCCTCACCGAGCTGCCGGCGTTGTCGTCACGGCGGCTCGCCCTCGACGCGCTCGTGTTCGCGGTGTCGGCCACGCGCAGCGCTCCGGTCGTCACGCTCGTCCCGCTCTCCGGGCACGCGCTCTTCTCTCGTACACCGCGCTCACCACGGGCGACCGGCGCTACGTGGCGCTAGCGGCGGCGGGACTCGCTGGCACCACGTACATCAAGCTGGTGGAGTGGGGTGACCCGGTCACGTGGGCGATCGGCCTGGCCGCGGGGCTCGTGATGGCGTGGCTCTTCCGCGCCGTCCCGCCGGCGCCGGGCAGGGAGGGACCGCGCCCCCTCGAGATCGCGCGGTAGGCGAGGGCCCTGCGTCCGCCCGGTGTCAGTAGGTGAGCTGGTAGCGGAAGTCGGTCGAGATCTCGCCGAGCAGCTCGGCGGCCTCGGCGCCGATCCTCACGAAGCCGACCCGCTCGAGGAGCCGCCCCGACGCCTGGTCGCGCACGTCGACGGTGGCGACCAGTCGGTCGAGGGCGAAGCGCCGGGCAAGCTCGTCGACCAGCCAGCGCACCGCCTCGGTGCCGAGCCCGCGGCCCCACACCGCCGGCGTGAGCGCGTAGCCGATCAGCGCGTAGGCGCCGTTCCCGGCTCGGTCGGGGAGGACGGTGGCCTGGAGGGTCCCGATCCACTGCTCGGGGTCGCGACACGCGACCGCCCAGTTGAGCCAGAGTTGAGCGACGTCGGTCGGCGCCCCACGCACCAGCGCGGCGAAGCGCCGCGCCAGCGCTTCGGGCGAGTCGGGTGCTCGCTCGGGGAGGTAGCGATAGAGTCGCGCCGCGGCGAGGGCGTCGAAAAGCAAGGCGGCGTGGGCTTCGGAAAGGGTCTCGAAGCGCAGCCGAGGGCTCAGGGCGGCTTGCAGGGCGATTTTCCAGGAGTGGGCAGTCTGAAAGTGACCGCTTGTCAGGCGAAAAATGAACGGAACGGAAGGCTGGATGCTAACGGGATGGTAGGCGTGGAGCGATCTGCGTCTTAGGCGCCTTGTTTCCTCCCCGCCGAGCGCCGACTGGGCTTTCTCGGGCGCCCGCTGCGCGGCATCGGCGGCGCCCTCAGGGCGCGCTGGAACGCCTTCGAGATCACCTCCAGCGAGCGGTCGTTGCGATAGGTGATGCTCATGTGACCGTCGTCGAACTCCTCCGCCTGGTGCGGGACGCCGAGGGATTTGGCCTTGGCGCTGAAGATCCGCAGGCCATGGTGGAGGTTGAACTCGTCACGGGTGCCGCAGTCGAGGAAGAGGGACGACAGCTTCTTCAGGTTCGCGGCGTAGCGGTCGAGCATGTGGACCGGGTCCCACGCCAGCCAGCGCTTCCAGACGTCCTCGCGCAAGAGCCCGGTCTTCTCGTCGAACGGCACGTCGAAGCCCGCCTTCGCGCGCGGGTTCGGTGAGTACGCTGCGGCCATGCCCTCGGTGTTCACGGCCTGGAAGAGCCCCGACGACGAGCGTTTGGGCATCCTCCGCCATGCCTCGACGAACGAAGAGGTGCTGCCGCCGTGGCGACGGAACGTGTCGAGCGTCTTCGGGAAGTCGGGCAGGTAGCAGTAGAGGAAGTACATGTCGCCCGAGGTGCAGCACACCACCTGGAACACGTCCGGATGGCGCATCCCCATCACGAGCGCCCCGTAGCCGCCGCTCGACTTGCCCATCACCGCGCGGGTCGCGGCACCCGGGATGGTGCGGTAGCGCTGATCGACGAACGAGATGATCTCGTCGACGAGGTAGTCTTCGTAGCGGCCGGTCGCCGACGAGTTGAGGTACTGGCTGCCTCCCAGGTCGGTGAAGCAGTCCGGGAAGACCACGATCGACTCCCTCAGCCGGTTGTCGGCGATGAGCCGGTCGCAGCGCTCCGCGAAGGTCTCCGACCAGGCGCTGCGGTTGAGCAGCATCTCGCCGCTACCGGTGAAACCCGCGAGCACGTAGATCGAGGGATAGCTGAACCGCTCGTCGCCGTAAGACGGCGGCAGATAGATCGGCAGACGGCGCACGTGTGGATCGCCGAGCTTGTTGCCTCTGAGCACCTTGCTCTCGATCGTCTCGATCACCACCGTGCCGGTTCGCATGTCGTCGTCTCCCGCTCGCTGTGGCCCGTGGGCCCGAGCGCGTGGCCACCCGAGTGTCCCGCGACACCACCGCGCTGTCGACCCGCGTGAAGAAGCGTGCGCGCGGACTGGCGCCCGCGCGGGGCCCGCCTCGCGCGCTTCGCAACGCGCGCGGTGCGGCGCGCGCGGGCCCGGGCGCCCCGCGAGCGCCCCAATGGAGCCCGGGGCGCGGGGTTGCCCCGCAAAACTCCGGGCGACACGGCTCCATGCATCGATGGCGCGGGACTTGCTCGATGCCCGTCGTCCGTTCTGGATGACTCCGAGAGCTTGGCGGCCTCGGAGACGACCCTCAGGAGGGGACGCTGCATGGGGCAGCGTCCCCTCCACCCTTTCGAGGGACGGCGCTCGGGCGGCGAGCCGGCGCCCCTACCCGGCGCGCGCTCTGGTGGTCCGCTTCGCGGCGCTGGCCACGAACGCCGTGGCGAGCTCGATCGTCCGGAGCAAGGTGTGCACTGTTGCCACGATCCACGCGCCGTCGAGCGCCTTCGTCGCGATCGGGCGACGGGCTTCGACGGCCGCCGCGCCGGGTGGCGTGTTGCCACCTGGCCGCCGCATTGCGCGTCACGCGTGCGTGCGGAGCCCGCCTGGCGGCCCGTCCGGCCGCGCACGGCATTTGCAGCCGTGTGAGGGCCGAACCGCAGCACGTTCTCCAACCACGCCAGAGGATCTTCCCGTGGCCACGACCATCGACCCCTCCGACCCTCGCACGAGTTGCCCACGCTGCACGACCGCGCGCGTGCGGATCGTGCCCTGGACGATCCGCAGTCGACCCGGCGACTCGGCGGAAGCGGGCCCGACGGTCTGGGAGTGCCTGGGCTGCGGCCACGTGTGGCGCCAGCCCGCCATGCTGGGGCGCGCGCGCCCTCGCCTCGTGAGTCGGCACAGCCGCGTGCCCGCTCGCGGCCTCGCCGCGCCCGCCGCTCGGCCGGCCTCAGCCGCGCTTGCGGAAGTGGAAGTCGACGGTCATCTGGAACACCAGCTCGCCGGCGGCGTTCACGACCTCCATCGCGAGTGGGTAGAGCGCCTTGTCGTTCGCGGCCAGGTCGCGCTCGACGCGCTCGACGGTCTCGGGTTCCACGTCGATCGTGCACCAGATGTCGTCGTAGACGGGCTTGCGGTAGTCGATGCGCGCGCCCTTCGCGACCAGGATCACGTCGTTGAGCTCGAAGCTGGTGAGGATCGCGGCGCCGCCGCAGGTCTCGCCGAAGGTGAAGAGCGCGCCGGCGTGCTGCATCCCGACGTGGTTCAGGTTCGCGTCCTGCGCCGGGTAGCGCAGCTTCACGTGACGCGGCCCCGCCTCCTCGAGGACCACGCCGACCTTGCGCACGAAGGGGATGAACTCCTCGACCATGATGCGGGTGCTCTCGAGGTTCACGGGAAGGTCACGCATGCAGGTCTCCGGGGTTGCGCGGCGCGGCGTTCGGATGCAGAGTCCTGCTAGGCTACTCGATCGAGCGCTTCGCACCACCCGTCGCGAGCCCATGCGACTCCCCGACATTTCCGTCGAATCGCTCCGCAAAGCGGTGCGCATTTTTCTGGAGGCGGCCTACCCCGACGGGGTGCCGGCCGCGGTCCTCGAACGCCTCGGCTGCCTGACTCAGGGCGATCTCGGCACCGCTCTCGACTGCGCGGACGTCGAGGTCGAGGAGGGCTGCGACGGACCCCGGGGCCGCTTCGCGCTCCGGCTCGGCTCGTCCGACTATCCGCACGTGCGCCTGGTCCTCGAGCGCTGCTCGGGCTGCGACGACTTCGTGTTCTCGGTCGACACCCACGACACGCATTTCCTGTTCGGACCCGAGGTGAGCGCCGACACCCGGCAGCGCTTCGAGGCCGTGCAGGAGAAGAACCGCCGCCTCAAGGTCGACGTCGAGCGCGGCTGGACTGCCGCCGGGTTGCCGACCTTCGAGCGCTTCATCCACGACGGCATGGCGGCGCTCCACGCCCCGTGCCACGAAACCGCCTGACCGCTGCGGCTCGCCCAATTCCGCGGCACCGGCCAGGTGGACTTGAGCGCGAACCCCGCGCTGCCGATAGAGGAAGCAGGAGGCGCTCCGGGCGTCGGGTCCGAAGCGTCACCTCCGCGCCGTGGGTGCGCTCCACCCGGCCTCGCCACCGTGGGCCGGCGCGCCGCCCCCCCGGGGCGGGTCCTCTTTCGGACGCGCGCGATCCAAGGGAGCCATGGCCGCCTCCATCCAGCTCCTCCATCTCGAGTCCGACCCTGCGCACGCCGAGCGCGTCGAGCTGGCCCTCGCCGGTGGTGGCCTGACGGCGTCCTTGCGCCGCGTTGCGACGCGCGCCGAGCTCGCGGCGGCGCTCGAGGGGCCGGTCGACGCGGTGGTCGCCCGCCAGGGGGCCGACGGCCTGCAGGGGTGGGATGCTGTCCCACTCGTCCACGCACGCCTCGATGTTCCTGTCGTGGTGGTGTGCGGCTCGCTGGACGACGAGTGCTTGGTGCAGGCGATGCGCGCTGGGGCCGCCGACTGCGTGTTCGAGGAGTTCTTGCCGCGACTGGTGCCGGTGCTCCAGCGCGAGCTCCGTGACCGCGCCGAGCGCCGTCACCACGTCGAGGTCGAAGACGAGCCGAGGCGCTCGGGGGGCGCGCTCGGGGCGCTCCTCGACGGCGCGCTCGACGCCGTCGTGACGGTCGCCGACGACTTCAAGATCACCGGCTGGAACGCCCAGGCGGAGCGCATCCTCGGCTGGAGCCGGGACGAGGCGCTCGGTCGCGACTTCCGCACCCTGATGGTGCCGCAGGACTCGCAGCTGCGGCACGAACGCGCAGTCGTTGCCTATCGCGAGACCGGAGACTCGGAGATCTTCCACGGTCGCCGCGAGGGACACGTGCTGCGCAAGGACGGCAGGCGGTCTCGGTCGAGCTCACCGTAACCGCGTTCGGCAGCGGTGCCGACGCGGGCTTCGGTGCCTTCATCCGCGATCTGACCGAGCTGCACGAGATCCGCGCCACGCGAGATCAGCTCGAGGACCAGCTCCGCCAGGCGCAGAAGCTCGAGGCGATCGGCACCCTGGCCGGTGGCATCGCCCACGACTTCAACAACATTCTCGCCGCGGTGCGCGGCAACGCCGACCTGGCGATCCTCGACGTGCCGCCCGACCATCCCGCGAACGACGGGCTCCAGCAGATCCTGGCGTCGTGCGACCGCGCGCGCGACCTGGTGAAGCGCATCCTCACGTTCAGCCAGCGCCAGAATCCGCAGCGCAAGGTGGTGCCGATCCAGCCGCTGGTCGCCGACGCGGTCGCGCTGCTGCGCTCGGCGATCCCCAGCGGCATCGAGATCCGATCCGCGCTCATGGCGCCCGACGCGCGCGTGCTCGCCGACGGGGGCTTGGTCCAGCAGGTGCTCGTGAACCTGGCGACCAACGCGTTCCAGGCGATGAGCGGGCGAGGGGGGGTGCTCACGATCCGCCTCGAGGCGCGTCACGGGCATGCGCTCACGGCGCACGGCGGCGCGCAGCGATCGTTCGTCGAGCTGTCGGTGGCCGACAACGGCCCCGGCATCGATGTCGCTCACCTCCCGCGCGTCTTCGAACCGTTCTTCACCACCCGCGAGCCCGGCGAGGGCAGCGGGCTCGGGCTCTCGGTGGTGCACGGCATCGTGCAGAGCCACGACGGTGTCGTGACGGCCGACAGCCGTCCCGGCGAGGGAGCGACCTTCACGGTGCGGCTGCCCCTGGTCGAGGAGGTGCCGCAGGTGGTGTCGAGCGCCACCACCGGGCTCACCGCGGGGCATGGCGAGCTGATCCTGCTGGTCGACGACGAGCTCGCCATCACCGACTTCGAGGCGCGCATCCTCAAGCGCTTCGGTTACCGGGTCGAGGCGTTCAACACGCCCCACGAAGCGCTCG
This sequence comes from Deltaproteobacteria bacterium, assembly GCA_016713535.1. Taxonomy (GTDB): domain Bacteria; phylum JADJOY01; class JADJOY01; order JADJOY01; family JADJOY01; genus JADJOY01. Next base: position 134,583 of record JADJOY010000003.1, read on the forward strand.
AGCGGCTCCGTCAGCGCTCCGCCGACGTGGCGCTGCTGCTCACGGACCTCAGCATGCCTGGCATGAGCGGGCTCGAGCTCTGCCGCGAGGCGCACGTCGTGCGACCCGGCCTCAAGTGCATCATCTCGTCGGGTTACACGACGCCGCTCACCCCCGAGCGGCTGCGTCAGGCGGGGCCTCGCGCCTCGTTTCCAAGCCGGCGAGCGCACACACGCTGCTCGAAGCGGTGCGCGTCACCCTCGACGAGCTCAGCGACGGCGCGCGCGCGGCGTGAGCCGAGCCCTGCCGACACCACGGAGGACGGACCCATGAACCCCACCCACCGCATCCTGCTCGTCGACGACGACCTACCGTTCCGGCGCACCCTCGAGGTGCGGCTCGCGCGTGAGGGCTACGACGTCCGTCCCGCCGCCGACGGGGTGGAAGCCATGACCGTGATCGGCGACGGCTTCGAGCCCGACCTGGTGATCTCCGACATCGTCATGCCGCGCATGGAGGGGCTCGAGTTCATCATGATGTTGCGCAAGCGGCGCCGCGGGCTGCCGGTGATCGCGATCTCCGGGGGTGGCCGCGTCGAGCCGGGCACGTATCTCGAGACCGCCGCGAAGCTGGGGGCGGTGGCGACGTTCGAGAAGCCGTTCGGCCAGGCGGACCTGGTGGAGGCCATTCGGCTGTGCCTGGCGACCGCGGTCGCGTGAGCGCCCTCTCGACGGGCGACGATGAGACGCTGGGCAGGGTGGGCGAGCGGTGCTACAAGTTTCGCAGAGCCCTCATGCCAAAGCCGACGATTCACGCCTCCTCACCGACGGTCACCTGGCCCCCTCGCCGGCTCGGGAACGCCGTCGTTCTCGCGCTGCTCTTGGTCCTCGGCCTGGTACCGTCGCAGACGGCTTGCTCTCAGCGCCGCGCGCCTCGGCCCAACGCCGAGGAGGCGCTGCCACCCTCGGCGCACTCCGAGGACCCCGAGCTGCCGAAGCGCCGCTCGGGCGGCACCGACACCGAGGAGGTGGTGAGCACGGTGTTGCTGGTGGTCCTGGGGCTCGCGGCGGCCGCGGGAATGGCGTATCTGAGCATCGTGGTCATCCCCGACGCCATCAACTGACGATCGCCTCGCTTTACAAGGCGCCGTCGACCGAGTGGAGCGAGGGCGCGGGCGCGTTCAGCGGTCGGCGGGGTCGTGCTCGGATCGGGCAGGCTTGCCGCCGGCGCTGTCGTCGAGCTCGCGCTCGGCCTCGAGGAGCTCCTCCTCGAGCTTGCGCAGCGTCGCGGAGAGCTCGCGCCGCATCTGCTGTCGCACCACCTGGTGCGTCTCCCAGGCATCGAGCAGCGCGAGCCCGACGAGCGCCGGGACCAGCGCGAAGCACGCGTTCCAGAACCGCACGAAGCGGGTGTGCGGCACAAGCGTCGCGCCGTAGTTGATGCCGTAGAAGAGCATCGTCATGAGCGCCACGAGGACCGCGGCGGCCAGCATGCGCCAAAGCGTGCGGCGTCCGGACACGAACGGGTCGGTGCCCGCGTGGGCAAGGCGGCCGATCTCGGCGCGCGCGTGCACCACCGCGGTCGCGATGACCGCCGCCGCGCACACGCTGGTGACCAGGAAGACGCCAGTGCTCGCCACCGCGCGGGGCTCCTCGACCGGGTTCACCGCCGCGGGCGGTGGGCTCAGCCCGCGGCACCGCCCTCGGGCGTGCGGTCTCCTTCGGGCTCGGGAGCGGGATCGACGTCCGCTGGATCGGGGGCCGTCGAGGGGGGGAAGGGACGGAGGGTGGCGCCGTGCTTGGTCTCCGGCGCGGGAATCGGCGCCTCGAGGCGCACCATCGCGCCGTGCTGGACCCACCCCGTGACGGCGTATTCGTGGAGGACCGTGCCGTCGGGGACGACGAGGCGCGCGGTGGCCTCGCGCCCGGCACCGACCATCTCCGGCTCGACCGCGACCTCCGCGGTGACGACCTGATGGCCCTTCTTGTCCTCTCCGAGCCCGCGGAGGCGAAGCTCCTTCACGGTGTTCGCGGTGCGGTTGACGAGCACGGCCGTGTACTCGAGCGTGCCGTCGGGTCGCGGCGCGCCACGGCGCGCATCGAGGAGCTCGATTGGGTGCGCGGGCGCCTTGCCGTCGGCGCCGGTGACGACCGCCGGTTCGATCGGCCCGGGCGCGGCCGCCGGGCCGCCGGTGGCCGTGGGGGCGGGTCGTGCGCCGGCACCCTGCGGCGCGGCTGGCGCGGTTTCCGCACGGGTTGACGCCGAGGGTGTGGGAAGCGGTAGGAGGACGGGCTCGGGGGCGGCGCGGGTGGCGAGGAATCGCGCGGCGCCGAAGCCGAGCGCGACACCCGCAACCAGCGCGACCGCGGCCTTCGGGAGCGCGGGGCGTTGGGTGGTGCCGTCGACCTTGCCCTTGAGCCTGGGCGCAGCGCTCGCGGTCGCGCCTTCGGGGGCGCCGGCGCGTGGCTCCGGAGCGGCGCTCGCCTCGGCGGGCGGGACGCTGCCGGGTCGCACCCGCGGCTCGCATTTCGGGCACGCGCGGTTCTTGAGCTTGTCGTAGACCAGCCCGCACTTCCGGCACTTGACCAGCAGCTCTTCGGCCATGGGAACGGTCGGTGCTCCGTGCGATCGGAGGAGGAGGTTCGCGCTGCACGTAGCGCCGAGCGCGCGCGGCTGTCAAGGAAGTCGGAAGGTTCCACGGGGCCGGTCGCGCACGCGCTGTGCCAGCGGTGTCGCATCGTGAGCGCCGCGCGAGTGGCCGAACGAGGCGTCGGCGGGGATCCGAGGTAGATTGCTCGGCTCAGTCTGCGGAGAAAGGAATGAGGACATGGAGAAGCTCATCCAGGAACGGCTCACGGTCGGCCCGCTCCAGTGCAACTGCGTGATCCTGGGTGATCCCGTGACCAAGGAGGCGATCGTGGTCGACCCCGGCGGGGACATCGACCTCGTGAAGTTCCGCCTCGCGGAGCTCGGCCTGACCTGCAAGGCGATCGTCCACACTCACGCCCACCTCGACCACGTGTGCGGGACCGGCGACCTGCAGCTCGCCACCGGCGCGCCGGTGTCCCTCCACGAGGGCGACCTGCCTTTGCTCCAGGCGCTGCCGATGCAGGCTCAGATGTTCCACTTCCCGAAGCCGCGCGAGGTCGAGGTCGACCGCTTCCTCGCCGACGAGAGCGTCGTGACGGCCGGCCAGCTCAGCGCGAGCGTGATCCATACGCCAGGTCACACCCCGGGCAGCTTGTGCTTCCTGGTCGAGGGCGGTCCGCTGATCGCCGGCGACACGCTCTTCCAGGGCAGCATCGGGCGCACCGACCTCTGGGGCGGTGACTTCGAAGCGATCATGCAGTCGATCCGCGATCGCCTCATGACGCTCCCCGACGACACCGTGGTGATCCCGGGGCACGGCCCGGCCACGACCGTCGGCCAGGAGAAGCGCTTCAACCCGTTCATCCGCGCGTACGGCTGAGGCAGGCGGCTCACCCGGGCGCCCGGCCGGCGGTGCGCCTTCACACCACCATGGCGGTTCGCAGCTCGCGCTCCTTGGCGTCGCCGACCAGGAGGCGCGCCAGGGCGAGCGCGAACTCCATCGACGTGCCCGCTCCCCGGCTGGTGACGATCCCGTCGTCGACGACCACGCGCTCCTCGCTGGGATGGGCGCCAGTGAGGGAGTCGAGGACGGACGGGTGGCTGGTGGCGCGCTTGCCCGCGAGCAGCCCGGCATCCCACAGCACCGTGGGCGCCGCACACACCGCGCCGATGAGCGAGCCCGCGCGCCGCGATCGCTCGAGGATCGCGCGGATGCGGGGGTCGGCGCGAAGATGGTTGGTGCCGCCGAGACCGCCCGGCAGCACCACCGCGTCGAAGGCCACTTCGACGACCGCGTCGAGCGACACGTCGGCCACGAGCTTCACGCCGCGCGACGCCTCGATCACGCCGTCCACGAGCCCCGCGACCGTGACCTCGGCGCCGGCGCGCCGGAGCACGTCGATGATCGTGACGGCCTCGATCTCCTCGACGCCCGGCGCGATCGGGACGAGCACGTGGGGTTTGCCGGTCCCGGCGGCGCTCATCGTCGGCTCGCGAGGAAGGGCAGGGCGACCACGGTCGCGGCGAGGGTATCGCCGGACCCGCGGCGCACCGTGACCGCGGTGCCGGGCTCGACGTATTTCCACTTGATGTAGGCGAGGGCGACCGTCTTTCCGAGGGTGGGGGAGAGGGCGGCGCGGGTGACCCGTCCCACCGGTTCGCCTTCGCCGTCGACCTCGACCGCGGCGTTGGGCCCTGGGACGATGCCGTCCGCGACGGCGAGGCCGACGAGGCGCTTGTTGATGCGACCGAGGTGGGTCGCCTTGGCGATGACCTCCTGACCCACGTAGCAACCCTTCGTGTAGCTGATCGCGTCGTTCAGGTTGGCCTCGAGCGGCAGGTTCGAGTCGTCGACGTCGATGCCCCAGCGGGCCTCGCCGGCCTCGAGCGTGGCGAGGTCCCAGGCGGCGCGGCCGATGGGCACCGCGCCACCGCCGATCAGCCGATCCCAGGTGTGTGTTGCGAGGGCGACGGGAACCCACACGTCGAAGAGATCTGCTCCCGCGCCACGACGGCGCGCGACGTGGCTGCCATCGCCGAGCGCGACCCACGTGAGCGGCTCGAGCGCTGCGGTCTCGCCTCCGAGGACCGCTGCCACGACTCCGGCCGCGCCCGGGCCGACCACGGCGAGGTGTGCCCACTCGGCGGCGGTGCCGGAGAGCTCGGCATCCTCGGAGATGAGGAAGCGATCGAGGGTCGCGAGGGTGACGTCGCCCCGCTCGGCGTCGGTGTCGATCCAGTGCTCGTCGGCGCCGCACCACAGGTAGAGGTCGGAAACGAGCTTGCCGGTGCGGGTGAGGAGCGTGGCGTGGCAGCCGCGCCCGGCGGCGGTCTTGAGCACGTCGTTCGAGAGCTGGCCCTGCAGGAACGACGCGCGCTCGCCGCCGGTGACGCGGATGCGGCCGCGATCGGACACGTCGAGCAGCGCGGCCTCGGTGCGCAGGCTCGCAAGCTCGTCTGCGGTCTCGCGGTAGCGCAGCGGCACGTGGAAGCCGGCATGCTCCTCGAACGTGGCGCCGAGCTCGACGTGACGGGAGTGAAGCGGAAGCTCGAGGGACATGGAGCGGATCTCCTCCGTGCGACGGGGCGGGAGCGCCGCAGAATACCAGCGCCGCTCACGCGCCGCCGCATGCTTGAATCGGCCGGGCGAGGTCAGGCAGTTTGGACGGTTCCTCGCGACGTGAGGGCGACGCAGTTCCGCGCGGGTTCGCCCGAAAGGACAGGTCCGGATGAGCTTGGTCGACGATCTCGAGTTTGCCGCAGTGATCGCCCGCGAGGCGGCCAAGGCTGCGATGCACTTCTACGACCCGAGCGTCCGGATCCAGCTCAAGCCCGGCGACGAGCCCGTCACCGAGGCGGATCACGCCGCCAACGCGATCTTGGTGGCGCGGCTACGCGAGCGCTACCCGAACGACGCGATCCTCTCCGAGGAGTCCCCGCTCGCAGACGACCGCTTCACCGCGGCGCGCGTGTGGATGGTCGACCCGCTCGACGGCACGAAGGAGTTCATCGCCCGCAATGGCGAGTTCGCCGTCATGATCGGCCTAGCGATCGACGGACGTCCAGCCGCGGGCGCGGTCTACCAGCCCGACGGTGACATCCTCTATCTGGGCGCGGTCGGCGTCGGCGCGTGGGTCGAGCGAACACCGGGGAAGCGCGAGCCGCTGGCGGTCACCCGGGAGGCCGATCCCTCCAAGATGCGCCTCGCGGTGAGCCGCTCCCACAAGCCCAAGATCGTCGACGAGATCTGCCGTCAGCTATCCATCACCAGCGAGACCCCGTCCGGCAGCGTCGGTCTCAAGATCGGCATGATCGCCACCCAGCGCGCCGACCTCTACCTGCACCCGTCGGGCGGCACCAAGGACTGGGACACCTGCGCGCCCGAGGCCATCGTGCACGCCGCGGGCGGCAGGATCACCGACGTGTTCGGCGAGCCGCTGCGCTACCGCGAAGCGGACGTCGAGAACAAGACCGGTGTCGTGGCGTCCAACGGTCTCGCCCACGAGCGCATCATCGAGGTCCTGGCCCCGCTCTGCGAGCACCTGCGCAAGAAGTGACCGCGCGCGGCGGGCCGGCGCGCCTCAGCGCGCGAGCTCGCCGCAGCCCCTCCATCGGCGAATGGCGATCCGCGAGCCCACCACCGCGTCGCTGGCGCGACTCGATCCCAGCCTCGAGGTGCGCGCGTTCCTGCGCGCGGTCGTGGCGTTTCGCTGCGGCGACGAGCTCGGCGTGGGCGAGGCGATCAACATCAGCGCGACCGGCATGTTCGTCGCCACCGATCAGCTCCCGCCGCTCGGCTCGGTGCTCGACCTCAAGCTCTCCTTGGCCGAGGAGATCGGCAAGGAGATGCTGGTGCTGCGCGGCGAGGTGGTGCGGCGCGAGACCGGCACCGCCGGCGAGCACCAGCCGCGCGGCGTCGGCGTGCGCTTCCTCAACATCACCGTCGAGGACCAAGACAAGATCCGTCAGTAGGTGCTCTCGAGCGCGGTCCGCACGATCTACCAGGACGAGCTCCAGACCCGCGACGTCGTCGGGCTCGCCGAGGCGCGCCGCTACGAGCTGATCGGCCTGATCGGCTCGGGGGCCACGAGCGAGGTGTTCAAGGCCTTCGACGCGGTGCTCGGACTCACGGTGGCGCTCAAGGTGCTCAAGGCGCACTACGTCGAGGACGACGAGTTCCTCGGTCGGCTGCGCCGCGAGGAGCGGCTCCTCGGGCTGGTCGAGAGCGAGCACGTCGCCCGCATCTACGGTTCGGGGATGCTGGGACGGCGTCCGTTCATCTCGATGGAATACATCCCGGGTGTCCAGCTCAGCCGCCTGATCGTCGATCGCAGCTGGCTGCCCGAGCGCGAAGTGGTCGAGCTGATCATCGACGCCACCGAAGGGGTGGCGGCGGCGCACAAGCAGGGGATCGTGCACCGCGATCTCAAGCCCTCGAACCTGATGGTCACGCCCGAGGGGCGCGTGAAGGTGCTCGACTTCGGCATCGCGCGCGCGCGCGAGGACATGCGCATCACCCGCGCAGGCGATTTCCTGGGCACCCCCGCGTACAGTGCTCCCGAGCAGCTCGTCGGCGCGAGCGTCACGCCGCGCGGCGACGTCTACTCGATCGGCTGCGTCCTCTTCGAGGCGCTGACGGGGCGCCTGCTGCTCGACGCCGACAGCATCCGCGGCATCGTCGACCAGCAGCTCCACTCGGGCGTGCCGCCCCCGCGAGGCATCCGTCCCGAGGTGTCGACCGCGCTCGAGCACGTGGTGCAGCAATGCCTGGCTCCCGATCCCGCCGATCGCTATCCCGACGCGGGAGCGCTGTGCGCGGCGCTGCGCGCGGTGCGCGGCAGCGCGGGTGTCGCCGCGGCGGGTTCGGCGCCGGTGCGGCGCCGAGCACTGGTCGCCGACCGCGACGCCGCGTCGGCCGAGTTGGTTGAGCAAGCACTCGAGGCCGAGGGCTTCGACGTGGCACGGGTGGCAGACGGCTACAAGCTCGTCGAGCTCGCGCTCGAGAAGGGCGCCGATGTGGTGTTCCTGAGCGCGATCCTGCCCACCATCGACGGCCTCGAGGCGGCGCAGATCCTGCGCTCGAGCCCGCGTACCCGAGAGGTGCCGCTGGTGCTGATGTCCGATCGCGAGGCGCACAAGAGCGTCGCTGGCTTCATCGGCGGCTGCCACTTCCTGAGCAAGCCGGTGCGCGCTCCCGAGGTCCTCGGTTGCGTGCGTGGCCTGGCGCCCGCGGGTCGGCGATGACGCACCGCGGAGGCCGCGCCGCGGCGGTGGCGCTCGCGCTCGCCCTCGCATGGCTGGCCGCGCCCTCGGTCACGCGCGCGGACGAGCTCTGGTCGCCCGCGATCGAGGCGCGCTTCCGCGGGCTCTGCACCGACGCGCCGACCACGTTCACCAATGTGCCGCTCGACGGCTATGCACTGCGGTGCCGGCACCTCGCCGCAAACCGCGAGTGGTACGCGGTGCGCTTCCTGCGCGGCTCCTACCAGCGCATCGCGGATGCGGTTCGCCGCGAGGTGGGTACGGTACGGACGGTGTTCTACCCGTTCGGAGGCCCCGATCTGGCGACACCCTTCGCGGTCTTCCCCGACGCCGAGGTGGTGACCGCGGTGGCGCTCGAAGCAGTAGGCACCCCGGCGAGCTTCGCCGCCGATCCGCACGAGAAATCGGTGGTGTTCCCGGAGCGAGCCGAGGAGCTGACCGAGCCGAGCTCGGTACGGCTCGCACTCTCGGCGCTGCTTTCCTTCTACGGAGTGGGCTATTTCACCGTCGAGGATCCGTTCCCGTCGATCCCGGTCTCACACGTGGTATTGCTGCAGGCGATCCACGACCTGCACGGCACGATCGAGAGCGTGCGCGCGGTCGAGCCCGGCGCGGACGGGACGGTGCGTGCCGCGGGCGCCGGTGCGCCGGGCCTCGAGGTGCGATTCCGAACCCCCGACGCCAAGCGCCGCACCTACCGCTACTTCACGGCGAACCTTGGCAACGCCTCGTTTCCGCTCGACGGTGCGCTGGCACGGCTGGTCGCCAGCCAGAAACCGGACGGCGTCCTCGTCAAGGCGGGCAGCAACCTCATCGTAGAGCCCGGATTCACCACCGTGCGCGCCTTGGTGATGGGAAACGCCCGAGCGATCGTCGAGGACGGCGAGCTCGCTGGCGAGAGCGGCGACGCGCGAGCGGTGAGTGGCTTCCGCCACGTGGCGGTGCCGCTCGATGGGTTGGGGATCGGCTACGCGCAGCATGCGGCGGTGAACCAGGCGGATCTCTGGGTGCGCGACGCCGCTTCGGGCGCGGCGCGTGGGAGCGGTTCGTGAACCTCTTGGTGCTGGGTGGGAATGGATTCCTGGGACGCGCCGTGGTGGCGGAGGCCGTGGAGCGCGGGCACGACGTGACGACGCCCCCGGGCGAGAGCCGCGCGCACGCGGTCGGCGACGCGGATCTCCTCGAACTCGCCGCCGGTGACGCGCGCCAGCGCCAAGATCTCCTCGAGCGTGCCCGCGGGGTCGAGGTCGTCGTCGCCACAGAGCCGCTCTCGCGGATCGCTCCGCCGCGCGTGGTCCCCACGGTCGAGGCATGCCTTCAACGTGCGCGCCTGGCGCTCGAGGCCGCGGCGCAGGCGCGGCACAAGCGCCTGGTGTGGGTCGGCTCGGCGCTCGCGGTGGGCTCGTCGGTCCTCAAGGCCGGGCGTTGCACCGAGCGTGACTGGACTCTCGGCAAGAGCGACGCGCGCGTCCGCGCGCACGTCGAGTCCGAGCAGTGGCTAGCGCGGGAGGCCGCCGAACGTGGCGTGGCGCTTGTCCGCGTGTTGCCGACCCGCGTGCTCGGTCCGGGCTCACCGGAGCCGGCGCGCGACCTGAAACTGGTGCGTGCCTACGCGCGCTACCGGATCGGACTCTTCGCCCACGGCGGGCTGAACGTCGTCGACGTGCGCGACGCGGCGCACGCGGTGGTCGCCGCGGCGGAGCGCGGCGCGGCGGGTGCGCGCTACCTGGTCGCAGGTCATGATCTCACCTACAAGGCGTTCTACGTGGCGATCGCCGACGCGATCGGCTCGCGGCACCTTCACCTCGCCGTGCCGCGAGGTCTGGCGCTGATCGTGTTCGGCGCGCTCGAAGCCGTGAGCCTGGTGGCGGGACGGAGCGCGCCGCTGGATCGGAACTTCGTGGACCTGCACTTCGGCCGCTATGCGTTCTACGACTCGAGCGCGGCGCGCGCGGCGCTTGGCCTCGCGCCGCGGTCGGTGGCGGACACGATTCGCGCGAGCGTCGACGCGCTGCGAGCGGCGCGGCTGCTCGGCTGACGGTGTCAGGCCGGCGTGCGCGAGGGCGAAGCGCCGTCGCGCCGGCTCACGGACCGAGCATCTCGTCGACGAGCTGGTCGACGAGATCGCGGGCGAGGTCGGTGACGCGATCGCGCTCGCTGGAGCCGCTCAGCATCCCGACCAGCTCGGTGTGGCGCTCGCCAGAAACCTCGAACTGCTGGGTATTCTCCGCGTTCGCCGGGTCGATGAGCGTGGCGGCGAGGCGCAGCTCGAACCAGGACGTGTCCGACGGGTAGTCGAACGCGATCAGCCCGCCGAGCGCCTCCACCGAGCCCGCGCCGCGGCGGATCGCGCCGTCGTAGGCGAGCTTGAGCACTCGATCGGCCTGGTTGGCGCGCGCCATCCCCGCGTAGCTCAGGCGCTCCTCGAGCTGGTCGAGTGGCTCGCCAGCAGACGCGGAGAGCTGCTCCCGACGCAGCAGCACCGGACGGACACCGCGTGCGACGAGTCGGTCGTGGATCTCGAGAGGAACCGCGGTCTCCACCACGTCGACCATGAGCTTACGATCCGCCTCGCGCATGCCCGCGGCGGTCTGCGGCACGAGTGGGTCGAGCCGGGCGGAGCCGGGGGGAAGGACCACGATCGCCTGCGGTAGGGGCGAGCCGAGGCGGGGCGCCACGCAGGCCGAGTTCGCGACCAAGACGATCACGGCCAGGACGCCGCAGCCACGTGAAACGCGCGAGGGAGCGTAGGTTGGCACGACGCGAGATATAGCAGGGCGGCCCGAGCGGCGGCTCGGCGCCGTGCGCTTCGCTGGTCAGGACCGAACGCGGTGGTGCGCGCAGGGCGCACGGCTATAATCGCGCGGCTTCGACGGGCAACCTTCGCTTCATGGCGGCGTGGCAGGGGATGGTGTGAGCGAGCAGCGGATCGGGTGGCTCTGTCCAGGGCAGGGATCTCAGCGGGTCGGCATGGGAGCGCGCCTCGTCGCGGAGCATCCCGAGGCCGGCGCATGGTTCGAGCGCGCCGACGAGGCGCTTGGTCTCCACCTCACGCGGTTGTGCTTCGACGGGCCCGAGGAGGAGTTGCGTCTTACCGAGAATGCTCAGCCGGCGCTGCTGATGGTCGGAGTCGCGACGGCGCGGGTGCTCGAGGGGCTCGGCGTGCGTGCGGAGATGGCGGCCGGCCACAGCCTCGGAGAGATCACGGCGCTCACGATCGCCGGGGCGTTGCCGTTCGAGGACGCCCTCGAGCTGGTGCGGCTGCGAGGCCGGTACATGCAGGAGGCGGTCCCCGCCGGGCAGGGCGCGATGGCGGCGCTGCGTACCGGTGACGCCGAGCAGCTCCGTGAGATCCTGGCCGGTGTCGAGAGCGAGCACGGGCTGGTGGTGGCCGCCAATTACAACGGCCCGGACCAGACGGTGCTGAGCGGCCACGTGGCCGCGGTGCGGCGCGCGCTCGAGCTCGCGAAGGCGCGTCGGGTGGTTGGCCGCGAGATCCCGGTGAGCGCGCCGTTCCATTGCGAGCTCATGCGTCCGGCGGCAGAGCGCTAGCGATGCCCTCGGCGCGCAGCCGTTCGCGGAGCGGTTGCGCTTCCCGGTGGTGACCAACGTGACCGCCGAGCCGGTCACGAGCGGTGCCGCGGCCCGGGAGTTCCTGGCGCTGCAGGTGACGCATCCGGTGCGGTGGGGCGAATGCCTGGCACGGATGATCGCGAGTGGCATCTCCCGTTTCGTGGAGGTCGCGCCCGGCGACGTGTTGACGAAGCTGTCTCGACGGATCGCGCCGGAGCGATCGTTTCACGCGGCGGACGGAAGCGACGGGCTCGCGCAGATGGCGCACGCGCTGCAAGCTGCGGCGTGAGAAGGTCCGAGTCGAATGGGGCCGGCGCGCCGGCCCCGGGAAGGCCGAGGAACCGCGGATGAGGATGCCGGTCCTCTTCGAATGCGCAGCTTGCGGCAAGAAGCACTACGTGGCGTTCTGCGCCGGCAACGACGGCGGCGCGGAGTGCGGGAGTCCGTTCGTGTCGAGCTTCTTCCCTTCCGGACGCGACGCGCTCTGCCCCAAGCACCAGCAGCCCGTCCGCCCAGTGGTGCGCGGCGCCCCCGCCCCCGTGGAAGCGCCCCGGGATCGGTGCCCCTCGACGCAGGTCGAGCTCGACGTCGAGTCGATCCTGCGCGCCCCGAGCCAGACCGCGGGCCCGTCCGGCCCCGCCACCCCGAAGCCGTCGACGCACCGGGCGGTCACGCCCGTTCCGGCGGGACGGCCGGGATCGGGTGCGGGGATGGGCCGCCCCGCCGCGCCGATGCCGGCTCGGGTGACGCGTCCCGGCTCGAGCGCGGGACCCGCCATGACTCCGCGCGCGCCCACGGTCGCGCGTCCCGCGCCGCCGGTCCTCGAGGATGACACACCGGTGTCGGGCACGCCGATCGAGTCCGACGGAGCTGCACCGACGCACGTGAAGTGCCCGGCCTGCTTCGTCCTCTACGATCGTACCGGCAACGACAAGTGCCCACGCTGCGGCGCCGCTCCGGATGCTGTTCGTAAGCATCGCCGCGAGGTGCCGACGGCGGCGCTCGAGTCGGTCGGCGAGGCGCTCACGCTGTTGCTGCTCGAGCACTGGACGCTCCTCGCCGTACTCGCCGGGGTGGTCGTGCTCGGCCTCGGGGCGCTGGCCGCGACGGCGAGCGCGGGCTGGATCACGGCGGTGTGTCTGGCCGGAGTCGTCGTGACCATGGTCGCCGCGCTCGGGATGACGCTCGTCTACTTCCGCGCCATCGAGATCCCCTTCTACAAGACACAGCTCGCGGCGCGCGCTCGCGGGCAGGGCGGCGGCTCGTCGCTGTGGGATCAGCTACGCACCGCGGTCGACGGATTGCGCCAGCGCGGTGCCGGCGGCGCGGCCGGCGAATCCGCGGCCGCCGCGCTCCGCGAGGAGCGCTCGACCGATCTCGCCGCGACGCCAGTCGTGGGCCACGAGGCGGACGAGATCGGCGAGCGGTCGAGTACCGCGTTGACGGTACGCGCCGCTTACGAAGGCGGGCACCCCGGGCTCCAGCGCGCCGGCGCGGGACGGCTGGTCGTCGATGGGCGGCGTTTCGATTTCGAGGGGCGTCGCGGCGGGTTCCGGATCGCGCCAGCCGGGGTCGAGCGGGTGAAGGTGAGCTGGATCGGCTGGTTGGTCGCGGTGGTACTGTCGGTGGCGGTGGGAGTGGCGCTGGCCGAGCTTGCGCCGGGTGCGCTCTACACGTACCGGACGCCACCGTGGGTTCCGTGGGGGCCGCAGCTCGGGACCTGGCTGCGGTGGGCACACCAGATCTCGATCGGTGGGGCGGCGGTAATCGCCACGCTGCTCGGGCTGGGCCTGGTCCTCGCACGGCACGTGGGAGTGACCGTCACGTGCCGCCGCGACGACGCGATCGACGTCGTCCGGTTCCGCCTCGATGTGATCGCCGCGCTTCGACTCAAGCGCGCGCTGGGCTGACGCCGTGCTCGACGGCTATCGGGTCCTGGTGGTCGACGACCGTGACGATCACGGCTACGCGTGCTCGCTGATGGTGCGCTCGCTCGGCGCCGACGTCGAGGTGGTGGGCTCGGCGCTCGCGGCGCTCGAGGCTTGCGACTCGGCACCACCCGACATCGCGTTGCTCGACTACATGATGCCGGAGATGGACGGACTCGAGCTGCTGCGCGAGATCAAGCGCCGCGATCGTGACGTCGAGGTGGTGATGATGACGGCGTTCGGCACCATCCCGTCCGCCATCGAGGCGGTGCGCACCGGCGCCTTCGATTATCTCGCGAAACCGTTCGGCGCCGCCGACCTCGAGCGCGTGCTCCGCAACCTGCTCGAGCAGCGCGGCAAGTCGCTCGAGAGCCACCGACTGTTGCGCTCGACGCGCTCCACCGGGCGCTTCGGTGCCCTGGTCGGGTCGTCGCCGGCGATGCTGGAGATCCTCGACGTCATCCGGCGAGCGGGCCCGAGCGAATCGACGATCCTGATCCAGGGCGAGAGTGGCACCGGCAAGGAGCTGATCGCGCGCGCCATCCACGACGTCAGCCGGCGTCAGGGGAAGCGCTTCGTCACCGTCGACTGCGGGTCGATCCATCCCAACCTGATCCAGAGTGAGCTCTTCGGTCACGTGCGCGGCGCCTTCACCGGCGCGACGCAGTCGACCGAAGGGCTGATCCGCTGGGCCAACGGCGGCACGGTGTTCCTCGACGAGGTCGGCGAGCTGCCGCTCGACACCCAGACGCAACTCCTGCGCGCGATCCAGGAGAAGGCGATCCGACCGGTGGGCAGCACCAGCTATCACGAGGTCGACGTGCGCTTCCTCGCGGCCACCAACCGCGACCTCGATCAGGCAGTGCGCAACGGCACCTTCCGCCAGGACCTGTTCTACCGCCTGCACGTGGTGCAGATCCGCGTGCCGCCGCTGCGCGAGCGCGCACTCGACGTCGCGATGCTGGTCGATCACTTCCTCGCCCAGCACCGCCGAGACGGCGCGACGTTGCGCGCGGCGCCGGCGGCCCTCGAAAGGCTGATGCGTTACCCCCCTGGCCGGGGAACGTTCGGGAGCTCGAGAACGTGATCGAGCGCGCGGTCGCGCTCGGCGCGCGCGAGAACCTCGAGCCGGGTGACCTGCCTCGCCACATCGTCGAGTGGCGCGGCGAAGGTCAGCCGCCCGCCGACGCGAGCCTCGCGATCGACTCGCTCGAGCGGGAGGCGATCGAGCGCGCCCTGACCCGCACCGGTGGCGACAAGGCCAAAGCGTCGAAGCTGCTCGGGATCGATCGCAGCACGCTCTATCGCAAGATCAAGCGCTACGGGCTGGACGAACAGGGATGAGCGAACGGGAACGATGGTGCAGGTGATGTGTCGCAGAATGCGACGGGCTCGCAGATTGCGACGAGCGAGCGCTCGCTCGGGACGCGCTGGCTCCTGACCGAGACCCGGATCGCGGCGATTCCTCGATGTGCGTCGTTCATGACGCGTTGCATGTCCGAGGCATTGATCTTGCTACCTCTAGTCTGTAGGATCGTTTTCACCCCACACATGCTTGCGGACCGCTTTGGAGGCAGGATCGATGGCGGATCCAACTGCCCGTGACGCCGATCGGAGCACCGATCGCGAAAACCCGTCGGACCCGATCGGGTCGAGCGACCAGCTTCCGATCGTGTCGGAAGACTCGGTGCCGTCGGGGGAGCCGATGAACCGCATGGCGCGGCGTCGGCGGCTCGCACAGAGCGGGTACTCGCTGATCGAGTTGCTCGCGGTGGTGGCGGTGCTGCTCATCATCGCGGCGCTCGCGGTACCGCAGATCCTCGGCATGCGCGAGAAGGCGAAGGGGAAGGAGTGTGATCGGCTGTTCCACGCCCTCGACTCCGAGATCCACAACGCCCTCGACGACCTTATCTTCACGTCGACCGAGGTCATCGACATCGTCCTCCGCGCCCACGGTGACGAGGACCGCAATCCGCGCAACAAGACGCAGCCGGTCTTCGTACAGAGCGTGAACTCGTCGGGCGTCAACTACGTCGATCCGGCGCTCATCGAGAGCTGCCAGATCGTGTTCTCGGGATCGAACGTGTTGACCGTCGCGGCGCGCCAGGCGCGCACCGAGCAGGACGAGGGCGGCGGCGAGCGAACCTTCGCCATCGGACTGCAGTGACCTGACGTCGGCGCCGTCACCTGAACCAGGTGATGGCGCGCGAGACGCCGGCTCCCAGGATAGGGGAGCCGGCGTTTTTCGTTGCAGCTCCAGTCGCTCGAGCGCGGCTCAGCGCCAGCGCCCCATCAGTTCCTCGATCCGGGCGCGCGTCGAGGCGAGGTCGCCCGGAATTGTCGATCACGTGGGTGGCCCGCCGCGCCTTCTCGGCGAGCGGAGCTGGCTCGCGAGGCGGGCCGCGATCTCCTCGTCGGACCAGCCGTTGCGCCTGCGAAGGAGCGCGCGTAGACCGTCGGCTCGTCGGCGATCACCGCCACGGTCTCGTCGAACCGCCGCTCGCCACCAGTCCCGAAGAGCAACGGCGCCTCCACGACCACGACGCTCGCACGCCGAAGCGCGAGCTTCGCGAAGCGCCATGCGAGCGCCCGCCGGATACGCGGATGGGTGATCGCCTCGAGGCGCGTGCGTGCAGCCCGGTCGCCGAACACACGCTTCGCGAGGCGGTCGCGGTCGAGCGAGCCATCCGGGCGCAGCATGTCGCGCCCGAACTCGGCGACGATCGCCCGCAGGCCCGAGGTCCCCGGCGCGACGACTTCACGTGCGATCTGATCGGTGTCGACGATCTCGGCGCCGAGCTCACGAAGGATGCCGAGCACGGTCGACTTGCCGCAGCCGATGCCGCCGGTGAGGCCCGGATGCGCTTCATCGCGACCACCGCGGCCCGCCCACGGCTTCTGGGTCTGCTTGTACTTCTTCAGGAACTCCTCATAGCTCTCACGAGGGGCCTCGGCGCGCGATGGCGAAGCGGCGCCGGGGCGACTCGCCGCGCCCGCTCACGGCGGGGGCTGCGCGTCGCCGAGCCGGTCGACGCCGCGGCGCCGTTAGCCGGCGGTACGGGGCCACGGGACCGGTACCGCGCCGGGGCCGCGCTTGGCATGCACCCGGGCGGCGTCGTCGCGCAGCGCGCGCCAGTTCTTGTCCAGCGACAGCGCATGTTGATAGGCCTGCTCGGCGCACGCGTAGTCGCGCTCCTCCTCGCAGATCTTGCCGATCCAGTAGTGCGGTACCGAGTGCCCCGGGAGCGCAGCAATCATCGCGTCGGCCTCGGCGCGTGCGTCGCGCAGTCGCTTCTCGCCGAAGAGCAACTCGATGAGCGCGATGCGCGGCTCGGGGTAGTCGGGCCGGTCGGCGAACGCGGCGCGGTATTGCTCGATCGCGGTTGAGGTGAGCTTGCGATCACGGGCCAGGTCGCCCAGGATCTTGTGCGCCTCGAAGAGCTTCGGGTCGGCGCGGAGGTGGCCGCGACGAGGTCGGCCTCCGCCTTCTGAGGGTCGCCCTTCGCGAGCCACGCGAGGCCGCGCTTGGCGCGCGCCTCGGCGAAGCCGCTCTCCGCCTCGACGGCCTTGGAGAACGCGGCGAAGGCTCGATCCAGATCCTGGCTCGAATGCCCTTCCTGGTACGTCTTCCAGTAAATCCAGCCGGCGTTGTACCAGGGATCGGGAAACGTCGGATCGAGGCTCGAGGCTTTCTCGAAGTAGCGCAGTGCCTGAGGCTCGTTCTTGCCGCAGTATTCGACGAGCCCGCGGTAGTTGTGGGAGCGCGGGTTCTTGGGCTCGAAGCCCTCGACGAATTGCTGGGTGGCGAGGGTCACGTCGCGCATCTGTGTCGGCGTGATGTCGCACGTCTGCGCGTGGATGAACTCCTCCGGGAACACGGTCTGGATGACCTTGAGGCGATCGCGCTTGGCGTTGGAGCCGAGCTCGAGGATCTTCTTCTGCGCTTCGTTCGGGTGGAACGTGCCGAGGCGCACGTAGCCGGCGATCTCGTCGGCCGACGACCACCAGTCGTCCTGGGCGACTTGGCGGGCGATCTCTGCCTGACTGCGGCCGAGGGGTGCCCGGAAGCTGTGGCGGAGCGGCTCCTCGAGCGAGCCCTCCGGCGAGCGCGCGAGCAACCAGGACTCGACGTCGGTCTGGGCGGTCGCGCCGAGCGCCGCTCCTCCGCCGACCTTCGCGACAGTGCCCACCACGAGAAGGTCGGCGTTGCTGGCCTTCGCGACGCTGCTGAAGAGTGGCAGTGCCGCCGCGGGATCGCCCCGGGCGGCGAGCGTCGTGAGGGCATCCCGTTCTGCGGCAGCGAGTGTCGCGATCGCCGCGTCGACCTCGGCGCTCGGCACCACGACGAGTCGGTCGGTCTGGGCGAGCCGGCTGGTCTCGCGCGCGAGCTCGCGAGCGATCCCGGCGCCGAGGCTGGCGAGATCCGCGCCGGGTGCGCTCCAATAGGGAAGGACGACCACGCGGTAGGAGCGCGGCGCCGGACGAGCGGGTTCAGCGGCGGCGCGGCTGGACGCGACGCCGGTCAGTGTCGCGATCACGATCCACGTGACGATGCGAGCCCGACCCGGACCGGGTGCGACGGCCCATGCGCGCGATTCAGGGAGCGACATGGGCGCGAGCGTACCAGAGCCGTTTTCGGCGGACCAAAGGGCGCGGGTTTTGTTGACACCCATTTCGTAGAGTCCGCACACTGCGCGATCCCCCCGCGTGGTCCTTGGCCGGAGACGAACGATGAGCGAGCAGAGCATCCCCGAGCTCTTCTGGAACCGAGTTGCGAAGCATCCCGACCGCACGATGCAGCGCAGCAAGAAGTACGGACAGTGGATGGAGGCGTCGTGGAAGCAGGTTGGCGACGAGGTGAAGGGGATCGCGCTCGGGCTCGTCGACCTGGGGCATCAACCCGGTGACGCCGTGGCACTGCTCTCGCAGAGCCGCGCCGAGTGGGTTCGGTGTGACCTCGGCATCCTCAGCGCCGGTGGCGTCACCATTCCCGTCTATCCGTCGCTGCTCCCGGACCAGACCCAATACGTGGTCGACGACTCCGACGCGAGGTTCCTGATCGTCGAGGACAAGTCGCAGCTCCAGAAGGCGATCAAGATCAAGCCGCAGCTCCCCAACCTGAGGGCGCTGGTGGTGATCGATCCCTCGGGCTGCAAACTGTCGGACACGATCGTCAGCCTCGAGCAGCTCGTGGCGCGCGGAAAGAGGCGCGAGCAGAGCGAGCTCGAAGCGCGCCTGGCGGGCATCCGTCGCGATCAGGTCGCGACCATCGTCTACACGTCCGGCACCACCGGCAACCCCAAGGGCGTCGTGCAGAGCCACGGTAACCACCTCTCCGCCACCGAGGCTGCGGCGTCGGTGGGGCTCGGCAGCGAGGACGACGTCGACCTGCTGTTCCTGCCGCTCGCTCACTCGTTCGCGCGCCTCGAGGAGTACACCCAGCTCCGGGTCGGCACCACCACGGCATTCGCCGAGAAGATCGAGACGGTGGTCGAGAATCTCGCCGAGGTGCGGCCCACGATCGTGTTCTCGGTGCCACGCATCTACGAGAAGATCTACGCCAAGGTCCAGGCCGGTGCGCAGCAGGGGCCGCCGCTCAAGCAGAAGATCTTCGCGTGGTCGGTCGGCGTGGGCGGGCAGGTGAGCAAGCTCAAGCAGGCGCGCAAACCGATCCCGCCGATGCTCGCCCTCCAGTACAAGGTCGCGCACAAGCTTGTGTTCTCGAAGCTCCACGAGAAGCTCGGAGGTCGCCTCAAGTATTTCATCTCCGGCGGTGCGCCGCTCGGGCGCGAGATCGCCGAGTTCTTCCACGCTGCGGGCCTTCTGATCCTGGAAGGCTATGGGCTGACGGAGACCTGCCCGGTGCTCACCGTCAGCCGGCCGGAGCACTACAAATTCGGCAGCGTGGGACCGGCATTGCCGGGTGTCGAACTCAAGATCGCGCCCGACGGCGAGATCCTCGGCCGCGGGCCGAACATCGCCCTCGGCTACTTCAAGCGCGAGCAGGACACCAAGGACGCATTCCTGCCGGACGGGTGGTTCGCGACTGGCGACATCGGCGAGATCGACGGCGATGGATTCCTGCGCATCACCGACCGCAAAAAGGACCTGATCGTCACGTCGGCCGGAAAGAACATCGCCCCGCAAAACATCGAGAACCTCCTCAAGAACGACCCGCTCGTCAGCCAGGCCATGGCGTTCGGAGACAAGCGCAAGTACATCACCGCGCTGATCACCCTGGATCCGGAGCAGGCGCCGGTGTGGGCGAAGGCGAACGGCGTCCCCGACGGCGCCCCGGAGGCGCTCGCCAGGGACCCCAAGGTGACCGCCCGGATCCAGGCGGTGGTCGACGAAGTGAACAAGAAGCTCGCGAGCTTCGAGCAGATCAAATACTTCCGCATCATTCCGCAGGATTTCTCGATCGAGGCCGGCGACCTCACTCCCACGCTGAAGGTGAAGCGCAAGGTCGTGACCGCGAAGTACCAGGACCTCCTCGACGCGATGTACGCGGTGCAGGCTGAGTAACTCGCCGGCGAGCGCCTGCTTGGTCGCGAGCCGAAGAGGTCGGACTCACGGCAAGCCTTGACAGCCTCGCCGGCTTCGGGCTACGAAACCGATTGACGAATCAATCACCCGGGCAAAGGGGTTGATCGTGAGGGGCGCGAGCAATCCCGCTCGGCCGTTCAACGCAGGGCGTGAAGAGGAGAAGGGGCCATGTCGAAGACTTGCAAGGACATTTTCGAGGGCGACATCGCGGGCCGGATCGCCAAGGACCCGGCCAAGTCCAAGACCGTGAACGCGATCTACCTCTTCGATGTCGCCGGTGACGGCGGCGGCAAGTCGGACGGTCGACCTCAAGAGCGACAGCCCCAGCGTCACGGAAGGCGACGCGGGCAACGCGGAGTGCACCATCACCGTGTCGGCGCAGGACTTCCTCGACATCGACACCGGCAAGCTCAATCCGCAGGTTGCGTTCATGTCGGGCAAGCTCCGCATCAAGGGCGACATGAGCAAGGCGATGAAGCTGGGCCAGGTCCTCAAGGGCTGAGTCCAACGCGCGTCGCGCGAGAGAGGGCGGGGCGGAAACGTCCCGCCCTTTTTCGCTCCGAACCTTCCCACCCCTGGGCGCGAGACGCCCACCTCAGCCGTCCGTTGCCGGGAGACCCGCGTCATGTCGAAGCCCGCACCGACCTCGTCCCAGCCCGGCGCACTCGCCGGTCTCAAGATCCTCGATTTGAGCCGGCTCCTGCCCGGCCCGTTCGCGACGCTCCTCCTCGCCGATCTCGGTGCAGAGGTGCTCAAGGTCGAGGACCCGATCAAGGGCGACTACACCCGCATGACGCCGCCGTTCGTGGGCAGCGAGAGCGCGCGCTTCATGTCGCTGAACCGCAGCAAGCGCTCCATGACGCTCAACCTCAAGAGGCCGGCGGCGCGCCAGGTTCTCCTCGACCTAGTGGGTCACTACGACGTGTTGATCGAGCAGTTCCGGCCCGGCGTGATGGATCGGCTCGGCGTTGGATACGAGACGCTCAAGCAGGTGAACCCCCGGCGCATATACTGCGCGCTCACCGGTTACGGTCAGGACGGCCCGTGGCGTGACCGGGCGGGGCACGACCTCAACTACTGGAGCCTCGCCGGGGCCACCGGCATCTCGGGATGGGCGTCGAGCCCGCCGCCCGTTTACGGAGTGCAGGTGGCCGACATCGCGGGCGGGGGTTGATGGCGGTGGCGGGAATCCTCGCGGCGGTCGTCAGTCGCCAGCGCACCGGCGAGGGGCAGTTCGTGGACGTGTCGATGCACGACGGCTCGCTCGCGCTCCTCGCCATGACGGCGGGCGACTATCTCGCGAGCGGCGAGATCCCGACCCGTGAAGGTGGCACCCTCAACGGGCATGCGGTCTGCTATCGCGTGTACGAGACGAAGGATGGCAAGGCGGTGTCGCTCGGCGCGCTCGAGCCGCAGTTCTGGACCGCCTTCTGCAACGCCGTGGACCGTCCCGATCTGCTCCCCGAGGCCTTCGCGAGCGGGGCCGATCGCGACCGTGTCCTCGCCGAGATGATCGCGCTCTTCAAGACCAGGACGCGCGACGAGTGGGTCGAGCTCCTGAAGGACGTGGACTGCTGCTTCGAGCCCGTCCTCGACCTCGCCGAGGCGTTCTCGCATCCCCACGCCGTGGCGCGCGACATGGTCTGGGACCTCGACTACCCGGGGGTCGGCACGGTCCGTCAGCCCGGCTGCCCGATCAAGCTCTCCCAGACCCCGGCCGCCGTGCAGTCGATGCCTCCGAAGTGGGGCGAGCACACCCGCGATGTGTTGACGGAGATCGGCTACGGGCCGGACCGGATCGCTGCGCTCGAGGGAGAAGGGGCGTTTTCGTGACCTACGCCATCGCGGGGCGGCTGCGCGCGCGCTGGTGGATCGTCGCCGCGCTCGCCGCTCCATGGGGCGGATGCGCCTCCGAGGCCTCGTCTCCGCGCTTGGAGCCAGCGTTGCCCCCACCCTCGGCCGGCGCGGTCCGTGCGGTCGGGGACTCGGCCGATGTGGCGACGTGGGGCGCACGCCGGGACGCGGCGTTGGCCCGGCTCGCGGCAGGCGGTGCGAGCCGGCTCGTTAGCGACCGCGTCGACGCGGCACGCTGCACCCGGAACCTCGCGCTCGCGCTTGCGGGCCCGGCCCAGCGGGCTGACGAACTGCGCGCGCCGATGCCCTCGCGCGCGAGGCGGTACGCGCGGCGCCGACGGAACCCGGCGCTCGGTTTTGGGTCGCACGGATCGCGCTCGATCGGTTCCGCGAGGGACAGGCGGACGGTCGGGCCCTCGTCGAGGCACATTGGCTCCTCGCGGCGCTGGTGACCGAGAACCGGGCCTTCGGTGGGGGTGCCGCGCTCGGGTCCCTCGCCGAGGCATATGCTCTCGCCGGAGCGGCGCGATCCGATGCGTCCGAGCTCGAGCGCGCGGCGGCATTCTTCGAGGCGACGTTGGATGTCGCGCCGGGCTACCGCCCCGCGTTGCTGGGGTACGCGGAGGGCGTTCTCGAGCCATGGGGACTCGGCGAGCGCGTCCCGTCGCCTCGGGGAGTGCGCGGCTTTACCGCTGGCCGGCGCCGCCGACGATGGTCAGCGTCTCGTGGACGAGGATCGGGCGCAGCGACGCTGTACACGGCGAATCGGCGCCGCCGACGACGCGTCACGGACCCTCCCCGTGCGTTGACGGCGGTTCGCGCGCTCCGCTATGCTCCACGGCTCGTCGCACACGAGAAGTCCGGGCGCTTAACTCAGCGGGAGAGTGCCATCCTCACACGGTGGAAGTCCCGGGTTCGAATCCCGGAGCGCCCACCACCGACTGCTTCGGCCTGCCGACGACGGGCCGATGGGCCTGCCCCGATCGGCCACGAGCCGTTCGGCTGACGAGTTCAGCGGGGCGACCGAGGTGACGTCGCGCGAGCCGGGCGCGTCAGGCGGTGAGTGGGGGCCGCACTCGGCGCGGCGCGACCTTCTCGAGAAGGTGCTGCGTCGGCTCGATGCGTGCCGTGCCGCTCGACCCGGGCAGCGTGTGCTCGTGGCGTGCTCGGGCGGCCTCGACTCGACGGTGCTACTCGACATCCTGTCCCGGGTCGCCGAGCGGCGCGCGCTTCACGTACGAGTCGCGCACGTCGACCACAGAGTCCGGCCCGACTCCTGCGAAGACGCGCTCTTCGTGCGCGAGCTCGCGGCGGCGCGTGGCTGGGAGGTCTACCTCGGGGGGGTCGATCCCACCTCGCGAGCGATGCGAGAATCCCCCGAGGAGCGGCTGAGGGCCGCTCGCCACGCGCTACTGGAGGCAGAGGCGCAGCGCTGGAACGCCGATTGGCTCGCGGTCGGCCATCATGCCGACGACCAAGCCGAGTGGATGCTGATGCGTCTGCTGCAAGGAGTGACGCCGGACGGGTGGGTGATGGAGCCGGTGCGTCCGCCCTGGATTCGACCCCTCTTCGACGTCTGGCGAGACGAGGTCCGCGCTTACGCGACCATGCGTGGCCTCGCGTGGCGCGAGGACTCGACCAATCGTGATCTCGCCGTGCCACGGAACCGGATCCGTCACCAGACTCTGCCCTGGCTCGAGGCGCACGGCGGGCCGGCGTTGCGCAGGTCGCTGGTCACCTGCGCGGCGGAGCTGCGCGACGATGCCGATCATCTCGCGCGGGAGTCGGCCGCGCTCCTTCACCGCGCTCTGACGGAATCGGGCTCGGGGATCTCGCTAACGGCATTCGCGGATCGTTCGCCCGCGCTCACCCGGCGTGCGGTGGCGCTATGGCTCCGGACCACGGGAGGAGTCGAGCCGCGTCGCTCGGTAGTCGTGGATGTGCTCGCCCTGATGCGACCGGACGCACGGGTCGGCAGCGGTCTCGACCTCGGTGGCGGCTTGCGGATCGAACGCAAGGAGGCGACGGTGGAGCTCGATCGACGGCCGAGCGCGGAGTTCCCGCCCGCTCCGCCGTCAGCGCGTGTTGAGGGGGATGATCCCTTCTGATAGCCTGTCTCAACGCGACGTTCGCGAAATCAAACGGGAAAACGCGTAGGCCATCGGGTGACCTCACAAACCGGCAAGAACCTCCTGCTGTGGCTCATCATCCTCGTGATGGTGTTGTGCGCGTTCCAGCTCGTGAACGCGACGAACGAGCGCAAGAGCACCATCACCTACAGTCAGTTCAACGAGCTGGTGAACCGCGGTGACGTGAAGAGCGTCACGATCCGTGGCGATCACATCACCGGCATCGCCAACAGCATCGTCGGGCCGTTCCATACGGTCACACCCGAGGACCCGACCCTCGTCCAGCGCCTCGAAGACAAGAACGTCGAGATCACGGCCAAGCCGGAGGATCAGACCTCGTCGTATCTGATGATGATGTTGTCGTGGATGGCGCCGCTGGGCGTCCTGGTGGTGTTGTGGGTGGTGTTCATGCGCCAGATGCAGACTGGCGGCGGTAAGGCGATGAGCTTCGGCAAGTCGCGCGCCAAGCTGTTGAGCGACAACCAGAACCGCGTGACGTTCGACGACGTCGCGGGTGTCGACGAGGCCAAGGAAGAGCTCGAAGAGATCATCGCCTTCCTCAAGGACCCGAAGAAGTTCACGAAGCTCGGCGGCCGCATCCCCAAGGGCGTGCTGCTGGTCGGCGCGCCGGGCACGGGCAAGACGCTGCTGGCCCGGGCGATCGCGGGCGAGGCGGGAGTGCCGTTCTTCTCGATCAGCGGCTCGGACTTCGTCGAGATGTTCGTCGGCGTGGGTGCGTCGCGAGTTCGAGATCTATTCGTGCAGGGCAAGAGGAACGCGCCGTGCATCATCTTCATCGACGAGATCGACGCCGTGGCCGCCACCGCGGGGCGGGGCTCGGCGGCGGCCACGACGAGCGTGAGCAGACCCTCAATCAGCTCCTCGTCGAGATGGACGGCTTCGAGTCGAACGAAGGCGTGATCCTGATCGCCGCGTCGAACCGGCCGGACGTTCTCGACCCGGCGCTGCTCAGGCCAGGGCGTTTCGACCGGCGGGTGGTGGTTCCTCGACCGGACGTTCGAGGACGGCTTGCGATCCTCAAGGTCCACACCCGCAGCATTCCGCTCTCGCAGGACGTCGACCTCGACATCCTGGCACGCGGTACGCCGGGTTTCTGCGGAGCCGACCTCGAGAGCATGGTGAACGAGGCCGCGCTCTTCGCAGCCCGATACAACAAGAATCACGTCGACGCGCAGGACTTCGACAAAGCCAAGGACAAGGTGCTCATGGGCGCGGAGCGGCGCAGCATGATCATCAGTGACGACGAGAAGCGAGTGACCGCCTACCACGAAGCGGGCCACACGCTGGTCGCCAAGCTGCTGCCGGACACCGACCCCATCCACAAGGTCACGATCATCCCCCGCGGTATGGCTCTCGGAACGACGCAGCAGCTGCCGATCGACGAGAAGCACACCTACCCGAAGGAGTACCTGCTCAGCCAGATCGCCATCCTCTACGGAGGGCGGGCGGCCGAGGAGCTGATCCTGGAGGAGGCGACCACCGGTGCCGGCAACGATATCGAGCGGGCGACCGAACTCGCGCGCTCGATGGTTTGCGAGTGGGGGATGAGCGAGACCCTAGGCCCGCTCGCGTTCGGCAAGCGCGACGAGCAGGTCTTTCTGGGGCGCGATCTGGCCTACCAGAAGGACTTTTCCGAGCAGACCGCGCAGACGATCGACGGCGAGATCCGCCGGATCTGCACCGAAGGCTTCGTGAAGGCACGGCGGCTGCTTAGCGAGAACCTGCCCTTGGTCCGTCGCCTCGCCGAAGCGCTTCTCGAGCGCGAGGTGCTCGAAGGCGACGAAATCGATCGCATCATCCGAGGCGAGGCGCTGGCGCCGCTTCGAGAGCCGCCGCGCAGCCGTCCCACGCACCGTCCGGCGGCGGGCGTCGGTGACGATCCGGTTTCCGACCTTCCCGGTCTCGCGGCGTCGCTGCGCAATCCCAAGCTCGTGCCCGAGAGCTGAATCCGACCCGGCCGCTCGGCGGCCGGCGCCGGTGGGTCGAACGTCCGAGCCCTTCGGTGTGTGCGCTGGAGTCGCATGGTCGCAAGCTTCCGGTGCAAGGAGCGCACGCTGGTCATCGGCCGGCGAACGCTCGTGATGGGGATCCTCAACGTCACCCCGGACTCGTTCCATGACGGGGGCCGTGCCCGGGATCCCGACGCCGCGCTAGAGCGCGCCGCGGCGCTCGTCGCAGGGGGCGCCGACGTGGTCGACGTCGGTGGCGAATCGACCAGGCCGGGTGCCGCCGAGGTGAGCGGCGCCGAGGAGATCGAGCGCGTCGTTCCCGTGATCGAGCGCATCGCGTCATCACTGGACGTCGTGGTGTCCGTCGATACCTCGAAGGCGGCCGTCGCGGAGCGCGCGCTCGCGGCCGGCGCTCACATCGTCAACGACGTGACCGCGCTCGGCGATCCCGACATGGCGGACGTCGTTCGCCGCAGCGGCGCGGGCTTGGCGCTGATGCACATGCGCGGTACGCCTCGGAACATGCAGCACGATCCGCGCTACGACGACGTCGTCGAGGAGGTGAGGGCCTTCCTCGGCGCGCGCGTCGCGTTTGCGCGGGCTGCGGGCATCGCGGCCGACAGAGTCGTGGTGGACCCGGGCATCGGCTTCGGCAAGAGCTTCACCCACAACTGGGAGCTTCTGCGTCACCTCGGGCGCCTCCGCGATCTCGGTTGGCCGGTGCTGGTCGGCCTCTCGCGCAAGACGTTCCTCGGCGAGCTCGTCGGCGGTGGCGGGCCCGAGCGACGCGGCCCACCGACGTTCGCCGCCGCTGTCGCCGCCGTGCTGGCCGGCGCCGACCTCCTGCGTCTTCACGATCCTGCCGAAGCGCGGCCATTTCTCGCGGTCGCCGACCGCATGCGCTACGGCGAGGCGAGTGAGGAGTCGGCTCGATGAACGAGATGGCTCGATCGTTCCTGGGCGTCTTCCACTGGCAGGATGCCGCCGATGTCGTGATCGTCGCGGTCTTCCTCTACTGGATCATGGTGCTGATCAAGGGCACCCGTGCGGTGCAGATGCTAGTCGGACTGGCCGTCTTCCTGGGCCTCTACTGGGTGGCCGATCGCTTCGGCCTGCACACGATCCACGCGGTTCTCTCGACCTTCCTCGGCTCGATCTTCCTGGTGATCGTGGTGCTGTTCCAGAACGGGATCCGCCGTGGGCTCGTCGAGCTCGGCCGCAGCCCGCTCTTCTCCCGCCTGGCGCCGGCGGAGAGCGAGATGAACCTCGAGGAGCTGGTGCGCGCGGTGGTCTCTCTGGCGAGCCGTCGCATCGGCGCCTTGATCGTGCTCGAGCGCCGCACCGGCCTACGGGAGTTCATCGAGAGTGGCGTGCGCGTTGACGCTTCGTTTTCGAAGCAGCTCATCGAGTCGATCTTCCAGGGGGGCTCACCACTTCACGACGGTGCGGTGATCGTCAGCCGTGGCCGAATCGCCGCGGCGGGCTCGCTGTTACCGCTCACGGTCACCCCGGACGTGAGCCGAGCCCTCGGAACCCGGCACCGCGCCGCGCTGGGGATGAGCGAGGCTTCGGACGCGGTGGTACTCGTGGTCTCCGAGGAGACGGGTGTCGTGAGCCTCGCGGTGGGCGGGACGCTGGATCGTGACCTGGATGCGGCCCGGCTGCGCAAGCGTCTCGGTGAGATGCTCGGGCGGCGCGGCGGGCCGGGTGGGTCCGGCACGAGTGGCTCGACCGCCGACGTCGGACGGGAGAGTCCGTGAAGGACCTGGTCACCCGAAACCTCGGCCTGAAGCTTGCGGCGCTCTTGATGGCCCTCGCGTTGTGGCGCTTCGTGGGCACCGAACAGCGCAGCGAGATGGCGTTCTTCGTGCCACTTGAGATGCGCGGCCTGAGCCCCGATCTTGTCGTGACCCAAGGGGCGGTCGACACCGTGAACGTCAGGGTCGCCGGCTCGCGGGCGCAGTTGGCTCAGCTCGACTCGCGCCAGCTTGGAGTTCATGTCGACGTGAGCGGCGTGAAGCCGGGGACGTCCACGTTCGTCATCTCGCGCGATCAGTTCTCTTTGCCGCCGGGCGTGGAGGTTACCCGCGTCAGCCCGGCGGAGATCCCGATCACGGTCGAGAAGCTCGTCACCAAGACCGTGGAGGTGGAAGCCGTCATCGTCGGCGAGCCGATGAACGGCTTCCACCTGGTGCCGGAGGCCACGCGCGTCGACCCGCCTCGGATCACGGTGAGCGTTCCGCAGAGCCAGTCCGACGGCCTGCGGCGGATCGGCACGCTCCCCATCGAGCTCGGAGGTGTCAAGGGCCCGTTCCGCCAGCGTGTCGCGGTGGATCGCAGCGATCCGCGAGCGCGGGTGGCGAATCCGGAGAGCGTGGTGGCGTTCGTGGCCATCGAGGAGGACCAGGGGGAGAAGACCTTCGACGAGGTCGCAGTGGAGGTCCGAAACATCGCGCCGGGGCGGGTAGGGTCGGTGGTGCCGCAGCGCGTGCGGCTCACCGTGCGTGCGCCGCTCTCGGTCCTGGCGACCGCGAGGGGCGACGAGGTCCAGGCGTGGGTCGATGCCCGGGGAGTCGATCGCGGGGATCGCTCGCTCACGGTCAACGTCGTGCTCCCCGCGGCGCTGGAGCGCGTTCGTCTTGAACCCTCGACCGTGCGTGTGGTAGTCGACACGGCTCCGCCGTCGGCCGGCGTGAATGAAACCCAGGCCAGGAAGCCATGACCGAGTCGCCCACGCCCGCCACCCGTACTCTGTTTGGCACCGACGGGGTCCGCGGCGTCGCGAACGTCGAGCCGATGACGGCCGAGACCGCGATGCGGCTCGGGCGAGCGCTGGCCCATCGGGTGCGGTCCTCGGGCGGCAATCGGCCGAGGATCCTGATCGGCAAGGACACCCGGCTCTCCGGCTACATGCTCGAGGAGGCGCTGGGCTGTGGGATCGTGTCGATGGGGGTCGACGCGCTGTTCGTGGGTCCCCTTCCAACGCCCGGCATTGCATTCCTGGTGCAGGACATGCGCGCCAACGCCGGCGCCGTGATCTCCGCATCCCACAACCCATACCAGGACAACGGGATCAAGTTCTTCGCGGCCGACGGCTACAAGCTTCCGGACCAGACCGAGCTCGAGATCGAACGCCACGTCCTTTCGCGCGAGATCGACTCGATCCGGCCGACGGCCGACGCCATCGGAAAGGTCACGAGGCTTTACGACGCGCAGGGACGCTACGTCGTCTACCTCAAGAGCACATTCCCCAAGGGCCGGAACCTCGAGGGCCTGAAGATCGTCCTCGACTGCGCGAACGGGGCCGCCTACCGCGTGGCACCCGCCGTCTTCGAGGAGCTCGGCGCGACGGTCATACCGATCGGTGTCGAGCCGGATGGGCGCAACATCAACGACAAGTGTGGCTCCACCCATCCCGGAGGCGATGGCGAGCGTGGTGCGGGAGCGGGGCGCGGATCTGGGCATTGCACTGGACGGCGACGCCGACCGGGTGGTGTTCGTCGACCACACCGGATCGGACGTCGACGGCGACCGCATCCTGGCGATGACGGCGCTCGCGATGCATCGCCGCGGCGCACTCCGCAACGCGACGGTGGTGGCGACCGTGATGAGCAACCTCGGTCTCGAGCACGCGCTACGCGGTGCGGGCATCCGACTGGTGCGGACGGACGTGGGCGACCGTTACGTGGTGGAGGAGATGCGCCGCGGCGGTCACAACCTCGGTGGCGAGCAGTCCGGACACATCCTGTTCCTCGATCACGCCACCACCGGAGACGGGATCCTCTCCGCCCTACAGGTCCTCTCGACGATGCTCGAGTCCGGGAGGAGCCTCGCGGACCTCAAGCACGTGATGGAGCGCGTGCCGCAGAAGCTCGTCAACGTGCGCGTGAAGCACAAGCGGCCGTTCGCCGACGTGCCACTCATCGCCGCCGCGATCGCGAGGGCGGAGGAGGAGCTCGCCGAGCGGGGACGGATCCTGGTGCGTTACTCCGGAACCGAGGCGCTCGCCCGGGTGATGATCGAGGGGGACGATCCTGGCCTCATCGACGAGCTGGCCGGCGGTGTCGCCCGCATCATCGAGACGGCACTGGGATGACCGGCATGGGACGAATCCCGGCGCTCGGCGTCAACGTCGACCACGTCGCCACGGTACGCCAGGCTCGCCGAGCTCCCGTGCCTGATCCGGTCGCGGCGGCCGTGCTCGCGGAGCTGGCTGGCGCGGACGGAATCACCGTCCATCTGCGGGAGGACCGCCGTCACATCCAGGACCGTGACGTGGAGGTGCTGAGGCGAACGGTGAAGACCCGGCTCAACCTCGAGATGGCCGCCACCGACGAGATGGTGAGGATCGCGCTCGAGCTGCGGCCCGACCAGGTCACGTTGGTGCCGGAGAAGCGCGCCGAGCTGACCACCGAAGGTGGGCTCGACGTGGTGCGCGAGCGCGCCGCCACGGCTGCGGCGATCCGCGCGCTCCACGAAGGCGGTGTCCCGGTGTTCCTGTTCGTGGATCCGGATCCCGCGCAGCTCGATGCGTCGCGCGAACTCGGCGCCAGCGGCGTCGAGATCCATACGGGCACCTACTGCGACGCGCGTGAGCCGACTCTCGTGGTTCGCGAGCTGGGTCGCGTGCGAGACGCCACTTCCCATGCACTCGGTCTGGGTCTCGAGGTGCATGCCGGGCACGGTCTCGACTACCAGAACGTCGGCCCCGTTGCCGCGATCCCGGGAGTCGCCGAGCTCAACATCGGTCACAGCATCGTTGCCCGCGCAGTGCTGGTCGGACTGGAGCGGGCGGTCGCCGAGATGGCTGGGCGGATCCGCGCGGCCGTCCTCTGAGCGTTCGGGCGTCCGGCCGCGCGCCACGTTGGCCTGCGGCACGTGACCTGCTAAACGAAACCGGCGCGCGGCGCCCGCTTCCGGAATCCGCCGCCGTGTTCGCGCGATCGAGGCACACTTGTTCCTGCTGACCGCGGCCGAGATGGCCGAGCTCGACCGCCGCACCATCGATGTGGTCGGCCTGCCGGGCGCGGTTCTGATGGAGAACGCGGGTCGCGGCGCAACGCGAGCGATCCTGGCACGATTCGGCCGGCGCCCCATCCCCGTGGCGATCGTGTGCGGAACCGGCAACAACGGTGGTGACGGGTTCGTGATCGCTCGGGTGCTCGCGGGGCTCGGGTTTCGGCCCCGGACCGCGTTGCTCGGGACGCGGGAGCGCGTCCGCGGGGACGCGGCGATCCACCTGCGAGCCCTGCAGGGGGCGGGGGGAGCGCTCGAGGAGATCGTCGACGTCGCGGCGTTCGAGAGCTGGACCACTTCGCTGGGTCCCTGTGGGCTGGTGATCGATGCCGTGTTTGGCACCGGGCTGCGCTCGGAGGTCGCGGGACTGGCGCGGGCGGCGATCGAGTGGCTCGATCGTCAGCCGGCTCCGGTGGTCGCGGTGGACGTCCCCTCCGGCGTGGACGCGAGCACGGGCCGCGTGATGGGCACGGCGCCGGCGTGCGAGCTGACGGTGACCTTCGCGTTCCCGAAGCTCGCGCACGTGTTGCCGCCCGGATGTGAGCTCGCCGGCGACGTGCGTGTCGTCGACATCGGGATCCCTGGCGCGCTCCTCCACGGCGTCGAGCCGAAGGTCCGCTGGCTCACCGGGTCCGAGGTGGCGCGGCTGGTACCGTTTCGGCCCCGCCAGGCGCACAAAGGCAGGTTCGGCCACCTGCTGGTGGTGGCGGGATCCAGAGGTCTCACGGGGGCGGCGACGCTGGCGGCCCTCGGCGCGCTGCGCGCGGGGGCCGGCCTGGTGACGCTCGGCTGTCCGGCGGCGGCCGCCACCGCGTCCGAGAAGCGGGCCCCGAGGTGATGAATGCTGCCCTCCCGGATGGTGGGCGTGGCTTCCTGGGTGAGGACGCATTGGACGAGGTCGTCCGGCTCTCCTCCGCCAAGCAGGCGGTCGCCGTCGGCCCCGGACTCGGGCGTGCCGCCGAGACGCGCGCGTTCGTGCGCAGGCTGGTCACCGAGCTCGAGCTACCGATGGTCGTCGATGCCGACGCGTTGATCGCGATCGCCGATGACCCGGGAGTGCTGCGCTCGGCGCCGGCGCCGCGTGTGCTCACGCCACACCCTGGCGAGATGGCACAGCTCCTCGGCGTGGGGACTGCCGACGTGCAAGGTGATCGGCTTGGCGTGGCGCGGCGCTTCGCGGAACAGCACAACTGCACCTTGGTGCTCAAGGGTGCGGATACGGTGGTGGCCCATCCGGATGGATCCGCCTCCATCAACTCGACGGGAAACCCGGGGATGTCGACCGGTGGGATGGGAGACGTTCTCACCGGTATCGTCGGAGCGCTTCTCGCGCAGCGAATGCCCCCGAGTCAGGCGGCAGAGCTCGGCGTCTACCTGCACGGCGCCGCTGGCGACCGCTCGGCGTGCGAGGTCGGTCGGAGTGGCCTCCTCGCCAGCGACGTGGCCGACCAGGTCCCACGCGCGCGGGACGATCTGGATCTCGGTCGAAGTGGCGCGCTGCCGGCGCGCATCCAGTGGATCGAGGCACCATGAGGCGGCGCCTCCTGAGCGAGTCCGCCGAGCGAACGTTCGCGCTCGGACGGTCGATCGGCGTGCTCGCTCGCCCCGGGCTCGTGGTAGCGCTGGTCGGCCAGCTCGGCGCGGGGAAGACGCTCTTCACCCGCGGGTTGCACCGTGGGCTGGGGCTGCGGGACGACGGCTGGAGTGGCAGCCCGACGTTCGTGCTCGCGACTCGATACTCGGGCTCGCCGTCCCTGCTTCACGCCGACCTCTATCGGGTTTCGTCCCCAGCCGAGGTGGCCGACCTGGGGATCGAGGACGCCCTCGGCGAGCGTGCCGTGGTCGTGGTGGAGTGGGCCGATCGGCTGCCCGAAGCGTTGCCGTCCGACCGACTCACGGTGCGCATCGAGGTCCTCGACGAGCATCGCCGGGAGGTCGTGCTCGAGGCGGTCGGCCCGGTCGCCGAGGCCGTGCTCGCGCAGTCGTTGCCGGAAGATGCCGCCGGGGGCGCAGAGTCCCGCGACGGCACTGAGCCGGCGCCAGGATCTGGACTCGTCACTTCGGAGGGGGCGCGATGGCGCTGATCGTTCAGAAGTTCGGTGGAACCAGCGTCGGAACGCTGGAGCGAATCGGCCGGGCCGCCGAGCGCGTGGCCGCGACCGCGCGGGCCGGACACCGCGTGGTGGTCGTGGTGAGCGCGATGGCGGGCGAGACCAATCGCTTGCTCAAGCTCGCTCACGACATCGCGGAGGTGCCCGACCTCGCCGAGGTCGATGTGTTGATCGCCACGGGCGAGCAGGCGAGCGCGGCGATGATGGCGATGCAGCTCATCGCGCGAGGGCATCCGGCGCGGAGCTTCCTCGGGCACCAGATCGCGATCCACACTAACTCGAGCTACGGCCGCGCCTGGATCGAGTCGATCGACCGTGAACCGGTCCTGGCGGCCCTCGATCGCGGCGAGATCGTGATCGTCGCGGGTTTCCAGGGGATCGACGCCGCTAATCGCACTACCACGCTCGGACGGGGCGGGTCCGATACCACGGCCGTGGCGCTCGCCGCGGCGCTGGGCGCCGACTACTGCGACATCTTCACGGACGTGGACGGCGTCTACACGTCCGACCCGAACGTGGTGCCGGACGCACGCCGGACCCCCCATCTGACCCACGAGGAGATGCTGGAGATGGCGAGCCTCGGCGCCAAGGTGCTCGCCGAGCGTTCGGTCGAGTACGCGATGCGCTACAACGTCTCCGTACGCGTGCTGCACGCCTTCCAGGATGGCGAAGGCACGCTCGTCGATGGCCGGGAGGACGAGATGGAACAGCGAACCGTGACCGCCGTGACCTGCCAGCGCGACCAGGCGAAGATCGCCTTCCGCGGCGTGCCCGATCGTCCGGGCATCGCGGCTTCGATCTTCGCACCGCTCAGCGAAGCCGGCGTGGTGGTCGACATGATCGTCCAGAACGTGAGCGAGCACGGGCTGACGGACCTCACCTTCACCGTGCCCCGAGTCGACCTCAAGCGACTGTTGCCCGCCATCGAGGACGTGGCGCGTGGAGTCCAGGCGCGCCAGGTCGACCACGACCCGACGATCGCCAAGGTGTCGGTGATCGGGGTCGGGATGCGGACTCACGCGGGCGTAGCGGCGCGGATGTTCCAGGCGTTGTCGGCGGTGGGGGTGAACATGCAGATGATCTCCACGTCGGAGATCAAGATAAGCTGCGTGATCGAGGACAAGTTCAGCGAGCTTGCGGTGCGCGTGCTGCACGACGCGTTCGAGCTCGGTAAGAAGAAGGCGCCGTCGCCGCGTGGCAAGGCGAGCGCCGCCAAGAAGAAGACCGCGCCGCGAAAGCGCGCGCGAGCGTGAGTCGGCCGCGCCGGCTGGAGATCCCGACCGTGAGCGAACCGCAAGTCCTGCTCTACGACACCACGCTTCGCGACGGCACGCAGGCCGAGGACGTGTCGCTCACGCTCGAGGACAAGCTCCTCATCGCGGAGAAGCTCGACGGGCTCGGGATCCACCGCATCGAAGGAGGGTGGCCAGGCTCGAACCCGAAGGACATGGCGTTCTTCACCGAGGCGCGGAAGCTGGCGCTGAAGCATGCCAAGGTCACGGCGTTCGGCATGACCCGCCGCGCGGGGGTGACGGCTCGGCGTGACCTCAACCTGCAATCGCTCCTCGAAGCCGGGACCGAGTCGGTGACGATCGTAGGCAAGACGTGGGACTTCCACGTCCATCATGCGCTCCGAGTGTCGCTGGACGAGAACCTGCGCATGATCGAGGAGTCGATCGCGTACCTGAAGAAGCGGGTGCCGGAGGTGATGTACGACGCCGAGCACTTCTTCGATGGGTATCGCGAGAACCCCGAGTATGCGCTCAAGACGCTCGACGCTGCGATCGCTGGCGGCGCCGATTGGCTGGTGCTCTGCGACACCAACGGCGGCACCTTGCCGAGCGACCTCGGCCGCGTTCTGGACGCGATCGTGCCGCGAGCTCC
Organism: Deltaproteobacteria bacterium; assembly: GCA_016713535.1. Classification (GTDB taxonomy): domain Bacteria; phylum JADJOY01; class JADJOY01; order JADJOY01; family JADJOY01; genus JADJOY01. Next base: position 169,424 of record JADJOY010000003.1, read on the forward strand.
CGGTCGGATCGGCATCCACTGCCACAACGACGCGGAGTGCGCCGTGGCCAACAGCGTCCTCGCGGTCGAGAAGGGCGCGCGCCAGGTTCAGGGCACGATCAACGGGATCGGTGAGCGGTGTGGTAACGCGAACCTCTGCTCGATCATCCCCAACCTCAAGCTGAAGCGCGGCATCGATTGTGTGAGCGACGCGCAGCTCAAGACTCTCAAGGAGGTGTCGCGGTTCGTCGCGGAGCTCGCCAACATGACGCCCTCGAAGCACCAGCCGTACGTGGGCGAGAGCGCGTTCGCGCACAAGGGCGGAATGCACGTGAGCGCGATCCGGCGACACTCGCGAACGTACGAGCACGTCCCGCCGGACAAGGTCGGGAACCGACAGCGCGTCCTGGTGTCGGATCTCTCGGGGCAGTCGAACGTGCTCTTCAAGGCCGAGGAGTTCGGTCTCGACCTCTCCGATCGCAAGCCCGAGGTTCGGGCGATCGTCGACGACCTGAAGGAACTCGAGAACGAAGGGTATCAGTTCGAGGGCGCCGAGGGGTCCTTCGAGCTGCTCGTCGATCGCGCTCTGAACGGCAAGAAACATTGGTTTGACCTACGCGGATTCCGCGTAATCGACGAGAAGCGCGAAGCGGGACGCGAGCCGTATTCGGAGGCGACGATCCGCGTGGTCGTGAACGGCGAGGAGGAGCACACCGCCGCTGAGGGGCACCCCCCCGTCAACGCTCTCGACACTGCCCTGCCCAAGGCCCTCGAGCGCTTCTACCCCGAGCTCCAGACCGTGCAACTACTCGACTACAAGGTTCGCGTGCTCAAGGCCCGATCTGGTACCTCGGCCCGGGTACGGGTTTTGATCGAATCGGGGGATGGCCACAACCGCTGGGGGACCGTGGGCGTCTCCGAGAACATCATCGAGGCCAGCTGGCAGGCGCTCGTCGACAGTCTCGTGTACAAGCTCTACGTGGACGCGAGGAAGAAGGGGCGCAAGCGTGCCGCCCGACGAAACGGCTGAGATCTGGTCCGTGGCCCGATCTGGCCTCGCCGTGCTCCTGGCCGCCGTGATCGTCGTCGCGGTGGCTATGGGGATGGCGCGCGGGGACACCGCGGGCAGCTCCGGAAGCGAGCATAGCGCCAGAGCCCGGTCCAACTGGCGCCCGCGCTTGGACGTCGCGGGTCCGCATGCGACTGGAGAGCCGGCCGCGATCGTCCTGATGCGGGGCGGGCGGTTGTCTCTCGGCTCGCTCGATGCCGACGATCTACGTCTCATCGACGGGATCGGTCCGCAGCGCGCCCGCGCTCTCGTCGCCGCGCGTCGTGCAGGGGCGCTCCGGACGCTGACGGACGCCGACCGCCTACCGGGCTTCGGCCCACAGCTCGTATCTCGGCTGGCAGCCTCCCTCGCGTTCGCGGGCGGAGGAGAGGAGCAAAGATGACGGCCTCGGTGACGGAAGTCGACCGCCCGCGCTCACGTGGACCGTCCGCTGCGCTCGGTGCTGCCGTGCTCAGCCTGGTCCTCGAGATCGGCTGCTCGAATACCGCGATGCAGCTCGCCGCTCAGGAGGCCGTGGACCGAGCGACCAAGGCGGAGTTGGAGACCGAGGCGCTCCAGCCATCCCGATCGGATCAGATGCTGTACCGGATGCCGCTCAACCAGGCTCGAGATGCCCTGGCGGGGGGACGTGACGAGGAAGCCAAGCGTCTCGCGGACAAGGCGTATCAATCCGCCGTCGAGGTTCGTGATCGGCGCTTGCAGGCGAAGAAGGCGATCGGCACGCGAATGACCGAGGTCGAGACGCTCGCCCAGATCGCGCTCAAGGATCCGGATCCGTCGCTCGACAAGGAAGCGTTGTTCCGCGAGGTCGACAAGCGCTATGCGAGCGCCAAGAAGAAGCTGGCGGCGCTCGACTACGAAGGTTCTCTCGACGATGCGGACGAAGCGCTGACCATGCTGAAGCGTCGTACGCAGCTCTTCCGGAAGTCCCGGGCGATCCAGGTCACTCCACCCACGGACGAGAGCGTCGTCGCTCCCTCGACGGAGCCGGCACCTAGCGCTCCCGAGGTCGAGACCGGCGCCGAGAATCGGCCCGGCAACGACGGCGGGTCGTTCATGGACCGCCTCCGAAGGGCGGCGACGAAGAGCGGAACTGGCGCCCCGCAGTGACCGACCTCTCCCCCCGCGACGCGGTGCGTTGACGCCGTCGCGCGCCGAGTGCGATGGTTCTGCATTTCGCGCCGGATTCGGGATGGGCGCGAGGGTGAAGGGCAACGGGCTACGTTCGTGTCGTTCCGAGACCTCGTCGCGTTGCTTCGCGAGGACGTGCGCGCGATCCTCGATCGCGATCCAGCGGCCCGAAATCCGGTCGAGGTCGTGACGTGCTACCCGGGTCTGCACGCCGTGTGGGGGCATCGGATCGCCCACGCCCTGTGGATGAGAGACGCGTTCTGGCTCGCGCGAGTCACATCCCAGCTGACACGGTGGCTCACTGGCATCGAGATTCACCCTGCGGCGCGCATCGGCCGTCGGCTCTTCATCGATCATGGCATGGGTGTCGTGATCGGCCAGACGGCCGAGATCGGTGACGACGTGACGATCCTTCAGGGGGTCACGCTGGGGGGAACGAGCACCCGCAGGGAAAAGCGTCATCCCACGGTCGAGGACAACGTCGTCATCGGTGCTGGCGCGGCCGTGATCGGGCGCGTTCGCGTGGGACGAGATTCGAAGATCGGTTCCGGCTCGGTGGTGATCCGCGATGTTCCGCCGCACAGTACCGTCGTGGGCATTCCTGGTCGGGTGATCTTCCGGGAGAGCGCGGAGGCCGTCGACTTGGACCACACGGATCTTCCTGATCTGCAGGCCGCGACCACCGAGTCCTTGTGGCGGGCGGTTCGTGAGCTCCACGAGCGGTTCGCTCGCCTCGAGCGGCGCGGAGCGGCGGAATCCGATGGGGATGGCCCGCTCGGCGCGGGTGAGGAGCTTCACGACCGCCCGAAGCCCTGATCGGGCACGTCGTCCCGAGACCCCATCCCACCTCCCGCTTCCCCCGGCTAGACTTCGTCTCTTCGGCGACTCGACCGCGCGGCGCGTGGCGTCCTCGCCCGTCCCTCTCCCTTGCTCGCCAGCGCGACGAACTCACGATGAAGCCACGGGTGGTGGTCGCCATGAGCGGCGGGGTGGACTCGTCGACGGCCGCGCTGCTGGTGCGGGACGCCGGCTTCGAGGCGATCGGCGTGACTCTTCGCCTGTGGAATCCTTCGCAGCCCGGCGAGGCGGCGACCGCGAAGAGCTGCTGCAGTCCATCCGAAGTCGAGGATGCTGCACGGGTCGCGCGTGCGCTCGGCATCCCGCACTATGTACTCGACCACGTCGAGCCATTCAGTCGGAGCGTGATCGGGCCTTTCGTGAGCGACTACCTGGCGGGGCGAACACCGATCCCCTGCGTTCTCTGCAATCAAGTCCTCAAGTTCGGCCAGCTCCTCCAGACCGCGCGGAAGGTAGGTGCCGAGGCGCTCGTCACGGGTCACTACGCGCGGATCGAGCACGCAGGTAGTGAGGCGCCGGTCTTGAAGCGCGCCCGCGATCGGTCGAAGGATCAGTCGTACTTCCTGTTTTCGATCCCGGCGCACGATCTGGGACGGATTCTGTTTCCGCTGGGCGAGCTCACCAAGGACGAGGTCCGCGCTCGCGCAGTCGCCGCCGGACTTCCCGTCGCCCACAAACCCGAGAGTCAGGAGATCTGCTTCATCCCCGATGGCGACCACGCGACCTTCGTCGAGCGTGTAGCACGGCTCGCCGGGAGCGAGCTGGCTGGGCCCATCGTCGATCTCGACGGCCGCCGCGTCGGTGAGCATCCCGGGATTCACCGTTTCACCGTGGGGCAGCGCCGCGGTCTCGGGATCGGCGGAGGGAGCCCGCGGTTCGTGGTGCGGATCGACGGCGCCTCGCGCACCCTGCAGGTAGGGCCGCGAGAGGCGCTCGCCGAGCGGGTCCTACGGGCTGCTCGGCCGTCCTGGCTTACACCGCGGGCGCCGATGGCGGGGGCGCGCGTGACCGCACAGATCCGTTCTCGTCACCTCGAGGCGCCCGCCACGGTACAGGAGGCCGGATCCGACCGGATCGTGCTCCACTTCGACGAACCGCAAGAAGCCATCACGCCGGGCCAGGCAGCCGTTCTCTACAGCGGCGATCAGGTGCTGGGCGGTGGCTGGATCGAGGATCGCGCGGCGTGAGCTCGACCGTTTACCTCGCTGCCGTGGGATGCCGCGTGAACCAGGCGGAGATCGACGGTCTCGCAGCGGAGCTGGTGGGCCGCGGCTTCGTTGCCGTCGCCGATCCCACCCGCGCGGACCTCGTGGTCTTGAACACCTGCGCGGTGACTGGTTCCGCGGACACCGATGGGCGCAAGCTGGTGCGCCGGATCCATCGTTCGAACCCGAACGCTCGGATCGTGGTGACCGGCTGTCAGGCGGAGCGTGATGCCGAGAAGCTCGCCGCGCTACCCGGCGTGCGCCTGGTTGCCGGAAACGGGGCGAAGGCGAGGGTGGCGGAACTGGCCGTGTCGCTCGAGCTGGATCGGAACGCTCGCATCGAGCGGCCTCCCGTCGTGTCGGACGAAAGGTTCGTGGCGCTCGCGTTCGAACCGGAGCTCGCTTCGTCGAGCCGGCCGCTGGTCAAGATCCAGGATGGCTGCGATCGGAGCTGTGCCTTCTGCGTGATCCCGGGCGCCCGCGGCGGTTCTCGGTCGCTAGGGGCCGAGTCGGTGATCGATCGGCTTCGCGCAATCGCTCGAGCGGGCCACGCCGAGGCCGTCCTGACGGGCATCGACCTCGGCTCGTGGGGAGCCGACCTCGACCCCGCGAGCAGCCTCGCACTGCTCCTCGATCGGATCGATCGCGAGCGTCCGCTGCAGCGGCTCCGCCTCAGCTCGCTCGACCCGCGCGACTTGACCGAGGAGCTCGCTGAGCGGTTGGCTCGGTATTCCTGGATCTGTCCCCATCTCCACGTCAGCCTCCAGACGGGCTCAGCCGAGGTCCACCGACGGATGGGGCGAGGACGATGGCCGCACGGCATCGAGGAGCGCCTTCGGCTGATCTGCCGAGCGCGAGCGGGCCTGTCGCTCGGCCTCGACGTGCTCACGGGCTTTCCTGGCGAGACCGAGCGCGATCACGAGCGGACGTTGACGTGGGTTCGCGACCAGCCGGTGACCTATCTCCACGTGTTCCCGTACTCGCCGCGCCCCGGCACGGCCGCCTTCGAGTGGCCCATGGCCAATGGCGTGAGCTTCGTGTCCCCCGTCGCTCAGCAGACCTTACGGCGACGGGCGCGCGAGCTCCGGGAGCTCGGGGCACGGCTACGGCTCGCGTTTCATCAGCGCCACGTTGGTCGCGAGGTCGAGTGCGTGCTGGAACGGATCGACGGCGACCTCGCGCGTGGTTCATCCGCGAACTTCGTTCCCCTCGAGTGGCGACTTTCGGAGCGGGACCGAGTCGGCGCTCTGACACGGGTCCGGATCGTTCGGGCGCGGGCCGAGGCTTGCGAAGGAGTCGTCGCGTGATCGGGTCGCCGTCCGACGTGACCGTGCCAGGACTCCACGACGTCGAGATCGCGCTCGGTTACCGGTTCGCCGATGCCGTGCTGCTTGAGCGTGCGCTCACGCACCGCTCGCTGCGCGTCGCCGATCCCGACGGCGATAACGAGCGGCTCGAGTTCCTCGGCGATGCCGTGCTCGACCTCGTGGTGAGCGAGCTACTCTTCCGCGACTTTCCTGCGTCGCGGGAGGGGGATCTGTCGCGCAAGCGCGCCTATCTGGTGAGCACCACGACGCTTGCCGAGACCGCGATCCGTCTCGACCTCAGCACGCGGGTGCGGCTGGGGAAGGGGGAGGAGGCAACCGGTGGACGGAGCAAGGCGTCGATCCTGGCCAACGTTCTCGAGGCTCTGATCGGTGCAGTGTTCCTCGACGGCGGCTTTCACGCGGCCTCCGCCGTGGTGAGGCGGTTGACCGCGGACGCCTACGCTCGCCTTCACGCTGGCGAGGCGCTCGCGGACCACAAGACGAGGCTCCAAGAACGCTGCCAGGAAGAACTTCACGAGACTCCGAGCTATCGCAACATTCGCGACTTCGGGCCGGATCACGAGAAGACGTTCGAGGTGGCGGTGGAGGTGGCGGGAGACGTGATCGGACGCGGACGAGGCAAGAGCAAGAAGGAAGCCGAGCAGATGGCGGCCTGGGACGCGCTGCAGGCCGCGGAGGCTCGCGGTGGGTTCCGTCCCGCGCCAGCATCGCCCGGAGCGGGCATCCAAACAGAGTGACGAGGTCTGGCGTGAGCAATGACGAGCTTCCCCGAACGGCGAATCGATCTGGCTTCGTGACGATCGCCGGTCGGACGAACGTCGGGAAGTCGACCCTTCTGAATCGAATCCTCGGCACCTCGGTCGCCGTGGTGTCTCGAAAGCCGCAAACCACTCGCACCAGGATCCTCGGCGCTCACCACTTCGCGGGCGGGCAGATCGTGTTCGTCGACACGCCGGGTCTGCACCAACCCGAGCGCGAGCTCGGCAAGCGCATGCTCGCGACGGCGCATGCGGCGCTCGCCGACTGCGACGTGGTATTGCTCGTCGCGGATTCCGGACACCCGCCCGGGGCAGCTGAAGAAGAAGTGGTGAGGCGCTCAGGGTCGCGGCCGATTCTACTCGCGCTCAACAAGGTCGACCTCGCGGACAAGCCAGCGTTGCTGCCGCGCATCGCCGAGTACCACCAGCTCGCCGCATTCGAGTCCATTCACCCGATCTCTGCGGCGACCGGCGTGGGCATTCGTGAGCTGGTGGAGGAGCTCGAGCAGCGGATGGGTGAGGGACCGCCCTATTTCCCGGAGGGTCTCGTGACCGATGCACCCGATTCGTTCCTCGCGGCCGAGCTGATCCGGGGGGAGGTCATGGAGCGGACCGGGCAAGAGATCCCGTATTGCGTCGCGGTCAAGGTCGACGAGTGGGCCGAGCGAGCGGATCGAGGCGATGTCGTCGTTCACGCCTCGATCCTGGTCGATCGCCAGAGTCAGCAGGGGATGCTGGTGGGTAAGGGTGGACACAAGGTTCGCGAGATCGGCACTGCCGCGCGAAAGACCCTGTCGCGGCGGTTCGGGTGCCCGATTCATCTGGTGCTCCGCGTCGACACTGCGGAGAACTGGACCCGGACCGGCAAGGCGCTCGACCAATTCGGCTACGTCGATCCCAACGCCGAGGGTGCGTCGTGAACGCGCGGGGGAGCCCGCCGCTCGTCGCGCTCGTCGGACGGCCGAACGTCGGCAAGTCGACGCTCTTCAACCGCTTGGTGGGCCGACGCAAGGCGGCCGTGGCGCCGATGCCCGGCCTAACGCGCGATCGCAACTACGATCAGGCGGAGTGGCTAGGGCGACGGTTCCGGATCGTGGACACCGGCGGGCTCGATCGAGCTGCCAGTGAGCACTGGATCCCTCTCCTCGAGAAGCAAACCCTGCTCGCGATCGGCGAAGCGGACGTGGTGTTGTGCCTGCTCGATGCGCGACAAGGAATCACGGCCGCCGACCAAGAGGTGGTCGACATGTTGCGGCGTTCGGGAAAGCCGGTCGTCTATGTCGCCAACAAGGTCGACACCTCCGCTCAGACGGACTGGATCTCGGAGCTCTCGCACCTCGGACTCGATCCGCTCGTGCCGATCAGCGCCGAACATGGCATCGGGATCGAGGACGCTGTCGAGGCGGCGCTGGCGTTGCTGCCTTCGGAGCCCGATGCAACGGTCGAGGTTCCTCCCGACGCGATCCGGGTCGCGATCGTGGGCCGCCCCAACGTCGGGAAGTCCAGCCTCCTCAACCGCCTCGCTGGGCTCGAGCGCGCGCTCGTGGACTCGCGTCCAGGAACCACGATCGATCCAGTCGACACGCTGATCGAGTTCGAGGGGCGACCGTATCTCTTCGTCGACACGGCCGGAATCCGCCGCCACAAGTCCTCGGCGCTCGCCGCGGAGTCGATCGGCGTCACCCTCGCGTTCCGTGCGATCGAACGCTGTCAGGTCGCTCTCGTGCTTCTCGACGCGGCCGACGGCGTCACCGCCGGGGACGTGCGCGTGGCGGGAATGGCCGAGGAGCGAGGCTCGGCGGTCGCTCTGGTGATCAACAAGTGGGACCTCGTGGATCCCAAGCCCGAGAGTCCGGAGGCCTGGCAGCGCGCGATGCGCAGGCGGCTCGGGCTCCTCGAGCATGCGCCGATCGTCACGCTCTCGGCCAAGACTGGCCAGCGAGTTCACCGGCTGTTTGCGCTCGTGGATCGCCTCCACGCCGGCGCGTCGCGGTCGGTGTCGACGAGCGAGCTCAACCGGGTGCTTCGGGAAGCCGTCGACCGCAACCCGCCGCCACTCGAGGGACGTCGACCGGTGCGGATTTATTACGGAGTGCAGCGTGGCACGCTCCCGCCCCGGTTCCTCCTCTTCTCGAATCGGCCGCAATCGATCCTGGTCAACTACAAGCGGTACCTCGTCAAGCGACTTCGCGAAGCGTTCGGATTCGAGGGAAGTCCGGTCTGGATCGAGGTGCGCGGTCGAACCCGCGGTCGACGCTCGGAGGCGGCCGAGGAGTCCGTGGGCGCCGACGCCACGGACGTGGCGCTTCCCGAAGAGGTCGTGCTCGAGATGGAACACGATTCCGATGCCGATGACCTCGCCGAAACCCAGGGTTGACGGGCGACGCTCGCGTCGAGGCGCGAGCGAGACCCCGCCGATCGCGCACTGCTGCTTCGATCCGTTGACACGCTTCGGCGGGGAGGGCTATGACTGCGGCTCTCTCGCGCCCGGACCGGAGGCCCCCTGAGGCTGGCCGGATCACGGCAACTCCATGGCTTCGACGCTGCCGCACACGAAGCGCATCAGCAAGGTGGGACGCTTCGTCGTCCTGACCGACGCCTCGTTTCTCCCGGTCCGTCATCACCACCGTGGTCCAGCAGGACGGTGAGACGGTCAACGAACTGAGCCGCTACCTGCGAGGACCGGAGCGGGACGACGTGCCGACATCGGTCCAGCGTTGGATCGACAGTCAGCATTTCGGGCTGGTCGAGAAGCTCGAGAGTCGCCGCGCCGAGGTGATCGAGCTGCCGTGTCCGGCGTGCGACGTCACGATGCGGGTGAACGTCCCGGCCGTGGACGACGGCAGCCTCATGGTCGTGAACTGTGGCGCGTGCGGGGCCGGGTTCGTCTCTGACACGGTCAGCATCCGTGCCGGCATGGTGCACGCGGCGGTCGATGCGCCGGCCGCTCCGTCGACCGGAGTGGGCGATGGCGGACAGGCCGCAGCGGCGCTCTGGCCGAGTGCGATGGGTGGCCCTCGCGCGACGCCCCAGAACGTGTGCCTGCGGGCGGTCGAGGGGCGGGAAGAGGGTACGGTCTACACTTTCGACCGCCCCACGCTCACGATGGGCCGAGGTGAGGTCGACATCGTCATCAACGACCTCCGTAGCTCTCGCCAGCATTGCGAGTTCAGCGTGCGCCGGGAGCTCGACACGCTAGGCTTCTACGTCCGAGACTTGGGCAGCACCAACGGTACCTTCGTCAACGAGACGCGGATCAGCCAAGCCGTACGGCTCGTGCCGGGTGACCGGGTTCGCGTCGGCACGACCGTGCTGGAGTTCGAGGCCGGCGCCGAGGCGGTCGACGCACTACTTCGGTCCGGCCTGATCGAAACCCTGACTCCGGAACGCTCGGAGGAAGAAGATCCGTCGGCGGGGTTCCACGAGACAAAGATCTACCTCGACGTTATCGAGGGCGAGGATCAGGATCGTTCGTACGAGTTCTCGCGGGAGCGAGTGGTCCTCGGGCGCGGCGACGCGAACGTGGTCCTAAAGGACGCGAAGGTCTCACGACGTCATGCGGAGATCGAGCTAATCGGCGGGTACACGCCGGTGCTCCGTGATCTCACCAGCGCGAATGGCACCTACGTCAACGGCAAACGCGTCGAGGAATCGGTCGAGCTCAAGGACGGTGACCGAGTCCGCGTCGGCGACACCGTGATCAAGTTCTCGATTCTCCGCTCGCTCTGACGGCCCATGGTCTTCCGACCGCTGGGGATCCGGACGATTGCATGTTCGCCTGGCCGCCCAGGTCATGACGGAACGCGGGCCTGCTAACCTTCTGGCCTATGGCTGACTCGGTACCCTGGCAGCTCGCGCTCTACGAGAAGTCGCTCAAGAAGAAGGAAAAGGTCGCTCTGCTCGACGGGCTGATCCCGCTCGGCGGTCACCGCCGGTGCCTGGAGATCGGGTGCGCGAAGGGAACGATCTCGCACTTCCTGCGCAATCGGGGTGGGACCTGGACGCACGTCGACCTCGACCGGTCGAACGTTGCATCGGCTCGCAAGCTCCTCGGTGGCGGCGTCGTTCAGTTCGGACGGGAGGGGCTCCCGTTCAGGCGGGCGGCGTTCGATGCCGTGGTCGTTCTCGACTACCTCGAGCACGTCTTGGACGACGAACGCTGCCTGGACGAGGTGGACCGGGTACTGGAGCGGAGCGGGACGTTGTACCTCTCGACGCCTACCGAGGGTGGCTTCCTGAACTGGCTCAAGCCCAGGATCGGGCTAACGCTCGACCAGTACGGGCACGTTCGCGAAGGATACCGACTCGCCGCACTCGAGGAGCGTCTCGTCCGCCGTGGGTACCGGGTCGTCGACCGAGCGACGTACTCGTTCTTCTTCACCGAGGCGCTCGAGATGGGCATCAACGCCCTGTTCGTCCTGATCGGTCGCCGCAAGAAGGTGGCCGGCGATCCGGCTAACCGAGACGGGCACATCTCACCTCAGAGCGAGGCCGAGTTCGCAAAGCATCGACGCCAGCTGAAGCTCTATTCCCTGATCTATCCAGTGTTCCGTGCAGTTGCGTGGCTCGATCGCCTATGTCCGGCGGGCTCGGGGTACGCACTCGTGTTGCGTGCGGTTCGCGGTCCAGCGACGCTTGCCGGATGAGCGACGAAGCTCCACGACGGTCGCGCCTCGGGAAGGTCGCGGTGCGGATGGTCGTGAGCGCGCTGCTGCTCGTGTGGGTGTGGCCCGAGGAACCTCTCGCACTCGGTCGGGCTCTACGCGAGGCGTCACCAGGCTGGCTTGCAGCGGCATTCGCGCTTCACGGCGCGGGGGTGTGGCTGAGCGCGGTGCGTTGGCGCATGTTGCTCGAGGCGACAGGCACACGCATCGGGGTGGGGCGGCTGGCTGGGTCCTACTTGATCGGCTTCTTCTTCAACACCTGGCTGCCCAGCGGCTTCGGGGGGGACGTAGTCCGAGCCTGGGATACGCGCCGCGAGGCCGAGGGTGCGGCGCGGTCGGTCGCGGTCATCGCCATCGAGCGAGGCACGGGAATCCTCGCGCTTCTCATCCTCGGCGCCGTGGTCGGTGTGATGGCGGGGTGGCAACGGCAGTTGCCAGGTGTGGTCGGCATGTTGTGGGTAGCGTCGCTGGCCGGGGCGCTCGGTATTTCGGTGCTGGCTCGCTTCGGCCCGGCGGTCGCTGCGCGTCTCGAGTCGGCGATACCCGGGTTGTGGCGATGGCGGAGGGCCGCAGGCGCCGCACGAAAGCTCTTGGTCACCTGTGCAGCACTGAGCGCCGATCGTCGGCTCATCGTGCGAGTCATGGCCGTGGGCCTCGTGCTGCAGCTCAACGTCGTGCTCCACTATGCATGGATCGGTCGCGCCCTGTCGGTCCCGGTCCCGTCGACGTACTTCTTCGTCGTCGTGCCAGTCCTCGTCGCGGTGCTGATGCTTCCGATCTCGATCAACGGGATCGGCGCACGTGAGCTGGTGTTCGTGCGGCTGCTCGGGGTGGTGGGTGTCCCCGAGCCGCAGGCGCTCGCCGTCAGTGTCTGTGCGTTCGCGATGGCCCTCGCGTTCTCGCTGATCGGCGGTCTCGTATATGTGCTCCGGGGTGCTGCGTCGCGCGCTTGACGCGCCCCAACATCTGCCATACATTCCGCCGCCAACCGCTACATCTTGTAGTTTTTCAGCCACCTACCGCGGGCCGGAGTGGGATGAGCGAGCGCTCCATCGTCCTTCCGTATCGGGGGGGCTTTCCGAAGATCCACCCGCGCGCTTTCGTTGCGCCGGGGGCCGTCGTCGTCGGCGACGTCGAGATCGCCGAGGACGCGAGCGTCTGGTACCAGTGCGTCGTGCGGGGCGACGTGAATCGCATTCGAATCGGGGCGCGAACCAACGTCCAGGACGGCACGATCGTCCACGTCACGACGGCGAAGTGGCCCACGATCCTCGGCGAGGACGTCACCGTCGGGCACCGAGCGGTGCTCCACGGGTGCCAGATCGGCGACGGCGCGCTAATCGGAATCGGTTCGATCATCCTTGACGGGGCCGTGATCGGAGCCGGCGCGCAGGTGGCTGCGGGCGCTCTCGTCTCGCCCCGGACCGAGGTGCCGCCGGGCACCCTCGTGATGGGGGTGCCGGCGAAGGTCAGACGGACGCTCGGCGACGACGAGATCGCTGACCTTCGCAAGCAGGCCCATCACTACGTGGAGCTGGCGCACGAGCATCGGGAGGAGCGGTGACGGGCGTCGCGATCGACCGCTTCCGCGAGCCGGGGACCGCGACCCACGAGCGAGTCGTGGCCGCGATCGACGTCGGCACCAACATGGTGCGCCTGCGCGTCGAGCGGGTGACGCGCGACTGGCACTCGCTGGTCGCGCACGATTGGGCGATCACCCGGCTCGGCGGTGGCCAGCGACCGGGCGGCCCACTCGATCCCACGGCCATGGAGAGGACGCTCGTCGTGCTCGAGCGGTTCGCCGAGCGCGCGCGTGCGCACGGGGCCTCCGAGGTCTGGACCGCGGGGACGTGTGCCGTTCGCGAGGCCTCGAACCAGGCCGAGTTCGTTCGCTCCGTTCGCTCCCGGACTGGCCTCGACCTGGACGTGATCCGGGGCGACGAAGAGGCTCGCCTGGATGCGATGGGCGTGATCGCCGATTCGGCGGGACGTGAGGGACGCCGCGCTGGTGGACATCGGCGGCGGATCGACCGAGGTGGTGCGCATCGAGGCCGGCAAAGTGGTGCGGGGCGCGAGCTTCCCGGTCGGTGTCGTGCGACTGACCGAGCGATTCGTGCGGACGGACCCCCCGACGTCGGCGGAGCTTGCTAGCCTTGAGGCGGCGGCGCGCTCGGCGCTCGAACCGGCTGGCGACCTGCTACCGATGCGATGCGCACCGGCATTCGAGCTGATCGCGAACTCGGGGACCGCGACGACGCTCGCCGCGGTTGACCTCGAGCTGGCGGAGCTCGACCAGGACCGCATCCGGGGCCACCTCGTGACGCGTGAGGCAGTGAACGGGATTTACCGAAGGCTCGCAGCGATCCCCGCCGTGAGCCGCCTCGAGGTCCCGGGCGTCGAGGCGGGTCGGGAGGATCTGATCGTCGCCGGGCTCGCGTTGCTACGCGCGGCGATGGATCGGGTCGGCACGAATCGTGTGCGCGTCTCGACCGGTGGCCTGCTGGAAGGTTTGCTCGTGGACCGGGTGCGGGGCTCGGCACTGGAGGAGTGAACATGCTCGATGAAGTGGTTCCGCTGGGCCTCACCTTCGATGACGTGCTGCTGGTTCCGCGCGCGTCCTCCGTGCTGCCGCTCGAAGTCGACGTCAGCACGCGGCTGACGCGTGACATTTCGCTCAGAATTCCGCTCCTCTCCTCCGCGATGGACACCGTCACGGGTTCGGCCACCGCGATCGCGATGGCGCAGGAGGGTGGGCTCGGCGTCCTGCATCGCAACCTCTCGATCTCCGAGCAGGTGCGCGAGGTCGAGCGGGTGAAGAAGTACGAGAGCGGCATGATCGCCAACCCGATCACCGTAGAGCCGATCGCGCCGATCCGTGTCGCCCGTGACCTGATGCTGCGCCACAACATCTCGGGCGTACCCGTGGTGAAGGATGGCCGCCTGGTCGGCATCCCCACCAACCGCGACCTACGATTCGAGAAGCGTCTCGAGCTCAAGGTTGCGGACGTGATGACGAAGCAGGTGATCACCGCGTCGATCGGAACGAGCTTCGAGCAGGCGAAGGAGATCCTGCAGGAGAACCGCATCGAGAAGCTTCCGGTCGTCGACGAGCACGGCGCCCTGCGTGGCCTCATCACCATCAAGGACATCGAGAAGACCGCGCGCTATCCGAACGCGGTCAAGGACCAGCTCGGCCGGTTGCGGGTGGGCGCGGCCACCACGGTCGGGGACAAGGGAATGGAGCGCGCCCGCGCCCTCATCGCGGCAGGTACCGACGTGGTCGTCGTCGACACGGCTCACGGCCATTCGAGCATGGTCATCGAAACCGTGAAGCGCCTGAAGCGAGAGTTCGGCGCGCAGCCGGTGATCGCGGGAAACGTTGCCACCGGTGAAGCGACCCGTGCGTTGATCGACGCCGGAGCCGATGCGGTGAAGGTAGGAGTGGGGCCTGGCTCGATCTGCACGACCCGGGTGGTGGCCGGTGTCGGTGTCCCGCAGCTCACGGCGATCGCGAAGTGCGCTAAGGCGGCGGATGGGACGGATGTGCCGATCATCGCCGACGGTGGGATCAAGTACTCCGGCGACATCACCAAGGCGATCGCCGCCGGCGCGCACGCGGTGATGATTGGTAGCTTGCTGGCCGGGACGGACGAAAGCCCTGGCGAGATGGTGCTGTACCAGGGACGCTCGTACAAGGTGTACCGGGGGATGGGCTCGGTGGAGGCGATGCGTCAGGGTGGTGGCGAGCGCTACTTCCAGTTTCAGGACCCGGCCGACATGGAGCGCGCGTTCGTGCCGGAGGGGATCGAGGGGCGTGTCCCTTACAAGGGATCCTTGTCGTCGAACATGTACCAGCTCGTCGGAGGCCTACGCTCCGGCATGGGTTACCTCGGCTGCAGGACGGTCGAGGAGATGCGCCGAAATGGGCAGTTTGTTCAGATCACGTCTGCGGGCCTTCGAGAAAGCCATGTGCATGACGTCATCGTGACGAAGGAAGCACCCAACTACCGAGCGGAGTGAGGCGCTCGCGCGGCGAGCCCACCATCGCAACCTCTGGAGTCGAGCACCGCCAGCCATGACGAACGCGCTTCCACCCGAACGCATCCTGATCCTCGATTTCGGTGCGCAGTACACCCAGCTCATCGCGCGTCGCATTCGCGAGTCGCGGGTGTACTGCGAGATCTGGCCGTATTCTCGATCCATCGAGGCGGTCCGGGCTTTCGATCCCCGAGGCATCGTCCTCTATGGCGGTCCCGCCAGCCTCGCCGGACGAGAGCCACCCATCTGCGACCGGCGGATCCTGGATCTGCCGGTGCCGATCCTCGGGATCTGCTACGGGCAACAGCTCCTCGCTCATCAGCTGGGCGGCGAGGTGCTTCCGGCCGAGCGGCGCGAGTTCGGCTCGGCCGAGATCCAAGTGGACGCGGGTTGCGACCTCTTTCACGGCTTGGGGGGCCCGGACGGGCGCCTCAAGGTCTGGATGAGTCACGGTGATCGCGTCGAGCGGATGCCGCCAGGCTTTCGCTCGGCCGCCCACAGCTCCAACTCGCCATTCGCTGCGATGGCAAGCACATCGGGGCCCGTGCGAGTGGGTGTGCAATTCCACCCCGAAGTGGTGCACACCCCGCATGGGCGAGAAATCCTCGACAACTTCGTCTTCCGGATCTGTGGTCTGAGCCCGACCTGGACGATGGGGTCGTTCACCGAACGCGCGATCCAGGCGGTTCGGGACCAGGTGGGCGACGGAAAGATCGTGCTCGCGCTATCTGGCGGCGTCGACTCCTCGGTGGTGGCGCTTCTGCTCCATCGGGCGGTGGGCGACCAGCTCACTTGCATCTTCGTGGACAATGGCGTTCTTCGCCATGGCGAGGCGCAACGCGTCCGGGATGTATTCGAAACGCATTTTCACGTGCCTCTCAAGTTCGTCGACGCCACCGACCGGTTCCTGAGGGCGCTCGACGGCGTCACGGATCCGGAAACGAAGCGTAAGCGGATCGGCTACGAGTTCATCGCGGTCTTCGAGGAAGAGGCCGCCCGGATCGGCGATGTCGGCTTCCTCGCGCAGGGAACGCTGTATCCGGACGTGATCGAGAGCGTCAGCGACCGGGGCCCGTCGGCGACCATCAAGAGTCACCACAACGTGGGGGGGCTGCCCGAGCGGATGAAGCTCACGCTCGTCGAGCCTCTCCGCGAGCTGTTCAAGGACGAGGTCCGCGAGGTCGGAAGAGAGCTCGGGTTGCCGGAAGAGATCGTACGGAGGCAGCCCTTTCCAGGCCCCGGCTTGGCGGTACGCATCGTCGGGCCGGTCACCCGGGAGAAGCTCGATGTTCTGCGTGCGGCAGACCTGATCGTGCAAGACGAGATCCGCGCGGCGGGCCTCGAGGATCATCTGTGGCAGTCGTTCGCGGTGCTGTTGCCGGTCCGCAGCGTGGGAGTGATGGGCGACGAACGCACCTATGAAGAGGTGATCGCGGTTCGTTGCGTGGAGAGCCAGGACGGCATGACCGCGGACTGGGCGCGCTTGCCGGGTGAGGTGCTGGCGCGGATCTCGAACCGGATCATCAACGAGGTTCGTGGCGTCAATCGGGTCGTTTACGACATCAGCTCCAAGCCTCCCAGCACGATCGAGTGGGAGTGAGCGCGGATCGGTTCACCCCATGAGCACGCGTCCCGACTTCGTCCACCTCCACCTGCACACCGAGTTCAGTCTGCTCGATGGTGCCATCCGCCACGACGCGCTGATGGACCAGGTCGTCGCTCACGGCTCCAGAGCCGTGGGTATGACGGACTACGGCAACATGTTCGGCGCGATCTCGTTCTACGAGGAGGCAACGGCCAGAGGGCTGAAGCCGATCCTCGGCTGCGAGATGTACGTCGCGCCTGGAAGTCGGTTCGAGAAGACCTCGGGTGGGATCGGAGAGGCTGCATACCACCTCACGGTCCTCGCGATGAATCCGGCCGGCTACACCAACCTCTGTCGCCTCGTGACCGCGGGCTACCTCGAAGGGTTCTACTACCGGCCGCGAATCGACATGTCGCTCCTCGAGCAGCACAACGAGGGGCTGATCGCCCTTTCGGGCTGCCTCGGTGCAGAGGTGCCGCACAAGCTGGTGCACAACGGTCGCAGCGCGGCGATGCAGGCGCTCGAGCGCTACCGCGGGATCTTCGGCGATCGCTACTACCTCGAGATGCAGAAGAACGAGGTGGGCGATCAGGTGACCGTGAACGAGGGAATCCTCGAGATCTCGAAGCACACAGGAATCCCGGTGGTCGCGACCAACGACTGCCACTACCTGACCCGCGAGGATGCCTCGCTTCACGATGTGCTGCTTTGCATCCAGACCAACGCCACGCGCGACCAGACCAACCGGTTCCGGTTCACCGGCGACACGTTCTACGTTCGCAGCCCGGAGGAGATGGCCGAGCTCTTCTCGGGGGTCCCCCAGGCTCTGGCCAGCACGATGGAGATCGCCGAGCGCTGCGACCTCAAGCTGGTATTCGGCCAGCACCAGTTCCCGCGCTTCGAGCCGCCTCAGGGAAAGGATCTCGACGACTTCGTCCGCGAGCAGGCCCGTGCGGGTCTGGAGCGGCGACTGTCGCGGATCGCCGCCCGCGCCGGGTTTAGGGCTGCGGAGCTCGAGGCACGCTACCGGGACCGCCTCGAGTACGAGTTGCAGGTCATCACCGGCATGAAGTTCTCGGGCTATTTCCTCATCGTCTCCGACTTCATCGGTTACGCGAAGAGCAGTGGGATCCCGGTCGGCCCGGGGCGAGGATCGGCAGCCGGTAGCCTCGTGGCCTACTGCCTCGACATCACCGACATCGATCCGCTGCGGTACGACCTGCTGTTCGAGCGCTTCCTCAACCCCGAGCGCAAGAGCATGCCGGATATCGACGTCGACTTCTGCATGGATCGGCGAGACGAGGTGATCCGATACGTCACCGAGAAGTACGGCAAGGACAACGTCGCGCAGATCACCACCTTCGGGACGATGGCGGCCAAAGCTGCCGTCCGTGACGTTGGGCGAGCGCTCGGCTTCTCCTTCGGCGAGACCGATCGGGTCGCGAAGCTGATCCCGCCTGCCCTCGGAATGACCATCAAGCGAGCGCTCGACGAGGAGCCGCGGCTTCGTCAGGCCGGCGATCAAGACCCGCGCGTGAAGGAGCTGATCGACACCGCCAAGGGCCTCGAGGGCTTGACGAGGCACGCGTCCACCCACGCCGCGGGGGTCGTGATCGGTAGTCGACCGCTCGTGGAGGATCTCCCTCTATACAAGGGACCAGAGGGCGAGCTGATCACGCAGTACCCGATGACCCACGTCGAGAAGATCGGTCTGATCAAGTTCGACTTCCTCGGGCTCAAGACGCTCACGGTGATGGCGCAGGCCGTCGAGCGAATTCGTGAGAACCGCAGTATCGCGCTCGATCTCGGGGAGCTCGCGCTCGATGACGAGGCCACGTATCACCTTCTGACCGACGCCGATACGAACGGCGTGTTCCAGCTCGAGAGCTCGGGAATCAAGGATCTGCTTCGCCGGATGAAGCCCTCGACCTTCGAGGACCTGGTCGCGCTGGTCGCTCTGTACCGTCCGGGGCCGCTCGAGAGCGGAATGGTCGACAGCTACATCTCGCGGAAGCATGGGCTCACGGAGATCGCCTACGACCATCCGGGGATGGAGGAGGTGCTGAGGGGGACCTACGGCGTCATCGTGTACCAGGAGCAGGTGATGCAGATCGCCCAGCGCCTCGCGTCCTTCACCATGGGAGAGGCGGACGGGCTGCGCAAGGCGATGGGCAAGAAGAAGCCCGAAGAGATGGAGAAGCTGCGCGCGAAGTTCGTCTCGGGCAGCGAGACGAACGGCATCCAGGGCGATCTCGCGAAGAAGATCTACGACGACATCGAGAAGTTCGCGGGATATGGCTTCAACAAGTCACACTCCGCGGCGTACGCCCTCATTGCGTACCAGACCGCGTACCTGAAGACGCACTTCCGATCGGAATTCATGGCTGCGTTGCTCACCTGCGACATGGCCAACACCGACAAGGTCACCCGGTACATCGCGGAGTGCCGTGAGAACAAGATCCCGATTGCACCGCCCGACGTTCGAGAGAGCGAGCGCGCATTCACGGTGCGAGGTGAGCAGATTCGCGTCGGCCTCGGCGTCATAAAGAACGTCGGCGGGTCGGCGATCGACTCGATCATCGCGGCGCGGTCTGGCGAGGGCGGATTCCGCAGCGTCCTCCATTTCCTGCGCGTCGTGGATCTCGGCAAGGTCAACCGGCGAGTGGTCGAGGCTCTGATCAAGGCCGGCGCGTTCGACGCCCTCGGTGTCTCTCGAGGCGTCCTGTGGAAGAGTCTCGACGACCTGCTCGAGCTAGCAGCCCGAGAGCGTAGAGCGAAGGAGACGGGCCAGCTGGGCATGTTCGAGGCGCTCGGCGGCGGAAACGGCACTACCGAGTCATTTAGATGGCCCTCGGTTCCCGACTGGGATCAGGATCTCCGGTTTAGCTACGAACGTGAATCGCTCGGGTTCTACGTTTCGGGACATCCGTTGGAGAAGCACCGCGCTGCCATCCAGCAGCTGGCGACGTGTTCCATCGAAGATCTGGTCAATCGGGCGAACGACGAGTCAGTCGCGATCGTTGGGTTGGTGACGGGAAAGAAGGAGAAGCTCACGAAAAAGGGCTCTCGGATGGCTTTCTTGAACGTCGAGGATCTCACTGGGTCGGTCGAGGTCATCGCCTTTCCAGAAGTCCTGGCGTCGGCGCAGGGCATCCTGGAGGCGGATGAGCCGATCTTCATCCGGGGGACGGTGGATGTCGCGGAGGGCGGTGCAAAGGTCATTGCAGAGGAGGTGCGCTGTCTAGCCGAGGCCAAGGGAATCGGCCAGGTGCATGTCGCGCTCGATGGTGATCGACTTCCGAACGGCGGGTTGCAGAGCCTGCAGACGTTGTTCCAAGCGAACCCCGGTGGCTGCAAGGTCGTTCTCCACGTGGTCCGTCGCGGGATCTGCGAGACCGTGCTCGAGCTCCCCAAGCGCGCGGCGTCCGTCCCACCGAGGGACTGATCCGTCGGCTCGGGGAGGAACCCGCGACCGAGAGCGTCTGGGTGTCGTCGTGACGTCGATCCCGTCCTTCCAGCGCGCGGCGCTCTTGGCGTCCGTGCTGGTGTTCGGCTTCACGGCGAACGTGGTCGCGCAGCTCGGTGGCGCGAGCGGCAGCTACGATGGGGCGGCTGCGGTACCGATCGCCAATGCGGACCAGGCGGCTGCTCGCGAAAAGGCCCTGGCGCTGGCGCTTCACGATGCTGTGCTGGGCGCAGTGGCTGGCTTGCTCGGTGCCGACGAGGCGGCGGCACGTCAGTCGCAGCTCGAGAGAACGGTCCTCGCGCGCAGTCGGTCGTTCGTCACCGGCTATCAAGTCGTCGACGAGGGCGCCGAGGGCGGCGAGTACCGGGTCGCCGTCCAGGCGCACGTGGCGGTCGATTCGGTCCCGCGGCCGCTGGACGACCTCGAGCCCCCCAGGGGGCTCGGCAGTGACCGACGCGCCCGATGCCGCGTCCGGTGTGGAGTCGTCGGCGGACGTCCACCTACGGGGCAACCTCACTGCCGCCCGGCTGCGGTCGATTCGCAATTTGCTGGAGCGCCAGGTGCCGGGCGTTCGCGCGGTGAGCGTGCAGTCCCTCGAGGCCGGGGCGATCAACCTTCGGTTGCCGGGTGCCTTTCCAGCGCATGCGCTGTCTGGTTACCTTTCGCACGCCGATTTCGGGAGCTTCCGCCTTGAAGTGACACCCGCGGAAGTGGGGCCGGACCTCGAGGTCGTGGTTCAAGACGCGGAAGCGCCGAGGTGATGCACACGTTCCGAGCGAGCGATCTCGCTCGATCAGGCTGCACGCGGAGGTCATATGGCCAGCGAGACGATCACGATCACCGA
Organism: Deltaproteobacteria bacterium; assembly: GCA_016713535.1. Lineage (GTDB taxonomy): Bacteria > JADJOY01 > JADJOY01 > JADJOY01 > JADJOY01 > JADJOY01. The sequence goes on from JADJOY010000003.1 coordinate 190,349, forward strand.
TAACCGGACGGGTAAGGCTTACGAGCTTCCGATCCAGAATGGGACGGTCCGGGCTTCGGACCTGCGCAAGATCAAGTCGGGTCCGGAAGACTTCGGGTTGATCTCGTACGACCCGGCCCTTAGCAACACCGCAGTGTGTACGAGCAGGATCACCTTCATCGACGGTGATAAGGGCATCCTCCGTTACCGCGGCTACCCCGTCGAGCAACTCGCCGAGAAGAGCACGTTCCTCGAGACGGCGTACCTGATCATCAAGGGCGACCTGCCGAACCGCGCCCATCTGGATGCTTGGACCAAGAACATCACCAAGCACACGATGATCCACGAAAATATCAAGAAGTTCATGGACGGCTTTCGGTACGACGCGCATCCGATGGGCATCCTGGTCGGCACGCTCGGCGCGATGTCGACCTTCTATCCCGACGCCAAGAACATCCACGACCTCGAATCACGCCGCGTCCAGACGCGCCGGATCATCGCGAAGATTGCGACCATTGCAGCGTTCGCCTATCGACACAGCATGGGCTTTCCGTACGTGTATCCGGACAATGACCTCAGCTATCCGGGCAATTTCCTCTCGATGTTGTTTCGGATGACGGAGCTCAAGTACAAGCCCAATCCAGTGCTTGAGCGCGCGCTCGACATTCTGTTCATCCTTCACGCCGATCACGAGCAGAACTGCTCATCGAGCGCCTGCAGGAGCGTTGGCAGCTCACAAGTCGATCCGTATTCCGCAGTGGCGGCGGCGACGGCGGCGTTGTATGGCCCGCTTCACGGTGGCGCGAACGAGGCCGTGATCCGAATGCTCGAGGAGATCGGGAGCGTCAAGAACATCCCGGACTTCATCCGGCGCGTGAAGGCCGGGGAAGGCCGGCTGATGGGTTTCGGGCACCGCGTCTACAAGAACTACGATCCTCGCGCCAAAATCATCAAGAAGCTCGCTCACGAGGTGTTCGACGTGACGGGCAAGAATCCGCTTCTGGACATCGCTCTCGAACTCGAGCGAATTGCGCTTGCAGACGACTACTTCGTGAGCCGCAAGCTCTATCCGAACGTGGATTTCTATTCGGGTCTCATCTACCAAGCCATGGGTTTCCCCATGACGATGTTCCCGGTGCTATTCGCGATCCCCCGTAGCGCTGGGTGGATGGCGCAGTGGGCCGAGATGGTGAACGATCCGGAAACGCGTATCGTTCGTCCGCTGCAGGTCTACAAGGGCGAGGAGATCCGCGACTATGCGAACATGGAAACCCGTCCGGAGCCGAAGAGCAGCGAGACGCCGATCGCTGTGTCCATCTGAGTCGAACGCGCCACTTGGTCGAAGTGCACGACAAGAAAGATGGGTCAGCCGGTTGACGGCGGATCCGAGCGCCTGATAAGCCATTCGGATTCCTTGAGCCGCGCGAACCGAAATCGAGTCGATTTGACGCCCCGCGGCGAAGGAGAACGGCCAAGGGAATCAGGAGCTTAGGCGCGTAGCTCAGGGGGAGAGCGCTGCCTTGACACGGCAGAGGTCACGGGTTCAAATCCCGTCGTGCCTACCAGTTGAGAGGTTCTGTCGTCGTGTAATACGCGCTAGGCGCACGTCCCGCCTTCGTGAGCATTCGCCAGGGACGACCGAGGAGGGCAGGGACTGAGACGCCCCATCAAGAGGCCACCGAGTCGAGACCTAGGACCTCGAATCAACGAGGCGATCCGTGTCCCCCGAGTGCGGTTGATCGGGGAAAACGGTGAGCAGATCGGGATCGTGCCGATCGAGGAAGCGCGTGCGTACGCGCAAACTCGCGAGCTCGACCTCGTGGAGATCGTCCCGAACGCGACTCCGCCGGTGTGTCGCGTCACCGACTACGGTAAGTTCAAGTATGAACAGGCCAAGAAGGCTCACGAAGCTAAGAAAAAGCAGACTGTCATCCAGATCAAAGAGGTGAAGTTCCGCCTCAAGACGGACGAGCACGACCACGACACGAAGGTCAGGCACATCCGCGAGTTCCTAGCCGACGGCAAGAAGGTGAAAGCCACGATGTTCTTCCGCGGTCGCGAGATCGTACACAACGAGATCGGACGCAAGACGCTGGAGAAGGTCGCCGAGGCGATAGGGGATGTAGGGATGGTGGAAACGGAGCCTCGTTTCGAAGGGCGCGCGATGTTCATGATGCTCGCCCCTAAGAAGCGCTGATCCCGCGCCGGCACGACCTGATTGGAGAAGATTCGATGCCCAAGCTCAAGACGAAGCGCGGTGCGGCCAAGCGATTCAAGCTGTCCGCGACCGGTAAGGTTCGACACCGCAAGGCCTTTCGGAGTCACATCCTGACCAAGAAGAGCACCAAGCGAAAGCGCGCCATGCGCCGCACGGGAGACCTTCCTGGCGGCTCGGCCAAGTTGGTGAAGAAGTTGTTGCCGTACGCGTGAAGGGAGAGCGTCCGCGACTCGTGTCGGCAATGAAGATTCGGTCGGCTGCGGCGGGTCGCGGCGGTTACCGATGGAGATCGATGGGCCGGCGCGTGTCGCCGTTAGCCAGGAGTGAACGATGCCGAGAGTGAAGCGAGGTCCCAGGGGGCCTCTCGTCGTAACAAGATCCTGAAGGCCGCCAAAGGGTACTACTCGGCCAAGAGCCGGCTCCTCAAAACTGCGAAGGAGCAGGTCTGGAAGTCGGGGCTTTATGCGTACCGCGACCGACGCGCCCGGAAGGCGGACTTCCGCCGTCTGTGGATCCGGCGAGTGAATGCTGCGGCGCGCCTGAACGGTATGTCGTACAGTCGGTTCATGGCCGGCCTCGCCGTGGCTGGAATCGAGATCGATCGCAAGGTGCTGGCGGATCTTGCGGTACGTGACCTTGGGGCGTTCGCCGAGATCGCCCGGCGCGCGCAAGCGGCGCTCGGCGTCGAGGCCGAACGGGCCGCCTGAGCCGCACTGCTTCGGGTATCAGCGCCGGGCGGGGTGTCCTCTCCAAAGAGGACACCCCGCCCGGCGCTTTTTTCTGGCCGACCGGGATCGACACTCGCTCGGGTGTTGGCCGGGGGTGACATGAAGGTCGAGGAATGGATCGCGGAACTCGCGGACGTCGAGAGGGAGCTGTCCGTCCGCCTCGCCAACGCGCAAGACGTGAGCCAGGTAGAGGATGTTCGGGTCTGGGCTCTCGGACGCAAGGCGGGACGGGTGACCTCGTTGATGAGGCGCCTTCGTGACCTCGCGCCCGAGGATCGGCCGCGTGCCGGTGATGCCGTCAACTCCGCGAAAGTCCGGATCGAACGGGCGCTCGATGGGCCCATCGTTGGGAGCGGCAATCGGCAACCGACGCTTCCCGCTATCGACGTGACTCTGCCAGGTCGCCGGCCCCCGCGAGGGTCCCTGCATCCGTTGACACAAGTACGGCGGAGAATCGAGGAGATCTTCGTCGGGCTCGGGTTCCGAATCGAGCAGGGGCCTGAGATCGAGGACGAGCATCACAACTTCGAAGCACTCAACACCCCGGCCGACCATCCCGCGCGGGACATGCAGGACACGTTCTACCTGAGTGGGCACTTCTTGCTGAGGACGCAGACATCGCCGGTCCAGATCCGACTCATGGAGACGAGCCGACCGCCCATTCGGGCGATCATGCCGGGGCGGGTGTTCAGGCGCGACTCGGACGCCACGCACTCGCCGATGTTCCACCAAGTCGAGGGCCTGCTAGTCGACAGCGGTGTCACGATGGCGCATCTGAAGGGAGCTCTGATGTCGTTCCTCACCGCGTTCTTCGGTGAGGGGACGCGTGCGCGCTTCCGCCCCTCGTTCTTTCCCTTCACCGAGCCCAGCGCGGAGGTCGACATCGCGTGTGTGCTCTGCATGGGCGCCGGTTGCCGAGTGTGCAAAGGATCGGGATGGCTGGAGGTGCTCGGGTGCGGGATGGTCGATCCGGAGGTGTTCCGAGCGGTTGGCTACGATCCCGAGTCGGTGACCGGTTACGCCTTCGGCATGGGCATCGAGCGGCTCACGATGTTGCGCTACGCGATCGACGACATGCGCCTACTGTTCGAGAATGATCACCGCTTTCTCGAGCAGTTCTGACGCGGTCCGGCGTGGCTGCGAGCCGGACGCCCGGCTCCGTGGAAGGGTGGGGGTAACGTGAAGATCACCTATCGGTGGTTGCGTGAGTTCGTGGAAACGGAACTCGCTCCGGCGGACCTTGCCGACCGACTCACGATGGCTGGGCTCGAGGTGGAGCGCCTGGAGTCGCTCGGCGCGCATCTTCGGGACATCCGCGTCGCACGCGTCCGGACGGTGCGCAAGCACCCCCACGCGGATCGCCTATCTCTCTGCGAGGTGGAGGACGGAAGTGGCGTCCTCTCGGTGGTCTGCGGTGCCCCGAACGTGCACGCGGGGGCCTATGTGCCCCTGGCGCCAGTGGGCGCGACCCTGCCGGACGGTACCCAGATCCGCAAGGCCAAGCTGCGCGGCGAAGTTTCCGAGGGCATGCTGCTCAGCGAAGCGGAGCTCGGTCTCTCGTCGAACCACGAGGGTCTCCTGTTGCTCGAAGGGGAGCCTCCCGTCGGGGCGGTGCTGGTGGACACCCTTGGGCTCGACGACTGGCTCTTCGAGATCAGCCTCACCCCGAACCGCTCCGATTGTCTCGGGGTTCTCGGGGTCGCGAGGGAGGTTGCTGCGTTGACCGGGGCGCGCTTGACCTTGCCGTCGATCGCGCTGGCCGAGTCCGATCAGCGCACTGGTGATGCGGTGCGGGTCGAGATACAGGCCCCCGAACGGTGTAGCCGGTACGCAGCGCGCGTCGTACACGGCGTGAGGGTTGGTCCGTCTCCGATCGCCGTCCGGCTTCGACTCGGTGTCGTCGGAGTTCGTTCGATCTCGAACGTGGTCGACGCGACGAACTTGGTCCTGCTCGAGTGGGGGCATCCGCTGCACGCGTTCGATCTGGGGAAGGTCGGCGAACGGCGAATCGTGGTGCGCAACGCTCATGCCGGCGAGAAGCTGACGATGCTCGACGGAGTCGAACGAACTCTTGGCGCCGAGGACCTGGTCATCGCGGATGGGCAGCGGCCGATGGCCCTAGCTGGGATCATGGGTGGCGAGGAGTCCGGGGTACATGAGGACACTACGGACGTGGTCCTGGAGAGCGCTCACTTCGAGCCGATCGGCATCCGGCGAAGCGCGCGTCGCCATGGCCTCCACGGAGGCCTCGCATCGCTTCGAGCGAGGCACGGATCCGATCGGTTTGTCGACGGCGCTCGATCGCCTATGCCACTGGGTGCGCCAACTAGCCGGCGGTGTCGTAGCTCGGGGCGCGATCGACGTCGTGGCCCGCCCGTATGTCGCTCGGCGCATTTCGTTTCGGCCAGATCGGGCCCGGTCGCTTCTGGGTGTCGAGCTCGCCGATTCCGCCTGCGTTGCCGCGCTGCGATCGATCGGGATCGAGTCGATGGAGGTCGGGACGCCGAGCGTCGAGGCGACGGTTCCTTCGTGGCGGCCCGACCTCGAGCGCGAGGTCGATTTGATCGAGGAGATCGCGCGTATCGTCGGGTACGACCAGATCCCGGCGTCCACGACCACGATCGGTGGTGGCAACGCAATCGGTTCGCCGTGCGACCCGGTTGAGCGCCGGCTCGAGCGCGCACGTGACGTCCTGGCAGACCATGGGTATCGGGAAGTGATCCGCCTCGCGTTCACTTCGCCCGACGTCGTCCGGCGATTTGGCTACCCGGATGGTCGTGCGGAGGCGGTCCGGATCGCGAACCCTCTTGGCGAGGACGGGTCAGTGCTTCCGACTTCGTTGCTGCCGGGTTTGGTCGAGTCGGCACGGCTGCACCTCAACCATGGCGCCACGTCGGTTCGCTTGTTCCAAGCCGCACGCGTGCATCGCCGTGCGGGCGGGAGGTGGCCGTATCGCGAGATCGATTGCGTGGCGGCCGTCGCGGCAGGACCTCGTGGCCTCGGCCCGTTTCCCGAGAGTGCCGCGAAGCTCGACTTCTACGATCTCAAGGGAACTCTAGAGATTCTTGCGGAACGTCTAGGAATGAAAGGGGTTGCGTTTCGGCCAGCAGCGGGCCTACAGTACGCTGAAGTCGGTCACTGTGGGGAGGTCTGGTGCAACGATCGGAAAGTCGGGGAGCTATTGATGTTCTCGACCGAGCTGCTCGCGACGTTCGGCGTGGACATCAGGCTATTCGGCTTCGAACTCGAATTGACGGACCTGGAGCCGTACGCGGAGCCCAGATACGCTTCGTTTTCTCGCTTACCGACCGCGCTGCGCGACGTAGCGATCGAGGTGCCAGACGCTGCCCCGGCGGGCGAGATCGCGACCTTCATCGCGCGCGCGAGGTGGGTGATCGGCGTCGACCTGTTCGACGTCTACCGCGGTGCCGGATTGCCCGACGGACGGAAGAGTCTAGGTTTCCACCTTCGTCTACAGCATCCCGAGCGGAGCTTGACGGAGGCCGAGATCGGAGGCGTGCTCGAGGGCATCGTGCGGGATCTCGAGGCGGCGTTCGGCGCGAAGCGTCGCTGAGTCCCACCTCTCGTCCCGGTGCGCCCCGACCCTCGGTTCAGCCGTGAGGCCTTCCTTGAACTCCGGTTCGAACGCGCCGAGCTCCCGGCCGGAATCGCCCGGAACGAGGATCCCCGACAAGCTTTACTTCAAGATCGGCGAAGTGAGCCGCATCACGGGAGTCGAGCCGTACGTGCTGCGATACTGGGAGTCCGAGTTCGAATCGATCCAGCCGAGCAAGCTGAGAAACCAGCGCCGATACCGGCGCAAGGACATCGAGCGCATCCTCGAGATCCGGCACCTTCTGTACGACCAGCGGTTCACCATCGCTGGCGCGAAGAAGCGGCTGCGGGAGATGAACCGCGAGCCGCGGCTCCAGTCGCCAGCGGGCCTCGAGCACCCCGCCGGACAGCTCGAGTCCGACGGTCGAGAGACGGCGGTCCGTCGGTCGCTCTTGGAGATCCGTGTGGGGTTGGAATCGATCCGGAAGATGCTAGAGTAAGGCTGAAATCGGGGCGTGGCGCAGCCCGGTAGCGCACTTGACTGGGGGTCAAGGGGTCGCTGGTTCAAATCCAGTCGCCCCGACCAGGTGAAGATCCGGACCCGGCAGCCGAGGCTGCCGGGTTTCGTGTTTCATGCGGGGTACCAACGTGCCGTTGATTCTAGTGACCAACGACGATGGTGTGCGCTCGCCCGGGCTGTGCGCGCTAGCGGACGCGTTGCGGGAGGTGGGCGAGGTGCTGATCGTCGCGCCGGACCGCGAGCAATCGGCCGCCAGCCATGCCCTCACACTCCAGCGCCCGCTGAGGCTCGAGCAGGTGGCTCCTGGGACCTGGGCCGTTGATGGCACACCGTCCGACGCGGTCTATCTGGGTATCAATGCGGTCCTGAAGGGTCGGCGTCCTGACCTCATCGCCTCGGGTATCAATCTGGGCGCGAACCTCGGGGACGACATCACCTATTCAGGCACCGTGGCTGCGGCGATGGAGGGAACTCTACTCGGCGCGCCGGCATTCGCGATCTCGATGGCGGCGCGCCGCGACTTCCACTTCGAGACCGCATGTGGATTTGCGGCACGGCTGGCGCGGTCGATCCTGGCACACGGCCTGCCGAAGATGGCGTTGCTGAACGTGAACGTGCCCAACGTTCCGCCGTCACCCGAGGTGCCTTACCGAGTCACGTTCCAGGGAAAGCGCCGCTATACCGATGCCGTCATCGATCGCACCGATCCGCGCGGTCGCACCTACTACTGGATAGGCGGCGACGAACTGGGTTTCGATGCCGTCGAGGGCAGCGATGCGGTGACCGTCCTGCGCGACCGGATGATCTCGGTGACGCCGGTTCATCTCGATCTCACGCACGTCCGGTTGCTCGACCAGATCGCGGCCTGGAGCATCTGAGCCGGTAGCCCTTGCGGTGCGCGCCGCGATTCCTTTACAACCAACGACCTGCAGGCACTCACGGGAGGACTGACACCGATGGCAGCGAGCAAACGTAAGGGGCTCGACCTCAAGACCTACATCCGCGACATCCCCGATTTCCCAAAGCCTGGAATCCTGTTCCGCGACATCACGCCTTTGCTGCAGACTCCCAAGGCGTTCCGGGCGGCGATTCAGGCTCTGGCCGATCGCTACAAGGACAAGAAGATCGACAAGATCATGTGCGTCGAGTCGCGCGGTTTCCTCTTCGGTGCACCGCTCGCCCTCAAGCTAGGGGTCGGACTCGCGATCGTCCGCAAGCCGGGCAAGCTTCCGTGGAAGACGCGTAGCGTTCAGTACGCGCTCGAGTACGGAACCGACATGATCGAGATCCACGAGGACGCAATCCTCCCCGGCGAGCGTGTTCTGGTGCTGGACGACCTCCTCGCAACGGGGGGAACCGCCGCCGCCGGCGTCCAACTCGTGCACGAGCACAAGGCCAAGGTGGTCGAGTGTGCGTTCGTCATCGAATTGAAAGCGCTTGGAGGTCGAAAGCGTCTGGCGCCCGCAAAGACCTATTCCGTGATCCAGTACTGAACCCGACAGGCGGGCGCCGTTCGGGTATGTTCCGAGGCGGGGCTTCGCGATCGGACCTCGTGATCGCCGGCCCCGGATCTCCGGCCTGCCAGGACTGGAAGTCGGGGGAATCATGGAGCCGAAGCTCCACGAGCCAAGCTGCTGACGCACCGCGAACCGGGGAGCTTTCTGAAGCGTGAAATGGCTCACGCGGGCCATGGTCACCCCGTGCGTATCCCTTCCATCGCGGCACCCTCTACAGCTACCAGGACCGGCGATCTTTTGTGGCGCTTCCGTTCCGCGCGAGCACTTTCGGCTCAGAGCCGCTCGGGGGCCATGAGAATCCATCCCGTTCGTCGCGCACCGCCCCCGCCTCGCCGTCCTGGGTGGACTCCCGGTCGTCGCTCCAACGCTCGGGCTGCGATCGGTCGGGGGAGTGAGTCCAGCGCACTTCGGCACCGCTCGTCGCCCAAGCCACGACCGGGCATGGCGGACTCGGCGAGCTGACGGACGGTCTCCCCGCGGATGGTGTGGACCGGCGCCACCTCCGGTGATGCGCAATACGGCGCAACATACTCTCGCGCGCGGCCGTCCGGATCGCGATGCCTTGGGACGGTAGGGGCGGGGAGTTTGCCTCGGTTCCGATACCCCTCACGGAACGAGCCGCGCGTTCCAATCGTCTCGGCGTTGCTCGACGAGCGGCGCCTGGATGCGACCATTAGGTCCACACGTCTCCTGGCAGCCAGGCGCGTCCGATGCGAACGTCGGTGACGTCAACCGGATCCGTCGGGCCGAGGGTTACCGCCCGGCGACTCGTTGATCCTGGTCCATCGAGCGGACCAGCCCCTCGGATCCCCGGGTTGGCACGGTCATCGCATCGCCCAATTGAAGCGTTGGTTGCCGGTGTTCGGGGTCGCGCTAGTCTCACGCCACGGCGTACTGCCCACACGACACGACTCACCAGCGATCCCTAACGCCGATTGACGCACCGCGGTAGCGCGGCTAACGTCCAGTTCCACAAGTGGTTTGACTCTCCAACGAAGCGAGACACGTCGATGTTCTTTGACCTGGCCTGTATCGCGATCTTCGCGTTGGTGTCGGTCGGCTTCGTGGCCGTGAGTCTGGTCGCTTCGAGCTGGCTACAGCCCAAGGTGGCTCACCAGGACAAGACGCTCACCTACGAATGTGGGGAGCGGCCTGTTGGCGACGCATGGATCCAGTTCAACCTTCGGTTCTACGTCGTCGCGCTGATTTTCGTGATCTTCGACCTCGAGATCGCGTTCATGGTACCGGTGCTGGTCGTGTTCCGAAGCTGGGTCGAACGTGGCCTGGGGTGGGTCGGGCTGGCGGAGATCGGTGTCTTCGTTGCCGTCCTGGCAGTCGGTCTGGCCTACGTCTGGGTCAAGCGCGACCTCGACTGGATCAAGCCCGCCCCCAAGAGCCCGTAGTTCGGTGCGGTGACGACGAGTTTCCGGGCTTGCGGCCGGGGCCACGCCAACGCTCGGAAAGTGGGGCGGCCAGATGGCCGGGCGAGCACGAGATCAGAGGCGACTCGGCGGTTGGCACGGCTTTGCATAGGTCGATGAACCGCCTGCTAACTTGAACCCGATGAGGGGCCAACGCGAACTGCAGCGGGCCTCAACCGGGAGAGCCAATTCATGAACCTCAAGGACACCTTGCCGCCCAACGTCGTCTTCACGAACGCCGACGCCCTGATCAACTGGGGCCGTACGAACTCGCTCTGGTATCTGCTGTTCGGCTTGGCGTGCTGCGCGATCGAGTTGATGCAGGCCGGTGGCCCGCGCGCGGATCTCGATCGGTTCGGTGCCGTGTTCCGCGCAACCCCCCGCCAGTCTGACTTATTGATCGTCGCTGGCACGGTGACCCTCAAAATGGCCGAGCGAGTGCGACTGCTGTACGACCAGATGGCGGAGCCGAAATACGTGATCTCGATGGGAAGCTGCTCCAACTGTGGAGGTCTGTTCGACCTGAGCTATTCGACCCTCGCAGGGATCGACAAGCTCCTTCCGGTCGACGTCTACGTGCCCGGTTGCCCGCCGCGCCCGGAGGCCCTCACCGAGGGCCTGCTCGTCTTGCAGGAGAAGATTCGCCGCGAGCGATACCTGGTGCGGAAGGCTGCCTGAGTCCGACACTCGAGAACTGCTGACTACTTTCCCATGGACGACTTCGGTAACGACGCACTGCTCACGCTGCTGTCGGAGCGTCACCCGACGGCAACGCTGACGGTCCCCGGCCCGCGCCCGACTGGGCACCAGGACCGGACGCTCGAGGTCGATGCGCCGCACCTTCGTGAGGTCTGCGTCACGCTTCGGGACGAACCGCGCTTGAGCTACGACTATCTGATGAGCCTGACGGCGGTGGACCGTCCCCCCGATTCGATCGAGGTGGTTGCGCACGTGTTCAGCTACTCACATCGTTCGATGCTCGCGATTCGCACCAATCTCCCCCGCAACGCACCCAAGGTCCCGTCTCTCTCGCCGGTCTGGCCGGCAGCCGGGTGGCACGAGCGTGAACAGTTCGATCTCGTGGGAGTCCTGTTCGAGGGGCACCCGGACCTGAGGCGGATCATGATGCCGGACGACTGGGAAGGGCATCCGCTTCGCAAGGACTACGTCAAGCCCGACCGCTACCACGGCATCGACAACACGAGACCGAAGAATGGCTGAGGCGATACTCGACGGACCCCGTCTGCGCACCGAGGAGATGGTGCTCAACATGGGGCCGCACCATCCGAGCACACATGGTGTGCTCCGGTTCGTGTTGACCACCGACGGCGAGGTCGTGACGCGATGCGTCCCCGATGTCGGGTACCTGCATCGCAGCATCGAGAAGATCGCCGAGCTCGTACCCTATTCCGGGCTTCATGCCCTACACCGATCGCGTCGACTACGTGGCGGCGATGAACTGCAATGTTGGTTACGCGATGACGGTCGAGAAGCTGCTCGGGCTCGAGGTGCCCGAGCGAGCAGAGTTCCTTCGCGTGGTGGTGGGCGAGCTCAACCGGATCTCGTCGCACCTGGTGGCGGTGGGGGCGATGCCGATGGACCTCGGCGCGGCGACTCCATTCATGCACGCGTTGCGCGAGCGCGAGACCATCAACGACCTGTTCGAGATGCTCTGCGGAGCACGCCTCACGTACAACTACGTAAGGATCGGCGGAGTCTCTTTCGATCTTCCGCCGGGCTTCACCGAGAAGACGGCCGCCTTCCTGGACCACTTCGAATCGATGATGCGTTCGGAGTTTGATCCACTCATTTCGCAGAACCTGATCTATCGTCGGCGGCTGGCGGGTGTAGCGCCGATCTCGGCCGCGACTGCGATTGCATACGGGCTTTCGGGGCCGAACCTGCGAGCTTCGGGTCTCGACTGGGACCTGCGACAGGATGAGCCGTACTCCATCTATCCGAAGCTCGAGTTCGACGTGGTTGTGGGGACGGGTGAGGTCGGAGTTCTCGGTGACTGCTTCGACCGGTACGCGGTGCGGGTGGGTGAGATGCTGCAGAGTGTGCGCATCGTTCGCCAGTGTCTGGAGCGCATGCCAGATGGACCCGTGATGGCCAAGGTACCGCGAACGATCAAGCCGCCCACCGGAGAAGCGTTCGTTCGCACCGAGGCGCCCCGCGGTGAACTCGGGTACTTCCTGGTGGCTGACGGGTCCGATCGCGCCTACCGGTGCAAGATACGCACGGGTTCCTTCGCTTCGATGTCGATCCTCGAAGCCTTGAGCCCTGGCTGGATGATCGCAGACCTCGTGGCCATCATCGCGGCGTTCGATGTCGTTGCGCCGGAGATCGATCGATGACGCGACGTCGGAACAACACGTCGCCGCGAATTCTCCTTCGGATCTGCGGGTTGGTGAATGCAAGCGCTCGCTGACAGGCTCGCCGACGGTGCCCTTGCCGGGTGGCCGGCCGTGCTCGTGTCGGCCGTGGTGATCTCGCTCTACGCGCTCTTGGTCTTCACGTTCTTCTCGGTCACGGCGGGTGTCTTGTCCTGGGTGGAACGCCGGGTGGCGGCTCGGATGCAATCGCGGATCGGTCCGAATCGGGTCGGTCCGCAAGGCTTTCTTCAGTGGCTCGCGGACGGCTTGAAGACGTTCCTCAAGGAAGACTTGGTGCCCGACGGTGCCGACGCGCTGCTCTTCCGCGCAGCTCCCTACTTCGTGTTCACCGGCACCTTCCTGACGCTCGTCGCCTTGCCCTTCTCGAGCCACGTCATCGCGGCGGACCTGAACGTAGGCCTGCTCTACGTGATGGCGATCACGAGTCTCGTCGTGGTCGGGCTGCTGATGGCTGGGTGGGCCTCGAACAACAAATGGTCGATCATCGGTGGGATGCGTTCGGCAGCTCAGATCGTCAGCTACGAGATCCCCGCTGCGCTCGCGCTGCTGGTGCCGGTCATGCTCGCGGGCAGCCTGAGCACGCAGCAGATCATCGCTCGGCAAGGGGCAATCGACTGGTTCGTGTTCCACGACCCGTTCACGTTCGTCTCTTTTTGGATCTTCCTGATCTCCGCCACCGCGGAAGGCAACCGTGCCCCGTTCGACATCCCGGAGGCGGAGAGTGAGCTCGTCTCGGGTTACAACACCGAGTATTCGGGGATGCGGTTTCTGTTCTTCTTCTTCGCCGAGTGGGAAACCTATTCGTCATCGGCGCGATCGCCTCGGTTGCATTCCTCGGCGGATGGAAGGTCCCGTTCGTTCCGACGGGAAGCTGGATCCACGGACTTCTCGAAGTATTGGTGTTCCTTTCCAAATCGTTCGTTTGGGTGTTCGTGTTGATCTGGGTGCGATGGACCCTGCCGCGCCTCCGCGTGGATCAGCTCATGGCGCTTTGCTGGCGCTACCTCATCCCGATTTCGCTGGCGAACCTGGTCGGGGCGGCGGTGTGGATGGTTGCGACTGGTAACCGATCGATCGTCGACTTGTTAGCGCTCGCATTCGGGGCATCGAGAGGCTGATGTGACGAGCGGCTACGAGATCACCGGTATCGCAGCCGCGGCCTGGCTCGCGACCGCTCTGGTCACCATGGTCGCCGCAGTCGGCGTAGCCGTTTTGCGGAACATCGTGCACGCGGCGTTCGCCCTTCTCGTCGTACTGCTCGGCGTGGCGGGTCTCTACGCGCTCGCGGGAGCAGATCTGATCGCGGTGCTCCAGATCTTGCTTTATGTGGGTGGAGTCGTTGTGTTGCTGCTGTTCGCGGTGATGCTGACGAGCCGGATGGGAGATCCGGAAGTGGCGAGCCAGCCACTCGCTCCGCTGCGCGCAGCGCTTGCCGTGACCTCGCTGAGTGCGCTTCTCGCCTACGGCCTGATCGTTTCGACGCGTTGGCGGGACGTGGACGCTCCTCACATCGTCGGCACCACCGCCGATGTCGGGGAGGCTTTCCTGGGCCGTTACCTGTTGCCGTTCGAGGTGATCTCGGTCCTGCTGCTGGCCGCGGTCGTCGGTGCGGTCGTGATCGCGCGGAGGGACTCCCGCAGCGAGCGCGAGATTGGGGAGCGGCGGCGATGAGTCCATCTGGTGCACCGTTCCTCGGACCGATCGGAATCACGGAGTATCTGGTGGTTTCCGTGTGGATGCTGGAGTGCGGTCTCTACTGTGTGTTCACGAGTCGAAATGCCGTCGCGCTGCTCATGGGCGTCGAGTTGATCCTGAACGCCGCCGCACTCAACTTCGTGTCCTTTGCTCGCTTCGGGGTGGGGCGCGTCGAAGGTCAGGTTTCGGCGATCTTCGTGATCGCACTCGGCGCGGCCGAGGCGGCCGTTGCCCTGGCGATCGTGCTGGCTCTCTTCCGCCTGACGGCGTCGGTCCGCGCCGACGAGGCGAGCCGCTTACGCGGTTGACGCGCGGCAAATGAGCGACGGCTGGCCACGATGATCGACCCTCACACCATTGGCTCGTTGCTGTGTCTCATCCCGCTCGCCCCACTTCTAGGTGCGACGTACAACGCGTTCATCGGCCGCAGGGTCGCCAAGTCGATGGGCCATCTTGCCGTGCACGGAGTCGCGTGTGCAGCGGTTGCGGTTTCGCTCCTCGTGAGCGTCGCCGGATTCGCCTGTCTCGTGTCGATGCCGGTCGAGGCTCGCGAACTTCGGCAGACGCTGTTCAGCTGGATCCACGTCGGCTCATTCGACGTGCCGATCGAGCTCGTCTTCGACCCGCTCTCCGCGGTGATGTGTCTGGTCGTGACCGGTATCGGATTGCTGATCCACGTCTATAGCATCGGGTACATGCACGACGATCCCGGCTACCCACGCTTCTTCTGCTACCTCAATCTCTTTCTGTTCGCCATGTTGACACTCGTTCTTGGAGGCAGCCTCCCTCTGGTGTTCATCGGCTGGGAGGGTGTGGGGTTGTGCTCCTTCTTGCTGATCGGCTTCTGGTTCGCGGAGTCGAAGAATGCCGCGGCCGCGACCAAGGCATTCCTCGTCAACCGAGTAGGTGACCTTGGATTTCTCGCGGGAATGGTCGTCGTGTTCTCGGCAACGCTGCGGATCGGTTCACCCACGCTGTCGTTCTCGGTTCTCCGCGACCTCGCGCCACGGCTTCAGGACGCCTCGTTCTTGGGCGCGGCCGTGCCGGTCGTTGCAGCCGCCTGTTTCTTCTTCGCCGCGACGGGAAAGAGTGCGCAGATCCCGCTGTTCGTCTGGCTGCCGGACGCGATGGCGGGTCCGACACCGGTGTCCGCTCTCATCCACGCGGCGACGATGGTCACGGCCGGCGTCTATCTGCTCTGCAGAACCAGCTTCCTCTATGTCATGGCTCCCGACGTGGGCGCGGTGGTCGCGTTGGTGGCTGGGCTGACCGCTTGCTTCGCTGCCACGGTCGCTCTGTTCCAGCACGACATAAAGAAAGTGCTCGCGTATTCGACCGTCAGTCAGCTCGGGTACATGTTCCTCGGCTGCGGAGTAGGGGCCTTCGGTGCCGGACTCTTTCATGTCGTGACACACGCCTTCTTCAAGGCGCTGTTATTCCTGGGCGCCGGAAGCGTGATCCACGCGATGGGTGGGGAGCAAGACGTGCGGCAGATGGGAGGCTTGCGCAAAGCGCTCCCGGTCACCACCGCCACGTTCCTGGTTGGCATACTCTCCCTCGGTGGATTCCCGCTACTCGCGGGCTTCTTCTCGAAAGACGTGGTCTTGTGGAGGGTGCTCGCCTCGGGTCACGGCTTTCTCTACGGCCTCGCACTCCTGACTTCGGCACTTACAGCCTTCTATTCCATCCGGCTGGCGGTCTTGACCTTTGGGGGCGCGTTCCGTGGTGGGCACGAGCGAGAACACCACCTGCACGAATCACCCCGCTCCATGACCGTGCCGCTAGTGCTTCTTGCGGTGGGATGCATCGTCGTCGGCTGGCTCGCGGGCCCCACGTGGCTCGGTCTGATCGATCGCTTCGCGGCGTGGGTGGAGCCCGCGCTCGCGGTGATGCCGCAGGTTCACGAGCACGTCGACGCCGAAGTCGAAGAGCGAGCCGAGATCGTCGCGACCTGCGTGGCGGTGGTGGTGGGGCTGGCCGGGATGGGCGGGGCGTGGGTGATGTTCGGTTGGGCACCGGGCGTCGCTCGAGCGCTCGCTGATCGTCTTCCGGTGCTCCATGGCTATCTCGCCGGTCGGTACCGTTCGGTGTTCGACGACGTCTACGATCGGTGCATCGTCAGGCCGTTGCTCGCCGCGACGCGTGCGCTGGCCACGTTCGACCAGAAGGTCGTGGACGGCCTGGTGAATGGAGCCGCGGCGCTGATCCGATTGCTCTCACGCTCGAGCGGCTGGTTCGACGGCACGCTGGTTGATGGCTTCTTTCAGCGCTGTGCGGACTTGGCGCGTGCGCTCGGCCGGGCCATGGCTTCGGTTCAGAATGGGCGCATACAGTCCTACCTCATGACCCTGGGGTGGGCCTTGGCGGTGGTGCTCCTGCTTCTCGAGTTCGTGCGATGACCGCGTGGCAGCCTTCTCGTTGCATCCGGAGCGCGTCATGAATTCGTCGTTTCCGCTGCTCAGCGCGATGACGTTCGCGCCGCTGCTCGGCGTGCCGCTGATCCTCGGCCTTCGCGAAGGGCAACGGTCGCTCGCCAAGTGGATCGCGTTGTTGGCGACGCTTCCGCCTCTGGTGATGGGGGTTGTGCTGTTCGTCGTGTTCGATCGGCAGCTCGCCGGCGTCGATTCGATCCGAACCTTCCAGTTCGTGGAAAGTTGGTACTGGATCCCTTCGTTTCACGTGTACTACAAGCTCGGAATCGATGGGCTCAGCCTAGCGTTGATCGTGTTGACCGCGCTTCTCTGTCCTCTGTGCATCATCGCCTCGTTTGGGATCGCCCGAGCGGAGAAGGCTTACTACAGCCTTTTCCTCCTTCTCGAGACGGGCATGATCGGCACCTTCGTGGCTCTCGATCTGGTGCTGTTCTACGTATTCTGGGAGTTGATGTTGCTCCCCATGTACTTCCTCATCGGGATCTGGGGAGGTCCTCGGCGTGTCTACGCCGCGATCAAGTTTTTCCTCTATACGCTCGCGGGGTCGCTGGCCTTGCTCCTCGGGATATTGGCGCTCTATTTCGCGAGCTCTCCGGATCCAGCAAGCCGCACGTTCGATCTTCTGACGCTGGTCCAGCGCCACGACGTCCTGGCGAGTGCAGGGCCGATTCTCGGCGTATTTCCGTTCGCTGGAGTGGTCTGGTGGGCCCTCTTCCTCGGGTTCGCGATCAAGGTGCCGGTGTTCCCGTTCCACACGTGGCTGCCCGACGCGCACGTCGAAGCTCCGACGGCGATCAGCGTGATCCTCGCCGGCGTGCTCCTGAAGATGGGCACCTACGGGATATTCCGGTTCAACCTCCCGCTGTTCCCTGAATACTCGGGCATGGTCGCGCAGGTCATGGTCGGGCTTGGAGTCGTGAACATCGTCTACGGAGCGCTGTGTGCGATGGCCCAGTCGGACCTCAAGAAGCTCATCGCCTACTCGTCGGTGAGCCACATGGGCTTCGTGCTTCTCGGGATCGGGGCGATGAACGCACAAGGATTCAGCGGCGGGCTGTTCCAGATGTTCAACCACGGGACCGTCACCGCGATGTTGTTCCTTCTGGTCGGCGTGATCTACGACCGTGCGCATCACCGTCAGATCGACGGGTTCGGTGGCCTTGCGACGTCGATGCCCAGGTACGCAGCCTTCACTGGATTCGCCTTCTTCGCTGCGTTGGGCTTGCCGACGTTGTCGAGCTTCGTGAGCGAGCTACTGTGTCTACTCGGTGGGTTCCTCACATACCCGCTTTGGACGATGGTCGGAGCGACCGGCGTCGTTCTCGGCGCTGCATACCTCTTGTGGACGCTGCAGCGAATGTTCTTCGGCGAGCTCAACGAGAAGTATCGGGTGATCGACGATCTCAAGCCTCGCGAGGTGGTGACCTTGGTGCCGCTCGCGGTGATCGTGGTGCTACTAGGCATCCAGCCCATGCTCATGCTCGATACATTCCACCCCGCCGCCACACGCCTGGTCGAGCTCGTGGGCGCCGCGATGCACCCATTGATCGCGACCGCGCCGTGAGTACTCATCCCAGACGACGCGGACCGAGTCGGACGTGACCGCCATACTCACGAATCTCGACAGCCTGAGTGCCTTCGCGCCCGCGGCGGTGCTCGCGCTGACGTCGATCGTGGTGCTCGTCGTGCATCTGACAGTCCGTGGCCGGCGCGCGCCGATCGTCGCTGCGCTGGTTGGCACGATCCTTTCGTTGGCTTTCCTGCTGCGAGAGCGACGGCGGTCGAGTCGTCGCTCTTCGAAGGAATGGTGGCGGATGACGGGTTTGCTCGGTTCTTCCAAGTGATGGTGCTGCTCGCGACGTTGGTGGCATTGCCGCTGTCCGCCGAGTCGGTCGAAATCCCGGAAGAGGATCGCCCGGAGCTTTTCGCGTTGCTGCTTGCTGCGAGCTTCGGCGCGATGCTACTCGTGGCGTCCACCGACTTGGTCATGCTCTACCTGTCGTTCGAGTTCGTCTCGATCCTGTCTTACGTGCTCGCGTGCTACCGACGTGGCAGCCGCTCGAGTGCGGAGGCTGGTCTCGAGTACGTGATCTACGGGGGGGTGGCCTCTGGGTTGATGGTTTACGGCTTCAGCCTGCTTTGCGGACTTGGCGGATTGACGTGCATCGCAGCGTGCAGTCGGCCCCCTGCGGCGCCGGGCGATGGCTTCGCGCCCGCGGCGATGGTTGGCTGTGCTCTCGCGCTGGTCGGGTTCGGCTACAAAGTCGCAAGTGCCCCATTTCACATGTGGGCGCCGGATGTGTACGAAGGCGCACCGACACCCGTGACGGCCTATTTCTCGGTTGTGCCCAAGGCGGCGGGCTTCGCCGCGCTCGTACGATTCCTGTTTGGCGGTTTCACCGTGCAGGACGGTCCATCGTGGCGCGTCTTCGCTCACGTGGACTGGGTTCCCCTTCTCGAGGTGATGTGCGTGCTGACCATGACCGTAGGCAACTTGGCGGCCATGGCTCAGCGCAAAGTCAAGCGAATGCTTGCCTATTCGGGCGTGGCGCATGCCGGTTACGTGCTGATCGGTGTCGTCGTGCTGACCTCGCGAGGTCTTGAAGCAACGCTCGTCTATCTATTCGTGTACTCCTTCATGAACCTAGGCGCATTCGCCGTGGTCGCGATGGTCGTCAATCGCACCGGCAGTGATGACCTCGAGGCCTTCAAGGGATTGTTCTGGCGTGGGAGGCAGGGCGCATTCGTGGCGGTCCTCGCAACGGCGTTCTTCTTTGCGCTGGTCGGTGCGCCGCCGACGGCCGGATTCACCGGGAAGCTGCTTCTCTTCAGTGCAGCGGTCGAGCACCACAGCTACGGCATCGTCGTGGCAGCTCTCTTGAACACGCTGATTTCCGTCTATTACTACTTCAAGGTTTTTCAGGCGATGTTTCTGACGTCCCCCTCTACCCCAGAAAAGCTCACTTGGTCCGGCTGGGCGCTGGCGCTGTTGCTCGTGCTCGCGTTACCAACGATCGGGTTTGGCGTGCGCTCGGAGTCGCTCATCGCGATCGCTCGTGCTTCGCTACACCTGGTGGGAGTTTGAGGGACCCCTCGGAGCAGGAGAGCAACGTGGCGAAGGATGGAGAACGCACCTTGACGGGGCTCGCGCGACGGGTCGAGGTCTTCCTCGATCTGGTGATCTTCAACGAACTCCGCAGGAGTGCGGTCGCAGAGGACACCACCGTCAGCAAGATCCTCACGCAGATCGTGGT
The DNA here is from genome assembly GCA_016713535.1 of Deltaproteobacteria bacterium. Lineage (GTDB taxonomy): Bacteria > JADJOY01 > JADJOY01 > JADJOY01 > JADJOY01 > JADJOY01. The sequence goes on from JADJOY010000003.1 coordinate 210,064, forward strand.
CGAGCATTTCCGGGAGCGAGGCGTACCGCGTCGCGCAGCCGAGCCGCCGCGATCCGGTCCGCGATCGGGGGCGGGGGCTCGCAGCGGGATCAAGCCCAGTCGCAGGGATCGGCCGGTTCGACGCCGCCGAGCGGAGCCGCAGGCGACCAGCCGAGTTCGAAGCGCCGCCGTCGCCGTCGACGAGGTGGGCGAGGGCCGAAGCCTGACGGCACCGCGAGCGATGGCGGCGGAGAGTCCTCGAGCTGAGCGGCAGGTTCTCGACGCACCTGTCAGGGCGGCACAAGCAGTAGCTCAGTCGCTCGGATCACTGACGGTTGGCACGACAGTTTCGTTTGGCGCTCGTGCCTCGCGGTCACCACGTGTGCCCAGATCGAGCTGCGTACAGGGCGCGCTTGACGGCGTCACGCAGGATCGCAGCGTCAATCTGTTGACCGCCCTGGTGCGCCAGGAGTATCGTACGCGCGCAGTCGGGACCTTGAATGTGCGGCGTCGCGACCGACGAGCGCCGCGCGGGGGGATTCGTGCAAACGCGGCTCTTGGTGGTGGATGACGAGCCTCACATCCTGGAGAGTTTCCGGGTCTTCTTTGCGCGGGAGTGATTCGACGTCGAAGCCGTGCCAGATGGCGAGACTGGGCTGGATCGCTTGCCGGGCTCGCCGCGCTACGACGTTGTGCTCGTCGACCTGAATCTCCCAGACCTCGGCGAGTTGGGCGGGATCGACTTCGTACGCAAGGCCAAAGAGGCGACGCCTTCCTTGCCATGCATCGTGATGACGGCCTTCGGCTCGATCCCGAGTGCCATCGAGGCTACCCGAGCGGGCGCGTTCCATTACGTGACGAAGCCCTTCAAGCTCGACGACGTGAAGGTGATCGTCGAGCGCGCCGTCCAGTTCGGGCGTTTGCAGGAAGAGAATGACGAGCTGAAAGCTCAACTGAAAGCCAAATATCGATTCGAGAACATCGTCGGGAATTCGGAGCCGATGTGCGACGTGTACCGGATCATCGAGCGGGTCGCGCGCACCGAGTCGACGGTCCTGATCCTCGGCGAGAGTGGTACCGGCAAGGAGCTCGTGGCCAAGGCGATCCACTACAACTCGCCACGTCGGCACCGTCCCTTGGTCGCGGTGAACTGCGGCGCGATCCCGGAGAGCCTGCTCGAGAGCGAGTTGTTCGGTCACCTGCGTGGTTCGTTCACGGGCGCGATCGCGAACAAGCAGGGCCGCTTCAGCGCGGCGGACGGCGGGACCATCTTCCTCGACGAGATCGGCGAGATGAGCCCGAACCTGCAGGTGAAGTTACTTCGCGTCCTCGAGGAGCACGCGTTCGAGCCGGTCGGTGGGGTCAAGCCCGTGAAGGTCGACGTGAGAGTCGTCGCCGCAACGAACGTTAACATGGAGGAGGCGGTCCGCACGCGCGCCATTCGCGAAGATCTCTACTACCGCCTCAACGTGATCCGGATCGATCTGCCGGCGCTCCGTGAGCGCCGTGACGACATACCACTTCTGTTGCAGCACTTCGTCGAGCGGTTCCACCGCTCGCCGGGGCCGGTGCCGACGCTCGAGCAGTTCTTCACCCCCGAGGCGCTCGAAACCCTCTTGACCTACCAGTGGCCGGGAAACGTGCGAGAGTTGCAGAACCTGATCGAGCGACTGACGATCCTGAAGAGTGACGGACGGATCCAGCGGTCCGACCTGCCCGAGCGCGTGGTCAACGGCAATCCCGTCACTCGAGACGGCTGGGCCCCCGCCACGGAGATCCCCCCCGAGGGGATCTCACTCAAGGACGAAGTGAACGCATTCGAGGATCGGCTCAACAAGCGCGCGCTCGAGATGGCGCACGGCAACAAGAACCGAGCGGCGGAGCTCTTGCGAATGAACCGGACCACGCTCATCGAAAAGATGAAGCGCAAGCGCCTCGGCCCGCTCAACCGTCGCGGCGAGGGTGACACCGGGTTCGCCGAGCCGGGCTGATTCGCGATTCTCGAACTCCCGAGAGCCCATGCCCCGTCGTCCGCCACCCACAGCCGCGACCTCCGAGACCGCCCGGAGCAGCGTGGAACGCCGGCCCACGATGTCGGCGCGCCTCCACGCGGCGGAAGCAAGGCTGGCCGAGGTCGACCGAATCAAGAGCGAGCTCGAGCTCGCGAATACCCGCCTGCGCCAGGCCGACAGGCTGAAGACCGAGTTTCTCGCGAGCGTGAGCCACGAGCTCCGTACGCCGCTGACGTCGATCCGTTCTTTTGCCGAGATCCTGGGGCGTTACGACGATCAGGATCCAGACGAACGGCGCCGCTACGTTTCGATCATCACGGCGGAAACCGACCGCCTCTCCCACCTGATCGACGATCTCCTCGATCTCACCAAGATCGAGGCGGGGCGCGCGGATTGGAGCATGCGCCTGATCGACGTCGGACCGATCCTCTCGGCGAGCCTGGATCTCCTCCGCCCGCTAGCAAGGGAACGTGGCATCGACCTCGCGCTCGAGATCGGCGGTCCACTCGCGGCAGTGCTCGGAGACTCGGATCGACTCAAGCAGGTCTTCACCAACCTCCTCTCCAACGCGGTGAAATTCACCGACCGCGGAGGCCGGGTACTGGTCACGGCCTCGGGAGCCGACGACGGCGATACGCTCGAGATCAGGGTGACCGACTCGGGAATCGGAATCGCGGAGGATCAACGCGAGCTGATCTTCGACAAGTTCGTGCAGATCAAGCACCCCAGGCGCAGTGCCGGCGGCACCGGGCTCGGCCTCCCGATCGTGAGGGAGATCGTCGAGGCCCATGGGGGTAGGGTGGCAGTCACCAGCCAGCCTGGCGCAGGCTCGACGTTCGTGGTTACGCTGCCAATCGCCACAGGAAAGAGTCACTTTCAGGCCTACCTGGACTGGCGGGTTGGGTACTCGGAACGGCGAGGCGAGCCATTTACGCTGGTCTTGATTGCTGCAGAGCCGGGGCAACCGCACGGCTCGCGCACGTCAGGATCCATGCGTGATCGAGTTCACCCGATGGTGCGCTCCTCCGACGCGGTCTTGGACCACGATCGGGCAGGGTGGGTGGCCGTCTTCGCGCCGGTACGTCGCTCGGAAGCCACGGCGCTGCTGTCGCGGATTCGCGAACACCTCGCGAGTGAGATCGGAACCAGACTTGTCACCGTGGCGTTTCCCGAGGAGGCTCGCACCGCGGTCGAACTTACGGTTGCCCTCGACGCGGCGATACCAGCGGCCTGAGCACAAGCCGCGTGAGCGAGTCGCACCGAGCGTGGAGATCCTCGGCATCGTCACGGCGGCTAGTCCGAATGTGAGAGTGTGGGTGGCATCGCGCCGACCGCTGGTGGCGGAGGGCGAAGTCGGGCTCGAGGCGAGGGGAGCGAGGAACTTTCGCGCCCGGCTCGCGATCATCCTCGTGGCCGTCGGCTGTGCACTTGCGCTGCCCGCCGGCGTAGCTCGTGCGGAAGGTACTTCAGATTTCAAGCTCTTCCCGGTCCCGTTCGTCTCGACGGACCCGAACGCCGGCGTCACCTACGGACTGATCCTGGCTTTCCTGGAGACGCGAGATGCCCGGACCCGGAGCATCACAGCACCTTCGGTTTCCTACAGCGACATCTTCGGGGTGACCGGTACGTTCCGGCACTTCTACTACCCGCAAGGCGACGAGAAGATCACGACGTACGCGTCGTATGGCACCGGTAGCGAGCAAGCGTACTACCTCGAATACAAGAACCCGAGCGTCCTGAACCGCACCTACAGCCTTGAGGGGCAGGCTGGGTACAGGCGTTTGATCACCCAACGCTTCTTCGGGATCGGACCTGGTTCTACCAGCGACGACGAGACGGCCTACACGCGCGAAGAGGTGGGCGGCACGGCTGGAGTCGGTGTGTACCTGGCCGACGATCTACGGGCGGTCTTGCAGGGCCGACTCCGCAAAGTGTACGTGCTCTCGAGCCCGCTCGATCTGCCAGCTCCCGAAGATCTGTTCCCCGAGACACCCGGGTTGGACGGTGACCTGGTCGGCGGCACCAAGCTCTCACTCATCTGGGATAGCCGCGATTCGATCGACATCCCGAGCGGGGGGCTCTACGGGATCGCCGGCCTCGAGATCGGCTCGCGCAACCTCGTCGGCGACGTGTCGTTCCAGCGTTTCGAGCTCGAAGGTCGTGCCTTCTTGTCCGGGGCTTCCCATCGCTACGTAACGGCGGTACGCGTGCTCGGACAGTACGTGGTCGGCAGCGATATCCCTTTCTTCGAGCTGTCGCGGCTAGGCGGATCGAGTGAGCTGAGGGGGTTCGGCGAAGATCGGTTCGCCGACCACGGCAAGATCTTGCTGCAACTCGAGGAGCGGATCCGCTTCTACGACCTCACGCTCTTCGATGTCTTCACGCAGCTCGAGGTCGCGCCGTTCCTGGATGTCGGTAAGGTCTTCGACACCCACGATCCGTTCTGGGCGGAGATGCGTCCCGTGGGGGGCGTCGGCATTCGGTTGCTCGTACCGCCGAACGTCGTTGCGGCCGTCGACATCGGCTACGGAAGCGATGGCTCCGCGATCTTCGCCAACCTCGGGTATCCGTTCTGACCGGAGTGGCTACCGTGACATCGAATGAAGGTGAGGTGAGCGCATGGGCGCTTGCGCCGGACCGACGGGCGCGCGTGCTGGTATCCGGCCGCGTTCAGGGGGTGTGGTTCCGGGGGGCTACCGCGGACCAAGCCGAGCGACTCGGCGTCGCCGGCTGGGTGAGAAACCTCTCTGATGGGCGTGTCGAGGCGACCTTCGAGGGGCGGGCCGCCGACGTCGAGACGGCGATCGAGTGGTGTCGGAGTGGGCCGCCAACGGCCCGGGTCGACGCCGTCTCGGTGGAGTGGCAGTCGCCGATCGGCGAGGTCGGATTCCGCGTTCGTTACTAACGGTCCGATTCGTCGGGAGCGTGCCGTGACTGGGCAGCCACCGCCGCTCGATACGCGTCTCGCCGGTCGCAGCCGAGTCGACGAGCCGCTTCCTTGGCTGCCTGGGAAGGGGACATCCCGCGGCTCAGGAGTTCCTCGATGATCCCGGCGAGCGAATCGACCACGAGCGCCGTGTCCTGCGTAGGCGCCCTGGCGCCGGGCTCGGCGCCCTCGAGCAGCAGTGTGATTTCGCCACGGATCCGTTCCGGCAAGTGATCGATGAGGTGCTGGAGGGGGCCGGCCTGAATCTCCTCGTGGATCTTGGTGAGCTCGCGCGCGATAACCGCGTGACGGCCGCCTCCACATGCGCTCTGGAGATCCGCGAGCGTCCGTCCAAGGCGATGAGGAGCCTCGAAGAGCACGACGGTCCTTGGTGAGCGAGCGACCTCGGTGAGGGCGTTCCGGCGCTGGGCACCATGTGGTGGGAGGAAGCCTAGGAAGAGGAAGCCCGCACCGCCGAGGCCGGCGCCAGCGAGAGCCGTCGCGACCGCGCTCGCGCCTGGAATCGGGACGACTCGAAAGCCGGCATCTCGAGCCGCGCGTACGATACGCGAGCCTGGATCGGACACGACCGGGGTTCCCGCATCAGTGACGACGGCGGCGTCTCGACCCGCGGCGAGGTGGTCGACAACCGTCGCGATCCGCTCGGCTTCTCTTGGCGCAGGCATGCTCAACAGCCGGGCTCGAAAACCACCCGTGCCGCCAAGACTCCTGAGCCGACGGGTATCCTCGGCAGCGATCAGGCTAACGCTGTGGAGAGCGAGTCGCGCTCGTGGTGTGAGGTCGCCGAGGTTGCCGATCGGAGTTGCAACGACATAGAGCACGCCGCCGGAATGCGGGCTCATCGACGTCTCGAGCGAGCGATCAGAGCGCTTCGCCCGTGCCATCGAAGGCTCCTCGAATGTGACGGAGGCTGGGCTCCGGGCCGTCGAGCCGGACCGCGATCACGTCGAACCGGAACGACTGCTCAGTCCCACCGTGACGTTGGAGCCACGCGAGGCTCGTACGGATCACGGCGCAGCGTTTCGTCTCGCGGATGCTCTCTTCTGGTCGACCCGTGCGCGATCCGCGGAGAGTCCGGACCTCGACGAACACCCACATCGAGCCGTCGCGGCACACGATGTCCAGCTCGCCATGTCGACAGCGCCAGTTCCGATCGTGAATCGTCCAGCCTGCGCGTTCGACGTGACGGGCGGCCAGCTCCTCGCCGAGCCGCCCGACGTCACGCCTGCGCACGCAAGAACCGAGTGCCCCACTCTCGGGCACGAAGCCAACTCACTCGGCGGGCTCCGCGGGCGCGGACTCTTCCGTGCGAATGTCGTCGCGGCGTTCGCGAATGCGGCTCGCCTTCCCCTTGAGGTCGCGCAGGTAGTAGAGCTTGGCGCGGCGGACGTCGCCCTTCATGACGGTCTCGATCGAAACGACGGACGGGGCGTGGAGGGGGAAAATCCGCTCGACCCCGACGCCGTACGACGTCTTCCGGACCGTGAAGGTCGTGCGTGCCCGATTCTTGCGAATCCTGATGACGGTCCCCTGGAAGACCTGGATCCTCTCCTTGTCGCCTTCGACGATCTTCGTGGCGACTTTGACCGTATCGCCCGGGGCGAAGTCGATCTGCCGGCTTCCCGGCTGTGCAGCGACCGCGTTCTCGAATTGCGCCAGTCTTTCCATGGCTCGTGCCTCCATCTTCCGTGGCTCGTGATTCGGTTCGTTCTTAGGCACCGCCGCCCAAGTGCTCGTGGGTGCCGGCATTTCGGTGGACGGATGCGTCAAATATCGCGCGCTCCGATTCGGTCAGCTTCGCTCGGTCCAGTAGGTCGGGGCGGAGCGAGGCCGTCCGGCGCAGCGTGGCCTCGCGCCGCCAGGCTGCGATTCGGCCGTGGTCCCCCGACAGGAGTACGTCGGGCACACCGATGCCCTCGAAGTCGCGTGGTTGCGTGTATTGCGGATACTTGAGGAGTCCGTCGTAGAGGGAATCCGATCGAACCGACTCGTCGTTGCCCACGACGCCTGGCACGAATCGGCTGACCACATCGAGCAGAACGAGGGCGGGCAACTCGCCGCCGGTCAGTACGTAGTCGCCGATGGAAACCTCTTCGTCGACGAAGTGCTCGCGGACGCGATCGTCGATCCCTTCGTAGCGCCCGCACACCAAGATGATCCGATCCTCGCCGGCTAGCCGCATGGCCGTTTCGTTCGTCAGTCTAGGTCCCTGAGGGCTGAGGAGCACCACGCGAGTGTGCCTGGCGCCGTCGGTTTCCAGCCGTCGGATCCATCGTACGATGGGGCCAGGCTTCATCACCATTCCAGCGCCGCCGCCGAACGGGACGTCATCAACGGTCCGATGTTTCCCTTCGCCTTCGTCACGTATGTCGTGGATTTCGACCGATACGAGCCCGTCGCGAATACCCCGTCCAAGCACACCCTGATCCAGGTATGGCGGGAAGAGCCCGGGGAAGAGCGTCAGGACGTCGAATCGCACGGCTCAGGCTCCCTCTCGAGTAGTCGTGCGTGCGGAAGGTTCACCGGTGCGCGCGCGTTTGGTGCTCTGCCTCGTCGCTGCGAGTTCGTCCAGGAACCGGCTGGCCACGATCCGCCTGGCCCCGAGCTCGACGGCATGGATCGACCCCTCGACCATGGGCAGCAGCGTCTCGCGGGAGCCGTCTCGCACGACCAGAATGTCGTGTTGCGGTAGATCGAGAAACGCGTGGACGATCCCGAGCGGCTCACCAGACTCGGTCACGACGGCCAATCCCAAGAGGTCGGTTCGGTAGAACTCGTCCGGCTCGAGGGTGGCCAAGCGGGAGCGGGGAACGCAGATTTCGGCGCCACAGAGCGCCTTCGCTTCCTCGCGGGAGCGGATCTCTCCGAACTCGACGAGGTGACCGCCGCCGTGCGTTGGGCGAATCCGTCGGATCGTGAGCCGTCGCGGAGGGCAGGAGGGACGCCGGAAGCGCGCGATGATTCCCTCACCTTCGCGCACCGATGCCAAGGTCTCGCCAAGGGCTTGAACCAACATCTCGCCCGCGACCCCGTGGGCTCGACGCGCCACCCCGATGGGAACTGGATCAGCGACGCGGGCCGCCAGCGCTTCGTCGGAGGAGAGATCGGCACGAGCACGGCGCGGTTTCACTGGCCTGGTCATGGCGATCATTCACGTACGGGCTCGCTGCAACGGACTTCCGTGATCCGACCGCGGCGCTCACTCGAGGATTTCGAGCACCACGCGCTGCGAAGCTTTGAGGGCCGCAGCGCTCAGGATGGTTCGGATGGCTCTCGCGGTTCTTCCCTGCTTGCCGATCACCTTGCCCAGGTCGTCCGGGGCGACGGAAAGCTCGAGCGTCGCTCCACGGTCGCCGACGAGCTCCTCGACCACGACTTGGTTCGGATGATCCACGAGCGACCGAGCGATGAACTCGACCAATTCCTTCATGGACGGCGTGAAGCCCATCGACCGGGAGCCGAGCCCATTCTACCCAGGCGCGTGAGGCGAGCCGGGGAGAGCACGCTCAGGCAGTCGTTCCGGTACCCAGCGTCGCTGGCGTCAGGAATCGCTTGATGGTGTCGGTCGGGAGAGCTCCCTTGCCGATCCAGTGCTTGATCCGGTCGACCTTGAGCTTCACTTCGGGTGGGCTCTTGCGAGGATCGTAGGTGCCAAGAAGCTCGAGGTACCTCCCGTCACGTGGCGACTGCGAGTCCGACGCCACGACGCGGTAGAACGGCTTCCCCTTGGCGCCGGCACGGGCTAGACGAATGCGAACGGCCATGGACGACTTCTCCTGTGGCGGGTTGTTGCCTCGGGTCGGGAGCATCCCGACTCGCTCGGTCCGCCACGATGCTTACGGGTTCAGTGCGAGCGTGCCCCTAGGCGCATGCCCTGGAAGATCCGCCCTCCCGGCGAGGCCATGCGCTTCATGAGCTTGGTCATCTGATCGTACTGCTTGAGGAACCGGTTGACATCCGCTACGCCGGTTCCGCTGCCGATCGCGATGCGGCGGCGTCGACTGGCGTTGAGCAGTCCTGGCCGGGACCGCTCTTGCCTGGTCATCGAGTTGATGATGGCCTCAATCTTGGAAAGTTCTTGGTTGGCGCCAGAGAGGTCCTTCCCGGCGGTCAGGCGGTTGAGACCCGGGATCATGCCTGCGAGCTGATCGATAGACCCCATCTGCTTGAGCGCAACGAGCTGATCTCGGAAGTCCTCGATCGTGAACGTGTTCTTCTGAATCTTGCGCTCGAGCTCGACCGCGGTCTTCTCGTCGACGACCTTTTCGGCCTTCTCGATGAAGGAGAGGATGTCGCCCATACCGAGGATGCGGCTCGCCATCCGGTCCGGATGGAACGGCTCGAGCGCCTCCATGTTCTCGCCCATGCCCACGAGCTTGATCGGTTTGCCCGTGACGGACTTGATGCTGAGTGCCGCACCACCGCGGGCGTCGCCGTCGAGCTTGGTCAGGATCACGCCGTCGAGGTCGAGCCGGTCGTTGAAAGCGCGGGCGACCTGCACCGCATCCTGACCCGTCATGGCATCCGCAACCAGCAGGATCTCCTGCGGGAGGATCGCGCCCTTCAGACGGTCGAGCTCGTGCATCAGCTCGTCGTCGACATGCAGGCGGCCAGCCGTGTCGAGGATCAGCACGTCCTCGATGCCGATCTCCGCCTCCTTGAGCGCTGCGCGTGCGATCGCGACCGGGTCGGTGGGATCCTTTGGCTTGAAGACCTTGACGCCGATCCGCTCGCCGAGCAGCTCAAGCTGCAACATTGCGGCCGGGCGACGAACATCGGTCGACACCAGCATCGGCTCACGTCCCTGCGACTTCAGGTATCGCGCAAGCTTGCCGGCGGTGGTCGTCTTCCCGGCGCCCTGGAGTCCGACCAACATCAGGGGGACAGGGGGGCGGGCGGCCAGATCCAGATCGCTGAACTCCCCGCCGAGGAGCGAGATCAGTTCGCGGTGAACCGTCTTGATGAACTGCTGCCCTGGCGTGAGGCTTCCCAGGACCTCGCCCCCCATCGCCTTGGCCTTGACGGCCTCGACGAAGTCCTTGACCACATCGAGGTTGACGTCTGCCTCGAGGAGCGCCGTGCGCACCTCGGCAAGGGCTTCCTGGATGTTCGATTCGCGGATCTTGCCCTGACCGCGAAGGCGGCGGAGGGTGGATTCGAGTCGCTGGCTGAGACCGTCGAACATGTCGTGGGATCAGTTGGCTGGCGAAGGCGAGAGTCGGAAAAACGCGTGACTCTACCCGAGGATGTAGGTCGGGGCAAGCGTTCGACGCCGCCTCTGTGAGCGCGTTATCCTCGACGACCCGGAGGCATTCGCCATCGTGAGAAGTTGGGTGGTCTGCTCGATTCTGCTCGCGTTCGCGACACCCGTCGTGGCGGACGTCTTCTCCTACCGCGACAAGGACGGCAAGGTACACTTCGTCGACCAAGAGGCAGCAATCCCGCAGCAATACCGTACCTCGGAATCACCGGGCGGCGCGAGCAAGCGTTCGGTGGCGACGCCCGACGGGTCCGGCGTGCTGAACACGATGCCACAGGGTGGTGGCGCCGATTCCGAGGCGGGGGCCGACGGAGGCGGAGCGAGCGCCGGGGAAGGGGACGCCGAGTTCGGACTGGGCGGCGGGCAACAGGCCGAGAACGGCATGGTCTCCTGCACGTTGCGGTATCTCGAGAAGCCTTCGAAGGAGATCGACGTTCGGTACACGACGGTTACGTACAGAGGGGAGATCGAGAACACCGGAACGGGTATTGCGCGCACCGCTCGCGCGCACCTCAAGCTCTTCAGCGTGATCGATGGCTCGCAAGTCGACGAAGAATCGTCACTGTTGCGACCCGGTGATATCGCGCCGGGAGCCAGGGCCACCTTCGAGGTCAAGGGAAACTTCCGTAAGACAGGGCTTCGGAACTCGAGCCGGGACGAGTTGATGGTCGATTACGTTCGCTGTGACCAGAGCTCCGCGGACGTGGCGGCGTCGGCCCGCGGGAAGGGTTGCGAGCTGCAGATCGTCGGCGAACCCCTCAAGGAGATCGATCCAATCCGCAAGACCGTGACGTACAGCGGAACGGTGCAGAATCAGGGGCAGAAGGTTGCGAAGACCGTGCAGGTACAGTTGACGAGCTTCAACATGCGTGACGGTAAGCCGTTTCCGCCCGTTTCGGGGACCACCAACCCTGCCAGGGTAGGTCCGGGCCAGGGTGCCGAGTTCAAGCTCGTGGCACCGCTGGATTTCGGGTTCCGGGACCCCAAGAAGGACAAGTTCTCGGTGGGTGCGGCCCGCTGCGACGACGCGACCGAAGGTTCGGACTGAAGTAGTCCCGGGGCCACAGCGGCTCCCACCGGAGGGCGCGAGGCCCCACCGACGATCGCGGTGGACGAGCGCGGAGATTCCATGAACGAGCCAACGAGTCGGGCGCAGCGAGTTCGTAACCTCATCGCGGGCTGCGTGATCGTGCTCTGCGTCGGATTCTACGCATTCTTCCGCGTACCAGCGATCTCGACCGAATACGACGCGATGGAGCCCGCGTATCATGCGGGCCACCGGGTGGTGGTCAACATCCGGGCCCGCAATTTCAAGAAGGGCGACGACGTCTACTATCAGTACACCTTCCGTGGTGAGACCCAGCGTCAACTCGGGCGGATACGGGGTGCGCCCGGCGATCTCGTGATCCTCGACAAGAGCAACCAGAGCATCTGGGATCTCTTCGAAAAGACGGTCGATCCACAGGGGCGGACGGTGGGCAAGGTTCCGGCCGGGAAGTACTACATCCTGCGCGTCAACGAGGAAGCTGACTTCATCGACTCCCGCAAGATCGGGCTCGTCGGGGGCGACGACGTCATCGGCCGAGCGGTCGCCGCGCTGCCATTCTGAGCTGGCGCGGGAGCGCCTCTGCCGGCGCAATCGGGCTTCGTTTCGACGCAGCGCGGCGCTTGACATGGTCGACGACGCTACGCTATTCCGTCGACGATTCCCCGTGGTTTCGAGCGTTTTTCCGGCCCTGCCGGGCTGGTCGTCGGCTGCGGCATCCACCCTACGACTCTGGTAACACTCGGGCCCGGCGCCATCGCCGGCACACCCTCGAACGGGCCGACCTGCGCGATCCCGCGGCGGCCACGAAGGAGGTCTCGACGTGAAGATCGCGGTCATCATCAAGCAGACTCCCGATACGGAAACCGTCGTCAAGATCAATGACGCCGGGAACGACATCGTTGGGACGGGCGTCAAGTACGTCATGAGCCCATACTGCGAATTCGCAGTCGAGGAAGCGCTTCGCACGAAGGAGAAGCTCGGTGGCGAGGTGGTCGTCGTGAGCCTCGGCCCGGACCGAGTGCTGGAGACCATCCGCACAGCGCTGGCGATGGGCTGCGACCGCGCGATTCATCTGAAGGATCCCGCATACGAGGGGGGCGACGGTCAGGCCACCGCGAAGGCGCTGGCCGCCGCGCTCAAGACCGTGTCGCCGGATATCGTCTTCGCCGGCAAGCAGGCCATCGACGGAGATCAGTCGCAGGTCGCGGTCCGGGTCGCGGAGCTCGCCGGCCTGGCGCAGGCCACGATCGTCACTGCCCTCGAGATCGCGGCGGACGGAAAGACCGCCAAGGCTACGCGCAGGAGCGAAGGCGGTGGCGAGGTAGTGGAGCTGAAGCTCCCCGCTCTCATCTCGTGCGAGAAGGGCCTCAACGAGCCCCGCTACGCGTCTTTGCCGGGCATCATGAAGGCCAAGAAGAAGGAAGTGAAGGAGCTCAAGCCTGCCGAACTCGGGCTCGAGGGACAGGTCGGCGCCGCCGGGGCGAAGGCGAAGCGCGTCAAGCTGCTGCCGCTTGCGGAGCGCAAGGCTGGCCGACGCATCGAGGCAGAGACGCCGGAGGCGGCTGCGGCCGAGCTGGTTCGACTGCTTCGTGAGGAGGCCAAGGTCCTCTGAGACCTTCGGCTTCGAGTCGAACCGACACCTTCATTTTTCATCGATACGAGGAAAGCCATGGCCAACGTTCTCACCATCGCCGAGCAGCGGGAAGGCTCTCTCAAGAAGGTTTCACTGGAAGCTCTCGCCGTTGCGCGCCAGCTCGCGGATGCGAGCGGTGGCTCCGTCACGACGGTTCTCGTGGGCGCGGGAGTCGCCGGCCTCGCCGCCACGCTGGGCTCATACGGCGCTGACAAGGTGCTCGTCGTGGAGGACGCTTCGCTGCAGCTCTACACCACCGACGGCTACGCCGCGGGGGTGAGTGCGGCCATCAGCGAGGTCAAGCCCGACATCGTGCTCGCGGGCCATACGTCGATGGGGCGTGACCTCGTGCCCCGCGTCGCAGCGCGGTTCGACGCGGGTCTCGCGACCGATTGCACCGACATCAGCCTGGGAGGTGATGGTCGGATGCTCGCAACGCGTCCGGTGTACTCGGGCAAAGCGTACGAGCAGGTGGCGATCTCGAGCGATCCCCAGTTCGCGACCATCCGCCCCAACAGCTACAAGGCTCGTGACGCAGACGCGAGCCGGTCGGCGGCGGTATCGGCGGTTTCGGTGGCTCTCGACGCCTCGAACTACGGTGCCAAGGTGGTCGAGGTCAAGCGCTCGGCCGGCGCCAAGGTGGACCTCACCGAGGCGAACATCATCGTCTCCGGTGGGCGCGCCATGAAGGCAGCCGACAACTTCAAGATCCTCTGGGAGCTGTCCGACGCCATAGGCGAGGGCTGCACCGTTGGAGCGAGCCGCGCAGCGGTCGACTCCGGCTTCGCACCGCACAACATGCAGGTCGGCCAAACGGGCAAGGTCGTCAACCCGTCCCTGTACCTCGCGTTCGGTATCTCGGGGGCGATCCAGCATCTTGCCGGCATGCGCACGTCGAAGGCGATCGTCGCCGTCAACAAGGATCCCGACGCGCCGATGTTTCAGAAGGCTGACTACGGGATCGTCGGGGATCTGTTCCAGATCGTCCCGGCCGTCACCGAAGCGGTGAAGAAGATCAAAGCCGAGGGCTGAAGCTCGCGCGGCCAAGCGCCGCAGCGCTACCAGACGGGCACTCACCCTCCGGGGGGGTGCCCGTTCCTCGTCGAACTCGACGGTGGCTCGATCACGAAGTCGCTGCCAATTCGCTCATCGGCGCGAATTACGATCGACCGGCTGACTCGCCGCTCGAGGGCCTGAAGCGCGACGGCCGCCTCCCGCCGCAGCCAGTCGGCGACCACGGGAGCGGCACGCACCACGAGCGCCGTGCGGATCGGGTCGGCGGCTCGCGCCTCGAGCGCGCGGAGTGCGCGGGCGCCGATCGCGGATGCGGCCGGCAGGCGACCGCTGCCCTCGCAGCGGGGACAATCCGCCAGCAGCTGTTCGTCGAGCGACGGGCGGGTTCGCTTCCGAGTGAGCTGAACCAAGCCGAACGGTGTGAACGGCAGGATCTCTACCGGCGACGGATCGGAAGCGAACGCCATGCGAAGCTCGTTCAGGACGCGCTCACGGTTCGCCGCGACGGTCATGTCGATGAAGTCGATCACCACGATCCCCCCGAGGTTGCGCAGTCGAATCTGACGAGCGATCGTTCGCGCTGCCTCCAGATTGGTGGAAAGGATCGTCTGTTCGAGATTGCGCGAGCCCACGGAGCGGCCAGTATCGACGTCGACGGCCGTGAGGGCTTCGGTCGGATCGATCGTGACGTGCCCGCCTGAGGGAAGGCGAACGACCCGTGACACGGCCTCGCGGAGGGCGCGGTCGGCTCCGCAGGAGGCGAAGGGGCCGTCGGGACCCTGGTCGACCACGAGTTCGACACCCGCACGCAACCCCGCGCTGGCCAACCACCGCTCGAGCTCGCCGCCGAGCACGAGATCGCCCACGACGATCCGGGTTCCGGGTCCATCCAGACGGTCCCGTAGCCAGCGGAACGGAAGATCGAGCTCGGCGAGAAGTCGCCGCGGTGGCACGACCTGCGAGCCGAGCGCCTCGACCTCGCGCCAGCGCTCGAGGAGTCCCCTTGCATCGCGCTCGAGCTCGGACTCGTCACGACCGGCCGCCGCGGTCCGCGCGATCCAGGCGCGATCGTCGCTGCCGAGACGGGCACCGATCGCCCGAAGTCGTTCGCGCTCGGATGCGTCCGAGATCCGACGCGAGATCGAGATCCCCGTCGAGCCCGTGGCGAGCACCCAGCATTGGCTGGAGAGGATCGGTCGCGAGGATAGGCGTGCCCCCTTACCGCCGAGCGGGGCCTTCACCACCTGCACCACGAGCGTTCGGCCCTTGGGTAAGGCGCCGAGCCGGGTTCGTTCGGGAGCAGGTAGCGCCAGATACGCAGGGCGTTCGTCGCCGAGATCGACGAACGCGGCGTCGAGCCGGGCACGACCCGTCGCAGGCGCCCGGCATAGACGTCACCCGGGCGAAGGCCGGATTCCCGCCGCTCGAGCTCGATCTCGACGACCGAATCGCCCTCGGCGAGCGCCACCCGATCCTCCCACGCGCTGCGTGCGATCGCGATCGTCCGGGTTGGTGACATGCGCTGTGGTATAACCGCGCCCCCGCGCCGGTGGCGGCCCTCGGACAGCGATGTCCCCACCCGCTGCCGGGTCGGCGCCCGGCTACATCGAGGACGTAGCGCTCTTGGTTGGTCGCCGATCTCCCGGAGAGAGAACGCGACCTGGATTTTCACGCGACCGGTGGTGCGGAGTGCGCTACGACCCGGCCGGGCTGGCGATAGCGCGGGTCGTGGTGGTCGTCGCGGTCTGCGGACTCCTCGGCTGGCTCGGCCACGCAGCCCTGACCAGCCCGGTTCCGTTCGACGAGGATGAAGCGGCACACGCCAACGCGGCGCTCGCCGTTTGGCAGGCGGGTCGTGTCGGCGACGTCCGAGCCTTGGCCGCGGCGACGGGTGGCCAGGGCTACTATCCGCCGGTCCACTCGCTTCTCGTCGCCACGAGCTACGCCCTTGGGGGGGCGACCCTGGCCGCGAGTCGGGTTCCGTCGGTTGTGTTTCTGGCGCTCGCGCTCGCAGCGGTTGCGCTCGCGGCCCAGCTCTGCGCGCGGCGATTGGGCGGGGGGCCACCCCCGCCTGGCGAGGTGGCTGCCGCGGCCCCTTGGTCCATCGCGCTGATCACGTTCGCCACCAGTCCCATCGTCGCCGAGCACTCCGTGCTGTGCATGCTCGAGCTTCTTGCCGTGGCCGGCGCGGGTGCCGTCTTCCTGGCGTTGACACCGGTCGTGACCGGCGCGGCGACCGGCGAGACGGAGTCCTCTGCTCCGCAGCGCTCCCGGTGGCTCGCTGCGGGAGCGCTCGTGTCGGTTCTCGGTATTGGAGTGAAGTACAGCTTCGGGTTGATCGAGGTCTGTGCCCTCGGCGCGGCGGCGCTCGAGCCGGGGTGGTCTCGGGCCCCATGGCGCCGTGCAGCGAGGCCAGTGATCCACGCGCTCACGCCGCCCGTCGTCGGATTCGTGCTCTGGCTGATGGTCACGGATCGTTCGGAGGTCCGCTACTTCTTCCTCGGCCACCCGAGCTATGCCCCGATGGTTTCGGTGGCGAACCTGAGCTTCTATCCGCGAGCGTGGCTCGAGTCGTATTTCGTGAGCCGTTTGGTCGCCGTCGCGGTGCTGCTGCTCGCGGTCGTGGGAGCTCGGGTCGGCTGGCGTTCGGCCGCGGTGAGATTCGCGACCTTCGTGATCCTGGTGAGCTGGGTGATGCTCACCGCGTCCACCACCAACGAAGCCCGTCACGGAATCCTGATGGTGCCCAGCGCGACACTGCTGGCGAGCGTCGGGCTGCGATGGCTTGCGAGTCGCATCTCGGCGCCGTCGCGACTCGCGGGTGTAATCGCCTCGGTGGGCTGGGAGGCCCTGGTGCTGGCGAGCGCCGTGGGGTTCGGACTCATGCTGCCCGGAACCGTGCGGTCTGCTCAGGAAGGGCTTCCGGAGTACGATGCGATGGAGGCGTTCGTGTCGCGCCGCGTCGCCCCCGAGACTCCGCTGCTGGCGAACGGACTCTTCGATCAGCTCGGCGTGGATGGGCTTCGGTGGCGCCTCGCGCGCGACCATCCCGACCGTGCTCCCGTCGGTGCGATCCGCATCGGCCGGTACCCGATCGACGCGACCGCCGCGTCGATGGCAGCTCGCCGCGGCTTCGCCGTGGATCCGTTGTGGGCCGACCCGGAGCTTTCGGCCAAGTCGTTCGATGTGATCGCGCGCTCGGGCCGATTCCGGTACGTCGTACAGATCATCGACCGAGCCGGCGAGCTGCCGAATGCGCGTTGGGCCGAGGTCGCGGAGGTCTGCCGGCCCGCTCGTGTCGCGCGTCTCGACCTGGGGAGGTGGACCGTCCTGGTCGCGGACCTCGCTCGTCTCGCCGGTGGAGACGACCCGTGATCCAGGCTCGGGCTGTGGACGACGAACGTTCCGGAAGTAGTGCGCCGGGCCGGTTGGGGCGGACCTCGACGCTCGCGGCGATCGTTCTCCTGGCGTCGGTCCTGCGCTTGTGGAACCTGGATTTCGGATTGCCGTCCGTTAGCCAGCCCGACGAGTTTTCGGTGCCGGCCCGCGCGGCGCGCTTCATCCAGTGGCCAGATCCCGACCTCAACCCGCACTTCTTCCTCAAGCCGACGCTGACCTACTACGGCGTCGCCGTCTCGTATCTGGTCGCATACCCGTTCGTGCGTCTGGCGGGATTTGCACCGTCCTACGCGGCCTACCTGGCGCATGTCCCGCTTCTGACGTTCATCGGTCGTCTCTTCACGGCCGCGCAAGCGATCGGGACGGTAGCCGCGCTTCGCTTCGCGGTCGGCGGTGCGTTCGGATGGCGTGCGGGGATTCTCGGGGCGCTGCTGCTCGCCGTGGTCCCGTTCCACGCCGCGATCGCGCACTACATCAACGTCGACGTTCCGTTGGTGCTGTTCTCGGTTCTCGCGCTCGGGGCATCGCTCCGATACCTCCGATCCATGCGGCGGCGGGATCTCGTCGCAGGCGGACTCTTCGCCGGGCTCGCTGCTTCAGCCAAGTACCCAGGCGCGATCCTCTGCATCACCGTGACGGTTGCCTACCTGCTGGCTCCGCGTCGCCGGCCGTTCGTCGACCTGGCGGCCGCTGGTTTGGCGAGCGTTGTCGCCTTCCTCGCGACGTCGCCGTTCGTCGTCCTTGCCTTCCGCGAGTTTTCCACCGGGATCGGAAGCGAAGCCGGCCACATGCGGGGGCTGCACCCGGGATACGACCTGTTCGTCGATGGCTGGCTGTTTCATCCACTCGTCTATCAGGTCGTCGCCCAGTGGCCGCTCTGCATGTCGTGGCCCCTCTACGCGCTCGGGCTGGCGGGCGTCTCGTGGGCCGTGCGGCGGCGTGGCGATGTCCGGAACCGTCTCGTGCTTCTCGGATATGTAGTTCCCTGGGTCGCTGTCGTCGGCACGGCGACGGTGTCGTTTCCGCGCTACGCGATCCCAGTGCTGGTCGGCCTGGTCGTCCTCGCCTCAGCCTGGCTGGATGAGGGTTTCCGAGTGCGTCCGAAGGCGGTTCGGGTCGCCTTGGTGGGTGTGTTGGTCGCCAGCGTGGGCTACGCGGGCTGGATGTCCCTCACACTGGCGATGAAGCTCGAGCCCCAGTCGGCCGAGCTAGCGGCCGGCTGGTTGGCGAAGCATGCGCCGGACGGATCCCGGGTGGCGGTAGCGATCTTCTTCCCCAATCTGCCGCTCGACCGCTCACGCCTCGAGGTGCGGCAGGTCCAGTCGGTTCCGGATTGGTCCGATGCGATGGGGTGGGCGAATTACGTCGTCGTGAGCTCCGAGTACGAGCTCGCCCTCGAGCGAGCAGAGACACCGCGTTTCGCGCAACGTGCCTTCCTGGAGCGTCTACGGGTGGCGAACGAGTGGCGACTGGTCGCCGAGTTCCGCCCGCCACCATTCTTGAACGAGGACGCCTACGCCGCGCTCGACCCCTATTTCCACAACCACTTCCACGCCCACGCCATCGAGGTGTTCGCTCGCACGACCGACCTTCGGACCGGCTCGTGACCGACCCGGCGGCGCTTCGTTGACTTGCCCCGCGCCGCGGTCTACGGTCGCGCGCCTCGAGCCACGCCGGGGATGTCGCGGGCGTGTGTGAAGACGGGGGCTTCGATCTTGGAACGAACGGAGGGGCCGATCCAGAGCCATCGAACGCTGCGGGAGGTCATCGTTCGGACGATCCGCGACGGGATCATCCAGGGTGCCTTTCGGCCCGGCGAGCACATCACGGAGCCGGACCTGGCGGAGCGCTTCGGCATCTCGCGAACGCCGATTCGCGAGGCATTTCGCCAGCTCGAGACCGAAGGCTTCCTGACGACCGTTCCCCGCAAGGGAACCGTCGTGGCGCCGATCACGGTGCAGGACGTTCGTGACTTCTACGAGATCAAGAGCCTGCTCGAAGGCTACGCCGCCCGCCGTGCCTGCGAGCGCATCACCGCGGGCGAGCTCGCCGAGATGGAGGAGTGCAACGAGCGCCTTCTCGAGGCTCATCGCGAGAACGACCTGACACAGATGCTAGCGTTCCACAACCGCTTCCACGAGATCTTCGTTCGCGCAGCGGGCAACGAGCGACTCGCGCAGATGGTCGACAACCTCGTGATGCAAGGACAGCGGTTCCGGATCCTGCTGTCGCTGTCCGATGTGATGGCGGACCTGGTCGATCAACACCGGGCGATCGTGTCCGCGCTTTCGGCTCATGACCCGGATCGCGCCGAGGCACTGGTCAGGGAGAATGCGCGGCACGGCGAGGAGGCCCTGATCGGACGGCTCGAAGCGCAGGACGATGCCTTGGAGGTGGCCGAGGCGCACCCGGAGCGCGAGTCCCGTTAGGGCCGTGGTCCAGGTTTTGCTTGACAGCGCTCCCGCCGGTTCAGTAGCCTGCGACCGGCTAAAGGTAGGGGAATACTGAAAAAAAAGCGTTCAACACCGCGTTTTACTGGAAGCACGGGTCATGGCGAGCAAGATCGGTGATCTGCTGGTCAAGGCGGACCTGATTTCGCCTGAACAGCTAGAAACGGCGCTTCAGGAGCAACGCCAGAACGGCGGCTTGCTCGGCTCCAACCTCATCAAGCTTGGCTACATCGAGGAGAAGTACCTCACCTCGTTCCTGAGCGATCAATATGGTGTCCCGGCGATCAACCTCTCGGAATTCGAGATCGACCCGGACGTCATCAAGATCATTCCGTCCGACGTAGCCAAGAAGCACCACGTCCTGCCCGTGAACCGGGCCGGGGCGACGCTCGTCGTCGCGATGGCGGACCCGACCAACATCTACGCCATCGACGACCTCAAGTTCATGACGGGCTACAACATCGAAGTGGTGGTTGCCGCGGAAGCCAGCATCCTCGCGGCGATCCAGCAGTACTACGAGGAGGAGCAGGACGATCACTTCAGCGACCTCATCTCCGAATTCGAGGAAGAGGAGATGGAGGTGCTCACGGACGACGACGATCTCGACGAGGACGAGCTCGAGAAGTCCTCCGAGGAGGCGCCGGTCGTCAAGCTGGTCAACCTGATCCTCTTCGAAGCGATCAAGCGCAACGCCAGCGACATCCACGTCGAGCCCTACGAGAAGCTCTTGCGCGTCCGGTTCCGGGTCGACGGAGTGCTTCAGGAGGTCATGAAGCCGCCGTTCAGGCTCAAGAACGCGATCGTGAGCCGCCTCAAGATCATGGCTCAGCTCGACATCGCCGAGCGCCGTCTCCCCCAGGACGGCCGCATCAAGCTGAAGGTCTCGAAGGAGAAGGAGATGGACTTCCGCGTCTCCGTTCTCCCGACGCTGTTCGGCGAGAAGGTGGTGCTGCGGCTCCTCGACAAGTCGAACCTGCAGCTCGATATGACCAAGCTGGGCTTCGAGCCCAAGCAGCTCCAGGTCTTCAAGAACGCGATCTTCAAGCCGTGGGGGATGGTGCTGGTCACGGGCCCGACCGGCTCCGGCAAGACCACCACCCTCTACTCGGCGCTCACCGAGCTCAACAAGGTCACGGAGAACATCTCCACCGCCGAGGACCCGGTCGAGTACAACCTGGTCGGCATCAACCAGGTGCAGATGCACGAAGAGATCGGCCTCAACTTCGCGGCCTGCCTGCGCGCCTTCCTGCGGCAGGACCCCGACATCATCATGGTGGGCGAGATCCGCGACTTCGAGACCGCCGAGATCGCGGTCAAGGCGGCGCTCACCGGCCATCTGGTGTTCTCGACGCTGCACACCAACGACGCGCCGTCGACCATCAACCGGCTTCTCAACATGGGGGTCGAGCCGTTCCTGGTCGCGTCGTCGGTGAACTGCATCATGGCGCAGCGGCTGTGCCGCAAGATCTGCGTCAACTGCAAGGAGAAGATCGAGGTCCCGCCGCAGGCGCTCATCGACATCGGGGTCCCGCCCGACGAGGTGAGCGACTTCCAGGTACAGAAGGGGCGCGGCTGCAAGGTGTGCTCGGACACCGGATACAAGGGCCGTATCGCGATGTACGAGGTGCTCGACTGCAGTGAGGAGGTCCGCGAGCTGATCCTCAACGGCGCGTCATCCACCGAGATCAAGCGCGAGGCGATGCGCCAAGGGATGAAGACGCTGCGCCAGTCCGCCCTCGGGAAGCTCCGTGAGGGAGTGACCACGATGGAAGAGGTGGTGCGGACCACGATCGGTGACTCGTGAGTCTCGATCTGCCCGGCGCGGGGCTGGCGTGCGAATTGCTTTGCTAGGGAGGGAATGACGAGCTGCGAAGACCCATGAAGCTCCTTGTCATGGATCGTCGCGGAATCTCGACGCGATTGGGCGATGAACACCACGGATCGTAGCCGGCGTCGGTCACGAATCTGACGGTCGACGCCGCGAGGACGTGACGCCCAGAGGTTCGGGGCTCAGCGAACCGGAACTGAGCACGAGGAGACGCCGTGGCCAACATGCACCAGCTCTTGAGCGTGATGGTGGAGCGCGGCTCCTCCGACCTCCACATCACGACGGGTACCCCGCCGCAGCTTCGGATCGACGGGCGGCTCGTTCCGCTGCAGATGCCGCCCCTCACCGGCAAGGAAACCAAGCAGCTCTGCTACTCGATCCTCACCGACGCGCAGAAGCATCGCTTCGAAGAAGAGGACGAGCTCGACCTCTCGTTCGGAGTCAAGGGCCTGTCACGCTTCCGCGCGAACATCTTCATGCAGCGCGGTGCAGTGGCGGGCGCATTCCGAACCATTCCCTTCAAGATCTTCAGCTTCGAGGAGCTCGGCCTGCCGCCGATCGTCCGCGAGCTGGCGAAGAAGCCGCGTGGGCTGGTGCTCGTGACGGGTCCCACCGGCTCGGGGAAGTCGACGACGCTCGCGGCGATCATCGACAAGATCAACACCGAGCGCCACGAGCACATCGTGACGATCGAGGATCCGATCGAGTACCTCCACCAGCACAAGAACTGCGTCATCAACCAGCGCGAGGTCCATTCGGATACCTCGAGCTTCAAGAAGGCGCTCAAGTACATCCTGCGCCAGGACCCGGACGTCGTGCTCATCGGCGAGATGCGCGACCTCGAGACCATCGAGGCTGCGCTGCAGGTCGCGGAAACCGGTCACCTGGTGTTCGCGACGTTGCACACCAACTCGGCGGTCCAGACGATCAACCGGATCCTGGACGTGTTCCCGCCGTACCAGCAACCGCAGGTTCGCGCGCAGCTCTCGTTCGTGCTCGAGGGGGTGATGAGCCAGCAGCTCATCCCGAAGTCGACGGGGGTCGGGCGCGCGCTCGCGATCGAGGTGATGATCCCCAACCCCGCGATCCGCAACCTGATCCGAGAGGAGAAGGTTCACCAGATCTACTCGCAGATGCAGGTCGGCCAGTCCAAGTTCGGGATGCAGACGATGAACCAGTCCTTGCTCGCCTGCTACATGAAGCGCCAGATCACGCTGGACGAGGCGATGGGGCGGTCCGGCGACATCGAGGAGTTCATCAACATGCTGCACGCCGCCGAGCAGGAGCAGGCGAAGGCGGCGGCCGGGAAGGGTGGGAGCAGACCGCAGGCGGCGTATTGATCGACGACGGACGGCAAGACCGCGCGGCGGCACGCAGGGGTGTCTCGCGCAGGGTCGGCCGGTGTTGGCTCAAGGGTCTGGATCTCGGGGCGTAGCCGGCGAGATCGGAGGGTTCGATGCCTCAGTTCACTTACGAAGGAAAGACCCGCACAGGCGAGGTCAAGAAGGGCACGATCGAGGCGCCCAGCCGAGCGGCCGTGACGGCGCAGCTCCGCAAGCAGAACATCACGCCGACCACCATCAAGGAGAGCAAGAAGGGAGGGGGCGGCGCGCTCGAAATGAACATGTCGCTCAACCTGGCGCTCTTCCAGCCGAGCGTGAACCAGAAGGACGTCGTGGTGTTCGCGCGGCAGTTCGCGACGATGATCGACGCCGGCCTCCCGCTCGTGCAGTGCCTCGAGATCCTGGCGTCGCAGCAGGACAATCCCACCTTCAAGAAGGTCCTCTTCGAGGTGAAGGCGGACGTCGAGGGCGGTAGCACCTTCGCCGAGGCACTGAGCAAGCACCCGAGGATCTTCGACGAGCTCTTCGTCAGCCTCATCGAGGCCGGCGAGATCGGCGGTATCCTCGACACGATCCTCAACCGGCTCGCGATCTTCCTGGAAAAGTCGATCAAGCTGAAGCGCCAGATCAAGGGAGCTCTGATCTACCCGTCGGCGATCATCTCGGTCGCCGGGATCGTGACCGTCGTCATCCTGATCTTCGTGATCCCGACCTTCCAGAAGATGTTCGAAGGGTTCGACGCGGCGCTGCCGCTGCCGACGCAGATCGTGATCGCAGTCAGCACCTTCGTCCAGAATTACATCTTCCTCCTCATCATCGGGCTCATCGCGGCTGGCTTCGGCATTCGCCAGCTCTACCGCACCGACAACGGCCGTAAGGTCATCGACGCGATGGCGCTCAAGGCGCCGCTCGTCGGGCCGATCATCCGCAAGTCCGCCGTGGCGCGGTTCACCCGCACGCTCGGTACCATGGTCTCCTCCGGCGTGCCGATCCTCGAGGCGCTCACGATCACCGCCAAGACCTCCGGCAACCGCACGATCGAGACCGCGATCCTCCAGACCCGGTCCAGCATCAGCGAAGGCAAGACGATCGCCGAGCCTCTCGCGGAGTCGAAGGCCTTCCCGCCGATGGTGGTGCAGATGATCGCGGTCGGCGAGGCGACCGGCTCGATGGACACGATGCTGCAGAAGATCGCCGACTTCTACGAGGACGAGGTCGACACCGCGGTGAAAGGCCTCACGTCGCTGCTCGAGCCGGCGCTCATGCTATTCCTCGGTATCACGGTCGGCGGTCTCATCGTCTCGATGTACCTGCCGATCTTCAAACTCGCCACGGTCATTTGACGGGCTCGACCGTCTCTCTTTCCGTACCCGCCGGGCCGGCCCTGAGCCGGCCCGAGCCTTCTCCGCCGAGCGGGGCGGCGGAGCCTAGCGGAGCCGTCGCCGGCTCCGCATCGCTCGGCGTGAGTTCCGGAATGCGCCACGACGAGGCGTGGTTCGGGGGCGAGGACCGCTTCCGGCGCGTCCTCTGGGTGTTGCTCGCTCGCGTGCTCACGGTCACGTTCCTGCTCGGGTTCTCGGCGTGGTTCCAGCTCCACATCGAGCCGCAGCTCCTGAGCCCGCCGCTGCTCTCGCTCTATGTCCTGATCGCGGTGACCTACGTCATCACCGCGATCTCCGTCGTGTCGGCGAGCCGTGTCGAGCATCTCGATCGCTTCGTCTATTTCCAGCTCTTCTGGGACATCCTCTTCACCACGACCGTCGTCTACCTGACCGGCGGGGTGAACAGCTTCTTCATCATCTTCTACTGCTTCTGCGTCATCTATGCGTCGGTGCTCATCGAGCGCATCGGCTGGGTGCTGTCGGCGTCGCTGTGCAGCCTGACGCACTCCGGACTCCTGGCGTTGCAGCAGATCGGCTTCATCACGCCGTTCTCGTCGCTGGTCGGGCAGGCGCCGAGCGTGGCGGGAAACGTCTACTACTCGAGCGTGATCTACGGCGCGGCCTTCTTCGCGGTTGGCGCCTTCACGAACTACCTCTCGGGTCAGCTCCGCGAGACCGGCCGCGTCCTCAAAGAGAAGACGATCGACTACGCCGAGCTCGCCACCCTCACCTCCGACATCCTCCAGAGCCTCAACACGGGGCTCCTGACCGTCGACCGCGCCGGGCGCATCACCTCGTTCAATCAAGCGGCGGAGCGGATCACCGGCCTGCGCTTTGCGGACGTGTTCGGACGGTCGCTGACCGAGGTGCTCCCCGAGCTCGGCACCGGCGTACGAGGATCGGGAGGCACCGTCGCGGACCGCTGGGAGGGGACGATCCAGACCGCAGGCGGGGAGTCGCGCCACCTGGGCCTGAGCCTCACGGGGTTGCACAACGGTTTCGGAGAGGAAGTGGGACTGGTGGTGTCGTTCCAGGACATCTCCCGGGTCAAGGAGATGGAGCGTGAGCTCCGGCGGTCCGATCGCCTCGCGGCGGTGGGCGAGCTCGCCGCCGGTCTCGCTCACGAGATCCGCAACCCGCTCGGCAGCATGAGCGGTTCGATCCAGATGCTTCGCGAGGGCCTGACGCTGGATCCTGCCTACGAACGCCTGATGGGCATCGTGAGCCGCGAGATGGACCGGCTGGATCGCCTGATCGCGAACTTCTTGCAGTTCGCTCGGCCCAGCCAACCCGACCCTCGGCCGGTCGGGCTCGCGGTCCTGACGGAGGAGACGCTCGATCTCCTCCGCCTTCACCCGGATGCGAGCGGAGTGGAGGTCAAGACGGACATCGAGCCCGGGCTGCGTGTATTCGCGGACCTCGAGCAGCTCCGCCAGGTGTTGTGGAACCTCGTACTCAACGCGGTCCAGGCGATGAAGCCGAGCGGAGGTGGTACGCTCTCCATCACCGCCCAGTCCAACGGTCCCGCGGTGGTGATCTCGCTGGAGGATACCGGGCCGGGGGTGCCACCGGAGGTGCTGGACCGGATCTTCGATCCGTTCTTCACCACCCGACCCAAAGGGTCGGGGCTCGGTCTATCGGTCGTCCACCGGATCGTGGAGGCTCACAGGGGCCGGATATCGGTCGGGACGGGCGCGGATGGGCGCGGCGCGCGTTTCGTCATCGAGTTGGCGGCGCCGCCGGCGTGAGAGCGAGCTAGCCTTGGCGCCGCGCACAAGGCGGTGCCAGGAAGGGATTCGGAGCTATGCGCAAAGGTCGGATCCTCGTCGTCGACGACGAGGAGAGCATGCGCGAGTTCATGGAGCTGTTGCTCAACCGCGATGGCTTCGAGGTGGCGTTGCACCCCGGTGACGCGAGCGTGCTGCCGTTCATCGACCGCGAGGTCTTCGACGTGGTGGTGTGCGACATGAAGATGCCACAGGTGACGGGGTTGGACGTGCTGGCGCGGGTCAAGGAGGTGAGCCCCTCGACCGCCGTGATCATGATGACCGCGTATGCGTCGGCGCAGGACGCGGTCGAGGCGATGAAGCGGGGCGCGTACGACTACGTGCTGAAGCCGTTCAAGACCGACGAGATCCGCCTCATCGTTCGTAACGCGCTCGAGAAGACCCGCCTCGAGGAGGAGAACATCCGGCTCCGCAAGGAGCTCGACCGCCGCACGCCGATCCGCGCCCTGATCGGGGAGAGCGTCGGGATGGCGCGGATCCACGAGCTCATCCACCGGGTCGCGCCGACGCGCTCCAACGTGCTCATCACCGGCGAGAGCGGCACCGGCAAGGAGCTGGTCGCCCGCGCCATCCACGATCAGAGCCAGCGCCGCTCGGAAGCATTCGTCACCGTGAACTGTGGCGCGATCCCGGAGACGCTCATCGAGAGCGAGCTCTTCGGTCACGTTCGTGGCTCGTTCACGGGCGCGATCGCCAACAAGCGCGGTCTCTTCGAGGCGGCGGACGGTGGCACCCTTTTCCTCGACGAGATCGCCGAGCTACCGCTCGGGATGCAGGTGAAGATCCTGCGCGCCATCCAGGAACGGACCTTCAAGCGAGTCGGTGGCAACGACGACGTCCGGGTCGACGTGCGGATCGTCGCGGCCACCAACCGTAATCTCGAGAAGGAAGTGAAGACGGGTCGCTTCCGCGAGGATCTCTTCTACCGCCTCAACGTCATCGAGATCCGTCTGCCTCCCCTGCGCGAGCGAGCCGACGACATTCCCCTGCTCGTCCGCCACTTCCTCGGCAAGTACGCGAAGGAGATGGGGCGCGGCACGCGCCGCATGACCCCGGAGGCGATGGCGGCCCTCCAGCGGTATCGATTCCCGGGCAACGTCCGTGAGCTCGAGAACATCCTGGAGCGAGCGCTCGCGCTTGCACCCGCCGACGAGATCGGCGCCGACAGTCTGCCGCGAGAGGTCGGCGGGATCGACGGACGGGCGGCGACCCCGGTGTTCGAGGTCCCCGCCGAGGGCGTGGAGATCGATCGCATCCTCGACGACGTCGAGCGCAGCCTCCTTCTCCAGGCGCTGCAGCGCACCGGTGGGGTTCGCAAGGATGCGGCGCGATTGCTCGGCATCACCTTTCGCTCCATCCGCTATCGCCTGCAGAAGCTCGGCATCAACGTCGACGAAGACGTTGCGGAGGACGGCGCTCCGTGAGCGAGCCTGCGGCGGTGGCCGGGGGGCGCTAGGTGAGCGAGGCGCCGGAGGCTGTACCGTCGCGTCTCGAGTCGGCCACGCGACGTCCGCTGGTGCTCCTAGCGGCGGCGTTCCTCGCGACGTTGCTCCTCTACGGCAGCTCGCTGCCGTTCGGCTTCACGTTCGACGACGCCGACATGGTCGCGAGCAACCCGTTGCTCACCGAGCCCGACCTCGGGCGGATCTTCCGTTCGCCAATCCTGCCGGCCCAGCAGGGTGTGCCGAACGACCTCTACCGTCCAGTCGGCGTGGCGAGCCTGGCCTTCGATCACCTCGTGGGCGGGGGATCCACCTGGGCCTATCGACTCTCGAACCTGCTGCTCCACGCGCTGGCCGGTGTGCTGGTGCTGGCGGTCGCGCGGAGCTGGGGCGCGTCGTCCTCGACCGCGCTCCTCGCCGGGGTGATCTTCCTCCTGCATCCGGTCCACAGCGAGGCCGTGCTGCAGATCAAGGGACGGTTCGAGCTGCTCGCCGCCGCGCTGGGATTGAGCGCCGTTCTCGTCAGCGAGCGCGGTCGCCGTGTCGCGCTCCGAGCGGGCCTGGCGCTCGTGCTCTGGACCGGCGCGATGCTCGCGAAGGAGAGCGCGTTCGGCTTGGTCCTGCTGGCGCCCGTGCTCGTGCTGGCGAGCGGGTGGGCGGTGCGGGCGACCGGCGTGCGAGGGGAGCCGGGCCCGCTGGCGCGGCGCTCGGTGTGATCGCCGTTTGCGCGCCCGCCATCGGGGTGGTGCTGGCCTTGCGCCTGAATGCGCTCGGTACGCTCGCCCGTCCGGGATCGGTCCACCTCCTCGACAACCCGCTCGCGCACGTATCCGCCGGCGAGCGTTTTTGGACGTCACTCGACCTGGTATGGCGCTATGCACGCCTGTTGGTGTTCCCGATACGGCTCAGCGCGGACTACTCGTACGCCAGCATCGAGCCGCACGCTTTCCCGTCCGGTACCGAAAGCTGGCTGGGCCTCGCGCTGGTGCTTGGGCTGCTCGCGCTGCTGGCGCGCGCGTGGCGATCCCGCGATCGGTACACCGTCGCCTCGATCGCGTTGGTCGCCGGCCCCTATGCCGTGATCTCGAACGCGCTGCTGCCGATCGGAACGATCTTCGGCGAGCGCCTCGTTTACTTGCCGTCGGCGGGCGTGTGCATGCTCGCAGCCCGCGCGGTCGTGGCCGTCGCGATGCGGGCACCGACCCGCCCGGACCATCGACGCTCCGTCACGGCGATCACCGGTCTGGTGCTGGCGCTCTTCGCGGCACGCACCTGGATGCGGGTCCCCGACTGGTCGAACAATCTTCGGCTCTTCGAGAGCGCGCTCGAGGTCAACCCGCGCAGCGCGAAGATGCTGGCGTGGGTCGGCCGCGGTCGCCTCGAGCGCAACGACCTCGAGAGCGCACGAGAGTTGCTCACGCGTGCGACGGAGCTGGTTCCCCGCTGGATCGATCCGCGCGTCCACCTGGCACGCACGCTGGTCTTCCTCGACGACCTGGACGCGGCCGAGCACGAGCTCGATCTGGCCGCGGCGGACGCGCCGTCCGGTGATCCGTGGGTTCCGTATCATCGTGGCTTGATCGCGTTGCGCGTCGTGAACGTTTCTGAAGACGCCGCGCGCCAGTTCGCCGCCGCCACCCGTCCACCGTGGGTGCCGCGGCGCGGTTCAACCTGGGGTTCGCACGGCTGCGCTCGGGCGCCCCGCTCGATTCGGCCCAGACCTACCTGGACGCGATCGAGCGTTTCCCGACCGATCGTCGCATCGACCGCGAGCTCCCACGGCTGCGCGAGGCCTTGACCGCGGTGGCATCGTCGCCCGAGGTCGCGGCCACGTGTGCCGAGGCGGCGGGGTGGGCGAGGGGGTGGCTCGGCATCCTCGACGAGCCCGGACTCCTCACCGATCGGATCGCTCGCGGCGCGCCACCGCGGGTTGCGCCGTGCACCAGCGCGGCCTCGGCCCCGTGATATTCTCGGACGGTCGACGCCGCGACGGTCGCGCGAGGTGAGAGAGCGTGGAGCACGTGCTGGAGTTCGAACGAGAGCTGGATGACCTCGGAAGAGGATCTCCGAGCTCAAGCGTTCGCCGCGGGCGGCAACCCGAACCTCAGTGACGAGCTCGAGCGCCTCGAGCGCAAGCTCGACAAGCGCCGCGTCGAGATATTCCAGGGCCTGACGCCCTGGCAGGTCACCCAGCTCGCACGACATCCGGCGCGCCCGCAGACCCTCGACTTCATCGAGCGGCTCTTCGACGACTGGATCGAGCTCCACGGCGATCGCGGCTATGGCGACGATCCCGCGATCGTGAGCGGCCTCGCCCGCTTCCGCGGCACGCCGGTGGTGGTCCTCGGTCACCAGAAGGGCCGGCGCACTGGCGAGAAGGTGCGCCGGAACTTCGGCATGCCGCACCCCGAGGCTACCGCAAGGCGCAACGCCTCTTGTTGCTCGCGGAGCGCTCGGGTTACCCGTGCTCAGCTTCGTCGACACCTCGGGCGCGTATCCGGGGATCGGTGCCGAAGAACGGGGTCAGGCCGAAGCCATCGCGGTCAGTATCCAGACCATGATCGACCTCGCCACGCCGATCCTCGTGACGGTCATCGGTGAGGGTGGCAGCGGCGGTGCGCTGGCCATCGGGGTGGGCGATCGGGTCTTCATGCTTCGCTACTCCGTCTACAGCGTGATCAGCCCGGAAGGCTGCGCCGGGATCCTTTGGAACGACGGGCAGAAGGCCGAGGTCGCCGCGAGCGCCCTCAAGATGACGGCACCTGACCTCCTCGGGCTCGGCATCATCGATGCCATCGTCGAGGAGCCCCGCGGCGGTGCTCACCGTGACACCGACGAGGCAGCGCGGCTCCTCGGTGAGACGCTGGAGCGCGCCATCGACGAGCTCCGCTCGGTGCCAGTCCAAATGCTCGTCGACGCCCGATATCAGAAGTTTCGATCCATCGGCGTGTTCCAGAGCTGCTGAGCCGCCGGCGGGGCGGGCGGATGGACGACGTGGCGCCGCTCGCCGACCCGGCCGAGTCCCCGAGTACGCTCGACCTCACGATCGTTCTGCCCACCCGCAACGAGGCCGGCAATCTGCGCGCGCTGTTCGACGGCCTCGCGGCCCTCGCGAACGAGTCGCGCCTGAGTTACGAGGTACTGGTCGTCGACGGTGGCTCCGAGGACGGCACCGCCGAGCTGGCGGCGAGCCTCGGTGCGCGGGTCCACCGCCAGGAGGGCGCGGGTTACGGCGCCGCCCTCGCCGAGGCGTTTCGCCGCGTGCGCGGTCGTCACGTCGTCACCATGGACGCTGACCTGTCGCACAGTCCATTCGTGATCCGCGACCTCTACCGTCGACGTCTTGAGGCCGACGTGCTCATCGCGTCTCGCTACGTGCGGCACGGGTTCTCGGAGACCGACCCGCTGCGAGCGTGGCTGTCGCGGGTGCTGAACGGCGTGTTCCGCGTGGCGCTGGACCTGCCATACCTCGACCTATCGTCCGGCTACCGACTCTACCGGCGCCAGGCCCTCGACGAGCTCGAGCTCCGCTCGCGGGACTTCGACGTGTTGATCGAGATCCTGGTGCGGGTCCACAACCGTGGATTCCGCATCGCCGAGGTGCCGTTCCACTACCGCCCGCGGCGCTACGGCGAATCGAACGCACGTCTCGTCAAGTTCGCCATGAGCTACCTGGAAGACCCTCGGCCGCATGCGCGACCGCGCGCGAGCCCGGAGGCGGCCGACTTCGAGGACTGCGGTCTTCAGCGCCAACCCGCTGCGGCGCGCGTGGCACCGCGGCAAGTACCGATGGGCGATGGAGCATCTCGAGGGCGCGTGCGCGCGTGCCGATCTCACGGCGGGCCTGACCCGGTTGCTCGAGGTTGCCACAGTCGGTGGGGCTTCGACTGCTCGCTGCCGAAGCTGCGCTATCGGCAGCTCCTCGGCCGGCGCCTCGTCCAGGGTGAGCTGATCCGCCTGCCGTTCGCGGACCGGACCTTCGACGCCGTGGCCGCATTCGAGCCACCCCGAGCTCGAACGCGGGACGGCCACGTGGTCGGAGATCGCGCGGGTGCTCGCCGGCGGGCGTCTGTGTACGGCACCCGCCCGGCCGGATGCGGAGGCACCGCTCAGGGCGGCGGGCTTCGAAATCCGCGCACGCTCGCTCTTCATGCGACGGTTTCGCTCGTCCTGCCGTGCGCGGCGCGCCGTCGGATTCGGTTGCCACACCCGAGGGGGCACGGCTAGCATCCGCGCTTCATGAGCGAAACCGCCGAAAATCGCCCACCGATCGACGTCGAGCCTCGGCGCGTCCGGCGCGACATCGACGCGATCGACCAGGAGATCCTCGAGCTCCTCAGCAAGCGAGCGCGTCACAGCGTCACGGTCGTCGGCCTCAAGGCCCTCGACCGGCGTGCTCTCCGCGACCCGGGCCGTGAGGAGCGGATCCTCGAGCGGATCTCGGCGCGCAATCAGGGGCCGTTCCCGCCCGAATCGGTGCGCAACGTGTTCCGCACCATCATCGATGCCTCGCTGGATCTCGAGGAACGGCTGATCCAGGCGGCCGGGCAACGCGGGCGCGAAGCCCGCTGATCTCGCCCCGAAGGCGCGGGGCCCGCCGTCCATCGCCGCACGCGCCATCGCAGACCGTTCCGCCCCGTCGACCTCATGGCTCTCGCCGAAAAGCACATCGCGAACCTCGCCCCGTACGTGACGGGGCGCAGCGAACGCGACGCTCAGGCGCTCTACGGGTTCTCCGAGGCGACCCCGCTTGCCTCCAACGAGAACCAGCTCGGCCCGTCGCCGCGCGCCGTCGAGGCCGTTCGACGCGCCGCAGCCGATCTACACCGTTATCCGGACGGGTCCGGGCGCGAGCTCAAGCGCGCGCTCGGCGCTCACCTGGGCCTCGATCCGGCCGGGGTGGTCCTCGGCAACGGTTCGAACGAGATCATCGAGCTGGTGGTGCGGACCTTCCTGCGCCCCGGCGAGATCGTGCTCTTTCCGCGACGCAGCTTCGTGGTGTTCGGGCTGGTCACCCAGAGCGCGGGGGGAGTGCCGCGCGAGGTGGCGGGACGCGATCGGGACATCGACGTCGACGCGATCCTCGCGGCCATCGTGCCCGGCGTGCGAGTGGTGTTCGTCGCCAACACCAACAACCCGACCGGCGCCCACATCGGCCGGCGCGAGGTCGAGAAGCTGCGTCGCGCACCCTCCCGCCCGACGTCGTGCTCGCCATGGACGAGGCCTACATCGAGTACGCGACGGCGCCCGAGCTGGTCTCGAGCCTGGCGCTGACCAGCTCCGTGCACAACTGCCTCACGATGCGAACCTTCTCGAAGATGTACGGCCTCGCGGGCACCAGGATCGGCTACGCGGCGACCCGCAACCTCGAGCTCGCCGGGCTCATGGAGCGGGTCAGACAGCCGTTCAACGCCAACGCCCTCGCTCAGCTCGCCGCGGTCGAGGCGCTCGCCGACCTCGAGCACGTGGCCCGGACCCGCGCGATGAACGAGGCCGGCGAGGCTCAGCTCCGCGCTGACCCGCGCGCCCGGCCTCGAGGCCGCGTCGAGTCAGGGAAACCTCGTGCGCTCGTCGAGGGGCTGCAGCGGCGCCGAGTCGCCGCCGCCCTCCAAGCGGGCGGGGGTTTTGGTCCGTCCGGTCGGCGTCTACGGTCTGCCCACCGCGCTCCGGGTGACGATCGGCACCACTCGTCAGAACGAGCGGTTCCTCGACGAGCTCGCTCGCGTGCTGGACGCAACCTCGGTGAGCCTGTAAAAACTGTGGGCGTCGCGTCGTCCCTGGCGTGTATCCGCCAATTCTTCCGTCGGTTCGGTTCCGAGTCGGTTAGGAGTCCGGGTATGGGTTCTCGCGAAGTCCTCACTGCGCGCCCCTGGCGCGTTCTGCCCGCGATTGCGCTGCTCCTCGGCTTGGGAGCGGCCTGTGGCTCCGGGGCGGCGGATTTGAGCGTCTCGACGGCCTGCCAGGCCCCGGTCCCGTTGACAACGGCAGCGGCACCGAGAATCCCCCTCCGGTCGATCAGGCGCCGCCGCCCGCCACGGCCTTCACCCTGGGTGCGTACTACTACACCTGGTGGACCGAGCCGGAGTGGCAGAAGGGGTCGATCGGTCAGTCCCGGTACGGCCTGTACCGAAGTGACGACCCGATCGTGGCGGGAAACCACATCACCGACGCTCGCCAGGCCAAGAGGGGTGTGTTCGCGGTGAACTGGTTCGGTGGGGACTCCGATCGGGCGCTGCGCGCGGGTCTGCTCTCGGCCCCCAACCTCGACCAGATGGAGTTCTGCATCCACTACGACATCGCGATCCGTTTCTCGCTCGCGAACCTGTCGCTCGATCTCTCCAAGCCGGTGCCGCGCCTCGCGTTCCAGCGGGACATGCAGTACATCGCCGACACCTACATGAACCACCCCCGCTACTTCCGGATCGGTGGGCGGCCGGTGGTGATGATCTATCTGTCGCGCGTCATCTCGGGTGATCTCGAAGGCGAGCTGGACATCGTGCGTACCACCCTCAGGGACCGCGGCATCGACGTGTACATCGTCGGCGACGAGGTCTACGACGGGAACTTCCACCCCGAGCGCATCCGACTCTTCGATGCGGTGACGGCCTACAACCTCTACAACCCGCAGGTGATCAAGGCGCAGAACATCCAGGACCTGCGCGGCTGGGTCGAGGTGACGCGGCCGACCTACCGCGGCTGGGACCAGGGAACGTCGACCATCCAGGCCAAGGGGCGCGAGGGTTCGGTCGACTTCATGCCGAACGTCATCCCGCAATACAACGACACCGAGGTGCGCTGCTGCAACCCGCCGCTGCCGAGCAGCTCGTTCGACGACTTCTCGCAGATGCTCGACATGGCGCGCTCGTTCAGCCGCCCGGTCGCAGGCGAGGACCGCGGGGTGATCTGGATCACGTCGTGGAACGAGTGGCACGAGGGTACGACCGTCGAGCCCTCGGCGGAGGGCACCGGCACGATCGGCACCGGGAATTACCTGTTCGGCTTCCTGCAGGCGATTCCTCGGGTGTTCCCGAACGCCGTCGTCGGATGACCCCCGCGGCCGCCGGCCACCGCGTGGAGCCGCGGCCGCGCTTCGCGCGAGTCGCGATCGTCGGGCTGGGGCTCATCGGCGGCTCGCTGGCGCTCGCCGCCCGGGGCGCCGGTGTGTTCGGTCGGGTGATCGGCGTCGGTCGGAGCCGCGCCAACCTCGACGAGGGGTTGACCCGCGGCGCGATCGACGAGGCAACGGACGACGCCGCGGCAGCGGTCATCGGTGCGGACCTGGTCGTCCTGGGAGTGCCCGTCGCTTCGATGACGTCGGTGGTCCGCGCGATGCTGCCCTCCCTCGGGGCCGACGCGATCGTGACCGACGTGGGCAGCGTGAAGGCGCCGCTGGTCGCCGACCTCGACGAGCTGCTCGCCGGTCACGCACGGTTCGTGGGCGGCCATCCGATCGCGGGAACCGAGCGATCCGGCATGGCGGCTGCGTTCGGCGAGCTCTTCCGGGGACGCTGCTGCGTCCTCACGCCCTCGCCGCGCACCGATCCGGCGGCGCTCGCGAAGGTGCGATCGCTCTGGGAGGCCGTCGGGATGCGGGTCGTCGACATGGACGCCGCTCGCCACGATCGGGTCCTCGCCATGGTCAGCCACCTCCCGCACGTGGTCGCGTACGCCCTCGCCGGCGAGATCGAGGCGTGCGAAGCGGCCGGCGAGGAGCTCGTCCCGTTCAGCGCCGGCGGGCTCAAGGATTTCACCCGGGTCGCGGCCAGCGATCCGGCGTTGTGGCGCGACATCTTCACCATGAACCGCGACGAGGTCGCCGCCGGCATACGCGCCTACCGCGAGCGGCTCGAACGGCTCGAGGGCCTGATCCGCGACGGGCGCGGGGACGAGCTTCGCGAGGAGCTCGAGCGGGCTCGCTCGCTCCGCCGCCGCGTCGAGTCGTGACCGGATGCCCCCGGCCCGGCGATCGAGACGCGAGCCAGGGCACGCCGCGGCGCGCTAGAGTGCGTCGATCGCGTGGAGGACAACGATGGCCATCTCGCAGGATTTGCTCGACATCCTCGCCTGCCCGAAGTGCAAGGGCGAGGTCAAGCTCAACGCGTCCCAGGACGGGCTGGTTTGCACCGCGTGCAAGCTCGTCTACGAGATCAAGGACGACATCCCCATCATGCTGATCGACGAGGCCAAGCCGCTCGCGGAAAGCGCCTGACCGCGCCCCGCGACACGCACCCGGGCGCCCGCGGATGAACGCCGCCGTCGCGATCGTCGGTCCGGGCGACCCCGACCACGCGGCGCGCACCCGTGACGTGGCGCTCGCGAACGGGCTCGCGTATGCGGGTGAGTTTCCCGCGATCACGCTCGACGACCCTGGAGCGGATCGGGGAGCGATCCTCGCGGCGACGGACGCCTCGTGGATCTTGATCGTCGAGGGCGACGAAGAGCTCACTTCGGAACTGGCCCGGGAGATCGCCACTCGCGCCGAGCCGTCACACGACGGCGGCGCCGCGTGCCGGGTGCGGATCGAGATGCGTTTCCTGGATCGCCGGATCGTCGGCGGCACCTTCGCTGCCCGGGACGAGGCACGTCTGGTGGGCCGGGATCACCTCGGCGCCGTCGGCCACACCCGTCGCGAGGCGCCGATCCTCTCGTCTCCGCTGCGCTGGCGTCCGTTCGTCGATCTCGAGGACGGGCTGGCGCGCGTCGACCGCGAAACCAGCGCGATCGCCCTGGCGCGCGCCGGGCGAGGCGAGCGCGCCTGGGCCTTCCACTTCCTGTTCCGCCCGCCGTACGTCCTGGCCCGTGAGCTGTTCGCTCGCGGCGGCCTCCGCGACGGTCTTCCAGGCTTCATGCTCGCCACCCTGGTGGCTGCGCGCGAGCTGATCCTGTACGCGAAGCTGTGGGAGCAGGGCCTTCCGCCGGATCTCAGGCAGGTTCCCTCCAATCCCGCGCCACCGTGAGCGGCGCGGTGCTCGAAGGGCGCTTCCGGCGCGGCCGGTGGAGTGGGGAATTCGATCCGTGCGCGCTCGCGGACCTGAGCGAACAGCTCGATCGCGACCCGGACGACCTCGTCGCCCGCGGGCTCCTGGTGCAGGTGCATTCGAGCCGTGGCGCGCGCGTCTTTCGCTCGGGCGAGGGATCGTCCGCCAACTTCTACTGGAAGGAGTTCCGCGCTCGCGGCGCCCTCGACCCGCTCAAGGCGTGGCTGCGCGGGAGCCGCGCCGCGCGTGCGGTGCGAGGCGCCGAGAGGCTCGCCGCGATCGGGGTCGACGCGCCCCGAACCCTGGCGCTCGTCGAGGAGCGTGGCGCGTTCGGGGTGGCGCGAGCCGTCCTCGTCACCGAGGCGGTGCTCGATCGGGTGGGTCTCGAACACTGGGCCGTATCGGACGACCTCGCGTCTCGTGATCGACGTCGCATCGTGACCGCCGCGGCCGTCGCGGTCGCGGCGATCCACCGCGCCGGCTTGGTGCACGGTGATCTCAGGCCGAGCAACGTGCTCGTGGATCGCGCCGGGGACCGCGTCACCTTCCTCGACAACGAGCGCACGCGCCCGTCGCGCCGTCGACGCGAGCGCCTCCGCAACCTGGTGCAGCTCGGCGTCGACCAGCTCGGGCCGCCGTTTCGCACCGACCGGCTTCGCTTCGTTCACGCCTACGTGCGTGCGTCGGGCGGCAGCCGGGACGATGCGCGCGAGCTCGCGCGCGCCGCGAACGCGGCGATTCTCGCGCGCCGCGAGAAGCGCCGCCGCCGCGGACTCGATCCACTCACCGGTCTCGCCCTCCGCGCTGGCACGAGCTGCGGCTGATCGTGGTGGCGGCGAGGGTCGCGTTCCTGCTGCGCACGCGCAGCCTCGGTGGGGCCGAGATCCAGAGCGTGCGCGCCGCCGGCGCGCTCTCGAGGGGTGGCGTCGCGGTGAGCGTGTGGACGCTCGCCGACTCGTCCGTCGCGCACGAGGCCGAGCGGCTCGGGCTGCCGGTCACGGCGCTGCGCCGCGGTCCGATTGCGCCCGGGCTCTTGCGGGGCCTCGACGTCCTGCACGTCCACGAGCCTCGGGATCTGCCCTGGGCGGTACTCGCCGCCAGCCGCGCGCGAGTGGCGGTGTTCGCCACCCGCCACCTCGCGGCGTCGCCGCGCCGCCGTCGCGATCCATACCACGCGTGGCTGGTCCGCCACGCACGGTTCGTCGCGGCCTCGGATTTCGTGCGGCGAAGCCTCGTCGAGGCCTACGGGATTCCAGCCGCGCGCGTCGCGCTGGTCCCGTATGGCTACGCACCCACCGAGGCGCCCGCGCGCTCGCCTCGCGCGGGCACGTTCTCGATCGGCATGTCGAGCCGACTCTCGCACGGCAAGCACCTGACGGACGCCATCGAGCTTCTCACGCTGCTCGAGCGCCGGGGAGTGGCAGCCGAGCTGGTGATCGCCGGCGAGGAGACCGACCGTGGCGCCCGTGTCGGCCTTCTGCGGGCCGCGCGTGTTCGCGGCGTATCCGGGCGGCTTCGGTTGCTCGGGTATCGTCGCGACGTTCCCGCGCTGCTGGCGCGTTTCGACGTGCTCCTGCACACGGCGCACGCGGAGTCGTTCGGCCTCGCGATCCTCGAGGCGATGGCGCACGGGTGTCCGGTCGTCGCGAGCGCGGGTGGCGGTGTCCCTGAGCTCGTCGAGCACGGCCGCACCGGGTGGCTCGCGCCGCCCGGTGACGTCGCGGCGCTCGCCGACGGGAGCGTCGCGCTTCACCGGGACCTGGTGCTCGCCGAGCGGCTCGCGAGCGCCGCGCGAGCCCACGTCGCGACCGAGCTCACGCCCGCACTCGAGGCCGAGCGCCTCGAGCGCCTCTATCGCGAGGTCGCGAGCGGCTGAGCGCCGGAAGCGGGGGACGGCAAAGCGGCGAGGATCGAGACCAGCCGTGACTCCGGATCCTCGCCCATCCTCGTCACGTCGACTTCGTCGAGGGGCGGCTCGAAGCGATCGCGCGGGTAGAGCGGAGCGGCGCTCTGGGTGCCGGCGGCGATCAGGAAGAACCAGCGGCAGCCGGCGCGCTCGACCTCGGCGTGGAACGGCTCGTCGGCGACGCTCGCCGGTGGCGTGTAGATCGCCCGCCGGTCCGCGAAGAGCCCGACCAGCGACGGTTTCACCGAGAACACGCAGCCGTTGCGGGGGACATGCTCGGCGACGCGCGCGAGCGCGTCCTCGAGGCGCGCTGCGAAGTGGAGCGTCTTCTCGGCGGTCACGCGATCGGGGTCGTACCAAAGCGCGGAGCGGCGCAGCGCACCTAGCTCGGGCGTCGCGCCGCCATGGAAACGCGCGGCGGTCAGCGCGAGCTGCGGGACCAGCACCGAGCCGAGACCCGCCCACAACCCCACCGCGACCCAGGCGCGCGCACGCCCCGGTGGCAGTCGCTCGAGGCCCTCGCGGGCCGCGAGCGCCGCGAGCCCGAGCACGATCGGGATCGTCACCACCAGGAACCGCGCCATCTCGCCCGGGAACGGCCAGATCACGATGAGCGCGAGGTAGGCGCCCAGATAGAGCGCCTCGAGCGCGCCGCGCCGCAGTCGGAGCAGCAGCCCGGCGAGGGCCAGCACGGTGACGCCGGAGACGACCACCACGACCAGCCCAACCGGCTCGACGGCGAAGAGCCCGAGCCACTCGGCCCACAGCGTCGCGAGCTGGCTCGCGACCGTCTCGACGAGCGCCGTGAGGCCGCCGTCGCGATAGCGCTCGACGAGGATCCGTCCGTAGTCGGAGTTACCACCCACCCGCACCCATGCGAGCGTCGGCACCGTGGCCACCACCGCCCGGAGCCAGCCGAGCCGCGGGCGCCGCACCGCCAGGTACACGAGGTACGCGACCAGCATCGCGAGCCCGGCGCTGCGGGTGAGAGTCGCCGCGCCGACGGCGGACGGCGCGAGCCAGCCTCGCCACCCGTATGCGCCGTCACGCTCGTCGCGGCGCGTCGCGGCCAGCGCGACGAGCGTGAGCGCCAGGTAGAGCGGCTCGCTCTCGATCTCGAGCGCGGTCATGTAGGTCCCGCGCGTTCCCGCGACCGCGAGCACCAGGAGGGCGCTCAGGATCGAGCCGAGTCCGAGCGAGCGGTACCAGGCGAACGCGATCGCGAAGGCGGCGACCAGGATCGTGATCGTGAACGCATGCGCCGCGGCGAGGGCCTGCGCCGCGCCGGTGATCGCCATCACCGCCGGGTAGAGCGGGGGGTAGTAGCTCTGGCTCGCGTAGCCGGCGGCGCCGGGCGAGTGCCCGCCGAACGGCGACAGATCGCGGGCGATGAGCAAGTAGGTCGCGTTGTCGCCGCCGAAACTCAGCAGACGCGTGCTCGTACCCCAGTAGAGGTAGAACGCGCCGAGCGCGGCGAAGCCGACCGCGAGCGCGGCGAGCGGCGTCCTGCGCTCGCTCAACGACGCGCCGGCCTGTAGAGCGTGAGCCCCTGGTAGACCATCGCGGGGCGATCCTGGCCGACGACGTGGATCGCCGTCTCGGTGGTCACGAGCGTGCCCGTGTCCTTGCCGTCGACCGCCACCAACCGGCCGCGGGCGTGGACCGACGACCCCGCGGGCACCGGCGACGAGAAGCGCAGCGAGTTGGCGCCGTAGTTCACCGCGCTACCGTAGCCACCCAGCCGCCACGCGCTCTGCGGACGAAGCGCCGGAAGCAAGCTCAGCACCAGGAACCCGTGAGCGATCGTTCCGCCGAAGGGGCTCTCGCGCCGGGCGCGCTCGACGTCGACGTGGATCCACTGGCGGTCGAGGGTGATCTCCGCGAACCCGTCGATCATCGCCTGGGTGACCTCGAGTGTCGGTCCCCACGGGCCGAACTCCTCGGTGATCAGCGCGCGCAAACCGTCGAGGTCGTCGAAGCGCACTTCCTGAACCGCGTCGCTCATGATCTGGGTTCCTCTCGTGGCGATCGGGAGCGGACGTCACTCGCGCCCGAGGATCGCGATGCCGCACGTCTGTGGAGCGCCACCCAGATTGTGGCTCAGCGCCAATCCGGCGTTCGGCACCTGGCGCGGTCCCGCTCGGCCCTGGAGCTGCAGGGTGTTCTCGTAAATCATCCGCACGCCGGTCGCGCCGGTGGGATGGCCGAAGGTCTTGAGGCCGCCGTCGGTGTTCACCGGCAACGCGCCTTCGAGCGCGAACGTACCGGCCGCGACGTGTTCCTTCGCGGTGCCGCGGTCGCAGAAGCCGAGATCCTCGTACGACAGCATCTCGGTGAGGGTGAAGCAGTCGTGGAGCTGCGCGAGGTGGATCTGGCTGCGCGGGTCGGTGATGCCC
This sequence comes from Deltaproteobacteria bacterium, assembly GCA_016713535.1. Taxonomy (GTDB): domain Bacteria; phylum JADJOY01; class JADJOY01; order JADJOY01; family JADJOY01; genus JADJOY01. Next base: position 250,868 of record JADJOY010000003.1, read on the forward strand.
GCCTGCGCGTAGGCGTCCCTGGCCGCGTAGACCGTCGGCTTCCAGCTCAAGAAGTCGAAGTCCGGATCGCCCTGCGGGTTGGGCGCGAGCGCGATCGACACCGCCTTGACCAGCACCGGGTCGGGACGAAACGAGCGCGCTCCCTCGCGGCGGGTGAGGATCGCCGCGGCCGCGCCGTCCGATTGCGCCGCGCAGTCGTAGAGCCCGAAGGGCCACGCGATCATGCGCGCCCCGAGCGCGTCCTCGACGGTGATCTCGCGCTTGAGCATCGACTTGGGCGCGAGCGTGCCGTTGTGGTGGTTCTTCACCGCGATCCGCGCCAGGTCCTCGCGCGACGCACCGTAGGTCTCGAAGTAGCGCGCCGCGCACAGCGAGAACCACGCGGCCGGCGTGGCGGGCAGGCCGCGGACTCCGGTCAGGTTGACACTCGGCCCCGACACTCCGCGATCCTTGGGCTTGTCGAAGCCGACCACCAGCACCGTGTCGTAGAGCCCCGCGGCGATCGAGAGCACGCCGTAGCGGAACGCGTCGGTGCCGGTGGCGCAGTAGTTCTGCACCAGCGACACCGGGCGCCCGAAGAGCTTCAGCGACTCGGCCACCTCGGCGGTGCCGCGCGACGGGTACACCGCGCCGCAGAACACCGCCTCGAGCACCCGCTGCTGGTCGTCGATCCCGGCGTCGGCGTAGGCCTCGTACGCCGCCTCGACGATGAGGTCCTCGGGGGACGCGTCCCAGCGTTCGCCGAAGGCCGAGCAGCCGACGCCGACGACGGCGACCTTGTCGCGGATCGCGTCCTTCATCGGCCACCTCCCGGCGCGGTGGCCGGCGATGCCGCGTCGCTCGCCGGCGCGGCGATGGGCGTGCTCTTCCAGAAGTAGTTGGGCCGTCCGCCGGCCTCGTGGATGCGGCGGAAGACCATCTCGATCGGCAGGTCGCAGCGGAGCTGCTCGGGCCGTGCGTCGCACATCTGCACGTAGAGCCGCGCGCCCTCGACCTCGACCACGCCGGCGATGGTGGGGGGCTCGGGATTCGGGAAGAACCAGTCGAACGTGTACGAGAGGACCCGGCCGGCGCGATCCGAGAGGCGCACCGCCTCGAATCGGTCGCGGGCGTGGCAGCGGTAGCAGACCCGCTGGCGGGGAAAGTGCATGGTGCCACAGCCGGTGCAGCGGAAGCCGTGCAGGCTGAGCTCGGCGTCTCGTTCTCGGTAAGCGACCGTAGCGGGTACGCCGCCACCGCCTCTGGGATCGTGGTCCGAGGGGGAGAGCTGGCGGCTCGCGAGGTAGCTCTGGTAGCTCGGGAGCGGGCGGCGCTGCGCGAGATGACCGGCCACGCCGCGGCGGCCCCGCGCGCCGCGGGCCGCCCCTGTGAGCGTGAAGAGCAGCGCCTCGGCGCGCTGCCGTGGGCCACGCACGCGATCCGGTCGCCCGCGGCGGGCTCGCCGCACTCGAGGGCGTGGACCAGCAACATCGGGGCGAAGGCCGTGCCGGTGTGACCGAGCTGGCCGAACAGCGCCGGCACGACCCGGTCGGGGGGGATCTTGGCGGCCTTTGCGGCGGCCGCGATGCCGCGTGCGTCAGGGCCGGCGAGCGCGACCCGCGCGACGTCGGCCGCCCCGATCCCTGCGGCGGCGAGCAGGCCGGCCACCGCCTCCGCGACGTTCGCCTGGTAGCCGTGCTGGTGCACGAAACGGTCCTCCCAGGACCGGACGAAGGTGTCGTCCTCGGTGCGCCACACGTCCACGATCTCGTCGGCGACTGCGTGGCGCGCGGTGAGCACCGCGAGCTCGTTCTCGCGGCCGACCACGAACGCCGCGGCGCCGTCGCCGAGGTCACGCTCGAGCGCGGAGCGCGGCGCGGCCAGACGGGCGTCGGACGCGATCACGAGCACGCGCGAGACCGCGCCACTCGCCACCGAGTCGCACGCGGCGGCGAGCGCGCCGACCCCGGCGCGCAAGCTGGCGCCGAGGTCGAGGGTGTGGACGTCGCGTCGCAGGTCGAGGGCCTTCGCGACCAGCGCCGCCACGGACTTCTCGCGGTACGGCACGCTCGTCGAGGCGAGGTAGAGAGCGTCGATGCTTCGGCGCTCGAGTCCGTGCAGCGCGTCCACCCCGGCCGCCACGGCCATCGTGACGGCGTCCTCGTCGTGCGCCGCGACGGCGCGCTCGGGACCGCCCTCCTTGGCCGGCCGTCCCGCGATCAGCGCGAGCGGAAGGCGCGTCGCGGGCACGTACGCCCCGAACGAAACGATCCCCGTCATGCGACCACCCGCTCTTCCACGAGTCTCGCGAAGTCCTCGTCACCGATGCCGATCGCCGTGAGCACCTCGCGGCTGTGCTCACCGAGACCGGGGCCACCTCGGAACAGCCCGGCGGCGTTCGCGGCCGAAGCCAGCCGGAAACCGCAGCGCTCGGTGGCGAGCTCGCCGAGCGCTGCGTGAGGGACCCGCACGAAGTGGCCGCGATGGGCGAGCTGAGGATCCTCGAGAAGCGCGGCGCAGTCGGCCACCGCGACCGCCTCGATACCCTCGCCCTGGAGGCGCTCCGAGAGCGTCGCGGCCTCGTGGTGGCGCGTCCACGCGGCGAGGTGCTGGTCGAGGATCTCGACGTTCGCGAGCCGTGCCCCGACGTCGCCGAAACGCTCGTCGTGAGTCCACGCCGGCTCGCCGAGCATCGCCACCAGCGTCTGCCACTCGCGCTCGTTCCACACCGCGAGCGCGAGCCAGCGGTCCTCGCCTGCGCACGGATAGATGCCGTGCGGCGCCGCCCAGAGGCTGCGGTTGCCGAGGCGCTGGGGCGACGTGCCGCGCGCGCTCGCCTCCGCGATCGCCGCGGCGAGCGCGTAGACGCCGGTCTCGACCTGCGACACGTCGAGGATCCGTCCCGTGCCGACGCGGTCGCGCTCGAGCAGCGCCGCGGCCACGGCCGCGGCCAGGAAGCGAGGCGCGAGCGAGTCGGTGATCGTCGCATACGGTCCGATCGGCTCGCGATCGGGCCAGCCCGTCAGGTGGTTGAAGCCGGCGAGCGCCGCGCCCTGGCCGCCGAAGCCCGGGTAGTCGCGGTGCGGGCCGGTCTGGCCGAAGAGCGAGCTCGACACCACGATCAGCCGGCGGTTGCGGTCGAGGAGCGTGCTCGGAGCGAGGCCCCACCGGGCGAGCACGCCAGGAGTGAAGTTCTCGATCAGAACCTCGGCCTCGCGGGCCAGTCGGCCCAGCAGCGACCGCCCCTCGGCCTGCGTCAGGTCGAGCGCCACGCTCTTCTTGCCGGCGTTGAGCAGCGCGAACATCGGCGCGCGATCGAGGGCGGCGACATCCGAGGATGCACCGCCGCCGAGGTGAAGCAGGCGGATGAAGTCGGGGCGCGACGCCGACTCGACGCGGATCACCTCAGCGCCGTGCTCCACGAAGTAGCGCGTCGCGACCGGACCGGCCGCCCCGGCGCCCAGCTCGAGGATCCGCAAGCCGGCGAAGAGCGGCGTCGCGGCCGACCGCTCGCCGGTCTGGGTGTCGAGCGGTCCGCCCGCTGCACCGGAGGGACGGGCGCGCGCCGCGCCGCGCGCCGCGCGCACGTCCGACCACACCGAGGACTCGTGCTCGCCCAGCCCCGGCGCCCGACAGCGCAAGCCGATCGCGCAGTCGGTCGTGCGCGCGAAGGTTCCGGGCACCTCCATCCGACCGCGTCCGAGCGGTCCGGTGGAGACCGGCACGAACAGGCCACGCGCGCGGAGCTGCGGGTCGGCGAGCGTCGCGGCGGCGTCCTGGCAGGGGGCCAGCATCAGGCGCCGCTTGACCGCATCGGCGTAGAGCTCGGCCATCGTCCGGTCCTCGAAGAACGCGGCGAAGGTGGACTCGAGCACCGCGAGCTCGGTGTCGGCGATCTTGCTAGGATCGAAGCGCGTCCACTCGTAACGTCGCAGCCACTCGGGCGCTGCGCCGTGTTCCGCCATGAGCTCGACGAGCGCGCGCAGCCCCGGCGCGCGGGCAGCGCCGCCGCACAGCCCGAACGAGACCCAGCCGTCCCGGGCACGCCAGATCTCGCGGGTGCGGCCGATCTTGGAGCCGACGCGCCGCCGCAGCTTGCCGGTCAGCGCGACCTGGCCCGGCGCGGTCAGCAACGTCGCGAGCTGGCATTCCTGCATGGACACGTCGACGAAGTCGCCTCGTCCCGTTCGCGCGCGACCGTGGAGCGCGAAGAGGATGCCGATCACCGCCTCGGGCGCCGCGTGGAGGTACGCGGTGGGTGCGCTGCAGGTGAGTGGCGCGCGGTCCGCGTCCCCGGTGAGCGCAGCGTTGCCGCCAGCCGCGACGATGGTGAGGTCGTGGGCGTGCCAGCCCGCCCGAGGTCCGGTCGAGCCGAACGGAGTGATCGCGCAGTGGACGAGACCCGGGTGAACGGCGGCCAGGCTCGGGTAGTCGAGACCCCAATCCTCCATCGTGCCGGGTGCGAAGGACTCGAGGACGACGTCGCTCACGGTGACGAGCTCGAGGAAGTCCGCGCGGCCCGCGAGCTCGGCGAGGTCGAGGACGATGCCTCGCTTCGAGGTGTTGGCGGCGAGCCAGGGGATACTCGCCTCGGGATGGACCTCGCCGCCCACGAACGGCCCGCGGGTGCGCAACGGATCGCCGCCGGGCGGTTCGATCTTGATGACGTCGGCGCCGAGCTCGCCGAGGATCTTGCCGGCAAGGTGACCGCGCCTGTCGGTCAGGTAGAGGACGCGGATCCCCCTCGGCATCGCCGCTCTCCCGCGGTCGCGAGCCCGAGCTTCGCGGTCACGTGGACTCCTCGCCGTCCACGACGGCCCGCTCGGCCCGGAGCCGCGCCAGCGCCGCCTCGCGGAGCGGACCACTCAGGATCTTCTGGGAGCCGGTCATCGCGACCTCCTCGGGGGCGAAGAAGAGCACTCGTCTCGGCACCTTGTAAGCCGCGAGGCGCTCGCGAAGATAGCTCCGAATGGTTTCCTCCGAGGGGCCCGAAATGCCCGGCTCCGCGATCGCGCACAGCACCACGATCTCGCCCAGAGTGGCGTGCGGCACGCCGACGGCGAGCGCCGCGCGCAGTCCCGGGAGCGGCCGCAGCGTGGACTCGATCTCGACGGGCGACACGTTGGCCCCGCCGGTCTTGATGAGCCCCGAGATCCGGCCACTCCAGTGCAGCCGGCCGAGCTCGTCGAGGTGGCCCGAGTCGCCGGTGTGAAAGAAGCCGTCGGCGTCGAACGCCGCCGCGCGCGGCTGCTTGTGGTAGCGGAGCATGAGCGTGCGCCCGCGCACGCAGATCTCGCCGGAGGCGCCCACGCCAGCAACCGCGCCGGTGGCCGGATCGACGATGCGGATCTCGGTGCCGGGGAGCGGCCGCCCGTGGTGCCCCGCCCGCTCGGCGGGCGGCCTCGTTGCGGGAGTCGCCGCGGCGAGCGTGAAGGTCTCGGTGAGCCCGTAGGTGGCGGCGCGGCCCCAGCGGTCTTCGGCGATGCCCGCGAGCGCAGCCAGCGGCGAGCCGAAGTTCACCTGGCGGAGCGAGCGCAGGTCCCGGTAGCGTGCGCTCGCGTGCTCGGCGAGCGCTTTCTCCTGGTGCGGCCACGCGTGCACGGCGGTGGCGCGGTGCTCCTCGAGGCGGGCGAGCGCCAGCGGGGCGTCGAACGTCTGCTCGAGGAGGAGCGTGGCGCCGGACGCCAGCGACCCGCCGAGCGACATCGCGAAGCCCGCGGTCCAGAAGAGCGGGTACGCGGTCCACACCACGTCGGCGGGGGTCAGCCCGAAGAGCTCGGCGAAGCGCCAGCTCTGGATCACCGCGGCCTCGTGAGCGTGTACGACGCCCTTTGGCTCGGCGGTGGATCCGGACGTGTAGACGATCATCGCTTCGTCTCGCGGATGGACCTCGGTGGCGCAGGCGTCGAGGAGAGCCTCCGGAACGTCGCGGCCGCGCTCGAGGAACGCTCCCCACGGGAGCGCGGCGCCACGCGGCTCGTCGAGACCGAGGCTCACGACGGCGCGCAGGAAGGGCAGGGCGGCGCACCGCAAAGCGCCCGGCGCCCCGGCGCGGATCTCGCCGTGGTTCGCGAGCAGGTCGTCGAGGTAGTGGTGCTTGAGCAGCGTGGGCTGGAGCAGGAGCACGGAGGTGTCGCCGTGGCGCAGCACGTGCTCGCGCTCGCTCTCGGTCGCGAAGGTCGAAACCGGGACCAGCACGCCACCCGCCAGCGTCACGCCGAACGCAGCGATGACCCACTCGGGGCGGTTCGCCATCAAGAGCCCGACGCGCGCTCCCTTGACGACGCCCATGGCGACGAGCGCGCGCGCCAGTTCGCGCGCCCCGGCGCGCAGCTCTTCGAAGGTGAGCGCCGTGTCCTCGAAGCGCAGCGCGACGCGAGCGCCGTGGCGGTTCGCGACGTCGTCCAGGAACGCGGGCAACGTGTAGCGGCGCTCGTCCGGCTGGAGCGCAATTTCCGCCGAGGCGGAGGCGGCCTCGCTCACGACGGCCGCTCAGCTGGCCGGCAGCGCGACCGTCGGCAGGCGGACCTCGGCGACCCCTTCGGCCATCACCTCGTCGCGCTGGTTCTTCATCACGACCTCGAGGGTGGCGAGCGGCTGGCCGGTGGGAGGGTCCGTGCCGAGGGCGGTGACGGTGGCATCGATGAGGGTCACGTCACCCGATAGCGCAGGCGCCTTGTAGGCGAGCTTGGCGTGCACCACGTCACCCCACTCGCCCACCCAGTTGCCGAGGTAGTCGAGGATCCACGACCCCATCGACGCGCCGTAGCCGTACGCGCGCGGCATGCCGATGCGCTGCGCGAAGCGGTCGTTCACGTGTCCGCGCGAGGGACCGTGGTAGAGGCCGTCGGTCTGGGTCGGGTCGATCTTGGCTTTCTCGACGTCACGGTCCATCTCGGTGAGCCAGCCCGCCTGGCGTAGCGACGTCGGGCCGGGGTCGATGCGGAACGCCCCCCACAGGTTCTGCAGGAACGCCCGCCATTCGCTGGTGAAGCTCGCGATCGAGTGCGGCCCGATCACGCGCTGCGGCAGCCGCTCGCCGACCGTCACGTCGACGCGGCGCAGGTGGCCGAGGTCGAGGAAGGTCCGGTAGTAGGCGAGCTTGCGCGCCTCGATCGCGGCGAGCTCGTCGTCGCTCCACTCGGGCGCCTCGGCCGCGGCGGCGGCGTTCGCCGCGGCCGCGCGGCGCTTCTGCGCCTCGTCGGCGAGGTAGCGGATGGACGTCGAGCGCTGCTTGGCGACCACCTGGCCACGGTGGTTGATGTAGGTGGTGTCGCCCCGCGCGAACATCGTCGGTCCTGCGAAGCGGGTCTCGCGGACCTTGTAGTCGAACAGCATGCGGTCGCGGGTGATGCGGTCACCGGGCTCGATGCGCAGCCCGAAGAACCACCACTCGTCGCCGCCGAACAGCATGTGCGAGCCGGGGATGCTGCCCTGGATCGAAGGCGCCGCGCCGTGGCTGTCGTCGGTGCACACCGCGAACGACTGCGGCGCCACGAGCTTCCCGAAGCGGCTGTCGCGGGCGCAGTCCTCGTCGAAGTAGAGCGGGTTCGGGTTCTGCATGCCCTGCGACCAGCGCCGCACGTCGTTGACGTGGATCGGGTCGCGCAGGGTCCGTCCGCCGAGCGGGACACCCACCCATCGGTCGACGTCGCTGGTGTCGAAGACGATCGTGCTCATCGGTCTTCTCGGCTCACCGGCCCGCGTTGGGGTCGTGCGGCAGCTTGAACGCGCGGATCATGTTGCCGGCGCAGATCAGTTCGACCTCCTCCTTGGGGACGCCCTGGAACATCTCGCCCGCGACCTTGCGGCTGTACGGCCAGTCGTTGCCGTGGTGGGGGAAGTCCGTGGACCAGGCCATGTTGCGCACGCCGATCTCGTAGCGGTTGGCGATGCCGTGGCGGTCCGTGAGGAAGGTGCAGATGAAGTGCTCGTGGAAGTAGTCGCTCGGCAGGCGCTTGATGGTGACGCCGGTGTGGGCGCGGTTGCGCCAGTAGAAGTTGTCGAGCTGCTCGAGCGCGACCGGGATCCAGCCCACGTCGACCTCGACGCCGAGCACGGTGAGCTTCGGGAAGCGGTCGAACACGCCGCTCATGATGAGGTCGCACATCGAGGGCGGGAACTGCATCATGCCGGCGAGCGCCATGCGCGCGATTGCCGATGGCCCGTCGAGCCCGACCACGGGCGCGCGCTTGCGGCGGATGTTGACGTGGATCGCGATCGGCATGTCCATCCTCCTGCGCCGCCGCGAAGAACTCGTCGTCCGCGGCGCACAGGTCGTCCTCGCCACCCGGCCAGGCGGAGATGATGACGCCGCACATGCCCTTTTCCTTGCCGCGCCTCATCTCGGCGATCGCCGCGTCGACGCCGATGTTCGGCATCTGGCAGAGCGCGAAGAGCCGCTCGCGATCGGCGGCGCAGAACTCGTCGTGGATCCAGTTGTTGTAGGCCTGGACTCCGGCGAGGTGGTACTCGGGGTCCGGGTCGGCCATGAAGCTCCACATGGTGCGCTGGCTCGGGTACATGAACTCGGCGTCGACGCCGTCGATGTCCATGTCCGCGAGCCGTGCCTTGCCGTCGAAGCACGACGCGCGGATCGTCTCGTACGTGTAGCCGGTCCACTTGATCTCGTCGTAGCTGCGGCCCGGCGTGGTCACCAGGCCGATCGTCATGGGCGGGGTGTCGGGGCGGAACAGCCAGGCGTCGCCGCCGTCGGGGTCCTTGACCAGCTTCGGCGCCCGCTCGTGGAACTTCTTGGGCAGGTAGGTGGTCCAGATGTGCTTGGGCTCGAGGGTGTGGCTGTCGGCGTCGATCAACCGGTAGTTGCGCATTCCCATCCTCGCTGCTGGCCGGTCCGAGACCGCGCGGGCAGGCCGTCGCGCGGTCCGGACACCGGCGTCCCCGCCGGCCCAGCTCGTTTTTGACGATTCGTCAAAAACTTACGCTAGCCCGGGAAAAAGAGCAAATTGAATGGAAGCGAGGGGCCGCGACGCCACGAGCGGACCGAGCGCGGTGCGTGTCGCAGCGAGCCTGTGAAGGAATCGAGCGCGAGCGAGACACCGCGGGGGACGGAGCCCCCCGCGCTACGAGAGCCATCGTAGCGACGGGGATTCCATCCCCGGTCGCCGGGCCGACGCGGGTTCCGTGAGCGAGCCCGATGGATCGATTCACAGCCGCAGCGCGACGCCACGAGCGCAGCGAGTGACTCGGGGGTGGGACCCGCGCGAGAGATCGGGCGGCCACAGGGGCCGCCCCTACCGCGCGGGCGGGGGGCTGGAACAGCCCCCCGCTAAGAATACAGCGCCGCGATCTCGCGCTCGTAGCGCGCCACCACCACGCGGCGCTTGGGCTTGAGGGTGGGTGTCAGCTGACCATTCTCGGTGGTCATGGCGTCGCGGAGCAGCACCCAGCGCTTGGGACGCTCGTACGCCTTGAAGGTGCCCGAGTACGCGGTGAGCTCCTCGCCGATCCTGGCGTGGACACGCGGCTCGTCGATGAGCTGCTGCGGAGTGCGTGCCGCGAGCCCCTGGCCTTCGGCCCAGCGAGCCAGCGCCTCGAACGCCGGGATCACCAGTGCCACGTTGTAGGGCTTGTTGGCGCCGTACAGCATCACCTGATCGACGAGGGGGCTGAGCTGGAGCTGCTCCTCGAGGGGCGACGGCGCCACGAACTTCCCGTTCTCGAGCTTGTACTGCTCCTTGATGCGGCCGGTGACGCGCAGATAGCCGTCGCGATCGAGGACGCCGGTGTCGCCGGTGCGCAGTGCGCGCTCGCCTCCGAGGTCGAAGATCACCTGCGCGGTTTCCTCGGGGCGCTTGTAGTAGCCCTGCATCAGCACGGGGCCCGTGACCACGACCTCGCCCTCGACCTCGGGAGGCAGCTCGCGTCCAGCCTCGTCGAGGATGTGGATCGCGACGCCGGGCAGCGGCTGACCGCTGGTGCCGAGCTTCATCGCGCCCGGGTGGTTCGCCGACACGACCGGAGACGTCTCGGTGAGGCCGTAGCCCTGGTACACGGTGATGCCGAGGTCGCTGATGAACGCGGCGATCTCGTCCGCCAGCGCGGCGCCGCCCGAGATCGCGAACTCGAGCCGGCCGCCGAGCTTGGCGCGTACCGTGCGGCACACGATGCGGTCGAAGACCCGGTACAGGATCTCGAGGAGCTGGCTCGGGCGGTGGTCCTCCCTCATCCAGCGCCGCGCCCGCGCCAGCGCCATGCCCTCCCGGAAGATCCACTGCTTGAGCTTGTTCTCCTGGGCCACCCGCGCCTGCAGGCCGTCGTGGATGCGGATGAAGATCCGCGGCACCGACACGAACACGTTGGGGCGCACCACCTGGAACTCGTCCATGAGGGTGCCCACGTCGCGCACCAGCGCCATCGACGCGCCGAACCACACGAAGGTGTGGAGCTCGGCCACCTGCCCGAACGCGTGCGCCCACGGCAGGAAACTCAGGCTCCTGAAGTCCGGCGTGATCGGGAAGAGCTGGTTCACGCTCAGCACGTTGGCGAGGATGCCGCGGTGACTGAGCATCACGCCCTTGGGCTCGCCGGTGGTGCCGGACGTGTAGATCAGCCCCGCGGTGTCGTCGGGCTCGGGGCGGACCGAGGGCACCGGACTACGGCGCCCGAGGTCGAGGTGGCGGTGGAACGACTCGACGCAATCGGGGGGCGCCTCGAAGCAGATCTGGTGGCGGAGGGTGGGGATCTCCTGACCGAGGTGGACCGTGAGCTGGTGGAGCTTCTGGTTGCCCACCAGCAGCACGCAGGCCCCCGAGTCGCGCAGGATGTACTCCCAGTCCTTGGGGGACTGGGCCTCGTACATCGGCACGTACTGGGCGCCGAGCCCGTAGGTGGCGTAGGCACCGATCGCCCACTCGACGCGGTTGTCCGAGATCACCGCCACCTTCGCGTCGCGGCCCACGCCGAGGAGGGCGAGGGCGGCCCGGAATGCGTCGACCTTCTCGGCGAACTCGCCGTAGGTGGTCCACTGGTACTCGGGGCCGACCTTGGTGCCGAACAACGGGCGCGGGCCGTGGGTATGGCAGGCGCGCTCCTGCATCTCCACCAGCGAGCGAGGATCGGTGTTCTCGTTCATGGCTTCCCCGTGGGGCGCCGGCCGCGGGGTCGGGGTCGGGGCCGGCGCCGGACGACCTCGCAGCGTAGCAACAACCGTTCCCGCGAACCCGCCCGGGGGGTGCGCGCGCTCCGGAGAGCCGAGATCCGCCTGGTTGCGCGTCAAGCCCCCAAGAGAGCGGGACCGCGCGGGCCGCTCGGGCGACGCGGGGGCGTCTCGACCTCGATACGGATATCGGCGATCACGGTCACCACCCGTGGTGCATTCGCCACCGGCCGGCCGAAACGGCGGTGCCGTGCGTCACGAGGAGGGGGCAGGATCCACCGTGTCGTCCATGGCCCCACGCCTCCACGTTCGAGGTTGCGTTTCGCGGTCCTCGACGCCGCTCTTCGACGATCGGCTCCAGGGGATCGAGAGCAGGAGGTCGATCCATGCCTCGCAGTAGCCTCCCCCATCGTGGACCATGCGCGCGCGGAGGGGGCTCCCCTTCCGGACACGCCGACGAGCGTCGGTACGCTGCGTCAGCCGTGAGGGAGTGCGAGCGATCGATGCCAAGCCCCGCCTTCGCTACTCACCCGAGCCGCGAGCGCGGTCCTGAGCGAACGGGAGCCCGCCCCCGAGACCGGCCCCCGACTGCAGTCGGTCACGACCGCGAGGAGGCGTCAGAGCTCCTGGAACAGGCCCCCTGCACGCCAGTCGTAGATCCCGGTCGCCGAGCGCTCGTTGCCACCGCTCACCGACGAGTAATCGCCACTTGCGGCGTTCACACCCCCGCCGCTCACGGAGGAGTGACCCCCGCTGGCGGTGTTGGCATACCCGCCGCTCACCGAGGAATTGTATCCGCTCGCGGTGTTGTACGCGCCGCCACTCACCGAGGTGTTGCTGTAGCTTGCGGTGTTGAACGAGCCGCCGCTCACCCAGGAGTAGTATCCGCTTGCGGTATTGTACCAGCCGCCGCTCACCGAGGAGTAGTTGCCGCTCGCGGTGTTGTTCGCCCCGCCGCTCACCGTCGAGTACGAGTTCGAGTACGGGTTCTCCGGCGTCGCACTGGTCGCGACGTTGGTGGTCCCCCCCGCCACCGTCGTGAAGTTGGTCTGCGCCTGGTTGTCCCAGCCCCCCAGCACCATCGACGAGCCGCCGATCGCCTGCCCGTACTGGCCGCCCGTCACGTTCGAGAACGGACCCGTCGCCCGGTTGAGCCGGCCCCCCAGCACGTTCGCGTTGGGGGCCGCGATCGCGTTCTGGTAACCGGTCACCACGCCCCCGGAGCTCGTGTAGCTGTGCTCGTCGCCCACCACCAGGTTATGCGAGCCGGTCTTCGCCGTCGGGAACCCCGGCTCGGTGTTGGCCGGGTTGTAGCCGATGATCAGGTTCCCCAGACCGTTCACCGTCGTGCTCGAGCCGGTACCGTTGGTGATCTGGACGTTGCAGCCGTCGATCTTGAGCGTGTTGCCCACGATATTCATGGTGCACGCCGCCCATGCGGGCAGCGACGGCAGCACGAGCGCGAGGATGGCGAAAGCGATCGTCTTCATGGGGTCGGTCCTCCGGATTGCCGGGCAGGAACAACCCTGCCACCGGAGGGATGATAGGGGCGCGCGTCCCGATCACGCAACGAGGCCGCGGTCCCCGCGGGCGAGCGAGCCCCGAGCCGCGCCGAGCGCATCGATCGGCGAGGGCCCCCCGCCGGTCCCCGGCGTCGCCGTTGCCCGCGACGTCCTCGAATCGTACCTCGAGCGTCAGCCCGCCGTGAGCCCCACTCGGTCCGCCCACGGGCTCGCGAACCTCCACGCCTCGTCGGCCAGCAACCGGGCACGCGCTTCGCGCCAGCGCGTCAACGAGGCACCGAACGAGGCGGCGAGGCGGCACGCATCGTCGGCATTGTCCTGCGCCGAATGCTCGACCTAGGTCATTCCGGAGCGATCGAGCGACTCGCGCACGCGCTCGTGCAGCGCCGAGGTCCCGGGCGCGCCACCCAGGGACGACAGCTCGATCGTGCAGGTGCGGTCGAAGCGCGTGAACGCCATGAAGGCGCGCGACCGGCGCAGCCCGCGCACCGCGATGAAGCCCGGGTAGCAGTAGCCGTGGTCTCGCCGCGCGGCCTGGCTCGGCACCAGGTCGAGCGCGGTCACGGCGCCGTCCAGCGCCACGGCGACCTCCGTGCTGAAGGGGCCGTCAGCTTCTCCGGTCTCGGCGCCGCGCTCGGCGTCGAAGCCGGCCATCGCGTGGAGCAACACGCCGTCGGGGCCGATCAGGTAGCTCGACGGCATGGCGGTCACGTCGAAGGCCTCCGCGGTCTTGCCGGCGGGATCGTAGGCGACCACGAACCGGCTCGGGTGGCGGGCCAGGAACCGGTCCGCGGCCTCGCGGTCCTTGTCGAGGTCGATCGCGACGATCACGAGGCCTCGGCTGGCGTACCGATCGTGGAGCTCGCGCATCCACGGGAACGACTGCTGGCACGGACCACACCACGACGCCCAGAAGTCCACGTAGACGACCTTGCCGTGGAGCGCGTCGAGCGAAACGGTGCCGCTCTTGCCGGGCAGGGAGAACGCCGGGGCGAGTTTGGCGCTCGGGTCGGTGTCGCCGCTGGCACCGGCGGGAAGCGCGGCGGGCGCGGTGAGCGCGAGCAGCGCGGCGAGGGCCGGGAGTCCGATCCGTTTGGTCCCCGTGGGTCCTTTCGGGGCTCGTGGCGCTTGCGGGGCGCCGTACCTCGCTGCGTTGGGCGCAGCGAGGAGCGTCGCTATTCGACCGTGGACCGGCATTCGAACATCCGTTGGAGCGGAGGCGGTGGGCGTCGGTCGTTCGTCGCATGCGCCTGCGCTGCGCCACCGGCACCCCAGGGTGCGTTGCGCGAGCCGTGGCGGGTCGCCACAATCGGTGCTGGCGCCGCGCCGAGCGCATCGGCCACGATCACCACCGGAGAGAGCCCGATGGCCCCGAGAGCCGACTTCGACGTCGCAGCCGCCCACCGCTACTTCGCGGCGGCCTGCTTCAACGCAACGTGGGATCTGATCGAGAAGGAGGACCGCACGCCGGCCGACGACCAACGCATGATCTCGCTCGCGCTGGCATCGATGTACCACTGGAGCGAGCGACCGGACTGCGGCGCGACCGAGCGCTCGGTCGGCTACTGGCAGGTGTCACGGGTTCACGCGCTCGTCGGGCTCGCCGGCGAGGCGCGCCGCTATGGCGAGATCTGCCGTGAGGTGAGCGGCGACCTCGCGCCCTTCTACCGGGGCTACGCCCACGAGGCGCTGGCGCGGGCCGCTCGCCTGGCGGGCGATACCGCCGCGGCCGCGGAGCACCTCGCGAAGGCCCGCGCACTGGCCAGCGGGATCACCGACGACGGCGAGCGCGAGCTCCTGGTCGCGGATCTGGCGACGCTGGGCTGAGCGCGGCCTCATCTCCGCCCCGACAGCGGAAAAAAGGCCAAAAATGGGCCGCATCCTGCGTGGATGTAAGTGTGGAGTGACAGAAATCGATGGCGGAATGCGTGAAATTTCAATGGCGACTTAGCGAAAATTCTGCAAGCGTAAGCTTACGGCTCGCCCGCGCCGCGGCTCAGCCCCGAACGGCTTCCGCCGCGCCGCATCGAGCCGAGTGACGCTGCCGGCTCGCGGGTGCTGGGGCTCGGCCCGTCATCGATCGAGATCGGCGAGGAACTCGCGGACGGCGCCGGTGAACGCGTCGTTGCGGTCGCCCGCCACCATGTGGCCGGCACCGGCGATGTCGACGTATTTCGCGTGCGGGGCGAGCTCCAGGAAGTGGCGTGCGCCTTCCTCGCTCACGATCTCGCTCATCCGTCCGCGCACCAGCAGCGCCGGCAGCCGTAGCCTGCGCGCGGCGTCGTCGAGCATCTCGACCTTGTCGATCACGCGCGGCCGGCGCATGCCGTCGATGAAGCGCGGGTCCCAGTGCCAGCGCCAGCGGCCGTCGGCGCCGTGGCGCAGGTTCTTGCGGAGCCCCTCGATGTCCTTGCGGCGAGGGCGGTGGGGCAGGTAGGCAGCGATCAGGTCGGCCGCCTCCTCGAGGCTCGCGAAGCCGTCGGGGGCAGCGCGCATGAAGGCGACGATCTTCTCGACGCCGCCCGCCTCGCTGCGGGTCGCGATGTCGACCAGCACCAGCGCCCGAGCGATCGGCGGCGCGATGGTGGCGGCCGCATAGAGGGACGAAAGCCCGCCCAGCGAGGCGCCCACCAGCACCGGAGGCGTGCCGAGCTGGCGCGCCAGCGCGGCGACGTCGTCGACGAAC
This sequence comes from Deltaproteobacteria bacterium, assembly GCA_016713535.1. Taxonomy (GTDB): domain Bacteria; phylum JADJOY01; class JADJOY01; order JADJOY01; family JADJOY01; genus JADJOY01. The sequence continues at coordinate 266,175 of JADJOY010000003.1, forward strand.
GCGTCGAGCGAGTAGTCGCCGTCTTCGGGCCAGGAGCTCTCGCCGTGGCCGCGCAGGTCGACGCTCACCACGAAGTAGCCGTCGGCCGCGAGCGCGCGCCCGGTGCCGCTCCACGCGTGACGGGTCTGCCCGCCGCCGTGGAGCAGCACCACCGGGGGCGCCTCCGCGCGCCCCCAGGTGTCGGCGGCGAGCTCGACGGCGGACGAGACGCGGTAGCGGCGGTGGTGGACGTGGGGCTTCGAGGCCCCCGTCCCGGTCCCACCCGTCATCGCGATTTCACGGCCGTCCAGGCCTCGTCGTAGAGGCGATCGGCCTCGCCCACGTCACGCAGCGACTGCATCGTGGCGAGGGTCTCGGGCGACGGGTAGAGGATCGGGTTCTTGGCGTCGGCGGGATCGATGAACGGCAGCGACGCCTTGTTGGGGGTCGCGAACTTGTTGAAGTTCGAGAGCCGCGCTCCGACCTGCGCATCCAGGAGGAAGTCGATGAACTGGTGCGCCGCCTTGGCGTTGGGCGCCTTGCCGGTGACCGCGATGGTGTCGGTCCAGATCATCGAACCCTCGCGCGGGATCACGTAGTCGAGGCGATGCTTCTTGTCCTCTTCGATGGCCCGGAAGGCGTCGCCGTTCCACACGATGCCGAGGTCCGCGCTACCGCCCGCGATCTTGTTCTTGGCGCCGACGCCACCCTCGAAGCCGAGCGCCTTCTTGCTGCGCTTGGCGGCGATGATCGCGTCGCTGGCGGCCTTGATCTCCTCGGGCTTGACGGTGTTCACGTCGAAACCCTTGTAGCGCAGCGCGACGCCGATCATGTCGCGCATCTCGTCGAGCAGCAGGAACCGGCCCTTCTGCATCGCCGGATCGAAGATCGCACCCCAGGTGGGCTGGAAGTCCGGGAGCTTGGCCTTGTTGTAGAGGACCCCGACGGTACCCCACTGGTACGCCACCGAGTACTCGTTGCCGGGGTCGACGTCGAGCTTCTGGAAGCGTTCGTCGAGGTTGGCGAGGTTGGGGAGCTGGGCATGATCGAGCTTGGCCAGCAGCCCGAGCCGCGCCATCTGCGGTACCGCGCGGTCCGTCACCACCACCAGGTCGTACTGCGCCGCGCCGCCGCCGTGCTGCAGCTTGGCGATCATGTCCTCGGTGGACTCGTAATAGGATTCGTTGACCTTGACCCCGGTCTTGGCCTTGAACTCGGCCAGGATCTTGGGATCCATGTATTCGGCGAAGTTGTAGAAGTTGAGCTCGCCCTTGCTCTTGTCTTCGGCGGCCCGCGCTGGCGCGAGCGCCGTGAGCGAGGCGCCGAGGGTCAGCGTGGCGAGGACGAACGTGGCGATGGTGGCGCGCGGCGCGACGCGGCCGCGGCGAGCGAGTGCTTCCTTCATCGTTTCCCCCTGTCGGATCCGAGCACCAAGAGCGCGGTGACGACCACGATGAGCGTCGAGAGCGCATGGATCTCCGGGCTCAAGCCCCGGCGCATCGACGAATAGATGTAGATCGGCAACGTGTCCGATTTAGGACCGGCCGTGAAGAAGCTGATGACGAAATCGTCGAGCGAGAGCGTGAACGCGAGCACCGCTCCGGCCGCGATCGCGGGAGTGATGAGCGGCAGCGTCACGCGCCGGAACGCCTGGCGGGGTGTCGCGTTGAGGTCGTGCGCGGCCTCGCTCAGCGTCTCGCCGAGCACCACCAGCCGGCTCCGCACCACCAGCGCCACGAACGAGATCTGGAACGTGACGTGGCCGAGGACCATGGTGAGCAGCCCCGGCTGGAACACGTCGGAGAGTGTCCGCGCGAACCTGAACGCGATCACCAGCGCCGCGGCGAACACGATGTCGGGCGTCACGATCGGCAGGTCGACCACGACGTCGAGGATCGGCCGGAGCCAGCGCGGCTGCGGGTAGCGCACCAGCGCGATCGCGAGCGCGGTGCCGAGGGCGCTGGCGATCGCCGTCGAGGTGCCCGCGAGGATGAAGGTGTTCAGGGCGGCGTTGCGGATGCCTTCGTTGTGGAACAGGCTCGCGTACCAGCGCGCCGAAAAACCCTCCCACTCGAGGCCGACCTTGGCGCTGTTGAACGAGTACACCGCCACCGCCACCAGCGGCAGCCACAGGATCGCGTAGGCGAGCGCCGTGAGCGTGTGCCCGGCGACGCGAGTCAGGTGGAGCTGGCGGCGCGCGCTCATGCGAGCTCGATCCCGCGCCCCGAGCGGCGGTACAGGACCAGCCCACGAGCGTCAGCGCACGATCAGCGTCAGGCTCACCGCCGCCCGAACGGTAGTCGCGGCTCGAGCCGAACTGCTGCTGGATCAGGTTCCCGACGAGCATGAAGTTCGAGCCGCCGAGGCGGTCGGAGATCACGAACATGCCCATGGCCGGGACGAAGGTGAGCACCACCGCGGCGCCGAGCCCGGGCCAGGTCTGCGGCAGCACGGCCTCTCGGAACACGCGCACTGGCCCGGCGTAGAGATCGCGCGCCGCCTCGATCAGCGAGCGGTCGAGGCGCTGGATGTTGACCGCGAGCGGCAACACCGCGAAGGGGAGCGACGTCGACACCATGCCGAGCTGGACCGCGAGCCCGCTCGGATAGAGCCCGTCGCCGTCCTCGATCAGGTGCAGCCACGCGGCGAGCCGCGCCAGCGGGAGCTGCGGCGAGAGCAAGAGCTCCCACGCGTAGGTCCGCACCACCAGGTTCACGCACATCGGCACCACGACTCCCGCCAGCCACAAGCGCTGGCGGGCCGGCGGCTGGCTCGCGATGAAGAACGCGAGCGGGTAGGCGAGCACCACGCACAGCGTGGTGGTGATGGTCGCCACCCACACGCTGCGGACACCGATCCACAGGTAGTCCGGCGTCCAGCCCAGCATCCCGTAGCCGGCGAGGCGCTCGAAGTTCCCGGTGCCGAGCGTCCACACCACCTCGCCGTCGGGCGCGCGGCCCGCGAACGCCAGCACCGCGATGACCGCCGACGGCGCGATGAGCAGCAGCACCATCCACCCGATCGCAGGCGAGCCGAGCGCCGCGCTGCTGGCGAGCAGCCGGTGCCGCGTGGTGATGCGCCCGAGCCACACCAGCCGCCCGGCTTGCGACCCCGGCTTGGGCTCACCCCCGAGTCGACTCGCTTCGCTCGTCGGCGCGCCCGTGGCGCTCGCCCTCTCGGGGAGCCCGTCAGCCATGCAAGGCCACCAGGTGGGCGGGCGGCAGAGACAGATCGAGGGTGGTCCCGGGCTCGATCGGCGCGGCCGGCGCGACCCGCACGCGCAGCGGCCCCGGCGTCACGGTGACGTCGACGTGGTCGCCGCGGAACACCGCGTCGGTCACGGTGACGCGCAGCCGGTTCACGGGCGAGGGATCGTCGATGCGGATGCGCTCGGGGCGGATCGCGAGGGTGCCACTCTCCCAGGGCGCTGGCGCGTCGAGCACGAGCCGGCCGAAGCGCCCCGAGACCTCGTTCGCGCCGATGCGCTCGACCGGGATCAGGTTCGCGGCGCCCAGGAACTCGGCGACGAAGCGGGTCCTGGGGCGCTCGTAGATCTCGCTCGGCGCGCCGCTCTGCTCGATGCGTCCGCCGTGCATCACGAAGATCCGGTCCGAGACCGTCATGGCCTCGTCCTGATCGTGGGTGACGAGCAGGAAGGTCGTGCCGTGCTCGCGCTGCACGCGGCGAAGCTCGAGCTGCACCTCGGAGCGCAGCTTGGCGTCGAGGGCCGACATCGGCTCGTCGAGGAGCAGGAGCTCGGGTTCGTTGACGAGCGCGCGCGCGAGCGCCACGCGCTGCTTCTGACCGCCGGAGAGCTGCTCGATGCGGCGCCGGTCGAGCCCGTCGAGGCGTACCAGCGCCAGCACCTCGGCCACCTCGCGGTCGATCTCGTCCTTGGGGCGGCGCCGCGAGCGCAGACCGAAGGCGACGTTGTCGAAGACGTTCAGGTGCGGGAAGAGCGCGTAGCTCTGGAAGACGGTGTTGACCGGCCGTTCGTGGGCCGGCAAGCCGTCGATGATCCGCCCGCCCAGGCTCACCTGGCCCGCGTCGGCGAGCTCGAGCCCGGCGAGGATCCGGAGCAGCGTGGTCTTGCCGCATCCGGACGGTCCGAGGAGGGTCGCGAACTCGCCGGCCTCGACGGTGAGGCTCACGTCGTCGAGCGCCACCAGCTCGCCGAAGCGCTTGCGCGCTCCGCGCACCACCAGGCCTGGAGGCTCGTCGGTGCCTGGCTCGGAGACGGATCCGGATCGCTCGGACATGGCGGGGGGAGCTAGTCCCCACGCGCCGTCATGTCAATGGTTTTCTGCGCGGCGCGGACGGCGTGGCGAGGCGATCGGGGTAGCGCGGCGGTGGGGCAAGCGGGCAGGATGCGGGTTTTCCTGGATCGAAACGGCGGGAAGGGGGGTGGGCGTGGGCTCGATCGAGGGGGTCACCGCAGTCCTGGGATGGGTCGTGCCGCCGGCGATCGTGGTGATCGCGGTGCCCGCATTCGTTTCGGCGTGGGTGCTCGCGCGGCTGGCCTTCCGCCTTCCCGACCACCGGCTCGCGACCGAGGACGACGTCCCGCCTCATCTCCCGGGCGCCTCGCGCCCGCGCCCGAGGAGCTCGGCGAGCTCGGCGTCGAGGCGGTCGCGTTCGCGGGCGTTCGTCGGGACCTCCGCCACCTCCGACGTGGCCAACCCGTTTTCCCGCTCGCTCCACACGTATTTCGACGGCGAAGCCTCGATCGTCACCTGCCGCGCGGGCGCCACTGAGGGAGCGTGACGGTCTCGGTCACGTCCTCGAACACGACCTCGACGGGCAGGCCGATGCACGCGGCCTCGGCGGGTGCGTCGAGCAGGTTGCCGATGATCCTGAGCCGCGGATCGTCCTCGAGCTCGACCAGCACGATCGCGAACGGCGCCCGCTCCTGGAAGGCCGGCAGCACCGGCGGATGGGCGACGACGAAGCTGAAGACGGTCCCGCGCCCCGACATCCGCACGCATTCGACCGTCATCGAGCGGCACGCGTCGCACATCGGCTGGGGCGGGAACCTGAGCGTTTCGCACGACCCGCAGCGCTGCACCACCAGCTCGCGGCGCCGCGCCGCCTCCCAGTAGGGCCGGGTCGCGTCGTCGGGCTGGGGCAGGGGGCGCTGCGGGATGGCCATGTCGTGGGGCCTTCGCTCAATCCCGGCACAGGATCAAGGCGCTCGTCGGCACGCCGGCGCCGCTCGTCACCAGGCTCAGCGCGGCGCCCTCGACCTGGCAGGTGGAGGTGCCGCGGATCTGGCGCGCGCCTTCGAGGATCAGGTTGAAGCCGTGGACGTAGGCCTCGGAGAGCCCGCCGCCGCTGGTGTTGGTGGGCAGGTCGCCGTCGGGCCACTCGAGGATGCCGGTCGAGACCAGCGGGCCGCTCTCGCCCGCGGCGCAGAAGCCGAGCTCCTCGAGCGTGAACAGCACCAGCGGCGTGAACGCGTCGTAGATCTGCGCCACGTCGATGTCGCCGGGCGCCACGCCGGCGCGCGCGAAGAGGTCGCGCGCGACGAACGTGGTCGGGGTCTCGAGGAAGTGCCTGCCGTAGTAGTCGGTCATCACGAAGTGGCGCTCGCCGCTCGCCTGCGCCGCGGCGAGTACCACGGCCGGGCGCTGGCGCAGGTCGCGAGCGCGCTCCACCGACGTCACCACCACGGCGAGCGCGCCGTCGGTCTCGAGGCAGCAGTCGAGCTTGCGCAGCGGGTCGGAGACCAGCCGAGAGGCCTGGTGGTCGGCCAGCGTGATGGGCTCGCGCATCATCGCGGCCGGGTTGCGCGCCGCGTGCTTCCGGCACGCCACCGCGGCCATCCCGAAGTGGGCGCTGGTGGTGCCGTATTCGTGCATGTGGCGGCGCGCGAGCATGGCGATCTGATCGACCGGGCGCACCAGGCCGTAGGGCGCCGTGAATTGCTTGTCGCCCGGGACGCCCGCGCCGGTGCCGGCCCACGGGCGCCCGCCGCTGCTGCGGTTGCGGGCCCGCCAGCACACCACCACCGAGGCCTGCCCGGTGGCGATCGCCATTGCCGCGAGCGCGACGGTGGCGCAGCCGGCGCCGCCGCCGTAGGGCAGGGCGGCGAAGAACCGTAACGAGGGGATGCCGAGGTTGCGCGCGATCTCGACCTCGGTGGTCGACTCGAGGTCGAAGCGCACCAGGCCGTCGACGTCGGCGGGCGTCAGGCCCGCGTCGTCGAGGGCCGCGGCGATCGCCTGGAGCGCGATCGTGCGCTCGGGCAGGCCGATGTCCTTCGAGAACGCGGTCTGGCCGAGGCCGGCGATCGCGGCGCGCCGCTTCATCCGAGGCTCACGCTTTCGGGGCCCGCTCGCCCTTGCGCGGCGGTTCCTGGTATTCCCACGCGGGGTTGCGCTTCTCGACGAAGGCGCGGGCGCCCTCCTTGGCGTCGGGGTAGGCGCGCGGGAAGCCGTGGACCACGTCCCAGCCCATCTCGAGGGCCTCGCCGAGGCCGGTGTCGAGGCTCTCCCAGATCGCGTGGCGGCTCCAGAAGACCGCGCTGGGCGAGCTCTCGCAGATCGTGGCGGCGATCGCCTTGGCGCGCGCGAGCAGCTCGCCCGGGGGGACGATCTCGCTCACCAGCCCGAGCTGGTACGCGCGCATCGCCGTCCAGCGCTCGGCCTTGCCGAGCATCACCAGCCGGAACACCGCCTCGAGGGGGATCTTGCGCGCGAGCCGGAGCGTGCCGGCGATCGAGACCTGGCCCGCGGAGGTGCGCGCGTCGGTGAAGACGGCGTTTTCGCTGGCGATGACGATGTCGGCGTCGGCGACGAACACGAGCCCGCCGCCCGCGCACATGCCGTTCACGGCGGCGATCACGGGTTTGCCGAGGTCGCAGTCGAGGGGCGTGAGGCGCACCGCGGTGCCGGTCCTGGGCGGCGTCGCGCTCGGCGCGGCGGGCGGTGGAGCGGGCGGCGGCGGCTCGCGCAGGTCCATCCCGGTGCAGAAGGCGCGCTCACCGGCGCCGGTCACCACCACACACCACACGGTGGTGTCGGCGCGTAGCTCCTCCCACGCGCGCGGCAGCTCGGCGCGCATCACCGAGTCGAACGCGTTCATGCGATCGGGCCGGTCGAGGGTCAGCACGGCGACGTGGGGCGCCGCTTCGTCGCGCTCGATGCGTAGCGTCTGATAGCTCATCGGTCCCCCGTCTCTCCCGATCGTCGCGGCGCGGCCGCGCGCCAAGCCGTCACTCGAGCACCAGCGGCTGCCAGCGCGGCTTCCTCTTCTCGCGGAACGCGAGGGCACCCTCGCGCCCGTCCGGGTGGCCGCGGTGCGAGTCGATCGCGCGCTGTCCGATCCCGAGCGCGGCACTCAGGCCCACGTCCAGGCTCTCCCACAGCGCCCGCTTGGTGGTGGCGATCGCGGCGGGCGAGCCCTCGCCGATCAGCGCCGCGAGCTCGAACGCGCGCTCGAGGAGCCTCTCGCGGGGGACCACCTCGCCGACCAACCCGAGCTCGAACGCGCGCGCGGCGCTCATGCGCTCGCGTGCCGCCAGCAGCGCCATGCGCAGCACCGGCTCGAGCGCCATGCGTCGCGCGAGCCCGATCGGCTCGAGCCCCGCGACCAGCCCGACGCCGACGTGCGGGTCGAAGAAGGTGGCGTGCTCCGCGGCGATCACCAGGTCGCTGTCGGCGACGAAGTGGAGCCCGCCCGCGCAGCACAGGCCGTTCACCGCGGTGATGACCGGCTTCCAGCAGCGGTTCTGGAGCGCGGTGAGCTTGACCGAGGAGAGCTTTCCCTTCTCGCCCTCGACGCCGAAGTTCGCCGAGCCCGCGGCGACGTCGGCGACGTCGAAACCGGTCGACAGGGCCTTACCGCCGGCACCGGTCACGATCACCACCGCGACCTCGGGATCCGCCTTCACCTCACGCCACGCCGCCGGGAGCTCGCGGCTCATCACCCCGTTGATGGCGTTGAGGCGCTCGGGGCGGTGAAGGGTGAGCAGCGCCGTCGCGCCGCGCCGCTCGAGCTTCAGCGTCTCGAAGGTGGGCATCGCGCGCGAGCGTAGAGGATCGGGGGGCGCGTGGGAATCGGGCATCTCATGGTTCGGGGGACGCGATCCTTCCGGTCAGGAGGAGTCGGCCGCATGGGAGGCGCTGACGGCGGCGAGGGACCGCCGCCCTCCACGACGACCTCGACCGGCTGGAGGGTCGCGATCCTTCGCGACCGCAGCTCACGATCGGGCTCGGGCGCTGGCGGCGGCGAGGGACCGCGGCCATCTGGGATCCCTCATGGCCGCATCGTCTGGCCGCCGTCCACGCACAGGATCTGGCCGGTGATCCAGCGCGCCTCGTCGGAGAGGAGGAACAGGCACGCGCCCACGATGTCGTCTGGCGTGCCGAGGCGCTGGATGGGCATGGTCATGAGCATGAACTGCACGTACTCCTCGGGCACCTGCTTCTTGGTGGCGTCGGTGTCGACCGGCCCCGGCGCGACGACGTTGACGCGGATGTTCTTGCGCGCCAGCTCGCGAGCCAGGCTGTGGGTCATGGCGTGCAGTCCGAGCTTGGCGATGCCGTAGTAGCCGCCGCCCATGTACGCCGCACCCGACGACTGGTTGACGATCGCGCCGCCGCCGCGCGCTCGGCCATGAGCTTGTAGACCGCGCGGGTGCAGAGCAGGGCACCCTCCAGGTTCACCGCCATGAACTTGTGCCAGTAGTCCATCGACACCTTCACCAGCGGCTTCACTTCCATGTCGCCGTAGATGGCGGCGTTGTTGACCAGGTAGTCGACGCCGCCGAACTCGGCCTTCGCCGCGTCGGCCATCGCGAGCGTGGAGGCCTCCGAGGACACGTCGGTGGGCACGTAGAGCGCCTTGCCGCCGGCGGCGACGATCTCGCCCGCCACGCGTTCACCGTTCTCGCGGCCGAGCTCGGCGACCACGATCGCGGCCCCCTCGGCGGCGAGCGCCTTGGCGTAGGCCTCGCCGATGCCGCGTCCCGAGCCCGTGACCACCGCCACCTTGTTCGCGAAGCGCATGCGGTTCTCCATGTGCGTGTTCCCTGCGGGGGACGAGCCCCCGCGCTACGGTTGGCTTCCCCGGAGCCGGTGGCCGGTCGACGATCGGACTCGCCGATGGGCGCGTCTCAGCGCGACGCCGCGAGCGCAGCGAGTGACTTGGGGGTGGGGCTGGCCCCGCAGGAATTCGGCGCCACCGGGGTGTGAGGCCATCGCGTATCGCCGGCGCGGCAGGGAGCCGCGCCCTCCGGGCGGGGCGCGGGTCTGGAGCAGACCCCCGGCACAACATCGGGCGGACGTTGAGAGTCATCTCAACTGCCGCTCACGTTCCAGGCGATCGTCTGGAGCTCGGTGAACTCGTGGACGCCGTAGACGCCGCCCTCGCGTCCGATGCCCGACTGCTTGAAGCCGCCGAACGGCGCGTGGAGCAGGTTGGTGGCGTTGTTGATGCCGACACCGCCGGTACGGATGCGCCGGGCCACGCGCTTTCCCCGCTCGACGTCGTTGGTGACGATGCCGCCGTAGAGTCCCATCTCCGAGGCGTTGGCGATCCGCACCGCGTCGTCGTCGTCATCAAAGGGCAGGATCGACACCACCGGCCCGAAGATCTCCTCGCGGGCGATCGTCATGTGGTTGCGGACGTTCGCGAACACCGTGGGCTCGACGAAGTAGCCGCGCGGCTGCGACGCGGGTCGGCCGCCGCCGGTGGCGAGGACCGCCCCTTGCTCACGGCCGCTCGCGATGAGCGTTTCGATCGCGGCGCGCCGCTCCTCGCGGATCACCGGCCCGAGGTTCACGGTGGGATCGGCGGGATCGCCGAGCTTCACCTTCTTCTCGATGAAGGCGACGGTCGCCGCCACCAGCGCGTCGTGCTTCTTGCGGGGCACCAGCACCCGCGTCATCAGCGCGCAGCCCTGGCCGGCGTGGAAGAAGGCCGGCGAGGCCGCGCTCGGGGCGGCGGTCTCGACGTCCGCGTCGTCGAGGATCACCAGCGCCGACTTGCCGCCGAGCTCGAGGTGCACCCGCTTCAGCGTTTCCGCCGCGGCGCGCATGATCTTCTTCCCGGTCGACACCGAGCCCGTGAAGCTCACCTTGTCCACCGCCGCGCTCTCGACGAGGTCCGCGCCGAGCTCGGGCGCCTGACCGGTGACGACGTTGAAGACGCCGGGCGGCAGGTCGCACTCGGCGATCACCTCCGCGAGCAGCAGGTCGACGAGCGGCCCCCACGGCGAGGGCTTCACCACCATCGTGCAGCCCGCGGCGATGGCGGGCGCGATCTTGTTGAGGGTGGTGAAGAGCGGGAAGTTCCAGGTGGGGATGAGCGCGCACACGCCGGCGGGCTGGCGCACCACCGCGGCGTGGGTCTCCATCATGCCGCGCTTGGTCGGCACCATCAGCGTCGGCACTTCCTCTTCCCACGGGAAGCTCCCGACCAGCTCGGCGTGGTTGTAGAGGGAGTAGATCGGAGTCTCGAGCTGGAGGACGTGCGTCATGGCCTCGGCGGCGTGGGCCGCCACCAGCAGCGCGCGGAACTGCTCCTTCCGCGCCTGGATGCCGTCCGCGATCTTGAGCAGCACGGCGGCGCGCTCGGCGGGAGTCGAGCGCGGCCACGGCCCGTGGTCGAAGGCGCGCCGCGCCGCGGCGATTGCGCGTCCGACGTCGCCGCGGGTGCCCTCGGGGGCGTGGGCGACGATCTCCTCGGTGGCCGGGTTGGGGATGGGGTAGGTGGGCCGCTCGCCTGCACCGATCCAGGCCCCGTCGATGAACATCCGGTACGGCCGCTCGCCCATCGTGTCGTGCTCCTCGCCCGCCGCACGCCGCTTCGAGCGGCGCGCTCGCCAAGCGGTGGATCATACCGATCGGGCGGCCCGACGCAACGTGATCTCGCGCCCCGACCGGCGGGAAGTTCCAACGACCGAAGTTGCCGGCGGCGATCCAAAAGTTGCGCGCTCGCGCCCACGGCCGTGGCTGATCCGTGGTCCGCGGCGGTGATTTAGCTGCTCACCGCGCTGGCGCCGGATCTGCAGGGGCAAACGCTGGCCGAGGGTTGGACGAACCGATCGCCCCCCAGGTCCGTACTCGGTGTGCCGGGTGGCGGCGACTGGTACACTGATCTCGCGATTCCCCCGTTTCGCGCTGGATAGCACATGATGGGTATCCGTTCGGGTGTGGTCCGGTTCTCGAGCTTGCTGGTTCTGGCCTTCTCGACCCTCGCGGGCTGCTTGTCGGTCACCGGCGTCTCACCCAACCCGGGCTCTCCCGGCGCCACCATCACAGTGAGCGGAAGCGGCTTCGGCGCCACGCAGGTGAGCGGCTACAAGGTCACCTACGGCGGCACCGAGCTGGTGGTGCGGAGCTGGTCCGACAGCTGCGATCGTCGCGGATCTGCCTTGCGACAAGCCCACCGGCACCTACGCCGTCCAGGTCTTCCAGGGCACCACCGGCTCGACGCCGGTCAACCACAACCTGACCAACAACGGCTCGCTGCAGATCTGCAACGCGCGGGTCGTCCAGAACGCGAACAACAAGCTGAGCGCGTACGTCCAGTTCGACACCACCGTCGCGGCGACGCCCTCGGTGCAGGTGAGCGGACCGGACGGCACGTACAACGTCCCCGCGGGCGGCATCCTGAGCACCAGCCCGGGCACCACCCACAAGGTGGGCGTGCTCGGGATGTTCACCGGTGGGAGCTACTCGTTCACCGCGTTCGCCACCGCCGGCAGCACGGTGTCGAAGGGCGGGCTCGGCTACGTGCCGCCGCAGATCCCGCACGTCTTCCCGCTCACCGTGAACGTGAGCCAGCCGGCGGACATGGAGCCCGGCTACACGCTCTTCTCGCTCAACAACGGGCTCCTCAACATCACGCCCAACAACGACGGCATCTACGCCCTCGACGCCCAGGGGCGCGTCGTCTGGTACTACCGTGACGGCCGCTACATGCTCGAGGTGCAGCGCCTCGCCAACGGCCACATCCTCGTCATGGAGTACGGCGGGACGATGGTCTACGAGATCGACGTATGGGGGAACGTGCTCAACACGTACCTCCCCGGGCCGATGGGCGTGCACTTGCTGCACCACGACGTCATCACGCTACCCAACGGCAACTACCTGACCTTCGCGGTGGAGATGCGCTCCATCGGCGGTTATCCCGCCGGGCCGACCGGCTGCGCCGGCGGCGTGTGCAACGTGGTCGGCGACGTGATCGTCGAGTTCACGCCGGCGGGTGTCGTGGTCGACCAGATCCCGATCCTCGACGTCCTCGATCCGCTGCGCATCCCGCAGATGGACCTCTTCAACACGCCGCTCTTCAACCTCGAGTTCGGCACCACCACCAAGGACTGGTCGCACTGCAACGCGCTCCAGTATTCGGCCGGCGACGACACGCTGATCGTGTCGTGTCGCAGCCAGAACGTGATCTTCAAGATCCGCCGCTCCGACCACTCGAAGGTGTGGGTGCTCGGCTCGAACGATGCGAGCTCCACCGGTGACGATGCGTGGCCGTTCCTGACCCTCACCGGGCCGGGGATGCTCCAGGCCTACGCCCACTCGCCCAAGCTGCTCGCGAACGGAAACCTACTGGTCTACGACAACGGCGACTACCGGCCGCAGGAGTACACCCGGCTGGTCGAGTTCGCGATCGACGAGCCCAATCTCCAGGTCCAGCAGGTGTGGGAGTGGGTCGACCCCGACTACGTGCCGCCCCTCTATGGCTACTTCTCGGGCGGCGTCGACGCGCTCGCGGGCGGCACCGCGCTGCAGTGTGACGGCGGGCTCTTGACCTCGGGCAACATCAACTGGGTGCGCCTCGCCGAGGTGAACCGCACCACCCAGGAGAAGGTCTTCGAGGCGACGATCCAGCAGGTCAACTCGGCCTACATCGCCTACCGCGCGAGCCGCATCCCCACGCTCTATCCTCCCTGAACCCTCGGCTTCGGGGTCGTCGCTTCGTCGACGACCCCAGCCGAACGATCGACCCAATCACGGCAGTGGGGGCGGGCGTAAGCCCGCCCTTTTCCCTTTGGGGGAGATCTCACCGCCCCGACGGCCTTCGCACTCGCCACCTCACGCGCCCGCCAACGCTCCGCACACGCGACACCTTCCGCGCACCGCGGAACGTTCATCCACAGCCCCGGTGTGGAATTGGGCGGTCGCCCCGTCACTACTGCGAACCGAGGCTGGTCGAGACCGTCCCGTCGCTGCGAAGTGCGCCAAGCACCCCGGCCGGGTCGAGTGCCACGACCCGTTCGCCGGGGATCGCCCGGCCGCAGAGCCGCCCTTCACGCCCATCGCGAGTACGGCCAAACCATCGGGTTTCCTGGAGAAACGCCAGAGGCACCAACGCCGCCACCGGAGCTATCCTGACCGCCTCGCGGGCTAGCCCGCGGGCACTGAGTTCCGGCGAAGTCGAAGTTCAGCCAACCGGGGACGGTCACGTGTCGCACTCGCTGAAGACCGACTTGGCACTCGATGCGCTCGAGCAAGCACTGCACGCGCGCCCCGATGCCGACGGAGTCGTCGTCCACAGCGACAGGGGAACGCACGGCGATTCGCTACACCGAGCGCCTCGCCGCCGTGGGCGCGGTGCGGTCCGTCGGCAGTGTCGGCGACTCCTACGACAACGCCCTCGCCGAGACGATCAACGGCCTCTACAAGGCCGAGGTGATCCGGCGGCAGGGGCCGTGGCGCAACATCGACAGGGTCGAGTACGCGACGCTGGTCTGGGTGGACTGGTTCAACAACCGCCGCCTCCTCGAGCCGATCGGGTACGTCCCGCCGGCCGAGTACGAAGCGGCCTACTATCGAGGTCAAGAGACTCAGGCCATGGTGGCCTGACTCAAGCAATCCAGTCTCCGGATTTCCCGGGGCGGTTCAATCGCCGTGACGATCGACGAGAGGAGGCACACGATGGGGACGGACACGAAGGAGTGTCGGCACTTGCGCGGATGTGCCGACATTCTGTGCAGGTGGTGCCTGGCGACAAGGAGTTGCGGCCCCGACGCAGCCCCTCGGCCGACGTGTGAAATCGTTGACACAAACGAATAAGTGGATACAATTTCACACATGTCGCCGACCGATCGCGCTCGCCTCTTGGCCCTGGCCAGACGTCGCGGCCTGATCAGCGCCCGGGAAGCGTCGCGGGCCGGTATCCACAGCCAGCAGCTTTCGCGGCTCGTGGAGGAGGGTGTCCTCGCGCGGATCGCGCGTGGCCAGTATCGGCTGGCCGGTCGTCCGGTTACGGAGCACCACGGCCTGGTCGTGGCGGCGCGGGCCGTACCCCAGGGCGTGATCTGTTTGCTGTCGGCGCTCACATTCCACCGCATCGGCACGCAGCTTCCGGCCGATGTCTGGATCGCGGTCGAGAGGCGCCACCGCGCGCCGGCGCCTGGGCAACTGCCGCTGCACGTCGTTCGCTTCAGCGGGTCGGCCTTCAGAGAAGGGGTCGAGACTCACCGGGTCGAAGGCGAGGCGGTGCGTATCTACAGCGTCGCCAAGACGGTCGCCGATCTCTTCTGCGAGCGGCGGTTCACGGTCGAGGCGCTCGATCGCGCGGCCGGCGCCTGCCGCGTCGCGCGCGTCATGAGACCGTACGTCGAAGCGGTGCTCGCATGAGCACGGGGCTCGCGCGATCGGTACAGACGCGGCTGGTGCGCCACGCCCAGGTGCTGGGCGTGGATCCCAACCTCGTACTCACGCGCTACGCAATCGAACGCCTGCTCTACCGGCTGTCGCGCTCGCAACACGCCGAGCGCTTCGTTCTCAAGGGCGCGCTGCTGCTCCTTGCCTGGCTGGGCGAAAGCATCCGCCCGACGCGCGATGTGGATTTGCTCGGTTTCGGAGAGCTCGATGCCGAGGCGCTCGGGCGCACGTTCGCCGAGATCTGTGTCGTCGCTGTCGAGCCCGACGCTCTGGCCTTCGATCTCGACTCGATCCGCGTGGCCGCGATCCGACCGGAGGATGCCTACGGCGGCCAGCGCGTGACCCTGCTCGCCCGTCTCGGTCCGGCCCAGCTCCGGGTGCAGGTCGATGTGGGGATCGGCGACGCCGTGACCCCCGAACCCGAGTGGCTCGACTACCCGAGCCTGCTCGATTTGCCGCGCCCGCGCCTGCGCGCCTATCGCCCGGAGACGTCCATCGCCGAAAAGGTCCACGCCATGGTGGTTCTCGGCAGCAAGAATAGTCGGATGCGTGACTTCTTCGACGTTCGCGCCCTGGCCATGCACGAGCCGTTCGACGGAGCGCGCCTGGCTGGCGCGTTGCGCGCCACCTTCGCGCGCCGGCGAACCGAGGTCCCCCCCGACCCGCCCATCGCCCTGACGGCGGCCTTCGCGGAGATCGAGGGCAAACCCGCCCAGTGGGCCGGTTTCGTGCGCAGGAACCGTCTCGTGACAGCGCCATCGGATCTGGCCTCCGCGGTCGCCGACAACGCCCGATTCATCGGGCCCGTGCTCGACTCCATCGCGCACGGTCGGACATTCGCCCAGACCTGGCCGCCTGGCGGGCCGTGGCGGCCGACCGGGGAGCCTTCGTGATGAAGCGCGAAGCGCGGCTGCTCGATGCGAAGAGCGTCCCGCTCTTCACCACCGGTCGTGATCTCCGCCGCGATGTGGATCACCTACCGATCCGGCTTCACGAACCGGGGTGAGGATGTCGGACCGAGACCGTCCGGCCTCTTGGCGCCGATCGGGGCCTTTACTTCGTTTCGAGACACCCCTTCATCCACTCGAGTTCGCGCAGGGTTTGCTTCTTCAGGTTGGGGACCACGAAGAGGCGATCGACGAGCGGGGCCAACGGACCGCGGACCGAGGGGACTTCGGTGGCGAAGGTGAGCTCGGTGGCGAGGGCCCCGGCCACGGTGGTGACCGCGAAGGTGCAGGTCTCGCGGGCGTTCATGATGGACTCGATCGCGAAGCCCACCCGGACCGGTGCTTCGACGTCGGTCACGCGAAGCGTCGCGGTGGTGGTCCAGCCGGGGGCGATGCGCAGCCGGAAGGTGTACGTGGCGCCGGGCTGCAGGGCTTCGCCGGCGACGAGGCGGACGTCGCTGACGTCGGGGTTGTAGCGGGGCAGGGTGGTGAGATCGAGGCGGAAGCGGAACACCTTTTCGATCGGCGCAGCGATGGTGGTGCGGGCTTCGAAGCGGGGCATGGGGCGAGTCGTGGTGACGAGGAAGTTCGCGGGCGGGGGCGGGCCCCGCCCCTACGAGTGGCGAGGACCCAGCGTTGGACGGTCATGCACCGCAGTCGTAGGGGCGGGGCCTGTCCCCGCCCGCGGTGCATCAGAACAAGAACCCCTGCAGGGTCATGGAGACGTTCATGTCGCATTCGAAGCCGACCGAGCCGTTCATGAAGAGCTGCATGCCGTCGACCTCGCCGTTGGTCATGCCGACGAAGTGCTCGGCGCTGCACGAGAGCGTGAACTTGGCGTCGGGGGAGAGCCCCGGCGTCACGGTCGCTTCAGCGCCGGCGATCGTGACCGACCACTGACCGCCGCCCTCTCCGGAGACGTTGAACGCGAAGGTGCCGTTGAAGCCGCCGGTCACGTCCGGGTTCTCGCGGAGCTTCCACGGCAGCCGCCGGTCGAACCACTCCTGCACGTTGGCGATCCGGGTGGGCGCGTCGTCGACCGGCCCGCGCGCCAGCTCTTCCGCGCGCTTCACGCGCAGCTCGTCGCGGATCTTCGCCGTGGCGTCCGCGTTCACCGAGAGCTTCAACGCCTCCAGATCGCCCTCGATCACCACGCCGTAGTCGCGCGCCGCGCCCTCGATCGACACGTATTCGTCGAGGACGTCCTCGAGCACGAGCTCGGCTGGCCTCGTCAGCGGGTCACCCCAGCCGGAACCTGACGCGAAGTCGACGATGATCTGCTCGCCCGCCTTGTGCCCCACGTAGAACGCGGTGTGCTTCACCTCGTACGCGTGCGCGCCGCCCTGGCGCAGGAACACCCGGTTCACCGAGCCCGGGCTGCCGCCCGCGACACCCGGCACCCGCGTCTTGCCGCCCAGCACCCAGGTGTAGACCTGGCAGTCGGCGGTCACTTCCTTCACGTAGCGGGCGCCGGGCTGGCCGCGCCAGCGCCCCGGTCCGCCGCTGTCGGTGATGAGGTCGCGGGCGATCTGCCGGTGCGGCAGCAGGCTCTCGTTGATCTCGGCGGTGGACAGGATGAGGTTGCCGAACGCGGTGGGAGTGGCGCCCCAACCATCTCCCGCCGACGACGCGCACGCGCAGGTCGACGTGGTGTCCACCGACTGATCGACGAAGAACGCCCCGGTCTGCGGGTGGTTGCCGAAGATCACCGTGGGGATGGCGATCTTGTAGGTCTGTGGCTGAGCGCGCTCGGGCACCGCCTGCGAGAGCGCGCTGCAGAGCGCCTCGCTCACCTCGACGCCGGGGTGGTGCGTCCCCGCCGACACCGGCCGCGTCTCCTCGGGGTTGATGCACGTGCCCTTGGGCACGATCAGCTCGATGGCCTCGAAGAGCCCCTCGTTCTTGGGGAGCGAGGGATCGAGCATGGTGCAGAGCTGCGACAGCACCATCCCCTGGGTGTTGCCGAAGGTGCCGTTGGTGGTGAGGTTGGTGCGGCGGTCGGAGGCGCTGTAGTCGAGGGTGAGCTGGTCGCCCGCGACCGTGGCCTTGCAGTGGATCTTGATGTCGCGGTTGCCGCGGGTGTCCTGCTCGACGAACGAGGTGCCCTCGTAGACGCCGTCCGGCCAGCTCGCGATCTCGCGCTTGAGCTGGCGGCGGGTGAGGTCGATCGAGTAGTCGACCGCGGCGCGGATCGTCTCGACGCCGTAGGCCTCGACCAGCTCGCCGAGGCGCCGCGCGCCGATCCGCGCCGCGCCCATCTGCGCCTCGAGGTCGGCGCCGTGGGTGGGCAGGCGGTTGTTGGTGCGCAGCAGGTAGAGGACGTCCTTCCTCTCGTGGCCGCGCTCCACCAGCTTGATCGCCGGCACCCTGAGCCCCTCGGCCCACACGTCGACGGCGTTCACGCTGTAGCCGCCCGGGGTGTCGCCGCCGGTGTCGCCGTGGTGGCACTGGATCGAGGCGATCAGCACCAGCTCGTTCTTCACCACCACCGGCGAGAAGATGTTCCAGTCGGGAGGTGCCCGCCGCCGTGGTAGGGGTCGTTGGCGGCGAAGATATCGCCGGCGTGGAACCCGTCTTGGCCGAAGAACTCGAGGGCGAAGCGGACCGGCCCGCGCGACGCGAGCATGAATTGCGGGATCCCGACCGAGAGCGCCGCGAGCCGCCCGCGGGCGTCGAGGATGCTGGCGTTCCGCTCGTTCGACTGGTTCAGGATGGGCGTGACCGCGGCCAGGCTCACGTGCATGGCCATCTCGTAGGCCACGGTCTCCATCGCGCCGCGGATGACCTCCGCGGTGATCGGGTCGATGCGCGGCTCGCCGCCGTGGGTGCTCGCCTCGCTCATCGCTCAGCTCCGGCCGTCTCGGCGCTCGCCGCCGGCTTCGTCTTGGCTCGGGATTTCTTGGCGCCGATCCGGGTGATGACGTGGTTGCCGTACACGTCGATCCTCGACTGCTGGCCCGGGTGGACGACGATCGTGGAGAACACCTCCTCGATGATCGCGGGGGCCCTCCACGACGTGGCCGCTGCCGAGGAGCGCGCCGTCGTAGATCGGCGTGTCCACCATCTCGCCGCCGAAGTGGGCCTTGCGCGTGCCGGTCCGCGCTGCGCCGATCGCGCCCTTGCCCTTCGCCACGCGCGGCAGGTCCGGCTTGGGCGCGGTCCCCACGGTGCGCACGGTGAGCTCGGCCACCACCACCGGCTCGTTGGGGGTCGCGAAGGTGTGGAGCTCCTCGTGGAGCTCGTGGAAGCGCGCCGCGACGCGGTCCACCGTGACGCGGGTGATCGCGCCGCCCTCGAGCTCGGCCGGCACGCTCAGCGTGAAGGTCTGGCCGGGGTAGCGGCAGCCGAACGCGACGTGGTGGACCACGTCGTCGCCACGCACGCCGACCTGCGCCAGCTCCTCCTCGGCGCGGCCGCGCAGCGACGCGAGCTCCGCGTTCACGGCGGCGACGTCGAGCAGGCCCACCTCCGCGATGTGGGCGTGGACCTGGTTCACCACGAAGTCGGCGGTGAGCGCCCCGAACGCCGAGAGCACCGGCGAGAGCCGCGGCACGATCACGCGCTCGATCCCCATCTCGAGGGCCTGCGCGGTGGCGTGGGTGGGACCGCCGCCGCCGAACGCGACGAGGTCGAACTTGCGTGGGTCGTGGCCCTTCTCGGACGACACCCGGCGGATCGCGTTGTTCATGTTGGCGTTGGTGAGGCGGTGGATGCCGGCCGCGGCCTCGATCACCGAGAGCCCGAGCGGCTCGGCCACCTGGGTGCGGAGCGCGTCCTCGACGCCGTCCCGGTGGATCGCGAGCGAGCCGCCGCAGAGCGCCTTCGGGTTGAGATACCCGAGCACCAGGTTGGCATCGGTGACCGTCACGCGGGTGCCGCCCCGGCCGTAGCAGATCGGGCCCGGATCGGAGCCCGCCGACGCCGGCCCCACCGTGAGCCCGCCCGCGTTCACCTGCGCGATCGAGCCGCCGCCCGCGCCGATCGACAGCACGTCGACCACCGGCAGCGCGATGCAGTGGCGATAGAGCCAGTTCCAGAAGCTCTTGATCTCGGGCTCGCCGTTTCGCACCAGGCACACGTCGTAGGACGTCCCGCCCATGTCGACGCCGATGAAGTCCTTGCTCTTGCAGCTCGCCGCGACCCGCACCGTGGCGGTGACGCCCCCGGCCGGCCCGGAGGCGAGCGTCACGATCGGCCGCTGCTTGACCGCCTCGACGGTGGTGATGCCGCCGTTCGACTGCATGATGAGGAGCGGGTTCGCGTAGCCCGCCTGGCGCAGCTCGCTGCCGAGGCGTTCGAGGTAGCTCACCACCTTGGGGCCGACGAACGCCGTCACCAGCGTGGTCGAGGTGCGCTCGAACTCGGGCGCCGCGGGCATGACCTCGTGAGAGAGGTAGACGCGCGCGGCGGGTGCTTCCTCGCGGAGGATCTCGGCGACGCGCTTCTCGTGGCTCGGATCGACGAAGCTGAAGAGCAGGCTCACCGCCACCGACTGGATGCCGTGGTCGCGGAAGCGCCGCGCGGCGCGCCGCACGGTGTCTTCGTCGAGCGGGACCAGCTCGTGGCCGTGGTGATCGAGGCGCCCCGGCACGCCGATCCGGAAGCGGCGCTTCGCGATCACCGGGGGAGCTGGGTAGGTGGGGTCCCAGATGTTCTCGCGCCAGCCGCGCCGGTACTCGATCTCGTCGCGGTGGCCCTCGGTGGTGACCAGGCCGGTCACCGCGCCGCTGTGCTCGATGAGCGTGTTGTCGGCGGTGGTGGTGGCGTGGACCACCACGTCGGTGGCGCCGAGCAGGTCCTCGAGCGCGCGGCCCTCGTGCGCGGCGAGGTCACGCAACCCGGCGATCACGCCGAGGGCCTGGTTCTGGGGTGTGGTGAGACTCTTGGTGACGTCGACCGTGCCGTCTGGCCGGACCAACGCGAAGTCGGTGAAGGTACCGCCGACGTCGATGCCGATTCGATAACCCAAAGCCACCTCCGCCCTTCGCTGGCGTGAACGAACCTTCGGAGGGCGGAGCTCCTGCTCCGCCGAACGCCTGCGGACCGGCGGGAGCCGGTCCCTCCGAACCCGCGACGCGGAGACTAGAACCCCAAATTTGACACTTCGTCAAATTCGATCGAGCTTCCCGCTTTCGTGCCTTCCGCCGCGAGAATGCCTTGACCGCCGCCCGAGAGCCCCGCCTGGCGCGCGTCCCCGGCGCCGACGATCTCACGCTCGCCGGGTGGGAGTACGGCGGAGAGGGCCCGCTCGTGTGTTTCGTCCACGGCTTCGGCCACGACCACCACGTGTGGGACGAGCTCGCGCCCGCGTTCGTCGGCCAGTACCGGGTGGTCGCCCTCGACCTGCGTGGCCACGGGGCATCCGACCGCGATGCCGGGTTTCGTTACCACCACGTCTCGATCGGTAAGGACCTGGCCGCGGCGCTCCCGGCGCTGGGCGGCGAGCGTGCGGCACTGGTCGCGCACTCGACGGCGGGTCACGCGGCGATTGGCTACGCCGCGCGCTTCCCGGAGCGCGTCAGCCGGCTCGCGCTGGTCGACGCCGGCGCGGAGCTGCGCGCGAGCGGTGGCGGTGGCGGTCGCCGCGCGCGCGAGGGCGACGGCTCGTTCGCGAGCGTCGACGACTATGCCGCGGAGCTCGCGCGCCACCACCCGGGCGCGGACCCGGCGCGGCTGCGGCGGCTCGCGGCCCACTGGCTCACACGCCGCGACGACGGCCGCTACGAGCCCACCCTCGACCCGATGTTCTGGAAGCCGCGCCCGGCGCGTGCCGAGAAGGCGGCGGCCGGGAAGCCCGCCACGAGCGGTCCCGAGGCCGCGCAGCGAAGCCAGGCGTTCGATCGCAAGAGCTGGGCGGAGCAGGGGGAGGCCGCGCTGTGGCGGGATGTCGCCGCGATCCGCTGCCCGGTGCTGGTGGTGCGCGGCGCCGACTCGTCGATGCTCTCGCCGGCCACCGTCGAGCGCATGACCGGCGCGGTCCTCGCCGACGGTCGCGCCGTCCTGATCCCGGGCTCGGGCCACGTGCCGATGATCGACCAGCCGGCGCTCCTGCTCGCCGCCCTCGGCGGCTTCTTGCTGGATTCGAAAGCGCGCGCGTAGGATCGCGCCACGTCGCGCGCCGCGAGCGGAGCCCCCATGCGAGGAACACGCACCGCCCTCACCCAGCGCTGGTACGACGAGGGCTTCTACGGGTCCGAGACGGTGCGCGACCGCATCGACCGCGCGGTCGAGCGGTGGGGCGACCGACCGGTGGTGGTGTGGTCGTGGTTCCGCTCCGGCGAGACGACGCTCGGCGAGATGCACCGCCGCGGCGTCCGCCTCGCGGGCGCGCTCCACGATCTGGGGCTCGGGAGCGGCGACGTCGTGGCCGCGCAGATGCCGAACTGGATCGAGGCGGGCGTCCTCTACCACGCGTGCGTCGAGCTCGGCCTGGTGGTACTGCCGATCATCCACGTCTACGGGCGCACCGAGGTCGACCACATCCTGCGCTCGTCGGGCGCCAAGGCGATGGTCTCGCCCGCGGTGTGGGGCGGCATCGACTACTCGGACCGCGACTACCCGGCGCGCCACGCGGGGCTCACCTGGATCGTGGTCGGCGAGCCGCCCGCCGGCGCGCGTTCCTTCGAGGACATGGAAGCGCGCGGCCACGACCGCTTTCCGCGCCCCGCCGTCCACCCCGACGACGTCCACGTCACCAACTACACGTCCGGCACCACCGCCGAGCCCAAGGGTGTCCTCCACTCGCACAACTCGCTGCTCGCCGAGATCCGCGCCCAGGTCCAGTCCACCGACGACGTCGAGGGGTGCGAGATCATGGTCTCGCCCAACCCCGCCGGTCACATCGCGGGGCTGATCTCGAACTTCCTGTTCGCGGCGGTGATGGGCCAGAAGATCGTGATGATGGACGGCTGGGACCCGGCCGCGTGCCTCGAGCTGATCGAGAGCCACCGCGCCACCAAGGCGGGCGGGGCACCGTTCTTCCTGAACGGCTTGCTCGACCACCCCGACCTCGCCACCCGCGACCTCTCGAGCCTCAGGCTCTTCGGCTGCGGCGGTGCCGGCGTCCCCGCGAGCCTGATCGAGAAGGCCGCCGCGAACGGCATCTTCTCGTTCCGGTCCTACGGCTCGACCGAGCATCCGTCGATCACCCAGGCCTTCATGGCCGATCCGGTCGAGTGGCGCGCCCGCACCGACGGGCGCGCGCAGCTCGGCGTGCGGCTCAAGATCGTCGACGCGGGTGGAGCCGAGGTGCCGCCCGGTACACCCGGCGAGGTCCTCACGATCGGCCCGGACCTGTGCGTCGGCTATCGCGACGAGGTCCACAACGGGGCGTTCGACGACGACGGCTGGTACCACACCGGCGACATCGGCGTGCTCGACGCGAACGGCTGCCTCACCATCACCGACCGCATCAAGGACATCATCATCCGCGGCGGCGAGAACATCTCGGCGCGCGAGATCGAGGACGTGCTCGCCACCCACCCGAAGGTGATGGAGGCGGCCGCGGTCGCCACGCCGGACCCGCGCTACGGCGAGCGGGTGTGTGCGTTCGTGGTGGTGCGCAACGAGCGCGACCCGCTCACCTTCGACGAGATGACGGCGCACTTCCGCGGCGCCGGCCTCGCCAAGCAGAAGATCCCCGAGCGCCTCGAGCTGGTGGCCGAGCTGCCCCGTACGCTCGCGGGCAAGGTGCAGAAGTTCCGGCTCCGCGATCAGCTCCTCGCGAAGGGCGAGTGAGCCGCCGCGCGCTGGGTCTTGTCGAGATGACCCGACACGGCGCGCTGATCGACGTGCAGGCGGGGCGCCTGACGGGGGATGGAACCCCGGTCGCTGCGAGCCCGGACCGACGCCCGGATCCCGATCTCGTGCCCCGTGGAGTCCGCGACCCCGGACCGACGCGGGGATCCCAAACCCGGGCCCCCTGGGGTTCGCGACCATGGACCGGCGCGGGGATCCCGATCCCGTGGCCCCCTGGGAATTTCGTAGGGCGGGGGCCTCCGTGCCCCCGCCGGCCGCTCCCGATCGAACCGCGCGCGAGCGCGGCGCCCGACCCGGGCCAGGAGATCCGATGACCGACGACGAGCGAGCGAGCGCGGGAAAGGCGATCCAGGAGCAGCTCTGGGGCGAGCACGCCACCGGCGGCGGGCCGCCCGCGACCCGCGTCGCGCCCGATTTCTTCGCGTGGGTGAGGCGCGCCTGCTTCGGCGACGTGTGGTCGCGTCCCGGGCTCGACTTGAAGAGCCGCAGCCTGGCGACGGTCGCCCAGCTCGCGGCGCTCGGCCGCACCGACGAGCTCCGCGCCCATCTGGCCGGCGCGCTGCGCCTCGGCTGGAGCCGCGCCGAGCTCGTGGAGGTGCTGGTGCAGACCGCGTGTTATGCCGGGATTCCCGCCGCCGTCGCGGCGCTCAACGCGGCCGAGCCCGTGCTCGGTCCGAGCACGCAGGGCGACGAATCCCCTCGATGACCGAAGCGAACCCCACGGAACTCACGCCCGGAGGACGACGATGCGCACGCGAACCCGCTTGACCCTCTCTCTCGCACTCGCCGCGCTCGTGGTCGCGCCGTGGAGCGCACGCGCCGAGGAGACCACGAGCGCCACCAAGTGCAAGCTCGAGGACGTCGGCGCCCCGCAGCGCTCGCAGGACAACGCCGCCAAGAAGGTCACCTTCAAGGGCAAGGTGCGGAACGCCGGTGACGCGGTCGCGCACGGCGCCAAGGTGCGCTTCCAGATCCGAGGCGCCACGGACGACTTCGTCGTCGACGATCAGGTCGTCGCCACCCAGCCGAGCGATATCCAGCCGGGCGGCGAGGCGAGCTTCGAGGTGGCCGCGACCTGGACCGGAGTGGGAGCGCACGGCGGCGGCAAGGAGGTGCTCACCCGCGAGATCGAGGGATGCTCTGCGCCGCGTCCCGAGTTCGGTGTGAGCGGCAGTGGCTATTGCGAGCTCAAGTTCGTGGGCGCGCCCACCACCTCGAGCAGCTCGGGCGTCGTGACCATGCGCGGCGAGATCGAGAACGCCGGTCCTGGTATCGCCCGCGACGTGGTGGTGGCCGTCGTGAAGGATGGCGCCACCGCCGTCCCGGCCGGCGCGCCGCACGTGGCGGTGGTGCCGCCCGCCCTCACCGCCGGCACCAAGGGGAGCTTCGAGCTCGGGCTCGCGAGCGGGTCGAGCGCCAGCGAAGGCAGCGTGCGGATCGTGGGATACGACTGCCAACCTGCGGAGTGACCACGTTAGCACCGCCGGATGTCGCCGTACGGTACCGGGGACAGTTCGTCTGGATTCCAGACTCTGAACTTCGTCGGGTGTGTCGCCGGGCTCGACCCGGCGCGCTTCGGCTGCGGCCTGGTGCGCCGATCGGGTCGTGCGAGCGCTCGCTTCACCCATGATCATGAGTCTAAATGTGCGAAACACGGGCGAAACTGCGAACCGTTCCAATCCTGTCTGAAATTAGGACAGGGTCGTGACGATGTCGGGGGCTCCCCGTGTGTGATTTTCGGCACGAATCATGCTGCATGGATCGATATCTGTCCGACAGGGGGGCCTGGAGGCGGGATGCCTGCTGCAGCACGGGTCACGGAAGGCCAACAGCCAGCACAGCTTTGGATCGTCTCGTCACACGACGAGATCGCCCGCTCGGTGGGCGCTCTCGCCGCGGAGCACCACCTCCACGTGGCGTGCGCCGAGAACGGCGTGGCGGGACCGTGCGTCATCGACCCCGCGATCGGAACCGAGCGCCTCGCCTCGGCGCTCGGCGGGCTCCATGATCGTCCGCCCGCGGCGATCATCCGCCGGCCGTCGCACGCGAGCTCGGTGTTCTACGCGATGCGCCACACCACGGGCCGCCTGGTGGGCGACCCGCGCACCTCACCCGGCGAGCTGCGCCACTTCCTGATCGACGTCTACGGCGCCGTCGACTCGACCAGCGAGCGCCGCGCGTACCCGCGCGCCGGACTGTCGGGGATCGCGCTCGAGGCGCCGAGCCCGGCGGAGCTGCTCGACGTGTCGCCGTACGGCGCGAGGATCCGCGTCGAGGCGTCGCTTGCCGCCGCGCCGCTGGTCAGGCTGCGGGTGCGGCTCGCGCGGGTCGGGCTCACCAGCGACGTCGATGCGCAGGTCGTGGGAGTCCACGCGAGCCCGGACCACACCGAGCTCAGGCTGCGCTTCGTGCGCGTCAGCGGCGAGGTCCAGCAAGAGCTGCTGCGCATCGCCAAGAGCCAGCTCTTGTGCCGCACGGTCGCCGAGACGTTCCGGCGCGCGCAAGCCGGCGAGCTGGTGGGCTACCGCCGCATCGCCGAGCCGGACCAGATCGTCGCCACGCTGCACGCGCTCGCCGAGGACGCGGCGCCGCTCACCTTCGCGCGCATGAACGTGGGCCGCGCGATCCAGGCCACCGCGTTCGCGTTCGACGAGGAGCGCCGCCACCTGGTGGTCACGCTGCCCGAAGCGCGCGCGCTTGGCGCGGTGGGCGACTACCTGTGCTACTCGACGTTCGCCCGCCACGAGAGCTTCTCGATGGACGGCTACCTCCTGGGAGTGGACGAAGGGCGCGCGCGGCTCTCGGTGCCCTCGGTGTGCGCGGCCACCGATCAGCGCGCGCAGGACCGGCTGGCCCTCGGCCTCGACTCGGCGCTGACGGTGGAGGTCGGCGACGAGCGCTTGCCGATCGTCGACGTGTCGCCGCGTGGCTTCTCGTTCTTCGCGCGCGAGGCCCGTGTCGAGCACGAGGACGGCCGCCTGCTCGAGGTGGACCTCGACTTCGGAGACGGATGTGTCGGGCACGAGCGGGTCGTGGTGCGCCATCGCCGCGCTCAGCCGTGGGGCGGCTACACGGTGGGCGTCACGTTCGTGGGCGAGGGCGGTCGGCACACCGAAGGCGTGGTCCGCGCCGCGCTCGAGGAGGACTACTCGGGGGCCGACCTGGAGCCGCTCTTCGCCGAGCGCGACTACCCCGCCGAGCGCGTCGAGCTCCACGCCGGCGACCGCGCGCTGGTCGGGCTCTGGACCGAGGTCCGCCATCCGGGTCCGCTCACGGTGGTGGTGATCCCGCCGGCGTGGGCGAAGACCAAGGAGTCGACGTCGCTGCTCGCGCAGACGCTGGCGGCGAGCTTCGACGCCAACCTGCGCGCGATCGCGGTGCTTCGGCTCGACTACTCGAACGCGCTCGGCGAGAGCGACAAGGACCCCGAGTTCCGTCAGGCGGGCAAGGAGACCCTCGGCCTCACGTTCTCGGCGTGCGTCGAGGACATCCGCGCCGCGGTGGACTACGCGCATCGCCGCGCGCATCCGACGCCGCGCTCGACCGTGCTGATCGGCATGAGCTTCTCGGGACCGCTCTGTCTGCGCGCCGCCGCCCTGGACCCGCGCGTGACGTCGCTGGTCGAGCTGATGGGAGCGTCGGACATCCAGGATCTGGTGCGCATGGCGTCGGGCGGGATCGACTACGTCGCGAAGCACCGCGCCGGGATCCGCAGCCACGTGCAGAACGTCCTCGGTCTGCTCGCCGACACCGACCGCTGGACCGCCGACGGCATCCGCCACCACCTCGTCTTCCTGCAGGATGCGCAGGCGGACGCGGCGCGGCTGGCGGTGCCGGTGCTGTGGGTGCACGGCCGCTTCGACGCGTTCGTCAACGTCGGGCGCATCCGCAGCATCCTCGAGTGCGCACCGACCCTCGACCGCCGCCTCGTCACCGTGCCGTGCGGCCACATCCCGACCAAGAGCGCCGAGGCCGTGGTCTCGTACGTGCCGATCGTGCGCCACCTGCTGGCGCAGGTCGAGGTGCCCGACGCGGTGATCGCCGTGCCCACCGAGGAGCAGGCCGAGCGCGTGTCGAAAGGCGAGTGGGCGCGCGCCCCCCGAACCCACCTCGCGTCGCCGCGCGACTACTGGCGCGGCTACATGCTGGGTGAGCAGGGCGGGAGCCTCGGCTTCGACGCTCTCGCCTCCACGCGCGAGTACCGCGAGCTCATGACCAAGCAGGTCGAGCTGCTCGCGACGGCCGCCGGTGACGTGGTCCACGACATCGGCGGCGGCATGGGCCACTCGATCCCGTTCCTGGCCCGCCTCCGAGCGCGACCCGGCGGCGTGGTGACGTACGACCTCGTGCCTCAGGTCCTCGCCCAGGCGGCGCGGCGGGGCGCCGAGCAGGCGATGCCGATCGAGACCGTCGAGTGGGACGCCGCGTTCGAGCCGGTGCCCGCGCGCCTCGGCGGCGCGCGCACGGTGCTCATGAGCCTCTTCCTCTCGTGCCTGCCCGACCCGCTGGCGTTCCTGCGGCGCTTGCATGCGGCGCTGCCGAGCGGCGCGTGGCTGGTGGCGTCGTCGATCCGCCCCGACGCCGATCTCTCGGGGATCTACACCTCGCTCATCGAGGAGATCGGACAGGGGCTCGTGCCGCCGCCGGAGGGTGTATCGTCCGACGACTTCCTGAGCGGCGTGCGCGAGTACATGAGCTCCGCCGCGTGGCTGCTCAGGCTCGCGGACGAGGGCACGTTCCGGTTCTTCGAGGAGAACGGCTTGCGGCAGCTCTTCACCACCGCGGGGTTTTCGGTCGAGCACGTCACCACCGCGTTCGGCACGCCGCCGCGGGCGGTGATCCTGGCGGCGCGAAAGAACGCATGAGCAGCGAGCTCGCCACCGCCGCGACGCCGGCCCCCCACGGATGGGCCGACGAGGTGCGCGAGATGCTGCAGCGCGGCATCCGCACCTTCTCGCTGGTGGCGATCGTGATCTTCCTGGTGTTCTGGGCGGTCGACTGGGTGGTGTACCCGCCGTCGGAGTTCCCGGGCGTGGTGGACCGGTTCCTGGGGCTGCGCGTGCTGTGCGCGGTGGTCTACGTGCCGATCTGGCTGTGGGCGCGCAAGCCACGCCCGACGGGATCGCTCGTGGTGGTGAGCGC
Organism: Deltaproteobacteria bacterium; assembly: GCA_016713535.1. Taxonomy (GTDB): domain Bacteria; phylum JADJOY01; class JADJOY01; order JADJOY01; family JADJOY01; genus JADJOY01. The sequence continues at coordinate 294,625 of JADJOY010000003.1, forward strand.
GCTCGCGGTGTGGTGGGTGAGCTCCGTCATCTGCGTGATGCTGACCTACACCGGGTTCGAGCGAAGCCTCTATTACGCCGGGCTGATCGTCACGACCCTCGCGGCCGGGCTGATCATGCCGTGGGCGTGGCGCACCGCCTCGGTGGTCGGCGTGGGCATGGCGTCCATGTACTTCGGGGTGGCGCTCCTCGATCCGGCGCCGCACTGGCGCACCACCCTCAACAACACGTTCTTCATCCTCGGTGGTCTCGGCATCTCGATCGCCGCCAACGCCCAGCGGCTGCGCCTCGCGAAGGCCGAGTTCGAGGGCCGCCACGAGCTCGCAGCGGCCCTCGAGAAGCTGCGCGCGCTCGACCAGATGAAGACCACCTTCATGGCGAACGTGTCGCACGAGATGCGCACGCCACTCACGCTCATGCTGGGCGCGCTCGAGACCCTCGCCGGCTCCGACCGGACGCACCGCGACCCGAGCGAGGTCGAGTACCTCGACGTGATCCGCCGCAACGGGCTCGGGCTCCTCAGGCTCATCAACGACCTCCTCGACCTGGCGCGGCTCGAGGCGTCACAGGCACGCCTGCGGCTCGAGCAGGTCGATCTCGCCGAGCTGTTGCGCGGCATCGCCTCGCAGGCTGCGCCGATGGCCGGATGGCGCGGGCTCACCCTCCGCACGGTGCTGCCCACGGGGCCGGTGACACTCTCGGTCGACGTGCAGAAGATCGAGAAGGTCGTGCTCAACCTGGTGTCGAACGCGATCAAGTTCACCCCCGAGGGCGGCACCATCCAGCTCACCCTCGAGGAGGACGCCGACGAGATCCGCGTGATGGTGGCGGACAGCGGCATCGGCATCCCCGCGGCCGAGCACCAGCGCATCTTCGAGCGCTTCAGCCAGGTCGACCCGAGCGCCACGCGCTCTCGCGGCGGCACCGGCATCGGGCTCGCCCTGGTGAAGGAGTTCGTCGAGCTCCACGGCGGCTCGGTGGCGGTCACGAGCGAGGCGAACGAGGGTTCGACGTTCACGGTGCGGCTCAAACGCGCCTGCGACGAGATCCCGACCGACGTGGTCGATCGCCGCCACGCCGTCACCGACCTCACCCAGCGCCGCCGCGCCGAGGACAGCGGGCTCGGGGCATGGGTGCAGTCGGTCACGAGCGAGCCCGCGTATCGCTACGGCGAGCTCTTCGAGGCCGCCGACCGCCGCAGCGTCGACCGCGTCGAGGCGCCGCCGCGCGCCGCCACGGTGCTGGTGGTCGAGGACTCGGCCGAGCTCAAGCGCTTCATCACGCTGCAGCTCTCGCGCGACTACCGGGTGGTCACGGCCAGCGACGGCGTGGAGGGGCTCGAGCGTGCCCGCGAGCACCGTCCCGACCTCGTCATCACCGACTGGATGATGCCGCGTCGCGACGGTCCGGCGTTGTGTCGCGAGCTGCGCCGCCACGAGGACACCCGCGGCATTCCGATCGTCATGTTGACGGCGCGCGGGCAGGCCGACGACCGCGCCACCGCGCGCGAGAGCGGCGCCGACGTATACCTCCACAAGCCCTTCAGCGTGAAAGAGCTGCGCGCCGTCGTGCGATCGCTGCTCAAGCGAAAGGAGGAGCGGGTGGACGAGCTGCAGCGCGAGACGGGTTCTTCCCTGATGATCCTGACCGGTGGCATGGCGCACGAGATCCTGAACCCGCTCGGCTTCATCTCGAACTCGCTGTTCGCCCTCGGCGAGGTGGTCGAGGACCTGGTCGCGTCGAGCCCCGACGCGGCGGGAGAGGGGCCTGGCTCGAACGCCGAGACCTGCCGGCGACTGCTCGCGGCGTCCCGGGTGGGAGTCGACCGGATCCGAAGCGTGGTCGAGTACCTGCGCGCGATGGCGCGCCCCGGGCACGAGATCTCGCCCGAGAACGCCGACCTGAACCAGGCGCTGACCTCGACGCTGCTGCTCACGGGTGCTCTCTCGAGCCCGGCCGTCGAGGTGATCCAGAGCCTCACGGACGACGCGACGGTGCGCTGCCGCGTCGGCCGCATCAACCAGGTGCTGCTCAACCTCGTGAAGAACGCCTTGCTCGCGCTGCCGGAGAGTGGCGGTCGGCTGTGGGTCACCACCCGGCGCGAGGCCGAGCACCTCGAGATCGTGGTAGCCGACAGCGGCTGCGGCATTCCGGCGAGCCATATCGACCGGGTCTTCGATCCGTTCTTCACCAGCCGCGCGCCCGGCGAGGGCTCGGGCCTCGGCCTCGCGCTGACGCGCCAGATCGTCGAGGAGCACGGTGGCCACGTCTCGATCCAGAGCATCGTCGGCGAGGGCACCTCGGTGACGGTGCGCCTGCCCCTCGCCGGACTACCCGAACGCGCCGCTGGCGGGCTCGACACCGCCCCCTCGGACGCCGCCGCGTGAGGTACCCGTGACTCCGACACACGAGGTCCGTTCCACCGGGGAGAGTCCCCGCACGGCCGCGGCACCGCGCGCTCGCGTGCTGGTGGTCGACGACGAGGCGGAGCTGCGCGAGACGATGGAGCTGATGCTCCACCGTCAGTACGACGTCCGCACCGCCCGCGACGGCGCCGACGCGCAGCAGCTCCTCGGCGCCGAGCCGTTCGACCTGGTGGTGGCCGACGAGCGCATGCCGCGGATGCGCGGCACCGACCTGTTCGTGTGGCTGCGCACGCACCAGCCCGACGTCGGGCGCGTGCTGCTCACGGCGTTCGCCGACATCGACGCGATGCTGCGTGCCATCAACGAGGGCCAGGTCGAGCGCTTCCTGGTCAAGCCGTGCGATCCGCTGATGCTGCGGATGGCGATCGCCGAGACCCTCGAGCAGCGCCGGCTCACCCTCGAGAACCGCCGCCTCGTCGAGGACCTCAAGGTGCGCAACCGCGAGCTCGAGACCACGCGCGAGCGCCTGCTCCAGACCGAGAAGCTGGCGCTGGCGGGCAAGCTCGCCGCCGGCATCGCGCACGACATCCGCAACTACCTGACCGCGCTCATGGGCGCGGCCGAGCTGTCCTCGCTGGGCGGGGCCTCGGAGCTCTCGAGCCCGCTCTTCGAGGAGGGCGTACAGGGCATCCAGGACCTGGCGAGTGAGCTGATGTGCCTGGCGCAGGGGCGGGTACCGCACTACCACGTGCGGGTCGCCGACCTGGCCGAGCTGGTGTCGCAGTTCGTGGGCGAGCTGCGCCGCAGCACCATCGACCAGCGCTTCCGGCTGGTCGCGGAGGTGCACGGCCCCGTGACGTGCGCGCTCGCCGCGCGGCGCTTCCGGCGCGTGCTCTGGAACCTGGTGCAGAACGCCTCCGAGGCCACCCCCGAGGGCGGCGAGATCCGGGTGGCGTGTCACGTCGATCGCGGCCAGGCGTTCCTGGAGGTCAAGGACACCGGGCGTGGGATCCCGTCGGATCAGCTCGAGCGGGTGTTCGAGGCGTTCTTCACCACCCGTCCGAGCGGCACCGGCCTCGGTCTCGAGGTGTGCCGCATGATCGTGCGCGCGCACGGCGGGACGATCGAGTGTCGCAGCGAGGTCGGCGTGGGGACGGCGTTCCAGATCCGGCTGCCGCTCGCGGCGACCGCGATGGAGCCGTCGGTGGCGTAGCGCGGGCTCGGAGTTCGAGAGCCGCGTCGGCTGGTGCTCGACGCGCCCCGGATCCGTCCGGAGCGCGAGGGGGGAGCGCTCGCGCTCGAATCGTGCGGGACGGGTCCGCACGGGGCGCGAGGAAGGAGGCGTGGGGACGTGAAGAGTGTCGCGATCACTGGAATGGGGCTGGTCTGCCCGCTCGGGAACACGGTCGCCGAGGCGGTGGCGAACGGCGAAGCCGGCCGCTCGGGGATCCGTAGCTGCGAGAGCCAGCTGTGGGGCGAATACGGTGCGGGGATCCGCTCGCGCGTCGCCGGTACGGTCGAAGGGCTCGACGCGTCGCGCTTCGTGGCGTCCGAGTTCGCGGACTCCTACGACCCGGCGGTGGTGTATGCGCTCGCCGCGACCCGCGAGGCGGTGGACGACGCTCGGCTCACCTTCGACGGCGAGCTCGGCGAGCGCACCGCCGTGGTGCTGGGCGTGGCCGCGCCCGGGAGCCAGACCTACCATCGAGCGCTGCACGCGGCGTTCGTCGAGCGCGCTGCGCACGAGCTGCCGGGGCGGGTGAGCCTCAACATCTCGGGCAACATGCCGGCGGCGCTGGTGGCCCTCGAGCACGGCCTGCGCGGTCCGAACCTCGGGCTCGTGAACGCGTGCGCCTCGGGAGCCGCGGCCATCGTGGTGGGCGCCGACCTGATCCGCAGCGGCCGCGCCGACGTCGTGGTCGCGGGTGGCACCGAGGCGTGCATCGGCCTGGTGTTGCTCGGCAGCATGGGCAACGCCGGCGCGATCAACCCGACCTCCGATCCGGAGCGGGCCTGCAAGCCGTTCTCGGTCGACCGCGCCGGGCTGGTCATGGCCGAGGGGGCGGGCGTGGTGGTCCTCGAGTCCCTCGCCGCGGCGCTCGCGCGTGGCGCCCACGTCCACGCCGAGCTCCTCGGCGACGCGATCACCAACGACGCCCACCACGTCTACCACCCCGACGCGGAGGGGCGTCACTGGGGCCGCGCGATGGAGCTCGCGCTGCGCGCGGCGCGGGTGCTGCCGTGCGAGGTGGACTTCGTGAGCGCGCACGCGGCCTCGACGCCCCGCGGCGATCTCACCGAGACGATCGCCCTCAAGCGCGTGCTGGGTGCACACGCGTTCGACGTGCCGGTGAGCGCGAGCAAGTCGATGCACGGCCACGCCTACGGCGCGGCCGGTGCGATCGAGACGGTGCTCGCGATCGCGGCCGCCGAGCGCGGCGTGTTCCTGCCGACCATCAACTTGACCGCCCCCGATCCGGAGTGCGATCTCGACTACGTCGCCAACCGCTCGCGCATGCGGCGTGGCGAGGTCTTGCTCAAGAACTCGTTCGGCTTCGGAGGGACCAACGCATGCCTGGTGATTCGCACCGCGAGCCCGGCGGTCATCGTGTGACGCGTGCCGGGTGCGGCGGGCGGCCGAGGTCCTGAGCGTGGCGCCGACCCGCGTGTTGCTGGTGGAGGACGAGCCGACGGCTCGCCGCGTGGTCCGCGACTACCTGGCGGCGCGCGGCTTCGAGGTGGTCGAGGCGGCGAGCTGCGGCCAGGGGCGCGCGCTGCACGGCGAGTCGCGCTGTGACGCCGCGGTGGTCGACTACATGTTGCCGGACGGCAACGCCCTCGAGCTGCTCGCCGGGTTGCGCCAGGCCGATCCCGGGCTGCCGGTGGTGGTGATGACCGGCCACGCCACCATCGACCTGGCCGTGCGCGCCATCCAGCAGGGCGCCGACCATTTCATGACCAAGCCGGTGGCGCTGGCGTCGCTGGTAGCCGTGGTCGAGCGCCTGGTGGCAGCGCGCCGCGATCGGCGGGTGAGGCGCGCCGCGGAGGTCGAGGCGCGACGCGCCATCGATCCCTTCGTCGGCGCCAGCGCGGCGATCCGGCTGCTCGCCGCCGACGCGGAGCGGGTGCTCACGAGCGACAGCCTGGTGCTGGTGCTCGGCGAGACCGGTAGCGGCAAGGGGACGCTCGCCCAGTGGCTCCACGCCAAGGGGCCGCGCCGCGACGAGCCGTTCGTCGACCTCAACTGCGCGGGGCTCACCCGCGAGCTCCTCGAGAGCGAGCTCTTCGGCCACGAGCGCGGCGCCTTCACCGGGGCGGTCACCACCAAGTCGGGGCTCTTCGAGGTGGCCGACCGGGGCACGCTCTTCCTCGACGAGGTGGGCGACCTCGACCTCGAGGTCCAGGCCAAGCTGCTGAAGGCGATCGAGACCAAGCGCTTCCGCCGCCTCGGCGACGTCGCCGAGCGCCAGGTGGACGTGCGCCTGATCGCGGCGACCCACGTCAACCTCGCGGCGCGGGTGCGCGACCAGCGCTTCCGCAGCGATCTCTACTTCCGGGTGAGCGCGCTTCCGCTGGTGGTGCCGCCGCTGCGCGAGCGCGTCGAGGACATCCCGGTGCTCGCGAGCCAGATGCTCGCGACCCTCGCGAGCGAGCTCGGGCGACCGGGCCTCGAGCTGACACCGGCGGCGCTCCGGCGCCTCGCCGGGCACGCCTGGCCGGGGAACATCCGCGAGCTGCGCAACGTGCTCGAGCGGGCGGTCCTCTATTCGAGCGGACGGCTGGTGGATGCGCCGGTGGTGCGGTTCGACGCCGCGGCCTCGCCCCGCGATCGCACCGGCGAGCTCTCGCTCACGCTCGCCGACGTCGAGCGCCGCCACCTGACGCGGATGGTCGAGGCCGAGCGTGGCAACGTCGAGCGCGCCGCCGCGCGGCTCGGGATCTCGCGCAGCACGCTCTACCAGAAGATGCGTGAGCTCGGGCTGCCGTCGCTGAGCGAGCGCTCGCGCGCGCGCCGCGGCGGCCGCGGCACGAAGGCCTGAGCGGCGGCCCGGCGGGGCACCGAAGCGCTCGCCCTGGGCGACAGGCGGGCTGGGCTGGAGGCGGCGCCTTCCTTCGCGCCGACCGGGCCCACCGAGGACCGGTGGGCCGCCAGCCCGAGTTGCGCGGGGAGCTCGGCCGTTGCTAGGGCGACGGGCTACCCGCCGCGAAGGGCGCCCGCGGAGCGCGCGAGGCCCCGGCACGGCCGTCCGTGAAGATCCGTTCCCAGTCGATGTGCGCGGTGAGCTGCATCAGCACGGCGAGCGTCATGACCGAGCCGATCGTGATCGCGAGCCCGGTTAGCCCCTGGAAGAAGAACGCGTAGCTGAAGAGGACCAGGTAGAGGAGCTGTGCCGCGGCGGCGTGGAGCACGAAGCGGCGCATGCCGGCCACCAGCCGCAGATAGCTCGTCACCAGCGCGATGCTGATCGCGGCGGAGATCGCGAACGCCGCGTGGATGTCGATCTGGTCGGCCAGGTAGGCGAGCAGCAGGTGGAACGCGAAGAACGACGTGCTCAGGAAGAAGTAGTTCATCGGGTGCAGGTTCTGGCCGCGGATCATCCCGAGGATCACCATCACCGTGAGGAAGAAGAGCAACGACACCGGCGCGAAGTAGGTGATGCGCGCGGCGAGCGGCCCCGGGTTGAGCTTGCTCGGCGGCACCACGCCGATGACCTGGCCCGTGACCACGCTCGTGAAGCGCCAGGTGAGCTTCCAGCCCGCGCCCGCCTGCTCCTCGGCCGTGGGCGACAGCGAGCCGGCGGGGAAGTCGATCGCGGCGAAGTCGGTGTCGAGCACGAGGTCGAAGTCGCGCGCCTGGCCGACGCCCGACTCCACCAGCGCGTAGCTCCACGCGCCGATGCCACGCGAGCGGTAGGTGATCTCGATCTCCGCGGGCGCGCGCGCGGCCACGGTGGTGCGAACCGTGGCGCCATGCGAGAGGTCGGTGACCGGCGCCGCGTCGTGGCCGTCGACCCGGAACACGAAGCCGTCGTAGATCGCGCTGCGCGACGGGAACGAGAAGGTCACCACCAGCGGCCGTGCCTCGTCGTCCGGGTTGGTGACGGTGTAGCGCCCGTGAAACCCGATCTCGTAGGTGTCGTACCAGAGCAGACCCTTGCGTCGGTGATCGACGTGCATCTGCGCCTGGATGTGGGTGGAGTCGAGGACCAGCGGCACGACGTCGACGGGGACGCGGCTCACGGCGCCGGTGACCGGTGCTCCGGTCGCGTCCTTCTCGGTGACCGTCTCGGTCTCGGTGCGCGCGCGCTCGACCGCCGCCGCGGGCGCGAGCTGCCGGTGACTCCCGCCCCAGAGCTGCTCGACCTGCGCCTCGAGCTGGCCACCGCGGGAGCCGGTGCGGACCAGGATCGAGCTGCCGAGGAGGAACCACGCGGTGGCGGTGGCGACGAAGATGAGTCCGATGGCGCCGAGTCGGGCGGGTGTCATGGCTGACCTCGAGATGGGGTTTGCATCTCGCCGATCGTGGGTGCCGGCCCTGCACCTGGCGTGCAGATCCCGTGGAGAGATCGCCCCGGGCGTGTCGTGAACGCCCGCCGCGCGACGTCGCGGTGGCGCCTTTGTTACAGTCGCGCGCCGGCCGCGAGGCGGTGGGCCGGCCGGGAGGGGGCGTGGCGGTGCTCGGAGATCGAGGCGCACGGGGAGCGCTGGCGGTGATTTTCTGGATCGCGGCGGCGCTCGGTGGCTGTGGCGGATCGGGCGACGGCGATCCCGCAGACGCCGCCCGTCGCTACGAGGACTGCTACCAACCGGACCTACTCACCTCGCCGGACGTCGCCGGGCACCGCTGTACCTGGCTCCACGAGGCGCTCTCCCTCCAGGAGCACCTCGATCGCGACCGGCCGCTCGGCCAGACCCAGTGGCACGCCACCCACAACTCGTTCAACGCGGCGGCCTACACCGGTGTGGGGTATTTCGACTTCAACCAGCAGGTCTCGATCCACGATCAGCTCACGCTCGGCGTACGGACCCTCGAGCTCGACATCCACTGGTACCCGAACGATGCGACGGGCGGTGAGCCGGCGCCGGTGCTGTGCCACGCCCAGGGCGCCGAGCTCTTCCACCTCGGCTGCACCACCAAGGCGCGGCTGCTCGAGGACGGCGTCCGCGAGATCGCCGACTTCCTGGCCGAGCCCGGGCACGAGGACGTGGTGCTGATCGTGGGGATCGAGGATGCGCTCGCCGCTCCCGACCTCACCGGCGGCAGCCACCCGGTGCCCGAAGGTCACGACCAGACCGTGGCGATCTTCGAGGAGATCCTCGGCACCGACCTCCACCACCCGCCCCAGGACGGCGAGTGCCATCCGCTCCGGGGCGACCTCAGCAAAGCGGCGGTGCGCGCCGCGGGCGCGCGCGTGATCCTGGCTTCGGGCTGCGGCGAGGGCGCCGCGTGGCGAGCCACGTTCTTCGACGAGTCCGGGAAGAAGAAGGGCAACGACGGCTTCACCCCGTACCCCGACTGCGAGTCATCCTTCTTCGGCGCGGACGACTACGCGACCCGGTGGACCCGCGTGTGGGAGGACAGCACCTTCCTCTCGAAGCTCATCGGCAGCGATCTCGATCCTGTCGATCCGGCGACCCTCGCGGCGATGCGGAGCTGCCCGCTCAACGAGAGCGCGATCGACCAGCTCCGTCCCGACGATGCCCGGGCCGCAGCGATGGTGTGGAGCTGGGCGCCGGGCGAGCCGCGCGCGGGTACCGGCGCGCGCTGCGCGGTGAGCGGCGCCGACGGTCACTTCCGCAGCGACGACTGCCGCGCGGAGCACCCGGCGGCGTGCCGGGTGGGCGAAGGGTGGCGGATCTCGGCGGCCACCGGGTCATGGGGCGAGGCGAGCGCCGGGTGTGCGAGCGAGGGTGCCGGGAGCTTCTCCACGCCGTACCGGGGCTTCGACAACCAGGCGCTGATGGACGCCAAGCGCGCCGCGGGCGTGACCGAGGTCTGGCTCGCCTACGGCGACCCGAGGGGTCGCGGCGAGTGGACCCTCGGTGCAGAGTGAGTGCACCACGACCGGGGAAGAAAGTTCACAGACTGCCATTGAAAAACATCACTAGATGGCATTGAAAATCGATACATTTTGCCAGTGAAAAGTGTCACATATTGCTTTCAGAATGGAGCGATCGTCCCCTGAAACGGGGCGAAAACGCCGCTGGACGGACGCCCGTCCGAATACGGCGGCCGATGCCCGCCGATGAGCGCCCTCGGCGCCGACGGCGCGGCGCCGCGCCCGGCCCGTTGCCGGCTCAGTGGCGCTCGCGGGCGCCTGGCTGGGTCGCGGCATGGCGCGCCGCCCACACGGTGGTCACGCGGCGCGCTTTGCGCTCCAGGGCGGTCGCCGTGTTCGTGGTGGCGCCGCGGCGTCCGTGGCCCTCGGCCTGCAGTCGCGCCACCTCGGCGACGACCTGAGCGGTGTAGCGGGTGTCGGCGCCGACGAAGCGCACGCCCACCTCGTAGCCGTGCTCGGTGACCTCGGTCCACGTCACCTGGCCCACCAGCAAGAGCGGCGGGTCGGTGTCCTTGATGCGCATCGACACGATGGTGCCGGTCCGGATCGGACGGGTCGAGAGGTAGGAGAGGCCGCCGGGGCCGAGGTTGCGCAGCATGTGGGTGCGGGCGCGGTGCTCGTACGGGACCGAGACTTCGAGAGCCACCGAGGCCGCGTGACGGGTCGAGCGGCGACGCTCGAGGGGACGGACTCCGGTGGTTGCGACGCTCGCCTCGACGGGCACGGGGGTGGTGATCGGGGCGGTGTGGAGGGCGAGAGAGCGTCGAACCATGACGTGCCACCTTTCGGGCGGGCTTCCGGGGCTGGGGTGGGTGCTGCTGTCGACGCTTTGGAACAGCAAGACCCCTGCCGTTCGCTGCGGGCCACTTCGGACCGCATCGACGCCCCGCTGCGGACGGCGTGGACGCTCGCGCCGGGCGGCTGCACGGTCCACCGGAGGCGGACCCGCCAGACCGATCGGACGCTCACGGCGCGGAGGGTCGCGCTCCACGCGACCGGCTGGCGCCAGCGTCGGCGCTGGCGTCGATCCCTGTAGGCCGCACGTCCGTGCAGCGATCGACGTCTCGGGCGGTGCGTCGGCCCGGCCCTATCACCGGGCACGCGACGCGTGCCCCTCCCCGGCCCGCCGGAGGCGGGCCCTTCGAATCGATCGATCGCAACCGGTCTGGAGGGTCGCGCTCCGCGCGACCGGCGAGCCCCGATGCAGTCGCCGGACCGACGGTTCGCGCTAGGCGCGAAGCCTCAGCACGACCTCGGCCTGGTGCTCGATCCACTCGACCAGATCGGACCAGTCGCGGGCGCCGAGCCCACCCTCCGCGGCCGCGGTGAGGCCGTTGGCGATCGTGTCCGCGACCGGGGCGGGAAGCCCGAGCTCGGAGGCGAGGGCCGTGACGAGCCGTGCGTCCTTGGCGGCGAGCTCGATCGCGAACTGGACCGGCCGGCCGCGCTGGTCGAGCCCGTCGACCACCTTGTCGACGTAGAAGTTGCTGGCGCCGGCGGTGCGGATGGCGTCGATCATCAAGGGCAGATCGAGCCCCGCCTTGGCCGCGATCGAGAGCCCCTCGAGCGACACCCAGGTGGTGGTGAACGCGACCAGACTGTTCACGAGCTTGGCGGTGTTGCCCGCGCCGAGCGGGCCGACGTGAAACGTGGCGCGGCCGAGGGAGTCGAGGATCGGCCGCACCCGCTTCACGGTCGCGGCGTCGCCGCCGACGAAGAACACCAGCTTGCGAGCGCGTGCGCCGGGCTCGCCGCCGGTGAGCGGGGCCTCGACCAAGGTGAGGCCCGCGTTCGCGAGGCGCTCGCCGAGCGCGCGGACCGAGGACGGTGCGTTGGTCGAGAGGTCGAGGAGCACCGAGCCGGGCGCCGCGCCACGCGACCACTCGGTGCCGACGCCGTCCACGATCTCCGGTGTCGGCAGCGAGAGCAAGGTGAGCTCGGCTGCCGCCGCGACCGCGGCGGCATCGGCCGCGCTCCGCGCGCCGGCGCTGACCAGCGGCTCCACCCGGGCGTCGTCGCGATCGAGTACCGTGAGCGCGTGGCCGTCCGCGAGCAGGTTGGCGGCGATGGCGCCGCCGATGCTGCCGAGGCCGATGACGCCGACGTTCATCGGCTCGGGTCTCCAGCCGTGGAGGGCTGCGGTCCCTCGCAGCCGCGGCGGTCGAGCGTGATCGAATCCGGCGGTCGCGAAGGATCGCGACCCTCCAGGGCTTTGGGGCTGCGGTCCCACGCAGCCGACGCCATTCGCGGTCGCGAAGGATCGTGATCCGCCCACCGGTTGCTCACGAGCGCTCCGCGGCGACCGGCTTGCCCAGCGCGGCGGCTTCGGCGTGCAGGTTGTAGAGCCGCACCGGGTTGTCCCACAGGGCCTTGCGCTTGGCGTCCTCGGAGAGCGTGTCGACGGCAACGAAATCTCTGAGCGCGGTGGGGAAGCTGCCGTCGCCGTGCGGGTAGTCGCTGCCCATCACCAGGTTGTCGTCGCCGAAGGCGTCGACCACGTACTTCGCGGCGCGCTCGTCGACCTCGGCCGCCACGTAGCACTGGCGGCGGAAGTACTCGCTCGGCGGCATCGTGAGGTCGGGGCACTCGCGCTTGCCGTGGTAGCCCTCGAAGTGCTCGTCCATCCGCTCGAGCCACCACGGCGCCCAGCCGCACGAGGCCTCGAGGAAGACGCAGTTGAGGCGCGGGTGGCGCGCCAGCACGCCGCCCACGATCAGGTCCATGCAGGCGCCCATCGCCTCCACCGCGTGACTCACCATGTGGATCTTGAAGAGCTTGTCGTAGCGGGTGCGTCCGTACTCGTCGAGGTGGACGCCGGCTCCTTCGTGGGTCGCGATCGGCACTCCCATGCGCTCCGCCTCGGCGTAGAGGTCGGCGAAGTCGCGGTGATCGATGGTCTTGCCGTTGACCGGGTTGGGGCGGAGGAAGATCGAGCGCAGGCCGAGCTCCTCGATCGCGAACACCGCCTCGCGCACGGCGACGCCGGGGTCGTGGAGCGCGACCATCGCGGCGCCCATCAGGCGCTTCGGGTCGTGGGCGCAGAACTCGGCGAGCCAGCGGTTGTAGGCCCGGCAGATGGCGCCCGAGAGCGGTCCCGGGATGCCGTCGGCGGAGGCCGCGAAGAGCCCCCGCGAGGGGTAGAGGACCGCCATGTCGAAGCCCTCGATGTCCATGGCCTCGAGCTGGCTCGGCGCGTCGTAGCCGCGCTCGGCGGCGAACCGGAAGCGCTCCTGGGTGTGCTGTTTCGGGTCCTCGTAGCTCTCGCTCCAGCCCACCACGTCGGGCATGCGGTGGCCACACACCTCGACGCTGATCGCGCCGCGGCAGCGCGGCGCCTGGTCGCGGAAGGGAGCGTCGATGTAGCGCTCCCACAGGTCGATCGGCTCGATCACGTGGCCGTCGGCGTCGACGGCGGGGATGCCCTGGTACATGGCGGCTCCTCGGCGGGGAGTGGCCCCGGATCGGCAGGTGACGGCGCGCTCAGAGCTGGAACACCGGTCCCAGCGCGATCTCCAGATCGGAGTTGAAGTCCTGCCCGCCGCGGTTGGGCAGCGAGTAGAAGAAGTTCTTCACGTCGGCGCGGAAGCCGAGCCACGGAAGCGGGGTGTGGATCGTCATGCCACCGCCGATGAAGCCGCCGATCGCGTCGTTGGGTCCGACCTCGAAGTACGCGGGGCCCACCGACGTGTACATGTCGGCGTACCAGGAGTCGTCGTCGAGGCCCATCCTGAGCGGCACGTTCCACACCAGCGCCGCGTTCACCACCAGGAACGAGTCGCCGTCCTCGGCCTCGAGCGAGGAGACGGGATCGATCATGGCGCTGCCGAAGAGCACCTCGGTCGAGGCCCACCACGCGCGCGTGAAGCGGTAGGTCACGCTGGCGCCGCCGGCGATGAACGAGCGCATCGCGTCGCCGGTGTAGAAGCTGACCTCGGGGTTGATCTCGAGGGTGGGGTTGGGGTCGCCGAGGTCGGGTGCGGGTGGTGGCTCCTGTGCGAAGACGGGAGCCGTCGCGAGCACGAGGATCAGCGCCAACCACGTAGGGGCGGGCCCTGTGCCCGCCCGCAAGGCGCGTCGGATTGGCGGGCGGGGCCTGTCCCCGCCCGCACGATCGCGACACCGAGCCGTGGCGATGCTCATGGTTCCACCTCGATCAACGTGGCGCCGCCCTGGCCGAAGCCGCCGCAGATGGCCGCCAGCCCGTAGCGTCCGCCGCGGCGCCTGACCTCGTGGGCGAGGTGGCCGACGAGCCGCGCGCCAGTGGCGCCGACCGGGTGGCCGAGGGCGCAACCGCCGCCGTTCGGGTTGACGCGCTCGGCGTCGGTGATGCCGAGCGCCTTCATGACCATGATCGGCGCGCACGCGAACGCCTCGTTGACCTCGATCACGTCGAGATCTTCGGCGCGGATGCCGGTCTTGGCGAGGACTTTCTTCGACGCGGGGACGGCGGAGTAGACGAGGTTCGTGGGGTCGCAGCCCGCGACCGCGATGCCGCGGATCGTGCAGAGCGGCGTCAACCCGCGCTTCTCGGCGTTCTCGCGCGCCATCACCATCACCACCGCGGCGCCGTCGGCCTGGCCCGAGGCGGCGGCGGCGGTGACGCGCCCGCCGTCGAACTGGAACGGTGTCGGCAGGCTCGCGATCTTCTCGTAGCTCGAGTTGGCGCGCGGGCACTGGTCACGGTCCATGACGAAGGGCGTGCCGTCGTCGAGGTGGCCCTCGATCGGCACGATCTCGGCCGCGAAGCGCCCCTCCTCGTGGGCGCGCACCGCGCGCACGTGGCTCCGGTGCGCCCAGCGGTCCATCTCCTCGCGCGAGAGGCCGTAGAGCTCGGCCATGCGCTCCGCGGCGACGCCGCCGGTGAGCTCCATCGGGTTCACCTTGTCGAAGAGCTTGGGGTTGGGGTTCTGCGTCGACATGAGCGTGCCGGGTTCGTTGATGACCTCGAAGATGTCCATGTCGGCGCGCATCACCGGGATCGCCAGGTGGGTCATGCTGTCGAGCCCGCCCGCGATGTAGCACTCGCCCATGTTCGAGACGACGCTCATCGCGGCGATGTGGATCGCCGACATCGGCGTCACGCACGCGCGCTCGACGGTGAGGCCCGTGACCTCGACCGGGAAGTCGGCGAGGTAGCCGACGTTGCGCGCGGGATGCGCCTGCTCGCCAACGAGCTCGACGGCGCCGAGGATCACCTCGTCGACGTCCCTGGGCGCGACACCGGTGCGCTCGACCAGCGCTTTCAGGAGATGGATCGCGAGGTCGTCGGAGCGCTGGTTGCGGAGGTGCCCCTTCTTCTTGTCGGCGCGCCCGAAGGGAGTGCGGACGTACCCCACGATCACGGGCTCACGGCGTCGGTCTACGGGGAACATGGAACCTCCGGTCGGACGAGGGTCGCGGTCACACGCGCTGGAGGCGTCGCGGTCCCTCGCATCCCGAAGTGGAGGGCTGCGGTCCCTCGCAGCCGCAGGGATCGAGTGGCTACGAGCGCGCGGTCGCGACGGAGCGCGACCAGCCAGGGCTTCGCGCCGTGCTTCACGGCTAGACCGCGAACACGGCTTCGCCCAGGACCTTGGGCTCGCCGTCCTGGTTCTCGGTGTGGATCTCGACGGTCACGAGCTGCTTGCCGTCCTTCTCTTCGACGGCGGTGACCTTGGCGCGGCAGGTGATCGTCTCGCCGGGCCAGGTCATCGTCTTGAAGCGGCACTTGATGCGGTGGAGCTTGCCCATCCCGGCGACCTGACCGAGGTGGCGCGCCAGCATCGCCATGCCGAGCATCCCCTGCGCGTACACCGTCGGGTAGCCCATCGCCTTGGCGAGCTCCTCGTCGGTGTGCATCGGGTTGGGGTCCATCGACACCTGCGAATACGCGGTGATCAGCTCGCGGGTGACCTCGCCCGCGACCATCGGCGCGAGCTCGTCTCCGACTCGATAGTTGCTCATGTGGCCCTCGGCGCTCACTCGCTGGCGCGCTTCGAGATCAGGGTGATCCGCGACGTGTAGACCGGCTTGCCCTGCTGGTCGCTGGCCTCGGCCTCCATCACCACGAAGTCGAGGGTGCCGCTGCGGCCGGTCTTCTCCCACATGTCGGCGATCCGGCCCTTCATGGTCAGCTCGACGCCCGTCACGATCGGCTGGAAGTAGAGGAACTCCTGCTCGCCGTGGACGATCGACGGCAGGTTGAGCTCGAGCTCGAAGAAGAGCTCGGGGTTCATCGACTCGGCCATGAACGCGATGGGGTAGGTGGGTGGCGCCAGCACGTTGGCGTAGCCGGCGGCGCGCGCCGCGGCCTCGTCGTGATAGAGCGGGTCGAGCTCGCCGACCACCTTCGCGAACGCCTTGTTCGACTCCGGGTTGATGGTGACGGTGGTGGCTTCGGTTTCCTTACCAATCAGCTCGCGTTTCGGCATGGTCGAGTCGTCCTCGCATCGTCCTTCGTAGCGCGGGGGCTCGTCCCCCGCTTCCCGCTGGCGGGGGACGAGCCCCCGCGCTACGGCTTGCTGTGGATTCGGATCTGCCGCGACTCAGAAGAGCTCCCCGATCCGTCCCGCGATCTCGGCGGGCGACCAGCGGCCGTCCTTGTTGATCGCCCTGGGGTTGCTCCACGTCAGGTAGCGGTCGAGGTCGCCGCCGCGGATGCCGAACACCTCGCCCGAGATCTCGTTCGAGAGATCGGAGGCGAGATAGACGGCGAGTGGTGCCACGTTGGCGGGCGCCATGATGTCGAAGCCGCCGTCATCGGACTCGAAGTTGCCGAAGGTCGCCTCGGTGATCCGCGTCCGCGCGAGCGGAGCGATCGCGTTGACCTTGACGTTGTAGCTCTCGAGGTCCATCGCCCACACCCGCGTGATCATCGCGATCCCGGCCTTGGCGGCCGCGTAGCTGGTCTGGCCGCGGTTGCCGATCAGGCCCGCGCCGCTCGTGGTGTTCACGATGTGGCGCGCCTCGGTGTGGCCCTTCTTGAACTCGTCGCGCCAGTAGTTGCTCGCCCAGCGCGCGCAGTTGAAGTGCCCCTTGAGGTGGACCGCCACGACCGAGTCGAACTCGTCCTCGGTCATGTTGTAGATCATGCGGTCGCGCACGATGCCGGCGTTGTTGACGAGCGCGTCGACCCGCCCGAACTCGCTGACCGCCGCGTCGATGATGCGCTTGGCGCCGTCGAACGAGGTGACGTTTTCGGCGTTGGCGACCGCCTGACCGCCGCGCGAGCGGATCAGCTCGACCACCTCCTCGGCCGGTGTCGTGTCGCCGCCGCTGCCGTCCATGCCGCCGCCGAAGTCGTTGACCACGACCTTGGCGCCCTCGGCTGCGAGCAGCAGGGACTCCTCGCGCCCGATCCCCCGGCCACCGCCCGTGACGATGGCCACCTTTCCGTCCATGCAGCCCACGTGTCCCCTCCGATGTCGATCCTCGCCGGGGGGTGGAACCCCCGGCGCTACGAGTCCTGGTACGCGGCGGCGTCGCGATGGTGCCGCGGCCGGGTTCGGCTCACACCAACCCGAGCGCCGTGGCGATGATCATGCGCTGGATGTTGTTGGTGCCCATGCCGATCGGGCCGAGCAGCGCCATGCGCGTCCAGCGCTGCAGGTCGGACTCCATGAGGTAGCTCTGGCCGCCCACCACCTGCATCGCCGACTGGGTCACGCGCGCCGCCATCTCGGTGCAGAACACCTTGGCGATCGAGCCGTCCATCGACATCCGGTCGCCCGAGGCCGCCTTCCACGCCGCCTTGTAGACCAGGTTGCGTCCCGCCTCGATGTCGATCGCCATGTTCACGAGCTGCCACTGGATGGCCTGGAACTTGGAGATCACGCGGCCGAACTGCTCGCGCACCTTGGCGTGCTCGAGGGCCTGCTCGTAGGCCTTCTGCGCCAGCGCCACGTGCGACGCCGCGACCATGATCCGCTCCATGTCGAGGCTCGACATCATCTGGTACCAGCCGCGGTCGAGGGCCTCGGGGCCGCCGATGATCATCTCCTTCGGCACGCGCACGTTCTCGTAGGTGATCTCGCACAGGCTCATGCATCGCGAGCCGAGCTTGGCCACCTTGCGGATCGACACCCCCGGCGCCTTGCGGTCCACCATGAAGATGGTGATGCCGTTGTAGCGGTCCGAGTCGGTGCGGGTGCACGTCATGATGTAGTCGGCGACGTCGGCGCCCGAGATGTAGTGCTTGTAGCCGTTGATCACGAAGTGGTCGGGCCCGTCGGCGACACCCTTGGTGACGATCGCCGCCGCGTCCGAGCCCGCGCCCGGCTCGGTGAGCGCGAAGCAGCCCTTGAGCTTCCCGGCGATGATCTGCGGCAGGTACTTCTTCTTCTGCTCCTCGCTGCCGTTGAGCAGGATCATCTGTCCTGCGAAGAACACCGGCAGCAGGTAACACGCCGCCGCCGCCTCGCTGCCATAGGCGAGCTCCTCGACGGTGAGCGCGAAGTCGATGGCGTTGCCGCCGGTGCCGCCGTACTCCTCGGGGAAGCACACGCCGTAGATGCCGGTGCCCGCGAGCTTCGGCATCAGCTCCTCGGGGAAGCGCTCGTTCTCCTCGATCTCGCGGTCCAGCTCGGGGGAGGTCTCGCGCTTCACGAAGGCGCGGATCATCTGCCGGTAGGCTTCCTGCTCGGGCGTGAAATTGAAGTCCATGCGCTCACTCTCCTTACGTACCCGTCGCCGCCTTGAACATGGGCAGGGTGATCTGGTCGTTGATCTTCTGGTACGTGACCTCGACCGGCAGGCCGACCGACACGGCCGAGAGGTCGGTCTCGGGGACGAGCCGCCCGTGCATCCGCGGTCCCTCGTCGAGCTCGACGATCACCACGTTGTAGGGCGCGTCCTCGAGGAACGCCGGGTGCTGCGGGCGGTGCACGACGATCCACGAGAACACCCGCCCGCGCCCGCTCACCGGCTGGAAGCTCACCTCGCTCGACAGGCACTTGGGGCAGATCTTGGCGGGCGGCAGGAAGCGGTGCGCGCAGCTCGCGCAGGTCGAGACCACGAGCTTTCCTTCACGGGTGGCGTCCCAGTAGCCCTCGGTGTCCTCGGTGGGCGAGGGAAGCGGCTTGTCGATGGTGAACATGGTCAGGTCCTCGGGGCGAGCTGTGCTGGGCGTGGGCGGGGACCGGCGCCGCCCAACCGGGGGACGAATGGCGGTTGCTGGCGGGGACCGGCGCCGCCCAACCGGGGGACGTGCGACGGCGGCACCGTAGGGGCGGGCCCCGTGCCCGCCCGCAGCGTCGCTTCCGAGTGTGCCGACGCCGACATTCAGCGATCCTGCGTGAGGACGAGGGTGGTGTAGCTGAGCGTCGGCGGCGCCTCGTGGGGGGCCCCGCCGAAGCCCGTGACGAACACCACCTCGGCGTCCTGGACCTGGCGCTCGCCGGCGCTGCGGCGGATCTGGCGCATCCCCTCGGTGATGTGGCCGACGCCGAACAGGTGGCCCTCCGAGAGCAGCCCGCCGTGGGTGTTGGTCGGCAGCTCGCCGCCGAGCCGCAACGCGCCGGTCGCGACCCAGGGGCCGACCTCGCCGTGCTTGGCGAAGCCGAACGCCTCGAGCTCGTGCATCACGAGCGGCGTGAAGCCGTCGTAGAGGAGCGCCACGTCGACGTCGTGCGGCAGCACTCCCGCCATGCCGAACGCGGCCCGCGCGGCGCCGGCGCCCGACGGCGCCTGGTTGCGCTGCGGGGCGGGGAAGATCATCTCCGCGCCGTGCTCCTGGCCCGCGCCGGCGATCACCACGGCCGGCTGCTTCAGGTCGCGGGCGCGCTCGAGGCTGGTCACGATCACGGCGCCGCCGCCGTCGGTGACCAGGCAGCAGTCGAGCAAGCGCAGCGGCTCGACGATGTAGGGCGAGCGCTGGTGGTCCTCGACCGTGAAGGGCTCGCGCTTCTGCGCCGAGGGGTTCCGCGACGCGTGCTCGCGGAACGCCGAGGCGATCTCGCCGTATTGCGGGCCGGTGTAGCCGTAGAGGTGCATCTGGCGGCGCGCGACGTGGCCCATGAAGGTGATCGCGCCGATGTCGCCGTAGGGGATCGCGAACTGGCTGCCGAAGAGCTGCGGCATGATCCCCTGCGGGTTGTTCTGCATGCCGAAGCAGCAGATCACCGCGTTCGCCATCCCCGCTTCGATGTAGAGCGCCGCGGTCTGGATCATGCCGATCGGGGTCGCGCCGCCCATGTCCATGGTGCACGCCAGCCGCGGCTCGAGGCCGAGGTGCGCGGCGATGCGCGTGGCCCAGCCGTGCTGCTCGCCCATGATCGCCGGCATCGACACCAGGCAGCCGTCGATCTCGTCGCGCGGGATGCCGCAGTCCTCGATGGCGTTCTTGCACGCCTCGAGGGTGAAGCCGAGGCAGCTCGTGCCCCACACCTTGCCGAAGCGCGAGAGGCCGACGCCGGCCAAGGCGTGGGTGCCTTTCAGGGGATGTCTGCTCACGGTGTCGGCTCCCGGTGCTTGGAGGGCGCGCGGTCCCTCGCGCGCCGGGGTTTGCTCGACGCGACGCGGTCGCCACGTGACTCGGCCACCACGCCCATCTCCAGCAACTGGTTCTTGACGTGCCTTCGCAGCGGCTTCATCGCGAAGTTCTCGGGGATCGCGTCGACTGCCACGATGCGGCGCGGGCGGCGATATGCGGCGATCTTGCCGTCGGTCCAGGCGAGCAGCTCGTCCTCGGTGACCGTGGCTCCCGAGCGCAGGACCACCGCGGCCACCGGCAGCTCGCCCTTGGTGGGATGCGGCATCCCCACGACCACGCACCGCTCGACGTCGGGGTGGGCCGCGACCTCGCGCTCGACCTCCGCGGGGAACACGCTGTACCCGCCGACCTTGATCATGTCCTTCTCGCGCGCCACGAAGTGGTTGCGGAAGCGCGCGCCGCGCTTCAGGAGATCGCCGGTGCGGAACCAGCCGTCGGGGGTGATCGCCGCGGCGGTGCCCTCCGGGTCGTTCCAGTAGCCCTTCATGAGCCCGCGCGTCTTGAGCCAGAGCTCGCCGACCTCGCCCGGCCCCACGTCCTGGCCGTCCGCGCCGACCAGCCGCCACTTCACACCCGGCAGGAAGAAGCCGACGCAGGCGTCGCCACCGGCGAGGTAGGGCGTGATCGAGATCGACACCTGCCCGGCGGTCTCGGCGAGCCCGTAGCCGGTGATGAACGCCGAGCGGCGGGTGAACGGGCCGACCCGGTGAGCGGTCAGGTCTCGGAACTCCCTCACCAGGTCCTCGGGGAACGCGTCGCCGCCGCCGCCCCACACGCGGATCGAGGAGAGGTCGCGGGTTCGCGCGCCGGCCTCGAGGAGCATCCGGTACATCGCGGGGATCCCCGCGAACATGGTGCAGCGGTAGCGCTCGATGAAGTCGAGGATCGCGGTGGGGTCGAAGCGGCCCATCACCAGGCACGGGCGCGCCAGCGCGAGCTGGATGAGCAGGTTCTGGTGGCCGCCGGTGTGGGCGAGCGGCATCACCAGGAGAGCCAGGTGCGAGGTGGCGGTGGGCGTCAGCGCCGCGATCCGCGCGTAGCGCAGGAAGCCGCTCATGAGCCCCCGGCTGGTCAGCACCGCGCCCTTGGGCAGCCCGGTGGTCCCGGCGGTGAAGAAGATCACCGCGGGGTCGTCGGGGGCGACCAGCGCGGGCGGACGGTCTTCGAGCGCCTGGCTCATGAGCGCGTCGAACGAGTGGACGCCCGGCGGAGTGGCCCGGTTGGTGACCATGATCCAGTGCTCGATCGAGGGCAGCGACGTGGTGTCGCGCAAGGTGCCGTCGAACACCGTGCGATCGGTCACCATCACGCGCGCGCCGGCGCGCTCGACGAGCTCGCGGATCTCGTCGCGGGTCAGCATGTAGTTGATCGGTACCGGGACCGCGCCGAGGCGCTGGGCGCCGAACTCGACGATCGCGATCTCGATCCGGTTCGAGGTGGCGAGCGCCACGCGGTCGCCGTGGTGCACGCCGAGCTTCGCCAGCAGGTCCGCGGCGCGGCGCACGAAGCGGTTCAGGTCGCGATACGAGATCACGCTACCGCGGAACCAGCTCGCCTCGATCGGCCTGTCGAGGAGGAAGGCGCTGCGCTCCTCGTAGACCTCGGCGAGCGCGTCCGTGAACGTGGCCATCGTGACCGCCGACGCGCCGGTCACGAACGTGCGCCACTTCCGCCACCACGGCGGCGTGACGCGGATGCCGGTGAGATCGAGCTGGGCGGTCGTCACGGCCGCCGAACCTGCGGGCGGGCACAGGGCCCGCCCCTACGAGGATGGGGCGCCCGCGTGTCCCCGCCCGGTCCGCGGCGGTGCGCTGCGTAGGGGCGGGGCCTGCCCCCGCCCGCGGTGTTCACCGTAGGGGCGGGGTTCATCCCCGCCCGATCCACGACGGCGGGCGGGCCGCGTCGCGATCGACCGGCGGCGAAACGCGTAGGGTCGGGGCCCGTCCCCGCCCGTTCGGCGCACGCCGTCGTCACAGCCCGAGCCCCTTCGCGATCAGGCGGCGCTGGATCTCGCTGGTGCCGCCGCCGATCCGGAACACCCGGGCCATCCGGTAGATGCGCTCGATCGGGTGCTCGGCCATGTAGCCGATGCCGCCCAGGGTCTGCATCACCTGATCGGCGACCTTCCCGAGCACGTCCGCGGCGAAGACCTTCGCCATGGCGAGCTCGGTCATGGCGGTCTCGCCCTGATCGAGGAGCCACGCCGTGCGATAGGTGAGCCAGCGCGCCGCCTCGATCTGGGTCGCGCAGTCGGCGAGCGGGAACGACACGCCCTGGTTCTTGCCGATCGGCTTGCCGAACGCCATCCGCGTCTTGGCCCACTCGGTGCCGAAGGCGAGCGCGTAGCGCGCCAGGCCGACCGCCTGGATCGCCATCATGAGGCGCTCGCCCGAGAGCCACTGCGCGGCGCCCAGGAACCCGAAGCCCTCGTCACCCACCAGATTGCTGGCGGGCACGCGCACGTCCTTGAAGGTGATCTCGGCCTGGAAGTCGTCGCCGCCCATCGACTTCATGAGCTTGCGCTCGACCCCCGGTGAGTCGGCGTCGACCATGAAGAGCGAGATGCAGCCGAACATCGCGTCCTCGCCCGGCCCGGGCTTCTTGGTCAGGGCGAAGACCTGGAAGAAATCGGCGTGCATGCCGTTCGAGATGTAGATCTTGGAGCCGTTCAGCACCCAGTCGTCGCCGTCTCGCACCGCCATCGTCTGGATCGACGAGATGTCCGAGCCGGCGCCCGGCTCGGTGAGCGCGAAGCAGGTGGTCTTGTCACCGGCGACCAGCGGCTTCAGGAAGCGCTCGCGCTGCTCGTCGTTGCAGAGCATGAGTAACGGCGTGGGTCCGCACGGTGGGTCGCCGATCACGTAGAGGCCGAGGATCACCGAGCCCGACATGGCGATCTCCTCGCGCAGCGCCGTGGTGGTGACGTAGGGCAGCCCCGCGCCGCCGAGCTCCTTCGGCAGGTGGACCGTGTAGAAGCCGGCTTCGACGGCCTTCTTGCGGATCCCGGCGCCGATGCGTGCGACCTCGTCCGACATCTTGCCGCCGTCGAGCAGATCCTTGTGCTTCTCCTCGAGCGGCAGCACCTCGGTCTTCAGGAACTTGCGCAGCGCCTCGCACAGCAGGCGGGTGTCGTCGTCGAACGCGAAGTCCATGTCAGCGCCCCTTCCACTCGGGCGGGCGCTTCTCGGCGAAGGCGCGCGGGCCCTCCATGGCGTCCTCGGTGGAGAACACCCGCGCCGCCATGAAGAGCTCGTCGTTGAGCGCCTCCTGGAGCGGCTTCTTGAGGCCGGTCAGCACCGACTCCTTGATGGCGCGGATCGCGCAGGGGCCGTTCTTGTTGATCTTCTCCGCGAACTCGAAGGCGGTCTCGAGGAGCTTCTCGTGCGGCACCACGCGGTTCACGATGCCGAAGTCGTAGGCGCGCTGGGCGTCGATGTAGTCGGCGGTGAGCAGCATCTCCATGGCGTGCACGAAGCCGATGTGGCGCGGCAGGTAGACCGTGGTGCCGCCGCCCGGGAAGAGCCCGCGGCGCGCCTCGGCGACGCAAAAGCGCGCCTTCTCGGAGGCGAAGCGCAGATCCATGCCGTGCAGCATCTCCAGGCCGCCCGCGGCGCAGGTGCCGTTGATCGCGGCGATCACCGGCTTGTAGAGCTCGAAGTCGCGCAGCACCGCCACCAGCGGCGCGTCGTCGGGGTACTTGCCGCCGCCCAGCTTCTTCTCGCCGGAGGCGAGGTCGTCGATGTTGTCGGTCACCATCGGCACGAAGCTCTTGAGGTCCGCGCCCACGCAGAACACGTCTTCCTTGCCGGTGATGATCGCGGTCCACAGCGACTCGTCGTCGCGGAAGCGGATCCACGCGTTCGCGAGCTCGCCGAAGTGCTCCATGTCGAGCGAGTTCTTGGCGTGAACGCGGTCGATGGTGATGAGCGCTACCTTGCCGTGTGTCTCGAAATGGATCGCCACCTCGGTCTCCTTCAGGGCCGGTCGGGATTCGGACGGGACGTCAGGACGGACGGGTCTGGGCGCGGCGCGCCACGCGGAGGAGCCGGCGAGGGGGGCCGAACATCGCCCGGATCGCGAGCTTGAGGACGTCGTAGGTGCGCGGGTGGTACGGGAACCCGAAGAACTCGCGACCGAGGCCGAGGATGTCCTCCACCACGGTCTTGACCCGCGACAGCTCGATCAGCCCTTCCTCGCCGTGGCTGCGGCCGAAGCCGCTCTCCTTGACGCCGCCGAAGGGCAGCGCGGGGATGCCGTAGGTGAGGAGGCAGTCGTTGATGACGACCCCGCCCACCTCGAGACGGTCCGCGATCGTGCGGGCGCGCTCGCGGTCGCGCGACCACACGCTCGCGCTCAGGCCGTAGCGGCCGGCGTTGCAGGCGCGGATCGCCTCGTCGTCGCTCTCGACCTTCACCACCGCGAGCACCGGCCCGAACGTCTCCTCCTCGAGGAGCTTCATGCCGCTCGTGACCTCGGTGACCACCGTGGGTGGCAAGAAGAGCCCGGGTAGGTCGGGGCGGCGCTCGCCACCCACGCGCACGCGCGCGCCCTTGGCGAGGGCGTCGGTGAGCTGGTCGAGGACGATCTCGACCTGGCGTGCGAACGACATCGAGCCGATGTGGACCCCAGGCTGGTCGCGAGGGCCCTGGTTCACGCGCCGGGTCTCGGCGAGCACCTTGTCGACGAACGCGTCGTGGACGGAGGCATGGACGTAGGCGCGCTCGATCGAGACGCAAGCCTGCCCGCAGTTGGTGAAGGCGCCCCACACTGCGGCGGCCGCGGCGCGGTCGAGGTCGGCGTCGTCGCACACCACCATCGGATCCTTGCCGCCGAGCTCGAGCACCAGCGGTGTGAGCGTCTCGGCCGCCGCCGCCATGACGCGTTTGCCGGTCGCGACACTGCCGGTGAAGACGAGCTTGTCGACGCCGCTCTTCACGAGCGCCTCGCCGGTGGCGCCGTCGCCGGTGACGATCTGCACGAGCTCGGGGTCGGGGAGCGCGCCGCGCAGAAGCTCGCCCACCAGGAGGCCCGAGAAGGGGGTGAGCTCCGAGGGCTTGATGACCACGGCGTTGCCGGCGACCAGCGCGGTCAGCGCGGGGCCGGCCGCGAGGTTGACCGGCGAGTTCCACGGCGCGATCACCCCGATCACGCCGTGCGGCTGGTAGACGCGCCGCGCGCGCTTGTGGGGCAGCGAGCCGGTGCCGCTGCGCCGCGACGAGAGGGTGCGGACCGCGGTCTTCTCGTAAAAGGTGAGCAGATCGCACACCGCGAGCACGTCCTGGGCGAGGGTCTCGACCCGGGACTTGCCGGTCTCGCGGCCGGTCACCTCGACGATGCGGTCCGCCTGCTCGACGAAGGCGCGGTGCGCGCGGGCGATCCACGCGAGCCGTTCGCGCACCGGGAGCGCCCCCCACGCCGGCTGCGCCGCGCGCGCGCGCGACACCGCGGCTCGCACCGCCTCGGTATCCAGGACCGGCGCCTCGCCAACCGCCGTCAGCGTCGATGGATCCGTGACGCTGAGCGTGCGCGGGCGAGGGACGGTCGACGTGGGAGCCGATGGGGCGAGCGGGATGGGCTCTGGCGCTCGGTCGTGCGCGGGCGAGACTTCGGATGCGAGCACGCGTGCGCCTCGTCGGAGTTCGTTTTTGACGAATCGTCAAAAACGTACCGCAACTCACCGTGGCTGTAAAACCGAACGTCCCGCGTCGGAGATGCGCCGCCGGCCCGATGCGCTCGGCCGGCGGCGGCGAGCGACGACCGTGACGCGCGGCGCTCAGCCGCCTTCGAAGATGGCAGACAGCGCCGCCGCGAGGCGCTGCGGCTCGACCGGCTTGCCCAGGCGCATGACCTTGCCGAGACCCGCGGGGACCTCGCCGCTGCCGTAGCCGGTGAGGAAGAGGAACGGGATCGAGCGCCCGCGCAGCACCTCGGCGACGGGCAGGCTCGAGCGCTCGCGGACGTTGAGGTCGAGGATCGCGCCGTCGAGCGGGGCGGAGCGGGCGTACGAGAGCGCGTCGTCGATGCTGCCGGCCGGGCCGACCGACTCGTGACCGAGACGGTCGAGGATGCGACACAGAAGCCGCGCCTGGAGCGCGTCGTCCTCGACCACGAGGATCCGGCGGCGCGTAGCGCGGGGAGTGGGTGTCTTCATTCGCTCGAGGGGATGGTGGGAGGAGACGGCGGGTGACGAAGCGACGCGCCGTTTCGTCGCGAGCATACAGCGATCCGCGAAGGTCGGCGCCGCGAGCGGGCTTCGTCGCGCGTCGAATATCCGCGTAGAAAACGAGGTGTCGGCGCGGAGCCCCAGCGCCGGTAGCGCGGGTGCTATGTGCGACGTCACGATTCGTATTGACCGGTCTCGGCGTCCCATCGGCTTCGGCGGCGACGAAGCGCCGCCCTCCAGCCCGTTCGGCGCAAGGGCGATCCAAATCGTGGTGGGCCATTTGGCCCGGACGGGGCGGGGTCTTGGAAAGACCCCGGTGGGAATCGCGACGAGGGGAGTCCGGCTCGGCCCGCGCCGGCGGCGCGGGGGGGGGCGGGGGGGGGGGCCCGGCCGGCCCCCCCCCGGCGGGGGGCGTTGGGCGCAAGGGGGCGCGGCGCGGCGGGCGCGCGGCGCGTTGCCGCGCCGGATTTGGGGTGGGGCCCCGTCCCGATTCACTCCGGTCGGGGCGGGGTCTTGGAAAGACCCCGGTGGGAATCCGCGCGACGGGGGGGGGCGGGGACCGTGGGAATCGCGACCGGCTCGGCCCGCGCCGGCGGCGCGCGGCGCGTTGCCGCGCCGGATTTGGGGTGGGGCCCCGTCCGGATTCACTCCGGACGGGGCGGGGTCTTGGAAAGACCCCGGAGAGGCACGCGGCGGGGGGCTGGAACAGCCATGCGGTTAGCCAAAGGGCCAGCCCGGGATCCCGGATCGCGGACCGATCGGACTCGTTCTCGGCCCGTCGCGGCGCGACGGCGCGAGCGCAGCGAAGCGGCTTGGGGGTGGGGCCCCGTCCGAATTCACTTCGGACGGGGCGGGGGGCTGGAACAGCCCCCCGCAGGAGGATCAGATGATCTGCGTGAGCTGGTTGAGCAGATCGCTGTTGCTCGAGATCACCCGCGAGTTCGCCTGAAAAGCGCGCTGGTTGGTGATCATGTTCACGAACTCGGTGGCGAGGTCGACGTTCGACTGCTCGAGGGCGAAGTTGCTGACCGTTCCGATGCCGGCGGTGCCCGCCTCGCCGACCAGCGCGCTGCCCGACATCGGCGTCTCGATGTAGAGGTTGTCGCCGACGCGCTCGAGGCCCGACGGGTTCGCGAAGTTGGCGAGCGCGAGCCGTCCCAGCACCACGGTGTCGCCGTTCGAGAGCTGGCCGTTGATCGTGCCATCGGCCGCCACGGTGAAGCCGGTCGGCGCGCCCACCTTGGCGCCGTCCTGGCTGATCTTGAGCAGCACGTTCCCCGTCGAGTACTGGGTGGTGCCGCCGATTCCGGTGCCGCCGTCGCCCGTGATCGAGGAGCCGAAGTCGACCGTCACCGTGCTGGCGTTGGCGCCGTTCGACCAGTTGATCGTGAGCGGCGTGCCGCCGGTCGCGAAGCCGGGCTCGGTGTCGAGGAGACCGTCGCCGGTGAAGGCGATCGTGTCGGCCCCGCTCGAGACCTCGGTGTACTGGTCGGTCGCGCTACCCCCGGTGACCTCGGCGCTCGGCACCATCAGGTGCACCTCCCAGGTATTCGCCGTCGCCGTCTTCACGAAGAACATCTGTGCGGTGTGCGAGGTGCCGAGCGAGTCGTAGATCGTCACCGCGTTGGCGTAGTCGGAGGTCGTGAACGGGTTGGCCGGGTCGAAGGTCTTGGTCGCGGCGGTGGTGGAGTTGAGGTTGGCCGTGAGCTCGACCGAAGTGGTCGGTGTGGGCGCGCCGAGCTCTCCGGCCAGCACCAGGTCGCCGATGGTGGCGGTGATCTCGCCCGCGTCGCCGGCCTGATAGCCCTGCACGATGTTGCCCGAGGGATCGACCAGGCGCCCCTGGTCGTCGAGGGTGAACTGGCCGGCGCGCGTGTACACCTGGCGGCCGGTGGAGTCGACGGCCATGAAGTAGCCCGCGCCCGTGATCGCCATGTCGGTGTCGATCTGGCTCTGCACCAAGGCACCCTGGCTCTGGTTCGTGCCGATCGCGAGGAGCTGCGTGCCGTTGCCGACGGTGCTCGACTCCGAGCCGGTGCTGCCGATCTCCTGGCCGAGCAACGCACCGAACTGCGCCGCGCCCGCCTTGAAGCCGGGTGTGCTCATGTTCGCGATGTTGTCGCCGATGACTCCGAGTGCCTGCCCGAAGCTGCGAAGACCCGAGATGCCGGTGTAGAGCGCGCTGTAGGCCATGGTGACTCCTTCCTTGGAGTTGCGCCGGACGTGATCAGCCTGACGTGGAGGGCGTGGCTGGTGCGGCGATGCGGGTGAGCTCGTCGAGCCGTACGGACTGCCCGTTCACGTCGACGTAGATCTGACCATCGTGGTCGGAGACCGCGGTGATGACGCCGTGGGTGCTGACGGTGGCGGCGACGGGCCTGCCGTCGGCACCGAGCGCCGTGACCTTCACCGTGTACTCGCCGTTGGCGATGTGGGAGGTCGAGGTGCCGTCGAGGTTGACGGTGAACTTCCCGGTGTCCGTCGGCCCCTGGGTGACGGCGCGAACCACTCCGCCGCCGGCCTCGATCACCTCGATCTGCACGCTCGACGCGGCTGCGTCGAGCTTCACGTCGACCGTGCCGGCCATGCCATTGGTGACGTCGAGCGAGTTGGTCTCGACGGTGGCGTCGAGGCCGATGAAGCCCGCCGCCTCGGCGAGCGTCACCGCGCCCACTCCGCTGCCCGAGCCGCTGCCCGATGGCGCGCTGTTCCCGGCGATCGTGGTGAGCTGCTCGAGCGACGCCAGGGACACGAGCTGCTGCGTGAACTGGAAGTTGTCCATCGGCGCGAGTGGATCCTGGTAGGCAAGCTGGGTCACCAGCAGGGAAAGAAAGTCCGCTCCCCCGACGGTCGAGTCCTTGACCGGACTCTGGGCCGAGCTCGTGTCGGAGGCGCTGGTCGATCCAGAGATCCCTGAGGTTTCCACGGTGTGTTCCTCGCGGACGCGCCGTTCGGTCACACGGTGACGTCGAGAGCGCGTCGGTGGCCTTCGAGCCCCGTTGCTGGCGCCGTGCCATCGAGCACGGCGCGTGCCGGTCCCGTCGCGCGCGGCGGCGGGGGTGGCTGCGCGCCGAACGGGAGGCCGTCCCGTGCATCCCGTGCGTCGCGTTCGGTGGCACCGTGGCCGCCGGTGCCCGTCGAGACGTCGAAGCCGCCGAGCTCGAGGTGCTGCTGGCGGAGGTGATCGCGGAGGTCGTCGCGGCCCGACGAGAGCTCGGTGCGCAGCGCGTCGTCGCCGGTGACGATCGACGCATGCACCGCTTCACCGCGCATCTCGAGGCGCACCTCGAGCCGGGGGCCGTCGGCGGGCTCGAGGGTCATGCGCAGGGACGACGGCGGTGTGGCGCCGGTTGCCGGATCGGTGGGGTGCGGGCTCGCGGCATCACCGGCGGCGCGCTCGTCCGGCGCCGCGGTGGCGGGCGCCGCGCGAGGAGCGTCCGACGGCGCGTGTGGCCCCGCGTCCTGGAGCGCGGCCTCGCCCGCGCGAGACGCGAGTGGCGGCCTCGCGGCGGGATCGTCGCGGCGTCGTGCGGTGGGGCTCGCGCTGGCGGCGGTCGCGGAGTCGCGCGCGCCGCTCTCGGGGTCGCGCCACGGCGGCGATTCGTCGGACGGATCGCCGGCAGCCGCCTGTCCCGTGGCGGCGGATCGCCGGTGGTTGCCCGAGCTGGCGTCCGTCGCGTGTGCAGCATCGGCGTTCGTCGCACCTGCATGTTCGGACGGGGCCGTGTTGGTGGACGCGGCGGCGCCCGCGCTCGCGCCCGGCGTCTTGGCCTCGGCTTCGGCGCTCGCTGCGGGCGCCGCGTTCGCCGGCGTGGCGGGTGGGCTCGCCACCACCGTGGGGGGACGCGAAGCCGCGGCGGATGCCGAGTCGGCGCCCTTGGGGGCCGTCGGGAGACCGAGGTGAGGCGCCTCGGTGGGCGCGGTGACGGGAGGCGCGTCGGCGCGAGGCGTCAGGGCGGGGGCCGCCGCAGGCGCGTTACCGAGCGCATGGGCCGCAGCCACGGGCTCGCCGTCCACCGAGAGCGGGCGCCCCGCCGCGGCACGCGGCCACGAGCGCAGCTCGACCTCGTCGAGGACGCTCCGCACCGGCTCGCGCTCGGCCGTTTCGGCGGTACCCCGCTCGAAGCCGCCGTCGCGACGCGGGAGCTGCGCCGCTGCGCGCAGCAGCTCGAACGTGACGTGTGTGCCGGAGTCGATCTCGACGGTGCGCGCTTGCGGCGCGGCGCTCTCCGTGGCGTCGGCGCGGCCCTCCTCGATGAAAGAGGGCTCGGCGCTCGGCGCCGATGGGGGAGGTACCGGGTCCAGGGCGGGCGCCACGGTGGTGGCGCCCCTCTCGCCGCGAGGTAGTGGAGGAGGCGGCAGGGGAGGCCCCGCTTCCACCGTCGCGGCGAGGGGAGCAGATGATCGCGTCGAAGAGCGCGTCTCGGGCGCGGGGGCCGACTGCACCTCGGGACGCGGGAGTGGTGGCACGGGCGCCGCCGTGACGCTCGCCGGACTCGGGCTCGCGGCGGGCGCGGGCACGGCCGCGATTGCCCCCTCGGCTTCGGTCGCCTCGACCGCCTCCTCGTCCGGTGCTTTCTCGTCGCCGGCGGGTGAAGCAGCGACGTTCGCGTGCTGCACCGCACCGGTCGCCAGCGCGGCCGCCCACTCGAGGGCGAGTGCGTCCGCGAACGGCGTCGCGGCGCCACGCTTTGCGCTGGGTTTGGCTGCGGCGTCTACGGCCGCGCCGGCGCGGCCCGTGCACGGCATCACGCCGAGCACCGCTTCGCTCGCGGCGCCGGGACCTCCCGCGCCACCTGCGCCGCCGGCGGCGCCCGCGAACGCGTCGGCGCCGGGGAAAGGGGACGAGGCGGCGGACCCGCCGCTGGCGACGACGATCGCGGGGCTCACGAGGGAGGTCACGGGTTCTCGCTCTTGGATGGAGGGTCGGGGCTCGCGTCGGGAGCGACGTAGCCCTGCGAGAGATCGACCGCCTTGTCGCTGTCGAGACTCGCCAGGACCTTGCCCGCGGCGGGGCCCTTCATGCTGCGCAGGATCTCGACGGCGACGTCGCGCTCCATCTGGGAGAGGCGCTCCGCAGCGTCGCTCGGGCTCATGGACTCGTAGATCTTCGCCAGCCCCTTGGCGCGGTCCTGGGCGTTGGCGAGGCGCCGCTCGGCTTCCTGCTTGAGCTTGGTCTGGAGCTCGGAGTAGGCGCGGATGCGGGTCTCGAGGTGCCCTTCGAGCTCCTTCAGGCGGCGCTCGCGGGCGTCGAGGTCGCGCGCACGGGCGTCGAGGTCGCGATCGCGACGCGCCAGCGAGCTCATCAGCGAGAGCTCCCCGTCGCTCAGGCAGCGGTCGGCGCGCGTCGGTCGCGCCTCGTCGCTCGCGGTGTCTGCGCCGTGCCCGGAGCCCTCCGCGCCGCCCTTCGCCGGCGCGGCCGCGGAGGCCTTGGCGGGTGGGCTCTGGGACGGCGCCTCCTCGGGCTTGCTCTCGGCGTGGAGCACGGTGGGTCGTCGTTCTCACGCGCGACCGCACGGTTGTGCAGGGTCTCGACCATCTTGAGGTCGCGGTGCGCGCCGAGCAGCTTCTGGTGCTCGCGCTGGCACTCGCGCTCGAGCTCGTGGCGGACGGCGACGGCCAGCAGGCGCTGGTTGTGGAGGGCGGTGAGGTGCTCCTCCTCCATGCGCAGCTCGGCGCCGTCGAGGCCGTGGAAGGTGCCGTGGCGGATCGCGTCGACGAGCTCGGAGATGCGCTCGGCCAAGGTGCTGATGAGCGCGTCCTGGGCGTGCAGCCGCTCCTCGGCGCGCGCGGAGTCACGGCGGCGCTCGTCCTCCTGCGCCTCTCGGTAGCGGACCAACGGCTCGATGCGCTGGGATTTCACGAGTGCGGCCCTCCTTGGCCGGATCGCCGAGCGGGCTCGGGCGATGCGTGGGACGGCGGCGCGCGCGCGAGCCCGCGGCCGCGACCGGCGGGTCAAACTGAGCCGGTCGAGCCCACTGCGAGCGCCATCTGCTGCACGGACCGTTCCAGGTCCACCGACTCGTCGTGCGACTGGCTCAGGAAGGCGTGGATGGCGTCGATGCGCTCGATCGCCTCGTCGACACGTGGATCGCTGCCCTTCACGTAGCCGCCGATGCGGATCAGGTCCTCGGCGCGCTGGTAGGTCGCGAGCATTCCGCGCAGCTTGCGCGCCAGCGTCAGGTGGGTCGGGCCGACCAGGTCCACGATGGTCCGGCTCACGCTGGCGAGCACGTCCACGGCGGGGAAGCGCCCCTGGCCCGCGATCTCGCGGCTCAGCACCACGTGGCCGTCGAGGATCGAGCGCACGGTGTCGGCGATCGGGTCGTTCAGGTCGTCGCCGTCCACCAGCACCGTGTATAGGCCGGTGATCGAGCCCTCGCCGCGTACGCTGCCGGCGCGCTCGAGCATCTGCGGGATCATCGCGAAAACCGACGGTGTGTAGCCGCGCGCAGCCGGTGGTTCGCCCGCCGCCATGCCGATCTCGCGCTGCGCGGCGGCGAGGCGCGTGACCGAGTCCATGAGCAGCAGCACGTCGGCCCCACGGCGCCGGAAGTACTCGGCGATCGCGGTCGCGGCGAAGGCACCGCGGCGGCGCACCAGCGGCGACTCGTCGGAGGTGGCGGCGACCACCACCGAGCGAGCCAGGCCGTCGGGGCCGAGGATCTTCTCGACGAACTCACCGACCTCGCGGCCGCGCTCGCCGATCAGCGCGATCACGTTGACGTCGGCCCGTGCGTGGTGGGCGATCATGCCGAGCAGCGTGCTCTTGCCCACCCCCGAGCCCGCGAAGATGCCCATGCGCTGGCCCCGCCCGCAGGTGGTGAGGGCGTTGAGCGAGCGCACGCCGAGGTCGAGCGGCTCGTGGATCCGCGAGCGCCGCATCGGGTTGAGCGGTTCGGGGTTGAGCGCCGCCTCGTCGGGCAGGGTGAGCGGCGGCCCGTCGTCCATGGGGCGGCCGAGGGCGTCGATCACGCGACCGAGGAGCGCCGGGCCGACCGCCACGCCGATCGCGCGCCGCTCCACACAGATGCGGCTGCCGAGCCCGACACCCATGAGGCTGCCGAGCGGCATGAGCAGGGCGTGGTCGTCGCGGAAGCCGACCACCTCGGCGAAGACGTCGGGGCCGCCTTGCTCGGGCAGGATCCTGCACAGGCTGCCGACGGTGCTGCCGGGTGCCCGTCCCTCGACGATCAGCCCCACGATGCGAGTGACGTGCCCCATGGGGCGCAGCGGCTCGATCTCGCCGACTCGCTTCAAGTAGCGGTCGAGACGCAGCGACACCGACCCGAAGGTGCTGAGACCGGTCGGCGTCACGGCTCACCCGGGCTGGCCGAGGGATCGTCCTGGGCGAGCTCGATGCGCCACGGCGTGTCGAGGACGGCGGCGGCGTCCTCGCGCTCGCGGCGCTCGCCGCCTTGCGGCAGCTCGAGCCGGCGCGCGATCTCCTGGAGCTGGAGCGACAGGTCGGCGGTGACGTCGGCGCTCGGCGTGAGGACGCGGAAGCCGTCCTCGGGAAGCGTCGAGTCGGGGCGAAGCTGGACGTGGGTGAGCTCGAGCAGCGCGTCGTACGCGGCGCGCCCGTCGCGCTCGATCCAGTGCAGCACGTTGGGGTGGAGATGGACCTCGACCGTCTCGTGGGCCTCGATCAGCTCGATGGCGTGGCGCACCATGTCGAGGATCGACTCGCGGCGCACCGTCAGCTCGCGGCGCAGCACCGCCTCGGCGATCGCCATCACCAGCTCCACCGCCTGGCTCTCGGCGCGTCGCAGCAGCCGCATGGCGAGGCCGTCGAGGTCGTTGAGCAGCGCGTTGAGGGCGGCGAGCTTGCCGCGCGTCTCGTCACGGCCGAGCCCGAGGCCGATCTCGCGCCCGGCGCGATAGCCCTCCTCGTAGGCGCGCCGGATCGCCTCCTCGTCGAAGGTGGGCGCCGGTGGCGGCGGTGGCTCGGACTGCGCCAGCGATTCGCCCGCGAGCGTGCCGATCGGCCGGTAGCGGAACGCGTCGATCGTCCGCCCAGGGGCGAGGCCCTTGAGGATGCGGCTGTTCGTGTCGGTGGGGAGGGCCATCGGTTCCTCGGCGAGCGCTCGTCGATCGGGTCACACCAGCACGTCGCCCGAGTCGCCGCGGGTCGGCATGGTGATCTGACCGCCCGACTCGAGCTTGCGGACGATCTCCACCACCTCGCGCTGTGCCTTCTCCACCTCGCTCAGCCGCATCGGTCCGAGCGCGTCGAGGTCTTCCTGGAGCATTCCCGCGGCGCGCTTCGAGATGTTGGCGAAGATCTTGTCCTTGAGCTCGGGGCTAACGGTCTTCATCGCCAGCACCAGCAGGTTGCGCGGCACGTCCTTGACGATGAGCTGGAGGTCGCGGTCGGAGAGCTGCACCAGGTCGTCGAACACGAACATCAGCTCGCGGATCCGCTCGACCATCTCGGGCTCGCGCTTCTCGATGTTGTCGAGGAGCGTGGTGCCGGCGGTGCGGTCCATGCGGTTCAGGACCTCGGCCACCGACTCGACGCCGCCGAGCTGGGTGGTGGTCGCCGAGGAGGCTTGCTCCTGGAACTCGGCGCCGAGGATCTCGCTCACCTCGAGGAGGGTGCTCGGGTCCACCTGCTCGAGCCGCGACATGCGGATCAGCACCTCGGCGCGCAGGTCGTCGGGCATGCCGCTCAGCACCTGGGCCGAGATCTCGGGGCTCAGGTGCGCGAGCACCACTGCGGTGATCTGCGGGTGCTCGTTGGCGAAGAACTGGCTGAGCGTGGCGGGGAACAGCTCGCCGAGCTTCTGCAGCCCGCCGCCCGAGCCGTTCGCGACCTCGCCCTGCAGCGCGAGGACCGTCTGCTCCTTGAGCACGTTGCGCAACCGCTCGGCGTCGAGCTTCCCTTCCAGCGTGCTCAGGCTGAGCACGGTGTCGTTGGTGCGCACGACGCCTCCGGTGAGCCGGCTGTGGAACTCCTGGACGAGCTCGTCGGGCGTGGGCCCGCCTTGCCTCTGCAGGCGGTCGGCGCCGGCGAGGATCCGCGCGATGGTGCGGTCGGGGAGGTGGGCGAGGACCTCGGGGACGAGGTCCTCGTCGAGGATCTGGAGGATGCCGGCGGCCTTGATCGCACCCAGCAGGGTGTTGGCGCGAGGAGTGTCCTCGCGTGCCGCGCTCCTCGATCCGACGCTCATCGCTCAGTCCTCCTGGATGAGCGTCTGGATCAGCATCGCGACGCGCTTGGGGTCCTGGCGCGCGGCGGCCTCGATCTCGCCGCGCATGCGGGTGGTGACCGGCATCGGATCGGCGGGGAGCGCGTGCTCGGCGAGCGCTGCCGCCGCGTTCTCGGCGAGCGAGCCACCCCCGGCGGCGCCGACCTCGACCCGGGTCGAGAACGCCGAGCGCACCGGCGCGGGGATCGAGCGCAAGAGCGGCCTGAGCACCGTGAAGTAGAGCAGCGCGATGCCGAGCGCCGGCGCGGCGGCACGCATCAGCGCCAGCCCCGTCGCCATCCAGTCGCGACCGGCGGCCTCGGCCTTGAGCACGTCGGGCACCTCGAAGCGCACGTTCTCGATGCGTACCGAGTCGCCGCGCTTCTCGTTGAAGCTCACCGCCTCGCGCACCAGCGCCTCGATGCGCGCGAGCTCGTCGGCCGCGATCGGCGTGTAGTCGCCGGGCTGGCCGTCCTTGCCCTCGCCGTACTTGCCGTCGACCAGCACCGCGGCGGTGACCCGCTTCACGGCTCCACCAAGCTCGACCGAGCGCTTCTCGACCTTGCTGATCTCGTAGTTGACCGTCGATTGCTGGCTCTGGCGGCCGGACGGCGGCATGGCCGGCGCGCCCTGGCCGCCGGGGACGTTCGCCGTCACGCTCGCGGTGCCGGGTGCCGCCGACGTCTGCGACGCCTTCTCCTCGGAGCGGGTCTCGCTGCGGATCGCGGTGGTGTCGGGGTCGAAGCGGGTCTCGGTGGTCTCGCGGCGAGTGGTGTCGAGCTCGACTCCCACCCGCGCAACCACGTGTCCCGCGCCCACGATCGGCACCACCAGCGACTCGATGCGACGCTCGAGGTCGGCCTCGAAGGCGCGCCGTCCGTCGGCGAGGTTCGAGCCCGCTTCGGCACCGTCGCCGCGTCCCGCGCTGGGCGTGAGCAGCGTGCCGTGCTGGTCGATGACGGTGACCTGGCCGGGCTCGAGGCCGCGCACTGCGCTCGACACCAGGTGCACGATGCCGCGCACCTGCGCCGGCGTGAGGCCGCGGCCGGGGTGGATCCTGAGCACCACCGAGGCCGTCGCCGGCGAGTCCTCGCTGCGGAACATCTCGTGGGCGGCCAGCACCAGGTGCACGCGCACCGCCTCGACCGAGTCGAGGCCGCGGATGGTGCGCGCGAGCTCACCCTCGAGGGCGCGCTGCATCGCGACCTTCTGGTCGAACTCGGTCGCGCCGAAGTTCGCCGACTCGAAGATCTCGAAGCCCGGGCCACCCTGGCGTGGCAGACCCTCGGAGGCGAGGCGCATCCGCACCTTCTCGATCTGCTCGCTCGGCACCTCGATGGTGCCGGTGCGGTCGTCCTGGCGGAACGCCACGCCGTCCTTGCCGAGCACCTGCTGGATCTCGCGCAGGTCGCCGGCGGCGAGGTCGCGATAGAGCGGCGCGTAGGCGATGGCGGTGGGCGAGATCGCGAAGTAGGCCGTGGCCACGAAGCCGGCCGCGAGCACCGTCGCCACGACGATGCGCTGCTGCGGCGTGAGCGTCTGCCACAGGCTCTTGGCGCGCGCGATCCAGGGTTCGAAGGTGGCCATGGGGTGGCTCGGTGGTCAGCGACGGTTGCAGGGGATCGGGTGGGTGAGCGCTGGGGTTCGAGTCCGGGTCGGGTGGCGCGTGGCGCGGCTTTCAGCGATGGATGAGTTGGTTCGCGCGGCCCCCGCGGGCCCGGGCTCGAATCTCGGCGTTCTCCTCACACCGGCATGCGCATGATGTCCTGGTAGGCCTCGACGATCTTTCCTCGCACCTTCATCATCAGCTCGAACGAGAGCGACGCCTTCTCGAGCGCGACGACCGCCTCCTGGAGGCCCTCGCCGTTGCCGAGGGCGAACGACTTCACCGCCTGATCGGCCTCCTTCTGCATGTGCTCCACCTCGCCGAGCTTGTCGGCGAGGACCTGGCCGAAGCCGCCGCCAGGCGCTTCGCGCAGCGGCGAGGGCGCCAGCTCGTCGCGGCCGACGAGGGGGATGTCGCGCAGTCCGGTGATCTTGGTGTCGACCATCGTTCGTCCTCGGCGCGCGCGAGCGCGCTCAGCGCAAGAGCTCCACGGTCCGCTGGATCAGGCCGCGTGCCGTCTCGGCGGCGGTGGAGTTCGCCTCGTAAGCGCGGCTCGCCATCATCAGGTCGACCAGCTCGGTCATCGGCTCGACGTTCGGGTAGGCGACGTCCCCGTTGGCGTTCGCATCGGGATGGCCGGGGTCGTGGACCACTTTGAGCGGGCCTGGATCGTCGATCACCCCCACGGCCTGGGCTCCTTGCACGTCCGCGGCCGCGTCGAGCGCGTTCGAGAAGCGCGCGGCGCGCGGTCCCATCGGCGTGGCCTCGACCTGCACCAGCTTGCGGCGGTACGGCCCGCCGGCGGCGGTGCGGGTGGTCTCGGCGTTGGCGAGGTTGCTGGTCGCGACCGACACGCGCGTCCGCTCGACCGCCATGCCGCTCGCGGCGATGTCCAGGGTTCCGAAGAGTCCGGCCATGGTCAGGCTCCGTTGAGCGCGTCGTGGATGAGCTGGAACTTGCGCTTGAGGATGCGCAGGTACGCCGCCGCTTCGGCCGCGTTGGTCGACATCTTCCCGAGCTCTGCGTCGAGCGACACCGTGTTGCCGTCGGGACCGGCGGTGGCGTCGGGACGCGTGACCGGGTCGAGGGCGCCCGGTCCCAGGCCCTGGGGCGCGCCGATGTGGTTCGGGTCGGTGTGCGCCATCGGCCCGAGCGCGGCGCTCGCCTGCTTCAGCTCGACGGCGAAGCGCGCGTCCTTCGCCTGGTAGCCGGGCGTATGGGCGTTGGCGACGTTCGACGCGAGCAATTCGTTTCGCGCGCTGCGCAGCCGAGACATCTCGTCGAGGAGCTGGATGGTGGGATCGAACATGGTGGCCTCGCCGATGACCGTTACGCGTCGTCCGTCACAGCGCCGCCGCGGCGGCCGCCACCTTCGCCTCGTGGTGGGCGAGCGAGCGGTACTCGCGGATCTTGTTGCGCAGCGTGCGGATCGAGATCCCCAGGCTCTTCGCCGCCTGGGTGCGGTTGCCGCCGAACTCCTCGAGCGCGGCCAGGATCAGGCGGCGCTCCATCTCGTGGACGGTCATGCGCGGCGACACCTCGGCGGTTGCGCTGGCGACGTGCGCCGGCGCCAGCGACGGCTTCCATGCGCGGGTTCTCGAGCAGGATGTGATCCGGCTGGATGGTGCCCTCGAGCGCCAGGATCGAGGCGCGGTGCATCACGTTGTCGAGCTCGCGGATGTTCCCCGGCCAGGTGTGGCGGGCGAGCATCTCGTGGGCCGCGGCACTCAACCGCGGGGTCGGCCGGCCGAGCCGCGCCGCGTAGCGCGAGACGAGCCGCTCGACGAGGAGCTTCCAGTCGTCGCCGCGGTGCTTGAGCGGCGGCACCTCGATCGGGATCACCCGCAGCCGGTAGTAGAGGTCCTCACGGAAGCTGCCTTCCTTGACCTGCTGGGCGAGGTTCTTGTTGGTGATCGCGACGATCCGGATGTCGATCTTCACCGGGCCGCGTCCGCCCACCCGGTCGACCTCGCGCTCCTGCAGCACGCGCAGCAGCTTGGCTTGCAGCGCGAGCCCCATCTCGCCGATCTCGTCGAGCACCAGGGTGCCGCCGTCGGCCTGCTCGAAGCGCCCGATGTGGCGGCTGTCGGCGCCGGTGAACGCGCCGCGCTCGTGGCCGAAGAGCTCGCTCTCGAGGAGCGTCTCGGGAAGAGCCGCGCAGTTGACCGCGACGAATGGCTTGGCCGCGCGGGCGCTCGAGGCGTGGATCCAGCGCGCGAGCAGCTCCTTGCCGGTGCCGCTCGCCCTGGATCAGCACCGTCGCGTCGGTGGACGCGATCTGCGCCGCGAGGTGGAGGATGCCCACCATCTGCGGGTCGCGGGTGATGACCGGGCACTCGTCGGGAGGGTTGAAGCCGGGCATCGGACCGGCATGGCGCGTGGTGATGCGCTCGATGGTGGCGGTGAGCTGCTCGCGCGAGAACGGCTTGGGCAGGAAGTCCTCGGCTCCCGCGCGCACTGCCTGCACCGCCTGGCCGATCGAGCCGCGCCCGCTGATCATGACCACCGGCGTCGAAGGCGAGGTCTCCTTGATGCGGCTCAGGAGGCCGAAGCCGTCGATGCCCGGCATGCACAGGTCGCTGATGACCACGCCGTGCCGCGCCGGGTCGAACTGCCTGAGCCCTTCCTCGGCGTCGGCC
Organism: Deltaproteobacteria bacterium; assembly: GCA_016713535.1. Lineage (GTDB taxonomy): Bacteria > JADJOY01 > JADJOY01 > JADJOY01 > JADJOY01 > JADJOY01. The sequence continues at coordinate 334,118 of JADJOY010000003.1, forward strand.
GCGGGGGTCACGCCGTAGCCGCTCGCGGCCAGGCTTCGCACCAGGGCACTGCGCAGCTCGGTGTCGTCTTCGACGACCAGGATGTTGGGGTTCGCCACGGTCGTATCTCCTCGGGTCAGGCGTCGATCAGGTCCGCGGGATGCGGGGTGAGAGCGGCGTGGGCGCGCTCGCTGGATGCGGATGCGACGGGTAGCCAGATCGTCACGCACGTGCCGCGGCCGGGCTCGCTCGTGATCTCCAGCGTCCCGCCGTGCGCCTCGACGACGTTGTGCGCGAGGGTGAGCCCGAGCCCGGTGCCGCGCGCGCGGCCGGTGACGAACGGGTCGAAGATGCGCTCGAGCTGCGCGGGCGGGATGCCGTTGCCCGAGTCCTCGACCGTGATGCGCACGAACGAGCCCTCGTGGTCGGCTGCGCTCGCGGGCGCCGCCGTCAGCGCCAGCGAGCCACCGCCCGGCATCGCCTGGACGGCGTTGGTGATCAGGTTGATGAGCACCTGGTCGATCAGGTCGGGATCGACCGACGCGGTGAGGTCGATCGGTGCGACCGAAACCCGGAAGTCGACCGCGCCCTGGATCTGGTTCTTGGGCACCGCCAGGAGTGCGCGCTCGAGGACCTCGCGCAGCGACACGTCTCGTGGCTCGATCCGTCCCGAGCCGAGGAAGTGGAGCAGGTTCGAGAGGGTGCGCTCGAGCCGCTTCAGGCTCGCGCGGATGTCCTGGACGATCTCGCCGTGAACCGGGTCGTCGCCGAGGCCCTCGGCCAGCAGCGAGGTGAGCAGCTCGAGGCTCGTCACCGGACTGCGGATCTGGTGGACGATCTGACCCGAGGCGGTGCCGACCGCGGCCAGGCGCTCGCGGCGGCGCAACTCGCTCTCGAGCTTGCGGAGCCGGGTCTCGTCGTGGAGGACCACCACGTAGCGCGCGTCCGGCGAGGCGTCGGTGCGGCGCGTGATGACGAGCCGCGCCTCGGTCCGCCCGGTCGGGCCGAGCGGTCCCTCGGCGACCACCGTGCCGCTCTTCCCGGCGAGGAGCTGCTCGAGGGTTTCGCGGCGAGGGCGGCGCGGCGCGTGGGCGTCGTCGACCACCCGCAGCGTGCCCGGCAGCAGCGTCTCGAGGGCGGCGCCGTCGAGCGCGCCGTGCTCGAGGAGCTCGCGAGCCGCGCGATTCGCGAGCGTGACCTTGCGGTCCGCGTCGGCGACCAGCAGCCCGGCGCCGAGCGTCTCGACCACGGTGTGCAGGTGCAGGCGCACCTCGCGCTCGGCGGCGAGGGTTCGCGCCAGCTCGCGGTTGCGCGCCTCGAGGCGCTGCTCGAGGTCGCGCAGGCTCTCGGTGAGCGTCACGTAGCGTCCGCCGAGCAGCTCGGCGGTCTCGTGGAAGGCCTCGAACGCGCTCTCGAGCCGGGCGACCTGCGGTCCCTCCGAGGTCGGGTCGTCGGAAACGCTCGCCGCCAGCGACGAGAGCAGCGCCCGTGGGTCGTGAAGTCCGAACGAATCGAGGTTGGTCATGGCAGGATCCGGGCCCGGGCGAGCTCGCGGACGAGCGCGCGGTCGGCTTCACGGCTGCGGGCCCACGCCGCCCACACGCCCGTGCTCGTGGGCGCGACGCGGATCGGCTCGACGTCGTTGGTTTCCGGGAAGCGGTCGGTGGCGAGGAGCGCGATGCCGAGCGCCTCGCCGCCGAGTGCGCCGTCCGGCGTGGTGCTCGCCGCCAGCGCCACGGCGCGTTGCTCGGCGCCGCAGCGCCGCGCGAGCTCCGCGAGGGCCAGCTCCGCGCCGACCGGCCGCTCGTCGCCGAGGGCGGCGAGGTGGGCGCGAGCGGCGCCACAGTCGTCGCGGTCGAGCGCTTTCTCGGCCGCCGCGACCGCGAGGTCCGGGTCCCGAGCGAGCGAGGCGAGCAAGTTGGCGGCGCAGCCCTGCTCGGGCATCGGGCTGGGGCGCCATGCGGCGAGGACGTCGAACGTCGCTTCATCGACGTCGGCGCCGAGGGCGGCACGCGCGGCATCGGTGTCGCCGCGGCGCAGCGCGATCGCCGCGAGGCTCGCGTCGATGCGCTGCGCGCACGCGCGCTCGGTTCCGGGCAGGCGGGCACGCGTGCGGCGATAGAGCGCCTCGGCCTCGCGGTCGAGGCCCAGGCTCTCGAGCGCCCAGCCGGCGAGCATCCACAGCCGGGGGCCGGCGCCGCTGGTGCCGAGGCTCGCGGTCGCGCGCCACCACGCGCGCCAGCGCGAGGGGTCGTCGTCGTGGGCGAGCTCGGCGGCGAGCGCCTCGAGGGCGAGGTCGATGCCGTATCCGGCGGCGGCGGCGAGCCTCGACTCCGCGTGCAGGTCGCGGAAGCTCGCGAACGCGTCGCGTGCTGCCGCGGCGCCGCCGGCCTTGAGGGTCAGCCACGCGGCCTTGAACGTAGCCTCCTCGGTCACCCGCGGGTCGTGGGCGGTGCGCGCCAGCGCGCGGTAGTCGTCGGCGAGCGTGGTCAGGTCGGTGCTCGAGCGGCTGCCGGTGGCGAAGGCCTGGCGGGTGTCGAGGCGGCGCAGGTCCGCCGCCGCGCTGTTGCCGGCGCCACCCAGTTCGGTGCGTGCCGCGCCGATCTGGCCGTCGGCGAGCTCGATGGTGGCGATGCGCAAGGTGAGCCAGCTCGTGAGGGTCTCGCCGCGAGCGGCGCGTAGCGCCTCGCTGCGGGCTTCCCTGAGCGCGCGGAGCGCCAGCGAGCTGTCGCCGTCGAGGCGCGACGCCTCGGCGAGACGGATCGCCACCAGCGGTGGCATCGTGGGGCTCGGTGCCTTGCGTGCGGCCTCGCGGTAGCGGTCGGCGGCATGGCGGATCTCACCGCGCGCGAGCTCCAGGTCGCCGAGCGCCGCGATCGCGAGCGCCTGGTCGGGGGCCGGTAGCGTCGCGATGTCCTCTCCGCCGAGGAGCTTCTCGGCGTCGCCCTTGCGCGCCAGCGTGACCAGTAAGAGGCCCTGCGCGAGGTGCGCGTGGGCCCTCTGGAACGCGTCTTCGCACGGCGCGCCGCGGTAGGCCGCGAGGGAGTCGCTCACGAGCGCGGCCCGCGCCGTGGCGCGGCCCGCCACCAGCGCCAGCGCGCAGTCGAGATCGGTGTCGGCGCTGGTGAGGAAGAGACGCGCCTGCGAGGCGCTACGCGCGAGGTCGTAGGCGTCGCGCTCTGCGCTCTTGGCGTCGGCGGAGGCGAGCGCGAGGCGGGCGCGTCCGGCGAGGGTCGCGACGAGCGCGCGCGGCATCGGCTCGGCGGTGTGGGCGAGGAGGCCCGCGAAGCCGGTGAGGGGCGCGTGCGGCCGAGCGTCGCGCGCCTGCTCGCGGGCTGCGGCGAGCGGCTCGGCGAGCGTGGGCACGATCGTGGCCAGGTGGCTGGCGATGCGGTCGTCGAGCCCCGGCGGCTCGGTGGCGGCGCTCGGGTCGATGCCCGGCGCCGCCCCCCACAGCAGCGGACGCCAGGCCGGGTCGACCGCCACGTCGACGGTGCGCTCGGCGCCTGCCGGGCTCGCCCCTCCGGCGGTCGCGCGCGTCGGGCTGGCGAGGGGTAGCGTCGCGAGCGCAGTCATGGCGAGCCCCACGAGTCGGACCGGGCGTGTCACGCCGCTTCTCCGACGCGCTTGAGCTTCTCGACCAGGGTGGTGCGATTGATGCCCAGGATCTGCGCGGCGCGGTTCTTGTTGCCGCCGGTGCAGCGCAACGCCTCGGCGATCAGGTCCTTCTCGAGCTGACCGACGACTTCGCAAGCGGGCCGAGGCTCGGCGCGCCACGGGGCGCTCGTCGTAGGCCGGTGCCGCCACCGCGAAGCCCGCGTCGTCGAGCTCGGCGAGGACCTCGGGCCGGCTCACCACGCCGTCGCCCTTGAGCACCGCGAGGCGCTCGATGAGGTTCTCGAGCTCGCGCACGTTGCCCGGCCACGAGTGCTCGCTGAGCAGCGCGGTCGCGGCCGGCGTGAAGCCCTCGATCTGCGAGCCCTGACGGCGCAGCTTGGCCACGAAGTGACGCACCAGCTCGGGGATGTCCTCGCGCCGGTCGCGTAGCGGCGGTAGCGCCACGGTCACGACGTTGAGCCGGTAGTAGAGATCGGTGCGGAACGTGCCCTGGCGCACCGCCGTGGCCAGGTCCTTGTTGGTGGCGCACACGAACCGCGTGCGCAGGGCCCGCGGCTTGCGGCTGCCGATCGCGGTGAACGTGCGGGTCTCGAGGACGCGCAGCAGCTTCGCCTGCAGCGCGGGTGGGATCTCGCCGATCTCGTCGAGGAAGAGGGTGCCGCCGTCGGCCGCCGCGAGCCAGCCGTCGCGCTGCTGTTCGGCGCCGGTGAAGGCACCGCGCTGGTAGCCGAAGAGCTCGCTTTCCCACAGCGCATCGGGGATCGCCGCGCAGTTCACCTCGACGAGGTCGCCCTGTGCGAGGTCACCGAGGCGGTGGAGGGCGCGCGCGACCAGCTCCTTACCGGTCCCGCTCTCGCCGCTGATCAGGACGGTGGCGCGCGACGTGGCGGCGCGCTCGATGCGGTCGCGCACCCGCTGCATGAGGGCGCTCGAACCGACCAGCTCCGGCATCGCGGGGGTCGCGAGACGGACGACGTTCGGGGTTGGGGATGCGCTCGGGGATTCGAACGAGGTCGAGCGGACCAGGGTGATCGTCGGGTGCATCCGTGCTCCCTCGCTCGGGTCCGGTGCGTCGTGCACCGGGTGTCGCGTGCGCAGGCCTCTCCCGTACGGCGCTTCGGCCGGGGGGCGGCGCGTGCTGCGTGAACTGGATGGCGGCGTCGAGAGCCCGGGGGAGGCCCGCGGGGCCTCGACGGTCGGCAGCGGTTGCCTAGAGCAACGGCCATGCCGAGCGCCGGCCAGCGGCGGGCGACGGTGGGCAACGAAGGGCCCGGCAACGATGACCAAAGGCCACGCCGGATGTGCCGGCCGGAAAAACGCGCACTTCCCCGGCAAAACCAAGCACGCGGCGGGAATTGCCGAGGCTCGCGACCACGCCTCGCGGGCGGTTCGCCCGGGTGTGGAGCTTCGGCCGCGAGGCGCAGGGGCAAGGTCAGTTCGAGCCGCCGGGTGAGGCGCCCAGAACCGGGCGGTTCAAAGTGAACGGTCTTTTCGGGGGGCTGTTCCAGCCCCCGCGCTCCGTTTTCGCGGGTCTTCGTCAAGACCCCGCCCCGGCCGGTGGATCCGGCCGGGGCCCCCCCACAGGCCGCCGCGAAAGCGGCGCGCGCTGGCGCGGGCGGATCGACCTTCTGCGTGTCGCCCGCTCCCCCGAACCCGGCGGGTCCCACCCCAAGACACTCGCTTCGCTCGCGGCGTCGCTGCGACGCGCAGTGTGCCGAGTCCGATCGGTCCGCGAGTCCGCTCGGGGGCTGTTCCAGCCCCGGCCCGTTTTCGGGTCTTCGTCACCCGCCCGGCCGGAGTGATCCGGCGGGGCCCCCCCACCGGCCGCCGCGAAAGCGGCGCGCGCCGCTGGCGCGGGCGGATCGACCTTCTGCGTGTCGCCCGCTCCCCGAATCCCGGCGGGTCCCACCCCCAAGACACTCGCTTCGCTCGCGGCGTCGCGCTGCGACGCGCAGTGTGCCGAGTCCGATCGTGGTCCGTTCCCGAGTCCGCTCGGGGGCTGTTCCAGCCCCCCGCGCTCCGTTTTCGCGGGGTCTTCGTCAAGACCCCGCCCCGGCCGGAGTGAATCCGGCCGGGGCCCCACCCCACAGGCCGCCGCGAAAGCGGCGCGCGCCGCTGGCGCGGGCGGATCGACCTTCTGCGTGTCGCCCGCTCCCCGAATCCCGGCGGGTCCCACCCCCAAGACACTCGCTTCGCTCGCGGCGTCGCGTCGGGCCTGCGCGTCGTTCGATCCGGGGCGCCCCGACCTCCCGCCGAGCCGGAACGGGGGATGGAACCCCCGGTGCGTCGTGGGCGTAGCGCGGGGGGCTCCGTCCCCTCGCGAGCGCGCATGGCGCGATCGCCGCTACCGTCAACGCGCGGCGATGCCCGCCCCGCCCCTACGGCGCGCCCGCCTTCGGCGGGCTGGGGTCGTCAGCCCTCGTCGGAGTCGTCGTCGCCGGAGTCGGTCGCGTCGCCGCCGGCTTCGGCCTGGCCGAGCTCCTTGAGGCGGCGCTTGAGCGTCGTGAGCGAGGTCCCGAGGATCCGCGCGGCGGCGGCCTTGTTGCCCTGGGTGCGGGCGAGCGCCTCGCGGATGTGCGCGCGCTCGAGCTCGTCGAGGGTGGGGAAGGGGTTGTCCGACCGGGCCGCGATCGGTGCTGGCGGTGGCGGCACCGCGGGGATCAGCTGCGAAGCTGGCTGGGCGGCGGGCGGTGGGGTGACCGATGTTGCGGCGAACCCGTGCGCGCTCGCGGCGATGGTCGTCTCGATGCGGCGGGCTCCGGGCAGCAACAGGTGCTCGATGCGGATCGGTCCGTCGCCGCTCAGGATGCGCGCGCGCTCCACCACGTTGCGCAGCTCGCGGATGTTCCCGGGCCAGTCGTAGGAGTGGAGCGCCGCCAGCACCTCGTCGGCGATCGGGTGGTCGTCGCCGCCGCTCGACGCGACGAGCTGGCGCACCAGGATGGGCATGTCCTCGAGGCGCTCGCGCAGGGGCGGAATCACCAGCACCAGGGTGTTGATGCGGTAGAACAGGTCGGCGCGGAACTTCCCGTTCTGGCTCGCCTCCTCGAGGTTGCGGTTGGTGGCGGCGACGAGCCGGAAGTCCGAGGTCAGCTCGCGGTTGCCGCCCACGCGCCGGAAGCGCTTCGACTCGAGCGCGCGCAGGAAGATGGCCTGTACCTCGGGGGCGAGCTCGCCGATCTCGTCCATGAACAGCGTGCCGTGGTGGGCGAGCTCGAAGCCCTCGCGGCGCCCCTCGGCGCCGGTGAACGAGCCGCGCTCGTGACCGAAGAGCTCGCTCTGCAGGAGCGTCGGGGCGAGGCCCGCGCAGTCGAGGGTCACGAAGCCCTCGTTCGAGCGCTGGCTCCAGCGATGGATCAACCTCGCCAGCCGGTCCTTGCCGACGCCCGTCTCGCCGAGCACGAGGATGGGCGCGTCGGACGCGGCGTAGCGCCGCGCGAGCGCCTCGAGCTCGAGCATCCTGGGCGAGAGCCACTCCGACTCGGCGCGACGGCCGCGCCGGTCCTGGCGCTCCGCGACGCGCATGCGCCGCACCAGCGAGCGGTGCTCGATGGCGCGCCTGAGGCGCATCGTGAGGTCGGGGATGCCGAACGGCTTCGTGACGTAGTCGAAGGCGCCGTTGCGCATCGCCTCGACCGCCTTGGCGACGCTGCCCTGGCCGGTCATCACGACGATCGCGGGCGCAAGGTCCTCGCGCGCGAGCTCGCCGGCGGCGACGCTGCCGTCGCCGTCCGGAAGCACCTGGTCGAGCAGCAACACGTCGAACGCCTGCTCGCGGAGCCGGTCGCGGCAGTCGGCGAGCGAGGCCCCGGTGGTGACCGCGAAGCCCTCGCGCTCGAGGGCGCGCCCCACGGCGCTGAGCACCAGCGCCTCGTCGTCGATGACGAGGATGTTGCCGGTGGTGGTGAGCGTGGATTCGGTCGCGGGTAGGTCGCTGGGGGCAGTCATGGGCGGTGGGCTGGAAGGCGACGCGGGGTTACCGATGCCGGAGATCGCCTGGCTCATCTCGCTGTCCCCCGCGAATCCACTCGGCCCGAGCCGGAAAAAACCGACCCGCCCCGCGTTCGGCCCCCCGCGGCGCGAACGGAGCACACGGCTCGCGACCCAGGTTGCCCCACGCTTCCGCCACCAGTCAACGCGTCCAGGTTCGTGCGCCACCGGGTCACGCGCGGCGCGCGGGAGGGAATTGCCGAGCCGAGCGAGAGGCGAAGTCGCCAGCCGTTCAGCCAAACACCGGACCCTCTTGCTGGAGGCGCGTGCGGACCTCTTCGGCCAGCAGGTCGAATGCGCCGGGGTCGAGGCCCAGGGCACCCATTTTCGCCGCGATGGCGTCTGGATCGCCTGGCGCCGGGGCCGGACGCCCCGCGCCCACTGCGCGCGCGAGCAGCACGGCCGCCTGGACGACGTGCGCCATCCCGCTGGCGCGGGGGTCGGTCTCACCCGAGGGGCACCCGTGGTGTTGCCGGATGGTCTGCTCGAGGCTCTCGGGGAGGTTCCAGCGCCGCGCCAGCGCGCGCCGATCTCGTCGTGGCCGACTCCGAAGTGCTCGCGCTCGAGCTCGAGGATGTCGACGTCCTCGCGATACGCGGTGAGCAGCAGCCCCTGGTAGTCGCCGCGCAACAGCTCGAGGAGCACTGCCTGCCCCGAGTCGGCGAGCAGGCCGGCGACGAACGCTTCCTCGGGGGAGGCGAGCCGGGTGCGGCGCGCCACCGCGCTCGAGCCGATCCCCATGCACACCGACTGCGTCCACAGCCTGCGCTCGAGGATGCCGAAGCTGCGGAACATGCTCTTCAGGCTGAGCGCCAGCACCATGTTGCGGACCGCGCGGAAACCGAGCAGCGTGAAGCGCGAGGATCGACGTGCGATTCACGGCGGCGGCTCGCTGGGTGGGCGCGGCCAGCTCCATCAGGCGGCCCGCGCCGCGTGTGGCTCGATCAGCCGCCCGATACGCGGCCCGAGCTCGGTGCCCGCCGAGTCGAGCGCGAGCACGGTACCGGCGCCGGCCTGGACGGCCTGGATCACGGAGGTGCGGGTCGGGCGCTCGAGGATCGCGAGCACCGGGATACCGGCGCTGTCCGCGAGCTCGGCGATGGGCCGGATGACCTGGCGCGGGCTGCGCGAGCCCCCCGCGACGTTGACCAGCACGAGTCTGGGCGGCGGCTTGGCGCGCGCGTGGCGAGCGACCTCGTCGGGGTGATCGCACGCCACCAGCTCCACGTCCGCCGCGAGCGGGTCGATGGCGAGCGCGGGCAGCCTCGGGCCGTACCAGAGCGCCTTGGGGCGGTGATGGTGGGCGGCGCCCGGAGCTGCGCCGTCGACCTGGGAGGCGCCTGCGGGAGGGGCAACCTCGTAGCTCGGCAGCTCGTCGGGCTCGGCGAGCCGCCGGGCGGAGGCGTCGTCGATCGCCAGGTAGACCCAGTTGGGCGGTAGGTCGCCGAGCCGGACCTGCCCGACCGCGTAGAAGATCGCCTGCGACAGGATCGGATCCTCGGACGGCTTGCGGTAGCGAGGCGCGGTGCCGTGGCGCAGCTTGAGGCCATTGTCGAGCTTGCTCTTCAGGACCGTCTCGATCGAGCCGGCGAGGATGTTACAGACCTCGCCGAAGGCGTCCTGCTCGGTCTCGTCGAGGGCCGCCGCGCCGAGGCGCTTCGAGATCATCTCGGGCGACTTCATGAGCAGGAACCCGGCGAGCGCGACCGCGCCGTCGAGGGGGACCCCGAGTGCCAGGTGCACCGGGGTGGCGCCCTCGGCGGGGAGGTCGAGGATCGCGATCTCCTCGCGCTCGACCTTGGCGAACTCGCCAGCGTCGGCGTGGTGGAGCTCGGTCGGCTCCTTGCCCGGCGCGCTCATCCCGATGAGCCCACCGACCGCCTCGAGCGTGCCTTTGAAGACCTCGCTCAGGAGCGATACGACGCGCTCGGCGCCGGCGCCGCCCACGATGTCCATGGTTCCTCCCGTCTCGTAGGCGTTTTCGGCCGATCGCCCGATCGACTTGAGCACGCCGGGCGGAGCGCCCGACGGCGCCGGGCGAGTGGCCGATCCATCGGCCCGCGGCGCGTGCGGTTAGCCAAGCGCACGCCAACGGCCACGGGAGCCGCCCGGAAGGAGGACGGATCGGCCGAGCGCGGGCGCGACCCCGGCGGACTCGCGCCTGCCGTGACGCTGGCCGCGGGCTCGGCGCCAGCCAGCGCACGCCCGTGTGCGGACGAGGGACGGCGTCAGCAGGGTGGACCGGGTTCGCCGAGCAGCGCGATCGCACCGCCGCCCGGGGAGACCCCCACCACGTCGGCACCGCAGCGCACCGCCACGACGTCGGTGCGGAACAGGAACTTGGTCTGCTCGACCGCGCTCACGATCGCCGTCGCCTTGGCGCGCGCGGCGCTCGCGACCTCACCCGCGAACACCACCGCGAGCGTTGCCGGCCCGACGCGGAAGTGGCCGAGCGCGTCGGCGGTGAGCGGCACCACGCGCTCCGACACGGCCTTGAGTACGCGGCCGAGCGCCGCGGCCCCGTAGCGGTCGCGGATCGCTATCGCGTTCTCGACGCGGACCGCGAGCACCCAGCGGGCGTGGCTCGCGGGATCGGCGAGCAGCGCCTCGAGCGCGCGCTGGTTTCCAAGGCCGGTCTCGCAGTCGACGTCGACCGGCACCTCGGTGCGGTCGAGCGCGGTCGCGAGGCCACGCACGCGACCATCGGCCTTCGCCAGCAGCTCGGCGAGCGCGTCGCGCGCGGCGCCCACCCGGCGCACCTCGTCGGCGAGCCGGCGCCCCTCCCTCTCGAGGAGCGCCCGCGCCTTGTCGAGGTTGCCGACGTCGAACGCCTCCGCGACCTGGCTCTCGAAGTCGGTGGGTGGCGAGCCCGCCGCGCCGAGCGAGCGCTGGATGCCCTGCAGGCGGTCGAGCGAGGTGGTGACGAGCTCGCGTAGCCCGTTGCGTTCCTCGACCAGGCCCCGGCTCAGCACCGAGACCCGAAACAGCAGGTCGCGCAGCTTGGTGACCGCGGCGTCGAGCTGGCCGCGGTTCTCTTCTCGAGCGACGTCGGTGGCGAGCGCGCGGAGCTCCTGGCCCAGGCCGCCCCAGTCGCCGACGCCGGCGACGAGCTGGTCGAAGAGCATGCCCGCGATGAGCAGCAGGTTCTCGCGCTCGTCGCCGTGGATGGGTGTGACACAGCTCTCGAACAGCAGGTTGCGCAAGCTCTCGCGCAGAGCCACCGCCTCCTCACGGGTCGTGATGGAGCGCGCCTCGCTCACCAGCGGTGTGACGTGGAAGCCCGCGCCGGTGAGCTGACCGATCGCGTTCATGAGCGAGAGCAGCGTCGACACCAGCTCGGCCTGCACCTCCTCGAGATCGCGCATCTCGAGGTCCTGGCGCAGCAGCAGCTCCTTGAGGCGCGCGTCGGCGTCGAGCGGCAGGCCGGGCTTGGTTCGGGCGCCGTTGTCGGGCGCCGTCGACGAGTTCTGTGTCGCGCGTGTGCGTCCGAACCAGGGCATCGCCGATCACTCCTGCCGAGCGGGTGGAAGGGCCGAGGCTCGGCAAAACCTGCCGACGAGTCCACCGTCGCGACGGTGCAGGATGCCCACCCCGGGTCCCGCCGCCGACCTGCGCCAGGCTCGCCGGGTACAGGCGACGTCCGCGCGCGGCGATCGATAAGGCCTCGGGGTGACGTGCATTTCGGTGCTCGTGGAGCGCAATCAACGCGGGTTTCGCGGAACTCCGCCGTTCTCCCCGGGCGCTTCCCGGGGTGCCCTTCTCGCAAGATCGGGTCCGGGCGCCTTGGCGCGCTTCGTGCTTGACCTCGATTGCCCCGGAACGTCCGGGGCAGGGGCGCGTGTGATCGATCTCGACCGTCTGATCCGACAAGCCAACGACCTCGAGCCGTTGCCGGCCACCGCGGCGCGCCTGGCGGCGATCGCTGCGGACCCCGATACGGGTGTCCGCGAGGTGGTCGAGCTGGTGTCCTTCGACCAGGCGCTCACCGCGCGTTTGTTGCGGTTCGCCAACTCCGCCGCGGTCGGTAGCCGCGAGCCGATCACCACGGTGCAGGCGGCGATCCACCGCTTGGGAACCGGTACCGTCGTGACGGTCGCCATGGGCAACGCGGTGAAGGGCAAGCTCGACGCCGCGGTGCCGGCCTACGGGCTCGGCGAAGGTGAGCTGTGGCGTCACTCGGTCGCGTGTGCACTCGCCGTCGAGACCCTCGCCGCGGTCGGCAAGGTGGCGGTCCCCGGGGCCGCGTTCACCGCGGCGTTGCTCCACGACGTCGGCAAGCTGGTGCTCGCGCGATTCCTCGAGCCCGAGATCCTCGAGGTGCTGCGCGAAGCCCGCCAGCAGGGCCACCTCTCGCCGCTCGAGGCCGAGTCGCAGGTGCTCGGAGTCCACCACGCCGAGCTCGGCGGCCTCATCGCCCAGCACTGGCAGCTCCCGGAGCCGATCGTGTGGGGCATCAGTCACCACCACGGTCCCACCGACGAGACCGACGACGACGTCGCCGGGATCGTCCGGCTCGCCGACCTCCTCGCGCACCGCGCGGTGCCGCCGAGCAGCAACGATCCCGCCATGCCCGAGGCGGTGGACCGCGCGGCGACGCGCGTCGGCGTCGGCGCGCAGCCGCTCGAGCGTGTCGAGAAGCTCATCGCCGAGAGGCTCGACGAGCGCCTCGGACGTTACGCCTGACACGTCGCGCGGCGGCGCTCGCTCGCGGCGCCTCGCTGCCGCTCACACGCCCAGGCGCGCGCACCGGCTCGCCGTCCGGCGCGCCTCGCCATCCCCGCTCGAGCACCTCCGACTCCGCATCCGGACCTGCGAGCGAACGCCGCCCGTGCTCAAGGGCGGGCGTCGAGATGCCGATAGTTCAGCCGAAGGACTTCGACGTCGCGCCGGGCTCGATCGGCTCGTAGCCCGGCGCGCCCTGCGACTCGCCCGAGGGATCGCCACCCGCCATGCTCGCCATCGCTGGCTTCTTCGTCGTGATCGGCTCCATCATCGGTGGCTACCTGATGGAGGGTGGCCACGTCGGCGCGCTGTGGCAGCCCGCCGAGCTCGTGATCATCGGTGGCGCGGCGGTCGGCACGCTGCTGATCGGAAGCCCGCCCAAGGTGGTCAAGGCGCTCGGCGCGCAGCTCCCGCGCGTCTTCAAAGGCTCGCCGTACACCCGGCAGGCCTACATGGAGATCCTGCGCTTGCAGTTCGAGGTCTATTCGATCATCCGCAAGAACGGCATGCTCGCCCTCGAGAGCGACGTCTCGGAGCCCTTCAAGAGCGAGCTCTTCGGCAAGGCCCCGTCGTTCATCAAGAACCACCACGCGGTCGAGTTCTTCTGCGACTCGCTCAGGCTCTTGATCGACGGCGCGGCGGCGGCCGAGGTGGAGCAGATCCTCCAGTCCGACCTCGCGACCCATCACGAGGAGACCTCGATTCCGCCTCAGGTGCTCAGCAAGGTCGCGGACGCGCTGCCCGGGCTCGGTATCGTGGCGGCGGTGATGGGCATCGTGATCGCGATGGGCGCCCTCGACGGTCCGGCGTCGGAGCTCGGCCACAAGGTCGCGGCGGCGCTCGTCGGCACCTTCCTCGGCATCTTGCTGTCATACGGGTTTCTGCAGCCGATCGGAGCCGGCATCGAGCACCTCGGCCGCGACGAGTCGAAGTACTTCCAGTGCATCATGGTGGGCCTGGTGGCGTTCGCCGACGGCACGTCTCCGGCGGTGGCGGTCGAGCAGGCGCGGCGCGTCATCTACTCGACCGAGCGTCCCGGCGGCGAGGAGATGAACACGGCGATCGCCGAGATCAAGCGCGGGCTCAAGTAAGGATCCGGTCATGGCGGCCGAAGGCAAACCTCGCAAGCGTCGCGCTCCTCCCGCTGCCGGCCACGGCGGCGGTCATCACGGCGGCGCGTGGAAGGTCGCCTACGCGGACTTCGCGACCGCGATGATGGCGTTCTTCCTTCTGATGTGGATCCTCAACGCGGCGAGCAAGGACAAGAAGGAAGCGCTCGCGAACTTCTTCCGCGACGAGGGGCCCTTCAAGATCGAGACGAAGTCCGCCGGCGGAAATCTGGCGCAGGGCGGGAAAGGCGTGATGAAGGATCTCGCCACGGCGCCGGTCAAGGCGCACCGCGGCGACAAGGACCTCGAGAAGGCACGCACCGACCTCCAGCAGAAGATCCAGGACTCTCCCGATCTCGAGGCGCTTGCCGGTCAGGTCTCGGTGAAGCTCGGCCCCGAAGGGCTCGTCATCGAGATGCACGAGGAGGCCAACCACGAGCTCTTCGCGGTCGGCAGCGCCAAGCTCAGCCCGGCCTTCGAGCGGCTGCTGGCGTTGATCGGTGAGACCATCGGGCCGCTCGAGTTCCCGGTGCAGATCGACGGTCACACCGATGCGCGCGTGTACGGCGGCGGTACCGCGGGCTACTCGAACTGGGAGCTGTCGTCCGACCGCGCGAACTCGGCCCGGCGTTTCCTCGAGACCCACGGCGTGGTGGCGCAGCGCGTGGCGAGCGTGGTCGGACATGCCGATCGCAAGCTCGCCGCGCCCACCGATCCGTGGGCGACCGTCAATCGCCGGATCGCCATCACGCTGATGCGCGATCCACGCGAGGAGGAGGGGGAAGGCGAGGGTGAGGCCGGCGCATCGCCGGGCACCGGCGCTTCCGCCGAGAACGCCGCTCCCGACGCGGCCGTGGTGATCGATCCGGGCACGCCACCGGTTCAGCGCGGCCCGCTCGGTCCGCCGCTGGCACCCCCGAACGTGCCTTCGCTGCCGCTTCCGTTCGCGTCCCCGGTGCTGGAAGGGACGCACCACTCATGAGCGGCGCGCGCACGGCCGTGGGTGGCGCGGCATGTGCAGGCCCGAAGCTCGCGGCTCGAGTCGCGACCCCTCGAGCCGAACCGGTTTCCCGTCCCATCGGGGACCGGCGCTGAAATCCGCAGGAGGCCCACCGTGAAAGTCTTGATCGCCGAGGACGATCCCGTCACCCGCAACTTGCTGTCCCAGCAGATCCGGAAGCTTGGCCACGAGGTGGTGAGCGCGGCGGATGGTCGCTCGGCATGGGACCTCTACCGGGCCGGCTCGCCGCAGGTCCTGGTGTCGGACTGGATCATGCCCGGCATCGATGGCCCCGAGCTCTGCCGGTGGGTCCGCTCCGACAATCGGCCGCTCTACACGTACATCATCATGACCACGATCCTGGGTGGGAAAGGCTGCTACCTCGAAGGGTTGCAGGCGGGGGCCGACGACTTCCTGACCAAGCCGGTCGACTTCGACGTGCTGAGCGCGCGGCTCCGGGTCGCGCAGCGGGTGCTGTCGCTCCAGAAAGAGGTCAAGCGCCTCCAGGAGCTGTTGCCGATCTGTTCGTACTGCCGTCGGGTGCGCAGCGAGAGCTGGCTGTGGCAGCGCATCGAGGAGTACATCTCCACCCACACCGACTCGCGCTTCAGCCACTCGATCTGCCCCGACTGCTACGAGCGCGAGGTCCGCCCCGAGCTCGAGGCGTCGGTCGGCGGCTGAGCCGCGGGGCGCGGCGGGGCCATCGGCAGCGGTGGTCCGACGGCGCGGAAGATCTTGCCGCTGATGCGGGGGCGGTTCGCGAAATCGCGTGCTTTCGGGCACTCCCGGGTGGCAGGAATCGTGCTTTGGCCTGGTGGTGATCCGAGCGTGTCGCGTCCTCGCTCCGCGCTCGCGGAGGCCCCATGCAAGCATCCGTCGAAACGCGCGCTCCGAGTACCTCGCGTGCCAGGGTGTCCGAGGCGCGGCGTCGTGAGCCGACCGGGATCGAGCGCGTGCTGGGCCCGGACGAGCTGATCGTCAGCAAGACCGACGCGAGTGGCCGGATCACCTACGTGAACCGCACCTTCACCCGCGTCTCGGGCTTCTCGGAGAGCGAGCTGCTGGGTGCGCCGCACAGCATCGTGCGCCACCCGCTGATGCCGCGTGGGGCGTTCCGGCTGATGTGGAACACCATCGAGTCGGGACGCGAGTTCTTCGCATACGTGCTCAACCTGGCCCGGACCGGCGACCACTACTGGTGTTCGCGCACGTCACGCCGTCGCTCGATTCCTACGGCTCCGTCGTCGGCTACCACTCGAACCGGCGCGCGGTGAGCCGCGCCGCGATCGATCGGATCGAGCCGATCTACGTGCGCCTGGCGGAGCTCGAGCGCGGCCACACGGATCCGGGCGAGGCGGCCGATGCCTCGGTCGAGGCCCTCTCGCGCGACCTCGCCGCGGCTGGCACCACGTACGAGCGCTTCGTGTTCTCGCTGGCGGAGGATCGGTCATGACGGCTTCGCCGGCGGCGACCAACGTGAGCTTCCGAGGCGCCACGGCGGAGCACGCCGAGCGCTCGCACGACCGCGCCGCGGCCGATTCGAGCGCGGCCGAGATCGCGCGGCTGCGCGCCGTGCTCGACACCTACAAGCGCTGGGTGGCGCGCGCGGCGGATGTGTGCGAGCGGGCCGCGCGCGGCGACCTCGAGAAGCGCCTGCTCTCGATCGACGCTGGCGGCGACCTCGGGCGGTTGCTCCACGGCATCAACGACACCCTCGACGTCACCGACGCGTTCGTGCGCGAGGCCGGGGTCAGCCTGCGCCGCGCGAGCGAGGGCGACTTCCACCGCAAGATCCTCCCCAACGGGCTGCTGGGCGCCTTCCGCCACGCTGCCGATGCGATCAACGACGCCTCGCGGGCGCTGGCGCGCAAGACCGCCGAGCTCGCGGCGGCGAAGGAGTCGCGACACCGCCTCGCCGCCGAGTTCGACGAGTTCGTGAACGGCCTGGTGGCGCGGCTCGGTGCGGCGTTCGACTCGCTCGCCGCGACCACGAGCGAGATCGTGCTCAAGGTCGAGACCGCGCGCCAGCAGGCCGAGGCCGTGGACGGAGCCTCGCGCGAGGTCTCGACGGAGGTGCATACGGTGGCGGGCGCGACCGATCAACTGGTCGCGAGCGCCGCGCAGATCGCGATGCAGACCCGCGACTCGAGCGCGCTTTGCCGCTCGGCGCTCGGCGAGGCGGGCCGCAGCGGTGAGACCGTCGCCGCGCTGGCAGAGGCGTCACGAAAGATCGGCAGCGTGCTCAAGCTGATCGCCGACATCGCGCACCAGACCAACCTCCTCGCGCTCAACGCCACGATCGAGGCGGCGCGGGCCGGCGCGGCCGGGCGCGGCTTCGCCGTGGTCGCCTCGGCGGTGAAGGGGCTCGCGCGCCAGACCGCGGGCGCGACCGAGGACATCGAGCGCGAGATCACCGCCATGCGGACCGCGACATCCCACACGGTCGCCGCGATCGACCGCATGACCGGCACGATGCGCGACCTCGACGCGATCGCGGCCTCGGTCGCGCACTCCGTCGAGGGGCAGCGTGCGTCGACCACCGACATCGGCGCGGGGCTCAGCCGCGCGGCGTCGCGCAGCCAGGAGGTGGCGGGCACGATCGCCGACGTGTGCTCGGCGACGCGCGGCTCGGCGACCTCGCTCGCGAGCGTGCTCTCGGCGGTTCACGAGGTCGGCCACGACGTGCAGAAGCTGCGCGACGAGGCGAAGCTCTTCCTCACTCAGATCCGCGCCGAGTAGCCGCCGCGCGTGCGGCGGTGCGCCGCGGACCCCGCGCCCCTCGGCGCCAGAGCCGTTGCACCGCCAGGGCGGGATGGCGGCGGCGTGGCTGCTGTGATACGGATCCCCGCATGTCCAGCGGCCGCGTGCTCATCGTCGACGACGAGCCGACGTCGCGCATCACGGTGCGCGACTTCCTGCAGATGCGGGGCTTCGAGGTGCTCGAGGCCCAGAACTGCGCCGTCGCCCGGGAGCTCCAGGTGGGGGAGCGCCCGGAGGCGGCTGTCGTCGATTACGCGTTGCCCGACGGCAACGCGTTCGACCTCCTCAAGGTGTTCCGCGAGTCCGATCCGGGGCTCGCGGTGGTGATCCTCACCGGCTACGGCACGATCGATCTGGCGGTACGCGCGATCCGGCAGGGTGCCGATCACTTCATGACCAAGCCGGTCGCGCTCGACACCCTCGCGACCCTCGTCGAGCGGCTCATCGAGGCGCGCCGTGATCGCCGCCACATGCGCGCGACGAAGCTCACCGGTAGCCGGGTGATCGACCCCTTCGTCGGCACCAGCCGCGTGATCCGCGAGCTCGCCGAGGAGGCTCGCCGGGTCCTCGCCAGCGAGAGCCCGGTGTTGATCCGCGGTGAGACCGGCAGCGGCAAGGGGACGCTCGCGCAGTGGATCCACGCCCACGGCTCGCGCGCCAGCGAGCCCTTCGTCGACCTCAACTGCGCCGGGCTCTCGCGCGAGCTCCTCGAGAGCGAGCTCTTCGGCCACGAGAAGGGAGCGTTCACGGGCGCGGTCACGTCCAAGCCCGGGCTCTTCGAGGCCGCCGATCGAGGCACGATGTTCCTCGACGAGATCGGTGATCTGCATCTCGACGTGCAGGCCAAGCTGCTCAAGGCACTCGAGAACAAGCGCTTCCGACGGCTCGGCGAGGTCCGCGAGCGGCAGGTCGACGTGCGCCTCGTGGCCGCGACCCACGTCGACCTCGCGGCGCGGGTCCGGGACGGCAGCTTCCGCACGGACCTCTACTTCCGGGTTCACGCGCTGCCGCTCAAGGTGCCGGCGCTGCGCGAGCGCCCCGAGGACATTCGGGTGTTGGCCGGCCAGATCCTGGTGACCCTGGCGACGGAGCTTCGCCGTCCCGGCATCGTCATCGATCCGATGGCGCTCGCGCACCTCGAGCGCTACGCGTGGCCCGGCAACATCCGCGAGCTGCGCAACGTGCTCGAGCGCGCCGTGCTCTACTCGTCGGACGCGCGGATCGGGGTCGAGAGCCTGCGCTTCGACGAGGGCGCGGCGCCGGCGTCGACGTTGTCGAACCACGACGCCGACCTGACCCTCGCCGAGCTCGAGCGCATCCACATCGCGCGGGTGCTCGCGTCCGAGGGGGCACGTGGAGCGTGCTGCGGCCCGCCTCGGCATCCCCCGCAGCACCCTCTACCAGAAGATCAAGGTCATGGGGATCGACCCGCGTGGCGCGTCCTGAGCTCGGGCACGGCGCGCTCGAGCAGGCTCAAGTTCCTGGGATTCCGACCGAAATCCATGGAAACGGCCCATCGTCCCGCGGCGCGCGCCACCTGGAGAGCGGGGTGGCCGGCGGAGGATTTCCATGCAACCTGGCTGGATTCGCGAGGCGCCCACCGAGGTGATCGTCGCGGCGCCGAGCGCCGACCTCGTCGACCACGACATCGTGGAGGCATTGATCGACCTCTGTGACGACGAGAATCCCGACTTCTTCCGCAATCTGGTGGGCGAGTTCGAGCGCCATGCGGAGCTGCGGCTCGCCGAGATGAAGGATGCGGCGGCCGCTCGCGATGGCGAGGGGCTCTACCGATCAGCGCACAGCCTGCGCGGCAGCGCTGGGAACGTCGGCGCGAAGCACATGGCGTCGCTGCTCGCGGACCTGCAGCGGGTCGGGCACGAGGGGCCGCTCGAGCGCGCGACCGGTCTGATCGAACGGGTCGAGGGCGCGTTCCGTAGCTCGATCGTCCTGCTGGCCGAAGCCGCCGGTTGAGACACCCGCCCGGGAGGGCGTAGCGAAGCGACCGCGAACGCCGGGGCCACCCGGCGATCGTGGCCGCTCGTGCGCGTTCGATCCCGCTCGGATCCGGCCGGCGACCGGAGATGGAACGCTGGCACTTGTCGCCGGCCCGGCAGGAGCCGGGCCCTCCGAGGACGGGGCGGGGTCCTGACGAAGAACCCGCAGGGAAGAAGTGGGCTGGAACAGCCCGCGCCGGAGCTCGTCGACGTGCGCGTCGCGGCGCGACGCCACGAGCGCGAGCAGAGTGGCCTGGGGGTGGGCCGCGCCGGGGCGGCGCCGAAGGATCGCCGCCCTTGAGCGGGCGGGGGGCTGGAACCGCCCCCCGAGCAACTCAGCACCGGAACCGGCTGAGCGAGCTCTTCATCTCCTCGGCCATGCGCGCCAGCTCGCGGGCGGAGGTGAGCGAGGTGGCGGCGCCGTCGGCCGTGGACTGTGCGGCCTTGGCCACGCCCGTGATGTTCCCGGCGATCTCGGTCGAGCCCTGCGCGGCCTCACCCACGTTGCGCCCGATCTCGTTGGTGGTCGCCGTCTGCTCCTCCACCGCGCTCGCGATCGCGGTCTGGATGTCGTTGATCTGGTTGATGATGGCGCTGATCTGGCCGATGGCGTCGACGGCGGCGTGGGTGTCGGTCTGGATCGCCTCGATCTTCTGGCCGATGTCCTCGGTGGCCTTGGCGGTCTCCTTGGCGAGCTCCTTGACCTCGTTGGCCACCACCGCGAAGCCCTTGCCGGCCTCGCCGGCGCGCGCCGCCTCGATGGTGGCGTTGAGGGCGAGCAGGTTGGTCTGCTGGGCGATCGAGGTGATCACCTTGATGACCTTGCCGATCTCGGCGCTCGAGTCGCCGAGCTTGCTCACGGTGCGGTTGGTGTCGCTCGCCACCTTCACCGCGGAGGTCGCCACGCGCGCCGCCTCGGCGGCGTTCTTCGCGATCTCCTTGATGCTCGCACTCATCTCCTCGGCGGCGGTGGCCACGGTCTGGACGTTGTGGCTGACCTGCTCGGCCGCCGCGGCCACCACGTTGGCCTGGCTCGAGGTCTCCTCGGAGTTGGCGCTGATGCTCTGCGCGCTCATCGTCAGATCTCCGGCGGAGGTGCCGACGGCGACGGCCACCTGACGGATCGCGCCGATGCTCTGGCGCAGCTCGCCGAGGAAGTGCGCGAGACCCTCGCCCATCTGACCGACCGCGTCGCCGCCGCGCACGCTCACGTCACGGGTGAGGTCGCCGCCCGCCGCCGCGGTCACCACGGCGAGGATCGAGTCGACCTTGACGCGCAGCTCCTCCGCGGCGCGGCGCTCGCGATCCGAGGCCTCGCGGATCTTGCGCTCCTGCTCGACGCGCTCGGCCTGCGCGCGCCGGAGCTGGCCGAAGCACCCGGCGAGACCGCCGCCGAGCTGCCCGATCGCGTCGTCCCCCGAAACCTCGATCTCGCGCGACAGGTCGCCCTCGGCGACCGCGCGCACCACCTCGAGGATGGAGTCGACGTCGGACTGCATCTTCATCGCCGCGAGCTTCTGCGCGGTCACGTCCGAGGCGTACTTCACGACCTTGAAGGGCATGCCGTCGAGGTCGAGGATCGGGTTGTACGAAGCCTGGATCCACACCTCTCGGCCGCCCTTGCCGATGCGCTTGTATTCGCCGGCGTCGTATTCGCCGCGGCCGAGCTTGGCCCAGAAGGCCCGGTATTCAGGCGTGCCGCGGTAGGTCGGGTCCACGAACAGCGAGTGGTGCTGGCCGCGGATCTCCTCGAGGCGGTAGCCCAGGGTGTTCAGGAAATTGTCGTTCGCGGTGATGACGTTGCCGTCGAGGTTGAACTCGATCACGGCCTGCGACTTGCCGATCGCGGCGATCTGCCCGGCCGAGTCGGCCGCGGCGAGCTTCGCCTGGGTGATGTCGGTCGCGTACTTCACGACCTTGAAGGGCTTGCCGTCGAGGTCGAAGATCGGGTTGTACGAGGCCTGGATCCACACCGCCTTCCCGCCCTTGCCGATGCGCTTGTAGACGCCTGCGTCGTATTCGCCGCGGCCGAGCTTCTCCCAGAAGGCCCGGTACTCGGCGCTCGCCACGTAGCCGGGATCGACGAACATCGAATGGTGGCGCCCGACGATCTCGTCGAGCTGGTAGCCGAGCGCGCCCAGGAAGTTGTCGTTGGCGGCGAGGACCTTGCCGCCCAGGTCGAACTCGATCACCGCCTGCGCCTTGGCGATGGCGGCAGCCTTGCCACGCAGATCCGCCAGCTCGTCCCGAGGGATCGACACGTTCGCGGCTTTGCGGCTCGCCTTGGTCGCCGTGTACGCGGCGACCTTCGCTGGGACGCGCGAGCGGGTGGATGCGGGTGAGGTTCGGGACGCGTGACGAGCGGTGGTCATGGCGGGTGTGCCTCCTCGGTTGGGATCCGAAACGCGATCCGCAACGGAGGGCCCCACCTCGGAGCGGCGTCTCGTGCTCCGGGTCATGGCAAGGCGCGTTGCGGTTTCGAAGGCCGTGAGGTGCAACGCCGGTGCCGAAGGTTCCGGCGCCGACGGATCCGTGGCGATCCACCACGAGCTGGAAATGTGGTGCGATCACGCCCGCTCGGCGGCACGTGCCGCGCGCGACGTCGCGGCGGCCCGCTCGCACGCGCACCGCTCGGATCCGCCGTGAGGTCCGTCCGGTGCCTCCCGGCGGCAGATATTGCCGCGCACCCTCGCCCGATCTGGCCGCGCCGGCTCAAGCCAGCGCCGCTGCGGCCGATGAGGGGGAGAGGGTGACGATCGCCATGTACACGTTTCTCCGGAGGAGTCCGTGAACCGGCGCGCCGTCGGAGGCGCGGCACGGGGAGCGGCGTCGAGCCTCGCCGACGCCGGTGCGGCGAGCGCGCCGACGCCGGTCGAGGTGGCGGACCGGATCGTGCGCTCGTTCGGCTCCTTCAAGACGATCCCCGAGGTGGCGCTGCGCGCCACGGAGATCTCGAGTGACCCGTCCTGTTCGCTCGGCGACCTGGAGGAGGTGCTGCGGCGCGATCCCACCTTGGTGTCGCGGCTGCTCCAGCTCGTGAACGGCCCGTTCTACGGCCTCGCGACCGAGGTGCGCAGCATCCCGCAGGCGCTGCTCGTGATCGGGCTCAAACAGCTCCGTACCCTCGTGCTGGTGGACGTGGCGGCAGCGCTGGTCGGCGCGCGCGAGGGGGTCGCCGTGAGCGGCCGCGCGCTGTGGCTCCACTCGACGGCGGTGGGGGTGTTCGCGCAGATGGTCGCGCGGCGCATCCTCGGCGTCTCAGGCGACGACATGTTCCTGTGCGGGATGCTGCACGACATCGGCCTGGTGCTCCTCGACCAGGCGCGCGGCGGCGAGGTGGTCCGTGCCTTCGAGGCGCACCGCTCGGGCGGCGGCAACATGTGCGAGTGCGAGCGCGCCGCGCTCGGCACTGACCATGTGCACGTCGGTGTGCGCCTCGCCGAGCTGTGGAGCTTTCCGCAGGTGGTGAGGCACGCGATCCTCCATCACCACGACACGGCCCGCTATGGCAGCGGTGAGCTCGAGCCGGCCGACCTCCTGGTGGTCGCCCACCACCTCGCGAGCGAGCTCGGCTACCCCGAGATCCCCGGCCACGTGGTGGCTCCGCCCGAGTGGGTGCTCGTGCACGTCGCCGAACGGGAGCTCGAGTATCGAGCGCTCGCCGAGGACTTCGTCCACGAGATGAAGAAGGCCGACCGGTTCTTCCAGCGAGCGCCGCGCGCCTCGCGCGCGGGCGCGGCGAGAACCCGATGACTCGCATCTCGGCGGCGGCGCAGGCGGCGCTGGAGGAGGTGGGCGCACGCCTCGCGCGGCGCATCCCCGCGCTCGCGCTCGCGCTCGAGCCACCCGGCGGCCAGGACGGGGTCACGGCGCCGCTCGCCAGCCGGCCGCTGGTGTTGGTGGGACGGGTGGCACACGGATCCCTCGACCCCACGCTCACCGCGGCGCTGGTCGAGAGCGCGGCCGCAGAGGTGGACGCGATCCTCGACGCGGCGACGGTGCGGGCGCGGGCCGAGCAGCTCGCGCGGGAGATCGAGGTGCTCCGCCTGGAGCACCAGGAGATCGTCGAGCACAACCTGCGCGAGCACGACCGCGTGCTCGCGGCCGAGCGTCAGGACGCGATGCGTCTCGAGCGCCTGGTGTGCGAGCGCACCGCCGAGCTCGAGCACAGCAACCGCCAGCTCAGTGCCGCGAGCTCGCTCAAGGATCGCTTCCTCTGGCACATCTCGCACGAGGTGCGGACCCCGCTCCACGGCCTGGTCGGTCACCTCGACCTGCTACGTGACACCCCGCTCGACGCCGGCCAGCGCGAGCTCGTGGGGCTCGCGTGCGGCGCCGCCGAGGCGCTCCGGGCGGTGGTCTGCGACGTCGTCGACTTCTCGCGCCTCGAAGCCGGGCTGCTGGCACTGGAGCCCGCCGACTTCGAGCTGCGCCTCGAGCTCGGCGCGCTCCTCAAGGTCATCGGTCCGCCGGAGGGGCGACTCGGCGCGGAGCTGATCTGCGACGTGAAGCCGGACGTACCCGAGCGCCTGCGCGCCGACATCGGGCGGATCCGCCAGGTGCTCGTGAACCTGGTGGGGAACGCCATGAAGTTCACGGCGCCGGGCGGCCAGGTGCGCGTCAGCGTCGAGCTCGCCGACCCCACCGAACGCGCGAGGAACTGCGCGCTGCACCGTCTCCTCCACGTGCGGGTCGCCGACACCGGGATCGGAATCCCGTACGAGAAGCAGGCGGCCGTGTTCGAGCCGTTCTGGCAGGTCGACGACTCCGCGTCGCGGCACTTCGAGGGCGCCGGCCTCGGGCTCGCGCTCGCGAGCCGCCTGGTGCAGAAGCTCGGCGGGCGGATCTGGTTCGAGAGCGAGCCCGGCCATGGAACGACGTTCCACTTCACGCTCGACGTCGAGTCGCGCGCGGAGCCGCGCCGCGCCGAGCTGGCCACACCGTGGCGGGGGGCGGGTTCTCCTGATCGAGAGCAACGCCACGCAGCGTGAGGTGATCACGGCGCTGCTCGCGCACATCGGTCTCGAGACCGCCGCCGTGGACGATCTCGCGGCGGCGATCGGGGTGCTCGGGGCAGCGCGCGCCGAGAAGGGCCGCTTCGCGCTCACGCTCGTGGACGTGCACGCCACGCCGGAGCTCGGGCCTCGCCTGGCCGACGCGCTCACGGCGGCCGGGCCGGTCGCCGGGCCGCTGGTCGCGGTGTTGCCGTCCGGCTCGCCGCCGTCGCTGGCGCGGCGGGTGCTGGGCGTCGACGTGGCGGGTGTCGTGGTGAAGCCGGTGACCGAGCACGATCTCGTCGCGCAGCTCGAGCGCCTCGCCGCGCGTGAGCCCGCTGCAGCGGAGCCGGCGACGCCGGTCACGGGCGGCGCGCGGGCGCCGGCGCCGGGAGCCCACACGCCGAGCGGGGTCGCCGCATCGTCGTCGGCGCTACGGGTGCTGGTCGTCGAGGACAACCCGATCAACCAGAAGCTCGCCGCGCGCGCATGCTCGCCAAGCGCGGCTACCACGTGGCGCTCGCGTCGAACGGCCGCGAGGCACTCGAGGCGATCGACGACGCCTGCTTCGACCTCGTGCTGATGGACGTGCAGATGCCCGAGCTCGACGGCATCGAGGCGACGCGCCGCATCCGCGAGCGGGAGCGCGTCGAAGGTGGGCACGTCCCGATCATCGCCATGACCGCGAGCTCGCTGGATGGAGATCGCGATCGCTGCCTGGAGGCGGGCATGGATCACTACCTGGCCAAGCCGGTCACGGCGGCGGCGTTGTTCGCGACCATCGACCGGGCCCTCACGGAGGTCGACGCGCCTGGGGCGTGAGCGCGCGGGTGGCCGGCGCGCCTCCATCGGGGGGCAGGCCACTTTGTCCCGCTCAGTGCGCCGGTCGCCGGTCGGTGGTGACCGCCGGATTCGTGAGCCGCCCTCCCGGGTTTTGACCGAGGCGGCGTGCCGTCGCGCCAAGTGTGCGATGTCGCGGCGGATCCCCCTGCGACGGTGCCGTGGTGCTCGGCGTCGACCCGCAGGTCTGGGGCGAGCGGCCCGGTGCTTGCTTGAGGGCTGTCGCGTGCCGCGAACGGGTGGGGCGCATCGACGCCTCCGGAAGGCCGGCATGGCGTCGCAGCCGGAGGGTCCATGAGATCGCCAATCGACCGCACGAGGCTCGGTGCGAAGCCCTCGCGCCGGACGGCGCGGGCGATGGTCGCCTTCGCCGTGGCCTGCGTGGTCGCGGCGAGTGGGACCGCGGGCGCCGAGCCCGCCCCTGCGCCAGCACCGACCGCGCCCAGCTCGACGGCCTCACCGGCCGCGGCGCGGGACCCTGCCGCGACTCCACCGGCGCCGCCTGCGCCGGCGCCCTCCGGACCGGGCGCGAGCGCACCCGCGGGCAGCCTGCAGATTCCCGGCACCAACACGACCCTCGCCATCGGCGGCATGATCAAGCTCGACGTGCTCTTCAGCAGCACGAGCGTGGGCGGCGCCGGCGGCTCGAACGCCGGTGACCAGTTCCTGCTCCCGTCGGCGATCCCGGTCGGGTCGCAGGGCGACGAGAACGGACAGATCACGTTTCACGCCCGCGCGAGCCGGTTCTTCTTCAAGACCGACACGCCCACCGAGTGGGGGACGCTCGGGACCTACATCGAGTGCGACTTCTTCCAGTTCGCGGCGCCCGGCGACGAACGGGTCAGCAACGGCTACGCGCCCCGAGGTCCGGCACGCGTACGCGCGTTTCGGCCAGCTACTGGCCGGACAGACCTGGAGCACCTTCATGACCGTGGCGGCGCTGCCGGAGGTGAACGACTACGTCGGTCCGGTCGCGGCGGTGTTCGTGCGTCAACCCCAGCTTCGCTGGTCGCAGCCGCTCGGCGGGTTCACCCTCGACGTGGGCCTCGAGTCTCCCGAGTCGACGCTCCGCACCTCCGACGCCAAGCGCCTGACACCCGACGACGACCAGATCCCCGACCTCGCGCTGCGGTTCGGTACGTCGGGCACCTGGGGCGAGCTCGCCATCGCCGGCGTGCTGCGTCAGCTCCGTAGCGACGGCGGGGTGGTGGGCGGCGTCGAGGACTCCGTGATGGGGGGCGGGGTGAACGTCTCGGGCCGCGTCCGGACCTTCGGGCTCGACGACGTCCGGTTCGTGGGCGTGTGGGGAAGTGGCCTCGGTCGCTATGTCGGGCTCAACGTGTTCGACGACGGCTCGATCGACGCCGAGGGTCACGTCGCGGCGATTCCCATTCACGGCGGCTTCCTCGCGTATCGACACTGGTGGAGCGAGACGTGGCGATCGTCGCTCGCGTACGGCTACCTCGCGGCCGACCCCTACCCGGGCTCGGTCCCGGATTCGACCTCGAACGAGGTCCAATCGGTGCACGGCAACGTGATGTGGAGCCCGATCACACCGGTCACGTTCGGGTTGGAGTACATCTGGGCGACACGCAGCCTCGAGGGTGGCGACAACGGCGATCTCAACCGCGTGACCTTCGCCGCGAAGTTCACGTTCTGAGGTGGAAGCCCGCGAGTTTCCGAGGGGGAGGTCCGGACGTGACGAACGCAGTGACGCGCGGCGTGCTCGCGGTGTGGATGGTCACGATGGTGGTGTGCGTGGGATGCTCGGGGCCTTCGCCGCGGGCGTCCGAGCGGCGCCTCGAGAACCTCGGGCCGCCGGCCTTGCACGCGGTCGAGAGTGAGCAGCTCCGCAAGGTCATGGGAGAGCTGCGCGCGACCGTGTTCGAGCAGTTCGCGACCGAGCTCGACCTCGATCGCAGCCGCGCGGCTCACGCCGCGGAGCTGGCGCGCGCCGCGCACGCGCTGACCGGAGCCGCCGCCAAGCTCGTCGCGGCCGCGCCGTCGCTCGAGCTCGGCGACGCCGAGCGACGGGTGTTCACCGATCTGGCGAGCAAGCTCGGTCACCAGGCGGCGGAGGTCGAGGTGCTGGCGAACGCCGGCCGGTTCGCCGAGATCTCACCCGCGCTCGATCGGATGGTCGCGACCTGCAACGCCTGCCACACGAGCTTCCGGGCGTTCCGCCCCGGCGCCCCGGATGGCATGACGAGCGGTGACGCCACGCCCGGAGGGCGGCCGTGATCCGCACGGCAGCGGCGCGACGAGGTCCGGCGGACAAGACCCGAGCGCGCGCCGCCTCCGCGGCGCCACGGCTCGATCGTCCCGGCGCGGATGCCGGGGCGCCGGCGCCAGACCCGATGATCCACGCCGAGCTCGAGGCGCTGCGGCGCGAGGTCAGCGAGCATCGCGCGGTGATGGCCGCCATCGATCGATCGCGGGCGTCGGTCACGTTCGATCTCGCTGGCACCGTCCTGCGCGCCAACCCCAAGTTCCTCGCGCTGATGGGCTACGGCGTCGACGAGGTGGTGGGTCGGCCACACGCGACGCTGCTGCCCGCCGGGTACCCGGAGGGTGAGGAGCATCGCGCGACCTGGTCGCGGGTGTGCGGCGGCGAGTTCCAGGGCGGCGACCGCCGCTACGTCACCCGTGACGGCCGCGAGCTGTGGCTCGCGATCATCTACAACCCGGTGCTGGACGTAAGCGGGCGCGTGTTCGAGGTGGTCGCGTATGCCACCGACGTGACCGTCCAGAAGCTCGCGGCGATCCGTTACCGCGACGACGTGGAGCTGATCCTCGACGTGGTGCAGGCCGTCGCGGAGGGCGACACCACCCGTGAGATCGTGCTGGCGGGCGAGGAGGCCGAGGCGATCCAGCGCATCGGCGCCGCGCTCAACCGGCTCTTCGCCGAGCTGCGCCGGGGCGCCGAGGAGCGCGCTGCCCATCAGCGCTCCGTCGCGGAGCAGAGCGCGCGCGAGCGCACCGAGGCCGCGGAGCTCACGCGCAAGGTGGACGAGGTGCTCGAGGTGGCCGGGGCCGCGGCCACGGGCGACCTCACGCGCGAGGTGAGCGTGCGGGGCACGGACGCGATCGGGCGGGTGGGGGACGCGCTGGCCGCGGTGTTGCGCGGCTTCGGCGCCAGCGTCGCCGGCATCCGCGGCGGCGCGGCGCGAGTGGATGCCGCGGCCGGCCAGCTCAGCGCCAGCGCCCGGCAGATCCGGACGGACGCCGACGAGACCTCCGCCCAGGTGGCGGTGGTGGCGGCCGCCGCCGAGGAGGTGAGCTCGAGCGTGCAGTCGGTCGCGGCCGCGGCCGAGGAGCTCGGCGCGAGCATCCGTGACATCGCCAAGAACGCCGCCGAGGCGGCGCAGGCGGCGAGCGCCGTGAGCAAGGCCAGGGACACCGACCGCGCGGTGAGCGTCTCGGCCTGTCGAGCACCGACATCGGCAAGGTCGTGAAGGTGATCCAGGCGATCGCCGAGCAGACCAACCTGCTCGCCCTCAACGCCACCATCGAGGCGGCGCGCAGGCGAGGCCGGCAAGGGGCTTCGCGGTGGTCGCGAACGAGGTCAAGGAGCTGGCGCGCGAGACCGCGCGCGCCACCCAGGACATCGCGCAGAAGATCGTCGCGATCCAGCGCGACGCCGGCGTCTCGGCGACGGCGATCGGCGAGATCGGCGGGATCGTCGGGCGCATCAGCGACATCCAGACCGCGATCGCGGGCGCGGTGGAGCAGCAGACCGCGACCACCGGCGAGATCGGCCGCAGCGTCTGCGACGCCGCGCGTGGCACCAGCGAGATCGCTCGCAACATCGCGGCCGTCGCGCTCGCCGCGCGCGACCACGGCCGCCAACGCGGCGGGATCGCTCGGGGCGGCGGACGAGCTCGCCGCGATGGCGGCCGAGATGCGGCGCTCGCTCGCGCACTTCCGCTGCTGATCGCCGTCGCGCGACGAAGCGCGCTCGGGCACCGCGGGCTTCGGAGGGACCGCCTCCGGCCGTCCGCGCCCGATCGGCGGCGGCCGGAGTGAGCCCAGCGCCCCGAACCTGCGCGAACGATGCGGTTGGCAGGGTGCTGCACGAGGCGCGAGCCAGAGACGCGCTGGCGAGCGGAGCGAGTCGACTCGGTGGGGCCCCGCGAGAACCGCGCTTCTCGAGGGGGTGGTCTGGAAGAGACCCCCGAGGCAACATCCGGAGGCCCGAAGCACTCGCTCCTGCGAGTTCTTCAGCAGCCTGCTGGTTCTGGCACGGCGGTCAGGAGATCACGCCGTCGAGCGCGGTCTGGAAGGCTTCCACGGTGAACGGCTTGGACACCAGGAAGAGTGCCCCGTTCTCGGTGGCCTGCTGGCGCATCTCCGCCGAGCCCTCCGAGGTCACGAATCCGAACTTGATCGCCGAGCCTTGCTTCTTGAGCTCCTGCAGGAGCTGCAGGCCGTTCATCTCGGGCATGTTCCAGTCGGAGAGCACCACGTCGGGCGTGGTGCTCTTGATCGCGTCGAGGGCCTCGGCGCCGTTCGACGCCTCGGTGATCGTGTGACCTTCGTAGCCCGCCTGACGGAGCGTGCGCATCACGATCATCCGCATGGCCTTGCTGTCGTCCACCACCAGGATCTTCATCTGCATTCCTCCCCGGACCCGCGT
Organism: Deltaproteobacteria bacterium; assembly: GCA_016713535.1. Taxonomy (GTDB): domain Bacteria; phylum JADJOY01; class JADJOY01; order JADJOY01; family JADJOY01; genus JADJOY01. The sequence continues at coordinate 363,763 of JADJOY010000003.1, forward strand.
CGGCGCGCGGCGGTCCGCTCCGTCGCGTTCAGTCGGGCATGCCCTGCTTGGCCGCGAGGCCGATCCTGCAGCTCTCGCCGTCGCAGTCGCAGTCGACGTGCCGCACCTCGTGGGTCCCCGGCACCGTCAGCTTGAACTCCTTGCCTTCCGCCACCGTCGGCAACGAGAGCTGGCTGGGCGAGGGAAGGAGGGCCTTGACGTTGCCGCCGATCATGTTCGCGAGCTCGCCGAGCGCGTCGCGGACCTCGTCGTCACTCGCCGCTTCCGGCTCGGTGCCGAACATGATCCCGGCCGCCTTCTTCGCCATGGACTCGGGGCACTCGATCGTGACCGCGCCCTCCCAGGCCCCCGTGATCACCACGCATCCGATCATGTGACGCGTCGAGCCGTTGGCCGGAGGCGCCTCCGCGCGCGCGAGGTTGAGGCCGAGCACCGAGGTCCAGACCGTCTCGGCGAGCTCGAACAGCGTGGATTCTTCGACATGCATGGTGACGTCCTCCGATCAGCCAGCCGAACGAAGCCGATAGACGGTGGCCTTCTCCAACGCCACTCGCTCGAACCCATCGTCGATCTGGAAAGTGGTCTCGGCTCCGCCGAGGAAGAGAAAGCCGTGCGGGCGGAGCACACGCCGCACCCTGCCTAGGATCTGGCGCTTGGTCTCGACGTCGAAGTAGATGAGCACGTTGCGCAGGAAGACCACGTCCATGGGCGGCATCGCGGGCCAGTTCGTGGCGAGGTTCATCTCGCGGAACTCGACCTGCTGACGGATGTCGGCCTTGAGCTGCCACTCCATGCCGCGCTTCTCGAAGTGCTTCACGAGCATCGAGGCCGGCAGCCCGCGGTTGACCTCGAGCTGGTTGTAGCGGCCCTCGCGCGCCTTCGCGAGCACGTCCCGCGACAGGTCGGTCGCGAGCAGCTGGACCTTCCAGCTCGCGAGCTGCGGGAAGTGGTCGCGCAGGATCATCGCGATGCTGTAGATCTCCTGGCCTGTCGACGCGGCCGCGGACCAGATCCGCAGGGTGCGCTCCTTGTCGAGGATCGGCACCAGGCTCGGCAAGATCTTGGTGCGCATCAGCTCGAACGGGGAATTGTCCCGGTAAAACGACGTCTCGTTGGTGGTCATCGCCTCGACCACCTTCTGGATGAGCCCGTTCGCGGTGCCGGCCCGTAGTGAGCTCACCAGCGTGTCGATGCCGGAGAGTCCCTCCTTGCGTGCGAGCGGCACCAGACGCGACTCGACCAGGTACTCCTTCCCGGGATCGAGCACGATCGCGGAGCGCTCGTAGAGGAAGCGCCTCAGATAGTCGAAGTCGGCCGCGTGCAGGGTCATGGCATCGTCGCTCTCAACCTGCGGCTCGCGCGGCCAGGAGTGGCCGCGACTCGTACACGCGCTTGCGGATCTCGCCGGCGATCTCGCCGAGCGGAAGCACCTTGTCGGCCAGCCCTTCGCTGGCGACGTAGCCCGGCATTCCCCACACCACCGAGGTCGCCTCGTCCTGAGCCAGCACCCGCGCGCCGACCTCGACGAGACTGCGCGCGCCGCGCAGGCCGTCTTGCCCCATGCCCGTGAGCACGACGCCGAGCGCGCGAGGGCCGAAGGCCTGTGCCGCGCTGCGGAACAGTGGATCGACCGCGGGCCTGCAGGAGTTCTCGGGCGGGTCCTGGTTGAGCTTGAGCACCGCGCCCTGCGCCGCTCCGCCGTTACGGAGCACCGTCATGTGGAAGTCCCCCGGGGCGATCCACAGCGTGCCGGGGCCTGGCACCGCGCCGTCGAACGCCTCCGCGGCGCGTAGCGACGAGGTCGCGGTGAGGCGCTCGGCGAGTAGCTTGGTGAAGAGCGGCGGCATGTGCTGCACCACCAGCACCGGCACCGGGAAGTCAGCCGGCAGCGCAGGGATCAGCGCCGCGAGCGCGTTCGGCCCGCCCGTCGACACCCCGATCACGACCACCTCGAGCGGTCCCGGCAGGATCGAGCTGCGCGCCGGCACCATCGTCGCGCCGGCGCGCAACGGGGGACGGCTGGCGGCGCCGCGCAGCGCGGCGAGCGGCGTGCCCGCCGTACCCGCCGGCGCGCGTCCGTCGGCCAGCGCCGGGCGGCGCCGGGACTCGACGTCGCGGGCGGCGACGCGCGCGGCGATCTCGCTCATCCGCGGCGGGCGCGGGGCGTCGATCAGGTGCGCGCAGAGCCCTTTGATCTTCGGCAGCATCTCCGCGCGCAGCCGCTGGATCGCCTCGTTCACGCTGCCCACGTTCGCGGGCTTGGTGACGTAGTCGCTGGCGCCGCGCGCGAGCGCCTCGAGGGTGGTCGCGCCGCCCCGCTCGGTGAGCGTGCTGAACATGATCACCGGCAGCTTCGGGTAGAGCTTGCGGAGCTCGACCAGGGTCTCGAGCCCGTTCATCTCGGGCATCTCGACGTCGAGGGTCACGATGTCCGGATTGATCTGCGGGATCTTGGCGAGCGCGATGCGCCCGTTCGCCGCGACCCCGGCGAGGTCGATCTGCGGATCGGCGGTGAGGACCTCCGTGACGATGCGGCGAACGACGACCGAGTCGTCGACCACCATGATCCGGATCGGACGCACGGGTCACCCCACCGAGAAGCCGAGGAGCGCGAGCTTGTCGCGGATGATGTCCCTGGTGAAAGGCTTCATCACGTACTCGTTGGCGCCCGCGGAGAGCGCCTTGTCGACGTGGTCGAGCTCGCTCTCGGTGGTCACCATCACCAGCCGGGTCTCCGCGAAGCGCGGGTCGGCACGCACCGCCTGTACGAGCTCGAGGCCGTTCATCTCGGGCATGTTCCAGTCGATCAGCACCAGGTCCTTCGCGCCGCCGTTCTGCAGCGCGGCGAGCGCCTGCTTGCCATCCGGGGCCTCGGCGACCTCGAAGCCGAGCTCGCGCAGGCTGCGCGACAGGATCATGCGCATCGCTTTGGAATCGTCGACGACGAGCGCTTGCACGGTCATCTCCTCCTCGTGGTTCGTCCGGTCACGCGGCGCGCGGCAGCTCGATCGCCGCACGCGGTCCCTGCCTGGCACCGCCCGCGAGCGGGCGCGGCAGCTGGCCGAGGGTCGACTCGATGCGCCCCGGTGCGAAGCGGTCGGGGGCGCCCGTTCGCGCAGGCGAGCGATCGGCGGCTAGCTCGAACTGCGCCACCACCCGGCGCAGGCCCTCGGCCATCTCGGTCAGCCCGCTCGCGGCGCGACTGGCGTCGCCGGCGGCCTGGGTGGTGCTGCCGGCGGCGGTGGCCACGCCGGTGATGTTGTCGGAGATCTCCGAGCTCCCCGCCGCGGCCTCCGCCACGTTCCGTCCGATCTCGCTGGTCGTCGCGGACTGCTCCTCGACGGCGCTGGCGATGGTGCTCGAGATGAGCTGGATCTGGTCGATCACCGTGGTGATCTCGCCGATCGCGGTCACCGCGCTGCGGGTGTCACGCTGCACCGCCTCGATCTCCTGGCCGATCTCCTGGGTGGCCTTGGCGGTGGCCTTGGCGAGCTCCTTGACCTCGGTCGCGACCACCGCGAAGCCCTTGCCGAATTCGCCGGCGCGAGCGGCTTCGATGGTGGCGTTGAGTGCCAGCAGGTTCGTCTGCTCGGCGATCGAGGTGATCACCTTGAGGATGCTTCCGATCTGGACGCTCGAGGTGTCGAGCTTGGAGATCGTCCCCTCCGCGGAGTGGGCCACTTCGACCGCCGAGGTGGCGATCTGTGCCGCCTCGTGGGCATTTTTGGCGATCTCGCGGATGCTCGCGTTCATCTCTTCCGAGGCTGCGGCGACCGTCTGGATGTTGCGGCTGACCTGCTCCGACGCGGCCGCGACGACGTTGGCCTGGGTCGCGGTCTCCTCGGCGTTCCCGCTCATCGTGGCGCTCACGCCGGAGAGCTCTTGCGAAGACCGGGCCAACCCCTCGGCGTTGTCGGCGATCGAGCGCATGGTCGCCGTGACCGAGTCCATCGCGCGGTTGAGTGCGTCCGCCATCCGCCCGACCTCGTCGTCGGAGACGTTCTCGATGCGGTGGGTGAGGTCGCCTCGCGCCAGCGAGTCGAGGGCCGCGACGGTCGCGGCGAGCGGACGCGACAGCCGCCGCTCGACGATCGTCGCGATCACCACCGTGATCAGCGCCGCGATCAGGCCGAAGCCGAGGACGTAGTTGCGGATGCGGCGGCTCGCGGCGGTCGCCTCCCCGAGGCTCTGCCGCACCAGCGCGCTCCAGCCGTGCCCGGGATAGGCGCCGAAGCCCTTCTCGTGTGCGTAGCCGTTGACCTGCGGGAGGCTGCTCTGGTGGTGGGGCTCGGTGACGAAACCGTCCTTGCCGGCGACGGCCTCCTTGGCGGCGCCGAGGCCCGCGTCGACCAGGTTGAGGCGCATCTCGGCGCTCTCGTCGGCATCGTCGACGACCAGGCCGGAGGACGTCATGAGCTGGGTCTCGATGCCCTCGACGCCGTCCTTCGCGAAGTCGTTGCGGAGGTCCACCATCACCTCCATGGCGATGCGGTCGAACGAGAGCCGGCTCGACCACACCCGTATCACCTTGCCGGAGTCGTCGGTGATCGCGGCGGCGAAGTTCAGAGCTCGCCCACCCTCGTGGGTGACCTCGTCGGCCCACGGGTCGGAGGCCACGTCGCCCAGGTAGAGACCGTCCTTCGCGGAGCCGTCGACGATCGCGCGGAACCACGGCTCGCGGCTCACGTCGCGTCCGATGAACTCGGCCGTGACCGCACGGCGCTGGTAGTCGACGGTGCTGCTGGCGATGACCTTGCCGCTCGGGTCGGCGACGACGATGAGGTCGTAGAAAGGGAAGCCGGTGACGAGCTGGTTGGCGGCGTCGGTGACGGCTTCGACGGGTCCCTTCGCCGACTCGCGTCGCACCGAAGCGCGCAGGTCCTGCACCCGGTTCGAGAGGTTGCGATCGATCGTCTCGAGGGCGGTCCGGGCGTCGCTCATGAGGGCGCCTCCGGCCGCGCGGTCGAGCGCGCGGTCGCTCTCGCGGTACCCAGAACCAGCCGATGAGCGACATCGGGATCAGCGACAGGGCCAGGAACGACACCAAGAGCAGGTTCTGGATGGTCTTGAACCGACGGGGAATGTGCACGGTGTTCTCCTGGGGTCGTCCGAAGGCGAGGTCACGCGGCTCGAGCGAGCGGCGCGGCACGGGGAGCCCGGCCTTCACCGCTCGCGACCGCGCGCGGCAGGTGGCCGAGCGTCGACTGGATGCGGCTCGGCGCGAAGCGCGCGTCCGGCGCGCCGCCGTCGCCTCCGGCGCCGCTACTGGAAGCGAGCTGGAAGCGCGCCACCAGCCCACGCAGCTCGTCGGCCATGCGGGCGAGCGCCGCGGACGCCTGGTTGGCCTCGGTGGCCGCCTCGGTGGTGTTGCGGGCCGCGGTGGCGACGCTGATGATGTTGCTGGCGATCTCCGAGCTGCCCACGGAGGCCTCGTTGACGTTGCGGCCGATCTCGCTGGTCGTGGCGGTCTGCTCCTCCACGGCGCTCGCGATGGTGCTCGAGATGTTCTGGATCTGATCGATGACGGTGGTGATCTGCCCGATCGCGTCGACGGCGCCCTTGGTGTCGCGCTGGATCGCCACGACCTTGCCACCGATCTCCTCGGTGGCCTTGGCGGTCGCCTTGGCGAGCTCCTTGACCTCGTTCGCGACCACCGCGAACCCTTTGCCGGCCTCCCCCGCGCGCGCCGCCTCGATGGTGGCGTTGAGGGCGAGGAGGTTGGTCTGCTCCGCGATCGACGTGATGAGCTTGAGGACCTGGCCGATCTCCTGACTCGAGGCGCCGAGCTGGCTGACCGTCTGGTCGGCGGTGTGGGCGAGCTGCACCGCGTTGCTCGCGATCTGCGCCGCGTCGTGGGCGCTCTTCGCGATCTCGCGGATGCTCGCGTTCATCTCCTCCGAGGCCGCCGCCACGGTCTGGATGTTGCGGCTCACCTCCTCGGAGGCGGCGGCTACCACGCCCGCCTGCGCCGAGGTCTCCTCCGCGTTGCTCGACATGGTGTGGCTGACCGCCGAGAAGTCGCCGGAAGAGCGGGCGAGGGACTCGGCGTTGCGCTGGATCGACTCGAGCGCGCTCGACACCGAGGTCATGGCTTCGTTGAGGGACGCCGCCATGTGGCCGATCTCGTCCTGCGATTCGACCGCGAGGCGCGGGCGGAGGTCGCCGCCCGCGAGCGCCGCGAGCACGTCGGCGGTGTGACGCAGCGGGCGCGCGAGGCGGCGCGCGATCACCACCGCGAGCACCGCGATGACCAGGCCGCAGAGCGCGGTCGCGAGGGCCATGTAGGTGCGCATGGCGCGCGCCGCAGCGGCGGCCATGAGGGCGTTGTCTTCCGTGATGCGGATCAGCACCCCCCAACCGAAGCCCTTGTAGGGACCCACGCCGTGGGTGGGCGCGTAGGCCGTGATCATCGGTGCCTTGGTGCGCTCGTGGGTCTCGTGGACGTAGCCCGACTTCCCCTCCACGACCGCCGTGGCGGAGGGTAGGCCGGCGTCGAGAGGTTGAGCTCGAACTGGACGGACTCGTCCTCGTCATCGATCACCAGCCCCTTGGTGGTGATGATCTCGGTCTCGGCGGAGGTGTAGCCGTTGTCGAGGAGCTGCTGGTGGACGCTGTCGAGCACGTCCCTGGCGGTACGGTCGAAGGACGCGCGGTTCGACCACACACCGACGATCTTGCCGGCCTCGTCGCGCACCGGCGCCGCGAAGTTGAGCGCACGGCCGGCGCCGCCGAGGAGCTCCTTGACCCACGGGTCCTCCTCGAGATCGTGGGTGTACGAGGTCCCCTCGGCGAACCCGCCGCGGATGCACTGCTCGAACCACTCCTGGCCGCGCACGTCGCGGCCGAGCAGCCGCCCGGTCTCCACCGGCTTCCCGGCGCCGTCGACGGTGTTGGCGCCGATCACCTTGCCGTTCGCGTCGGCGACGACCATGAGGTCGTAGATGCCGTACGCCTGCATGTAGAAGTTCGCGGCGGCGGCGATCTGCTCGGCGGTGCCGCGCGCGCTCGGCTGGTGGGCGAACACCTGCACGTCGCCGTAGCGCTCGAAGAGCATGCGGTCGATCAGCTCGGCGCCCGACTTCGGGGCGGACGCGAGCGACTGCCCGGCGGCCTCCACGAGCGCGCTCGAGCTGCGCTCGTAGGCGAACAGGCCGAGCCCCACCAACGGGATCAGCGACAACGCCAGGAACGCCACCACCAACATCGTCTGGATGCTCTTGAACCCCGATCCCATCCGCATGGACTCCTCCCGACCCCCGAGTGCGCGCGCTCGCTGCGTGAGCCGGATCAGACCCAGAAGGTCGTGACCCAGTCGACGCAGCGCAGCGCGAGGAACAACGTGCCGATGTGACGATGAACGGAGCGCGAGAGTGGCCGCCCGTTCCACAGCCGCTGGCCGAGCCCGATCATCGTCAGGTACCCGGTCACCACCGCCAGCGAGAGCGCGGCGTGAAGCCACACGCTCGGCGCCGTCGGTGCCAGCGCACGCGCCATCGGGTGGCGCGTCACCTCGATCCAGCCGAGCAGCGCCAGGTCGAGCCCGAACGCCGTGAGCATGAACGCGATGTGCACGTCGGGATGCTCGCGACGCACCGCGAGCCCGATGAGCAGCACGAGCAGCGCCAGTCCGGAGACGAGGGGGATCATCAGTCCCGGGCCTCGTGGCCGAAGCCGCCGCCCACGTTGAGCGCGCGCTCGGTGTCGAGGATGAGGAGCAGGCGGCCCTCGAGCTTGTAGACCCCGAGGATCAGCTCGCGGGCGAGGCCGTCGATGGTGTCGGGGGGCCGCTCGCGGCAGTCCTCCGAGACCTCGAGCACGTCGCCGATTTCGTCCACCAGCAGGCTCACCGCGCCGTCGTCGCTGCGCACCACCACGTTGGTCGGCAGGCGCTCGCCCGACGGCTCGGGGAGGCCGAGGCGCCGCCTCAGGTCCAGTGCGGTGACGATCTGGCCGCGCAGGTTGATGAGGCCACGTACCACGGGTGGCGCGAGCGGCACTCGGGTCATCGGCTGGTAGCGGATGACCTCCTGGACCTTCTCGACCTCCACGCCGAAGAAGCGGTCCTCGACCAGGAACGTGCAGAACTGGTGTGTCGCGGCCATGGGATTCTCCGTGTGCGGGGAGGACTCGGTGCGGTGCTCAGGCGGCCTCTGCGTGGCGGGTGTGCTCCTCGAGGAAGCTCGGGTCCGCCGAGCGCACCACGCTGCCGACGTCGATCAGGTCGGTGACCTTGTTCTGGATCACGGCCGAGCCGAGCAGCCCGGGCCGGCTCGCCGCGCGCATGCTGGCGATGCGCTCCTCGACGATGTCGAGGATGCGATCGACCACCAGGCCGACGCTGCGGCCGGCCTCGGTGTAGACGACGACCTGCATCGGATCGGCGCCGGCGCTCGAGTAGGCGAGGTGATCGGCGAGGCGGATCAGCGGCAGGATCTCGCCGCGGTACTGGACCACCTCCGCGCCACCGGCGCGCTCCACCGCGCTGACCGGGAACTCCTCGAGTCGCGCGACCTGGGAGAGCGGCACCGCCATCCGGCCGGTGTCGCCGAGGCCGAGCAAGAGCAGGGTCTGGGCGTCGTCGTCGCGGGTGGCGTGGACGGCGTTGGCCTCGCCCAAGGCCCGGTCCTTGACCTCGGTCACGACCTGGGCTCGCTGCGCGATGCCGAGCACGTCGAGGATCAGCGCCACGGTGCCGTCTCCCATGATGGTGGCGCCGGCGAAGCAGTTGATGCCCTTGAGCTGCTTGCCGAGCGGCTTGACCACGATCTCCTCGGTGTCGTTGATGCTCTCCACGACCAGGCCGAAGGTGCGATCGTCGGCCTGCAGGACCACGATGTTGACGGCGTCGCGGACCGTTTGCGCGCGCTCGATCGCGAGCTCCTTCTCGAGGTCGATGAGCGGCAGCAGGCTGCCGCGTAGCCGGTACACGGGCGCGCCGTGGATGTGCTCGATGCCCTTGGCGACCTGATCGCCGTCGAGGCGCACCAGCTCGACCAGGCTCACCTGCGGGATCGCGTAGCGGTCACCGCCGGCGGTCACCACCAGCGCGGGGATGATCGCGAGGGTGAGCGGGATCTTGATGCGGATGGTGGTGCCCTCGCCATGCTTGCTCTGGATGTCGACCGTGCCGCCGATCTTCTCGATGTTGGTGCGGACGACGTCCATGCCGACACCGCGGCCGGAGACGTTGGTGACCTTCTCGGCGGTCGAGAAGCCGGGCAGGAACACCAGGTTCACCGCCTCGCGATCGCCGATCCGCCCCGCCTGCTCGGCGGTGAGGAGGCCGCGCGCCAGCGCCTTGGATCGGATCTTCTCGGGGTCGATGCCACCGCCGTCGTCACTGATCTCGATGATGACCTGGCCGCCTTCGTGGAAGGCGCGCATGAAGAGCACGCCCTCGGCCGGCTTGCCGGCCCCGGCGCGCCTGGCGGGATCCTCGATCCCGTGGTCGATCGAGTTCCGTACCACGTGCGTGAGCGGATCCTTGATCGCCTCGAGGATGGTCTTGTCGATCTCGGTGTCCTGGCCCTCCATCTCGATGCGGACCTTCTTGCCGCACATGACCGAGAGGTCGCGCACCACGCGCGGGAACTTGCTCCACACGTTGCCGATGGGCTGCATGCGGGTCTTCATCACGCTCTCTTGCAGCTCGGTCGTGATGAGGTTGAGGCGCTGCGTGGTGGCGACGAACGACGAGTCCTGCTGGGTGGACGTGAACTGCAACACCTGGTTGCGTGCCAGCACCAGCTCACCGACCAGGTTCATGAGCTTGTCGAGGAGCCCGACGTCGACGCGGATCGAGCTGTCCGACACCCCGTGGGCGGCGGCCTTGGTCTCACCGCCGTCGGTGGGCGCCGCGGCGGCCGGGGCTGGCGGCGGCGTCTGGGCCGTGCTCGCCGCGGGAGCGGGAACGACCAGCGTGAGCGGCGGCGTCGTGGGCCGCACGGGTGCGGCCGGCGGTGGCGGCGCCTCGGTCGCGGCGGTCACGGCGACGGGCGCCGCGGCCGGGGGCTCGGGCGCCGTCGGCAGGTCGGGCGGCGCGACCGCCATCGGCGGGGGCGCGCTGGCGGCCGTGGTCGCCGCGGCGGCGCGGGCGGCCGGATCCTGGAGGCGGGTCAGGGTCGCGATGAGGTCGGTGTAGTCGCCGTCGCCTTCCGCCTGGATCTGCTCGATGTTGGCCAGGATCTGGCGCACCACGTCGACCATCTGCAGGAGCGCGGTGGTGATGTCGGGATCGAGGAGCAGCGCGCCGTCGCGGAGGCGCGAGAGCAGGCTCTCGCCCACGTGGGTGAGCTTCTCGAGCTTGCCGAGCCCGAGGAACCCGGATGTTCCCTTGATGGTGTGGATCGTCCGGAAGATCCGCGCCAGCATCTCGCGGTTGCGCGGGTCCTTCTCGAGCTCGACGAAGTCACGATCGAGCTGATCCAGGTTCTCGTGGCTCTCGACCAGGAACTCGTTGACGATCTCTACATCGATTTCGGTCATCGACGGCTCTCCGGGGAATGGGCGGGAAGGAAGAGGCGGTCGCGCGCAGCACGCGCGGCGGGACGATCTTCCGCCCCCGGACACGCAACCCTCGTGCCGCCGCGTGGCCGCGCGGACTCCCCTGGAATCGCAGGAAAGGGTCCCAAGGGGTGGGCAACGTGCCGGCCGCGTGGCCGAGCGGCGGCCAAGGTTGCCCGGCGAGCGGGCAAAGCGTCCGGGCCGCGGACGGTCCTCAAGTCTCGGTGGCGGCGATCCGAAGAGGGACGTAGCGAGCCCGCAAGATGCGGCCTCGTCCACCACGGGTCAGGGCGCCCGTGATTCCCACCCTGGGTGACTGGAGAACCGCATGACTGCGACCCCCCTCCCACTTCCTCGCCGCTCCGACTCCCCTCGTCCCGAGGCGTTCCCGAGCCTCGAGATCGACCGCGAGCAGCGCCGCATCGAGGCGCTGCTCAAGACGCTGCGTCGCCAGGTGTCCGAGGACATCCGCGAGGACCGCATCGAGGCGCCGCTCTTGCCGTCGGTTGCGGTCGAGCTCATGCGTCTCACCGCCACGACGGAGTTCCAGCTCCGCGACGTGGTGGGCGTGATCGAGCGTGACCAGTTCATCACCGCCAAGGTGCTGAAGACCGCGAACTCGGCGTTCTTCGCGGGGACCCGCGAGGTCACGAGCCTGCGCGAAGCCGTGCAGCGCCTGGGCGTGGTGAACGTGCGCGACATCGTGCTCGCGATCTCGTTCAGGTCCGCGATCCTGCGCGACCAGCGCTACAAGGACGTCATGACGCATCTCTGGGAGCACGCGCTGATGTGCGCGAACGTCACGCGCCAGATCGCCAAGATCAAGAGGCTGCCGATGGACGAGGCGTTCCTCGGCGGACTGCTCCATGACATCGGCAAGCCAACCCTCGTGATCTCGCTGATGAACATCGAGAAGGCGCTGCGCGAGCGCGCAGGGATCCAGTTCGAGCCCGGGGACTACTTCCAGGTGGTGTTCGACGAGTTCCACGAGCAGGTGGGCGCGCTGGTGGCGTCGAGCTGGCGGCTGCCGAGCGTGTGTCGGCGGGCGATCGAGTATCACCACCGGCCGAGCGAGGACGCGGAGCACAACCCGCTGGTCGCGGCCGTGCACGTGGCGGACCGGCTCTGCTACGCGCTCGACGAGGAGTCCCAGGGGCTCACCTCGCCAGCGGAGTTCTTCGAGGAGATCGTGAAGGTCGCGGCGGCGGCCGGCCTGGCGGTGAGCGCACCCGAGGTCGACATGCTCATGCGCGACGCCAAGGAAGCCCACGACAAGGCGCTCGCCGCGTTCGCGTGACCTCCGTCCGGTCCTGGCGGCGGCGCGGTCCACCGCACCGCCGCCGTGGATCGCTCTCGTCCCCTGATCGATGCCGGGTGGTCTGGACGTGCGCGGGTCCGGAGGGGCACCCGTCGCGTGCCCGCCGATGCCGGCGAGCGTCGGCATCGCCGGTCCGTCGATCGCGGTCGGTCCGCATGACGGAGCCGGCGCGGTCCCTCGCGGGCACCGACGCCCGGGCTCCGTCAGGCGCGCTTCGACTCGTCGAGGAGGTGAGCGAGCTGGTCGGGATCGACCGCGACGCCGTCCTTGCGGAGCTCGAAGTGCAGGTGTGGCCCGGTGGCGCGCCCGCTGCTGCCGACGCGGATCAGCTCGGTGCCGGTGTCGACGCGATCACCTTCGCGCACCAGCAGCGCGCTGGCGTGGGCGTACATCGTCGTCACGCCGCCGCCGTGGTCGACCACCACCACGCGTCCGTAGCCGCTCTGCTCGCCGGCGAAGCTCACCACGCCGCTCGCCGCCGCGCGCGCCGGCGTGCCGGCAGCCGCGGCGACGTCGATCCCGGCGTGGAAGCGGCGCTTCCCGCACAGTGGATCCGCGCGCATGCCGAACGAGCTGGTGACGCGGTCCCGCGCGCCGTCGATCAGCGACGCGACCGCGAGTGGACCGCCGGCTGGCGCGACGTCGTCCGAGGGCTGCGGGTCCGGGGCGTCGAGGAGGCCGGGCGCGGCGGCCGATGGAGTCGCGAGCGACAGCGTGCCGACGCTCGCGACCATCGCATCGTCGCCGCCAGGTTCGCCACCGCCGAGGTCGATCTGCTGCCCGGGGCGGATCAGGTCGGGGTCGTCGAGCCGGTTCGAGGCGCTCACCCGGCGCACCTCGGCGAGCACCTGGCCATCGCTGACGCATTCGGAGCGCGACTCGAGCTGGTGGCGCACCATCGACCACAACGTGTCGCCGGCCGCCACGGTGACCGGCGCGGACGCCGCCGGGCCGCCGGAGCCGCCTTCGAGCTCGGCGATCGCCGCCTGGTAGCGCTCGGCGAAGGGCCGGGCCGAGCCGCTCCCGTGCGCGCCGACGGTGTCGCCGCCGGGAGCGAGCGGCGGGCGTCCTTCGGCGATGCGAGTGGCGCGCACGGGCCGAGCCTCAGGCCAGCCGCCTGAGCAGCGACAGCGTGGTCGAGAAGATGCGGTCGCGGTGGTACGCGACGGGCATCGCGGGCAGCTCGAACTGCACCGAGACGGTGCGGATGCCGCGCGCGTAGTACACGTCGTAGCTCGCGCCGAACACCAGCGACGGCACCGAGATCGCCCCGATGTCGTAGCCGTGCTCGATGAGCCGGTCCTTCGAACAGCCAGCGATCATGTTGCCGATCTCCATGATCGCGTCGATCGAGTCGTCGTTGATCTCGGTCTGTTCCTCGCCGATCAGCTTGCCCGCCATCACCAGCATGGCGCGCTCGCTCACGTTGAGGGTGAGGGTCCCGCTGTCCTTACCGACCAGCCCGACCATCACCGCGAGGCTGCGGTCGGCGCTGAAGAGATTGCTGGCGCCCACCGCCGGCGGGACGATGCCGGTCATCTCGAGGCCGCGCTCGGTGCCGTGCAGCACGGCGTCGAGGAGCGACTCATCCACCTGAAGCTTCATGCGGCGCTCCTTTCGGGCGTGCCACGCGCGGCCTTGAGCTCGCGGACGGTCTTGGCGACCTCGCTCGCGCGAAGCGGCTTCTCGAGGTAGAGGCGGCCCTCGCGCGCGATCGTCGCCTGCACCGCGCCGGAGCCCACGTCGCCGGAGACGAACACCACGCGCTCCTTCAGCTCGGGCCGCTGCATGGCGAGGTGATGGTAGAGCTCGATGCCGTTGGTGCCGGGCATCCACAGGTCGACGAGGATCGCGTCGGGCGTGCGCCCCACGAGCGCCTCCATGAGCTCGCTCACGGTGGCGGTCGCGGTGACCTTGCAGCCGTGCGCGCGCAGCCCGCGCGAGAGCGCGTCGCGCACCGGCGCCTCGTCGTCGATGAGGACGATGTCGAGCGGCACGGCGGCGCGCGGGTCGTTGGGCGCGCGTACCGCGCTCGCGCTGTCGCGGCCGGGCACTCGCTCCGTCCGCACCGGCAGGCGGATCGTGAACACCGCGCCCGAGCCGGGTGGGCTCGCGACGTCGATCGAGCCCTCGTGCTCCGCGACGATGCCGTGGCTCAGGCTGAGCCCGAGCCCGGTGCCCTCGCCGACCGGCTTGGTGGTGAAGAACGGGTCGAAGACGCGCAGACGCACGTCGGGCGGTATCCCGGGCCCGCTGTCGGCGACCTCGAGGATCACGTCGTTGCCGTCGGTGGAGGAGCGCAGGTGGATGGTGCCGGGCTGGCCGGTGCTCCGGATCGCCTGGAACGCGTTCGAGATCAGGTTGACCAGCACCATCTCCATCTGGTGCGGGTCGACGAGCGTGTAGGGCAGCGAGGTCCCCAGGTCGAGCACCACCTTCACGTTCTGGGTGGCGAGCTCGTAGCTCAGCAGCTCGGCGGCGAGCCGCATCGAGTCGTTGAGGTCGTGGGGCACCAGCACCGGCGGGTACTTGCGCGAGAACCTGAGCAGGTTACGCACGATGCGCTGGCAGCGCAGCGCCGACTCGTGGATGCAGCGCACGTCCTGGGCGAGGGCCACGGGATCGGGTGGGGTGCGGCTGCTCTCGCACGAGCGCAGCGCGAGCTCGGCGAAGCCGATGATCGAGGTCAGCGGGTTGTTGAGCTCGTGGGCGACGCCGCCCACCAGCTCGCCGACGGCGACCAGCTTCTCCTGGCGCACCAGCCGCTCCTGGGACTCGACGAGCCGCTTGAGCGCTTGCTGGAGCAGCACCTTCTCGTCGACCTCGCTCAGCTCCGGATGCGAGCGCTGGGCGCCGGTGCTGATCTCGAGGAACGCGAGCGCCTCGAGCGCGGGCTCGCGCTCGGCGTCGCCCACGTCGTAGGCGAAGATCTCGCGCACGAAGCGCACCCCCGAGCCGTCGGTCGGGAACACCCGGTAGGTCACCTCGCCGTCGGCGCGGTTCACGAACGCAGCGCGCCGCGACTCGAGCACCGCGCTGCGGTCGTCGGGGACGATTCGCTCCTCCCAGCGCACGCCGCTCGCGCGCACCTTGGAGGGCCTGATCGCCACGACGCCGAAGGTGTTGCCGGAGAGCCGCTCGACGCCGCGGTGCGGTGTCCACCGAAACGACATGCAGGGCGACCGCGCGAGCAGCCGGCGCGCCGCCGGGATGTAGGTCGCGAGCATGCTCGACGGCCCACTCGGCGCGGGGTGGCCGGCGGGTACGAGCTCGCCGAGGTCGTGGTCCGGCTGCGACATGAGCGGTGGTCCCTCGTCCCTGGTCACGCGGCGCGATCGAGCGCGAGGTCGTGGTCGTGCGCCATGTACCGCACCATCGATTCCATGCGGTGTACGAACGTGTGCTCTGCGAGCACGCGCGAGCGCCCGGCGCGCGCGGTGTCGCCCGCGTGGGTGGGGTGGCGCAACAGCCAGCGCGCGAGGTCGACGAGCTCCTCGGTGGATCGCGCCACGCTGATCTCGCAGGCGGGCTCGAAGAAGCGCTCGAGGTCCGGCCGCCAGTCGCTGAGCACCGCGCCACCCGCGGCGAGCGCGTCGAAGATGCGCATCGGCAGCGCGGTGCGGAGCTGCGGGATGGTGAGGTTCAGGTTGAGGGTCGAGGACCGATAGAGGCGGGCGAGTGCCTCGCCGTTGTCGAGCCAACCGCCGATCCGGACCCGCGGCAGCCGATCGAGGATGCGCTCCCAGCCACTCGGGCCGTAGACGTCGAGCGGCACGCCGCCGGTGACGAGCGCCAGGAGCGCGCGGCGACGGTAGAGAACACCCGCCGACGCCTGCACGCAGATCTCGACCTCGCGGGCGAGCGAGCGGTCGCTCGCCAGCGCCCGCGCCAGCAGACCGTGGGTCCGCGAGCGCATCGCCAGGTCGCGGGCGAGCGTGTCGGCGCGCCGCGCCGGGTGCTTGCCCTGGGCGTCGATGAGCTCCTCGATCACCGCCTTGAGCCCTGGAACCTGGTCGAACGGCAGGTCGCCCAGCAGCTCCTCGTCCCCGCAGTCGGCGCAGAACGACAGCGGCGCCACCAGCTCGGGGTCTTGCGGCCCCGGGGCGAAGCGCCGCGGGTTGGCGGCCAGCGGCAGCCAGTGGACGTGCTCGATGCCGTAGTCGGTGAGCTCGTCGAGGTAGTCGCGGTCCCAGCAGAAGAGGCTCATGCAGGCCCCGCGGAAGCGCTCGTCGAGGACCCGGAACGGGTTGTCGGCGAACCACGAGGCGAATGGCACGCCGAGCTCGTCGAGGACCTCGAGCGGCACCGACAGGTTGGCGACGAAGAACCCGAAGTGAGGGGCGAACGACCGGACCTCGTCACGCAGGACCTTGAGATCCGCGAGCGCCTCGGTCGGAAAGACCCGGATCTCGTGGCCGAGCTCCTCGAGCGCGGCGAGGGAATCGGACTGAATGGGACCGACCGCGGCACCTTTTGCCCAGATCGACACGATTCGCATGGGATTTTCCGTCTGGCTGTGCGCCCGAAGGGCGGGGGAGGGAGGCTGATGCCGATCCCGTGCCAACTGCGGCGGACGGCCTCCCGGCGCCGGGCGCCTCCGGGCGCTGGCGCGTCGGGCGAGACGGGTGCCGGCGGGGGGCAGCTGGCCGCGCCGAGCAGCGCGTGCGAGGCGAATCGCCGCGCGGCCGCTCAAGTCCCTTCCGTGGGTGCCGAAGACCCAAGTGAGCCGCGTGATCTCTCGACGGATTCGAGAGCCCGCACACGGCCGCACGGATCGAACAGCATGGATGCTGTCGTCGTGTCCCAGCTTCGGGAGCGACGCATCAGGGAGGATGAACGATGGCACTCCGGGTCAACACCAACACGGCTGCGATCAACGCACAGCGCAACCTCGAAATCACGATGGGGAGGCTCAACTCGAGCCTCACGCGGCTCTCCTCGGGCCTGCGCATCAACAGCGCCGCCGACGACGCGGCCGGGCTCGCGATCTCGGAGAACCTGCGGTCGTCGATCCGCGGGCTCGGCCAGGCGGTCCGCAACGCCAACGACGGCATCAGCCTTCTGCAGATCGGTGAAGGCGCCATGGGCGAGCAGGCCGGCATCCTGACGCGGCTTCGCGAGCTCGCGCTGCAGAGCGCCAACGGCACGCTCTCGAATTCGGAGCGCGGCGCGATCGACACCGAGTTCCAGCAGCTCTTGACCGAGATCGACCGCATCGCCGCGACCACCGAGTTCGCGGGCATGAAGCCGCTCGCCTCGAGCCAGACCATCTCCTTCCAGGTCGGCCTCAACTCGGGCGGCAACAACGTCATCACGGTCTCGGCGGTCAACGTCAGCGCCTCGACGCTCGGTCTGTCGGGCATGACCGTGTCGACCACCACCGGGGCGAGCGCGACCCTCGACCGCCTGTCGCTCGCGATCAACCAGCTCTCGTCCTATCGCGCGGGCTTCGGCGCCACGCAGAACAGGCTCCAGGTCACGATCCGCAACCTCCAGGCCGCGACCGAGAACGAGAGCGCCGCCGAGTCGCGCATCCGTGACGTGGACGTGGCGGCCGAGTCGTCCGAGCTGGTTCGTGACCAGATCCTGCAGCAGTCGGGCATCGCGGTGCTCGCGCAGGCGAACTCGTCGATCCAGGCCGCGCTCAAGCTGCTGGCCGGGTGACGCGGCGGGTCCGCGGTCCTCGGGCCGCGGCCGCCGCGGGTGCGGCTTGGACCGACCCGCGGCGAGGCGCGCCGAGCGCGCGTGCCAACGCGCCCGCGAGGGTGCGACGCAGCCCGGCCGCTGCGTACCGGCCGCCGATCCGGGCGTGTGGTCACGGACGACCGCGCGTGAGAAGGGCGGGTCGGCGGTGGTGAGCGGCGAACGACGGAACGCGGCGCCGTACAGGGCGGGCTCGATGCGCCAGCTCCGCTCGCGGCAGGATCGACGAAGCAACCGGGACGGACGAGGAAGCGCCGAACGCCGATGACCGTGGGTGGCGGTGTCTCCGCCCCTCACGGATGGGCGGCGTGGCCCCGCGTGGACCTTCGGGCGAGCTGGCGCTCGCCCCTGCACAGCCGCAACCGTCGGCTCCGCCGCCGGCGTGCGCGCGTCAGCGCAGGTACTCGCGCCAGTCGTGCACGAGTGCCGCGAGCTGGTACTCGAGCACGTCGGCCACCCCGACGTCGTCCTTGCGCACGAACGCCTGCTCGAGCTCGCGGAGATCCGCCGCCACCCCCGCGAGCGAGGGCGCGGCGCCCCGCCCGTCGGCCTCGAGCACCGAACCGGCCGGGTGGACGTACCTCACGAAGGTCTGGAAGCCGTCCAGGCAGCTCACGTAGCCCGCGCTCCACTCTTCGCCCCGGCGCGCGTGCTCGGCGCACGCGGTGAGGGCGCGCTCGAGCCGCTCCATCCAGGTCCCCATCGCGTCGCGCGACGCTGCGACGATCTCGCGCGGCGAGCCCCACCGCACCGCGAGCGTGGACGCGGCGTCGGCGTCGATGACCGTGGCGGCCGGGTCGAGTGCCCCGAGCTCACGGCCGTCGAGCTCGAGCGCGGTGAGCACCATGCCTTCGGGCACGAGCTCGCGGCGGACGTGCTCGATCACCTCAGCGAGCGACGCGCTGCCGTCGATCGTCCCGACGTCGTGTCCGTTCACCAGCACCTGCATCGGCGTTCTCCGCGGGGACGGCGCGTCGCACCGCTCGCCCGCTCCGTGGGTTCGTTGGTCACACCGCGTGCGCCCGCCCCGCGAGCGGCACCACCGAGAGCCGCGGCGCCGCGCCCGTGCTCGCCGCGAGGCGCAGCGAGCCACGCTGCCGGATTCGTCGCTGATGCGCGCCCACGACCTGCTCGAGCATCACGTGCCAGTCGCGCTGGAACCGCTCGAGGGTGAGGTAGGGCACCACGCTCTGCCGAGGGTCCGTGCCGATCTCGCCGGCGAGGACGGCGCGGATCGCGCTCTCGAACGCCTGCGGCTCGCCCTCGTCGAGGACCGCGCCGAACGGCCCCGAGGACGGCCAGTCGGCGAAGATCCCGGCGCGCGTCGTGATCACCGGCGTGCCGCACGACAGCGCCTCGACCGCCTTCAGGTTGAAGCTCTCGATCGGCGAGGCGCTCACCATCACGTCGGCGGCGCGGTACACGTCGGCCATCGCCGAGCGCGGCAGGTTCTCGAGTACGCAGGTGCGCGGATCGGGCTCCGGGTAGCTCACGCGCTCGTGGCCGAGCAGCGTGGTCTTGCGTGGCTTGAGCTCCTTGAAGACCAAGATCCACGACCAGTCGGGGGTGCGGGCCCTGATCTCGTCGACGACCGCGTAGCCGGACACCGGGTGGAATGCTCCGGTGAAGAGCACCAGCGGCTGATCGACAGGCAGACCGAGGCTGAGCCGCACACGGTCGCGCTCGGCGCGGCTGCGTGGCGCGAACTGGTCGGCGTCGACGCCGAGCGGGATCACGCGGTCGCAGCGGGTCCTGCAGCGGCCCAGGTACTCGCTCATCCACGGACTCACGGCGACGTTCGCGGCGGCGCGCTTGCCGCCGTGCTCCTGGAGCGCCGGGTACTGCTGGCCGTACTCGTACCAGCGCAGGCGATCGTAGGCGCCCTCGCGGTGGAGTCGCTCGGCGATGTCGCGGTACGGGTTGTGCCAGTACAGGATCAGCGGCGCCTTGGTGCGCAGGAAGGCGCCACAGTCGGCGGCCGAGAGCACCACGTCGTAGCTCTCGCGCTGCTCGAGCCATGCGACGTATTCGGCGAGCAGGCAGGCACGATCGACGTTCGAGTGGCGCTGGTATGGCCCCGGATCGACACCGAGCACCTGGCCCGCCTCGGCGACGCCCACCAGCCGCGCGCCGAGGGCCGCACGATGTCGGCCTGGATGCTCTCGACGCCGCCGGCGCGCTCGTCGGCGGATGCCCAGCCCACCATCAGGATCTTCATGTGTTCCCTCCCCGGCTCGGCGCACGCGCCGCGCCGAGCCTCACGGGAAATTGAGATGGGGCGCGTCGGTGCGGCGCGCGTAGCGCTCGAACTCGGCGTGACGTTCGCCGAGGAGGTCCCGGGTCCGTCCATCGGCGAGGGCCTCGATGAACTTGTTCTTGTCGCGCAGCCAGCACGGCGGGCAGCCCTTCGGGTCGAAGGTCTTGAGGTAAGTCTCGCGGCCGGGTCCGAGGAGAATCTGGGCGAGGCTCTGCTCGTTGATGTTCCCGATCGCGTAGGCCGGGTAGTACTTGACGATGCAGCACGGCCACACGCCGCCGTCGTTGCCGATCGCGATGGTGCCGAACTGGTAGCCGCAGCTCGCGAAGTCGGAGTTCCCGGGGGTGTAGTTGTCGAGTCGGTCCTTCCACCCGAACACGCGGAAGTGGGCGTCCTGCTCGCCGCGCGCCTGCTCGATGAGGCCGAACACGCGCTCGCGCTCGGCGGCGGTGAGCCGCCCCTGGTAGCCCGAGTCGTAGGTGAAGCTGTAGCGGATGTTGTGGACGCCGAAGGCTTTCCAGAAGCGTGCCGCCGCGACGATCTCGTGGACGTTCTCGGGCACCACCACGAAGCTCACGCCGATCCGCGCGTGCGGGAAGCCGCGGTTCAGCACGTGGCTCATGTGGT
Source organism: Deltaproteobacteria bacterium (assembly GCA_016713535.1). Taxonomy (GTDB): domain Bacteria; phylum JADJOY01; class JADJOY01; order JADJOY01; family JADJOY01; genus JADJOY01. The sequence goes on from JADJOY010000003.1 coordinate 384,171, forward strand.
CGAGGACGCGCGGAAACTGGCTCTCCTTCACGCGGTGCACCGCCGCATGGGTGGCGGGCGTGCAGGAGTCGAGGGAGAAGCGGATCCACCGCAACGATTCGCGGTGGATGCGGTCCACGATCGAGGGGCGCAGGGAGTGGCCGTGGGTGACGATCGCGAGCTCGGTGTGGGCGAGACGCTCGAGCAGCTCCACGATCCACGGCCACAACATGCTCTCGCCGCCGCCGGTGATCTCGACACTCGGGATCTCGAGCTCGTGGATCTCGTCCACCAGCCTGAGCCCGCGCTCGCGCGAGAGCCGGACCGGCTCCGTGAAGCGCATGCCGACCTCGTCGAAGCCGGCGTTGCGATACGCGCAGAAGCGGCAGTTGTGGTTGCAGCGGCCCTCGAGGTCGATCTGCAGGTTGGCCGGGATCACGGGTCGGCGCTCGCGCACCGCGTCGATACGCTCGGGGTGGTGAGCGAACTTCCAGGCCGAGTAGACGTCGTCGTCGTTGGTGAAGTTCATGGATGCATCTCCTCGCTGCTACGTGGACCCATGCGCGTCTCCGAGGCGGAAGGCGCGGGGCGGCCCGGGTCCGCGGCCGGGCTGGGATTGGCCGACCCGTCGAGCCGGCACGCGAACGACGTGGCCAGCCGATGTCGGACGATCTCGAAGGGGAAGCGCCCGCTGCGCCACGCCAGGAAGCCGGCGGGCTCGAGGACGGGTTCACGCCCGGCGTGGGGGTGGAGCTCGGCGACGGCGCGGGCCAGGCCATCCTCGACGGCCACCGTGCTCGTCGGCCGGTCGGCGCTCGGCAGCAGGCCGACCTGAGCGTCCACCTGGCCCCACTGCACGTTCGCGATGGCGCGTGCTAGGTCGCCACCGTGGAGCGCGGGGAAGCGGGTGTCGAGCAGCACCGCGACGGCGCCGCGCTGCACCAGGCCGCGCGCCTCGATCTGGGCCGCGAGGCCGAGCAGGCCGAGGCGCGGCGCGTCGACGCCGACCACGCACGCGGGCGCGGGTGTGAGCCGCGCGGCGCAGCGCTGCGCGCGCGCCAGCCAGTGCTCGCGGGTGGAGAGCGCGACGCTCGCGCCGATCGGCGGCGCCAGCACCACCCGCACGTCGGGATGTCGAACCGAGGGCGGCAAGGTCTGCTCCAGGGTCGCTGCGGCGCTCGCGGCCGACGGGCTGGGCGCGCGCCCGCTCGCGGCGCCGTCGTCGGCGTCGAGGCTCTCGTCGACGCCCAGCAACTCGCCGACCCAGCCGCCGCGCGGCGGGGTGGGGCCGCTCCCGTCGGCATCGCGTGCGCGCAGCCACGAGGCGGCGACCGAGGCCGAGGTCCGGTACATCGTCACGTCGCCGCGTCGCACCCGCGCACCGAGGTCGCCGTCGAGGAAGAAGCGGTAGCCGCCGACACCGCTCGGCTCCAGCCACTCCTCTGGGCGGCCGCCGAGCCGAGCCCACGTCGAGGCCCGCGCACGGCGCTCGTCGAGGAGCCGGCCCACGACCCGGTCGACCAGGCCAGCGGAGCGCACCGGATGGCTCGGCGACACGGTCACCACCACGTCGGCGGCGACGCCGAAGCGGGCCGCGAGCGTGTCGACGACCCAGCGCAGCGAGGCGTCGAGGGGAACTCCGTCCGCGGCGAGCGCCGCGGGCCTCAGCCCGGGCACGAACGCGCCCGCGCGCTCCATGGCCTCGGCCACCACCAGGTCCTCGGTGCACGCCACCACGTGGTGGACGCGCCGCGCGGCCCGGGGCGGCGCGCACCGCCAGGCTCACGAGGGTCTCGTCGCCGAGCGCGTGCAGCGCGCGCGCGGGCGTCCCCCGCGCGCCACCGCGGGCCGCGATCACCGCCACCACGCACGGCTCGTACGCGGTCGCGATCGGGTCGCGGGGATGTGGGCTCATGCGGCCTTTCCGAGGAGCTCGCGGCGCGCGCGCTCGAGGATGCGGTCGACCTGCGCCGGGATCTGGTCGAGGACGCGCTGGGTGGTCTGCTCGGCGTGCAGGCGGTAGCTGCCGAGCTCGGCGTCGACCAGCCGATACGGCGCCTGGTACATGGACTGGAGCAGGAACAGCAGGTCCTCGTTGAAGCGCAGGTCCTCGTCGAACGGCACCACCTCGAAGAGGGCGCGCGGGAAGAGCGCCGCGGAGAAGCTCACGAAGCAGTTCTTGGCGTCGGCCCACTCCCAGGTGCGATCGCGGAACGAGGCGGCGTCGTCGAAGCGCGGGATCACCAGCGAGAAGCGAGCGCGGCGCTCGCCGTCGATGAAGCGATAGCGGCTGAAGTGGACCGCCTCGGGCTCGCGCCGCGCGCGTGCCATCGTGCGCTCGAGGAACTCGGGGTCCCACAGGTCGTCCGCCGAGAGGTAGGTGACGAACGAGCCGCGCGCCGCCCAGGCGCCGCTGTTGCGCGCCGCGCCGAGGCCGCGGTTGGTGGCGTGGCGGAGGATCCGCGCCTCGGGCGCGAGCGTCGCCGCGAGCGCCGCGCCGTCGTCGCGCGAGCCGTCGTCGACGACGATCAGCTCGAAGTCGCGGAAGGTCTGCGCCTGGACGGAGGCGATCGCCTCGGGCAGGTAGCGCCGCCCGTCGTAGATCGGCACGACCACGCTCACCATCGGCTCGGAGAGGGCGACGACGCTCATGCGGACCTCGGGGGGGTGCTCGCCGACGTCGCCGGCGCGCGCTGCCTGAGCGCGCGCGACACGCGGCGCGCCTCGGCGAGCTTGAGCGCGCGGGTGCGCGCGTGGGCGGCGTCAGGGGCAGGGGCATGGAATCGGTAGGCCCCGAGCACCTGCGGCACGTGCACGACGTGGTGGAGCTCGGCGACCGCCAGCCAGAACGCGTCGTCCTCGGCGACCGCGAGCGAGGCGTCGAAGCCGCCCACCGCACGCGCCACCGAGGTGCGGGTCAGGAACACGATCCCCATCAGGTAGCGCTCGCGGGCCGCCTCGAGCGAGAACCCGGGCTTACGCTCGGTCTCGACGTAGCGTCCCGCGTCCGAGATCACGTCGTGGTCCGCGTAGACGCCGCCGACGGTGGTGTCGCAGTCGAGCTCGGCCGCGAGCACGTCGAGGGCGGTGGGGTAGAGCAGGTTGTCACCGCCGATCCAGGTGAAGTGCTGGCCGCTCGCCTGGAGGAGGAGGGCGTGGTTGAGCGAGCGCGCCACACCCCAGTTGGCGTGGCTCAGCACCCGCGCGCGATCCCGATAGGGGTGGATGACGCGGGGGGTCGAGTCGCGCGAGCCGTCGTCGACGATCAAGAGCTCGACGTCCGGGTGGGTCTGCGCCGCCACCGAGTCGAGGGTCGCCGCGAGGGTGCGTTCCTGATTGCACGCGAGCACCACCACGCTCACGCGAGCCGGGCGCGGCGACGTCCGCCGCCCGACGAGCATCGGCACCGCGCCCGGCACGAGGGTGACGTCGCGCACGCCAGCGAGGTGCAGCGCGTCGCGCACCAGGCCGACGCGATTGGTCGCCTCGCGCTCGCACAGGACGCCCAGGTCGAAGCTCGAGTCGTCGCCCCAGGAAACGGCGATCCAGCCGCCGGGGCGGAGCCGCCGGACCAGCCGTCCGACCGTCGCGTCGAGCGGCCACGAGGCGGGCAGATGGCCGAGCCACGCCCACAGCGCCTGCGACCCACCGGCGCCCTGCTCGTTGTCGAGCGACGCGGGCGGAATCACCATCGGCGGCTGGCTCGGCTCGAGCCAGGCGTTGATGCGGATCCACCCCACGACGCGCCCGGCGTGCTCGGGCAGCGCATCGACGAGGGCGACGAGCTGGTTCCTATCCATGAGCGAGCCTCGGTGCGGCCGTCGCGCGCGCCCCGTAGAAGTCGAGCAGGGCCGCGGCGATGCGGCGCTCGGTCCACACGGTCTCCATGAAGCGGCGCGACGCGGCGCCACGCGCGGCGCGCTCGGCGCGGCTGGTGGCGAGGCGCGCGAGCGTCGGCTCGAGGGCCGCGGGCTCGCGCACCACCACCCAAGGCAGCGCGTCGCAACCGAAGAATTCGCGGATCGCGCGCTCGTTCCAGGCGTCCACGCCCGCGATCGTGGTGACGCCCTGGGCGAGCGCCTCGAGCGACGACATTCCGAAGTACCCCTGCAGGTGGTCGAAGCAGAGGTCCGAGCGGCGCTTGCGGTCGAGGCACTCGACGTGGCGCAGGTTCTCGAGCAGGTCGACGCGGATCGGCACGCCGCGGGCGCGCAGGCTCGCCGCCGCCGCGAGGAGCTCGTCGGTGTTCTTGAGGTCGCGGCGGGTGGGCGAGTGGCTCACCATCACCGGCGACACCTCGCGGTCGGCCGCGAGCGGCCGGTAGAGCGGCTCGTCGAGCGGTACCGAGTTGGGGAGCCAGGTCGCGTCGGGCAGCAGGTGGAGCAGATCGGGGGTGCTCACCAGCGTGCGGCGCCCGGTGAGCGCGTACTTGGTGCGGTACTTCCCCGGATTTGCGCGGAAGTCGGGATGGCCGTGGTGGTGGTGGATCAGCTCGGTCGAGGGCCGCACGTGGTCGCCGACCCGCAGCGGTCCGACGCGCAGCTCCTCGTCGGCGAGGATGTGGAAGTGGATCACGTCCGCGTCGCGGATCAGGTCGCGGATCTCGTCGTAGTGCTCGAGGCCGACCTTCGCGGGGCGGTTGCAGCCGACACAGCCGCGCGTGGGCGGGCCGAGGACCGCGCGGTCACAGTCGGGCACGCGGCACAGGTCGGGCACGTAGATGTCGCGGGCGAAGCGGAAGTCGTAGCGCCGCGTCACCGTCACCAGCCGCGCTCGCACCGGCTCGACGTGGCGGCGCAGCGCCTTGAGCAGGTTGATCGCCGCGCCCGCCGGGTCGTTGGGCGCGATCATCAGCACGCGTGGGGTGGGCGACGACATGGCTCAGATCCTCGCCAGCTCGCCCGCTTCGATGAGCTCGCGGCACTCGCGGAACTCGCGGTCCGGCATCGCGCTCAGGTTCACCAGCAGCCGGTCGGCGTCGCCGAGCCCGGCGACGTAGTCGCGCACCGACCCGAAGTGCTGCTGGATGCGCGGCAGCGCCTCGCGGAAGAGCGGTGTCCCCGGGTACGGCGTGGCGACGAACATGCGCCTGTTGGCGAGCTCCTCGTCGAGGATGAAGCGCGCTGTGGCGCGCAGGTCGTCGCGGGTCTCGCCCGGGTAGCCGGAGATCCAGGTGAGATTGGCGGTGATGCCGGCGGCCTTGGTGGCGCGCACCGCGGCGCGCATCTCGTCGACGGTGATGCGCTTCTCCATCGCGTCGAGCACCGCCTGGCTCGCGCTCTCGCCGCCGTAGCCGATGTAGACGCAGCCGGCGTCGGCCATCGTCGCGAGCACCTCGGGCCGGGCCTGGTCGAGGCGTCCGTGGCAGCCCCAGCGGATCCCGATGCGCTTGAGCTCCGCGCACACCTCGCGCAGCCGCGGGCGGTGGACCATGAAGTTGTCGTCGACGAAGCCGATGAAGTCGACGGCGTAGCGGTCGAGGAGCGCCTCGACCTCGGCCATCACGTGCGCGGCGCCGCGGAAGCGGTAGCGCCCGAAACCCATGGCCGACACGCAGAACTTGCAGGTCCACGGGCAGCCCCGCGAGCTGAGCACGTTCATGCTGCGGCGGCTCGCGACGCCGAGCGCCGAGGAGTTGTTGCTGTTGCCGCCCCAGATCGGGTTGGCGAGGTAGACCTCGATCGGCAGCGCGCTCCACGCCGGGTGGGGCAGGCTGTCGAGGTCCTGTGGCGCCTCGGGCTGGAGCACGAAGCGGCCCTCCGCCCACGCGAGTCCGGGCCGCGCGCCGAGGTGGTCGCGGTGCCGGGCGAGCTCGACCAGTGTGTCGAGCGCCGCCTCGCCCTCGCCGCGCACGATGCCGTCGAGGGCGGGGATCCAGCTCAGCAGCTCGGCGCCGATGTCGGTCGCGAGCCCACCGCCACTCACCACGAGCGCGTCGGGGTGGCGCGCGCGCAGCATCCGCGCCAGGCGGTCCTGCCACGCGAGCGTGGTGATCAGGCCCGAGAGGCCGATCAGCCCGTAGTCGCGCGGGTCGTCGTGGATCAGCGCGCGCAGGGAATCGTCGTCGGGCCTGAGCGCGTTGAGGTCGAGCACGCGCACCGCGTGACCGCGCTCGCCGAGCAGCGCGGTGAGGACCGCGAGGCCGGTGGGGATGTTGTTGGGCGGCCGGTTCTCGGCGACGCCGATCGGCGGGTTGACGAGCAGGACGTCCATGTCTCGGTCTCGATGTCGGTGCGGGTTCGGGGCGCGGCGCGCCGCTCAGTTGAGGCCCACCACGAAGCGCCGCCCGGAGACGCGCGTGACGTACGCGTCGGAGAGCGTCGGGATCAGGTCGTCCTCGGTCAGCACCACGTCCTCGGGGATGCCGCGCGCGGCGATCCGGCCGAGCACCTCGCCGAGGCGGTCGGGCGAGAAGCCGGTGCCCGGCCCCTTGGTGGTGAGCATCCATTCCTCGATGCGCTGGCCCGCGGTGATCGCGACCGTGGTGACCAGGCTCTTGGCGAGCTTGCGGCGCACCGGGCGCTCGTTCGGCAGGCACGCCTTCTCGGCGTGGCCGAGTGCCGCCTCGATGCGGCGCACGCCACGCACCAGCGCCGCGAGCTCGTGCGGCTCGAGGCTCGCGGCGTGGTCGCCGCCCTTCATGCGCTTGTCGAGGGTGAGGTGGCGCTCGATGACGCACGCGCCGAGGGCCGCCGCCGCGAGCGATACCTCGATGCCGACCTCGTGGCCCGAATAGCCCACCGGGCAGCCGTAGCGAGCGCGCAGCAGCTCCATCGCGCGCAGGTGCACGTCGGCGTCGCGGGTGGGGTAGGTCGAGGTGCACTGCAGGATCACGTGCGGGGCCTGCGCCGCGCGCAGCACCCGCACCGCGTTGTCGACCTCCTCGAGGTCCGACATACCGGTCGAGACGATGACCGGCCGGCCCTTGCGGGCGACGTGCAGCACCAGCGGCAGGTTGGTGACGTCGGCGGATGCGATCTTGAAGAGCGGTGCGCCGAGGCGCTCGCAGAAGTCGGCACTCTCCTCGTCCCACACCGAGCCGAAGAAGAAGAGGCCGCGACGCTCGGCCTCGTCGCGCATCGCGAGCCAGTCCTCCTCGCTCAGCTCGAGCGCGGCCTTGTGCTCGCCGTAGGTGCGGCCGAAGCTGTTGGCGTGCTCGTACGGCATCGCGAGCCCGCTCTGGGTGAGGATGCGATCGAGGCTGCGCTTCTGGAACTTGATGCCGTCGGCGCCGGCTTCGTCGGCGGCGCGGATCAGCTCGAGGGCGATCTCGACGTCACCCTGGTGATTGATGCCGCCCTCGGCGACGATGAACGTGGGAGCGCCGATGCCGATCTCTCGGCCGTCGATGGAGACGCTGCGCATGAGGGACCTCCGGAGCGCGGACGGGGCGCTCATAGCTGCCGCACCGCGATGCCACGGCCTTCGAGGCCGCGGATGGATTCGTAGATGGCGTGACGCGCGCCGAACGAGGTGATGAGCACCGCGTCCGGCTCGAGCTCGGGGATGGCGGAGGGCGGCGCGACGAGGTGGCCGCCCACCCAGGTGCCGACGCGGGTCGGATCGCCGTCGACGATGCCGGCGACCTCGACCGGAAGGCCGCGCGCCGCGGCCGCGACCATCTCGCAGGTCTCGGCGGCACCGAACAGCACGAGGCGCTTGTAGCCGCGCGCGGCGAGCTCGCCCAGCGCGGCGCGAAACGGCAGCTTGGTGTGGCCGTAGAGGCGCACCATCTCGCCGCAGAACGCGAGGAACGCGTCGCGGCGGGCGGCGCGGCCGTCGTCGGTCAGGTAGTAGCGGATGGTGCGGTTGGTGTCGCCCTCGCGGGCGACCCAGCCGCGCTCCTCGAGATCACGCAGGTACTCGTTGACGCGCGCCGGGCTGAGCCCCACGCGGCGCGCGAGGCCGTGCTGGCTCGCGTGCTCGTCGTGTCCGAGCGCCATGAGCAGCCACAGCTCGCGCAGCGGCCGGGCGGGCGAGAGGAACGTGGCGCGCTCGAGGAACGGCGCGGGGAAGGTCGGCGCGTCGAGGTTGAAGGTCGTGGAGTCCATGCCGGTGCCGGGAGCGGTGGATCGGGCGGTGGCTCGGGCTCGGTGCGCGGCGGCGCACACCGTTCGGTCGCAGAACGGTCGGTGAGCAAGGGTCGTGCCGCACGTCTGCGGCGCCACGATCGGGCGTTTCACCGCGAATCCGGACCGTTTCGGGGGTGAACACCTGGTCCACCGGGCGCTGGTCGCCGAGCAGGCCCGGGTGGCACGCACCAAAGTGGGCATGCACCGAGCGAAGTGGCCCGGGGAGGCCGGGCCGGCGCGGCGAGTGCGGCGCCGGGGATTCGTTTCGGGCCGGCAGGAATTGCCGTGAGGCGGGGTGGACCGGGCCGCCCGGCGCCCGCGCCGGGCCTCCCCTCACAGCTCGTCGAGTGCCTGCGCGAGCCGCGGGACCAGGTCGTTCGCGGCGCCGTGCACGGCGCGGTGAAGCATCCGCGACAGCTCGATCGACCAGCTGAACGCCTCGCTGGGGTCGCGCGGCGGCCCGGCCACCTGGGCGCGCTGGAAGCGATACATCGCCGGTGCGGTGAGGCTGCGCACGAACGGGTCGGTCTCGACGATCGGCACGAGCTGGCGCTCGATGCGGTCGAGCTTGCGGCCGATCACCGCGGTGCGCTCTCCGCCCGGGCCGGCGCGCTCGAGATCGCCCACCAGCCGTATCGCCTCCTTGCCGAGCCTGCCGGCCTCGAGGACCGCTCGGCGGCTCGCGATCAGCGCGGCGCGCACGGCGTCGAGACCGCGGCCGTCCGGGAGCTCGGTCGCGGCGGCGAGCGCCTCGCGGGGGTCCTCGGCGAGCGGGGAGAACGAGCCCACGACCTCACGCAGCGCGAGCTGCTCGGTGCCGCGGATGCGGGCGCCTCCCTCGGTCGCGTTGATCAGCCGCGGCGCCGGCGCGAGCTGCTGGATCCGATCCTCGAACCACGCGTGATAGCAGTAGAACTCCCTCACCGTGGCGACGGTACCGCCGTGGTAGCCGGGCAGCTCGTAGGCGCGGCCGGTGACCGGGTCGATGCTGGATTCCTCGTCGATGCTGGAGCGGATGTGCGCGTGAACCGAGAGCGACGAGTGGGTGACACGCGCCGCGCCGAGGGCGAGGTCCTGACCCACCAGCACGATCGGGTCGCAGCCCAGGAGCAACGCCGCGCTGAACACCGTGTGCGCGACCGAGCCGCCTTCCGCGAACTCCGGACCGGCTTCGAGCACCCGCGCCAGCCACTCGCACGCCGGGCTCGCCGCGGGTAGCTCGGTGAAGGTGCCGCGGGCGCCGAGGCGGAAGAGGTTGGGATGCGAGACCGCGGAGAGCAGCAGGAAGAGATCGTCGACGCGCTGGTCCTCGAACTGCTCGAGGACCGCGTCGCGCCACTCGATCGCCGCCACCAGGTGCGGCTCGACGCCGCGGCTGCGCAGCGGCTTGAGCGCGGAGCCGGCGGCGAGGATGAGGGAGCGATCGCCGGCGTCGCGCAGCACGTCGATGTTCTTGTCGAGGGACGGCCCGCACGCGACGCAGATCGCGGGTACACCGCGGAAGCGCCCGCGCAGCCGCTCGAGGAGCGGGCTCGACGCCACCGCACGAAGGTTGGTCAGCAGGTGGTCGAGCCAGCGCCCGCCGAGCATCATGCGGCTCAGCACGTTCGCCTCCGAGCGCACCCGACTCTGGTCGATGAGCGCGAAGTAGGACCGCACGTCCGCGGGAAAGAGCCGCTGGTAGGTGGGGAGCGCGAGGGTCGCGACACTCGCGCCCGGCAGGTACTCCTCCTCGAAGCGAAACCGCAGCGCGAACGGATCGGCGCTCACCGTGACCCGTGGGTCGCGCAGGCTGCGGCCGAGCTCAGGGTGGGCGGCCACCACCGCGAGGACCGCGGGCGACGGCTCGAGCACCAGCACGTGGGCCCTCGGGCAGCGCGCGAGGAGCGCGCGGGGGACGTGGCCCGAGCCCCAGCCAGCGAGGCAGATCCACTCGATCGTGGGATCGACCTTCGCGACCAGGGTCGCGGCCTCGCGCGCTGGATCGATGCGGCTCGCGATCGCGAGGCCGTCGATCTCGACGGTGGCGGATCCCGAGCGGGTCGCGAGGACGACGGCTGCGGGGGCGCGCACGGCGCTTGGGTGTGCGGGGCGGCGGTGGACATGGCGTGCTCCTCGTGAGCGACGGGCGAGCGATGGGGGCGGCGGCCGGAGGTCGCCGCAGCCGGCAGGATTTGCCGGGGCGCGGCTCGTGCGCATGGACGCCACGCGCACGAGCCGCGTCGGCTCGCCATGGTCGCAAGGCGAATGCCGACCGCGGGCGGGGCACCGGACATGCCCCACGTGATCCCTGCTCGGCGCCTCCGAAGTGAGCAGCGATCCCCGGCCTGCGCCGCGATGCCCGTCGGCCGGCTAGCGCTACGAGGGGACTCAGTTCGGGAGCAGCGCCGCCGGCACCGGTGCGAGCGGTCGGGCGCGGCGATGGTCGACGTGGGCCATCAGGACGCGGTCCTCGGTGAGCACGGCGCGCGCCAGCACGTCGAGCTGGTCACCGAGGTCGCGGAGCTCGGCGACCGAGGTGGCCGAGAGCGAGGTCCCGTTGGTCGGGTGCGGCGCGCTGCGCTCGCGCACCGCCATGCGATCGAGGATCCCCCAGCGCCGCCCCACCGCGCGGCTCGCGCCGTCGGCGTCGCCGCTCGCCAGCGCCAGCCTGAGGTCGCGGCCGGTGGCGAGGATCTCGCGCAGGTCGTCGCACTGCGCTTTCAGGTATCGGTTCACGGACGACATGGCTTCCTCGCTCGGCGTTCAGCAGGCCCCGGCGTACGAATCGCTCGAGATCGAGGACCACGCGCTCGAGAGGTCGGCGAGCACCTTGATGACACCGTCGAGCTGCCCAGGGTCGTTGGTCAGGTTGGCGTCGGTGATCTTCTGAAGGATGAAGACGTAGAGGCTCTCGAGGGTGAGCGCGATCTCGCCGCCACGGCGGAAGTCGAGGCAGTTCATGAGCTCGGTCACGATCTGGCCCGCGCGCGCGAGGTCCTCGCACTTCTGGCGGATGCGGCCGGTCTTGAGCGAGTCCTGCGCCTGCGTCGTGTAGCGCAGCGCGCTGTCGACCAGGAGGCGGACGAGCTCCACGGGTTCGGCCGTGGACACCATCGTCTTGCGGTAAGCGCGGATCTGGTTGAACGAGATCATGTCGGTTTCTCCTGGTGCGGCGGGCGCGGAGCGCCTCTCACTTCGAGCTCGAGCTCGTTGCGTTGAAGATCGCGTTGAGCGACGTTTGCTGTCCTTTGAGCATGCTGATCGAGCTTTCCATCGCCAGGAACTGCCGCGTGATCGTTTCCTGGTAGCTCTCGAGCGCGCGCGTGGCGGCGTCGATGCGGTCGTCGAGGTCCTCGACCTGGGCGTCGATGCCGTCCTGCGCATTCTTGATCAGGCCGGTCGAGGTGTTGACGTAGGTGTCGATCAGCTTGGTCACGCGGCCGGCGACGCCATCGGTGCCGTTCTTGGTGACGAACAGCGAGCGCACGCTCTCGAGGTCGTTGCCGAGGGCGGTCGTGAGCTTGGCCTCGTCGACGGTGAGCGTGCCGTCCTTCTGCAGGTGGATGCCGATGTCGGCCAGCATCTTGTATGCGGATCCACCGGCGACCGGGTCGGAGACTGCCCGGGCGAGGGCGTCCTCGATGCCGCGCACGGTCGAATTCCCGAACAGCACCGGGGTGGATCCGCCCTCGGTGTAGGTGTTCTGCGAGTTGATGTTCGAGATCGCCGCGTTGAAGTTGCCCACGAACGTCTTGATGGCGGTCTGCACCGCCGTGGTGTCGGTCCTGACCGACAGCGTGGCGGCGGTGGCCGACTCGCTCGCGAGGTCGAGGGTCACGCCGTAGAGCGCGTCCTCGACCACGTTGTCGGCGTGCTCGATCGCGACGCCGTCCACGACCACGCGCGAGTCGACCGCGCTCTGGGTCTTGGTGAACGAGAGCGTCTTCGAGAGGTCGCCCTGGTCGAGGCCGGAGGCGTCGATCGTCACGTCGCTGGTCTTGCCGGTGCTGGTGCCGGTGACGACGAGCTTGTAGCCGGTGCCGTCGTAGATGGTGGTCGCGCGCACCGCGGCGCCCGACGCGTTGATCGCGTCACGTACGCCGGTGAGGGTCGCGTTGCTCGAGCCGATCGAGATGTCCGTGGTGGTGGTCCCGACGGTGATCTTGAGAGTCCCGGTCGCGACCGCCGACGTCGTCGCCGCGAACGACGTTCCGTTGCCGTTGCCGGCGCTCGACACCGCGACCTTGGCGAGCCGCTCGACCGCGACGGTGTGGGTGCCGGTCACGCCGCGCGCCGAGTCCACCGACGCCGTGAAGAGCGCGGTGTTCGAAGACGAGGCCGCCAGCGTCCGGAACTCCTCACCGAGCGAGGCGCTCGAGAGCGTCACGTCGCTCAGGTTGTCGAGCTTCTTGGTGACGGCCGAGATCGCACTGAGCTGCGAGGCGAGGGTCGTGAACACGCTCTTCTTGGTGGTGAGGTCGGAGCGTGTGCCCTGCATGGTCTGGATCGGCACGGCGCGCGCGTTGACCAGGGCGGCGACGATCGCCGAGGTGTCCATCCCGGAGGCCAGGCCCGCGAAGGTGATGCCGGAGGTGCTGGTGGTGGCCATGTCCGTCTCTCCTCGGGGCGCCGTGTGCTAGGTGCTGCCTGGCTCGGGTCCGCTGGCCGGGGGGTGGGTCGGGGCGACTCGAGCCCCCTCCGGCGCGCGGGTGAAAGCGGGATCAGCCGATGAGCTTCAGGGCGAGCTGACCCGAGACGTTGGCTTGCGCCAGCGAGGCCACCGCGGCCTGCTGGATGATCTGGTTCTTCGCCAGCTCGCTCGCCTCGCTCGCGACGTCCACGTCCCGGATGCGGGACGCGGCCGCCGTGCTGTTCTCGATCGCGACGCTCAGGTTGCGGATCGAGACCTGGAGGCGGTTCTGCACCGCGCCGAACGAAGCGCGGAAGCTCGACACGCTGGTGAGTGCCGTGGAGATGTTGTCGAGCACACCGGTGGCCTTGGACTGGGTCGAGACCGACAGGCCAGAGAGGCCCAGCGAGCTCTTCGTGGCGTTGACGCCGGTGAGGCTGATGACGTTGTTGCCGCCCGAGTTGAGACCCACCTGGATCGACACCGAGTTGGTGTTGTTGAGGGGGTTGGTGCCCGAGAAGTCGGTGGTCTTCGCGATACGGTCGATTTCCGAGGTCAGCGCCTGGAACTCGGAGTCGATCGCCAGGCGATCGGTATCGGACAGCGTGCCGTTGGAGCTCTGGAGCGCGAGCTCCCGGAGCCGGCTCAGGCTGGAGCTGATCTCGCCGAGCGCCGACTCACCCACCTGGATGAGGCTGATGCCGTCGTTGGCGTTGCGTGTGTCCTGGTTGTAGCCGCGGATGTCGGAGCTCAACTTCTCGCTGACGGCCAGACCGGCGGCGTCGTCGGCGGCGCTGTTGATGCGCAGACCGGACGACAAGCGCTGCAGGTTGCTGTCGACGCGGGCGGAGACGAGGCTCAGAGCGCGCTGTGCTTGAAGTGCGCCGACGTTCGTGTTGACTCGAAGTGCCATGACAAAACCCTCCTACGGTCGTGTGTTTTGCTTCCTCAAAGAGGATGCCTGTTGGTTTTCGTCTGGAGGGCTTCCTTACCCGGAAATCCGACTCTCACAGCCGGCGCACCACCCATTGGTTTGCCGAGCCGTGGGGCCTGCTCGACGGCCGTCGTGGCCGCCGTGCCCATTCGTGGCGCCTCATTCGTCTTCCGATGGCTCACTGCATCCTCCTTTCCTCGGTCGATGAGGGCGCCCGGTTGGGCTCTCTCCCGTGGCCGCGACCCCATCGTCGCGTTCCACTCGCCATGAATGATCGGAAGATCCCGACCGTGACTTGAGTCGTACGCCCCGTCCCGAGCACCGGGGACGGCGCGGGTTCGGATCAGGCGGAAGGCCCGAAGCCGGCGTGGCGCCGGGGTTCTGGAGCGCGGGCCGGGCGGGTGCGGGGCGGGGGGGGGCGGCGCCCGGGTGAGGGCGGGCCGGTCGGCAAAACGGGGCCGGGACACGCCGCGCGCGCGCGGCGGCGGCGAGGAAAGCGCGAGCGACGCGCGGGGCGCGTCAGCCGAGGTCGGAGAGGAGCGAGCCGGCGGGCGCGCCGGTGCGCAGCGAGCCCAGCGTCTTGCGGCCGCGGGCCGCCGAGCGCAGTGCGTCGCTCGCTTCCGAGCGCAGCCGCTCGAGGTGCAGCTCGATCTGGCGATCGCGCTGGCCGAGGGCGGTCCAGCGCTCGCGCAGCGACTCGACGAGGGGGCGCGGCGCACCGGCGAGCTGTTGGCCGAGCGAGCGCACCAAGATCTCACGGGCGCGGATGCGATCGAGGGCATCGGCGCCGTCGCCACGCGTGAGCGCGGCCTCGATGGCGTCGGTGCCGGCGATCAGCCGATCGAGGAGCTCCCGCGGTCCGGCGAAGGGGTTGGGGACGGTCGCGGTCACGGGAGCGCCTCGGTTCGGCACGGCATTCGGAAGGGGTGGAGCAGGGGGGCCCAGCTCGCCCGCCTCAGCGGGCGCGGTCGTAGTGGAGGTCGGAGCGCGAGCCGACCAGCGGCATCTCGATCTCGAAGTCCTCGTCGAGGCCCGTGATCGGCGACGCGGCGAGCGACTGCTCGATCGGCGCCGAGACGACCACGTGGCGCGTGCTCAGGTCGGGCCGGTCCAGCACGAGCTGTCGCCCGCGCAGGTTGTCGGCGTTGACCAGCAGTGGTCCCACCAGATTGGCGGTCACGTCCCGACCGCCCGAACGGACGGTGAGGATCGCGAGCAGTGCCACCGAGTCCACGTTCTCGATGGCGAGTGCGTCGACGTCGCTCTCGTTCACGTCGACCGTGTAGTCGGCGAAGAACGACAGCGGATTCGCCACCACGAACGCCATGGTGGGATCGTCGATGCTCTGCAGCCAGTGGAGCGGCGAGCCCGGCCGATGCTCGAGGAGCACGAACCGCTCGAGGTCGGGGAAGCCGATGAGGCCCCCTCGATGACGAGCAGCTTGTCGTCGGCGATGTCGATGGTCCCGAAGCGAGAGGTCTGGATCTGCATGACGTTGGCCTTCCTTGACCCGGCTCGAAGGGGTTACCCGTGACGTCGCGCTCGCGAGGCGTCGACGCTGGGTTCGGGGGCTCCGGACTGGCGCGGGCTCGCCGGTCGAGTGAGCAACGGACGTGCCAGCACCGGGGAACGCCGTGGGGGAAGGGGCGTGCGCGAGCCGTGTGGGGCCGGCGCGAGCCCGGGTCAGCGAGTGCCCGGGCTCTGCCAACGTGCCGGAATCATGGCGACCTGCGAGCCGTGAGGTGGTCACCGCTCGGCCCGAACCAGCGGCCACGCGCCGCCCGCGCGAGGCGAGCGCATCGTGGCGCTCCGGGCGGAATGCCGCGCGGCGCGAGCTCGCTCGCGAGCCGCGACCCGGAAAGATTTGCCGGGTGGGGGTGGCGCCGACCGGCACGGACCGCCGCGTCGGACCGCGGGGGGCCAGTTCCGCCCCCCCGGCTCGCGCGAGCCGTCACGCCTTCGATGCTTCGAGCCCGGCGCAGCCGCCGTCGAGGCAGCCCGCCGCGCGGCGGTTCTCGTCCTCGATGCGCAGATACACCTCGTCGCGGTGAACCGGCACCCGGCCCTCGGCCTCGATGCCGATGCGAACCGAGTTGCCCTTGAGCGCGATCACCGAGACCCGAATGTCGCCGCCGCTCCGGAATCCCTCGCCAGCCGTGCGTGTCAGAACCAGCATTGCAGTCCCTCGCTCTTTGCGGGCCGTTCGTGGCAGCCGGGGATCCGCCACAACCCGCTCGTGACGCCCCCGATGTCTAGCTCTTCGGTCGCGCGCCGCGGATCTTGAGGCGGTGGCTTCGTGGGCCAGCTGGTCCTGGCGGACGAGTGGCCGATGTTCGCTCCCGTGGGGCGGCCCGTGGTGGTTTGGCCAGCGCCGGAGGGCGCCCCCGCACGTGGAGCGCCTCGGGGCGGGGACGGTTGCCGATTCTGCAAGCGGTGCTCGGGCGTCACGCGCTTCGATTCGCTCGAGCCGACCGGGGCTCTCGGTGTCTGGCCTCACTCGTGCGAGCCCGGTGGGACGGTCGACGCCCGCGGGCCGCGTCGCCGCTCTCGGTGGCCACCTCCGGCCAGCGCGGTCTCCCTCTCGAGGCGCCTGGCTTCGTGGCTCCCCTCGGCCGCACCGGCCACCCGGCCAAGACCTCGACCTCACTCGCGCCCGAGCCCGGCTCCATGGGGCTGCACGTCGGGCGGTCCCGTGCTCATGGAAACCTGCGGGCTTGCACGCCGGTCATCCCGCCAGGCTGCCAATCTTTGCGCTCCGGTCGTCGCTGCGGTTTGCCAATCGACGCCGTTGGTTGCCCGCATCGACGCCCGACAGCGGCGATCGGGAGCGAACGTTTCGCCGCGAAGACGTGGTGCGCGCGAACGAGGCGAGCCGTTTCGACGAAAGCATTGCAGCGATCGACACGGACCCGAGGGGGCTCGGCCGCGGAGCGGTTCGCGGTCCGATCTCACTCGACCGACTGTGTCCGAGTGCACCTTTGGGTCGCTTCACACTGAGGACGAGCGTGAAGGTTTTGGTGTCCGCCGATGCGCGGACTCCGGCTCGGTCTCGCGCTCGGCGGTCGTGGACCTGTGGTGGTCATCCGGCAGGTCGGTGGAGAATGGCCCCCTCGAGAGCCACTCGCGACGTCGCTTGCCGCTGGAACGTGAACGATGAAGCGGAAGACTCAGACGAAGCGAAACGACAGCGGAGCCCCGTAGATGCAGCTCGTCGCCGATCTCGGTCCGGTTCTTTGCTCGGGCTCGAGCGCGATCGTCCTCTCGGCCCACGATCGACGGCGCTTCGCCGATCGACGCCTGCGTTTCGAAACGTTACGGCGGCGGATCGGTGTCCCGGTGATGGGCCTTCGATCATTCGCGGACGGACGCCTTTACTTAGCGCGGTCCTGCGTCGGCACCATCCGAGCAAGGCGGGAGACGGCGGGGAACCGAGGGTCCCGAGTGGCACCTGGGAACTGGCGAGCGACGGGGGGGGACCGCCGTCGCTACGGCTGCAGGTCGTCGTGAAGGTTTCTGGAGCGGGGGCTCGCGTGCCCCCGCGCCGTCGCGGGTTCGATCGAGGTCCGGGGGGAACGTTCGTGAATGCGGCTGTCCAGGCAAAGAAACGAGAGAGTGAATCGAGGGCGTCGCCACCGGTGTGCGACGAGCTCCGATCACTTCTTGGTCTTCGCCGGGCTGGCCGCCTTCTTGGGGGCCGCGGCGGGCTTCTTCGCGGCCTTCGGCGGGCTCGCGGGGGCGCTCCCCTCCGCGGCGACAAGGTACTTGTAAAACGTCGGCTGGCTGACCTTGAGGAGCCGCGCCGCGGCCGACTTGTTGCCGTTGGTTTCCTTGAGGGCGTTCTGGATGGCCTCGGCTGTGAGATTGGCTTTCTTCCCGCGACCACCGCGGCGGCGGCCGCTCTTCTTCGGTGCCGCCTCGGATACGTCCCTCTTCGGTCGGCCCGGGCCGCGCCTGAAGGGCTCCGAGACTTCTCCGGCGGCCGCGCCGAGCAGCGACAGCAACGGATCGACGTGGCTGGTGATGGTGCTCAGCGGCCCGCTGACGCGCTCGCTGATCGCCGCACCGATCGCGCCTCCGACCGAGTTGAGCAGCGTCTTGAGGTCCGCTTCGAGGCGGACGAGGTCGGCGCGGACGGTGTCGGCTTGCTTCGCGATCGCAGTGGTTGGCATGGGATCTCCTCGAACGTTGTCAGGGGGGCAAGCAAACCCTTTCCCGCCGAAAAGTGCAAACGAATTGTGTCCCATGAGGATGTGTTTCGAATCGGTGATCGGTACGATCGTTGGATCGTCGAGGTTCGCGAGGGCTCGCGAGCGCGCTCGATTCCGCCGATGGACCGCGTCCTCGACACCC
The DNA here is from genome assembly GCA_016713535.1 of Deltaproteobacteria bacterium. GTDB lineage: Bacteria > JADJOY01 > JADJOY01 > JADJOY01 > JADJOY01 > JADJOY01. Next base: position 402,118 of record JADJOY010000003.1, read on the forward strand.
CGATGCCGCGTGGGATCCCCGAAGAGTCGAGGATGGTCGCGATCGCGCGGCCCTCCGTTTGGGAGCGGCGGACTACCCCGAACTTCGCGATCTCGCCGACGAAGCGGGAGGTCGGGTGGTGTGGACCTCGGGACCGACGCTGGTCGACATGCCCGCGTGGCCCGCGCTCCATCGAGCGTGGCTGGCGCGTCACCCGGACCGAGGATGCGGTGACGAGCACGCGGCGCGCCGCCACCCGAGCACCGCGTCGCCAGACGAAACGTTTTCGCACCGAGGCGAAAGGGTGCGCGCTCGGGATCGTGCCAATGCGCGTGCTCGTCTCGCCGTGCTTCGTCTCGCTTCCGGCCGGCCGAGCCGGCGCGCCGCGATGAGGGTCAGCCGATGAAGTCGAGGAGCGACAGGCCGAGCGACTTGGCACCCGCGCCGAGTGCCGCCTGGTAGGCGGTCTCACGTTGCTGCAGGGCGGCGATGGTGCCGACGAGGTCGACGCCCTGGGTATCGTCGAGGCGCAGCTTGAGATCGGCCTTGCGCTCGGTGAGCCGGGTCTCGGCGTCCTGGGCGCGGCGCAGCTCGGTGCCGAGGACGCCACGCACCGACGAGATGCCGTCGACCGCGTCGTCGAGCGGGCCGAGCTCGGCGTTGACGGCGTTGGTGTCGCCGGCGAGCACGGCGTCGCGGACCCGCACCAGGATCTGGAAGAGATCCTTGGAGGGATCCCCGCCGCCCAGGAAGAGCTGGTCACCCGGCCAGCCCACGGTGGCGTAGTCGTTGGGCGCGATCTCGGCCTGGGTCTCGTCGGCGGTGCCGTCGTAGGCGACCGCCAGCGTGGAGGCGGGCGGAACGGTGTCGGCGAAGGCGCCCGAGCTCGAGAACGGCGCGGTCTCGGTGGCGTAGCCGGAGAAGACGTAGCTCACGCCGTCGCGGGTGTTGGCGAGGCCGAGCAGGTCCTGGAAGAGCCCTTCGAGGTTGTCGGCGATGGCGGCGCGGCTGTCGGCGCCCTGGGTCGACGCGCCTTGCACCGCGAGCACGCGCGCCTGCGAAAGGATGTCGCCGACCCCGGCGAGGACGCTCTCGGTGGTCTTGAGGCGGTCCTCGGCGGCGCCCCGGGCGCGGTCGAGCTGGTCGAGTCGCGCGAGGTCGGCCTTGAGCCGCACGGCCTGCGCGGCCGCGGCGGGATCGTCGGACGGCCGGCGCACGCGCCGGCCCGAGCCGATCTGGTCGTTCAGGTCCGCCATGTCGGAGGCGAGCCGCGTGATGTTGCGGGTGAAGGTGGCGTAGGCGCTGCCAGGTGTGATGCGGATCATGGTTCGCTCGTCACAGGATCGAGAGCGTCGACTGCATCGCCTCGTCCGCGGCGCGGATGAACTTCGCTGCGGCCTCGTAGGAGCGCTGGAAGGCCAGCATGTTGGTGCCTTCCTCGTCGAGCGACACGCCCGAGATCTGGGCGCGCTGCTCCTCGAGCGCCGCGAGCAGCGTGTCGGAGTAGGCGGCCGAGTCGAGCGCATTCTTGGAGCGCGCGCCCAGGTCGGCCGAGATCGAGGAGATGTAGCTGGCGAAGGTCTGGGGCGTACCGGTGCCGATCGTGACTGCGCGGTCCGCGAGGCCCGCGATCGCGAGCGCCACGCTGTTGTCGCCCGCCGCGGCGGTGGCGCCGGCCGCGATGTTGCTCGGATCGCTCGCCACCGCCGCGTCGAGGGCGATGGTACCGGCGGTCACTCCCGTGGTGAGGAAGAAGGCGTTGCTGCCGCCGTTGCCGTTGACGCCCGGCGTGTGCAGCGCGTTGACCTCGGTCACGAGCGTCGCGACGAGGGTGTCGAGCTGCGACTGGAACGAGGCGAGGTCGTCGTTGTGGACGTCGAGCAGGCCCTCGATGCTGCCGCTCGCGACCATGCCGGTGATGTCGAGCCCGGTCCCGCCCGGCAGCGCGTAGGCGATCTTGGCACCGCTCGGGTCGGAGAGGTCGAGCTCGAGCGCGCCGACCACGTTGTCCGAGTCGACCAGCACCGGGCCGCCCGGGATCGACACCTGGACCGTGGCATCGCTCGAGTGGACGACGTCGATCGAGATCCGCTCGGCGACCTGGCGCAGGAGCTGGTCGCGCTGGTCGACGAGCAGTTCCTTGTCGGCGGAGTCGGGCGGCGCGCTCGCGATCAGCCGGTTCACGCTCGCGATCTGCGCCATCGACTGGTTCACGAAGTCGACCTGATCGCGCAGCGCGCTCTCGGTGTCGGCGCGAACCGTCGCGACCTCGTCGGCGAGGTCGTGGAACGTGGCGATCAGCGCCGATGCCTGGGTCTGCACCGCGTTGCGTTCGGTGTGCCCCGCCGGGTTGCTGGCGAGGTCCGAGAACGCTGCGAACAGCTTGCTCACGTTCTCCTGCAGCCGCGAGCCGTCCGTGCCCTGCAGCAGATCCTCGATCCGCACCAACATGTCGTGGCGCGCCTCGGGTGCCGCGCGCTCCGAGGCGGCGTCGCGGATCCGCGAGTCGACGAGGCGGTCGCGGATCGCTGCCAGCCGCAGCGCGGCCACGCCGCCGCCGATCCACGTCGAGAGCTCGGCGCGCAGCCGCGAGAAGCCGGGAGTGGCCGCGTTGGCGATGTTGCGGCCGACGGCGTTGAGCCCCGCCTGTGACGTGAGCAGCGCGCTGCGGCCGATGCCGAGGAGGCTCGCGGTGGTGGTGTTGCTCACGCGAGCTCCTGGACCACGGCGCCCGAGCTGGCGGTGGTGAGGCGCGCCGGGTTCTGGTAGCCGGCCTCGGTGCCGGTCTCGCGCGCCATCCGCTCGAGCGAGTGGCGCAGGTTCGCGAGCCCGCGGTCGACGAAGCGGCCGTGGGCCTCGCTCAGCGCACGCGCGGCGCGCACCGTGTGGCGCAGCCGCACCAGCGCGGCGGTCATGCGCTCGCGGTCGAGGAGGTCGGGCAGGCGCGCGGCGATGTCGAGCAGGGTGGGATCGGGCGTGCCCGCGCGGTCACCGCGCCGCGTGAAGTCGCCGGCCGCGTCGCGCAGCCGCGCCTCACCCTCGGCGATCTGCTCGAGGACCGCGGTCTGGCGGTCGGAGGACGCCGTCAGCGCCTCGCTGGTGGGGTGGACCAGCAACAGGCGTTCGGCGCGGAACAGCTCGATCAGGGCGGCGTAGCGCTCCTCCAGCCATCGAGCCCGGTGGATGACCTCGTCGACCCGTGGATCCGATCCGTTCATGTTCCGCCGTCCGTGGCGCGCGCGGCTTACGCCGGCCGCTGGGTGGTCCTTCCGTGGACACCCCGGGATGACAGGTCTCGTGGTCGATCAGGGGCCGGTCGGATGTTCCCGGGTCTCGTCTGGATCTGGTCTACGTCAGGCTTCTCTCACTCGCTCTCGGTGCCTGCGCTCTGGACCAGCAGGTCGCGCAGCAGGCCGTCGGCCACCTTGGCCGGCTCGGGCTGGTACTGGCCGCTCGCGACCTGAGCCTTGAGCGCTTCGATCCTCTGCTGGTGGGCCTCGTCGGCCTTGCCGGTGGCGTTGGCGAGCTCGATGAGCTGGGCGGCCGTGCTCGACAGCGTGAGCTTGTCCCCACCGGGCTCGGCGACGACCCGGAGACCATTTTGGCCACGGGCCGAGCGAATCGGACCGGTCGCGGCGCGGCTCGTCTCAGCCGCGGGCTTGCTGGCGACGTGTTCCGTCTTGGGGGTGCTGTCGATCTTCATGGTGACTTCCCATCCTTTCCCACCGTCCATGCCGCCGAGAAGCGCTGCTCGGGGCTTACGTTCGCTCTCGGCACCGATGTCTTCGGCATGTCTGCGGGGGAACTTGAGGGATCCGTCGCGGCGTTCACGGTGTCCTGGCTTTCGTCGTGATTCCGGGCGCTTGGTGGCTCGCCGTTGAACGAGCGCAGGAGCGACTTGGCGAGCCCGAGTCCGCCCGCGCGCGCCACCGACGCGGACAACGTCTCATCCAGCAGGTTGCGTGCCAGCTCCGAGCCCGGACCATCGAAGAGCTCCGAGTCGCCGCTGGCGGCGCGCATCGACTCGAGCATCTGCTGCACCAGGATCGACTCGAACTGCTCGGCGACGTGGGCGGCGTCCTGGGGGCCGGCGCGGCGGTTGAGGTCGAGGGTCGAGCCCCAACCCGTGCCGATCGCGCTCGGCGCGAGCCCGCGCCTGTCGCCGATGCCGTCCGTTCCACCCATCGCGCGTTCCCGTCCGGTCGCTCAGATGATCTCGAGGTCGGCGTCCATGGCGCCGGCCTGGCGGATGGCCTGGAGGATCGCGATCAGGTCGCGCGGCGACACCGCGAGGCCGTTGAGCGCCCGCACCAGGTCCGAGATGGTGGCGCCAGGCTCGACCACCGAGAGCTGGCGGGTCTCCTCACGCACCTTCACGTCGGAGTTCGGCACCACCACGGTGCGGCCGTTCTCGGAGAACGGCGCCGGCTGCGACACGCCGAGGGTCTGGTTGACCTCGATCGTGAGCCCGCCGTGGGCGAGGGCGATCTTGGCGAGCCGCACGTCCGCGCCCATCACCACGGTGCCGGTGCGCTCGTTGATGACGACCCGCGCCGGGCGGTCGGGCTCGACCGAGACGCCCTCGATCCGCGCCGCCAGCGCCACGCCCTCCTGGCCCATCGACTCGGGGACCGACACCTTCACGGTGCCCGCGTCGGCGGCGACCGCCGCGGTCGCGCCGAGCTCCTGGTTGATGGCTTCCGCCATGCGCTGGGCGGTGGTGAAGCTCGGCTCGCGCAGCGCGTAGGAGAGCTCGTGGGAGGCGTCGAAGCTCACCTCGACCGCTCGCTCCACGCGCGCACCGGCGGGGACGCGACCCACCGCCTTCTGGTTCTTCTGGGCGCTGTCGCCGCCTCCCTTGCTCGAGGCCGAGAAGCCACCGAGCGATATGGGGCCCTGGGCCACGGCGTAGACGTGGCCGTCGGCGCCGCGCAGCGGTGTCATGAGCAAGGTGCCGCCCTGGAGGGTCTTGGCGTCGCCGATCGACGACACCAGCACGTCGATCCGGCCGCCTGGACTCGCGAATGGCGGCAGCACCGCGGTCACCGAGACCGCGGCGACGTTCTCGGGCTTCATCTTCTTGACCTCGGCTTCGTCGAGCGTGACGCCGAGGCGGTCGAGGAAGCTCGCCAGCGACTGGCGCGTGAGGCCCATGTCGTCGCCGGTGCCATCGAGGCCGACGATCAGGCCGTAGCCGATGAGGTCATTGGCGCGGACACCGCGCAGGTCGGCGATGTCGCGGATCCGCGCCGCGTGGGACGTGGCGGCGAGGGTGACGATCGGCAGCGCCAGCGCGACGGCGCGCGCCGCGGCGCGGCGGGAGCGGTCGTCCGGGACGGGGACGAGCGCCGGCTCGGCCGGGCGCACCAGGCGGCCCAGCCACTCGAGGAACGCGCCGATCAGGTCACGGGGCTTCATCTCGGTCTCGCTTTCGTACAGGGATCGACGATCGCGAGGATGCCGCGCGATCGCGTATCGCCGGGCACGCGGGCGCGTGCCCCACCGGAGGAACCTCGCGTCGCGTTCACAGCGGCCACGCCCAGTCGAAGAGCCACGTGAACCAGCCGGGGCGCTGCTTGTCGTTGACCACGCCGTTGCCGCCGTAGCGGATGTCGGCGTTGGCGATGTAGGTCGAGAGCACGGTGTTCTGCGAGTCGATGTCCTCGGGGCGCACCATGCCCGCGAGGGTCAGCACCTGCTGCTCGTAGTTGAGGCCGATCACGCGGCTCCCGCGCACCACCAGGTTGCCGTTGGGCAGCACCTGATCGACCACCACCGTCATCTGGGTGGTGAGGTCGTCGCTGCGGGTGGTCGAGCCGTTGCCCTCGAACTTGTTCGAGGCCTGCGCCTTGATGAGCGATGCGGGGTTCACGTACGGATTGCTCACCGTCACCGACTTCTCGAGACCGAAGAGGTTCTCGATCGAGGCGTCGATCGCGTTGTCGCGGCTGAGCTTGGTGTCGGCGTCCTTCGAGGCTTCCGCGCGCTCGACGATCTTCACCGTGAGCAGGTCACCCACGCGCCGTGCCTTGTGGTCGCTGAAGAGGTAGCCCTGCTCGTCGTCGGGCCACAGCGAGCCCGTGCTCGCGGCGCGGGTCGGCGGGAGCGGCTGGGGGCCGGCGAGCGCGATCGGCTCGCCGCTCGCGCCGGCGCCCGGCGTGGTGCGGGCGGCTGCTGCGAGGCACAGCCCATCACCAGCATCAGCATGAGGAGGGCCGCGCAGCGGTTGCGGTTGCTCATCGTCGTGCTCCGAGCTTCACCGCGGCGGACTCGGGCGAAGCGCGAACCCAGCCCTCCGCGATGACCTTGCCCACGATCACCCGCGCCGCGCCCGGCATCTCGATCCGGACCAGCTCGCCGCGGCGGCCGTCGCCGATCGCGCGGCCCGTGCCGACCACGGAGATCCCGGGGTGAGGTAGTCGACCCGCACGGGCTGCCCGCGCTTCACGAGGGTGGGCGCGCCGACGTCGGACGGACGCAGCGGTTGGTTGACGGGGATGGCGCGGCGGGTCTCGAGGCCGATCACCTCCTCGACCTCGGGAAGCGGCTGCGAGCCGTCGTCCCACACCAGATCGGCGACCACGTCCGACGCCGTGAGGATGGTCCCGCGCGGCAGCGCGTGGGCGACGCGCAGCCGCTCGCGGCGCAGCGCCACCTTGCCGCGCAGGTTGACGTAGCGATCGGCGGCGCCGGAGCGCGCGACCCGCGAGCGGATCGCGATCGAGCCGACCAGCGGGCCGCTCAGCGAGTCGCCGTCCACGACCAGGCGCTCGTCGCGATCGAGGCCGAACGGCACCTCGAAGCCCTCGACCTTGAGCGCCTCGGGGGGGACGTCGAGGCGCGCCGCGAGCCAGCGCTCGACATCCGCGCGCGCGTCGGGGCGCGCCGCGCGGGCGTCGGAGGGGGTCGAGCGCGGCGCGCTCGGCGCCGCCGCCAGAGCGTCGGGCCCGCCGTTCTCGTCGGCCGCGTGCGCGCGAGCGAGCGGCGCGGTGGTGGCGAGGGCCGCAGCGAGCGCGAGCGCGCCTGCGAACCAGTGGGGCGGGAGGAGGCGCATGACGTCACTTCAGGTTGTTGGCGATCTGCATCATGTCGTCGGTGACCTTGATGGCGCGGGAATTGATCTCGTAGGCGCGCTGCGCGACGATCATGCTGACCAGTTCCTCTGCGACGTTGACGTTCGAGCCCTCGAGGAAGCCCTGCTCGAGGCCGCCGAGCCCATCGCTGCTGGGATTGCCGGTGGTGGGCGTGCCCGAGGCCGCGGTCTCGAGATAGAGGTTGCCGCCGATCGCCTGCAGGCCAGGCGGGTTGGCGAAGCGTGCAAGCGTGAGCTGGCCGAGCTGGGTCGGCGCGGTCTGGCCCGGCTGCATCGCCGACACGGTGCCGTCCGACGAGATCGTGATGTCATGGGCGTCGGGCGGGATCTGGATCGCGGGCTCGATGGCGAGGCCGTCGGCGGTGACGAGCTGGCCCTGGCTGTTCAGGCTGAAGGCACCCGAGCGGGTGTAGGCGATGTCGCCCTCGGGCCGGCTCACCTGGAAGAAGCCAGTGCCGTCGATGGTGACGTCGAGCGGGTTGGTGGTGTTCTGCATCGGCCCCTGGCCGAAGAAGCGCCGGACCGCCACGGTGCGCACGCCGTGGCCGATCTGGGTGCCGGTGGGAGTCTCGGTGCCCGCCGAGTCCTGCACGCCGGGCGACGTGAGGTTCTCGTAGAGCAGGTCCTGGAACTCCGCCCGCGAGCGCTTGAACCCCGTGGTGTTCACGTTCGCGAGGTTGTTGGTGATGTTGTCGATCTGGAGCTGCTGGGCCGCGAGGCCGGTGGCAGCGGTGTTGAGCGACCGGGCCATGACTCTCAGCCTCCCTTGTTCTGGGTCGCGCGGCCGAGCAGGCCGTCGAGGGTGCGGACCGCGTGCATCACCGCCTCGTAGCTGCGGTGGACCTCGATCATGTCGACCATGGTCCGCGGCGCGTTGACGTTCGAGCCCTCGATCTCGCCTTGCAGGAAGCGCGGCGCGGCGGACGCGATGGCGTCACCGGTGCCGCCGTCGGGGAAGCGGAAGAGCCCGTCGCCCTCGGCGATCAGCACGTTGCGGTCGGGGATGTCGAAGGCGCCGATCTTCGCCACCTCGTTGCCGTCCACCACCAGCGTGCCGTCGCTCTTGATGGTGGGCGTCCCCTGCGGGACGCGGATCTCGGCACCGCCGGCGTCGAGCACCGGCTCGCCCGTGAGGCGGGTGAGGCGGCCGTCCTTGTCGGTGGTGAAGCGTCCGTCGCGGGTGAAGCGCACGCCGCGGGGCGTCTGCACCTCGAGCATCGCGTCCGAGCCGAGGGCGACGTCGAGCGGCCCCTCGGTCTGGGTGAGCGGCCCGTGGGTCCAGTCGCGGCCGGGGCTCGTCGCCTCGGGCAGCGGGATCGCCGTGGTGGTGTCGGCGAGGACGCGCGAGAATCGCGAGCTCTCGGTGACCGGGCGCGTGCCCTTGTAGCCCGAGGTCGCGACGTTCGCGAGGTTCTCGGTCACCGCGTCGAGGTCGCGCGCGAGCACGCGCGCGCTCGACACCGCGGCGTAGAGTCCGTCTTCGATGCGCATGACGTCACCGGGCGCCGAGGCGCTGGCCCGGTGCCGCGCTCGCCACGCGCAGCGCTCGCAGCACCTCGATCTCGGCGATCGGCAGGCGCGTGTCGCGCGCCACGTCCTCGGCGTCGAGACCGCCGAGGAGCAGGTCGCACGCGAGGTCGTAGTTGGGTGTCGTGGCGTCGAGCAGGGTGGGCGCCGTGGCGGCGAGTCGCGGCTTGGGCGCGGGCGCCGCCGGGGCCACGGGGGCGCTCACCGGCACGCTCGCCGTGAACGGCTGGTGCAGGCTCGCGGCGAGCTCCTCGGCGCGATCGATGCCGCGCTCGAGCTCTTCGCGCTTCTGGTCGACCAGCATCAGGCGTCGCTGGATCTCCTCGCCGTTCGCCTTGACCGACTGCTCGATCTCGCGGGCGGTGAGCGCCGAGGCGCGCGTCAGCGCCTCGAGGTCGTCGACGATCTCGGCGAGCGCCGCGGTGCCGTGCGCGCTGCCGCGCACCTGCGCCGCGAGCTTGCGGAGCCGACCGCCCTCGTAAAGTGCCCACACCAATCCGCCGATGAGGAGAGTGTCGAAGGCGGCCTGAACCAGCCAGAACGTGGTGCTCATGAGAGGTCTCCGTCGCGGCTTTCGGTGGCGGGGATGGGGAGGGTGTCGGCTCGGCGCGGGACTGCGCTCACACGAACACGTCGAGTGAGCTGGGGTTCGGGTCTTCGTCCTGGGCGGGCTCGCCGCCGCTCGCCGGTGCCGGGATCGGCTCGGGGTGGCGGCGCTCGCGGTGCTCGGAGCTCGGGTTCTCGCCGCGGCGACGGGGCGGATCGCCGATCCGCGTCGGCACGTTCACCGAGTGCGTCGGGGCGATCGAGTTGCCGTCCATGGCCTCGGCTCGCGGTCAGCTCCCCTCGCGGGGATCGTCGGTGCCGTGCGCTTCGAGCCACTCGCGCAGCGTCTTCACCGTCTGCGAGTAGATCTGGCTCACCCGCGACTCGGTGACGCCGAGTACCTCGCCGACCTCCTTCATGGTCAGCCCCTCGGCGTGGTAGAGCGACAGCACGGTCTGCGACTTCGTGGGCAGTGAGGCGATCGCCTGGGTGAGGCGCTCGCGGAACTGCTGGACCTCGGCGTTGGCGAGCGGGGTCGAGCCGTTGGAGCCGTCGAGGACGTCGATGACCTCGGCGACCTCGTCGTCCGAGAGCGCCACCGGGTCGTGCAGGCTCAGGAGCTTGAGACCGTCGACGGCGCGGTCGGTCTCGGCGACCTGGTCGATGGTGACGCCCAGGTGCTCGGCGACCTCGGTCGAGTCGGGAGCGCGACCGAGCTCGCCGGCCAGGCGCTGACGGGCGTGGTCGAGGCTCTGGGCCGCGTGGCGCAGCGAGCGCGGCGCCCAGTCGGACTCGCGCAGGTAGTCGAGGATGGCGCCACGCACGCGGTGCTCGGCGTAGGTGGTGAAGAGCGCCCCATTGGTCGGATCGAACCGGTCCACCGCCAGGATCAGGCCGATCATTCCAGCCTGTACCAGGTCATCTCGGTCCACCGCGGGCGGCAGGAAGTGACCGATCCGGCGTGCGACCTGCCGCACCAGGCCGACGTGCGCGAGGATCTGGGCCTCGCGGTTTTGCCCGTGAGGCTCGGGATCTGGCTGGTAATAGGCGAGCTCGGCTCTCATCTGGCCTTCCCTGGCATGCGCTGAGGCGCGCGGGCGACTGCGGCCGAAGAGAGCAGGGTGCGTGCCAACCGCTCGAGCGCCTGGGCGGCGGGCGCCGTGGGCTTGGCGTCGACCACGACGTGTTGCATCCGCACCGCCTGGGCGACGGCGACGTCGTAAGGGATCGACCCGGCGTCGTCGATCTTCACGCTCAGGAAGCGCAGCGCCAGGTCCTCGAGCACCCGCCGCGCCTGGACCGCCTCGGCGGCGTCGCGCGCCTGGTTGACGAGCAGCTGGAAGCGATTGGTGCCGTTGATCCGGTGCGCGACCTTCACGAACGCGTAGGCGTCGGTGAGCGCGGTCGGCTCGGCGGTGGTGACCAGCAAGGTGCGCGCGGCGAGGCCCTGGAAGAAGAGCACCAGCGGGCCGATCCCCGCGCCCACGTCGAGGATGACGTGCTGGTAGGAGTGGCCGAGGTGGGTGAGCGCCGCGACCAGCCGCAGCCGCTCCGGCGTGGCGAGCGTGCTGAGCTCGTGGGAGCCCGAGGCCGCGGGCAGCACGTGGATATGGCCGGGCCCCTCGACGACCACGTCCTCGAGCGAGCAGCGCCCTTCCATGGCGTCGCCGATGTCGAAGCGCGGACGGAGGCCGAGCAGGATCTCGACGTTGCCCATGCCGAGATCGGCATCGACGAGGAGCACGCGGTCACCCGCCGTGCTCCACGAGTACGCGAGGCTGGCGGCGACGTGGGTCTTCCCACATCCTCCCTTTCCGCCGACCACCGCGATCCAATGTGAGCGTCCGTGAGGCATGAGGGGCACCACCGGGTGAGGGTGAGGGAAGGTCATCGCGACCTCGGGTCGTGTGCGTCGTGATTGCGGCGAACCAGCGCGAGGAGCCGTGGGGGCGGGGTCGACGGGCCGATTCGCGAAGCGTCCGAGCGGGCTCCTTTCGCTCCTCGCCGGCTACTCGTTGCCGCCGAGGATCCAGCTCGCGAGGCGATCGGTGCGCGCGAGCTCGAGCCCGTCCGGCACCGTGCCGCTCGAGCTCAGGTACGAGAGCGGTAGCTCGAGGTCCTTGAGCGCGCTCAGCACGCTGCCCGGCGAGGACGTCTCGTCGGCGTGCGTCAGCGCCACCCGGTCCGGGCTCAGCCACGCCCAGCGGCGGGCCGATTCGAGCTGATCCTCGGGCTTGGTGGTCACGCTCAGGGTCAGATGGACCTCCACCGCCGAGCGCGCCTCGACCACCGGCTCGAGAAGCGCGCGCTGGCGCGGGTCGTCCGGCGAGCGCCCCGAGGTGTCGACCAGCAGCCAGCAGCGCTCGAGGCGCTCGATCATGCGCGCCAGCGTGACGGGCTCGGTGAGCACGTGGGTCGGGACGCCGAGGAGCTTGCCGTAGGTCACGAGCTCGGAGGCGCCGCCGACGCGGAAGAGGTCGGTGGTCGCGAGGTGCACCGCCGGCACTCCATCGAGCTGGGCCTGCGCGGCGAGCTTGGCGATGAGAGTGGTCTTCCCGGCCCCGGGCGAGCCCGCGAACACGATCACCCGCGGACCCTCGAGCGGCGGCTCCGCGACCACCGAGACCTGCTCACCGAGGACCGCGAGCAGCCGGTCGCGCAGCCACCCGCCGGCGGGCTCGGCGGAACGGGCATCGGTGAGGATGGCGAGCGCCAGGCTCGCCTCGAGGCCGCGCCCGCGCAGCATCTGATAGGCGGTGCGCTCCGCGTCCGAGAGCACGCCGAGGGAGAAGCGCTCGGTGATCCAGGTGATCTGGGTGAGCGCGTCGCGGAAACCCTCGACGTTGCGCGACACCCGCTCGAGCTCGCGCGCGAGGTTGTCGACCGACACCGAGTCCTCGCCCGGCGAGCGCTCCGCTGCGTAGCCGAGCGGGGCGGGTGCGACCGAGGGCGCCGCCGAGGGCGCGCCGGCCGCGAAGCCGGCGAGCGGGTTCGGCGTGAGCGCGGGCACGGGCGCCGCGCCGCCGAGGCCGAGCCCCTCGTGCTTGAGCCCCGGGACCACGCGGAGCTGGGGAGCTCGCGCGCGTACCTCGATCTTGCGCTCCGGGCCGGCGCCCACGACGCGGGTCTCGAGGATCTCGGCTTCGTCGCCGAGCTCGCTCTTCACGAGGCCGAGCGCTTCGCGGACGGTGGTGGCGTGAAAGCTCTTGGTTTCCATGTTCGCTTACCCCACGGTGCCGACGGATCGCACCTGAATTCCCGAAACCAGCTCCCCCTGGCCGAGGATCGTGACGTCTGGCAGGAACGGCTCGAGCGCCTCGCGGAGCGGACGCCTGAGCGCGCCGGGCACCAGCAGCACGGGCGGCTCGCCACTGGGCGCTGCAGTTGCCATGCCTTCGCGTGTCCGCTCCAGGACCCGGCGCAGCGTGACGGGGTCGAGGGCGGTCGCGGTGGTGCCGTGCGCCGCGGCGTCGAGCATGCGCCGCTCGAGGTCGCGCTCGAGGGTGAGCACCGCCAGCGCCCGCCCCTCGCCGAGGTGCGGCTGGAGGATCGTGCGGGCGAGGGCGGCGCGGACCCGCTCGGTCAGGACGCTCGGGTCCTTGGTGGCGGGGGCGAACTCCGCGAGTGCCTCGAGGATGGTCGCGAGGTCACGGATCGAGACGCCCTCGCGGAGCAGGTTCTTGAGGACGCGCAGCAGCACCGGCCGCGGCAGCGGGTCGGGGATCAGGTCCTCGACCAGCCGTGGGTGCTCGGCGGCGACGCGCTCGAGGGCGGCGATCACCTGGGTGAGGCCGAGGATCTCGTGGCCGTGGCGGCGCAGGATCACGCTCGCGTGGGTGGTCAGTGCGCTCGCCGGGTCGACGACGGTGCAGCCAGCGCGCTCGGCCTCGGCCTTCTTGGCCTTGCCGATCCAGAGCGCCGGGATGCCGAAGGCGGGGTCGGTGGTGGCGCGGCCCTCGATCGCCGGCAGGTCGCCGCCCGGCCGCAGCGCCAGGAACCCGTCGGCACGCAGCTCACCGGACGCCACCTCGGCGCCCTTGAGGAGAATCCGGTACCCCTCGGGCTTCAGGTTCAGGTTGTCGCGGATGTGCACCGGCGGGACGACGAGGCCGAGCTCCTCGGCGAGCTGGCGGCGCAGCGCCTTGACGCGCACCGTGAGGTTCCCTTCGCGCTTGCGGTCGGCGAGCGGGACCAGCGCATAGCCGACCTCGATCGCGATCGGATCGACGCCGAGCAGCGACTCGATGTCCTTCTCGGCGGGCGCGAGTGGTGCGGCGGCGCCCTCGGCGGTGGGCTCCTGCGGACGCCCCGCGTAGCGGCCGACCAAGCCGGCGCCGGCGGCGATCAGCGCGAAGGGCAGGAACGGCAGCCCGGGCAGGAGCGACATCGCGCCCAGGATCCCGCTGGTGAAGAGCGCGGCGCGCGGGAACTTCCTGACCGGGCCTTGCAGCGTGGTGCCGAGGCTCTCGCCGTCGCTGACCTTGGTGACCACCAGGCCGGCGGCGGTCGAGATCAGCAGCGCCGGGATCTGCGCCGCGAGGCCGTCGCCGATGGTGAGCACGGTGTAGAGGCGGCCGGCCTCGCCGAAGCTCATGTCGCGGCGCACCACGCCGATCAGCAAGCCGCCGATGATGTTGATGATCGTGATGATCACGCCGGCGATGGCGTCGCCGCGCACGAACTTGCCGGCGCCGTCCATCGAGCCGTAGAACTCGGCCTCGCGCTCGAGCGCGCGACGTCGCTCGCGCGCTTCCTGCTCGCCGATCAGGCCCGAGTTCAGGTTGGCGTCGATCGAGAGCTGCTTGCCGGGCAATGCATCCAGGGTGAAGCGCGCGCTCACCTCGGCGATGCGCCCGGCGCCCTTGGTGATGACCACGAAGTTGATGACCACCAGGATCAGGAACACCACACCACCGACCACCGGATCGCCGCCGGCGACGAACTCGCCGAACGCCGTGACCACGCGGCCGACCGCCGCCGCGCCGCGGTCGCCGCCGGTCAGGATCAGGCGCGTGGTGGCGACGTTGAGCGACAACCGGAACAAGGTCGTGAACAGCAGCACCGTCGGGAACCCCTCGAAGTCGAGGGGCTTCGACACGTAGACCGCGATCATCAGCACCAGCACCGCGAGCGTGAGGTCGAGGGTCAGGAACATGTCGAGCAGCACCGGGTGCACCGGCACCAGCATCAGCAGCAGGATGCCGACGAGGCCGAGTCCCACCACCAGCTCGCTGATCGGGATGCGCATGCGCGCGTTCGGCGCCGCGGGACGGGCGGGGGCCTGGCCCACGGCTGCGCTCACCTAGCACCTCGCATCCGGGCGAGCAGCGGGCGCTTGCGCGCGCCGCGGGTCCGGTAGACGTAGGCCAGGATCTCGGCGACGGCCTTGTAGAGGGCCTCCGGGATCTCGGCACCGATCGGGACGTGCTTGTAGAGCCAGCGCGCCATCGGCGGCCGCTCGAGGATCGGCACGTCGTGGGCGCGAGCGAGCTCGCGGATCCGCGCCGCCATGAAGTCGGCGCCCTTGGCGACGACCCGCGGCGCCGCCATCGAGCCGCTCTTGTAGCGCAGCGCCACCGCGACGTGGGTGGGGTTGGTGACCACCACGTCGGCGGTGGGCACCTGCGCCAGCGAGCGGCGCAGCAGCATCTCCTTGCGCGCGCCCGCGATGCGGCCGCGCACCTGCGGGTCGCCGTCCTCGTCGCGCGCCTCTTCCTTGACCTCCTGCTTGGTCATCTTGAGGCGCTTGTTCATGGTCCAGCGCTGGTACGCGTAGTCGAACGCGGCCGGCGTGATCAGCGCGGCACCGGTCACGAGGATCAGGCGGTCGAGGCGCGCCGCGAGGAACGCGAGGATCGCCGGCGCGGTGGCTTGATCGAGGTCGAGGGCGGGTGGCAGGTCGCGGCGTAGCTGCGCCGTGACCACGTAGATCGCGAGGCTCGCCGCGAGCACGGTGCGGCCGAGCTCGGCGAAGCTGCGACCCTTGCCGAACAGCCGCGAGAACGCCGCGGTGGGGTCGAAGGGCGTGAGCTTGGGGCTGAGCGGCGCGAGGGTCAGCACCCAGCCGCCCTGCGCGACCTGCGAGACGATGCCGATCACCATCACGGTGACGAGTGGCAGCGCGACGATCGCCGCCGAGCGCGCGAGCGAGGCGAACGCGATCTCGAGCACGTCGGAGGTGCCGACGTCGCCGACGCTGCTCCAGCAAGCGCGCCCGATCGACACCAGGTCGGCGAGGCTGTCGCCGCCGCGGAAGCGGTAGACGGCGGCGATGCCCACCAAGAGCGCCACGGTGCCGACCTCGCGCGAGCGCGCGATCTGCCCCTGCTCACGGGCCTTGGAGAGGCGCCGTGAGGTGGGTTGCTCTGTTTTTTCGTCGGAGTCGTCGAACATGACGTGTCGTCCTGCGGGCGCTCGGCGCGCCGCGAGGGCCTCGAACGCCTGATCGAGCTGGAGCTCGGTGACCCGGGTCAGGCGCGCGACACTCGCCAGCCAGTGGTCGCTGGTGGTCGCGAGCAGCACCAGGCCGATCGCCACGGTCGCGAGGAATCCCATGCTCGCGAACGAGCCGAGCGACGGCACCGCGCGGGTCAGCACCGCGAGCCCGGTCTGGAAGAGCAGCAACAGCACCATCACCGGCGCGGCGAGGGCGAGCCCGGCCGAGGTGATGGTGGTGACGACGTGCAAGAGCCCCCAGGCGAGCCCGGGGCCGAGGTTGGCGGCGAGCAGCGGCACCGACTCGAGGGAGTGACCGAGCACCCGGAGCACCAGGTGATGGCCGTCGAGGGTCAGGAATAGCGCGAGGGCGATCTGCCCCTGCAGCACGCCCAGCACCGAGCTCTGCTGGCCGAGCATCGGGTCGAAGAGGTTCGCCGAGCCGAGGCCCATGCTCAGGGAGAGCGCCTCGGCGGCGAACGTCACCGCGTCGAACATCATGCGCGCGACGAGCCCGAAGAGCGCGCCCACCGCCACCTCGAGGACCAGCCCGCCGCACACGCGCAGCGGATCGGTCTCGACGTCGAAGCGAGCGAGCGGCGCGACGGGAAGCAGCGCGATACTGATCGCGATCACGATCGCCGCCTTGATGCGCCCGGAGATGATGTTCTGCCCGAGCAGCGGCGCCGTCGCCACGAACCCACCGACCCGCGTGACCACGGCGAGTAGCGTCGTGAGCCAGATGCCCGATTGGCCGAGGTGGATCACGGCTTCACTCCGGAGCGGGCGGGGACGGGCCCCGCCCTACGGCGACGGTGCCGGCGGAGCGGGCGCGGCGGGCGGGGTCGAACGCCACCGGTACGGTGGCGACGGTGCCAGCGACCCGGGCGCGGCGGGGGGGTACGCCCGTAGGGGCGGGCCCTGCGCCCGCCCGGATGGCACGGATCATGGCGCCGACCATCACGTCACCCGGTCACGCTCGGGATCAGCCGGTAGAGCCCGACGATCAGCGAGCGCAGGGTCTGGAACATCCACGGGCCGCCGACCGCGAGGGCCGCGATCACCGCCGCCATCTTCGGCACCACCGTGAGCGTCGCCTCGTGGATCTGTGTCATCGCCTGGAGCACGCCGAAGAAGATCCCGGCGACCATCCCTGCGAGGAGCAGCGGGCCGGCGACCAGGATGCCGGTCCTGAGCGCCATGCTCGCCACCGAGGCCACGTCCACCGAGTCCATCGCGTCGTCCCTTCGTCGCGGCGCGCGCCGCCGCTCAGGTGTGGAACCCGCGCACCAGCGAGCCCACGACCAGTGACCAGCCGTCGACCATCACGAACAGCAGCAGCTTGAAGGGGAGCGAGATCACCACCGGCGGGAGCACCATCATGCCCATCGCCAGCAGCACGGATCCCACCACCAGGTCGAGCACCAGGAACGGCACGTAGAGCAGGAAGCCGATCAGGAACGAGGTCTTGAGCTCGCTCAGCAGGAAGGCCGGCGCGAGCGCCTCGAACGCCACCTCGTCGCGGTGGGTCGGCATCGGCTGGCGCGACAGCTCGACGAAGAGCGCCAGGTCCGAGTCGCGGGTCTGGGCGAGCATGAAGCCGCGCAACGGCACGACCGCCCGCTTCAGCCCTTCGCGCGCGTCGATCTGCTCGTGGACGTACGGCGTCACCGCCTGCTCGTCGATCTGCTGCCACACCGGCCGCATCACGAACACCGACAGGAAGAGCGAGAGCCCGATCAGCACCTGATTGGGCGGCACCTGCGGCAGGCCCAGTGCTTGGCGCAAGATCGAGAGCGACACCAGGATCCGCGTGAACGAGGTGAAGAGCACCAGCACCGACGGCGCGAGGCCGATCAGCGTGATGAGCGCCACCATCTCGAGGATGCTGGACGCGCGTCCGCTCGCCGCCTCGCCGAGCTTGAGCTCGATCGACGGACCGGATGCGGCGCCCGCCGCCTGCGCGTGCGCCAGCCCGGCGATCGCGACGCTCGCGACCACCGCCGCGGCGGTCGTGACGGCGCGCCGCGCGCTCACACCGCGGGCCGCTCGCGAGGTGGCGATGGTGGTCTTCACGCGATGCTCCCGTGACCGTTGCCGCCGTCGCCGTTGCCGTTGGTGCGGCTGCGGAGATGGCGCTTGAGCGAAGTGGTGAGGCTCAAGAGCGCCGCGGGATCGGGGGCGCGCGTGGCCGAGCCGCGCGAGGCGCGCGCCAGGAGCTCGGGCACGTCGACCGTCACCGGGTTGCGTTCGTCGATCGCGAGCGTCGTCGGCGCGGGCGCGGGCCTGGGGGCCGCGCTCGCGGCGGCGACCGGCGCCGGCTGCGCCGCGGCTCGGCTCGCGCTCTTGGCGGGAGCGGGCTGCGCAACGGCTTCGACCGGACGCGGGGGCGTGGGGACCAGCGCGAGCGGCCCGATGCGCCCGGCGTCGAGGCCGACCAGGATCCGCACGCCGTCGACCTCGACGAGGTGCACGCTACGGCGCGGCGCGAGCGCGCGGCTCGACACCCCCGTGAGGCGGTCGCGGCCGGGGTCGGCGCTGGCCGCGGCGCCGCGGCGGCCCCGCGCCCACCACAGCGCCAGTCCGCCCACGAGCAGCATCGCGCCGAGGGTGCCGGCGCCGCGGGTGAGCGTGGCGGCGAGGTCGATCGGTTGACCGAAGCCGAAGCTGGACGCGCGGCTCGCGGCGGCCACGCCAGCGCGGCGCTCGGCGTCGGGACGCGGCCACACCGGCGCGGTCGAGAGCGCCGACGGCTCGGGCGTGGCGAGGTGGATCGGCTCGAGCGGCTGGACCGCAGTGCCCGGGGTGGCGATCGGCGCCGCGCTGGGCGCGGTCGCGGGCGGGGTGCTCGACGCACCGTTCGTCAGAGCGGCGCTGGCGGTCGTCTCGGCGGCTGGCGCCGTGGCGGTCACCGCGGTCACCGCGGTGGGCGCGGTCGCGCTCGCCGGCGCGGTGGCGGCGCTCGCGCCCACGGCCCTGGTCGCCGCGCGCGACGTGCTCTTCTTCTTGGGCTTGACCGGCGCTTCGTCGTTCCACGCGTCGCCGCTCGCGGGGCCGGCGGGGACGATGGTGAGGGATGTGCCGCTCGCGCCGTCGTCGATGGCTCGCGCCGCCGGGGCGGCCAGGAGCAGCGAGCCCAACAGCGCCGCGGCGGTGAAGCACCTCAGGCGGTCGGTGCTCATCGCAGTGGCTCCAGGCGGTCGCGGGCGCTCACCACCTCGGTGAGCCGGACGCCGAACTTGTCGTGGACCACCACGCACTCGCCGCGCGCGATCAGCTTGCGGTTGACGAGCACGTCCACCGGCTCGCCCGCGAAGCGGTCGAGCTCGATCACCGACGCGCTGCCGAGCGAGAGCAGATCCTCGATCTTGAGGCGGGTGCGCCCCAGCTCGACCGAGATCTCGAGCGGGATGTCCATCACGAACGACAGATCGCGCCCCGCCACGCTCGCGGCGCTGTCGGAGCCGGCGCCGTCGCCGGGTAGGGCCGAGTTCGGGTTCTCGCCGGGCTTGTTCATCGCTCAGGTCCTCGTCGGGTCGATGGCTGCGGAGGGATCGCGCGCGCTGCTCAGTGCGCCTCGATGCGGTTGGTGAGCTCGAGCGCGACGCTGCCGCCCGAGGAGCCGGTGGTGCCGGCGAACTTGGGGACGCCCTCCACGAAGGCGGTGAGCGGGTCCTCGACGCGCTGCCCGAGGGTGAGCACGTCTCCGACCGCCAGGTTCACGACATCCGCGACTCGCGCGTGCATGCGGCCGAGCTCGACCTGCACCAGCACGTCGAGGTAGGGCAGGCGCTCGGCGATGAGCTCGCCGAACGAGCGCGTCGCCTTGGGGTCGGTGATGCGGAAGTCCTTGACCAGCTTCTGGCGCACCATCTCCAGCGAGGCGTCGGGGATCACCACCGCCAGGGACTCGGTGAGGTTGGTGAGCGTCACCTCGACGTCGACCACCACCACCATCTCGTCGTTGGGCGCGATCGGCGTGAACAGGCTCGCCTGCTCGGTGCGCAGGTAGTTGAGCTTGAGCGGCTGCACTGCCTGCCAGCCCTCGCGATACGAGCTCAGCACGGACTCGGCGATGCGCCGGCCGAGGCGCAGCTCGACGGCGGTCAGGTCGCGGTTGATCGGCACCGGCTCCTTGAGCTCGCGGTTGCCGAGCAGCAGGTCGATGAAGATCGAGATCAGGCCGGGGTGCAGGACCACCATCCCGTAGCCGCCGAGCGGGTCGAGCCCGAACAGGCTGAACGCCGCGATCGCGGGTAGCGACGCGAGGAACCGGCCATACGGCGTGGTGCGGGTCGAGAGCACCTGCACCTCGACGTTGCGGCCCAGCATGTTGCCGAGCGCGGCGCGCAGCCCGGTGGCGAAGCGGCGGTGGATCAGGTCGAGCGTCGGCATCTTCTGCGCGACGCGGTACTGGCGGGTGAAGTCGAAGAGCTCGACCTCGGCGGTCTCGGCGGCGGCGGTCTTGAGGTCGATCGAGCCCTCGTGGATCGCCGAGATCAGGGCGTCGATCTCCGCCTGCGAGAGCAGGGGCTCGTCCGCCGTGGCGGTACTCGCGGCGAGGACCGGCGAGGTCACTGGATCACCAGGTCGGTGAACAGCAGGTCGAGGGCCTTGCAGGTGTCCTGCTCGTAGTTCGCGCGGGTGATGACCTCTTTCTTGAGGTTGAGGACGCCGTCGACGTCCTGGAGGTCGGCCATGGTCTTGGAGCGCAGCAGCAGGATGATCGAGTCGCGCAGCCGCTCGCGCTTGGCGGCGATGGCCTCGGCGCAGCCGTCGCCGCGCATCTCGAGGACCATGTCGACCTTCAGGTAGCGGTTCCCGGTGGGGTCGTTCAGGTTCACGATGAAGGGCTCGAGCGGGACGTTGTTGGAGTCGCTCCCGTTCTTCTCGCCCTTCGCGCCGTGGCCGCCCTTCTCGGACTTGGCGCTCTTCTCGCCGTGCTCGGCCTTCTTCTCGCCGCCGTGCTCTTCCTTGGTGGCCTTGCCGTGGCCTTCGCTCTCGCCTCCGCCTTCCTCCTCGCCACCGCCCTCGGCGACCTTCGCGTCGTGCTTGGGCTTGAGGACCAGGAAGTAGGCCGCCGCTCCACCGCCGCCGAGCAACAGCACGACGGCGGCCACGATCGCGATCAGCTTGGTCTTCGAGCTCTTGGCGCTTTTCCCCTCGGCGGCGGCTGCGCCTTCCTCGAGGACGACTTTTTCCTTCGCGGCTTCCGCCATGACGTTTCGCTCCGTGACGCGGACGGGTCGCTACCCCATCGAGCAAGGCCAGTGCCCGACGGCGCTTCGCCGTCCCCCTCCGTCGATGCCGGCAACCATCGAAGATCGCTTGCGAAATCCGCCAGGACCCGGTGGGCCGCCGAGCGCCGGCCGGAGCGGAGCGTCAGCCGGCTCCGCAACCTGCGGAGCCGGCTGACGCCCACGCAGCGACCCCGTCGGGTGCCGGTCTCTCGAGGGCGGCGGTGCCCGACGGCGTCGCGGTGGCGCGTCTGCGTGGCCCGGTTCAAGCCGGTGGGGCCTCCCGCCGATAGCGACCGTGGGAGAAGCTTCCGTGCAACCAGACGCCGCTTCGGCGCCAGCCCGACCCGAACCCGCGCGCGTCCTGCGGCCAACGCTCGTCGACGCGCCCGACCCGCTCGGCTCGCGCGCCCGCGCTGCAGGACGGCACCGGGCGCGGCGGTGTCCGCCGCAGGCCCCGATGGGGCGCGTATCGCGCCGGCGTCGCGCACCGGGGCCGGACTGGCGCTGGTGCTGAGCGGGGGCGGCGCGCGCGCCGCCTACCAGGTCGGGATGTTGCGATCCCTGGCGAAGCGCTTTCCCGACCTCGCGATCCCGATCCTCACCGGCGCCTCGGCGGGAGCGCTCAACGCGGTGGCGCTCGCCAATCATCCGGGCTCGCTCGCCGACGCCGTCGACGAGCTCTCCGAGTTGTGGGCGAATCTCACCATCGACCAGGTGTTCCGGGTCGACCGGCGCTCGCTCGCTTCGCACGTGGCGCGCTTCGGGGTGGGCCTGGTGGCGGGTGGCGCGCGCGGTGCGCCGCAACCGCGGAGCCTGGTGGACACCGCGCCGCTGCGTGAGCTGGTCACGGAGGTGCTGGGACGCGGCGGTCGCGAGCCCGGCGGGATCGCCCACAACCTCGACTCCGGGAGGCTGCGCGCGGTCGCGATCACCACCACCTGCTACACGTCGGGACGCTCGGTCACGTGGGTCGAGGGCCGCGGTGTCGAGCCGTGGGCGCGGCCGCAGCGCGTCGGCGTGCGGGCGGCGCTCTCGGCCGACCACGTGCTCGCCTCCGCCGCGCTGCCGCTGCTCTTCCCGGCGGTGCGGATCGGCGACGCCTGGCACGGCGACGGTGACGTGCGCCTCGCTGCGCCGCTCTCGCCCGCGCTCCACCTCGGCGCGCGGCGGATCCTCGCGGTGTCGACGCGCTTCACGCCCTCCCATGCGCCGCCGCCCGCGGCGTGCGCGAGCGAGCTCGTCGCGTATCCGACGCCGGCGCAGGTGATCGGCATGATCCTGAACGCGGTCTTCGTCGACGGCCTCGAGCAGGACGCGCTGCGCCTCGTTCAGGTGAACGAGCTGCTGATGCGTGGCGAGGAGCGCGCCGGCGGCGGGCTCAGGCCCGTCGACCTCTTCGTGATGCGGCCGTCGCGCGACCTCGGCGAGCTCGCGACCCACTTCGAGCGCGAGCTGCCGAGCACGTTCCGGTGGCTCACCCGGGGCCTCGGCACGCATCAGACGCGCGCCGCGGACTCCTTGAGCTTCATCTTGTTCCAGCCCGCCTATCTGCGGGCGCTGATCACGCTCGGCGAACGCGACGCGGAGTCGTACGCGCAGGCGATCGAGTCGTTCGTCGAGCACTGATCTCGCGAACCATCGCGAGCCGTGAGGTCACCGGTCATGAGCAGCACCGATTCGAGCGCCACCATCCTCGTGGTCGACGACGACCGCCTGAGCCGGCTCGTCACGTCGCGGTTCCTGCGCAAGGCGGGCTTCGACGTGATCGAGGCGGCCGATGGCGAGACCGCGCTCACGCGCGTGGCGGAGTCGAAACCGTCGCTGCTCCTCCTCGACATCGTGATGCCGGGGCTCGACGGCTACATGGTCTGCGAGCGGCTCCGCGACGACCCCGCCACCGCCTACATCCCGGTGATCTTCCTGTCGTGCCTGGGCGCCGAGCCCGACAAGGCACGCGCGCGTTCGCGGCCGGCGCCGTCGGCTACTTCGTGAAGCCGGTGGTGCCCGAGACCTTGATCGAGAAGGTCAAGGCGCAGCTCGCCGCGTCGCGCCAGTGGGGCACCATGGCGCGCGAACGGGCCGGCTCGGCGGCCGAAGGTCAGGGGGGAGCGAGCGCCGCGGCCATGGCGATCGCGGGAGTCGAGCCCATCGCTGGTGGCGCCGCAGCACCGGCGGCTCCTGCCGCGCCCGGCGCGCTCCGCGCACCCGACGATGGGATCGACCGCTTCCGCCAGTTCGTCGAGTCGCTGGTGCGCTCGGGCGTGGTGCCGCTCCAGCACCGCGCGGCCGTCGCCGCGCTCGCGCCGCGGGTGCTCTTCACGCAGCTCGGCCGCCTCGGCGTGGACGAGGCCGCGGTGGCGAAGGCCCTGGCGGCGTTCCTGGGGCTCGACTTCAAGCCGTCGATCGCACCCGAGGACGTCCGCATCGGCATCCTGCCGACGGCGTTCTGCATCGAGAACATGGTGATCCCGGTGGTCGACGTCGGCACCGACTGCGTGGCCCTCGCCAACCCGTTCGACTGGCACGTGATCGAGGCGGTGACCCGCGCGCTGGGGGCGCGCTGGCGCGAGCGCGAGCGGCTACTGGTGGTGCCGCCGAGCGCGATCCGCTCGCTCGCCAAGCCGCGCCCGTCCGGGTCGGGCGCGCGCGGCCGGGTGAACGGGCTGCCGTCGCTGACCGAGGCCGAGCGCGACATGGAGCGCGCCTTCGCGATGGCCGACGAGCGCTCCGAGGACACGGTCCGCGCCACGGACGTGGACGAGGGCTCGGGCCCGGCGATCGCGTACCTCAACCGTCTGATCGAGACCGCGGTCACCGCCGGGGCCACCGACATCCACGTCGAGCCCGAGCAGGACCACGTCGACATCCGCTTCCGCATCGATGGCCAGCTGCGCCGCGTCTCGAGCTTTCGCTCGGCGAGCGCGGGGGCGGCGCTGGTGAGCCGCGTCAAGGTGCTGTGCCGGCTCGACATCGCGGAGCGGCGCCTGCCGCAGGATGGGCGCATGTCGATCTCCGGCTACCAGGGCGGCCGCCCGATCGACATCGACCTGCGCGTCGCCACCGCGCCGACCCGCTTCGGCGAGATGCTCGCGATGCGCATCCTCGACCGCCGCCGTCCCAACGCCGGGCTCGAGGACCTCGGCTTCTCCGAGCACAACGCGCTGCTCTACCGGCGCGCGATCCGCAACCCCTACGGCATGATCATCCACGCCGGCCCGACCGGCGCCGGCAAGACCTCGACGCTCTACGCAGCGCTCGGGGAGATCCGCAGCCCGGCGATCAAGATCCTCACCATCGAGGACCCGGTCGAATACGCGGTACCGGGAGTGAGCCAGATCCAGGTCCAGCCCGAGATCGGCCTCGACTTCGCGCGCGCGCTGCGTAGCTTCCTGCGCCTCGACCCGGACGTGATCCTGGTCGGCGAGATGCGCGACCTCGAGACCGCGCGTACCGCGGTCGAGGCGGCGCTCACCGGTCACCTGCTGCTCGCCACGCGCCACGCGCAGGATGCCGCGGCGACGGTGCTCAGGCTCACCGAGATGGGGATCGAGCCGGTGGTGGTGAGCTCGTCGGTGCTGCTGGCGTGCGCGCAGCGTCTGATCCGGCGGCTGTGTCTCGAGTGTCGCGAGCCCTACGAGCCCGGCCCGCGCGAGCGCGCGCTGGTGGGCGCGATCGCCACCGAGGACCTGCCTCTCTACAACGCCGTCGGCTGCCCGCAGTGCAACCGCACCGGGTACCGCGGACGGATCGGCATCCACGAGGTCCTCGCCCTCGACGACGAGCTGCGCAACCTCGCCAAGGAGCGCGACACCACGGCTCAGGAGCTACGGCGGCTGGCGATCTCGAAGGGGATGGTGACGCTCTTCGACGACGCGATGGAAAAGGTCCGCAACGGGCTGGTGAGCCTCGCCGAGGCGCTCACCGCCGTGGTGCCGGACTCCGCGGAAGCGCGCGCGGAGTCGGTCGGCCTGAGGCTCACGCAAGACGCCGCGATCGCCGCGTGACGGGCGCATGAACAACCGCAGGCGGGCATTCACGGGGGGCGCATGATCGGTGCATCGATTCACTCGGGCGAGGCGCGCGACTGGCTCAGCGCGCGTCGCGCGTCGGCCGTCGAGCGGCTCGCGATGCTGTCCCCCGAGCAGCGTAAGCGCGCGCTCTCGGTGGCGCTCGAGCCCGTCGAGGAGCGGCTGCTCGGCACCTACCTGGAGGCGGGGCGCGCCGACGGCGGGTGCTCGCTGGCGGTGCTCGACGCGATCGTCCTCGACGAGCAGGTGGGGGAGTGGCTGAGCGCGCGGCCCGACGACGCGCCGGTGCAGGCGGGCGTCGAGGGCTCGGCGCCGCTCGTCCCGCTCGCGGAGCAGCTCGAGCGGGACCTGACCACCGCCGAGCGCGAGGCGCTCGCCGCGGGCTGGACCGGCGTGGCCGAACAGGCGCGCGTCGGGCTCGCGCGGGTACGCTCGGTGCGCCACCGGCTGGGCGGGACCTCGCGCACCGAGGCGCGCGCCGAGGCGCGCGCCTCGCTCGAGGCGGCGAGCGCGCGCGCGGCGCGCCGCCGCCGCGCGGGTCACCCTCGGGCGCTCACTCGGGGCCGTCATCCTCGCGGGCGCCCTCGGTACGCTCTGCGTGTCGACCCTGAGCGCGCTGCGGGTCGCGGAGCCCGATCCGCGTCACGCGATCGGCGCCGAGGACTTCCGCGACCTCTTCGATCTCGATCGGATCGTGGTGGAGGGCGACCGGTTCGCCGCCGTGGCGCGCAACTGGTCCGACCTCGACGAGGCTCAGCGTGTGGCGCGCGTCGAGGCGCTCTGCCACCGCCTCCAGGCGCGCGGCTTCGGCGCCGCGTGGCTGGACGACCGCTGGCTGCGGCGCATCGCTGGATGCGGCCGCGAAGGAGATCTCCGTGCGCAACGATGACCGCGGCTTCACCTTCATCGAGCTGCTCGTGGCGCTCACGATCGTGGCGATCCTGGCGCGGCTCGCCGTGCCGGCGCTGCTGAATGCGCGGCTCAAGGCCAAGGTCGCGCGCGTCGAGGCCGACCTGAGCGTGCTCGTCACGGCGGGCTCGAAGCTCTACGCCGACACCGGGCTCTATCCGCTCCACCTCCTCGAGGATCCCTGCCAGGCAACCGGAGAGGCGTTCGTGACCGATTGCAGCGTCGGGCTCTTCTGCAACGACGGCAGCTTCAACAACTGGCACGGCCCGTACATCGAGCTCTCGGCCGGTCTCGATCCGTGGGGGCGGCGCTACGTGTTCGACGCCGACTACACGACCGACACGTCGCACGGCCGTGCGTTCGTGAGCGGCGGCCCCAACAAGAGCGGCCTCAACGTGAGCGACGCCGACAATTTCGTTCGCTTCGTGTGCGAGGCGGCGGCGACGCCGGAAGCCCCGGTCGTGACACCTCCGGCGAGCTGAGGGCGGTCGACGGCGGAGCGGGGAGATCGCCCTCGGTCCGTCGGTTTCGTGACTGGAGCGTCGACGGACCAGCGAACGCGGCGTGCGGCGCGGTCGCGGTCGAAAGTGATTCTTCAACGATTCCGCGTACGAACGACGGGCGCGGGGGCGAGATCCCAGGCCCTCGATGCATCCAGGCGTGGCGCGGCGCTTGCTTCACCCAGCGACGGCCCGTGCTCGCGGAGGGGACACGCGTGGGGAACGACGCGCTGGCGGTGGAACGCTCGAGTGTGGCCTTGGCGCCGTCGCCGGTGCGGCGCCTCGGTGAGCTCTTCGTCGATCGAGGTCTCGTCACGCCGGTGCACGTCGACCGCGCGCTCTGGTACCAGCACAACGCGGGCGGACGGATCGGCGCGGCGCTGATCGAGCTCGGACACCTCGGCGAGCCGGACTTCCTGCGCGTGGTGGCGCCGATGATCGGCGCGCGCGCCATCGAGGTCGATCCGCGCACCATCGATCCACGCGTGGCGCGGATCCTGCCGCCCAAGGTCGCGCGCCACATGAGCGCGGTGGCGGTGGCGGTGCGCGACGAGCGGCTGATCGTCGCGATGGCGGACCCCGCTGCGCCGCGCGCGGTCGAGCGGCTCGAGGCGGCGGTCGGGATGCGGATCGAGACGGGGCTCGCCACGGACCCGGCGATCGAGCGCGCGCTGGCGCGCCTCTACGCGTACGAGGAGGCACCGGTCGTGAAACCGGCCGACGCCGCAGAGGCCGTGGTGGTGGCGGCGCGCGGGCCGGAGAGCACCGCCCGTGCCCTCGACCGGTTGCTCGGCGGATGGATCCGGGACGCCCTCCACGCTGGCGCGAGCGAGCTCGTGATCGAGCGCCAGCCGCTTCACCTCGTGGTGCGCTGCGAGCTGGGTGGCAGCGGCTTCGGAGCTGCGGCGCCTCGATGCGCTCTTCCACCGCCCGCTCGTCGCTCGGCTCAGACGGGCGGCCGGCCTGGCGTTGCCCGCGGGGCGCGGCTGGACGCAGCGCGCGCCGCTCGCGGTGCCCTACCGCGGCGCGATGTTCGAGGCGTGGCTCTCGATCGCCCCCACCGGCTTCGGTCCCGCTGCGCGCATCGACCTGAGCGATGCGGCAGCGTGGGTCCGGGCGGCCGGGCTGGTCGGTGAGGCCGGCGATCGCGACGCGAACTGGTGCGTCGCAGCGTGAGCGGCGCCGGCGCGGCGTGACTCGGCGGCGACCCCGTGCCGCTCAGAAGCCCACGGAGGTCGCGATCCGCCCAGGTCGGCTTTCGCTGTCGAGCAGGGCCTGGCGGGTCGGCTGCAGCCACTCGGCGTTCAGCGCCCAGCGGGCGATCGTGGGGTCGTCGGAAACGCGAAGCTGCATCGCCGCGCTTTCGCCGGCGCCGAGACGGCTGGGTGTGAGAAGCGCGGTGTCGGTGCCGACGACGTTGCCGCTCGCGTCGCGCGCTTCGAGCGTCATGCGCGCTGCATCGACGGCGGTGGGAGAGGTGGTGGTCACGCGCCCGGTCCAGAACACCAGGCCGTTGGTGGCGTCGACTTCGGAGGTGAGGGCACTCACCCGGCACCCGCTCGGGCCGGATCAATCTGAGCGGGACCGTGTTCGCGATGAAGGGCTCGGCGAGCTGCACGCTGCCCCCCGGCACCCACTACTTCACGGACTTCTCGCTCGAGGGCACCGCGAGCCTCTCGGTGAGCGGCCCGACGACGATCTACGTCCATGGCGGGAGGGTCGATCTCGGCGGCACGGGACCGTCAACGGCTCCGAGCACGCGAGCTGGCTCCGGACCGTCACCGACACCAAAGACCTCGTCACGTACCTGGGCTCGAGCGGCTTTTCGGGGTTCCTGTACGCGCCCGATACCACCGCCACGTTTGCCGGCTCGTCGGACGTGTACGGCGAGCTGGTGGGGCGAGACGTGATCCTCGAGGGGTCGGCGATGGTCCACTACGACGCGGCGGCCACGAGCTTCGGCTACATCCCCGACGGGAGGTTCGAGGTGGAGGCCTGGTCCGCGGGTTGAGGTGCCGATCTCGGCCCTGAAACAGGGTGGTCTCGGGGCGTTATGATAGCTAATTGTGACGATTTTCACTGGCTAGATGTGTTGATTTTAGATGCCAGAAAGTGTTGAAAATCACTGGCGCCCTGTGGAGTTTGGCTGGGCCGCCCCGGGGCGTACGTCGGCTCGCCCGCGGAGTCCAGCCGCCACCGCCGGCCCCGATCGGAGCGACACTCGCCGCACCCGGCTGGGCGACGCTCGGCTCGCGCGAGGCGGCGGTCCGCGCGGCCGGAGGAGGGGGCGCATGGCGGCACGAGGAGCGCAGGCGAGGATCGCTCGGCGGGTGGGACGGGGCGTGGTGGCGGCGGCGCTCGCCGGCTGTGGCGGCGCGGTCGGGGCGCGGGGTCCCGCGGTGCGCTTCCCGGAGGGCTTCCTGTGGGGCACCGCGACCGCGGGGTTCCAGGTCGAGATGGGGTGCCCGACGCTCGAGCGCGACCAGTGCGAGGACCGCGGCTCCGACTGGTACGCCTTCGCGACCTCGCCGCAGACGATCGCTTCCCCCACCGCCCACCTGAGCGGCGATCCGCCCACGTCGGGGCCCGGGCAGTGGGAGCTCTACGCCGAGGACTTCGCGCGCGCCTCCCGCGAGCTCTCGAACGACGCGTACCGCATGAGCCTCGAGTGGAGCCGGATCTTTCCCGAGCCCACCGACGGCGCCGCGACCACCGACGAGCTGCGCGCGCTGGCCAGCCCCGCGGCGCTCGCCGGCTACCACGCGATGCTCGGCGAGCTGCGTGCGCAGGGGCTGCGTCCCATGGTGACGCTCGACCATTACACCCTGCCGAGCTGGATCCACGACGCGGTGGGGTGCCACCTCGACTTCGCCTCCTGCGAGCGGCGCGGCTGGGTGGATCGCGAGCGCATCGTGCGCGAGATCGCCAAGTACGCCGGCTTCGCGGCCGCCGAGTTCGGCGCCGAGGTGGACGTGTGGGCGACGCTCAACGAGCCGCTCGCGGTCTTCTACCCGGGCTACCTCTACCCCTCGGAGGAGCGCAGCAACCCGCCCGCGGTGCTGCTCCAGACCGAGGCGGCGAAGACCGCGATCTTCTCCATGATCGACGCCCACGCGCGCATGTACGACGCCGTGAGAGCCGCCGATCTCGTCGACGCCGACGGTGACGGCGAGGCGGCCTCGATCGGGCTCGTCTACAACCTGAGCCCGGTCTATCCGAAGAACGCGGATCGGCCCGGCGACGTCCTCGCCGCCAAGAACGTCCGGTACCTCTACGACGAGGTCTTCCTGCGCGCGGTGGCGCTCGGCGAGCTCGACGACGACCTCGACGGCGACGCCGAGGTCCGCTCCGACCTGGTGGGCCGCATGGACTGGCTCGGCGTCAACTTCTACAACCGGATCTTCGTCGAGCAGTTCCTGCTGCCGGGGCTCGCGATCCTCCCCGGGCTCTCGCCGCTCACCACGTTCAACCCGCTCACGCTCGAGTACGACCGCGACTACGCGCGTGGCCTCTACGAGTCCCTCACGTTCGCGTGGCAGCGCTTCGGGCGGCCGATCTACGTGACCGAGAACGGCTCGCCGCCGATCCAGGGCTATCCGGAGCAGGACCGCTTCCTGATCGAGAACCTGGCGTGGATCCAGCGCGCGCTGGCCGACGGCGTCGACGTGCGCGGCTACTTCTACTGGTCGCTGATCGACAACTACGAGTGGAACCAGGGCATGGGGACGCCGTTCGGGCTCTACGCGGTGGATCCGTCCGACCCGACGAAGCGGCGGGTCGCCCGTCCCGCCGCGGCGGTGTATGCGGACGTCGCGCAGCGCAACGGCATCTCGGGTGCGCTGATGTCCCGCTTCCCGATCGATCCGAGGTCCTGAGGGCGCCGAGCCGCGCCGCCGCTCGGCCGCGCGCCAGCGCAAGAGTTCGTTTCATTCCGGTGGGTTCCGCCTGAGCGGCGGCGGTCCGGCGGGGCGCTCCCCGGCGCACCGCGTGGCGTGATCCCGTTGTGTGACGCAGATCACAGACACACCCAGGGCGGTACGTGACGATCCGGTAGAACACGTTCTACTCGCGGCCCCGCCGCAACCACTCAATCCGCGTTCTGGAGGACCGAATGGCGTCTCGATTCCCCATGCCGCAAAACCCCAACGGCTGGTTCCAGGTCGGCCTGTCCCGCGACGTGTCCGCCGGTGAGGTGAAGTCGATCCACTACTTCGGCAAGGACCTCGTTCTGTTTCGCACGCAGGAAGGCGAAGCGAAGGTGTTCGACGCCGTGTGCCCGCACCTCGGCGCGCATCTCGGTCTCGCCGCGTGGTCGACGGCGACCTGGAGTGCCTGATGCACCGCTGGCGCTTCGCCGCCTCCGACGGGCACACCACCCACATCCCGCACGCCCAGCGCATCCCGGCGCGCGCCGCGGTGCCGTGCTGGCCGGTCTCGGAGCGCAACGGCGTGATCTTCGTGTGGCACCACGCCGAGGGTGCGGCACCCGAGTGGGAGATCCCCGAGATCGCGGGCGTGCTCACCGACGCGTGGACGCCCTGGCGCGTGAGCCACTACCAGATCAAGACCCACTGCCAGGAGATCGGCGAGAACGTGCTCGACGCGATGCACCTGCTCGGCGTCCACGGCATGGTCCCGCCCGAGAACAGCTCGAGCAACGTCGAGGTCCACGGCCACGAGCTGCACGTCTTCCAGCACATGCGGATGGGCGAGGGCGTGATGGCCGACATCGAGGTGCCGGTGAAGACCCGCACCGTAGGCCCGGGTGTGGCGATCCTGAGTGTCGAGGTAGGGCCGGTCGAGACGGTGGCGTTCGTCAACCAGACGCCGGTCGACGAGGACCTGATCGACGCCTGGATCGTGTTCAGCTTGAAGCGTCAGGGTGATCCCGAGACCGACGACACCATCGCCGAGATGTACCAGAGCTACCTGACCATGCAGTACGAGCAGGACATCCCGGTGTGGGACACCAAGCGCTTCATCCACCGCCCGCTGCTCTCGGACGCGGACGGTCCGATCCCGGTGTGGCGCAAGTGGTACCGACAGTTCTACTCAAGGACTGGTGGACCGCGCTCGACTCGGATCCCCAGCTCAAGATGGCGGGCTGAGCGGACCTCGAGCCCACGTCGTCATCTCCCAACCCGAACTCTCCCACCGCCCTCCCAGGCGGCGCCCCACGAGGAAGCTCATGTCACAGGCCGCGCGCGTCGAGAAGAATCGTTTCCCCTTCACTCAGTACCCGGTGGGCTGGTTCCAGGTCGGCTACTCGTCCGAGCTCGGCCCGCTCGGAGTGCAGCGTGTCCAGTACTTCGGCGAGGACCTGGTGCTGTTCCGCGGCGAGAGCGGACAGCCCTACCTCCTCGACGGCTACTGCCCGCACCTCGGCGCCCACATGGGCTGCGGTGGCCACGTGGAGAAGGAGGCGATCGAGTGCCCGTTCCATGCCTGGAAGTTCGACGGCACCGGGGTGTGCACGGAGATCCCGTACGCC
Organism: Deltaproteobacteria bacterium; assembly: GCA_016713535.1. GTDB lineage: Bacteria > JADJOY01 > JADJOY01 > JADJOY01 > JADJOY01 > JADJOY01. The sequence goes on from JADJOY010000003.1 coordinate 433,866, forward strand.
ACCAAGATTCCCAAGAAGGCCAAGGTGCACCCGTGGGTGGTGCGCGAGGTCAACGGCATCATCTTCGCCTACCACGGCGTCAACGGTGAGGAGCCGCCCTGGGAGGTGCCCGAGCTGCCCGAGCTCTCCTCCGACGAGTGGACGCCGGTGCGCACGGTGCGCTTCAAGATCAAGAGCCACAACCAGGAGATGGCCGAGAACTCGGTGGACGGACCGCACTTCCTCTACGTCCACAAGGCGCTGCGCGCGAAGACCGCCTCGGCGGCGATCGACGGCCACATTTTCCGTACCTTCAACAAGATGGAGGTGGACCTGACCCGGTGGGGGATGCCGGACGGTCAGCTCGAAGGCTCGGCGCAGGTCACCACCCACGGCTTCGGGTTCTCGGTGGTGCGGCTGAGCTTGCTCTCCGAGATCATCACGATCGCGACGGTGACGCCGATCGACGAGGAGTACCTCGACGCGCGCTTCGCGTTCACCGTGAAGAAGCTCGATGACGAGTCCATGACCGACCTGGTGGTGCAGCAGGTGGTCGACGACATCGCGAGCAGGTGCGCGAGGACGCGGTGATCTGGGGAGAACAAGAAGTACCTGGAGAAGCCGGTGCTGTGCGACGGCGACGGACCGATCGCGCTCTATCGCAAGTGGGCGCGGCAGTTCCTCCCGGGATACAAGCCAGCCAGCGGCAAGAAGGCGCGCCCGACCGCGCGCGCGGCGTGAAACCCTCGGAAGCCCCGGCGTGTCGCGCGACACGTCCGGGGGGCCGTCAGTTTGTCAACGCTCGGCCCGGGTGGCCGGGCCTCGGGCCTCACCCTACGTCTTGGCCGGGTGAGGCCCGTCTTGTTCCTCGACGGCGGGAGCGCCACAATCGTAGTCAGGGGTGACGGATCTCCCGACGCCCACTCGTATCCGCAGGACCGAGGTTCGCATCGTGACCGCGATACATTCGGCGACCCTCCCGATCCAACCGTTCAAGGAAGTCGGATGCCTCGATGCGCTCGAGCCGTCCGTGATCCGCTCACTCGAGCAGCGCGCCGAGAAGCTCAGGTTCCCGCGCGGCTCGGTGTTCCGTCGTCAGGGCGACGTCGACCCCGCCATCTACGTCCTCACGGAGGGCCGCGTGCGCCTCTACCGGCTCTCGGAGGAGGGGCGTGAGCAGACGCTGTGGATGCTCGGCACCGGCCAGTGTTTCTGCTTCAGCTCGGTCCACCACTGCTTGCCGAGCCCGTATTCGGTGGAGTGCCTGAGCGACGTGGCGTTGGTCCGGGTCTCGGCCGACCAGTGTCGCGAGCTGCTCGCCGGGGACGCGCGCTTCGACGCCGGGGTGATCCGCTGCCTCGCCGGGCGCGTCGGCGAGCTCGCGCGTCTCACCGGAGTCGCTCGCGTGCGAGCCGGTGCGGCGCCGCCTCGCAGGAGTGCTCGTCGACCTCGCCGAGCGTCACGGTCGGCGTGCGCCGGACGGCACGCTGATCGAGGACGTGACCCACGAGATGCTCGCTGGCTCGACGGGCGCCGCGCGCGAGGTGGTGTCGCGGACGCTCAAGCGCCTCGAGTCCGAGGGGCTGCTCAGGACCGGTCGTGCGCGGCTCCTGATCCGTGATCTCGAGCGGCTGCGCGGCGAGGCGTCGTCGCAGGAAGTGTGAGCGGAGGGGCTGCGCGCCGCGCGCGCGCGGACGCTGAGCTTCGCTGACGGCGGCGCTCAGCTCACCAGCCCGCTCATGTGCAGGGCGAAGCCGAGGTCGCCCTTGACCTTGAGCCGCCCGGTCACGAACAGAAGCTTCGGGTTTTTCTTCCGCGACAAGAGCTGAAGGAAGTCGTCGAGCGCGACCCGGATGGTCGCCCGCGGCTCGCTGCTCGCGCCCGGTGCGCCGGGGGTGATCGAGAGCGCGCGGCGGTCGCCCTCGTGGTCGAGGTCGAAGCGCAACGTGCCGCGTGCGCGCTCCACGATCGCGAGCCGCCTGGGGGTCACGAAGAGCGGCACGAACGCGTCGCGCGAGAGCTCCGAGAGCGTGCCGGTGCGCGCCACCTCGTCCTGGGTGCGGCGCACGAACACCGCGTCGAAGTCGGGGCGTGAGACCGCGATGGTGAGGCGCGTGTCCGCGGGAGCGCCGCGCTCGACCGCGAGCCTGGAGCGCGCGATCCGCACGCTCCACGAGCCGCCTCCGTCGATGTGGAAGACCGCGGCCCCCGGCGTATCGGCGGTCCCGTAGCGCTTCGGATCGCGCGCGTACTGGGCGGGGAAGAACTCGCGGAAGAACGCGTCGGGATCGCTCGGCACGCTGAGCGCGGCGGGAGCGTTGCCGCGAGGAGCACGGGGCATCGGCGGGGCCTCGGGGGGGGGGCGATGTCGGATGGTTTGGTGGTGGAGCGGCCTGGTCTATGATCGGCCGCCGCCCGGTGAGGTCGCTCTCACTTCGACGACGATAGCGGGCGCGGAGGTCCATGTCACGCCGCGTTCGACGCCACCTTCTCGCGAGCTCGTGGGCACGGCGGGTGGTTCGTGCCGCAGTGTCGCTCGTGATCGGGATCGCGCTCGGACCCGCTCGCGCGAGCGCGTCGTATCTGGAGACGCTCGGTCTCGGCTCGCGAGCGATCTCGCTCGGCAACGCGTTCGTGGCGGTCGCCGACGATCCGTCGGCCAACTACTACAACCCCGCGGGGCTCACCCAGCTCATCGGCGGTCCCAGGGCTGACTTCTCGGTCGGCGCCAACATCACGGGAATCCGCCTCCAGTACCGGGAACCCATCGTCGACGACCTCTCGGGCGTGCGCGCGGGCCAGACCGTGCACATGGACCACGACTTCCCCGACTTCATCCCGCAGCCCTTCTTCCCGTCGGGCTTCGAGCTCGGTGAGCGCTTCTACCTGGTGCCCTTCGCGCTCCAGACGCCGTTCGCGGGCACCACCCAGTGGCCGTCGACGTTCGGAGACGCGCGCTTCTCCGCAGCCGAGGGCGGTCAGCTCTTCATCACCTGGTCGCCGACCCTGGGAATGCGCGTGAACGAGTGGCTCGCGGTCGGCGCCGGCTTCGACCTCGTGATCGCGGACGACCTCTGGCAGAAGGCGGTGTTCGGCGACGGAGCGCTCGGGCGCTCGGTCTCGACCTCGCTCACCGGCCAGCCGGATTCGGTGATCACGCCGTTCGTGAAGACCGCCAACGGGGTCGACGACGGCTACACGCTGCTGCGCGCCGCGCATCGCTTCCCCACCGGGATCTCGCCCGTCAACGACGTGGATCTGGATTTCCGGACGCCGGGATTTCGCGTCGGCGTCATGGTCTTCCCGAACGAGTGGCTGCGGATCGGCGCGGCGTACCGCAGCAAGCTCGAGCCGACCGTACAGGGCTCGATCGAGACCCACTGGGAGGAGGCGATCCTCGACCACCCGATCTACCGCGCCGCCGGCGTCACGGACGATCGCGAGCACTTCCACCTCGAGTTCCCGCTGCCGCAGCGGGTGGCGTTCGGGATGAGTGCCAGGGTCACCGACCGCTGGATGGTGACCGCGGAGTACGACTTCACCGACTGGGCGCACGCGCGGGTGGTCGACAACATCCGCATGGTGAGCGGCGGCCTCAACGACAACCTGCTCACGCCGAACGGTGTGCGGCTCATCCAGATCGGCCGTCATCCGCGCAGCACCCACGCCGCCCGTACCGGCGTCGAGTGGAAGCCCCTCGACCCGCTCGTGCTCACGGCGGGGTTCTGGTACGACCCGACTCCGGTGCGCGACAAGTACTACGAGTTCGGCTCCGATCCCGGTACGCGGTTCCTCTACTCGTGGGGAGTGCAGCTCGTGGGGCTCGCCGGCGGGCTGCTCGACGTGGGCAGCCACGTGCAGTACGCGGACGTCGTGGAGCGCCACCTCGCGGTGGGCGAGAGCGTGCTCGCGGGCGGCTCGCGCAACATCGGCGTGCCCGACGACAACGGGGTCTCGAGCGGCAACTTCGGTCCCAACGACACGTTCTCGGTCGTCACCGGCGGCCACATCCTGAACTGGGGCTTCCTGGTCACGGTCCACTACTGAGCGAGAGCGCGGCGCCACGCGCGCGGTGCGGTCCGCGGGTTTGACCCTCGCCGGCGTGGATGGTTCCCTTCACGGCATGTCGAAGGTTGCGTGGGTTTTCTCACGGTGGCGCCGCCTCTACGCGCGCGGGCTCACACCCGCGGTGATCGCGGCGCTGTTGCTCGGCGTGGTGCTCGCGCCGGGTGTCGGGTCGGCTCAGCCGGCCAACCAGGGAGCGCAGTTCGGCCCGCCGGTTCCAGGGGCCGAGGTCGGGGTGCCCGCTCCTCGCAGTGGTCTCGGGGTGGTGCCCCTCGACCTGGACCGCTCGACGCCGGCACGCGCCTGGCGCGCGTTCGTCGACGCCGCCGGCGCGCGGAACTTCGAGCGCGCCGCGTGGGTGCTCGATCTCGACGACGTCGCCGCCGACCAGGCCCGGCTGGTGGGCCCGACGCGCGCCGCCAAGCTGTGGCGGGTGCTGCGAACGGCGCGCGTCGCCGACGTCCGCGATCTGCCCGACGAGATCGACCCGTCCCCTCAGCCCGGCGGCGTGGCCGGGCGGTGGAGATCACCCGGTTTCGCCACGCAGCGTCGGCGACGGACGTGGCGATCGTCCTCGAGCGAACCATCGCCCCGGACGATGGCCTGCTCGCCTGGCGGGTCAGCTCGGACACGGTGTCGTCGATCGCCCACTGGTACGCGCGCATCGTCGACGGCGACCTGCAGGCGGTGACCGCGGACGAGCTCAACCGCGGGCTCGGCCCGCGCCCGCCGGACCTCGACCTGAGCACGCCCGCGCGCAGCCTGAAGAGCCTCGTCGACGCCACTCGCGCCGGACGGCTCGACGTCGCTGCGCGCTCGCTCTGGCTCAACGACATCCCCGAGCTGCAGCAGCCGGAGGTGGGTCGACGACTCGCCCGCGAGCTGATGATGGTCCTCGACCAGACGCTGTGGATCGACTTCACGACGGTGAGCGACCGGCCGTTCGGCAAGCCGGAGTCGAGCGACGTGTCGTACGACGAGGACGAGATCGGCGTGGTGTCGCTCGCGTCGCAGAAGGTGCCGATCCGGCTGGTGCGCGTGCCCGAGGGGCGCGAGCCGGCGCTGTGGGTGGTGTCGCGCGCGACCGTCACGCGCATCCCGGTGCTCTACGATCACTACGGCATCGGCGCGCTGGTCACGTGGATCCCGGCGCCGCTCTTCGCGCACCGCTTCCTCGAGATCCAGGCGTGGCAGTGGCTGGGGCTCGCGATCACGCTGGTGCTCGCGGTGGCGATCGGCCTGGTCGCGCGGCGAGCAGTGCTGGGCATCACCGGACTCGTCGCCTCGCGCTGGCCGGCGCTCGCGCGCACGCCCTTCGCCGAGCTGATCGGTGCGCCGATGCAGGCCATCTTCGCGCTCGTCGCGGTGGGCTGGCTGGCCACGTTGCTCAGGCTCTCGAAGCCCGCCGCCGCGACGCTCGACGGCGTGTTCGCGCCGCTCACGATCGTCCTCGTCACGTGGCTGGTGCTGCGCTCGAGCGAGCTGGTGACGATCTCGATCGAGCGCTACCTGGCGGCGGCGAGCGCCGAGTCGAGCCTGCAGCGCAGCGTGTCGACGCGGCTCCAGCTCCTGCGCCGGCTCTTCAGCGTGCTGGTGCTGCTGGTCGCGACGGCAGCGGTCCTGATGCGCTTCGAGGTGGTGCGGCACATCGGCACTGGCCTGCTCGCCTCGGCGGGGTTCGCCGGCATCGTGATCGGCTTCGCGGCGCAGCAGACCCTCGGCAATCTCTTCACGGGACTGCTCTTCGGCATCACCCAGCCGGTGCGGATCGGCGACATCGTGGTGTTCGAGAGCGAGTGGGGGTTCGTCGAGGAGATCACGCTCACCCACGTGGTGATCTGCACCTGGGACCTGCGGCGGCTGGTGGTGCCGATCCCGTACCTGCTGGCGCGCCCGATCCAGAACTGGACGCGTTCGTCGGGCGAGGTGCTCGGCACCGTGGTCGTCAAGACGAGCGCGACCGTCGACGTCGACGCGTTGCGGGCCGAGGCGGTCCGCGTGGTCAAGGCGTCCAAGCTCTCCGACGGCAAGGAACCGAACGTGTCGGTCGCCGACTTCACCGACACCGCGGTCGAGATCCGCGTGGTGGTGGGCGCCTCGAACGCTGCCCAGCTGTGGGCGCTGCGCAGCGAGGTGCGCGAGGCGATGTTGCGCTGGATCCAGGCCCAGCGCCACGCGGGTGCGAGCGCCTCTCCGGGAGGCGTAGCCAGGTAGACACGAAGCCCGGGCGGGCGGATCGAGGCCGGGGGCGAACGATCGTGCAGAGTCCCTCGGGCTGGGGTGCGAGGGTGAGCGGGGTCGTGGTCGGGGCGTCCCGCGGCGAGCTCTCCACGCGCCCGGGTGGCTGGTTGACGCGCTGCGTAGAGGGTGGTTCGCTGCGCGCGGTTCGGGGCGGTCGCGAGGCGCGTTCGGGGACGCGTTCGTGGGCCGACTCCGGGTACTCCGCAGGCACGGAAACGGAACGAGGATCTCGATGAGCACGCCGGGCAGGCGCGTGGCCACCGGCCAGGCGCGGGTCGGTGGCGGTGTTGTTGGCGATGCTCGCCGGCTGTGGCGGGGGTGGTGGGTCGGCGGCGTCCTCGGACGCGAGCCTCTCCGGTCTCGACGTCCGGCCGGTGAGCGAGACGTGCGTCGCGCCGCCGCGTCAGCTCGCGGCGCCGGGTATCGGCCTCAAGCCCGTCTACCCGGGAGTGCACCTCTCGCGCACGGTGGTGCTCGCGCAGGACCGGTCGGACGTGGGTCGCTGGTACGCGGTGGTGCAGACCGGCCAGATCGTGCGCTTCGACAACACCGACTCCGCCGCGGCGACCACTCCCGGGGCGACATCGCGAGCTTCATCCAGGGGCCCGACATCCAGGAGTCGATCGGCCTGCTCGGGATGGTCTTCCATCCGCGCTACGCCGAGAACCGCGAGCTCTTCCTCTACTTCACGGTCCAGGACAGCGAAGCGCCGATCGGCACCTCCGTGGTGCTGGCGCGCTTTCGCGCCGCCGCCGACGGCTCGCGGCTCTTGCCCGAGAGTCGCCAGGACCTGATCCGCGTAGGGCTCAGGAGCCACGAGCACAACGGCGGCACGATCCACTTCGGCAAGGACGGCTTCCTCTACGCGGCGATCGGCGAGGGTGGGCCGGGCGAAACGCCCACCACCGCGGCGCGGGACCTCGACACCCTCCTCGGCAAGGTGATTCGCCTCGACGTCGACGCCGCCGACCCGCGCGGCTACGGCATACCCGCCGACAACCCGTACGCCGCGGGCGGCGGGCGCCCCGAGATCTGGGCGCGTGGCTTCCGCAACCCCTGGAAGTGGAGCTTCGATCGCGAGACCGGCGAGCTCTGGCTCGGCGACGTCGGCTGGCACGCCCGCGAGGAGGTCGACCGCGTCGAGCGCGGCGGCGACTACGGTTGGCCGGTCGTCGAGGGCACGCTCTGCCAGCGCGCCGACGAGTGCGCCGACCCGGCGCTGCTCCCGCCGGTGGTCGAGCTCGATCACTCACTCGCCAACTCGATGACCGGCGGCTACGTCTACCGCGGCGCGGCCATGCCCGAGCTGGTCGGCCAGTACGTCTTCGGTGACTTCGTGAAGGGGAAGATCTGGGCGTACGTGCCCGGTCAGCCCTCGAACTCGGCGCGGCTGCTGGTCGAGTCGGCGCGCGCCCTCGGCACCTTCGCCGAGGACCAAGACGGTGAGCTCTACGTCGTCGACTACGCCACCGGCCAGATCGCGCGACTGGTGCCGAGCGGTTCGTCCTCGGCGAGCGCGGTGGCGACGACGCTCTCGCGCACCGGGTGCGCTCAGGCGTCCGACCCGCGCCTGCCCGCCGACGGCATGCTCGCTTACGAGATGAACTCCCCGCTGTGGTCCGACGCCGCCGCGAAGACGCGCTGGCTCGCCCTTCCCGCGGGCACCCGGATCGAGGTCGCGGAGGACGGCGACTTCACGTTCCCGATCGGCTCGGTGCTGCGCAAGGACTTCGCGTTCGACGGCAAGCTCGTCGAGACCCGGCTGCTCATGCACCACGACGACGGCGCCGGCACGCTCGATGGCGGATGGGCTGGCTACTCGTACCGGTGGGAGGAGGGGCAGAAGGAGGCGGTGCTGGTCGAGAGCGGCGCGGTCGAAACCCTCGCCAACGGCCAGGTCTGGACGTATCCGAGCGGGACGGACTGTCTACGCTGTCACACCGAGGCGGCGGGGCGGACCCTCGGACCGAAGGTCCAGCAGCTCGATCGCGACGCCACGTACCCGCAGACGGGCCGCACCGCGAATCAGCTCACCACGTTCGCGGCGGTGGGGATGATCGACGGCAATACGCTGAAGCGACCGCCGCTGAGCGAGCTCGAGGCGTTCCCGACCCTCGACGACGAGTCGGTGCCTCCGGGACGGCGCGCCCGCGCGTACCTCGACTCGAACTGCTCGCACTGTCACCGCCCGGGCGGTCCGGGCGGCGGGCCGGCCGACTTCCGGGCCACCAGCACGTTTGCCGAGACTGGCATCTGCGGCGCGGCGCCGCGCGACGACTTCGGCCTCGCCGACGCGCGCATCCTGGTGCCGGGCGATCACGCCAAGTCGGTGATGTGGCTGCGCGTGACCACCCTCGACTCGCGGCGCATGCCGCCGATCGCCTCCGCGATCGTCGATCCCGCGGGCACCGACGTGATGGCGCGGTGGATCGACTCGCTGAGCGAGTGCCCGGCGCCGTGACCAGAGCGGCTCGCCGAGCCCGCATGCGACGAGGAACGACATGACCCAGTGGGAGAAGATGATGGTGTTCTACGGCTCGCACCACCGCAGCCGCGCCAACATCGTCGCGCACATCCTCGGCGTCCCGATCATCCTGACCGGCGCGATGGTGCCGCTGGCGCTGGTCGAGGTGGGTCTGCGGGGCTGCGAATCACGCTCGCGTGGGTCGCGGCGATCGGGCTCGCGGAGACGTACTTCCGGCTCGACCGTATCTTCGCGATCGGCTCGCTGGTGATGTTCGGGGCGGTGCTGCTCGCCTGTCATGCGATCGCCGGCTCGCACTCGACGGGGGCCGCGCTCGGCTGGGGACTCGGGCTTTTCCTGGGCGGCTACACCGCGCAGTTCGTCGCCCACGGTGTCGAGGGGAAGAAGCCGGCCCTCTTCGAGAACCTTTTCCTCGCCCAGGTCACCGCGCCGCTCTTCGTGGTCGCCGAGGTCTACAAGCTCCTCGGCTTCCGCCGTGAGCTCTTCGCCCGGGTGGAGGCCGAGATCGAGCGCCTCGAGGGTGGCGCCGCGGCCGCGGGCTGACGGCGCTCGCGCTCGTCCGAGGCCGTTACCCGGCGGCAGGCCGCAGCGGCGCGGCGGCGCGCCGGGTCCGCCCCTGGGATCCGGTGGGCATCAGGTGACTCCCGGCATGCCGGTCGGTGGACCCCGCACCTGTGCTCCTGTACGATCCGTGAAAATCACGCCTGAGCGGGTGGAATTCCCGTGCGATCCGAAGGACGCCGGTCGATGACCGGCTGCGCCACCCCCCAGTCGCGAACCGAACTGCATCGGGGCGGTCGGGTCCCGGCCCGGTGTGTTTCCCCGAGGGGTGAGATCGGCAGGCGTGACGCCAGGCAGCGTGGAGAGATGTCCGTCGATGGTCGGTCGTGGTCGCGCGCCGAACGCTGTCTCGCCCGTGGTGGCTGTGGGGGTCGGCGCCGCGCTCAGCCTGGGGCTCGGGTTCGAGTACCTGTTCCTGACCTGCTTCGGCTGCCCTCCGCGCTTGGTAGGTCTGCTGGCGCTGGTCCTGTGGCCGCTCGGCGGCGCGCTGCGCGCGCTCCGCGCGCGGACGGGTGAGGCGGGCCTCGGCGAGGCGCTGGTCGCCCTCACGTTCGCGCTCGCGCTGGCGCTGGTCATCCCGCTCGCTCATCCAGGCCTTCCGCCCGGTGACGCGACCGGTGGCCTGTGGTGGCCGGTGTGGGTGACCGCTCTGCCGCTCCTCGCGCCGCTGCCGTTCCTCGTCGCCCACGGTTACGCCGAGCTCGCGCTCTACCAGCGCGCCGCCGCCGAGGGCACGGCGCATCGCGTCTACGCCTGGGCGCTCGGCGGTGCCGCGCTGGGCGCGGGACTGGGCTTCGCGCTGCACCGCGCCGGAGGGCTCACCGTGGTGCTGGGTGCCGCGGTCGGTGCCGCAGGGCTCGCGAGCGTGTGGCACGAGCGCGCGCGGGTGACGCCGCGAGTGCTGCGGGTGGTCGCGCCGATCGGCCTGGCGAGCTTGGTCGCGCTCACCGGGATGGTCGATCGCCCGTGGCTCGCCCGCGCCTTGGCGATCCACTGGCAGAGCGAGGGACTCGAGCGCGACGGCTACCGGCAGGTACACCAAACCTGGGGCCGGTACGGCCTCTTCAGCGCCCGCGAGAAGGAGGGCGAGCCTGGCGGCGTCGGGCTCCTCAACGACATCATCCACTGGACCTACGGAGACCCCGCCTTCGAGACCGAGGCCACGATCGACTCGCTGCCATTCGCGGTCGCCGACCCGCGCCGCCCGGCGGTGGTGGTCGGGGCGGGTGGGGGGCGCCAGGTGGCGATGGGGATCGCGCGCGGCGTGAGCGAGATCCGCGCCATCGAGCTCGAGCCCGCGGTGATCGAGTACTTCACCCGCGTGGCCCCCGAGAAGAACCGCTCGGTGTACCTCCACCCGGCGGTGCGGCCGATCGCCGCCGAGGGCCGCGCGGCGGTCGAGGCGATGGACGGGGGGCTCGGTCTGATCTACGTCGCGGACGCGGGCGCGGCGCGCTTCAATCAGCTCGATCTGTTGATCGACGGCTCGTTCCTGCTGACCCGCCAGGCGCTCGCGACCTACGTCGCGCGGCTCGCGCCGGGCGGGGTGGTGGCGAGTTTCACCCACGAGATGGTCGACCCGGGGCGGCTCATGTTGCGGCACGTCGAGGCGACCTTCCGCGCCGCGGGGCTCGAGGCGTGGAGCGTGTCCGACCACGACGGCTACGTGGTGCTCGGCGCGCGCCCCGTCGACGCACCGCAGGTGCGCGCGACCTTCGACGCGGCGTTGCGCGGCGTGCGCCCGGACCTCGTCGGCGTGAAACCGCCCGAGCGAGCGGGCGAGGTGCTCGTCGGCAGCGACGACCGCCCCCTCTCGCAGCTCTTCTACGCGATGCCGGTCGAGACGCTGCGGCGCCGCGTCTCGGGGGCGCTTGGTGTGGTCGGCGCGCTGGCGGCGCTGTTCGTGGCGGGTGCCTACGCGGCGCAGCGGCGCTCGCCCCGCTCGGCAGCCGAGGGCTCGTCGCACGGACGACGACCGCCGTGGGGCCGACCGCCGTCGTCGGGGTGCTCGTCGGCCTCAACTTCGCGCCCTCGAGGTCTACGTGGTGGGACTCGCGAACAGCCGCAGCCACGAGATCTTCCGGAGCACGCTCCGCGGGAGTGACGTTCCTCGGGGTGGCGGCAGTGGGCGGGATGGTGCTCGGCGAGGTACCGCGGCGAGTTGGAACGGCGGTGGGTGTCGCAGGTGTCGTCTGGCTACTCGTCCTCGGATCGGATCCGATGCCCGCGGTCGCGGCGCCCGGCCTGCTCGCGGTGCTGCTCGCGACCGGGACGCTCTTTCCCTCGGTGACGCGGGCCGGCTCCCGGTACCTGGTGGTGCTGTTCGTCGCGGATGCGCTGGGCGCCGTGGTCGCGACGGTGCTCGGGTTGGGAGTTCCGCCGCTCGCCGGGGTGCACGCGCTCGGCCGGCTCGCCCTCGGCGGGTTCGCGCTCACGCTGGTGGCGCGCGAGCTCTTGCTCGCGCGCTGGCCCGCGCCGCCGATGCGCGTGGAAGGCGTGGTCGCCGACCGGCGCGGCGGGCCGACCGTCGCCTCGGCGCCGTGAGTCGCGATCAGCCCCGAGATCCGGTGAGCTTCTCGATCGCCTGCCGGACGCGCGGGTCGGTGTCCGGTGCGTCGCGCACCCGCCGGATGGCGGCGAACGCGTCGGGATGATTGGCGTTGAGAAGCGCCATCCCCGCGACGATCTCGAGCTCGGGCCGGTGGTGGCCGAAGACGCTGGTGATCTCGGTGACGCCGCGCGCCGTGCCGGTGCGGGCGAGCGCCTCGATCGCCCGGGCCGCGGGTCGATCGCGGGCCTCGCGGGCGATCCGACCCAGGCCGGCGTACACGAGGTTCGGCGCGCGACTCGTCGCGACCGAGCTCGGCGAGCGCGCCGACCGCCGCGACCGCCGCGTCGTCGCTGGTGTCGGCGATTGCCGCGTCGGCGAGGAAGCCCACCGATTCGGCGCCGCCGAGGCGGGCCGCCAGCTCCATCACCGCGGCGCGCGTCTCGGGATCGGTGGACGTCCGCCATTCCGCGAGCGCCTCGAGCGCGGAGGTGCGGACGTCCCCATCGTCGCCGACGAGCCGCGTGTAGAACCCGAGGACCGAGCTGCGCAGCGCTGCGTTGCTTGGCCGGCGGTGAGGAGGGTGGCGGCCGCGCGGGTGGCGCGGCCCTCGGTGAAGGCCCGCACCACGGCGGCCTGGAGCGCCGGATCGCCGCCCGCGTCGCCGAGCCAGCGTCCGAGCGGCCCGAGCTTGGCGTCGTCGAGCCAGGGGCGCAGGGGCGATGGACGAGCGGCGAGTCCGATCGCGGCCTCACGGCGCAGCAGCTCCGGACCGCTCGCGAGGTGCGCCGCGAGCTGATCGAGCCGCCGCGCGTCCGTGGGGTCGTCCTTCACGGCGCGCGCGAAGTCGCGCAGCGCACGGGCGACGGCTGGCGCGATCACCGGGTCGAGCGCGAGCGCGTGGGTGGAGTCGGCGAGGTGGCGCGCTCGCGCGTCGCTCCGGAACGCGCGCCACAGGCTCTGCGTCGGGACCTCGCCGAGGAAGAGCAGGTAGCCACGGCCCTCGGCGAGCGCTGGCGGATCGCTCGGGAAGGCGCGCTCGGAGACGACGCGCAGCGCGTCGGGGACGGTGCCGGCTATCGTGTCCGTGACCTGGGCGCGGAACGTGTCGATGCGGCCGGCGCCCGGCTCACGCCGCTCGATCGTCGCGATCACCGCGAGCGGCGACGAGACCGTGAGATCGAAGGCGCTCGCCTGGCGGGTCGCCGCGCCGGCCCGAGCGGAGGTGCACGCGAAGGCGAGGGTGAGCGCGCCCGCGACGGCGGCCAGCGCCGGCATCCACTGGCGCGGGCGACGAGCGCCGCGGCCTCGGACCAAGTCAGCGCGCCGCGGCGAGCGGTGCCTCGTACTGGTGGTTGCCGTTCGCGTCGACGAACAGCTGGTTGGTGAACGCGAAGGCGCGCACGCCCGCCTCGCCCGGGTCGTTCACGAACAGGTCCGCGAGGCTCTGGCTGGCATCGACGTCGTTCGGGATCATCGGGAAGAGGGTGCGCGAGCTGCCGCTCGTTCCCTTCACCACCACGACCACCCACTTGTCGGTGGCGCCGATGGCGAGCGGCACGGAGACGCTCGCTTCGTTGCGGCTCGAGCCGTTCACCGCCACCGGGCTGATCGCGAAGTCGGTGCCCGCGTGGAGGGTGACGGTGGGCGTGACCCGGTACTCGGGCGGCGTCGCGGCATTGCCGTCGGCGTCGACGCCGTTCGGCGTGGTGCTCACGAAGACCTCGATGCTGTCGAAGTCGACCCAGGGCGCTGCCTGCACGTTCACCTGCAGGGTGGCCTGGCCGTCGGTGGCGCTCGCGATCCGCGGCGCGCCGAGTGCCAGGCTCGCGGTCTCGCCGGTCGACGCCGCGGTGATGCTCGTGGTCACGAAGGGCCCGTTCGAGCAAACGGCCTTCCCGCCGAGGATGCTCTGGGCGATCTCGTCGGGATCCACCGACGCGGGCGCGTCGGTGGACGACGCCACCCAGGTGCGCGGCGCGCCGACCTGCACCGTCTTCGCCACGTGCGAGTCGGAGTCGGAGGTGGCGGTCTTCACCAGCCCCTGGTTCATGAGGTTGAACCAGTCGCCGAGGTTCTGCTCGGTGAGCTGGCTGAGCTCGTCGTTGTTGCTGCCGATCCACAGCTCCATCGCGTCGAAGCCGGGATCGAAGAGATTGGCGCTCGACGGATCGAGGCGGAAGTCCGCGGGACTGAAGTTCGACTGCGGCGGCACCAGGCCGGTGTCGATGCCGAGGGCCTCGAACGTGCCCATCTGCAGCGCGTTCAAGTGGTTGATCTGCACCACCCGCGGATGGCCCGCGGGCGGCAGCGCGCGCAGGCCGGCGTAGATCTCGGCGGGCGCCTTGCTGAAGCGGCCGAGGGACGGGAAGTCGGTGCCGGGGACCTCGCCGCCGCTCCAGTCGAACGCCCCCATGTTGCGGGTGGTGGGATCCTGTACCAGCGGCCACGGGTTGATGTGGCCGTAGTCGCTGGGCGTGATCTCGGCACCCTTGGCGTAGCCGATGGTGCTCGAGGCGCCCGCGGCGGCGATCGCCGGCGAGAGGTCCGAGATGAAGTCGTGGTCGGTGCTGACGAAGAAGTCGAGACCCTCGGCGATGTTCGTGAGCACCCGCGTGGGGTCGCTCGCGGGCGCGTCGTAGCTCGCCTGCTGGTGCTGGTGGAAGTCGCTCGACACGAAGCCCGCGGTGTCGAGGACCTTGCGGACCGTCGCGTTCACGGCGACGGTCGCCCCCGCCCCGACCGTGACGGTCTGGCGGTCGACGTCATATTCGGGGCCACGCGACACCACCACCTGGTACTGGCCCGGCTCGACGGGGAAGCTGGCGACGTGGCCGTCCAGGCCCGCGAACTTCACCGCGGTCACACCCCGCGGGAGGAAGTCGCCGTCGTTACGGAAGACGCCTCCGGTAGCGGTGATGAAGCCGAGCAGATTGAGTGACACGGTGGAGCTCGGGCTCGGGTCGATGCCGACCAGGCTCACCTTGGCCGGGGATGGCGCCGCGCCCTCGTCGACGACGTCGACGGTCACGAAGCCCGCCGCGTCCAGCGCGAGGTCCATGTTGGCCACTCCCGCGCCGTCCACCGGAACGTTCAGGCCCACGGCGCTCGGCGCCGGGTAGCCCTCGGCGTTGACCACCAGGTTGTAGACCCCGACCGGGACCGTGCCGATGTAGTGGCCATCGGCGTCGGTCTCGAGGGCGGCGATGACCTTCAGGGACTGGAAGAGGTCGCCGCCGAGAGACACCACGCTGACCCGCGCGCCGGCCACCGGCTGACCGCCCGAGCGCACGAAGCCTTCGACGGTGCCGAAACTCACGCCGAGGGTGCGGTCGCGGACCGTCGAGATCGGCGTGGTGTCGCCGTTGCCGATCACGAACTTGCGCGAGTAGCTGTTGGTGCCCCCGGCCGGCACCACGAAGTGGGGCGTGGCGCCGAACAGCAGGTCGAGGATGCTCGCGTCGTTGAGGATGATGTTGAGGCCGCCGTTCGAGACCGCGTCGTTGCCGCCCTGCGCGTCGGGGACGTAGCCGTACGAGACCCCCGCCATCGTGGGTCCGTTGGCCACCCACGCCAGGTAGTCGGCGTCGAGGCGGAACATCGTGCCGGCGCCCGAGGTGCCGCCGTAGCCGAGGCCGGGGAAGAAGATCTCACCCTCGCCGCCGCCGTTGACCCAGTCACCGATCGGGATGGCGAGGTCGCTCGGCCCGAGGTTCTTTATCGCGGTGGTGATGCGCACGAAGTTCTCGCCCGGCGCGAGCGAGTACTCGGTGGAGATCTCGATCGGCAGGTCGTGGTCGTCGAACTGCGCGGGCAGCGCGAACGCACCGCCGCCCAGGAACACGATCAGGCTGGACAGGTTCTGGGTGTCGAAGATGTCGTCGACGCCCTCGAAGCGGATCACCGCGGGACCGCCGTCGGTGCCGTCGTTGACGATCGTGGCGCTGGTGTAGTGGGGCGTGGACTCGACGTTGATGAGCGGGGTCACGACCTCGAAGCTGTCGCGGTCGGGGTCGCCGGGGCCGCGCTGCAGGTCGCCGTCGATGATGTTGCCGCCGTAGACGTGGGCGCCGTAGGCGGAGCGGATCGACTTGCCGCTGTCGTCCACGGGCGTGATGTCGTCGATGACGACGCGGATCAGGTCGTTGTAGAGGGCGTAGTCGCCGACCCGGCCGCGTGCCTGCGGCCCGCCCACGAGCAGCCCGGCGCTCGACGGCGTCACCACCGTGGCCACGGCCTGCGCCTGCGACACCGAGAACTCGGCCACGTCCTTGGCGGTGCCGCTGCCCGAGGCGATCGAGACCACCAGCCGGTTGCGTCCGGTGCCGGCACCCAGGCTGCCGATCGGCAGCGACGCACTCGCGCCGCTCGCGGTGACGGTGAAGGACGACGTCACGTCGGTGCCGTCGAGCACTGCCTGGAAGCTCGCCGGCGTGGTGCCAGGCTGGAACGCCACCTCGATCGGCACGCTGGGCGTCACCACCACCTCTTCCTCGAAGGGCGACACCACCGCGATGGGCGGGGTGGTGTTGCAGCCGGTAGCGAACCCGGCGAAGAGCGACAGTGCGATGGCGAAGCGTGCCGTGTGGCGCATGGCGCGTCCCTTTCACCGGCCCGGGTGGGCCGGCCTACAGCTCGAATTGTGGAGCAGTCGTCACGCCCCGGTGACGAGCCGAAAAACGCTACCACCGCTCGGCGAGGGCGAGCAATCGCTCACCGCCCGCGGGCACGGCCCGCTCGCCACGGGTGCCTCCCCTCAACGAACGGTGGATTGAGCTCACGAGGGGGCGACGGTAGCGTGAGCGGCATGATCGACCGGCTCGTCCTGAGCGTCGTTGCGTTCGGCCTCGGCTGGGCCTACTGGACGCTCGTCGAGTACTGGATCCATCGATGGCTGTTGCACGCGCTGCCGCGCGGGTTCTGGAACCGGCCGCACCTGCGCCACCACCGGCGGCTCGCGTCGCGGCTCGGGACGCCAGCGCCAGCGTGGGTGCTCGGACTCAATTTCGCCTTGCACTACTTCGCGATGCGCGCGCTCTGGGGGGACGACTTCGCGATCCCGCACTTCGCCGGATTCGTGACGGGTGGGATGGCGCACGAGTGGATCCACTACGCGATCCACTGGCACCCGCGCTGGGTCCCGGCGCGCAACGTCGCGTTCCACCTCTCGCACCACCACGGCTACTCGCGCGCCCGCTTCGGCGTGACCACCGAGCTCTGGGATCGTGTGTTCGACACGGTCGGCCGCCCGCCCGGCGAGCAGCGCGAGACGGCGGGCTGAGCGGCGGACCTTGCTCCGTTCAGCGGCCTCCCAGCCAGCGCACGACGCCGCCGCCGGCGGGGAACGGCGCCGGGCGATCGTCGCCGGGGCGCAGCCACCCGTGGCGCGCCATGAGCCGTCGGCACTCGAGGAGCCAGATCTCGTTCATCGGCTCCGCCAGTAGCGCGCGCAACGTGGCCTCCACGGCCGTGCACGGCTCGCGGTCCGCGAGGACCTGGGCCGCCGACCAGCGCGAGACCCAGTCGGGAGCTCGCATCACCCGGTGCAGTGCGTCGCTCACGTCGCGCGACCAAACGCAGAGCCGGGCGAGCGCAAACGCGGCTGCCCGCCACACCTCTTCGCGCTCGATCGCGAGATTCCGGCGTAGCGCCTCGGTCGTCGCCGGCGACCCGCGGCCGAGGTGTCCGGCGGCGCCACCCGCCGCGCGTCGAACCCGATCGTGCGGCGATGCGAGGTACGGCAGCAGCCTTTCGTGGAGCCCGGCGGCGCGCTCATCGAGCCAGTCGCGATCTCCCTCCGCCAGCGCACCCAGCGCGTAGCAGGCGGCCTCCTGTGCGGATGGATCGGGATCGTCGAGCGTCTCGAGCACGGCGGGAAGCGCGGCCTCGCCGAGCTCGCTCACCGCATCGGACGCCTCGACGCTGATCCGGTCCTCGGCCGTGACCAGGCGGACGAGCTCAGCGACCGTGTAGCCGGGGTGATTGGCCTCGAACCACGCTGGAATCGAAGGGGTCATCGATTGCCCGAATCGGTCGCGAGCCGCTAGCGTCGTGGCCTCGGATCCATACCATGACTCGCCGCACGATCATCCTCGGTTCGGCGGTCCTGGTGCTCAGGATCGGCGCGACCTTAGCCCGGATTATTCATGAAGCGTTCTACTGCGGCCGCCGATCGTCGGCATCTTCGGGCGTACTCGGATTTCCGGTCCTCGACGTACTGTTCGGTACGCCTGCGGCCGAAAATCCTGCGTTCACCCGAATCTGCTCGACGCTTGGCGGCCTCGCTACGAACTTTCATGAATGACCCGGGTTAGGCGCCGTGCACGACGTTCGCCTGACGCTCGACCGTCCGGCGCCTACGTACCAGCCCGAGTGAGCGCGCCGCTCTCGAAGCGAGCCGGTGGGTAGCCTGAGACGCCACGTCGAGGCGGGGTTACCATCTGCGCGTGAACCGCGCCCGATCGAGCGATACCAGTCCCGAAGCCGAGCGGGTCCAGCTCGATCTGCTTCGCCGTGCGGGCGAGGCTCGGCGCTTCGCGCTGCTGCGCTCGCTGACCTCGACCGTCGTGGATGCCTCGCGTCGCGCGTTGCGAGAGTCCATGCCGCAGGCGTCCGAACGGGAGGTCCTGCTGCGCTGGGTCGAGCTCCAGTACGGCAAGACCCTCGCGGACGGCGTGCGGAGCCGGCTCGGGCGGCCGCGGTGAGCCCGTCGAGCGATCTCGAAGCGACGCTGGCGCCGGTCGTCGACGTGCTGGACCGGCTGGGCGTGACGTACCGCATCGGTGGGTCGGTCGCGAGCGCGACGCTCGGCGTACCGCGATCCACGCTGGACATCGACCTGGTCTGCAACCTCGAGGCGGCGCAGGTGGGGTCGCTCGTGACCGCCCTGGACGCCGACTATTACGTCGATGCCGCGGCCGTCCGCGCCGCCATCGCCGAGCGCCGATCGTTCAACCTCATCCACCTCGCCACCATGATGAAGGTCGACGTCTTCCTCGTTCGGGACGGAGCGTACGATCGGACGTCGTTCGATCGCCACGTCGAGCGTGCCTTGTCGAGCGAGCCGGGAGCGCGTTCGTACTCGTTCCGGTCCCCGGAGGACGTCGTGTTGAGGAAGCTCGAGGGGTATCGGGCGGGCGGCGAGGTCTCGGATCGCCAGTGGGCCGACACGATCGGGGTGCTGAAGGTCCAGGGGAGCGCGCTGGATCGCGCGTACCTCGAGCGCTGGGCCGAGGCGCTCGGAGTCGGTGATCTGCTCGAGCGGGCGTTCGTCGAGGCGGGCGCGGCGGACTGATCCGGCCGCCGGCGTCGGCAGGACGCGGGCGGGTGGTCCCGTGTAGGTTCTGTCGTTCGGCGGACGGCTCGCGGTTTCGACGCCGCAGCGGTGAGCGCGCGAACGACGACGGTTCCGAACCGGGGGGCGAGATGAGCAAGGTCGTGGTGCTGGGTGGGTGTGGCGCGGTAGGCAGTGTCGCGGTGCGGACGCTCGCCATGCAGAACGCCTTCACGCAGGTAGTGATCGGCGACATGAACGAGCGGCGCGCCGTCGAGATCGCGGCGCAGGTCGGCAACGGCAAGGTGAGCTACCGGCCGGTCGACGCGGGCGACCAGGCCAGCGTGGCGAGCGTGATCGCCGACGCTGACATCGTCCTCAACTGCGTCGGCCCCTTTTACAAGACGGTGAAAACCGTGCTCGCCGCGGTCCTCGCCGCCAAGAAGCCCTACGTCGACATCTGCGATGACGTCGACGTGACCCTCGACATCCTGAAGCGCGACGCCGAGGCGAAGAAGGCGGGCATCACCGCCGTCATCGGCATGGGTGCCTCGCCCGGTGCCACCAACCCTCGCAAGTACATCGCCGACAACCAGCTCGACGAGACCGACTCGATCGACATCTACCACTGCCACGGCGGCGAGCCCTTCGAGGGGCCGGGTGTCATCGGTCACCGCTTCCACTGCATGAGCATCGACATCCCGATGTTCCTCGACGGCGAGCTCAAGTACGTGAAGTACTTCGAGCCCGACGGGATCGCGCTACGCGAGGACTTCGACTTCCCGAATCTCGGCTCCGTGCCGGTGTTCCCGTACCCGCACCCCGAGCAGGTGACGATGCCGCGCTTCCTGAAGGTGCGTCAGGTCACCAACAAGGGCTCGGTGATCCCCATCGAGTACTACAACCTGACCGGCGAGATGTGCCGGCTCGGGCTCTCGAGCCGTGAGCCTCTCGACGTGGGCGGCAAGCCCGTGGTGCCCTACGACTTCGCGGTCGCGTACCTGATCCGCGAGCGCGAGCGGATTCTGCGCGAGACGAGCTTCGGGACCCAGCGCGGCTGCATGACGGTGGTGGTGAAGGGCCGCAAGAGTGGCGAGGCGGTCGAGGTCCGCGTGCACATGTTCTCGGGCTCGAGCGCCCTCGGTGAGGGCACGGGCGTGCCTGCGGCGATCGGCGTCATGCTGCTCGCGGACGGCAAGATCCCGACCAAGGGTGTCCTGCCGCCCGAAGGCTGCATCGACCCGAACGACTTCTTGGCGGTCGCGATGCCGGTGATGATGGCGCGCGCGGGCGGCAAGGCAGAGAAGCGCGAGGCGTCGATCGTGTTCGAGACGATCAAGGCCGACGGCAGCGTCTCCCGGATGGAGCTCTGACCTCCCTCAGAAGGCCGGATCGAGCCGACCCCGCGTGACGCCCGACACGACGACGACCCCCGCCGACGTCAACGAGGCGAGAGACGCGCGCTGCGTCCTCGCGATCGATCACGGCACGAGCGGCATCAAGGCGGCGCTGGTGGGCGCGCGCGGCGACGTGATCGACTCGGACTACGAGCGCACGCCGATCCAGTTCCTGCCCGGCGGCGGCGCCGAGCAAGACCCCGAGCTGTGGTGGACCGCGCTCGTCACGGCGGCGCGGCGACTGGTGTTACGACACGCGATCTCGCCCGACAAGATCGGCGCGGTGTGCGTGTCGAGCACGTTCTCGAGCACGGTGGCGGTGGGCGCCGACGGCCGCCACCTCATGCCCGCGCTCACCTGGATGGACTCGCGAGGCGCCCGCCACGTGAAGCAGGTGATGGGCGGGTTCCCGAGCGTGCTCGGCTACAACATCCCGCGCGCGATCCGCTGGATCCGCAAGACCGCCGGCGCGCCGGCGCTCTCCGGCAAGGACGACGCCGCGCACGCGCTCCTGGTGCAGCGCGAGTACCCCGAGATCTACGCGCAGACTCGCTACTTCCTGCCCAGCAAGGACTACCTGAACGCGCGCCTCACCGGTGTCCTCGCGTCGTCGCCGGACGCGATGCACCTCTTCTGGGTCACCGACGCGCGTGACCCCGAGAGGATCGTCTACGACGATCAGCTCATCGGCATGCTCGGTCTCGATCGCGACAAGCTCCCGCCGCTGGTGCCGGCGACGCGCGTCGTGGGTCTGCTCCTGCCGGAGGTGGCGGACGCGCTCGGGCTGGCGCGCTCGACGCCGGTGGTGAGCGGATCCGCCGACCACCAGTGCGCCCTCATCGGCTCGGGCGCGGTGCGCGACTTCGAGGGGCACCTCTACATCGGCACCTCGTCGTGGATCGAGTGCCTGGTGCCGTTCCAGAAGACCGACGTGATCCACTCGATCGCGTCGTTCCCCGCGGCGATCCCCGGCAAGTACCAGTGTCTGAACGAGCAGGACCTCGCCGGCGGCGCGCTCTCGTTCCTCGCCGACAACATCCTGTTCCGGCGTCACGAGCTCACCGGCATCCCGGTGCCCGAGGATCCCTACGCGCTGGTGAACGAGATCGCGGCGCAGGTGCCGGCGGGCAGCCACAAGGTGCTCTTCACCCCCTGGCTCAACGGTGAGCGCACTCCCGTCGACGACATCCACGTGCGCGGCGGCTTCCACAATCTTTCGACCACCACCACCCTCGAGGACATGGTGCGCGCGGTGCTCGAGGGGGTCGCCTACAACACCCGCTGGAGCCTCCAGTACGTCGAGAAGTTCGTGGGGAGGCGCCTCGATCCGCTGCGACTCATCGGCGGCGGCGCGATGTCGCCGCTGTGGTGCCAGATCTTCGCGGACGTCCTCGATCGCGAGATCCACGTGGTCAAGGACCCGCGCCAGGCCAACGCGCGTGGGGCTGCGTTCCTGGCCGCGATCGGGCTCGGCTGGATCCGCTTCGAGGAGATCCCGGACCTGGTGCCGATCGCGAGCGTCTTTCGCCCCGATCCCGCCAACCGTGCGCTCTACGACGAGCTCTTCGACGCGTTCGTCCGGCTCTACGGGCGCATGCGGCCGTTCTACCAGCGCCTCAACCGCGTGTGAGGCGCGCGTCTCACTCGTCGGGCTCGGCGAGCCAGCGCCGCGCCGCGTCCGGGTCGCGGAAGATGCGGATGTACTGGTTCCGGTTGAGCGCTGCGGTCTCGTAGAAGGCGAAGCTCTCGGCGTCGGTCGCGAACACCAGTGCCCGCTTGACCTCGGTGTGCGGGATCCCCTGAGCGCGGATCGCGTCGGCGATCGCGCGCACCACCTGATGGAGCTCGCCGATCGAGACCGCGAGCGTGGCGGCGCGGTAGTCGCTCAGCACCCGCCGCAGTCCGTGCGCCGCGAGCATGGGCGCCGCTTCCGCGGTCAGCCGATCGAAGTCGGCGCGCCTGAGCACGCCTTCGCCGCGGATCGTGAGCGTTCGGGACTCGATGTCGATCGCGATCGAATACGGCACGAGGGGGTCTCGGGGAGGGGGTTCCCGAACCTACACTGCCGGGGTTGTGTGCGTAAGTCGACGATCGGGCGACGTGCTGCCTCAGCCGGCCGCGACCGGGAGCAGCGCCGCGGCGAGCGGCGCGATCGAGGTCAGCACGGCCTCGGAGCTCGCCGCGACGATCCCCAGCCGGAGCTCGTGCGCGCCGATCGCCCGATACGACCTTACGCGCTCGGCGAGCGTCGCGACGTCGCCGGAGTCGATCGCGGCCTCCGGCCGCGCTCCCGATGCCAGGCCCTGGCGCGAGCCCGCAGGCTGGTCCGCGCGGATCGCGAAGCTCGCGGCGACGCTGAGGGTGAGTGTGCCCCGGTCCCGCCCCGCGGCGCGGGCCGCGGCCAGCACCCGCGGCCACAGCTCGGCGGCGCGCGCCGGGCTCATCGGCCCCGCGAACCAGCCGTCACCGATCCGGCCGGCGCGGGCGAGGGCCGCGTCGCCGTGCCCGCCGATCAGGATCGGTGGTCCCGGACGCTGCACGGGGCGCGGCTCGGGATGAATCGGCGGCACCGAGTAGAACCGCCCCGCGAAGCTCACCTCGTCGCCAGGTGCGGACCACAACGCCCGTAGCAGCGCCACGTGCTCCTCGGTGCGCGCGCCGCGCTCTCCCCACGGCATGCCGATCGCCTCGGCCTCCTCGCGGAGCCAGCCGGCGCCGACGCCACACACCAGCCGGCCCCCCGAGTACACGTCGAGCGTCGCGAGCATGCGCGCGTGCACCACCGGGTTGCGCAGCGTGAGCACCGAGACGCCGCTGCCGAGACGCGTGCGTCGCGTGACCCCCGCCACGAAGGCGAGCGTGGTGAGTTGCTCGTAGCTCGGCGCCATCCAGCGGTTGACGGCGCCGTCGGGGAGCACGCGCGGAGACTCGCCGAGCGGATACGGCGAGTCGATGTGGTGGGGGACGGCGACGTGGTCGACCGCCCACAGGCTGGCGAAACCGCACGCGTCGGCGGTCGCGGCGAACTCGCGGACGAAGCTCGCTGACGCGAGCGGACCGGTGTGGGGCAGGGCGAGGCCGAGCTCCATCTTTCCTCCCTCCTCCTGACGAGGCGCGCAGGATCGCTCCGTCGCCCGGCGGCTGTCGCTTCCGACCGGTGCTGCGTCCGTCGTAGGCTCGCGCGCGATGGATCCGAGCGAGCGACCGCGTGAGGCCGAGCAGCGGCTCGTGTGGGTCGACGTGGCGAAGGGCCTCTCGATTCTCTGGATCGCCTACTTCCACCTCTTCCAGGAGGCGGGACACGGCGACCGCGCGGTGAACCCGGTTCCGGCGCGCTACACGGTGCGGCTCGCGGGATTCTGCCTGCCGGCGGTGGACGAGGGCTGGCTACCGGGGGCCGCGTGCGTGGCGCGTGCCCTGGTCGGCAGCTTCACGCTGCTCGGCTTTCACGCGGTCGCGGTGTTCCTGGTGCTCTCGGGCTTCGGGCTCGCGCGCTCCCTCGGCAACGTCGAGCGACCGTCGCAGGGTTGGGGGAGGTGGTACCGGCGACGGTTGCTCAGGCTGTTCCCCCTCTACTGGGCCGCGCACCTCGTGATCCTGCTGGCCGGACCGCTCGCGCGGCTCGACGAGTCGCTCGACGCGCGTCTGCTGGTGAGCATGAGCGGGCTCAGGCTGTGGCCGATCGAGACGGCGTGGTTCTATTTCAATCCGTCGTTCTGGTACTTCACGTTGCTGGTCCAGCTCTATGCAGTGTTCCCACTCCTCTGGAGGGTCGCTCGACGCATTGGGCCACTCCCGTTCGCCCTCGGCGGTCTGGTGGTGACGGCGGCGGTGCGCTGGTCGCTCTTTGCTGGCTGGGCGATCAGCACCCACTGGGCCGAGGGGGGATGGTTCGCGGGACGGATGGCGGAGTTCGCGCTCGGGATCGGTCTCGGTATGGTGCACCGGCGGGATCGGCTGGCCACCGAGGCGTGGCTCTTTCGACCACCGAGCGTGGCGCTCGGCTTCGCGCTGTGGTGGCTCGGGCTCGTGAGCTATCGCTCCACGCTCGGCTATTGTTTCACCAACGGGCTGATCGGCGCGGGGCTCTTCGTGGTGGTGGCGAACCTCGCCGAGTAGCTGACGGCGACGCGCCGCCCGGCGTGGCTCGTGGCCATCGTCGGCTCCTACTCGTACGGCATCTTCCTCCTTCACCAGCCGTTCGGGATGAACGCGGGCGAGCACATGGCGGGCTGGCCCACCACGCTCTTCGTGCTCGCAGCGAGCGCGGTGGTGGCGGCGGTGGTGGCCGGATCGATCGCGGTCGAGCGCGCGGTGACCCGGCTCACCGATCGCGCGCTCGCGGCGCTCGCCGCCCGCCGCCCCGCACCGGTTTGACTTCCCGCGGGGCCGCCCTACCTTGCCCATCCCCGTGCCGCGGACCATCCGCGCAGTGTGGGGAATCGAGGGGGAAGCGATGATCACCCGGCGTCCCGCGAACGAGCGCGGCCACGTGAACTTCGGTTGGCTCGACAGTCACCACACGTTCTCGTTCGGCGAGTACCACGACCCGCGCCACATGGGATTTCGCGCGCTGCGAGTGATCAACGAGGACCGCGTTCGCGAAGGCAAGGGTTTCGGCACCCACGGCCACCGCGACATGGAGATCGTCTCGTACGTCCTCGGTGGCCAGCTCGAGCACAAGGACAGCCTCGGCACCGGATCGGTGCTGGTGCCGGGTGACGTGCAGCGCATGACCGCGGGCACCGGCGTGCTCCACAGCGAGTTCAACCCGTCGAGCACGGCGCCCGTTCACTTCCTGCAGATCTGGGTCCTGCCGGAGCGCCCCGGGCTCGCGCCGGGCTACGAGCAGAAGAACTTCCCCGCGGCCGAGCGGAGCGGGCGGCTGCGGCTCGTGGCCGATCGCCACGGAACCGACGGCGCGATCACGGTGCACCAGGACGTTCGGCTCTACGCGGGGCTGCTCGCTGCCGACACTCGCGTGAGCCAGCCGATCGCGGCCGGGCGGCACGCTTGGGTGCAGGTCGCTCGAGGAGCCGTGTCGGTGAACGGAGAGCGCCTCGACGAGGGCGACGGCGCCGCGCTGAGCGAGGTCGAAAGCCTCGAGATCGGCGCCGAGCAGGACGCCGAGGTGCTGGTGTTCGACCTCGCCTGATCGCGCTTCGATTCGGCTGGAGGGTCGTCGCTTCGTCGACGACCCCAGGGTCGAGCGCGGGCGCGCGCGGCGCTGCGAGCGCGTGAATCGCGGGCGGGGTCAGGCCCCGCCCCTACGGTCGTGGTCGCGATCCGGCGTGGCCGGGTCAGCCCACCGCGGCCTGACGCTCGTCGTCGAGCTGGGGACGGACGCGCACGGGGCCATGGAGCGCCGGATGCTTGGGGCCGGCTTCGGCGTAGATCGCCGCGAGCTTCTGCATGTCGGCGTCGATGTCGCCGGTGGGCGTGAAGGGCGGCAACACCGTCCCGATACGCTTCGCGTAGTCGAGCACCGACGGCACGATCGGCACACCCGCCTTGAGGGCGATGTAGTAGAAGCCGGTCTTCCAGTAATCGGTGTGCTTGCGGGTGCCTTCAGGAGGTACGGCGAGCACCAGCTCGTCGCTCTTCGCGAACGCGTCCGCCATCTGCTCGACCATGTTCTGCGGCGAGGTGCGGTCGATGGGCACCGCTCCGAGCGAGCGCAGGAAACGTCCGAAGGCGCCCTTCACGATGGTGTGCTTCACCATCCAGCTCAGCTTCATGTCGAGCACGAACGACATCGCGAGCATGAAGAATGCGTCCCAGTTGGACGTGTGCGGGGCGCAGATGAGCACGTACTTCTCGACGGGTGGACGCTGACCGGCCACGCGGAACCCGAAAGCCTTGAGCCACAACCGCCCGATGAAGCGCGCGAAGGCGCCATGAGCCTGGCGATGGGGCTTGGGCTGGGGGTGGAGCGGATGCACGGTCATGGCTTCTCCTTGCTCGGGCCGAATGGACGCCGGGGGTGAGCCCGTCCGGGCTCCCCAGCAGGAACACCATCGTAGGCTGGTCTCTGTCAGCGTTGTGTCAGCGCCGCGGCACCATTCCCCCAGCAGGGGAATCGGTATGGCCCCGGCAGCAGGCGGACGTACGGGCGCGCCCTACATCGGCTCGCGCAGAGCGATGGGCACGCTCAGGACACGCGTACGGTCGCGTAGACCCAGCGTATCCGCGCGTCGGCCTGGACAGGCGCACCGACCGGCCGCCCGACACCCCCGAGGGCGGCCGCCAAGCGCTCGGCGGTGAGCGCGAAGTTGCCGTGAATCGCGGCGAACACCAGCGCCTGCATCGCCGCGATCGCGACGCCGCTACCGAGGGCGAGCACCAGGAGCGCGCGCAGGCCGTGGTCGAGCCCTTGGCGCGACGTCTCGATCGCGTAGCCGTTGACGACCGCGCCGAACACGCTCGCGCCGATCCACAGCGTGAGCCCGATGGTCCGCCGGGCGCCGAGGTCGGGCGCACGCAGGAAGCTCACCAAGAGCGCGTGGGTCGTGAACGCGAGCACCCGTCCCGGGGTGATGATCGAGAGCAGGAGTGGATTCCCGACGCTCCAGGCGAGCACGCTGAACATCAGCCAGCGCTTGCGGTCGGCGACGCGGTCACGCATCCCGAGCCACTGCAGGTAGCCGAGCGCGAGCCCACCCGGGACGGTGCCGCCGAGGAGGAGAGCGCCGGTGCCGAGGAGCGACGCAACCGCCAGGTCGAGGGTGGAGGCGAGCGCGTAGCCGATCACCGAGGTCAGCAGGACCCGCAGGAAGACGCTCGTGCCTTCAGCGTCCTCGCACCGAGCCGAAGGGGCGCGTGAGAGTCGTGGTGTGTGAGACGAAGCTGTGGGTGGCGTGCGCCAGGGGTGAGTTCGCGGCATCCGCTGTGCGCGGAATGCGAGGCGAGATCCGTCGGCGCATGCAACCTCCATCGGTACGACCCTCGGGGTTTTCCTTAGGTCGATGAATTGTAGGCTTTTGTCTCCGCGGCGCGCCAGTGCCGGGCGAAATTTGAGTGGGCTCACCGTTGGCATCCCGGGGACGCCGAACCCGCGCCGGCAGGTCGGGCCGGCAGCTCGTCCGAAGCCTTGACTTGCGACGGGATCGCCACGATCGTCTGCGCCCCATGCGCGAGCCTCGCACTGCCCCGTCCCTCGTCCTGCTGGTCTCGGCGGCCATCCTCGCGCTCGGCGCAGTTGGCTGCGCGCGTCTGCAGCGTCTGTGGAGTCACGACGAGGTGTGCGAGCTCGGTGAGGAGGTCGAGGGGGGACACGCGGAGCCCGCGCTCCTCGAGCCGGTGGACGCGCCCAAGAAGCGCGCCTGGGAAGCCGCTCATGGCGGGCAGGTCGCCGCGCGGCCATTCGTCAGGGCACGAATGAACGGCTGGCCCTCGCTCCTCTCGGTCGAGGGTGCCTCGCTGCCGGAGGACCCCGAGGAGTTCGCGCGCCGCGTCGCCCTCGACACGTGGCGCGGGCTCGAGGCGCTCCACGACCGCGACAACGGGCTCCCTGTCGACCACGTCCACCTCGACGACACCCCGGCCGGGCCGCCCGAGGGCGTGGTCGGCGACTACGCCAACGTCACCAACGTGGGGCTTCGGATGCTGGCGATCGTGGCCGCCGAGAGGCTCGGCTACCTCGACGAGGCGGGCGCGATCGCGCGCATCGGCGCGATGCTCGACACGCTCGACGGTCTCGAGCGCCACCACGGGTTCTTTCTCAATTACTACGACACCACGACCCTCGAGCGCACCAGCAACCTGCTGTCGTTCGTCGACTCGTCGTGGCTGATCGCCGGCCTGATCGTGGTCCGGAACCGCCATCCCGAGCTCGCCGCGCGCGCCACCGCGCTCGTCGACGCGATGGACTACGGTCTCTTCTACGACGACGACCTCGGTCGCATGACCCACGGCTTCTACGTACAGAAGGACCGGCGCTCGCGCTACCACTACGGCGTGCTGTTCGCGGAGTCGCGGCTCGGCAGCGTCATCGCGATCGGCCGCGGCGAGGCGCCGCCGACCCACTGGTACCGGATGATCCGCACCTTCCACAGAGCTGCAGTGGCAGTCGCAGATCCGGAAGGGGCGCGCGAGAAGTACGGCGTCGAGGACGAGCCGTACCTCGGCGGCTGGTACGAGTGGGAAGGTATCCGCTACGTGCCGTCGTGGGGCGGCAGCATGTTCGAGGCGCTCATGCCGACGCTCGTGCTCGACGAGCCGCGGCTCGCCCCCGCGAGCCTCGGCGCCAACGACGCTGCCCACGTCGAGGTGCAGCGGCGCTTCGCGGGCGAGCGGCTCGGCTACCCGGTGTGGGGACTCTCGCCGAGCTACGAGCCCGGACCCTCCCGCGAGTACGGCGAGTACGGGGTGAAGCCTCTGGGCGCGATCGGCTACGGCACCGGCGCGGTCACGCCTCACGCCGCGGCGCTCGCGCTCGCGGTCGATCCGGCTCGCGCGCTCGCCGACCTGCAGGAGCTGGCGCGGCGGTTCCCGGTCTATGGCGACTGGGGTTTCTACGACTCGGTGGATCCGGCGAGTGGGGCCGTCGCCCACACCTACCTCACGCTCGACCAGGCGATGACGTTCGTGGCGCTCGCCAACCACCTCACCGATCACCACATCCAGCGGCTCTTCGAGAGCGACCCGATCGTGGCGCGGGCGCTGCCCGTGATCGCGGCCGAGCGCTTCTTCGAGTGAGCGGCGCGCGCCGCTCCCGAACCGTCGCGCCCGCCGCGCACCGACCGACCCGAACCCCATGGCGACCTCGAGCTCGAGCACGTCGACAAGGTCTACCCGGGTGGGCGGCACGCGCTGACCGACGTCTCGCTCGCCGTCGCCGATGGCGAGCTGGTGGTGCTGGTGGGCCCTTCGGGGTGCGGGAAGTCGACGTTGCTGCGCGTCATCGCGGGGCTCGAAAGCGCCACCCGCGGCGCGGTCAAGATCGCCGGTCGGGTCGTGAACGACGCGTCTCCGCAGGAGCGCAACGTCGCGATGGTGTTCCAGGACTACGCGCTCTATCCGCACCTCACCGCGCGCGGGAACCTCGAGTTTCCCCTCAAGATGCGGCACATGGCGAAGGACGAGATCGCGCGGCGCGTGGACGCGGTGGCTCGGTCGCTCGCCATCGACCGCTGGCTCGACCGCCTGCCCAAGCAGCTCTCGGGCGGTGAGCGCCAGCGGGTGGCGATGGGGCGCGCGCTGGTGCGCGAACCCTCGCTCTCGCTCCTCGACGAGCCGCTCTCCAACCTCGACGCGCGTCTGCGCGTCCAGGTGCGCGCCGAGATCAAGGAGCTGCAGCGCCGGATCCGCACCACGATGGTCTACGTGACTCACGATCAGGTCGAGGCGATGACCCTCGGCGACCGGGTGGCGGTGCTCGATGGCGGGCGCCTCCAGCAGGTCGATACGCCGGCGGCGCTCTATCGGGCGCCGTGCAACACCTTCGTCGCCGGCTTCATCGGCAACCCACCGATGAACCTGATCGAGACCCGGCTCGTGGCTCCGGAGAGCGGCGAGGGTGTCGCGATCGCGCTCGGTCCCGTCGCGCTGTCCATCGATACGAGGCACTTTGCCGGCGAAGCGATCGTCGCGGCGAGAGCGGCGGGAGGCACCGTGCTCACGGCGGGCGTTCGTCCCGAGCACGTCCACCTCGGCGACGAGGGCGGGGTGCTCGCGACCGTCCTCCACGCCGAGAACCTCGGCCACGAGACGCTCGTCCATGTCGGGATCCGTGGCGGGCCGCGCCTGCTGGCGCGAGCCCCGGGGATGGTCGACCTCGCGCCGGGCGCGACGACCCGCGTCGTCTTCGAGCCCGCCGAGATCCACCTGTTCGACGCGCGGGGTGCCGCGCTCGCGCGCTCGCGCTGACGCGTCCCCGTCGCTGGATGGGAACCGGTGCGTCGGTGGTCAGGCTCTGCCGCCTGGCCGCCAGCCCCCCCGGCGCCTACTGGCAGGCCGCGGCCGCCTTCCCCAGGACGGTGCCGGGCTCGGGAAAGGAGAACGACAGGCTCGACCTGCCGGCCACGATCGACGCCGTGATGGCCTTCGCGGTCGCGCCCTCGGCGAGGAGCCGCTTGCCGTCGGTCGACTTGAAGCTGAAGAGGTACTCGTCCTCGACGCCGAACCAGCCCGCGGCCGACATGAAGCGGTACTTGGTGGACTTGCCCTCGGCGCCGCTGACCTCGATCGCGATCGGCGCCGGCTTGCCGTCCGGCCCCTCGAAGGTACCGAACGGGAAGAACACGTCGGCGCCGGCCGCCTCGGCACCGCTCGCGAAGATCACCGAGAGCTGGACCTCGACGTTCTTCGGACCGCTGCACAGCACGCGGATCTGCGCCGGGAACTCGCGCCCCTGCATCACCGCCTTGCCCGCCGCCCGGAAGCGCCGGTCCTCGAGCGCGTGAGTCGCGCTCGCCACCAGCAGGCTCGCCAGCACCGCCCCCAGCAGCCCCGCGTTTCGTCTCGAGCCGAGCATCCTCATCGAACGTCCTTTCCCGTGCGCGCTGCGCACGGCCACGTCATTCGTTGCCGAGCGTCACCTGGACTCGATGGCGAGCGCCGTCGCGCGCCAGCGGGATCCGGGCTACGCCGTCGACCACCGCCACGCGCTCGCCGTCCGCCGTCGCGGCGAGCACACGCGCCGCGCAAGCGCTCGGGTTCCGCACCTCGATCTCGTACACCGTCCCTCGCTCCTCGACTCGCCAGACGATCGTGTACCCGGGCCAGTCGTCTGGCACCCGCGGGGCGAGCACGAGTGTGGCGCCATCCTCGACGGTGAGGCCGAGAATCGACTCGAGCGCCACCCGGATCATCCATCCCGAGGATCCGGTGTACCAGGTCCAGCCGGCCCGGCCCACGTGGGGGTGCACGCCGTAGAGGTCCGCGGCCACGGCGTAGGGCTCGCCGCGGTAGATCGCCGTGGCGGCGCGGTCCCGGGTGTGGTGGATCGGGGTGAGGCGCGCGAGGAGCTCGGCGGCGCGTCCGCGATGGCCGAGCTCGGCGAGGGCGCGCACCACCCACAGCGCCGCGTGGGTGTACTGACCGCCGTTCTCGCGGATGCCGGGGAGGTAGCCCTTGATGTAGCCGGGCTCGCTCGCGGCGTGGTCGAACGGTGGCCAGACCAGCCGGATCAGCGCCGGCTCGTCGACGATCAGCTCGTGATCCAGCGCCGCGAGCGCGGCCTCGGCGCGCTCGCGGAGCGCAACACCCGAGATCACGGCCCACGCCTGGGCGAGGGCGTCGATGCGTCCCTCGTCGTCGGCGGCGGTGCCGAGCGGTGTACCGTCGTCGAAGAAAGCCCGCCGGTACCAGGCGCCGTCCCAGCACTCGCGCTCGACCGCCGCGGCCATGGCATCACGGTGGGTGCGGTAGCGTCGCGCGCGCTCGAAGTCTCCGCGGCGCTCGGCGAGCGGCGCGAAGTGGTCGATCACGTGCACCTGGAAGAACGCGAGCCACACGCTCTCGCCGCGCCCGGACCGGCCCATCCAGTTGAAGCCGTCGTTCCAGTCGCCCATGCCGATCAGCGGCAGACCGTGCGGTCCGGTCGCCAGCGACACCTCGAGCGCCCGGCAGCAGTGTTCGTAGACCGTACCCGACTCGCCCGACGGCTCGGCGCGCAGGTAGGCCTCGTGCTCGCCGTCCGCGAGCGCGCGCGCGGTGAGGTACGGGGCACGCTCGTCGAGGACGCTCGCGTCGCCGGTGGCGTCGACGTATCCGGCGACCACGAAGGGCAGCCATAGCCGGTTGTCCGCGATGCGGGTGCGGGTGCCGCGGTCGCTGGGCGGGTGCCACCAGTGCAAGACGTCGCCTTCGACGAGCTGGTGCGCGGCGTGGAGCAGGATCTGCGCGCGGGTGAGGTCGGGACGGTGGAAGACCAGGTTGTAGGCGTCCTGGAGCTGATCGCGGAAGCCGTAGGCGCCACCCGACTGGTAGAGCGCCGAGCGCCCCCACAGCCGGCACGAGAGCGTCTGGTACGCGAGCCAGCCGTCGAAGAGCGTGTCGAGCTCAGGGATCGGTGTCCGGACCCGCACCGCCGAGAGCGTGTGACGCCAGCCCGCGCGGACGTCGTCGAGCGCGGCGGCGAGGGCGCCGGGCTCGGCGAGGCTCGTGACGATCCGCCGTAGCGCGTCGAGCTCGGTGACCTCGCCGAGGAGCACCGCGACTTCCGCGGTCTCGCCGGCGCCGATCTCCAGCGGCACGCGGAACGCCGCGCACGGATCCAAGCCGGCGCCGCTGCGACCGTCGAGCGGTGCCCCCGCCAGCACGGCGGCGGGAGCGCCGACGCAGCCGTTGCGACCCAGGAACGCCGCACGGTCGGCGGTGAAGGAGACCCCCTCGACGTTCGCGGAGGCGACGACGGTCGCGAACGCGACACTCCCACCGAAGTCGCTGCTCGCCGGGTGACGGGCGACGATCGAGGCGGCGCCCTCGTCGATCCCGGTCACGACGCTGGTGCGCGTCTCCTGGGGGAGCACCCCGAGGACGAGCTGGGCGTAGCTCCACACCGTGAGCGCCCGCGGCGCCGGGCCCGGATTCTCGACCCTCAGCCAGGCGATCCGCACAGGCGCCTCGCGCTCGACGAAGATCACCAGCTCGTGTTCGAGCCCGTCGACGCGTCGCCGGAAACGCGTGTAGCCGAAGCCGTGGCGGACCTCGCACGGCTCGGGCGAATCGACGGGGCCCGGGCACGGCGACCACACCCGCCCGGTCTCTTCGTCGCGGACGTAGAGCGCCTCGCCGTGGGGATCGGAGACGGGATCGTTCGACCACGGCGTGAGGCGGTTCTCGCGGCTGTTGCGGCTCCAGGTGTAGCCGGCGCCGGTCTCGCTCACGAGCGCGCCGAAGCCCTCGTTCGACAGGACGTTGATCCACGGCAGCGGCGGAAGGCCCGCGGCCTCGTCGCCACCTCCGCGGACGTGGATCACGTATTCGTCGTGAGCGGACGTGAAGCCGCCGTGGCCGTTCCAGAACGCGAGCGGCTCGGGCGGCTCGGCCTGCACCGCCCGAGCTTCGGTAGGGCCGGGCCGCGTGGCCGCGCCGGGCGGCGGTCCTGGGCGGTACGCGTGCCGTGGCTCGAGCTGGGTGAGGGCGGCGGCGAGCGACCGGAGCGCGTCGTCGCTCGCCGTCACGTCGAGCCCGAGCGACGTCCAGTAGTCACGGGCTCGCGCCAGGTCGAGGGTCGACCCGGGCGACGCACCCGAAGCGTCCGGAGCGTCCCTCGCCGCGGCGCCGTAGAGCGACGCGCACGCCACGTCCTGGAGGAGCTCGGAGTGGGTCGGGTCGACGCCGCAGGCGCGCAGTCGCTCCTCTTCGCGTGCGGAGGCGCCGTCGAGGATCGCGTCCCACGACGCCGCCGAGCGCAAGCCGCGCAGGTTCTCGATCACCACCGCACGCTCGTTCGCCGCGGTCACCAACAGCCCGAGCTCGACCGAGCAACCGGGCTCGAGCACCACGGCGCGCCGCAGCGCGAACACGGGCTCGAGGACCGCGCCGACGGTGCCCGAGAGCGCTCCGCCGGTGTGGACGGCGAGGGGGTGGCCTCGCGCGCGCCCACGGCCCACGAAGCGCGCCCGGTCGCTCTCGACGCTGGGTACGCCGGGCCCGACGAGGGTCGCGGCCATCCACGGCACACGCTCGCCCGGCGAGAACGGCCGCCGTCGTGCCAGCAGCGTCTCGACGTCGTCCCGGCTCGTCTCGACGAAGAGCTTGGAGAAGGCCGGGTGGGCGGCGTGGGCCGCGGGATGGTGCAGGGCGACCTCCAGATACGCGGTGATCTCGAGCGCGCGCGCGACGCCGCCGCGGTTGCCGATCCGCACGCGCCGCAGCTCGACGTCGGCATCGTTCGCGATCGCCACGTCGAGCACGCTCTCGAGGTCCCCGTCCTCACGCTCGAACGTCACGCAGCCGGTGGTGGCGCTCGCCACGTAGAGATCGGCAGGTGCGCGCACCGGCTGGGCGCCGAGCGACCACACGGAGCCCGTGTCGACGTCGCGGACGTAGACGAACGTGCCCTCGTCGTCCGTGGTGCGGTCCCCGTTCCACGTGGTCAGCCCGAGCCCGTCCCAGCGGGTGAAGCCCGCTCCGGCGCCGGTGACGAGGGTGGTGAGGCGCCCGTTCGAGAGCACCCGCCCGTGAGGCGCGGCGTCGGTGAGCCTGTCGAGGCGCGCGAGGACCGAGTGTCCGCTCATCGAGCCATGCGGTACGACGACGGGAACGGAGCGATGCCGTTCAATAGGTGACCACGAAGTCCGCCGGGAGGCGCTCGACCACCAGCTTGCGGCCCTCGACGTTCCTCACGCCGGGCTGGTTGGCCTCGAGCCCGCGAAACGGCCGGTCGAGGGGGGACATCACCACGATGTCGCCGGGTGGGCTCGCCAGGGTGGGCTCGATGCGAACGCGGATCCGGCTCGGCGTCTCGGCGGTCATCGAATAGGTGAGCGGACCGTAGAAGGTCGGCATCCGCTTCACCGCGATGCCGGGCTCGCTCAGGATCCACGCTGGCGGTATGCCCGCGCCCAGCACCAGCGAACGATCGGCGGCGCGCTCGTACGCGAAGAGGTCGCGCAGCGCGTTGGCGTAGCCGGCGCCGACCCAGGTGTGCGGCATGTCGCCGATGAAGCGCGGGTTGTCGGGATCTTTCCAGACGATCTCGGCCCACTCGTTCCACGCCCGTGGTCGGCGGAACGCCAGCAGCTGGTCGAGCAGCGCGATCGCGTCGGCGCGGCGGCCGAGGCGCACCAGCGCGTCCACGTTGCGGAGCTCGTACGGGGAGAAGGCGTCCCAGTCGCCGGACTCGAAGCGATGGTTCACCTCGGCGACGTAGCGGTCGATGGTGGCGCTGACGAGTCTGTCGACGTCGCTGCCGAGGTCGAGGTCGAGCACCAGCGCGATCGCGGTCGAGGTCGGATCGTAGTCGCCGAGCTCGACCGAACCCGGGACGTAGTCCAGGTGCTGGCTCTCGACGGTCTGCTTGATCGAGGCCGCGAGCGTCTCGCGGAAGGAATCGCGCAGCTCGGCGAAGCGCCGCGCGTGATCGTCGTCGCCGAGGATCACGGCCAGCTCCGCGGCATCGGCGAGACCGCGCAGCGCGAAAAAGTCGTCCCAGTACGAGTGGACCGCGTGCGCCGAGTAGCCCTCGTGGCTGATCGACTCGGGCAACAGTCCGTAGCGGTCGATCTTCTCCGGAGTGCGGAACGAGTCGGTCATCTGCGACTGGCGAAGCGTGTTCAGGTAGCTGACGGCCTTCACCACGTTCGGCCACAGCTCGTAGACGAAGCCCACGTCGCGGGTGAACCGGTAGTAGTCGGCGAGGGTGTGGATGAAGGCGCCGGCGCTGTCGTGCTCGGGGGTGAGGTCGGGTCCGTGGCGGTCGACGCAGCACGGCACCACGCCACCGGCGGTCTGGAAGCTCGCGTACCAGCGGACGAACTCGCGGACCTCCTCGGTGAAGCCGGCGCGCAAGAGTGCCGCCGACGTGATCGCACCGTCGCGGATCCAGGAGCGCTGATAGGTGCGCGAGCCCGGCTGGAGCGCCGGGCCGTCGCGGTTGATGAGCATGTAGGCGAGGGTGGAGCGCGCCGCGCCGACGTGATCGGCCCCTGCGGCCGGCACGCCGATCTCGACCCGTCCGAGCAGTCGGCGCCAGCGCTCGCTCGCTTCGTCCAGCGCCTTCGAGAAGCTGCGCGGCTCGACGTCGCTCGTGCCGCCACGCGGATCGAACGGCACCGCCACGTCCACCTCGCTCGCGGTACCCGGCGCGAGGTAGAGGTTGTACTGGAGCGCGGCGGAGGCCAGCCCGAAGGGGTCGTACGCCGAGGGCTGCGCGAGTAGCTCGCCAGCCAGTACGTAGCGCGTGATGGTGCCCTGCTCGAAGCTTGCCGCACCCACCCGATCGGGGGGCGTGAGCGGCACCACCAGGTTGCCGTTCACGTGCGCGGTGGTGCCTTCGAAGCGCACCTCCTGCACGTGCGCCACGCCCCCGGTGATGTTGAGGTTCTGCCACGGCGGTAGCACCTGGAACGGCCTCATCGCGAGGAAGAGCTGCACCGGCGCGTCGTCGGTGCCGAGGTTCTCGACGCGGTAGCGCGCGTAGAGGACCGAGCGCCCGGCCTCGCCGTGGGCGACCGCCGTGATGCTGAGGGCGAGGTCCTGGCGCGCCAGCGCACCGTGGGGATCGGCAGGTAACCGTCGGCGAGCTCCTGCGTGATCTCCGCCTGCGCCCACGTCAGGGGACCGGCGTCGGTGCGCAGGATCGGCTCGATCGAGAGCTCGCCGCGGCCGAGCTCGAGCATGCCGTCGGTGTTGAGCAGCGCTTCCTTGGTGTCGCCGGGCACGCCCACGACGGTCCAGTAGGTCTGCTTGCCCTGCAAGTAGCGCGGGTAGACGCCGGGCGGCGCCTCCGCGGCGATCGCCTGGAAGAACTCGTTCGGCGACGCCGAGAACGAATACGGCTGCAGGGCGATCTCGCGGATCCCGTAGCCGCGTCCGCGGCTCGAGCGCTGCATGGCGAAGCGGATGAAGCGCGACTCGGCGTCGGGCATGTAGACGTAGACGCGGCCGCCGTCGCCGGTGGTCGTGCGGTATGCGGGCGTCCACTCCGCTCGGTCGCTGGAGGTCTCGATCTGGTAGGCGGCCGCGTAGTCGTCCTTGTCCCAGTCGACGATCAGGCCGCCGTATTCGACGTTGCTGCCGAGGTCGATGGTGAGGGTCTGCTCGCGTGGCAGGGGGCGGCTCTTCCAGGTGGTGTCGAGCTGGCCGTCGACGGCGCGTCCACCCTCGAAACCGTCGCGCAGGAACGACGCCTCGACGTCAGGGAGCGGGCGCTCGCCGGTCGCCGGCTCGCGCTTCTCGAACGCGAGCTCGTCGAGCAGGAAGCTGCCCTTGCCGCCTTCGCTGGCGGCGAGCGCGAACTCCAGGCCGCCGAGGTGGGTGAGGCCGGCGTCGGTGGTGCCCCACGCGAGCTCGATCCGGGAGCGGCGCACCACCACGCGCTGCCACTCCGACGGAAACGAGTAGTCGCGCTGCTTGCGCCACCACACGCGCTGGCCGGTCGGGTCGACGAGCTTGAGCTCGAAGTCGTTGTGCGGCCCCTCGCCCTTGAGCTGGAAGCTGAAGGCGTAGTTGGCGGGCAGGTCGAGCGGGAAGGGCTTGCGGACCAGCACCCAGCCGCGGCCACGGCTCAGGTCGTAGTCGACCTTGAGGGCGTTGCCGTTGGGGCCGGGCACCACCGAGAGCTTGACCTCGGCACCCTCGGAGGCGGCGGAGGTCCACCCGTCGACGGCGTCGAAGTGATCGAGGACGGTGCTCGCGGCGCCGGCGCGGCCGGACGCGGCGACGACGATCAGCGCCGCGGCCACGACGAGCTTCGCGGCTCGCGCCGCGCGATCGAGTGATTCCCTCTTCAACCTTTCACTCCTCCGGCCGTGAGGCCGGCGACGTAGTAGCGCTGCAGCGCCACGAAGAGAAGCACCACCGGCAGCACCGTCACGACCGAGCCCGCCATCATCAGCTCCGTTTCCTGGACGTGTTCGCCGACGAGGTTCGCGAGCGCAACCGGCAACGTGTAGAGGCGATCGTCGGTGAGGACGACCAGCGGCCACAAGAAGTCGTTCCAGGCGCCCATGAACGAGAACAGCGCGAGCGTGACCAGGATCGGCGTGAGCAGTCGGAGCGCGATCGTGCGGAAGATGGTGAGCTCGCTGGCCCCGTCGACGCGCGCCGCGTCGAGGATGCTGTCCGGGATCTCGCGCGCGTGCTGGCGGATCAGGAAGATGCCGAACACGCTCGCGAGGCCGGGGATCACCACTCCCGCGAACGTGTTCACCAGGCCGAGCGCCTTCAGCATCAGGAAGAGCGGCAGCATCGAGACCTGGGCCGGGATCACCAGCGCCGCCAGGAGCACCTGGAAGATCCGCTCCTTGCCCGCGAAGGGCAGCTTTCCGAACGCGTAGCCCGCCATCACGTTCACCGCCAGTCCGAGCACGGTGATGGTGCCGGCGAGGCCGAGGCTCACCACCACGTGGCGTCCGAGCGCCAGCCGCGTGAGCAGCACCCGGTAGTGCTCGGTGGTCACGTGGCTGGGCAGGAAACGAGGTGGGATCGCGCTCGCCTCGCCGGTCGGCATGAGGGAGGCCGAGATCATCCACAGGAACGGCATGAGCGTGAGCACGGCACCGGCCGTCAGCAGGCCATTCACGAGCGCGGCGGCAGCGATCCGCTTCACGAGCGCTCTCCGGGACCGTGTTGGGCCACGGCGGGCTGGCGCGGCGCGGCGAAGCGCCGCGCCAGGCGGTCGAGCCCGGTGAACGCGACGATGATGGCGAACAGCACGAACGCCACCGCCGCCGCGTAGCCCAGGTTCCACCATCGGAAGCCTTGTTCGTACATCAGCAGCACGACGCTCAGCGTGCTCGAGCCTGGCCCGCCCTGGGTCATCACGTAGGGCTCGGCGAAGAGCTGGAAGTAGCCGGCGAGCGTCAGCACCGCGACCAGCACGAACGTGGGCGCGAGCATCGGTAGCGTGACCGCGCGGAAGGTCTGCCACGCGCCGGCGCCGTCGAGACGGGCCGCCTCGAAGAGGCGGGGCGGGATCGCCTGCAGCCCGGCGAGGAAGATCAGGGTGTTGAAACCGAAGTTCTTCCAGATCGCGAGCACGATGATCGCCGGCATCGCGAAGCGCGGGTCGCCGAGCCAATCGACCGGCGGCACACCCACCCAGCCGAGGACGTGGTTCAGGAGCCCGACGCGCGGGTGATAGAGGTATCGCCACACCACCGCGACCGCCACCAGCGTGGTCACCACCGGCAGCACGAACACGGTGCGGAAGAAGGGCTTCCACCTCGCGGTGCGGGCGTCGAGGGTCAGCGCAGCGCCGAGCGAGACCGCGACCGACAGCGGCCCGCCGACGAACACGAAGTACGACGTGTTGCGCAGCGCGATCCAGAATCTCGGGTCGTGTAGTAGTCGCTGGTAGTTGGCGAGGCCGACCACGCGCAGACGATCGAGGTCCGCGAGCGCGTAGATGTCGAAGTCGGTGAAGCTCAGGGCGAGCGCGGCGAGGACCGGCACGGCGAAGAAGAGCCCGATCGCCGCCAGCGCCGGCGCGACCAGCACCCAACCCGCGCGCGATCGTTCAGGGAGCATGAGGCTCGGCGGTGGAGGCGGAGGGGGCGTCCGAGCCGACCGGCGCGGGCGTGACCGCGTTCGCGCGGTCGAGGAGCCAGCGGCGCTTGGCGAGGATCTGATCGACGTCCGCGTCGAGGTCGGCGAGCCCGGCGTCGAGCGTTTCCTCGCCGCGGATCATGCTCTCGGCATGTCGCGCGATCGACGTGGCGATCTGCTCCCACTCGGGGATCTTCGGAGTCGCCCGCAACGATTGTAACTGGGCGTAGAAGGCGCGCGTCCGCGGTGCGTCGGCGAGCCCCGAGCGCGTCCAGGCGGAGCGCGACGCCGGTAGATCGCCGGTGAGCCGCGTGAGCGCCGACTGGCGCTCGGGCGCGGCGAGGAACTCGATGAGGCGCCACGCGTCGTCCTTGCGCGCTCTTCGCCGACACCACCAGGCTCGCACCCCGGCGAGGGAGAGGCCGGGCTCGCCGGCGCGCGCCGCTGGCATGGGCGCGGTGTCCCAGGACTCGGCGAGCTCGGCGGGTAGCCGCTTCGCCAGCTCGCCCAGATTCCACGGTCCGGTCACGTAGTAGGCGAAGGCTCCGCGGGCGAAGTCCTGGTAGAGGTTCCCCGAGGTGGAGGCACTCGCGCGCGGCGCCAGCCCGCGGGTGAAGAGGTCGAGGTACCACGCGAAGGCGGCGCGCACCGGTGGGCTCCGGAAGTTGCCGAAGCGATCGTGGTCGCGCAGCAACTCGGCTCGGTTGCCGAGCGCCAGGATCACCGGCACCTCCCACTCACGCATCGGCAGCAGGATGGCGTGGCCGTCCGCCGTCGCGGGGTGCTCGGCGAGGAGCGTCATGGCGTCTCGCCATGCGTCCCACGTGGCGGGCACCTCCGCCACGCCGGCACGTTCGAGGAGGTCGCGGCGGTAGAAGAGGAGCCGGGTGTCGACGTACCACGGCAGCCCCCAGGTCACGCCCTCGATCACGTTCGTGTCGAGGACGCCCGGGAAGAAGTCCGCGCGGTCGAGCGTGGCGCTCGCGTCGAGGCGCGCGTCGATCGCGTCGATCGCGCCCAGCTCGCGAAGCTCGGGCAACCAGGTGTTGCCGGCCTGGAAGGCGTCGGGCATCGAGTCGCCGACGAATGCGGTGAGGATCTTCTCGTGGGCGGCGCTCCAGGGCAGGGTCTGGACTCGGACGTGGAGCGCGGGGTTCGCGCGCTCGAACTCGCGAACCAGCTGCGCGGCTGCGTCACCCTCGCTTCCCATCGCCCACAGCACCAGGTCGTCGCGGTCGCCACCCCGGTGACATCCGTGTACGGCGATCGCCGCCGCGGCCACCAGGACGAGCGCGCCCGCAGCGGCGGCGGGCGCGCGCGGCGGGAGCGACCGAAGGCGGCGGGGCGGTCGCGGACGACCGGTCCAGGGGGCTCTGGAACCGCGCTCACCCGCGCCCAGGGTGGGCGCCGGGGCGGCCCCAGCGGGCGGCATCGAAGCGGTCGGGCAGCGCCCACACTTGCTCGTGAAGCTCGTCGATCGCGTCCGGATCCTGCATGAGGTAGCGGCGCTGCTTGCCGGAAAGCACCGACGGACCGTCGGCGAGCGCTCGCGCGATGATCTTTCGGCGCGCAGCGCGCACGCCCGGCTTGACCCGGCGTCGTCGCCCCGCGACGGCGCGATGAAGTGCGTTCACGTACGGGTCCACCACGGCGCGCACGAAGCCGTCCTGCTCTTGCACCGGGAGCGCTGCCTTGGCGCTCTCGAACGCGGTCTCGTAGGCATGGAGCGCCACCAGCTCGGGGGGCGGGGTGTGCTCCTCCGGGGTGAGGAAGAGCTTGAGGCGGCGCGCCTTCTGGCCAAGCGTCACGCGGCTCGTCCAGACCGACATCGGGATCGACAGGATGAGCGCGCCGATGATCGGCATGACCCACCAGAAGTAGCCGGGGTTGAGCCAGTAGAGCCCCGCGCCCCACGCGCTCGCGAACAGCGTGTCGCCCCAGTGGTGGCGCAGCGCCTCGCCCCACGAGGTGTCCGCCTCGTCGCGGCTGCCCGATTTCCAGCCCACCGTACGGCCGAGGAGGTTCATCACCACGTAGCGGCTGTGGAAGACCATTCGGATGGGGGCCATGAGGCTCCCCATCAGGGTCTCGAGCACCACGCTCGCGCCGAGGCCGACGAAGCCGCCGAACTGCTTCAGCTGGCGGCGCTTGAAGATCACCAGCACCACGCTCAAGAGCTTGGGCAGGAACAGGATCACCGCCGTGACGCCGGCGAGGGTGAGGGCCCAGTCGGGGCGCCACACCGGCCACTCGGGGAAGAGGCCACGGCCGTGCGGGAAGTACTCGGGGGGGCGGAGCTTGTTGAGCACCGCTTCGACCGTGCTGAGCGCCAGGAACGTGAACCACAAGAGCGCCGACACGTAGGAGAGGGCGCCGTTCAGGAACAGCATCCGATGCGCGCCGAACAGGCCCTCGGTGAAGAGCAGGCGCAGGTGCTGGAGGTTGCCCTGGCACCAGCGGCGGTCGCGCTTCATCTCCTCGAGGAGCGTGCTCGGCACCTCCTCGAAGCTGCCCTCGAGGTCGTAGGCGAGCCACAACGTCCAGCCCGCGCGGCCGAGCAGCGCGGCCTCGACGAAGTCGTGGCTCAGGATCTCGCCGCCGAGCGGCTCCACACCCGGCAGGCGCGGGAGCCCGCAGTGATCCATGAACGGCTTCACGCGGATCACCGTGTTGTGGCCCCAGTACTGACCGTCGCCGAGCTGCCAGTAGTGGAGGCCGGCCGCGAACATCGGACCGTAGGCGCGGCTCGAAAACTGCTGCACGCGCGCCAGCAGTGACTTGCGGTTCATCGCCGCCGGCACGGTCTGGATCATCGCCGCGTCGGGGTGGCGCTCGGCGAGCTCGACCAGCTTCACGAGCGTGTCGCCGGCCATGAGGCTGTCGGCGTCGAGGCTGATCATGAACTCGTAGCGGCTGCCCCAGCGGCGCAGGAAGTCGGCGACGTTGCCGCTCTTGCGCTCGAGCCGGACCTTGCGCCGCCGGTAGAAGATCCGCCCGAAGCCGTTGACCGCCTTGCACCACTCGAACCAGGCTTCGATCTCGTGCGCGGCGAGGGTCGGATCGGCGGTGTCGCTGAGCACGAAGAAGTGGAACTCGCGCTCCCGCCCGGTGCCCACGAGGGAGTCGTGGATCGCCCGCAGCCCTGCGAAGACGCGCTCCACGGGCTCGTTGCAGATCGGCATGATCACGACCGTGCGGGCGGCGAGCGCCTCGTCGGGCCACGGCGGACGGCCCTCCTGGCCGTGGATCGAGTCGTCGCTCGAGGAGGGCTCGATGTTCGTGATCGCGAACTTGTCGCGCTTGCGAACCAGCGTGAAGAAGCCGAGCGTCGCGGTCCAGAAGCCGATCGAGATCCAGCCGAAGAGCGCACCGAAGAAGATCACGATCGCGAGCTCGAGCCCGGTGCGGCCCTTGTAGGGCAGCACCTCGGCCATGAAGTTGCTCGCGACCACCGTCGGCAGGAGGATGAGCAGGATCAGCAGCAACCGGCGGCGCCGCGCGACGCGCGTCCACGGCATCTTGTCGCGCGCCTGTCGCAGCGGACGGCGGTGGGTGGCCTCGTCTGCGGCGCGACGCCCGGTGAGGCGCCGGAACCAGCGCCTGAGCATGCTCCGCTCGAGGGTCTCGTCCGAGTGCATCGAGCGCCGGAAGACCAGCGGCATCGAGCGCAGCGGCTCCCCGGGGGGCGCCGGCGAACGCGGACGCGCGACCGGGTTGGGCGGGTCGCTCGCGGCGTGGGCGAGGCGCCAGCCGAGAAAGGCGTCGTCGTCCGACCCGGACTCCGAGCTGCCGTCGTCGGAGAGCGGGTAGGCCTCGCGCACCACCGCGCGCAGCGCGCGCAGTGTCTCGAGCACGGCGTCGCTCGACGCGTCCCACGGGCGCTCGAGGGCGCGCTCCACGGCGTCGCTCGCGAGCCGTCCACGCAGCGGATCGTCGATGCCGAGCGCCGCCAGGTACGCGAGCGAGCGCTCGTGCGCCTCCTTCCAATCCTGGAGGACCCGCTCCTCGGGAAGCGACAGCACGCGTGGCGAGCCGGATCCACTCGCGGCGCTGCCGGCGGAGGCTGGCTCGGAGGCGGTCGAGGGCTTCACGGCTGCAGCAGGTACGTCCAGGTCTCGGTGAGCGCCTCGCCCTTCTCGTCGATGAAGGCGCGCAGGTCCATCGGCGCCTTCTTCTTGATCGCGAGCTTGAAGGTGAGCCGCCAGCCGCCGGTGTTGGGGTTCTTGATCACCTGCTGCTCGACCACGTCCGCGAGCTCGGCGCCTCCCGCCACGCTCACCGTGCCGTGCAGCACGCGGTCGGCGGGGATGTCCGCGAGCTTCTTGCCCTCGAAGTCGATCACGAAGCGGCGCATGTCGTCGTGGTTGGCCGAGTCGCGGTAGGTCGCGACGGCGCGCCCGTCGGGGCGGCGCGCCGGGTCGTCGCCGAAGAAGTGCATCGTGTAGGCGTGGTTCAACATGCCGCCGGGCTTGGCGGGCCACGCGGGCACCCAGTACGCGACGACGTTGTCGTTGTAGTCGGAGCTGGTGGGGATCTCGACCAGCTCGACGCGGCCGTTGCCCCAGTTGCCGTCGGGCTCGATCCACACGCTCGGGCGCAGCTCGGAGCGCGCCTCGAGGTCCTGGTAGTGGTCGAAGTTGCGGTCGCGCTGGATCAGCCCGAATCCGGCCGGATTCTCCATCTGGAAGCTCGAGACGCGCAGCTCCTTGGGGTTCTCGAGTGGCCTCCACAGCCACTCGCCGGAGCGCATCGCGAGCTGCAGCCCGTCCGAGTCGTGGACCTCGGGACGGAAATCGTCGAATCGCCGCGTCGTGTTCTCGCCGTGGTAGAACATCGACGTCAGCGACGCGATTCCTACCTTCTTCACCTCGGTGCGGAAGAACGTGCGCGAG
The DNA here is from genome assembly GCA_016713535.1 of Deltaproteobacteria bacterium. Classification (GTDB taxonomy): domain Bacteria; phylum JADJOY01; class JADJOY01; order JADJOY01; family JADJOY01; genus JADJOY01. Next base: position 478,465 of record JADJOY010000003.1, read on the forward strand.
TCGACCTTCACCACCGTGTCGACTCCGGGCGTGATCTTGAACTGGTAAGCGCCAGTGGCGCTCTCGCTGTCGAGGAGCGCGTAGATCGTCGCCTCGTTGGGATCGGCGGGGTAATTCGCGCGCGGCTGCTCGACGACCTTCGCGTCCTTCCCCTTGGCCTTCGGCTTGGCGGCGTCCTTACCGTCCTTGGCGGCGGGCTCGGGGCGCGGGCGTGGCACCGGGCTCACCAGCCAGAACTCGGTGAAGCGCGGAAACTCTTCGCCGCGCGCCTCGGCGGTGTCGATCGCCAGACCGCGGGCCGAGAGCCCGAACGTCTGGTCGCGGCCGAGGGCGCGGAAGTAGCTCGCGCCGAGGAACACGATCACCTCGTCGTAGTAGTCCTTGGTCTTGAAGTTCGCGTGCAGGCGGAAGCCCGCGTAGCCCATGTCCTGTGGGACCTGGCTCGCGAACTCGTTGCGGCCGTAATCGAACTGGTTGGGGTTGAAGTCGAGCGGGCGCACCAGGCTGCCCTCGACGACGTTGACCTTGATCGTCTTGTTGTAGAAGAGCCCGGCGTGGAAGAACTGCGCCCGGAACGGCGACGGACGGTCGGCCCACAGCGCCGCGTCGGGGCGGAAGCGGATGTCGCGCCACTGGTCGTAGTTGATCTTGAGCAGCCAGTCGGGCACCTGTCCCTTGGCCTCGTGGTAGGGCTCGGCGGCGAGCTTGCGTGCGCGCTCGATCACGGTTTCGAACCCGAACGGCGTCTGCGCCGACGCGGCGCGCGGCGCCGCCACCAGGAGCGCCGCCGCGAGCACCACGAGACGGACTGAAGCACGGGAAATCTGGGGGGATTTCATGAGTCTCGCTCGGCTTCCAGGGGAAAAGGCAGCTAGTCTCACACAGCCGCATCGACAAGCAAAGGCGCGGCTAGGCGCACGAGCGCGAGGATGATGGATCGATTGCCGGATGGCTTCGAGTGGGGGTGGCGACCGCTTCGTATCAGATCGAGGGCGCGGTCCACGAAGACGGCCGCTCGCCGTCGGTGTGGGACACCTTCAGTCACACCCCGGGGCGGGTGCTGGGCGGCGACACCGGCGACCTCGCGTGTGACCACTACCACCGGGTCGTCGACGACGTGGCGCTCATCGCGTCGCTGGGGGTGAAGGTCTATCGTTTCTCGATCGCGTGGCCTCGGGTGTTACCCGACGGCACAGGTCGGGTCGAGGAGCGCGGGCTCGACTTCTACCGGCGCCTCCTCGACGAGCTCGCCCGGCATGGTATCGAGCCCCGCGTCACGCTCTACCACTGGGATCACCCGCAGGCGCTCGAGCAACGCTACGGCGGGTGGCGCGCGCGCACCATGGCGCACGACTTCGCCGACTACGTGGCGGTGGTGGTGAAGGCGCTCGGCGACCGCGTCACGCGCTGGACCACGATGAACGAGATCGCGTGCTTCACGCACTTCTCGTTCGGCGCCACCAAGCCGGGCATCCACGCCCCCGGGCTCCGCCTGGAGAGCCAGCGCGAGGTGTGGCAGACGGCGCACCATGCGCTCCTCGGTCATGGGCTCGCCACCCAGGTGATCCGCGCGCTTTCGGCGCGCCCGTGCCAGGTGAGCCTGGTCGACAACCTCGCAGTGCCCGTGCCGTATCGCGAGGCACCGGAGGACGTGGCCGCCGCGGGCGCGGCGTTCGGCGTCCTCGGCACGAATGGCGGCATCCTGGTGCCCGCGCTCACCGGTCGCTACGAGCCGCGCTTCGAGGAGGCGGCGCGCGCTCGCGGCGAGATGCCGGTGATGGACGAGGGCGACCTCGCGACGATCGCTCAGCCGCTCGACGAGCTCGGCCTCAACGTCTACACGGGTGTCTACGTGCGCGCTGCCTCCACGCAAGCGGGCTTCGAGACGCTGCCGTTTCCGCCCGGCTATCCGAAGCTCGACATGCCATGGCTCGACGTCGTGCCCGACGCGCTCTACTGGGCTCCGCGCCACGTCGTCGAGCAGCTCGGCTTCCGCGGCCGCTTCTTCGTCTCCGAGAACGGCTGCGCCGCCCGCGACGAGCCGACCGGCGCCGGCGAGGTCCTCGACCTCGACCGCATTGCCTACCTGCGCGGCTACCTTCGCCAGCTCGTCCGCGCCACCGCCGAGGGCTTGCCGGTCACCGGCTACTGCCTGTGGAGCCTGCTCGACAACTTCGAGTGGTCGTGGGGCTACGCGAAGCGCTTCGGCCTCGTCTACGTCGACTACCCCACCCAGCGCCGCATCCCCAAGGCCAGCGCAGCCTGGTACTCCGAGTGCATCCGCCAGAACCGCGTCGTCTGAGGGGCCGGCCGAGCCCGCCGCTCGCGGACGACGCGCCGGACCTGGAGCCGGGCGCGGCGCCGCCCGGCTCCTGGTCACGACCACCAAGAGCACCGCTCCCGATCTGCTGGCGCGCGCCCGCGTGGTGGCCGCGCGCTGCGGCGCCGAGCTCGCCTCGCGCGAGGCCAGCCTGGACGCGCTCCTCGTCGAGCGCGGCGCCGAGCTCGCGTACGTGGTGGGACGGGAGGTGGAGTGGCTCTACGGACCGGGACGCGCGCGGCTGGTCGTGCACCGTGGCATGCTCGACTCGCGTCGCGATGCGGGTGCGATCCATCCGCTCGTGCGTGCGCTGGTGCCCGCCGGTGAGCGGCCGCTGACGCGCGTCCTCGACGCGACCCTCGGCCTGGCCCAGGACGCGATCCACCTCGCCGACGTGCTCGGCGTGCGCATCGTCGGCGTCGAGGTGAGCCCGGCGCTCGCGTCTCTCGCGGAGGCGGGGCTCGCGCGCGAGCTGACGCGCGGGCTCGAGGCGGCGGGGCGGATCGAGGTGGTGTGCGGAGACGCGGCGGAGGTCCTCGCGGCGCTGCCCGGCGCCTCGGTGGACGTAGTGTACGTCGACGAGATGTTCGCGCGCCCGCGGCGCTCGGCGCCGGGGTTCGCGCTCCTCCGGCGGGTCGCCGGGCACGCGCCGCTCGGGGCGCGGTTCTGGGAGGAGGCGAAGCGGGTGGCGGCGCGGCGCGTGGTGGTCAAGCTGCCGCGTGACGCCGTGGACCCCGCCGCGTTCGCCTTCGACGAGGTCGTGATCGGCCAGGCGATGGCGTACGGCATCCACCACACCGGCGAGCGCTCGCTGGCCTTCGCGCCGGCCGCGAAGGCTTGAGGATCCCGGCGCGGGACCCGCCTTCCCGGCCCCGCACGCTTCGTCGTCGGGCGCCGTACCCACGGAGCCGTCGCGCGGCTTGAGTTCGCGCGCGATCCTGCCGATGGCACGGACGAGGAGACGCTCGACGTGCTGGTCATGGACTGGATGACGGAGCGACCGATCACGGTCACGCCCGAGACGCGCCTCTCGGAGGTGGCGGCCGCGATGGTGCGCGGAAGCGTGCGACACGTGCCCGTGGTCCGCGGCGACACCGGCGAGGGCGGCACGCCGCTCCTGGTTGGCATCGTATCGAGCTACGACGTGGCGCGCGCGCATCCGCCCGAGCTCAACCCGTGGGCGTTGACGCCCCTTCCGCCCGAGCTCGACCACCCGGTGAGCGAGGTCATGACCGCGCACCCCTTCACCGTGGAGCCGACCGCGCCCGTCGAGCGCGCCGCGGCCGAGCTCGCCCGGCGCAAGATCCACGCGTTGCCGGTGGTCCGCGCGGAGCGGTTGGTGGGAATCCTCACCGAGGCCGACGTGATCCGCGCCTTCGTGGTGCTGCTCGGCCCACGCCAGCAGGGCGTGCGGATCACGTTCGTCCTCGAGGAGCGCGAGGAGATCTTCGGCTCCGTGCTCCGGCTCGCCGCCCAGCACCGGGTGGAGGTCGCGAGCGTGGTGACGGCCCACCAGGGCGGGAGGCGGATCGCGATCGTGCAGGTCGTCGGCCCGCGCGCGGGCCACTTCCTCGACGGCTTGTGGAAGGCGGGGCACCGGGTGGAGAGCGTGGTGCACGACGAGCAGCTCGCCGCCTGAGGCGCCGCGGACGAGCGGCCGCTCGAGCCGGACGGCAGGGGAGCGGCGCTCAGCGGCCCGCGAAGCGGCCCACGCGGCGCCGCGCCACCTCGACCACCGCGTGGTCGGCCGCGGGCCACAGCACCTCGAGCGGGCCGAACCCCCGGCGCGCCGCGAGCACCAGCGTGACCACGATCGCCGCCGCCGTGATCGCGACGTTGGGCCACGCGTCGAGCTGCCACTGGCCCGACCACTCGAGCTGCACGCGGTCGGTGAACGGGACGAGATAGGCCATCGGCCACGTGTAGCCGTCGCCGCCGCGTGAGCCGACCAGATCGCAGAGCAGGTGGAGGTGGAACGCGGCGAAGGCGAGGGCGCCTGCCAGCACCCGGCGCTCGGCGCGCCACGCCACGAGCCCCGCCGTCACCGCCGCGGCGAGGAGGTTGTGACCGAGGACGTGATGGAGGTCGGAGCCCCAGTACACGGGATGCGCGGAGCGCGCGGTGAGGAGCTGCGGGATGGCGCCGATCGCATCGAGATCCGGGACCACGCCGGCGAGCGTCACGAGGCCCCGTTCGCGCCGCGTTAGGCTCGGCGCGCTGTTCGCGGTCAGCCAGCTCAGGAGCGCGTGGGTGAGGGGGCTCATGGTCGGGGGGCGCCGCGGGCCGAGCGGCGTGCGGACCTGGTCGTCCCACGGCCGTGGCCCTCGGCGCAAGGGCGAAACGCCCGAAATCGCCCCCCGGATACCAGCTCAAAAACTTGACACCGGACGTCACCGAGCCCTATCGACCCTCCCGCGCCTTCCGTGTCCAGATCAAATGCATGAATGATTCCTGCATATTCGGGCCGGCGCGATATCTGCAACATGACGGGGTGCCCCGAACTCTTCCAGGCCTGCTCGTGGGCCGAGGACTTCGCTTCGATGGCGCTCGCGGAAGCTTCCTTCGATCTCGCGGACTTCGACATCGATGCACCCAACCAGGTGCTCGACAAGCGTCAGCCCGAGCCCGAGGCGCCGCCCGCGGTCGCGCCGCTCCCGCTCGGGGTTCACGGGTCGCGCCGCACGCCTACCTCGGTCACGCCGCTGCCGTTCTCGGTCACCGGGGCTTCGCCAGCGCAGCCGGCCCCGCCCGACGCCGCCGAGGCGCCGCGCCTCGACGACGGCTGGCCGTGGGAGCAGGAGCGCCAGACACCGGCCGAGGTAGGCGGCGGCTCGCGAGACAAGTCGTCGACGCTGATCAAGCGTCGCTCGCGGCGCAGCGCAGAAGAGCCGCTCACGATCAGCCACGACGGCGGCAAGCTGCGCATCCGGCTCCGCCTCCTGTTGCACGCGGTGATCACCTCGGGGGTGGCACTCGGCGTCGCGTCGTCGGCCTTCCTCTGGTACCAGATCACCACGTCCGAGCGCCGCACGGTGGAGAAGCTCTCGACGCTCGGCCACGTGATCGCGTGGAGCGCGCGCGCCTCGCTCGCCCTCGACGGCGCCCTCGAGGAGCAGGTGATGCCCGCCGCGCAGGTGATGCTCGACGCGCTCGCCCAGGACCGCTCGATCCTCGAGGCGTGTCTCTTCACCGCCGACGCCCGCCTGGTGGCGAGCCACTTCCGCCACGACATCGACATCAACACGCGCCGCTGCGTGCCGCGCAGCGTGAACCACGAGAGCTACACGCGCCTCGGCACCGAGATCCGCTGGGCGATGCCGATCGAGTTCCAGAACCACCTGAACGGCACCATCACGGTGCGCGCCCAGACGCTCGTGCTTCGCGAGGAGCTCGCGCGCTCGGGGATGATCGCGGCGGTGGTCATGTGCGTCGCCACGTTGGTGGCGTTCGCCGCCACCGCGCGCTTCGAGCGCATGGTGTCGCGGCCGATCCTGGCGCTCATCGACACCGCGCAGCACGTCACGCGCCGCAAGGACTACTCGGTGCGGGTGGACGCCGCCGGCGAGGACGAGTTCGGGCTCCTGATCGACACCTTCAACCGCATGCTCCAGCAGATCCAGGTGCGCGATCGCGAGCTCGAGCGCCAGCGCGACCAGCTCGACAAGGAAGTGCAGGCGCGGCGCGGCGAGCTGCGCAGCCGCGAGCAGGCCGAGGAGCGGATCCGCTACCTCGCGTATTACGACGTGCTCACCGGCCTGCCCAACCGCCAGTGCCTCAAGGAGCGACTCGACCAGAGCCTGCGCGAGACGCGCCGCCACGGCGGCCACGTCGCGGTGCTCTTCCTCGACCTCGACCGCTTCAAGGAGATCAACGACAACTTCGGCCACGGCGAAGGCGATCGGCTGCTACGCCTGGTGGCCGAGCGCGTGATGGGGTGTGTGCGCGGCTCCGACGCGGTGTCGCGCTCCGAGTCCGGGCATCCGTGCTTCACCGTGTCGCGCCAGGGCGGCGACGAGTTCACCGTGATGCTCACCCGCCTCCACAGCCGTGACGACGCCGGGCGCGTGGCCGAGCGCATGCTCAACGAGCTGCGCAAGCCGTTCGCGCTCGCGGGGCGCGAGGTGCGGGTCGGCGCGAGCATCGGCATCGCGGTGGCGCCCGACGACGGCGGCGACGTCGAGACGCTCCTCAAGCACGCCGACATGGCGATGTACCAGGCCAAGCAGGCGGGGCGCGACGCGTACTTCTTCTTCTCACCGTCGATGAGCATCGAGGCGATGCGCCGGCTGGACCTGGGCACCGATCTGCGCCGTGCCGTCGAGTGGTCCGACTTCAAGGTCCACTACCAGCCGAAGGTGGACCTCCACGACGGGCGGGTCACCGGGCTCGAGGCGCTGGTGCGCTGGGAGCACCCGACCCGCGGCTTCATCTCGCCCGCCGACTTCATCCCGCTCGCCGAGGACCTGGGGCTGATCGGCACGCTCGGCTCGTGGGTGCTCTCGAGCGTGTGCGCGCAGATGCGCGCCTGGCTCGACGCCGGGCTACCGCCGGTGCGGATCGCGGTCAACGTCTCGAGCCATCAGTTCGCCGACCCGCACCTCTACGACATCGTGCGCGGCGCGCTGATCGAGGCGGGTCTGCCCAACGACGTGCTCGAGCTCGAGATCACCGAGAGCGCCATGATCCAGAACCCGGAGGCCGCGGTCGCGACGCTCGAGAGCTTGCGCGCGCTCGGCATCCAGGTGGCGCTCGACGACTTCGGCACCGGCTACTCGTCTCTCAACTACGTGGGCCGCCTACCGCTCGACGCGCTCAAGATCGACCGCTCGTTCGTGATGAGCATCGCCGACAGCGAGGATGGCCGCAGCATCGTCACAGCGGTCGTCGCCATGGCGCACAGCCTGGGGCTGCGCGTCGTCGCGGAAGGAGTCGAGACGATCGAGCAGGCGAGGGTGCTGCGGCGTCTGCGCTGCGATGAGATCCAGGGCTACCTCTTCAGCCGCCCGGTGCCCGACGACCGCGTGGGCGACCTGCTCGACCGGCGCCTCGAGCTCGACGAGCTCGAGGCGCGCCCCATGTCGGGTCTCGGTACCGAGCTACGCATGTGACCCGCCGGTCGGGGAGCGTCGACGGTCCCTCGCCGACCCGACCCGCTCGTCGAGGTGCAAGGCCGCTGGTCGCCGCGGCGGGCACGCTCCGCGTACCCGCCGACACCCGCTGGGTCGGTGCTGGGGGAACGCTCCGCGTGCCGGCCGATACGTGCCAAGTCTGGTCTGGAGGGGCACGCTCCGCGTGCCCGCCGATACGCGCCGGGATTGGTCCTGGAGGGGCACGCTTCGCGTGCCCGGCGATACGCACCGACGCGCGCCTCGAGGAGCGCGTCGTTCCCTGTACGGACCCGATCGATCGCGCCCCGCGGCGCGCCGCCGGTCGGGCTACAAGACCGCCGCCTACGCGGGTAGCTCGATCTTCGGCTTCTCGGGGTGACGCCGGTAGAGGATCACCGTGTGCCCGACGAGCCCGCACAGCTCGGACGCGGTTTCGGCGGCGAGCTCTTGCGCCATCGCGCGCTTGTCCTCGGGCTCGAGCAGCCGGACCTTGATGAGCTCGTGATCGGTGAGCGCGATCCCCACCGCGGCGACGACGCCCGCGGTGATCCCGGCCTGTCCGACGTGGGCCACCGGGCGCAGCGGGTGGGCGAGCCCGCGCAGGTGTTTTCGTTGTTTGCTGGTCAGCATCGCTCTCTTCGCTTTCGTTGGGGCGCGCGAGCGTAGTCGATCGCGCTCGCCGCGGGCAGCGTCTGGGTCTGCCGCGCCCGGGCGGGGGGGGGGGGGCGGGGGGGGGGGGGGGGGGGGGGGGGCCCCCGGGGGGGGGCCGCCGGCCGGGCGCGGCCGCGGGGGCGCAGGGGCGGCGCGGCCGGGCGGGCCGGCCGGGCGCGGGCGGCGGGGGCGGGGCGGAGGCGGCCAACGGGCGCGGGCGGGCCCCTATTCGCGCGGCGGGCCGCCGCCGCCCGGTGGCCTCCGCGGGCCCCAGGCCGGCGGGGCCGCCGCGTGCTGCCGGCGCCCCGCGCGTCTACGCGCACCGCCCGCCGTCCGGCCAAGCGTCCGGCGCGCGGGGGGCGCGTGGGGCGCTGCGCGGGGGCAGCGCGTCGGACGCGCCGCCGGGGGGGGGGGGGGCGGCGGCCGCGGGGGCGGGCGGCGCGCGCCCGTCGGCCCTGTGCACGCCTGGGGCGCGTGGGCCTCCGCGGCCCGCCCAGGTCCGCGTGGCCGCGGGGCCGCGCGCCCGCGCTGGTCGCTCGCCGTTCCCGCGCCCCCACCCCGGGTCGCGGCTCCGTCGTCGCGCTGGCGGGCTCGTGTCGTCGCGTTCGTGTCGCGTGTTCTCGCGCCGCTTGTCGGTGGCGCGTGTCGGCTCGCTGAAGACGGCCTGGCCTCATGCGCTCGGCAAGCGCTGCCGCGCGCCCGGTGCTGACGGCGTCGTGCACCACAGTGCCGCGGCCCCAGTACCCGCGTCCGCTCGGCGCGCCGCGGGGGGGGTGCGGTCCGTCGGCAGCGCGGCGACTCCTCGGCAACGCCCTCGCCGGGCGTCCGGCTCTCAAGGCCGGGGGCTGGCGGCGCGGGTGCCTCGCGGGCGCGCGCCGGTGTGGGTCGCGGTCACCGCCGCCTCCTCGGCCGCTCGGCCGTGCCGGCCGAGTACGAGCGCCTTCGAGGTCAGGCCGTGGTGGCCTGGGCTCAGCAATCGGTCTCCGGATTTCCCGGGGCAGTTCCAAATGGACCACCACGATTTGGATCGCCCTTGCGCCGAACGGGCTGGAGGGCGGCGCTTCGTCGCCGCCGAAGCCGATGGGACGCCGAGACCGGTCGCTACGAATCGTGACGTTGCATATAGCGCGCACCGGGACGCGGTGTGCCTTGACCACCGCATGGGGCTCGTGAGAACGTCGCGCGCCCTCACGTGAGGGCCACCTCACCAGCGCGCGAATGAGCCTCGTCCGAGCCCACCTCCTCGCACCTCGCCGCGCGCGTCGTGCTCCCGGGGGGCTTGGCGCAGTCCTCGTCTTCGTGTGCGTCTTGCAGGTGATCGACGCGCGCGCACAGACGGGGCTCGTGCTCGACGAGACCGGTGCGAGCGCGCGCAGCGGCGCCATGGGCCAAGCCTTCACCGGCATCGCCGACGATTCGGCCGCTGCGTACTACAACCCCGCGGGGCTCGCCTTCGACGGCCCGAAAGAGACCATCCTCGGCTTCCGCTACATGGAGGCCGACACCTTCATCGACTTCGTCGGACCGCCGCCGCCCTCGCCGTACCCGCCTCCACCCGCCGATCCCACCGACCCAGGAGTGCGGCCGGTGCTCGTCACCACGGACACCGAGTGGAACCCGCCGATCACCACCGGGTTGGTGGTGGGCGTGTCGGGGCACTTCGCGCCGCCGAGCCTCGTCGAGGACTTCCCGTGGCTCGACCGCCTCCACTACGGCGTGATCTTGAACCTCGGCATCTCGTCGCAGAACACGTTCCACACCTACGAGGACTACAGCCAGCCGTATTTCTTCCGCTACGACACGCGCCCCGACCTGCTCTCCGCGGTGGCGACGATCGCCTACCGGCCGTGGGATTGGATCTCGTTCGGCGCGGGCGTGATTCCCAACGTCAACGCGTACCAGTCCAACTACGCCAAGATCCGCCTCAACGCGCCTGCGGATGATCCGACCAAGGGCTTCGACATCGCGATCAAGGTCCACTCGGTGATGGAGTTCTCGCCGGTGGGCGGGATCATGCTGCGCGTCCCCGTGCCCGACATGCCCGAGGATTTCCTGCAGCTCGGCTTCAGCTACCGCGGCCAGATCGGCAACTTCTTCGGCACCGGTCCCTCCTTCACGGTGCTCGGCGAGGGCACCCCGGACGGCGGCTTCGATCCGCAGACCGAGCTGCCGGTGGGGCTGATCGTGAACTACGCGGGCTTCGCGCCGGCGCAGTGGAGCTTCGGGATCGGGCTCCGACCCAACGAGCGCCTCACGCTCGGCGCCGACCTCGTCTACAAGGAGTTCTACGCCTTCAAGGTGTTCATCCACCGCAAGCCCACCCCGGAGTTCGAGAACACCCTCGTGCCGCGCTTCGGCGTCGAGTACGAGATGCCGGTCGCGAGCGAGTGGCCGGTGCTCGACCTCCTCGAGCGCATCGACTGGCGCGTCGGCTACTACTACGAGCCCACGCCGAACCCGTCGCTCAACGGCGTCCAGAACATCCTCGACTGCAACCAGCACGTCGCATCGGGCGGGGTGGGGCTCAACTTCGCGCCGATCGCCGAGGAAGCGCGGCTGCGCGTCGATCTCTATGGCCAGTTCCACCAGCTCGTCGATCGCTTCACGATGAACGAGGGCGACCTGCGGCGCGGACCGTACACCGCCGGCGGCAGCGTCTTCGCCCTCGGCCTCGAAGTGCGGGTGGACTGGTGAGCCGGCGGCGCATCGGTCGGGGAGGCGTGCGGCGCGCGCGCTGGATCGCGCTCGCTTGCGTGGCGATGGCCGGTACCGCGCGAGCCCAGACGGGGCTCTACTTCGATGAGTACGGTGGCGACGCGCGCAGCGCCGCCATGGGCCAGGCGTTCACCGGCCTCGCCGACACCGCGGCCGCCGCCTACTACAACCCGGGCGGCGTCGGCTTCGCGCCGGCCCAGACCTCGCTCGGCTTCCGCTACACGAACCCCGAGCTCAGGATCGAGTTTCGCGGTGAGCCCCCCGGAGGACGTCTCGACCGATGCACCTTCCACCCAGGGCATGGTCATCAGCGTCCTCTCGGATCTCGACCATCCCGGCCTCAACAAGCGCTTCCCGTGGCTCGAGCCGCTCGCGCTGGGCGTCGAGGTGTTCCTGCCGCTGCCGCAGGTGAACAGCTTCTCCGTTCACCAGCACGGCGCAGGCCTACTTCTTCCGCTACGACACCCGGCCCGACGTGCTCTCGTTGGTGTTCTCGCTCGCCTACCGGATCACGGATTGGCTCTCGATCGGCGGCGGCTTCATGCCGAACTTCGACAGCCTCCAGGACAACCACGCCAACGTGCGCCTCAACGCGCCCGAGGGCGACCCCACCATGGGCACCGACCTCGAGCTCGAGCAGGAGGCCACGGGTACCTTCACGCCGCTGCTCGGCATCCTCATCAAAGCGCCGAACGAGGGGCTGCGCGACGTGATCTCGCTCGGGCTCTCCTATCGCGGGCGGGTGAAGAACTACTTCGGCACCGGCCGCAGCGATCAGTCGGTGGGGCTCGGGCTGCCCGACTTGAGCTTCTTCCAGCTCGTCTACATCCGCGGCGAGCTCGTGAACTTCGTGGGCTTCGTCCCCGAGCAGTACTCGGCCGGGCTCGGGCTGCACCCGATGGAGCGGCTCACGGTCGGGCTGGATCTCACCTACAAGCGCTGGGAGGACTTCACCTTCTGGCTCGACCAGGCGCCCAACCCCGGTTCCAGAACACGCTGGTTCCCCGGATCGGCGCCGAATACGCCATCCCCATCGGCGGCGACATCCTGGGTGTGGGCCACTTCACGTACTGCCGGGTGCGCGGCGGCTACTACTACGAGCCGAGCGCCAACCCCACGCTTTCCGGCCGCCAGAACATCATCGACAACGACCAGCACGTCGCCAGCATCGGGATCGGCCTCGACACCATCCTGATGAACAAATACACGATCAACTACGACATCCTCTTCCAGGCCCACGTCTTCAACCACCGCCGCACCAAGAACGTCTACGACCCGCTCTTCCCGCCGTTCGTCTCCGAGGGCGAGGTCTACACCACCGGCTTCGACGTCAACTTCGGGTGGTGAGGGGCGAGCGGTGAGGGCGCTCGTGCCGCGATCGTCGCGGCGCGGGGATGTAGTTGCGTGCCCGGTGGATGGATCCCACCACGGGCCGGTTTGAGTCGAGGGATCCGTGGGGGGGGAGCAACTTTGATCCGCAGAGTCTCCACCGATACACGTACGCGCACCTTGACCCCGCCAACAAGCTTGATCCAACCGGAAAGTTCACGCTGATCGAGCTGCTGATTGTTGTGGCGATTGTCGGGATTCTGGCTTCGATAGCGATACCGCAGATTCTCGGGGCTAAGAAAGGCGCTTGCGCGGCGAATATGGCTCTCTTCTTTGCTACGTTTGGTAAGCCGAGCGTTCTCGTCGCGAAAAAGTTGGGGATCGATCCAGTTTTTGTGCACCTATCGGGTGACACTCACCTATCGAACGGTGCCACTCTCAGTGGCGCGTTCGAGCTGCCCTCCGGCCCTGAACCGACCTCCTGACGGTCACGGGAACTTGGTTCTCGATCAGGAGGCTATTCAACGACCTCGCTCGCCCTTAACTCGGAGAGACCCCAAGCCTTGAGGGGGTCATGGGCCGACAGTTGCCAGGTGCGTGAGAAGCGGTGCGCTTCTACGACCGGAGTCACACCACGCGGTGGCGGCGATAGGCGAGCGCGGCGGCTAGGCGGCTGCACGCCAAGGCTGCGGCCCAGGGTACGAGCACGCACGGGCAACGGATAACCGACGCGTCCAGATCCCAGGGCTAGGAGATGGGTCCGCGGGGGCCAACGGGGAACTTCCGCGTGGGAGGCGTCGAGGATCTGGCGTGCAGCCGATCGCCGTCGACACTACGCGCCCCGTGCTCCGATCAGCCCCGGTCCGGAGGACGTTGTTTTGCTGCGCCCTCCGGCGTCTGGCAGCCGCGTCTCGGTGAGGAAGGTGGGGCGGCAAGTTCCCGCGAACGGTGACAGGCGCCGCATGCGATCGCCTATCGCCTGGGAGCTCACCCATCAGCCACGCCTAATCACGAATGGGCGAGGTGCGCGCCCGCACGAGTGCTGAGGTCGCGCGCCAGTTCCGCAGCCACCAGCTCTGGGATCCCGGACATCACGCAGTGCGCCTGGCTCGAGACACCGTCGTATCGCAGGTTCTCGCGCCGTGGCGACAGAAGCCTCCTCGAGGCGGATGGCACTGATGCGCTCCAGCAGCGCTGCGCGCGCCCGGATGCTGACGGCGCGGGGCAGGAAGGCGACCAGTCACCGCGCCACTAGCGACCCGCCGCGGTGACCGGTCCCGGCGACGCCCGACGCCCTGCCAGACCAGCCTCAGGGGACCTCGCGGGCGCCGGGGTCGAGGCGACACCGCACGGTGCACGCGCCTCCTGCGCTCGGCGAGCCCTGCCGCCCAGTGAAGCGACCTTAGCGAGGTCAGACTCGGCCGGTGGCCTGCTGCGGTCCGGTCTCGGTTTCCAGCCGGTTCACGAACACGGAGCAAGAGCCCCGACCGCTCTTCGCGGACGGAGCTCTCCCGTTATTGGTCGCAGATCTCGAGTCGAACGCGCTCGCGCTACGCCGTGGAGAGCGTCGGCAGCACGATCGGTTTCCAGGGCGGAAACGAGTAGGCGGGGAAGGGCTGGCGACCGTGGCCGTGACGGAGCGAGTCGGCCGCGGCCCAGAACCTTCTCGAGAACTCTCGGAAGATCGCGCGGTAGCTCTTGTAGTCGACGTCGGTGCTGGCGTGGCAGAGCGGTCGCGGCGATCGGTTCGAGCGTTTGGGCCTCGCGCGCGGATCCTGTCGCACGACGGTGGCGGCGCCGAGCACGGGTCGGCCGCCGCGCTCACGAGCGCAGGCCTGCTCGGCGGCGCGAATGCGCTCGAGGATCTGCTCGGGGGTCGTGTTCTCGTCAGGGAGCCCGTCGAGAGGGTGAACCGTCACGGTCTCCTCTTCCCAGAAGTGCTCTCGATCGACGACGGCATCAGATCCGCGCGCATCGCGCAGCGCCCCCTGGTAGCGCCGTTCGTTGAACCAGCGCACGCGATGCTCGATCGGCTCGCCGTCGCGACCGAAGAGCAGGACTCCCGGCCAATCCTCGTGCTTCACGACGAGCCCGGCCCTGACCGGATTGAGGACTGTGTAGACGAGCCTGCCGATGGCGGCCGCGGCGTCGAGCACGGGCTCGGCGGAGAAGCGGCGGTCGAAGACGTGTCCCTCGCGCTCACGGATGCCGTTGATGCCCTTGGCCACCGCGGTCTCGAAGTCGCGTAGGAAGTCGGAGAGCTGGCTGCGTTCGTCTGCGAGCAAGAGATGGAAGTGGTTCGAGACCGTGACCGCCGCTTTCAACTGCACGCCGGTGTAGCGCCGGAGCGCGCGGCCGAGGGCGAGCAGGAAGATCGCGTTGGCGTCCGCATCGGGCCGCAGCAGGAACCTCCGCTGGTAGCAGCGGTTGGTCACGAAGTGCAGCGTGTTCGGCCGCAGCCATCGCAGCGGGCGTCCCATGAGGAGGGGCTCCGGCAACCGGCGTGCCATCGGAAGGATGGCGCGATCGCTTCCTCTTTCACCGCGTACGAGGGTCGAGCTGTGCCCCTTCGTTCGCTCCAGCGCGAACGAAACGGCGCACCGCAGCCGCACGAGCGCGGGGCGGGGCAGCGGCGGTCGATCGCGGGCGGCAGCCCGGACCGACCGAGGCGCCTACTGCCCGGCCACGCGCGATCGCGCACCGCGCCGCGCATCACGCAGCGCCTCGCGGATCTCGCGCTCGTCGCGTGCCAGGGCGTCCGCTTCCTTCGCCGGCCAGCGGCTGGCGCCGCCGACCTTGTTCGGTTTGCAGAGCCCACACGAGCGCCGTTTGCGCTTCAGACGTTTTCTCATCGCTACCCCCGCTGAGCCGGGAGTGGATCTTACTGCGCCGGTGGAAGACGGGGACCCCGGCCCCTTGGGCGCGGCGGCGGCCCGCCGTTTGACGTCAGTCTGTGACATTGGTTACATCAGTTGAGTCAAATAAATCTGACCGGATTGATCCAGCCCCGCAAGCCCCACCGGGAACCTCGATGCCCCACGCCGCGACCGCCACCGCCCCCACCGACGCCTCGCCGGAGCCGCTGCGCGCCCTCGAGGACCGCTTCATCGAGCGCATCGGTGAGCTCTCGGCGATCTGGGGCACGACGCGCTCGATGGGGCGGATCCACGCGCTGCTCTACCTGTCGCCGCGGCCCCTCTCGAGCGACGAGATCGGCGAGCGTCTCGCGATCAGCCACGGCAACTGCTCGACGAGCCTGCGTCAGCTCCTGATCTACGGCCCGGTGCGCCGCGTTCACGAGCGCGGCGAGCGCAAGGCGCGCTACGTGGCGGTGGCGGAGCCGTGGGCGTGGCTGCGCTCGACCACCCGGGTGCGCCGCGATCGCGAGCTCCTGCCGCAGATCGAGGGCATCCAGGAGATCCGCGCCGAGGCCGAGGCCGCGCTCGCGGGCGCCCGCGGCGAGCGCCGCGCCCAGATCGAATCCATGCTCGCCAAGATCGACCTGGTGGGCGGCTTCCTCGACGAGGTGCGCGACCTGGTGAACGCGTTCCTCGCCCTCGACAAGGACAGCCTGTCCGCGCGCGTGACCGAGCTCAGGGCGCTGCTCGTCGGCGCCACGGAGCCGCCGCCGAAGCGCGCCGGCGCCCGTCGCTGACCCGGGCTGCCAACCTGAATACGACCCATTCCGAACGAAAGGATCCGTCCATGAAGCCGCGTTATCCGATGCCCCCGTATCCCAATGGCTGGTTCCAGGTGGCGGTCTCGACCGAGGTCGCGCCCGGCGAGCTCAAGACCCTCAAGTACTTCGGGAAGGAGCTCGTGCTCTTCCGCGGCCAGGACGGCACGGCGCGCGTCCTCGATGCCTACTGCCCGCACCTCGGCGCTCACCTCGGGCTCGGCAAGGTCGTCGACGACAACCTCGAGTGCCGCTTCCACCGCTGGCAGTGGGCCGGCGACGGCAGCCTGATGCACGTGCCCGACGCCAAGCGTGCCCCGGCGGTGAAGGCCGATTGCTGGCCGGTCGACGAGAAGAACGGGATCATCTTCGTGTGGCACCACGCCGAGGGCGCGGCGCCGACGTGGGAGATCCCCGAGCTCGGCAAGGTCGGCACGCCCGCCTACGTCGACTGGGAGGTGCAGAAGTACCGCATCAAGACCCACTGCCAGGAGATCGGCGAGAACGTCACCGACGTGGCCCACTTCACCGGGCTGCACCAGATGGAGCACCCGGACCAGGACGAATACAAGGCGTGGGCCGAGGGCCACGTGTTCTGCGCCGAGCAGCACATGAAGATGGCGAAGGGCGCCATGGCGGGCTTCGAGGTGCCGGTCTCCACCCGCACCCACGGTCCCGGCGTGGCCATCCTCACGGTGCTGGTCGATCCCATCGAGACGGTGTCCTTCATCACCCAGACGCCGGTCGACGAGGAGTCGGTCGACGCGTGGGTGAACTTCACGCTCCGGAAGCAGGACGACCCCGAAGCGGACCGGATGATCACCGAGATCTACAAGAACTTCCTGAACGAGCAGTACCAGGACGACATCCCGATCTGGGAGACGAAGAAGTACATCGCGCGCCCGCCGCTCAGCGACTTCGACGGTCCGGTGCCGCTGTGGCGCAAGTGGTACCGCCAGTTCTACTCGCAGAGCTTCGACGAGGACGCGTGGGCGAAAGCCTCCTGACACGCCTCGCGCGCTGAGCGGTTTCGAGCGGGCGGCCGGAAACGGCCGCCCGTTCGTCGCTGCGCCGAGCGCACGGAGCGCGGGGCGGAATCGCCGCCTCCGGTGGGGCCTCACGGCAGCCCGGGGGCCCCTTTTGTCTTCCGCTACACTGGGGCGCCCCTGCCGAACCCGGGACCGCGCCTCCAGGACGTCTACGCCGAGCTCGCCGCGCGCGCGCCGCGCATGGTCCGGATCGAGGCGGGAGCCGAGCTGCGCGGCGAGATCCGTGCCCCGGCCTCGAAGTCGTACACCCACCGCGCGCTCATGGTGGCTGGGCTCTCGACCGGCGGGATCGTCGACGCACCGCTGCTCTCCGCCGACACCGCGGCCACCGCGGCGGTGTGGGAAGCGCTCGGCGCGACGATCACCTACGACGTCGAGCGCCGCCAGGCGCAGGTGTTCGGCTTCGACGGCCGCCCGGCGCCGCGCACGCCGGACCTCTACGTCCACGAGGCGGGGACCCTCTTTCGCTTCGTGTTACCGGGGCTCGCTCTCGCCAGGAGGCACGTTCACCCTCGCCGGCAACGACTCGTTCAACCGCCGCGCCAACGACGTGATCGTCCAGCCGATGCGGGACCTCGGCATCGACGTGGCGGGGCAGGGTGAGGGCCACCGGGCCCCGGTCGTCGTGCGTGGCACCGGACGCATCACGCCAGGCATCGCGCACGTCCCCGGCGGCAAGAGCTCGCAGGCGGTCTCGGGTCTACTGCTGTGGCTGCCGCTCGCGACGTCCGCCGACGGTGGCCCCGCGGTCAGCGAGGTCGTGATCGACGGTACGCCGGTGTCGGGCCCGTACGTCGACATGACGATCGAGGTGCTCGGCGGCGGGGGAGGATCGAGGTCGGAGGCGGTCTCGCCGACCCACTGGCGCGTGCCCGCCGGCCAGCACTACCGTCTCACCGACAGCTCGTACCGCGTGCCGGGCGACTATTCGTCGGCGGCGTTCCTGCTCGCAGCCGCGTGCCTCACGCCGTCCGACGTGTGGGTGCGCGGGCTGCGCGACGATGCCCAAGGCGACCGCGCGATCGTGACGATCCTGCGCGACATGGGCGGCCGGATCGAGCGCGAGGGCGACGGCTTCCGCGTGCGCGGCCCCGCGCCGCTGCGCGGTGTCGAGGTCGACTGCGCGGCGACCCCGGACCTGGTGCCGATCCTCGCGGCGGTGGCGTGCCACGCCCGTGGTCGCACCGTGCTCGGGAACCTGTTGCACCTGCGCAACAAGGAGAGCGACCGGATCGAGGCCCCGGTCACGGAACTCGCCAAGCTCGGAGGCAAGCTCACCGCCAGCTCCGATGCGATCGTCATCGAGGGACGCGAGCTCCACGGCGGCGTCGTGGATTCGTGGAACGATCACCGCATGGCGATGAGCCTCGCCGTGGCGGCCCTGCCGAAGGGCGGAGTCGAGATCCACGGCGCCGAGTCGGTGCTCAAGAGCTACCCGACCTTCTTCGACGACCTGAGCGCGCTGGGTGCCTTCCTGATCGACTCGTGACGAGCCCGGGTTGGCGCCCGGGCTCGACTCTCGCCACGCCCGCTCAGTGAGCGGCGGCGCGCGCGGCTCGCCGGGCCTTGGGTTTCGCCCGAGGCGTGGCCGGCAACATCGGCGGCAGCATCTCCTCGGCGAGCTTGGTGACCTCGTGGTTCACCTTGCGGACGAGGTCGTACATCGTGCCGATGGTGACGTCCTCGACCCGCCTCACCTCGCGCACCGGCTCCTTCAGGCACTCGACCTGCTCGAGTGCGTCGAGCGGCGCGTGCAGGATCGCCTTGTGCACTTCCTCGGCGGTGTGGGCGCCCCTGTCGATCGCTTCCCGTACGAGCTCGGGAAGGCTCTTCTTGGTGGTGGCCATCGCGGCCTCCTCTCCCAGGCAGCCCGGACCCCACGTACACCCGGGCATCCGTCGCCCTGGATCACCAGCTCGTGCATGCGGGGTGCCCGGGGCGCGGGGAGCGGTCGGCGCGGGATTTGCGAACGATCCCGGTCATCGCGGAAGGTGCGCGGGCTTCCTGAGCTCACATCAGGAGTCACCCATGGGTATCGCCCGGGTCCTCGACCACGTCGTCGGCTTCTTCTCGCTCTACGCCCATCTGCCGTCGGTGCCACACCCCGACACGCTGAAGCAGGTGGAGCGCTACTTCGATCTGCCGGTCGAGGAGTGTTCCCGGATCCGCCCGCGCACCCCGTGATCGAGAAGCGGCGCACGGTGAGGCAGGTCAGCTACCTACGCCAGACGCTGGTGGGCGAGAGCGCGCACCGTTGTCTCCACCCCGCCTACCAGGAGCGCCACGACACCGAATACGCACAGAACAAGACGTTGTGGGCGCGCCGCATCCGCCCGCACTTCCGCAAGAACAAGGACCTGCTCATCTACGTCCACGGCTGGATGCAGCCCGGCGCCCTCGCCGAGGAGCTGGCGCTCATGCCGTGGGCGACGCGCATGCTGGGTGCCGACATCGTCCACCTCGACCTGCCGTTCCATGCCCGCCGCAAGCCGCGCGCGGCGCTCGTGCACGGCTCGTTTTACTGGTCGGCCGATCTGGTGCGCACGCTCGAGGCGGTGCGGCAGTCGGTGATGGACGTGCGCACGCTGGTGCGCTGGGCGCGGGACGAGGGCTACGAGCGCGTGGGGGTCAGCGGCGTCAGCCTGGGCGGCGTGGTGACGATGCTCACCGCGTGCGCCGAGGCGGACCTCGACTGGGCGTGCCCGCTGGTCGCCGACGTGAACCTCAAGGATGCGCTCTAGAACGCGCCGATCCTGGGGGCGATGCGCCGCGATCTGACCCGCGCGAACCTCACGCTGGAGCGCGTGAACCAGCTCATGGCGCGCGTCGGGCTCGAGCGCTATCCGCTCGCGATGGAGCGCGAGCGAATGCTGATCGTCGGGGCGGTCGACGATCTCTTCTTGCAGCCGGACCCGCTCCTGCGCACCTGGGAGCGGTGGGGAAAGCCGCCGATCCACTGGATCCCCGGCGGGCACATGACGATCATCGCGAACATGGTGCCGGTGTGGTTCAAGATGAACGAGTTCATGCGAAGCCACCCGCCGCTCAGCGCGGTCCGGAAGTCCGCGGCGCCGGCCAAGGCGCCGCGACGTCGCACCACCACGAAGCGCGCCGCGTGAGCGCGGTTACGGTCGCGTAACTGGCCCGGGGCTGGAGGCGAGCCGCTGGAGCGTGGGCGCTCCGTCAGTGCCCTGGCCGCGAAGGGATCGCGGCCCTCCAGGGCGTTCGGAGGGTCGCGCGTCGCGCGACCGGCGACACGCGACGATGTTGCACCGCCGATCCGGTCGTTCGCTGTCGGCAGAGATCGGCGTCCCCCGACGCAGCGACGGTGCCTGTCGCCGGGCACGAGACGCGTCCCCGGCCGCGAAGGATCGCGGCCTCCAGGGGCGTTCGGAGGGTCGCGCGTCGTGCGACCGGCGATACGCGACGATGTTGCACCGCCGATCCAGTCGTTCCCTGTCGGCAGAGATCGGCGTCCCCACCGACGCAGCGACGGTGCCTGTCGCCGGGCACGCAGACGCGTGCCCCTCCCCGGCCGCGAAGGATCGCGGCCCTCCAGGGACGTTCGGAGGGGCGCGCGTCGCGCGACCGGCGATACGCGACGATGTTGCACCGCCGATCCAGTCGTTCGCTGTCGGCAGAGATCGGCGTCCCCACCGACGCAGCGACGGTGCCTGTCGCCGGGCACGCAGACGCGTGCCCTCCCCCGGCCGCGAAGGATCGCGGCCCTCCAGGGGCGTTCGGAGGGTCGCGTCGCGCGACCGGCGATACGCGACGATGTTGCACCGCCGATCCGGTCGTTCGCTGTCGGCAGAGATCGGCGTCCCCACCGACGCAGCGACGGTGCCTGTCGCCGGGCGCGCAGACGCGTGCCCTCCGCGGCCGCGAAGGATCGCGGCCCTCCAGGGGCGTTCGGAGGGTCGCGCGTCGCGCGACCGGCGACACGCGACGATGTTGCACCGCCGATCCAGTCGTTCCCTGTCGGCAGAGATCGGCGTCCCCACCGACGCAGCGACGGTGCCTGTCGCCGGGCGCGCAGACGCGTGCCCCTCCTCGGCCGCGAAGGATCGCGGCCCTCCAGGGCGTTCGGAGGGTCGCGCGTCGCGCGACCGGCGACACGCGACGATGTTGCACCGCCGATCCGGTCGTTCGCTGTCGGCAGAGATCGGCGTCCCCGCCGACGCAGCGACGGTGCCTGTCGCCGGGCGCGCAGACGCGTGCCCCCGGCCGCGAAGGATCGCGGCCCTCCAGGGGCGTTCGGAGGGTCGCGCGTCGCGCGACCGGCGATACGCGACGATGTTGCACCGCCGATCCGGTCGTTCGCTGTGGCAGAGATCGGCGTCCCCGCCGACGCAGCGACGGTGCCGTCGCCGGGCGCGCAGACGCGTGCCCTCCCCGCCGCGAAGGATCGCGGCCCTCCAGGAGCGTTCGGAGGGTCGCCCGTCGCGCGACCGGCGACACGCGACGATGTTGCACCGCCGATCCTGTCGTTCGCTGTCGGCAGAGATCGGCGTCCCCGCCGACGCAGCGACGGTGCCTGTCGCCGGGCACGCAGACGCGTGCCCCTCCCCGGCCGCGAAGGATCGCGGCCCTCCAGGGACGTTCGGAGGTCGCGCGTCGCGCGACCGGCGATACGCGACGATGTTGCACCGCCGATCCAGTCGTTCCCTGTCGGCAGAGATCGGCGTCCCCACCGACGCAGCGACGGTGCCTGTCGCCGGGCGCGCAGACGCGTGCCCCTCCCCGGCCGCGAAGGATCGCGGCCCTCCAGGGGCGTTCGGAGGGTCGCGCGTCGCGCGACCGGCGACACGCGACGATGTTGCACCGCCGATCCGGTCGTTCGCTGTCGGCAGAGATCGGCGTCCCCACCGACGCAGCGACGGTGCCTGTCGCCGGGCACGCAGACGCGTGCCACTCCCCGGCCGCGAAGGATCGCGGCCCTCCAGGGAGCGGGGCCCGGAGACGCGCCACGATCGGACTCGGCGATGTGCACGCGCCAGAGGCGCGCGGCGCGTTGCCGCGCCGGATTCGGGGTGGGGCCCCGTCCGAATTCACTTCGGACGGGGCGGGGTCTTGGAAAGACCCCGTTACGAGTTGAACAGCATCCCGAAATAGAACTTGGTCGCCGCGTCGGTGGGCTCGCCGACGTGGATGTGCTTGGTCTCCTGGTAGATGTCGAGGCCCATCGGGCCGAGCTCCCGGCCGATGCCGCTCAGCTTGTAGCCGCCGAACGGGAACCGCACGTTCGTGAGGTGGTAGTCGTTGATCCACACCGTGCCAGTTTCCATCTCGCGGGCGATGGCGAGCGCGCGCTCGGTGTCGCGCGACCACACTGCGCCGGCGAGGCCGTAGCAGCTCTGGTTGGCGATGCGGACCGCGTCGGCGTCGTCCTCGAACGGGATCACCACCACCACCGGCCCGAAGATCTCCTCCTGGGCGACCTTCCAGGTGTTGTCGACCTTGGCGAGGATGGTGGGCTCGTAGAAGTAGCCCCTGGGCAGGTGCGCGGGGCGCTTCCCGCCGATCGCCACCACCGCGCCCTCCTCGCGTCCGATCGCGACGTAGCGCTCGACCGTCGCACGCTGCTTCTCGCTCACCAGTGCACCGATGCAGGTGCTCGGGTCGAGGGTGTCGCCCACCGTCAGCTCGCGCGCCGCCTCCACCATCCGCGCCACGAAGTCGTCATAGATCGTGCGTGGCACCAGCACCCGCGTGCCCGACTCGCACGCCTGGCCCTGGTGGAGGAACGTTCCGAAGAGTGCGCCGCGCACGGCGCAGTCGAGGTCGGCGTCCTCGAGGATGATGTTGGCCGACTTCCCGCCCAGCTCGAGGGTGACCTTCTTGATGTCGCGGGCCGCGAGCTCGAGCATGCGCCGCCCGACCTCGGTCGAGCCGGTGAGCGAGATCTTGCCCACGTCGGGATGGCTCGCGAGGTGCTCGCCGATCGAGGCGCCGGGCCCGCTCACCACGTTCACCACGCCGTCGGGCACGCCGCACGCCGAGCAGATCTCGGCGAGCATGAGCGCGGTGACCGGCGTGTTCGACGCCGGCTTGAGGACGATCGTGTTCCCGGCCGCGATGGCGGGCGCGATCTTCCACGCCGCCGTCATGAGCGGGAAGTTCCACGGCGTGATACCGGCGACCACGCCGATCGGCTCTTTGCGCACCAGGTTGCGGCTGGTGACGGGGATCGACTCCTCGTGCTCCTCCTCGTCGGCCGTGCCGGCGACGAACTGGCCGTAGTAGAGGAACCCCTGCGCCGCGGCGGGGACGTCGGCCATGTTGGCCTTGCGGATCGTGCCGCCGCCGTCGTGCACCTCGGCGAGGGCGATCTCGTCTTGCCTCTCGAAGAGGGCGGTCGCGATGGCCATCAGGATGGCGCCGCGCTCCTCGCGCGACTTCTTCCGCCACACGCCGCTCGCGTGCGCGCGGCGCGCCGCCGCGACCGCCGCGTCGACGTCGTCGGGACCGGCCACGGCGACCGTCGCCCACGGCTCCTCGGTGGCCGGGTCGAGAGTGGGAGCGGTGCGTCCGGCGCGCGCCGGAACGCTCCGCCCGTCGATCCAAAGCCCGAATTCCTTCATCGCGTATTTGCCTCGTTTTTCGCGGAAATGCGCGCGATGGCCGCGCGCTTGCCCTCGGGTGAAACGTGTTCTACCCTAGCCAAGTAGAACATGTTCTACAAGCACGTCGAGGCGGCTCCGTGCTGGAGGATCCATGACCGAAGTGTGGAATGAGCGTTTCCCGTTTTCGCCGTTTCCGGTGGGGTGGTTCCAGGTCGGCTACTCGCACGAGCTGGCGGTGGGCGAGAGCCGCCCGGTGCAGGCGTTCAACAAGCACATGGTGCTCTACCGTGGGCAGAGCGGTAAGCCGTACCTGCTCGACGCGTATTGTCCGCATCTCGGCGCGCACCTCGGCCACGGCGGTACGGTCGAGGGGGAGTCGATCCGCTGCCCCTTCCACGCCTGGCGATACGACTGCACCGGCGTGTGCGACGAGGTCCCGTACGCGAGCCGCATCCCGGCCAACGCGCGCATCAAGCCGTGGCTCATCCTCGAGCGCAACGGCATCATCATGGTCCACCACGACCCGACCGGCGCGGCGCCCACCCACGAGCCGCCCGTGCTTCCCGAGTATCAGAACCCCGAGTGGACCGAGTACCGCACGCGCACCTACCGCATCAAGACCCACAACATGGAGATGGCGGAGAACAGCGTCGACGCTCCCCACTTCAAGTTCCTGCACAAGACCATGACCGCGACCTGCACCGACGCGCGGATCGACGGTCACGTCTTTCGCACCCACTGCGACGTGAAGGTCGACCTCAGCCGCTGGGGGATGGGCGACGACAGCATGGACGGCTCGATCGACGTCGAGACCCACGGCTTCGGGTTCTCGGTGGTGCGCCTGCACCTCGCCGCCGAGGTCATCACCATCGCCACGGTCACGCCCGTGGACGGCGAGTGGGTGGACGCGCGCTTCGCGTTCGCGGTGAAGAAGTTCGAGGACCCGGCGATGACCGAGTTCATCGGCAACCAGGTCGTCGACGACATCCAGAAGCAGGTCGAGGAAGACCAGCGCATCTGGGAGAACAAGATCTTCATCGACAAGCCGATCCTGTGCGACGGCGACGGTCCGATCGGCCTCTACCGCAAGTGGGCGCGCCAGTTCCTGCCCGTCTACCGCGGCGACTCGAGCCAGGCCGCCTGAGCGACGCGCGTCACACGGCGTGACGGCGGGGCGGCGGCTCGGAACGGAGCCCGCCGCGCCCGCTCACTACCTCACGAATCTCGCGCGGGAGGATTCCCGATGACTCGATCCAGCGGTGTGGGCGCCGCGTCCATGTGGGCGCCCTACGATCTCGAGTACCCCTACAAGCGCTCGGTGGGGCCAGTGCTCGGTCGGTTCTTCGGCGGCCTCAAGAACCGCCGCTTCGAGGCGGTGCGCGCGAGCGACGGGCGGGTGATCTGCCCGCCGCCCGAGGCCGATCCGGTCACGGGCGAGGCGCTCGGCGGCGAGGGCGGCTGGACGGAGGTAGGGCCCGGCGGCGTCGTGACGAGCTGGTCGTGGGTGCCGTCGCCGCGTCCCAAGCATCCGCTCCAGAAACCGTTCGCGTGGGCGTTGATCCAGCTCGACGGCGCGAGCACCGCGCTCTTGCACGTGGTGGACGCGAGCGGGGAGTCCGCGATGAAGACCGGCATGCGCGTGGCGCCGCGCTGGCGCGACGCGACCGTCGGCGACATCCGCGACGTCGAGTGCTTCGTGACGGAGGGCACCCGATGAGCGACGCGCCGAAGGAGATCGTCAAGCGGATCGAGACCCCGATCCACCTCACCTTCCAGTTCACGCCCGGGGTCGGCGCGAGCCGCTTCCTGCGTGGCATCGCCGAGGGCAGGATCCTCGGCCTGCGCTGCACCCAGTGCGCGAAGGTCTACGTCTCGCCGCGCGGCTCGTGCCCGAAGTGCGGCGCTCCCACGCTCGACGAGGCGAAGGTCACCGACCGCGGCACCATCACGTCGTTCAGCATCGTGCGCGTGCCGTCCGAGGGCATCGACATCGAGCTGCCGTTCGTGTGCGCGTCGATCCTGCTCGATGGCGCCGACAACACCTTCTACCACGTGATCCGCGAGGTCCCGGTCGAGGACGTGCGCATGGGCATGCGCGTGGAAGCCGTGTGGGTGCCGCGCGAGGAGCTGCGCGCGAGCCTCGAGAGCATCCGCCACTTCAAGCCCACCGGTGAGCCGGACGCGCCCTTCGACTCGTACAAGGAGCACCTGTGATGCGCGACGTCGCCATCGTTTCCTTCGCTCAGTCGCCGAGTATCCGGCGCGAGCCGGCCCGCAACGACGTCGAGATGCTGATGCCGGTGATCGCCGAGGCCCTCGAGCGCTCGAAGGTGAAGCGCGACCGGGTCGGCTTCTGGTGCTCGGGCTCGACCGACTTCCTGACCGGTCAGCCGTTCTCGTTCGTCGGCGCGCTCGATGCCGTGGGTGCCTGGCCGCCGATCTCCGAGAGCCACGTCGAGATGGACGGCGCGTGGGCGCTCTACGAGGCCTGGATCCGCATGCAGCACGAGAACCTCGACGCGGCGGTGGTGTACGCGTTCGGGCGCTCGTCGCTGGGACCGGTGCCGGACGTGATGTGCATGCAGCTCGATCCGTACGTCTTGACGCCGCTCTGGCCGGACGCGGTGAGCCTCGCGGCGCTGCAGGCGCGCGCGTACCTCGAGGCGAGCGGCAAGACCGAGCGTGATCTGGCCGAAGTGGCGATCCGCAACCGCAGGAACGCCAAGGCCAATCCGAACGCGCAGGTGAAGGGGTGACTCGGACGTCGAGACCCTCCTCGCCGAGCCCTACATCGCCTCGCCGCTGCGCGCTCACGACTGCCCGCCGATCTCGGACGCGTGCGCGGTCGTGGTCCTCGCCGCCGGCGACTACGCCCGCGAGGTGTGCAAGCGGCCGGCGTGGATCCGCGGAATCGACCACCGCATCGAGGCACAGTACCCGGGGGCCCGCGATCTCACGAAGTCGTCCTCGACGGCGATCGCCGCCGAGAAGGCCGGCGTGGGCAAGGGCGGCGTGGACGTCGCCGAGGTCTACGCGCCGTTCACACACCAGGAGCTGATCGTCCTCGATGCGCTGAAGCTGCCGGCGGGGGCCGAGGTGAACCCCTCGGGTGGCGCTCTCGCCGCGCACCCGATCATGTCGGCCGGTCTCATCCGCATGGGGGAGGTCGCGAGCCGGATCCACGCGGGCGAGGCGCGGCGCGGCGTGGCGCACGCCACGTCCGGTCCCTGTCTGCAGCAGAACCTGGTGTGCGTGCTGGAGGGTGCGTGATGAGCAACGCGTGCGCGATCGTCGGCATCGGCCAGACCAAATACGACACCAAGCGCATCGACGTCTCGCTCGCGGGGCTGGTGCGCGAAGCGGCCGTCCGCGCCCTCGAGGACGCGGGGCTCACGTTCCGCGACATCGACGCCGTGGTGCTGGGCAAGGCGCCCGACACCTTCGAAGGCGTGATGATGCCGGAGCTCTACCTCGCCGACGCCCTGGGTGCGCTCGGCAAGCCGATGATGCGGGTGCACACCGCGGGCAGCGTGGGCGGTTCGACGGCGATCGTGGTGGCGAGCCTGATCCAGGCCGGCATTCACGAGCGCGTGCTCACGGTCGCGTTCGAGAAGCAGAGCGAGTCGAACGCGATGTGGGCGCTCTCGCCCCGCATCCCGCTCCAGCCCACCGTGGTGTTCGGCGCGGGCGGCTACTTCGCGCCGCTCATCCGTGCCTACATCCGCCGCTCGGGCGCGCCCGAGAACACCGGCGTGCTGGTCGCGCTCAAGGATCGCCAGAACGCCAACAGGAACCCGTTCGCGCACCTGCAGATGCCCGGTGTCACGTACGACGACATCGCCAACTCGCCGATGTTGTGGGACCCGATCCGCTACCACGAGACCTGCCCGTCGTCGGACGGCGCGGTGGCGATGGTGATGACGACCGAGAGCCTCGCGAAGAAGGCGCCCACGCGCCCCGCGTGGGTCCACGCCACCGCGATGCGCAGTGAGCCCACCGCCTTCGCCGGCCGCGATCAGGTGAACCCGCAAGCGGGCAAGGACTGCGCGAAGGCGCTCTATGCCCAGGCCGGGATCACCGACCCGATGGCGCAGATCGACGTCGCCGAGATCTACGTGCCGTTCTCGTGGTTCGAGCCGATGTGGCTCGAGAACCTGGGGATAACGCCCGAGAACGAGGGCTGGAAGCCGGTCCAGGAAGGCGCGACCGCCCTCGGCGGCAAGCTGCCGATCAACTGCTCGGGCGGCGTCCTCTCGTCCAACCCGATCGGCGCGTCCGGCATGATCCGCTTCGCCGAGGCGGCGATGCAGGTCCGCGGCCAGGCGGGCGAGCACCAGGTCGACGGTGCCAAGATCGCCCTCGGCCACGCCTACGGCGGCGGCTCGCAGTTCTTCTCGATGTGGATCGTGGGCTCCGAGAAGCCGTGAGGGCGTGAACCACATGCCGGCGACGCAATACAACTTCGCGGACCTGTTCGAGTCGATCGTCGACGGGCTGCCTGACAACGAAGCGCTCGTCGTCGACGGCACCAAGCGCTTCACCTACGCCCAGCTCGAGAAGCGGGTCAACCGCCTCGCGCACGTGCTCCAGCGCGTGGGAGTGAAGGCCGGCGAGCACGTCGGCCTCTACCTCATGAACGGCAACGAGTACGTCGAGGGCATGCTCGCGGCGCTCAAGCTGCGCGCCGTGCCGATCAACGTGAACTACCGTTACGTCGAGGACGAGCTTCGCTACCTGATGAGCGACGCCGACCTCGTGGCGGTGATCCACGAGCGCCAGTTCGCGCCGCGTCTCGCGGCCATCCGGGGCGGGCTGCCGAAGCTGCGCGCGTGCCTCGCGGTCGAGGACGCTAGCGGCGCCGACCTCTCGGCCACCGGCTCGCTCGACTACGAGAACGCGCTCGCGACCGCCTCGGACGAGCGCGACTTCGAGCCGCGCTCGCCCGACGACCTGTTCTTCATCTACACCGGCGGCACCACCGGCATGCCCAAGGGCGTGATGTGGCGTCACGAAGACCTCTTCTTCGCGGGGCTCGGCGGCGGCAATCCGGCGGGCCCGCCGGTCGAGAGCCCGGCGCAGCTCGTCGAGAACGCCAAGGAGCGCTACCACGCCACGATCTTCTCGGTGCCGCCGCTCATCCACGGCGCGGCGCAGCTCGCGGTGCTCATCACCTTCAACTGGGGTGACCGCGCGGTGCTGCTGACGAAGTTCGACGCCGCGAAGGTGTGGGAGCTGGTGCAGAACGAGAAGGTGAACTCGATCAACATCGTGGGCGACGCGATGGCGCGGCCCATGATCGAGGAGCTCGGTCGCGAGGGTGCCAGCTACGACGCCTCGTCGCTCTTCGTGCTCGCGTCGTCGGGGGCCGCGTTCTCGGACTCGGTGAAGGAAGAGTTCCGCCGCGTGCTCCCCAACCTCATGATGATGGACAACTTCGGCTCCTCGGAGACCGGCTCGCTCGGCATGAGCGGCGAGCGCGTCTCGGGACCCGACGCGAAGACCGGCATCCGCTTCATGATGAACGAGCGCGCCGCGGTCCTCGACGACGACGGCAAGCCCCTCGCGCCCGGCTCCGGCCTGGTGGGGCGGCTCGCGCTGCGCGGTCACATCCCCGTCGGCTACTACAAGGACGAGAAGAAGAGCGCCGCCACGTTCGTGACGCTGAACGGGGAGCGCTGGGTGATCGTCGGCGACCTCGGTACCGTCGAGGAAGACGGCCGCATCACGGTCTTCGGCCGCGGCTCGGTGTGCATCAACACCGGCGGCGAGAAGGTGTTCCCCGAGGAGGTCGAGATCGCGCTCAAGGCGCACGCCTCGATCTACGACTGCGTGGTGGTGGGAGTGCCCGACTCGCGCTGGGGCGAGCGGGTCGCGGCGATCGTCGAGCTACGGCCCGGGCACTCGCTCACGATGGCGGACCTCGACGTCCACGCGCGCAAGCACGTCGCCAGCTACAAGTGCCCGCGCGAGCTGCACCTCGTCGAGAAGCTGGTGCGCTCGCCCGCGGGCAAGCCCGACTATCCGTGGGCCAAGGCCCTCGCCACCTCCGGCAAGTACAAGGTCTGAGCGACCGATCTGCTCCGATCGAGGGTCGTCGCTTCGTCGACGACCCCCAGGATCGGACGCTGGGGCGGCCGACGAAGCGGCCGCCCTCCAGGCCGATCGCGACTCTGGATCCCTGCGACGTGCCGCCCGCGCTCACCTCACGGCTTGTCGGCGTCGGCGCCGTATTCGCGGTGGATCTCGGTCCGCACCGCCTCGATCAGCGCCGGGAAGTCGGCCGGTGTGACCACGGCGGACTCCCGGGGGAACGGGAAGCTCTTGGGCAGCCGTGCCCGGTCCATGTGGAGCTCGAGCTCGTAGAGGCCCGCGAGCGAGCCGCCCGTGACAGGATCGGTGCTCGGCACCTCGAGACCCTCCGGGGGCTCCTTGGCGCTCTCGCCGCAGCTCGCTGGCGGCTGCGGCACGCGCCACGGCGTGACGCGGTCGGGCCCCCATTCGAGGTTCCGGCGCCTGGTCACGTTCGGGTCCGGTAGGACCTTGGTGCGATCCCACCACGTGCCGTCGGTGCCGTCGAACGCCGCGCGGGTGTCGGCGACGCTGCTGACCGCGAGGCGCGCGAGCGTCGCGCGGATCGTCGCGGTGACGCTCTCGTCGTAGGGGTGCGCGCTCAGCACCGCCTCGCGCCCGACGTAGGTGCCGAGCAGGTTCGAGTAGTTGTCCTCGGGCGAGAAGGCCGAGACCTTCTCCGAGATCGCCGAGAAGGTCGACACGTCGTACCAGCTCGTGACCTCGTGCATGACCGAGAGCTGATAGGCGATGCGCTGCGCGAGGGCGAGGGAGCGCGCGAGCGCCTTCGGACCATCGGCTGGCTCGAGCTCGCGCAGGGTGAGGTGCGCCGTCCCGGCGTCGCACGGCAGCACGATCGGCGCCGCATGCGCCGGCGTGCGCCGGATGCGCGCGGAGAGGTAGGCCGTCCAGTCCGCGAAGTCGCTGACGTGCGCCACGTCGACGAAGCCGCCGCGGCACGTGTACGCGAGGCCGTAGGTCTCCGCGAGCAGCTCGCCGACCTCCTGCAGGCTTCCCTTCGACACGTACGCGTGGGGGGCCAGTTTCTCGGGGCTGGTGATGTTCTCGAGGTGCAGCGTGAGCGGGATCGGCGGCATCGCCGCGGCGAGCCCGTAGCCGAACGAGCAGCACAGCCGCTCGCGGGGAGTCCGCGCGAGCTCGTCCTCGGTGAGGTCGGTGGCGTGTGCGGGGATGCGGGCGTCCGCCGCGAGCGCCGCGAGCGCGAGCCCGGCGAGCCGCCCTCGCCGCGAGCGGCCGGTGAGGGTGTGCTTCACGGCTCGCCGCGCCCGCCGCGCTCGCGAATGCTGCGCGCGACACGGATCGCCAACGCCACCATCGTCGGCGTCGGACTGGTGCTGCCGATGGTCGCGACGAGCGCCGTCTCCGAGACGAACAGGTTCTCGAGCCCGTGCACGCGCCCCCCTGGGTCGGTGACGCTGATCTCGGGATCGGTGCCCATGCGCAGCCTGCCGGCCGGGCGATAGCAGGAATCGCGATCCGGCCAGGTGCGCTCCGGCAGTGACGCGCGCGCGGCGGTGCGCGGGTTGTCCATGAAATTGCGCTCTACGACGGGTCACGGAGAGGCGAGGCGGCGGAGCCTACGTACGGGCCGGAAGCTTCGAACGGGAACGCTGTCGGGCGGTCGCCTCGATCGCGGCGTGTGCTATTCCGCAGGAAGTGTCCGAGCCGATGATCTCGCCAAGAGTAGTCAACGACGCGCTGTCCGCGAAGGGTGCCGAGGCCGAGCGGCCCGGCGAGGTTCCCAGGGCGGAGGCGCCGTTGGCAAATCCCGGCGACGATGCGCACACCGTCGCCGAGTTCCTGGCCGCGGGCCTGGCCACGCGCCACGGCGCGCGCTGGCTCGGCGGCGCGCGGCGGCCGCCGCTTCCGTGCCGCGCGGGATCGCCGTTGATTCGCGCGTTCGCCGAACGGCGGCTCTTCCAGGTGGGTGACGCGGTGCCCGCGGCGCTGACGGCGTGGGCCGACGGCGAGCGCCGCGTGGTGCTGCTGCGATCGCAGCCGAGCCCGCGCGAGATGCTGCGGCTGCAGGCGCGCGGCTGGCGCTGCGTTTCGCTCCTGCCCGAGGGTTCCGACACCGGCCGCCACGCCGACGTCGTCGACTTCGCGATCCACGACCTCTGCCACCTCGAGAAGTTCGCGGCGCCCGAGCACCACCGAGCACAGGTGGGCTTCTTCGCGCTCCTCGACCGCGCGCTCGACGACCCGCGCTGGGGCCAGATCGAGTCGGGGCTCGACGCGGCCTGGGGGCCCGACCGCGACTA
The DNA here is from genome assembly GCA_016713535.1 of Deltaproteobacteria bacterium. Lineage (GTDB taxonomy): Bacteria > JADJOY01 > JADJOY01 > JADJOY01 > JADJOY01 > JADJOY01. Next base: position 510,230 of record JADJOY010000003.1, read on the forward strand.
CGTGCTCGCCGACATGAACGGCCACGCCGTGTACCTGTTCGTGGCGCTCAAGCGAAAGCTCTGGCTCGCGCAGCGGCGGGCGTTCCCGAGCCTTGAGACGGCGGCGCGGCGCGCCCACGAGACCCTCTTCGACCTCCTCGAGCTCGAGGGAGCTGCGCGAGAGGCGGCGGCCGCGATCGGCGCCAAGGGCAGCCTCCCGGACGGCCTCGCCGCGCTCGTCGCCCACCTCGAGGGCGCGGGGCGGGGAGTGCCGGACGAGGCGCTCGCGCGGTAGCGCAGGGCGGCCGATCGCCGTTCGAGCTCGTAGGGGCGGCCGCGAGGCCGCCCGGGATCGGGTTCGAGCGGCACCGCGCGTGTCCCCGCTGCTACGTCGCGAGCTGGCGCCCGCCGCTACGTCGCGGGCTCGCTCTTACTCGAGTGGCTGGCTCGGGGGCGTAGTCGCCGTCGAACTCGACGGACCACGTGGCGCCGCGGTCCTTCGACGACTCCAGAGCTGACGGACGTGGCGGTCGGCGCGCGGCTTCCAGGTGACGCGGTTGCGGACGGTCTGGCCGGCGGCGTCGGTCTGGTCGCCTTCCAGCACCATCGCGCCGTCGCGGACGCCGCCCTCGAGGCGAAGCGGGCTGCCGTGGTTGTCGATCCAGGTCTGCGACCAGCGCTTGGTGACGCCGTCGTAGAAGTTGAGCGAGGTGCCGCGCCCGCCGCGGGCACCCGTCCAGTGCTCCGTGACCGCGCAGCCGTCGAGGATCGCCTCGATGGTGTTGTGGCCGGCGAGGCTGCCGTCGGGGAGGTGGACCTCCCAGGTGCCCAGCCAGAAGTCGAACTGCCGGTATTCGGCGGTCGCGCAGTCCTTGGGCTTGGGTGTGGATGTGGGTGCGGGCGAGGATTGCGCCGCCACGTCCTCGGCCTGCGCGAGAGCGGCGGTCAGGATCAGCGCGGCAACGGATCGTGCAGCATGGAGCAGTGGGCGGGTCATGGCGTCCTCGGCGGCGCGCTCGCCGCGAGCGTGCCGAGCGGTACACGGTGGAAGAAGGCGACCTCGCCGCGGTCGTCGCGGATGGCGAGGGTGACGAGCGGATCGGCGGCGCTCCAGTCGACCTCGATCGTGCCGAAGTTGGCGCCGAAGAAGGCGTCGCCGACGCGGTGGCGGTTGAGCTCCCACGACCACGGGCGCGGCGAGTTGAGCGACGAGGTGGTGAGGTCGAGGAGCGGGTAGCCGAGCGGGTTCGCGGTGCGCGCCCCGGTGAGCGGATCGACGACGCCTGCGCCGGGAAGGAGGGAGAGCTCGGCGTCGTGACGGTCACCGGAGACGATCACCAGCCCGCTCGCATGCGTCCTGGCGACGAGCGCGAGCAGCCGCTCGCGCTCGGCGGGGAAGTTCATCCACTTCTCCCAGCCGTGGTCCTCGGCGAGCACCTGGATCGAGGACACCAGCACCCGCAGCCGCGCGGGCTTGCCGAGCTCACCCTCGAGCCACGCCCACTGTGCCTCTCCGAGGATCGTGGCGCCAGGGGCCGCGGTCGGCTGGTAAGGCCCACCTCGGCCGTCTCCGGGCTCGGCCTCCCGGGTGCGGGGCGTGAGCGAACCGCGGAACCAGCGGGTGTCGAGGAGGATCACCTGGACGCGGCGCTCGGGCGGGCCGACCGCGTACGACTCGTACACACCGTCGCGGGAGCGGCGTGGCGAGCCGGCGGGCTCGCCGAGGAAGTCGAGGAGCGCGCGCTTCGACTCCGCGCGCGCGGGGAAATCGGCGCCCGCGTCGTCCTCGCCGTAGTCGTGGTCGTCCCAGGTCGCGAGGACGCGCGTGCTCGCGCGCAGCGCCTGGAAGCCGGGATCGGACGCGAGGTAGCCGTACGCGGCGCGGATCACCGCCGGGTCGGTGCTGTCGGCGTAGACGTTGTCGCCGAGGAGCACGAGCGCCTCGGGGCGAAAGCCGCGGATCGCGTCCCACACCGGCGCCGGGCGGCCCTGCTTGAAGCACGAGCCGAAGGCGAGGCGAGTGCTGGCCGGTGGCGCGGAGTCGGCGGCGTGGGCGTGGGCCGCGCCGACGAGCGCGAGCGCGGCGACGAGGGCAAGGGTCGGTCGACAGCGGTGCATCGGGCGCCTCCAGCGAGGCCGGGAGTACAGCAGGAGGGCGTGCAGGAGGTCGGCACGAGGCGCCACCGTTGGTCGCTGGCGGTTGCGGCTCGTCGGGGCGGCCGCGAGGCCGCCCTCGAGGTGGAGCGATCGGCCCCGGTCGTTTCGCTCCTGGGGACGCCGGCCGAGCTCGACTTCGGGCGGGCGCGGGGCCCGCCCCTACGAGACCGGGCGTGGTGGTCCCGGCGATCACGGCATCGCCACGTCGGCGCGGGGCGCCCCTCTCCACTCGCGACGATCGACGCGGGGCGCCTCACCGCCCACGACGATCGCGGCATCGACGCGAAGGGGCGGGGCGCCTCTCCGCCTGCGACGATCGCGGCATCGACGCGTAGGGGCGGGGCGCCTCTCCGCCTGCGACGATCGCGGCATCGACGCGTAGAAGGGGCGGGGCCGGTCCCCGCCCGCGCTCAGCCGGTGCCGAAGTCGTCGGTGTGGGGGAAGTAGGCCTTGGCGCGCTCGAGATCGATCGCGACGAAGAGCCCCTCGGCGTCGGCTGTGAGCACGTCACCGTCGAAGACCTGGCCAAGCACGTAGCTGCGTTTGCCGTCCATTCGATCGTGGCGCGCCTCGAAGCGCACCTCGCGAAAGAGCGGAGTGGGGCGGTGGTAGCGGACGGTGAGCTTGGCGGTGAAGCCGAAGTGGCCGCTCGCGAGGTTGGCGAACGCGAGCACCTGGTCGAGCACGCTCGCGACCATGCCGCCGTGGACGTAGCCGGGCGGGCCCTCGTACGGCTGGGTGAACGTGACGCGGCCGACGACGTGGTCGTCCAGGACCTCGACGGCGACCGGCGGCGCCAGCGGGTTCAGGTGCCCCGTGACGAGGTTGCGGGGCAGGAACCGCGCCGGCTCGCGGGCGTGGTAGACGCGCGGCAGCTCGCTCGGCCCGGGCTCGCGGGTGTGCGGGTCGAGGCTCTCGCAGAGCCCGCGCACCTGCTCGTTCAGCTCGTCGATGCGCGCCGCGTCGGCGTGGCTTCGCACCACGCGCTCGACGAGTCCGCGGACGTTCTCGACCAGCGCCGCGAGCGCCAGGTCGTGAGCGGAGTCGTCGTCGCTCATCATCCTCGCTCGCGGTGGTGATCCCGGTCGCGCTCAGGTGCCGGTGAAGTTGGGCTTGCGCTTCTCCTTGAAGGCGCGCGGCCCTTCCTGGGCGTCCGAGCTCATGAAGATCGGGAAGCCGATCTCGAGCTCGTGGGCGAGTGCGTCCTTCTCGGTCATGCCCTCGGTCTCGCGCAGCGAGCGCAGCACGGTCTGCACCGCGAGCGGGCCGTTCTCGGCGATCTGGTGCGCCACCTTGACCGCCTCGGCGAGGGCCTGACCGTCCGGCACCACGCGCCCGATGAGCCCGATCTCCTTCGCCTCGGCGGCCTTCAAGTGGCGCCCGGTGAGGAGGATCTCGGCGGCGATCGTGTAGGGGATCTGGCGGCGCAGCCGCACCGTCGAGCCGCCGAGCGGGAAGAGGCCCCACTTCACCTCGGACACGCCGAAAGTCGCCCCTTCGGCCGCGACCCGGATGTCGGTGCCCTGGAGGATCTCGGTGCCACCCGCGATCGCCGGTCCCTCGACCGCCGCGATGAGCGGCTTCTTGGTGCGGTAGTGGCGCAGCAGCGCCTTCCACTGCAGGTCCGGGTCCTCCTGGAAGCGCTTGACCCACTCGTCCTCGCCGTAGCCGCCCATCATCGCCTTGAGGTCGGCGCCCGAGCAGAAGCAGCCGCCCGCGCCGGTGAGCACGATGGCGCGCACCTCGGGTCCTCGTCGGCGGCGATCCACGCGTCCGCCATGATGGCGAGCATCTGGGGCGTGAACGCGTTCTTCTTCTCAGGGCGGTTCATGGTGACGATCACGACGTGTCCGTCGCGTTCCACCAGGCAATGCGGCGCGGCTTCGCTCATGGCTTCCTCCGGTGCGGATTCGGGGCGCGAGTGAAACACGTTCTACTCGCCCGGACAAGCCGCCGTGAGCCTCGTTTTCCGGGCTAGAACGCGTTCCGGCGGCCTTGCCCGGGTAAGTGGAACATGTTCTACTTTTGGCTGCGGAGCGCCTCGTGAGGGCGCGCCGCTTCCGACCCGCCGGGAGGATCCTCATGTCCACCAGCACGTCCCTCGAAGCGCGCAAGGTCCCGCCCGCGGCCGTGGCCGGTCTCGACCTCTACGACTGCGATCAGTACGTGGTGGCACCACCCCACGAGAAGCTCGCGAAGCTGCGCGAGCACGCGCCGGTCTACTGGAACCCGGCGGGCGGCCGCGGCGCGCCGGGGTTCTGGGCGTGCACGCGCTACGAGGACGTGGTGCACATCTCGACGCACCCGAACCTCTTCTCGTCGTGGAAGGGCGGCACCAACATCGAGGACTACGACGAGGAAGACCTGCCGGCGATGCGGGCCATGATGCTCACCATGGATCCGCCCGAGCACTCGCGCTACCGCAAGATCATCTCGAAGGGCTTCACGCCGCGCATGGTGCGCGAGCTCGAGCCCAACGTGCGGCGCGTGACCCGTGAGATCGTCGACAAGGTGGCCGGGAAGGGCCGCTGCGACTTCGTCGCCGACCTCGCTGTGGAGCTGCCGCTACAGGTGCTCGCCGAGCTTCTCGGCGTGCCCCTCGAGGACCGCCAGAAGCTCTTCGACTGGTCGAACTGCATGATCGGCTTCGACGACCCCGAGTTCCGCACCTCCATGGAGCAGGGCCGCATGACGGCCATGGAGATCTGGGGCTACGCCAACGAGCTGATCGAGAAGCGCCAGGAAAACCCCGGCAGCGACCTCATCAGCGTGGTGATGCGCGGGGAGGTCGACGGCGAGCGCATCTCGGTGGCGGAGATGGACGCCTTCTTCCTGCTGCTCACGGTCGCGGGCAACGAGACCACGCGGAACCTGATCTCGGGCGCCATGCACGCGCTCTTCCAGCACCCCGATCAGCTCGCGCGGCTCTACGCCGACCCGAGCCTCATGCCCACCGCGGTCGAGGAGTTCCTGCGCTGGGTGACGCCGGTGATGTACTTCCGCCGCACCGCGATGGAGGACACCGAGATCCGCGGCGTGCCCATCAAGGCGGGCGAGAAGGTGGCCATGTACCACCTGTCGGCGAACTTCGACGAACGCGTGTTCCCGGATCCCTTCAAGCTCGACGTCGGGCGTCAGCCCAACGAGCACCTCACGTTCGGGATCGGCGAGCACTACTGCATGGGCGCCCACCTGGCGCGCCTCGAGATCCAGGTGCTCTTCGAGGAGGTGATCGGGCGCCTCAAGAACCTGAAGCTCGAGAGCGAGCCGCGCCGGCTGCGCTCCAACTTCATCAACGGCGTGAAGGAGATGCAGGTCTCCTTCACCGCCGAGCGCTGAGCGAGCCACCCGTGAACTTCGCGTTCAGCGACGAGCAAGAGGCGTTCCGGGACACGCTCAAGCGGTTCCTGGCGGCGCATGCCTCCTCCACCGAGGTGCGGCGCCTCATGGAGACGCCCGAGGGCTACGACCCGGTGGTGTGGAGGCAGATGGCGAGCGAGCTCGGCCTGCAGGGGCTCCGGATCCCCGAGGAGCAGGGCGGGCTCGGCTTCGGCTTCCTCGAGCAGCTCATCGTCATGGAGGAGATGGGGCGGGTGCTCTTCCCGTCGCCGTACTTCGCGAGCATCTGCCTCGCCGCGGATCTGCTCGTCGAGTTCGCCAGCGAGGCGGAGAAGAGCGAGTGGGTGCCGGCCCTGGCCGACGGCACGCGGCTCGCCGCGCTGGCGTTGCAGGAGCCGGGGGCGGGCGCCGCCCTCGCCGAGGTCCGCATGACGGCGAGCGCGCGCGGCGCGGGCTTCGTCCTCGACGGCGCCAAGAGCTACGTGGTCGACGGCCACCTGGCCGACGTGGTGATCGTGGCGGCGCGCGCTGCCGCGGGGGAGGGGCTCTTGCTCTTCGTGGTCGACGGCCACGCGAGCGGGCTCCGGCGCGAGCTGCTCCACGGGCTCGACGCCACCCGCAAGCTCGCGCGCCTCGACTTCGCGGGTGTCACGGCGCGGCTGATCGGCGCGCGTGGCGCGGCCGACGCGGCGCTCCAGACCGTGCTCGACCGGGGCGCGGTGCTGCTCGCGGCGGAGATGGCGGGCGCCGCGGCGCGCTCGCTCGAGATGGCGGTCGACTACGCCAAGATCCGCGTCCAGTTCGGGCGGCCGATCGGCTACTTCCAGGGAATCAAGCACAAGTGCGCCGAGGTGCTGCTCGAGGTCGAGAGCGCGCGGGTGGCGGCGCACTGGGCGGGTGGGTCGCGGGCGAGAGCCCGAGCGAGCTGCCCGCGGCAGCGAGCCTGGCCAAGGCGTTCTGCGGCGACGCGTTCCAGCGGGCGTCCGCGGAGCTGATCCAGATCCACGGCGGAATCGGCTTCACCTGGGAGCACGACGCCCACCTCTACTACCGGCGCGCCCGCGTCGACGACGTGCTCCTCGGCGACTCGACCCACCACCGCGCCCGCCTCGCCACTCAGCTCGGCGTCTGACGCCGGGGCACGAGCCCGGCCCGGCGCGGACGAGCCGTCAGCCCCGGAATGCCACAAACTGCCAGCAGAAATTGCCACAATTTGTGGCAGTTCCGGCCACAATCTGCCAGTAAAATCGGGTACAATCTGCTTACAGCCGGTCGCTGGATCTGCCTGAAATGCGGGTTTTTTGGCCTCCAGGCTGCCGAAATGCGCCTTTTCGGGCCTTTCCGCGCCGGGGTGGCCGCGTGGAGGGGGGCTCGCACCGTACGAGCGGGCCCCGCGCCCGTCCCAGATCGCCGCGCTGGTGGGGCGCCGCCGCTCGCGGGTAGGCTCGCGCCACGATGAGCGATCCCGCACCGAACGGCGCCGTGCGCTGGCTCGGCCACGCCACGGCGCTGGTCGAGCTCGGCGGCGCGCGCTTCCTCACCGATCCGGTGCTGTCGCGCTACGTCGGCATGGTGGTGCGGCGGCTGGCTCCGGCGCCGCCCCACGTCCGCGAGCTGGCGCCGCTCGACGGGGTGCTCGTCTCGCACGCCCACTACGACCACCTCGACCTGCCGAGCGTGCGCGCGATCCGCCGCGCGAGCGGCGAGCGCGTCCCGCCCGCGGTGGTGCTGCCGGGCTACGCCGACCTCGTCACCAAGGCGGGCTACCCGGACGTCCGCACCCTCGCGTGGTACGAGAGCACGGTGCTCCCGTGTGGCGCGCGGGTCACGGCGATCCCCGCGGCGCACTTCGGCGGGCGCGCGCCGTGGCGGCGCCGCACCGGCTACGGCGGCTTCGTGATCGAGCACGCGGGCCACACGGTGATGTTCGCGGGCGACACCGGCGCATGCGATCGCTACGCCGAGGTCGGCGAGCGCTTCGCCATCGACGTGGCGCTGTTGCCGATCGGCGCCTACTCGCCGCCGCCCTTTCGGCGCGTGCACATGGCGCCCGAGGACGCCCTCGATGGGCTCGTGCAGCTCGAGGCGCGCTACCTGGTGCCGATCCACCACGCCACGTTCCGGCTCTCGGCCGAGCCGATGGGCGCCCCCGCGCGGCGCCTCGAGAAACACGCGCGGCGCCGCGGTCTCGGCGCCCGCGTGGCGCTCTTGCGTCCCGGCGAGCGCTTCGCGATCCCGCCGCGAGCGGCGTCGTGAGCGGAAGCGCCCCGCACGGGCTCGACGAGCGCGCCGCGGCGCTGCTTCGCTTCTGGTTCGGCGACGACCTGGAGGCGCCCTCGGTCACGCCGGACATCGTGCGCCGCTGGTTCGCGGGAGGCGCCGCGATGGACGCCGAGTGCGCGCGCCACTTCGGCGACGACTTGGCAGCCGCCGCGCGCGGCGAGCTCGACGGCTGGGTGGCGACACCGCGCGGTCGGCTCGCGCTGGTGCTCCTGCTCGATCAGCTCTCGCGCAACGTGTGGCGCGCCACCCCCGCGGCCTTCGCGCAGGACGCGGCGGCGCGCCGGCTCGCCGCGGAGGCGGTGGAGCGCGGCGAGGATCGCGTGCTGACCGCGCCCCAGCGGGTCTTCCTCTATCTGCCGTTCGAGCACGGCGAGTCGCTCGCCGACCAGCGCCAGAGTGTGGCGCTCTTCGAGGCGCTCGCCCGCGACGTGCCCGAGCCCGACCGGGCCTTGTTCGAGCACTTCGCCGACTACGCGCGCCGGCACGCGGTGGTCATCGAGCGCTTCGGGCGCTTCCCGCACCGCAACGCCGTGCTGGGACGCGAGTCCACGACGGAGGAGCTTGCGTTCCTCGCCGAGCCGGGTTCGTCGTTCTGACGCGACGCCGCACGCTCGACCCACGGAGCGGCGAGCCAGGCGCCGCTCACGGAGCGTGCGCCGGCGACGAGGAACGTCACCGACTGTCGGCGTCGTGACGAATTGTCTCGGTCGGCGCCCCGGTCCGTCGCCCGGCCGCGCGCGAACCGCGCGATCTCGCACGCCCTTCGCCACCACCCGCCGCACCTGCGCTTGGCACCGCGAATGCTGTTCCTGTGGCGAACGGGTGGGGAAGGGGAATCGAACGTGACCCAGCGCGGCGAAGGGCTCGTGGCGAAGGTGCGGAGGGCGGCGGTGGTGCTCGGGCTCGCGGCCGCGTGCGTGGGAGCGGCCGGCTGCAAGCTCTGCACGGATTTCCCCGCCGACAACCCGTGGAACACCGACATCTCCGGGTATCCGGTTCATTCGAACTCGGCCAACTACATCGCCGCGATGGGGGCCGCGAAGACCCTCCACCCGGACTTCGGCACGTTCTGGGACGGCGGGCCGATCGGCATCCCGTACGTCGAGATCGGGGCCGACCAGCCGCGCGTGCCGATCAGCTTCTACTACCCCGACGAGAGCGACCCCGGCCCGTACCCGATCCCGCCCGACGCGCCGATCGAATACGGCTCCGACCACCACGTGATCGTCGTCGACCACGAGCGCTGCGAGCTGTGGGAGGTCTACGACGCGACGCGCCTCGCCGGCGGTGCCGCGTGGAGCGCGGGCTCGGGCGCGTTCTTCGACCTCACGAGTAACGCGCTGCGTCCCGACGGCTGGACGTCGGCGGATGCCGCCGGGTTGCCGATCTACCCGGGGCTGGTGCGCTACGACGAGGTGGTCGAGGAGGGCGTGATCGACCACGCGCTGCGCTTCACGGTGTCGAAGAGCCAGAAGGGCTTCATCCACCCCGCCACCCACCACGCCTCGGACTCGACGAACGCGAACCACGCGCCCATGGGCCTCCGGCTACGGATGAAGTCGGGCCATAGCTGTGCCGCGCTCTCGAGCGAGGCCCGGGTGATCTGCACCGCGCTCAAGAAGTACGGGATGATCGTCGCCGACAACGGCAGCGACTGGTACATCAGCGGAGCGCCTGATCCGCGCTGGAGCGACGACAACCTCCACGACCTCTCGAGCATCCCCGGCAGCGCCTTCGAGGTCGTCGACACCGGGCCGATCCTACATTGACGGGGGGCTTTTCAAGCCCCCCGCCCGCTGGAGGGCAGGCGCCAACGGCGCCGTGCTCCGTCGGCGCCGCCCGGCGGGGCCCACCCCTGTACGCTTCTCCTCAAAAGGTTTACCCGGTCCGCCTGGCTGGGAGCACCTGGCCCACCCCGCGCCTCGAGCGCCTACTCGGGACGTGTGCCCCAGCTGGGAGGCCCGTGGTTTCACGTCCAGTGGAAAGTCGCGCTTCGAGCGCCAGTACAGGGGCGACGGAACCCACGGCAGGGTCGAGGTGAACCATCACCCAACGGAGGAGGCAGCATGAACAACGGGGGATGGTCGTGGTGGGGAGGGATCGACTGGGGAAGTGAGCATCACCAGGTGTGCGTCATCGACGCGAATCGGCGTCGGGTCGCCGAGGTCCGGGTCGAGCATTCGGCCAAGGGACTCGACGAGATCGTCCGCGTGCTCACCACGGCCACCGGAGGTCAGCTCGACCAAGTCGCCGTGGCCATCGAGCAGCCGCGGGGCGCGATCGTGGAGACGCTGCTCGCGCACGAGATCGCGGTCTTTGCGATCAACCCGAAGCAGATCGACCGCTTTCGGGATCGTCACTCGGTCGGCGGGGCGAAGGACGACCGCTTCGATGCATTCGTCGGTGCGGATGGGTTGCGCACCGACGAGTCGCTCTTTCGGCGAGTGCAGCTGGATCCACCGAAGATCCTGGCGCTGCGGGAGTGGACCCGCATGCACGACGAGCTCACGACCGAGCTCGGTCGGCTCAGCAATCAGCTCTGGGAGCAGCTGCATCGCTACTACCCGCAGGTCTTGAAGCTCAGCTCGGCGGTCGATGAGCCATGGATCTGGGACTTACTGGCGCGTGTGCCGACGCCCGCGGACGCACGGCGCCTGCGGCCGAAACAGGTGGCCGCGATTCTCAAAGCCCGTCGGATCCGTCGGGTGGCCGCCGACCAGGTCGTGGCGCGGTTGCAGGAGCCAGCGCTCACCGTCGCGCCGGGTGCGGCCGAGGCGGCGAGCTCGCACGTACGGATGCTGCTGCCGCGGTTGCAGCTCGTGGAGGAGCAGCTCCGTGAATGCCGCCACCAGATCGATCAGGTCTTGGACGATCTGGATGAACCGCCCATCGCGGACGGCACGCCGGGCGACGGTGACGGCGGCTCGCCTCCACCGGCGAACGAGGGCGAGCCCGGTCCGGCGACCGCCCGCCCTCGTCCGTCGGACGTCGCGATCGTCCAGTCGTTTCCCGGCGCCGGGCGAATCGTGACGGCGACGCTGCTGAGCGAGGCCGCGGGCCCGTTGATGGAGCGCGACGTCGGTACCTTGCGCACCCGGTGCGGTGCGGCGCCCGTCACGCGCAAGACCGGAAAGCAGAAGCGAGGTCGCATCCTCATGCGACGCGCGTGCAACGCGCGGCTTCGCGACGCGGTCCGACACTGGTCGGCCAACTACATCAACAACGACGAGCGAGGCCGCATGCACTACGACACGCTCCGCGCCGCCGGTCATGAGCACGAACGTGCCCTGCGCGGCATCGCGGATCGGCTGCTCGACGTCTTGATCGCGATGCTCCGGGACGGCACGACCTACGACCCAACTCGCCGAAAGGCTTGGACACCGAAGCCAAAGGATGACGGTTGACGAAGCGTGGAAAGTCCCGAGTCACTCGTTTCGCGCGTGCGGGCGCGCTGCGGCTGCGAGTCGTTCCATCTGGGTCGCTCACGGAAGCGCGTGGGACCGGCGACGGGGGATGGAACCCCCGTCGCTACGATGGTTCTCGTAGGCCGGGGGCTCCGTCCCCCCGCGGCGCTTCGGCATGGCTCGATGTCTTCACAGGCTCGCTGCGACGCGCCCTTCGCCGAGTCCACGCGTGGCGCAAACCCGGTGCTCGGGATCGAGGGCCGTTCTCGCGCCGCGCGCGTCTTTCCGGGCGCGCGAGGCGGGTGATAGCGTGCGCCCGACCATGCGAACGATCGGCGAACGGGTACGACTCACCGAGCTGGGCTGGGAGAAGGACCTCGCGTACGAGGTCGTGAACGAGGCGGTCCCCGATGCGACCGGTGACAAGGTGCTGGTCGAGGTCGAGGCGTGCGGAGTGTGCTACCGCGACCTCATCGACCGCTCGGGGCGCTTCCCGTTCCTGCAGATGCCGATCACACCCGGCCACGAGGCGGCCGGGCGGATCGTGGACGTCGGCCCGAACGTGCAGCGCTGGAAGGTCGGCGATCGGGTCGCCAGCCTGCACCGCGACTACTGCGGCGAGTGTGGCGCGTGCGAGCGCGGTGACACCTGCTTCTGCACCCGCGCGAGCTGGGTGCTCGGCCTGCTCGCCGACGGCGGCTACGCGCGCCACCTGATGGTGCCCGAGAAGGCGCTCTATCCGGTGCCCGACGAGCTCTCCTCGGTGCAGGCGGCGGTGCTCCACTGCACCTACGGCTCGGCATGGCGCGGGCTGGTGGTGGCGGGCGGGCTCGAGGAGGGCCAGCGCGCGCTCATCACCGGCGCCAACGGCGGCGTGGGAGCGGCCGGAGTCGAGCTCGCCGCCAAGCTCGGCGCCACGGTGGTCGCGGTGGTGCGCGACGAGAAGCACCGCGCGCTCGTCACCGAGCTCGGCGCCAGCGAGGTGATCGTCGACCGCGACGGCAGCTTCCACAAGCACCCGTCGCTGGAGAAGGTGGACGTGGTCCTCGAGTGCGTCGGCAAGGCCACCTTCAACGCGAGCCTGCGCAGCCTCGCGGTCGGTGGGCGGATGGGGCTGGTCGGCAACGTCGATCCCGAGCAGGCGGCACTCAACCTGGGCTTCGTGATCGTCAACGGCCTCACCATCCGAGGACCGGGCGGCTGCACGCCCAGGGACATCGACGGCATCGTCGCGGTGCACCGCAAGCACCCGCTGCGCTTCCTGATCGATCGCGAGCTGCCGCTGTCCGCCGCCGACGAGGCGCAGCGGCTGGTGCGCGCGGGCGGACTCCACGGCCGCATCGTGCTGGTGCCTTCGGCCTGAGCCGCCGCCGCGTCCCGAGCGCCCGAGTCATGCCCACGCGCGACGATGCCGCGCCGAGCCCCGCCCGCCCACGGCGCGAGCCCCTCGCGTGGTCGCGCGCCGAGCTCGAGTCGCGCTCGTGGTTCGAGCGCACCAGCGTCCGCGCCGTCACCTTCGTCCACGCCCGCGCCTGGGCGAAGGCCCCGTTTCTGGTGTGGGTGCACACCTTCACCAACTGGTTCGCGTGGCGGTTCGTGGGCCGGGTGCTGCGGGTCGAGCACGCCGAGCGGCTCGGCGCCATCGCGAGCGAGCGCCCGGTGGTGGTGATGGCGAACCACCTCACGTTCTGGGACCTCTACATCCTCTCCGCGGTGCTCTATCGCCGCACCGGGGTGTGGCGCGACTACTACTTCCCGGTGCGCGCGCGGTTCTTCTACGAGAACCCGGCGGGCTTCCTGCTCAACGTGCTGTTCGCGGGGCTCACGATGTTCCCGCCGTTCTTCCAGAGCGACGTCGCGCGGCGGCTCGACGTGGAGGCGCTGCGCATCCTCGATCGGGTGGCGGGGCGGCGCCGCGCGCTGGTCGGGTTCCATCCCGAGGGCACGCGCAACAAGACAGGGAACCCGTACCAGCTCCTGCCGGCCCGCGCCGCGACCAAGCGCGTGCTGCAGACGGCGCGTCGCGCTGGCGCGGTGGTGATACCGATATTCATGAACGGTCTCGACGGCGGCATGCACCGCACGCTGGGGAAGAACCTGCTGAAGACCGGCGTGATCCATGTGATGATCGGCGAGCCGATCGAGCCCGCGGCGTTCCTCGACGAGGCCGAGAGCGCTGGCGCCGATCCCGTGTCCCGCATCATGGACGTCCTCCACGACCTCGCCGCCGAGGAGCGCGCGCTGCGCGAAGCGGCGCCGGAGAGCGTGTGAGTCGCTCGGTCGGAGTGCCCGGTGGAAGCTGCGTGGATCCGGCGACGCGGGATGGAGCCCCCGTCGCTACGATTCTCGTAGCGCGGGGGGCGCCGTCCCCCCGCGAGCGTCGCGTGCTCGGTGCCGTGCTGCTCGCGGCGCTCGTCGTCGCCGGCTGCGGCGGTGGCGGCGGCTCCGAGGCCGCGCCCGAGGACCCGTCGCCGCTTCCTCCCGAGCCCGGGTTCTCGGTCGAGCGGCTGGTGAGCCCACCCCCGAGCTACGGCCCGTGGGTGCGGTGGTGGTGGCCCGGCAACGACGTGACCGACGAAGAGCTCGCGCGCGAGGTGGACGTGCTCGCCGCCGCCGGCTTCGCGGGAGCCGAGATCCAGGCCTTCGACGCCGCGCTCGACCCCGACGCACCCACGGCCGAGCTCGAGCGCCGCCGCTCCTTCGGGAGCCCGTCGTATTTCGCCCACGTGCGCACCGTGCGCGACCGCGCCACGTCGCGCGGCCTCGCGATCGACCTCACCCTCGGCTCCGGCTGGCCGGTGGGCGGGATGCACGTGGATCCCGAGGAGTCGATCCAGACGCTGCTCTGGAGCGAGGACGCGGTCGACGGGCCGGCCGCGGTCACGCTCGATCTCGCCAAGCCCGACCGGCCGATCTTCTACGTGGTCGCGCAGATCCTTCAGCTCGCGGGCGAGCCGCAGGCGCGCTGGGAAGGGGATCGCGCCGAGCTCGTGGCGGTTTTGGCGTCCCGGGTCACGGGCGGGGGCGGTCGTCGAATCCGCTCTACCTCTTCGACACGATCGAGCTCGACGCCTCATCTGCCATCGACCTCACCGGCGCGGTGGGCGCCGACGGCCAGCTCGCGTGGCAGGCCCCCGAGGGCCGCTGGCAGGTGGTGGCCTTCTTCGCGGCGCCCGACGGCGAGTACCCGCTGCTCAACGCCGAGCCCGAGTCGGGCTACGTGGTCGACCACCTCGATGCCAGGCTCGTCGAGAGCGAGCTCGAGTACCGCTTCGGCGACGGCACCGGGCTCGACCTCACCGGCGGCGCGGGCGGTCCGTTCCGCGCGATCTTCGACGACAGCCTCGAGCTCAAGACCGAGCGCCACGTGAGCAGCGACTTCGTGGCCGAGTTCCGCCGCCGCCGCGGCTACGACCCGAGCCCGTGGATGCCCGCGGTGGTGGTGCCGGGCGCCGACAACTACGTGTTCGAGGCGGCGTCGCTCCAGGCAGGCGCGCCGTTTCGCTTCGGCGCCGACGACGAGCGCGTGCGTCACGACTGGGCGCGCACGGTGTCGGAGCTCTTCCACGAGCGCTGGTACGGTGTCATGCGGCGGTGGTCGCACGAGCGCGGCATCGCGCTGCGCGCGCAGCCCTACGGCGCCGCGTTCGACGTCCTCGCCAACGAGGGCGCCGCCGACATCCCCGAGGCCGAGCAACTCTACGCCGGTGGCTCGGAGGTACTTCTCTCGATGGCGTCCTCGGCGGCCGCGCTCTACGGGCGGAACCTGGTCTCGGCGGAGACGATGCCGTGGGCCGGGCGCGACTTCATGACCACGCCCGCCAAGATGAAGCTCGCCGCCGACAAGCTGCTCGCCGCGGGGATCAACCAGGTGGTCTTCCACGGCTTCCCGTACCGCAAGGACGATGGCGGCTACGGCGAGGTCGGCTGGAATCCGTTCTCGTCGCCGTGGTCGGGGCTCCTCACGTTCGCGTCCCACGTCGGCGAGACCGACCCGTTCTGGCCCGACCAGCCAGCGCTCGACCGCTACCTGGCGCGCGCCCAGTACGCGATGCGCCAGGGCGAGCCCTCGGTCGACGTGCTGATCTACTACCCGTGGCTCGGCTTCCCCTCGAACTTCCAGTTCGCCGAGGGGCACGACGAAACACTTTTCACGGGAGCGCTTGCGGGGCTCGAGCCGCGCGCGGGCTTCGACCAGCTCTACCAGATCGGCAAGCTGGTGGGGCTCTCGAAGCCCGACCCGCGCGCGGTGTGGCTCGAGGATGTCTGGGAGCTGATCGCTGCGCTCGACGCGCGCGGTCGCTCGTGGGGCTGGGTCAACGACGAGAGCCTGGCGCTCGCCGAGGGTGGCGACGCCGACGGATTCACGATCCGCGGGCGGCGCTTCGCGGCGGTGGCGGTCGTCGAGACCGCGACGATGGAGCCCGCCGCGGCGAAGGCGCTGGCGGCGCTCGCCTCGCGCGGCGTGCCGGTGCTGCTCGCGGGCGAGGTGCCGAGCGCGCAGCCAGGCTACGGCGGCGCGGCCAAGGGCGATCGCGTGGTGCGGGAGGCGCTGGGGGAGGCGGGGCGCGGCGCGCGGGTTCGGAGCGCGGCGTCCGTGGAGGCTGCGGGCGAGGTGCTCGATTCGCTGGAGATCCAGGGTGGGCTCGCCTTCGCGAGCCCCGCGCCCGCGCTGCGCCAGTACCAGCGGCGGGTTGGTGGCGATGGCCGGATCGTCTTCGTCTGGAACTCGTCGCGGGAGATCGTGAAGACGACGCTGGTCGGCGACTGCGACGCGGCGAGCTGGTTCGACGCCTGGACCGGTGTCGTGGCCGACGCGGGAAGCGATCTCTCGCTCACGCTCGCGCCCTGGGAGTCGCGGTTCCTGCTCTGTGGGCTCGATGTGAGCGGAGCACCCGCGGTGGAGCCGGCGGCGCCGCTCGCCGCGGGCGGGACGGTGAGCGAGCGCAAGGCGCTCGAGGCGTGGAGCCTGTCGGTGAGCGGGCCGGACGTGGCGGGTGGGTCGTTCGCGCGCGCGCTCGCGGCGCTCACCGACTGGCGCGAGATCCCGGAGCTCCGGCGCGTGTCGAGCGCCGGCGTCTACCGGACCACCGTCGCCGCCGGGCCGCTCGGCGAGGGCCAGCGCGCGGTGCTCTCCTTCGGCTGGGTGGTGGGCGCGGCCGACGTGCGCGTGAACGGTCGAGAGCTGGGCCGCGTGCGGTTTCCGCCCTTCGAGCTCGACGTGAGCGCGGCGCTGGTGGCGGGACCGAACGAGGTCGAGGTCACCGTCACCTCGCCGCTTCGCAACCGCTTCGTCGGCTATGGGCTCTCGGGCGATCCCGCGTACGCCCAGTTCGCCGGCCGCTCCGACGACGTGATGGCGGCCGGCCTTCTCGGCCCCGCGGCGCTCGAGATCCGCACCGGGGGGTGACCCGAGCCGCCCAACGGGAGTGTAGGGGCGAGCGTAAGCTCGCCCGCGGTGTCGTCATGGATTCCGTCGCGTATCGTGATCGGCTACGTCGCGACGACCCGGCGCGGCGCGGCTACGCCCTCGGCGCCGCCCAGCTTCACCACCCGCTCGGTGACGAGCGTGGGGTGGCCCTCGTCGGTGGCGTCGAAGGTGACGAGCTCGAGCGCGCCGATCGTGAGCGTGATCGGCCGCTCGTCGCGGAGTCGCGCGAGCACCGCCGCCAGCGGCGCCGCGGCGCGCGTGTCCTGGAACCGCCCCACGGTCACGTGCGGCACGTAGGGAGCGAAGCGGACCTCGGGGTGGATGCGCGCGAGCGCGTGGCGCGCCGCAGCGAGCGCGCCGCTCGCGTCGTGGACGTCGAGGAAGGCACACGAAGCGCACGCGTTGGCACCGCCGACGTGGAGCTCGATCGGCGCGGCGAGCGCGGCGCGGAGCGCGACGCCTTGCTCGCCGAGCACCCGCCACGGCACGTCGTCGTCGTGGCGCGGCTCGCCGGCGCACGGAAACCCCGCCACGAACGCGGTGACGTGGGCGTCGTGCGCCGGCACCGGCACGATCGCGTCGCCGAGGGCCGTGGCGACCCGCGCCATGCGCTCGACGACAGCGTGCTCGAGGATGCGCAGCACCCACACCGCAAAGCGCGAACGGCCGCGGCGCCACTCCTCGAGCGCGCCGTCGCTCGGCCCGAGGGTGTGCGAGCGCGCGCGGAACGCCTGGAACGTGGCGTCGAAGTCGACGGCGCCGCCGGGCGCGCCGTCCTCACCCACCATCACACGAAGCGGGTGGTGAGGCGCGCGAGCGGCCACTCGCCGGTGAGCTCGATCGTCACCGCGTCGCCCGGCGTCAGCGCGCTCACGCCCTGTGGCGTGCCCATGAAGATCAGGTCGCCGGGCTCGAGGGTCATGACCGCGCTCGCGCACTCCACGATCGCCGCGGGGTCGAACATCATCAGCCCGAGTGACGAGTCCTGGCGGACCTCTCCGTTCAGGCTGCCGGTGATCCGCATGCGCTCGAGCGGGAAGGGGACGCCCGCGGGGGTGAGCCGGATCCACGGCCCCACCGGGCCGAAGCCGTCGTAGCCCTTGGCGCGCGCCCACTGGTCGTCGCGGCGCTGCAGGTCGCGGTTCGACACGTCGTTGCCGAGGGTGATGCCGGCGATGTGGTGCCACGCGTCGGCGGCGGCGATGCGCCGACCGCGCGCGCCGATCACCACCACCAGCTCGCTCTCGAGGTCGATGCGCTCGAAGCCTCGAGGCAGCTCCACCTCGGCGTCGTCGCCGACCAGGCACGACGGTGGCTTGAAGAAGAGCAGCGGCTCCTTGGGCACCTCGTTGCCGAGCTCGGCGGCGTGGGCGCGGAAGTTCCGGCCCACGGCGAGGACCTTGCTCGGGCGCGTGGGCGGCGCGAGCCGCAAGCCGCCGACCGCTCCGCGAAACCCGCCGGCGACCGGCGCGAGCGGCGCCGCGAGCGAGACGCCCGCGGCGAACGGATCGACGATCTCCTCGGCGACGTCGGTGGGCGCGGGCGGATCGCCCCGCGTGACCACACGCACCGCGCGCTCACCGCCGTCGGCGAGTGTCACGCGCCCGAGCCAGGTGACGTCGCCGGCGTCGCTCACGGCAGCGCGGCCTTGCACGCGGGAGCGATCTCCTTCTCGTGCTCCTTCAAGCACTTCACGATCCGGCCTTGGCCCTTCTCGACCTTGGCGCAGAACTTCGCGACGTCCGGGGCACACGCGTCCTGGGCCGCCTGCTGCTTCTCGTCGACCTTCTTCTGGACCTCGGCGTGCTTCGCCTTGGCCTTCTCGACCTCACCCTTGCAGTCGGGGGTGAGCGCCGACTCGTGCTCGGCGAGGCACTTGATGACGCGACCCTTTCCGGACTCGACGCCTTTGCACAGTTTCTCCGCGTCGTCCGAGCACGCTGCGGTCACTTCCTGGGAGCGCGCCTTCATGTGCTCGACGTGCGCCTTGCACTCGGGGCCGAGGTCCTTCTCGTGGGCCATCAAGCACCTGAGGCGGGCGCCGCCGCCGGGCTTCACGTCGGCGCAGAACTTCTGGCGCTCGGTGGCGCAGGCACCGCCTTTGTCCTCGCTGGCGGCGGGCGCGGCTGCCCCGGACTCGGCGCTCGCGACGCTCGTCGCGAGCGCGAGGGCGAACAGGCCGGCGGTGAGGAAACGGAAAGTTCGAGAGGGTGTACGGGTGGTGTTCATCGCTTGCGTTCTCCGCTCTTTCGGGGATCGTGTCCGAAGGTAATTCAGCGCGCCGGCCCCGGGGAGTCGCCCACGAGGTGCCCGTTCGACGACGCCGCGATCAGGAGGATTCATCGTGCCGTCGTTGATCTCCCACGCGATCGTGGCCGCCGGCGCGACGCGCCTCGTCTTCGGAGCGGGCGCGCCGCGCGCGGTGTACGCCGCGGCGGTGGCGCTCTCGTGCCTGCCGGACGCCGACGTGATCGGCTTCCGCCTCGGCGTGCCGTACGCGGCGCCATGGGGCCATCGCGGTGCCAGCCACTCGCTGGTGATGGCGGCGATCGTGAGCCTGCCGGTGGCGGCGGCGCTGGCGCGGCGCCACCGCGGCGCGGCCGGGGCCCGGCGATGGCCCGCGCTCTGGGGGTTCCTGTTCGCCGCGATGGCGTCGCACGGGATCCTGGACGCGTTCACGAGCGGCGGGCACGGCATCGCGCTGCTCTGGCCGTCGAGCGCCGAGCGGTTCTTCGCGCCGTGGCGGCCGATCGCGGTGTCGCCGATCGGGCTGAGCCGGTTCCTGAGCGCGCGCGGCGTGCACGTACTCGCGAGCGAGGCGACGGTGGTGTGGGCGCCGCTCGCGGTGACGCTCGCCTTCGCGGAGCGCTTCCGGTCGCGGCGATCGAGGGATCGTTAGCGACCGCGGGTGGGCGCTGCGGCGGGGGATGGAACCCCCGCCGCTACGGAGCGGGTCGTCGTTGCGGCGGCGATCTGGGTGCCGCGATCGATCGATCGTCGGAGGCGGGCCGTCGTAGGGCCGGGGTCTCCGTGCCCCGGCCAGCGCTCACGGTGACGGGTCCAGTCAGGGCGGGGCGAGGGATCGTTAGACTTGGCACTCGAGGGGGTGTGCGATGGTCGAGATCACGCGACTGAGTGACGACGAAGCCCACGCGCGCCTGGTCGAGGTGCCGGGCTGGACGATCGAGCACGGCAAGCTCCACCGCGCGTTCGAGTTCCGCGACTTCGTCGAGGCGTTCGGGTTCATGACCCGGGTGGCGCTGCTCGCCGAGAAGCTCGACCACCACCCGGAGTGGTCGAACGTGTACCGGCACGTCGTGATCGATCTGCGCACCCACGACGTCGACGGCCTGAGTGTGCGCGACTTCGGCCTCGCCGCGCGCATCAACCAGCTCGCTGCGGGGTGAAGGCCGTACGATTTGGGCTGCGGGCGGGGACAGGCCCCGCCCCTACGATCGGCCGTTGGCCCCGCCCCGACGATCGGTCATGGGCCCCGCACCGAAATTTGGCGACGAACCGTAGGGGCGGGGCCTGTCCCCGCCCACCGGATCGAGCTGGGTCGTCGACGGAGCGACGACGGTCCAGGAGACCGAGCGGCTTACCGCACTCCGCCGCGGGGCAAGTCCTTGAATGCGACGTTCTTGTCGATACGGTCCTCGCGCGGCAGGCCGAGGACGTTCTCGGCCATGACGTTCTTCTGGATCTCGTCGGTGCCGCCGGCGATGTGGAGCGCGGGCGCGAACAGGAACTGGTTCACCCAGTGGCCCTGGCGCAGCACCGCGTCCGGGACCGGAGAGCTTGAGGCCCAGGTCGGCGGCCTTGCTCACCACCCGCGCGATGCCGAGCTTCATCACCGACGCTTCCGACGTGGGGTCCATGCCGGCGCCCATCTTGGTGATGACGCGCGCGTTCAGGAGCTCGAGGGTCTTGGCCCAGGTGTAGAGCCGCGCCAGGTCGTCGCGCAGCACCGGGTCGAGCCGGCTCGCGTTGGCGCGCGCGTGCTCGGCCAGGGTCTCGAACTTGAACATGCGCTCGATGCCGCCCATCGCCATGCGCTCGTTCATGAGCGTGGTCATGGCGGCGGCCCAGCCGGCGCCCTCGGGGCCGAGGCGGCCGGAGTCGGGGATGCGCACGTCGTTGAGGAACACCTCGGTGAAGTGCTGGCCGCCGGTCATCTGGCGCAGCGGGCGCACCTCGATGCCGGGGGTCTTCATGTCGACCAGGAAGTAGGTGATGCCCTTGTGCTTGGGCACGTCCGGGTTGGTGCGCGCGAGCAAGATCCCGAAGTCCGCGAAGTGGCCGCCCGAGCACCACACCTTCTGGCCGTTCACGACCCACGTGTCGCCGTCGCGGACCGCGCGGGTCGAGATGCCGGCCAGGTCCGAGCCGGCGCCCGGCTCGCTGAAGAGCTGGCACCACACCTCGTCGCCGCGCAGCATCGGCGCGAGGTAGCGCGCGCGCTGCTCGTCGTTGCCGTGCCCCATGATCGTGGGGCCGGTCATGCCGATCCCGACCACGAAGATCGACTCGCCGAGCCCCACCCGCGCGAGCTCCTGGTTCCACACGATTTGCTCGAGCGGGCCGAGCCCCTTGCCGCCGAAGTCGGTGGGCCAGGTGATCGCACCCCAGCCGTGGTCGAAGAGCGTGCGCTGCCAGTCCTTCGAGAGCCGCACCAGGCGCTCGTCGTCGAGGTCCTCGGCGAAGTAGTCCCAGCGCTCGGTGGGCGCGTGCTTCTCGAGGAACGCGCGGGCCTCGGTGCGGAACGCGGCTTCTTGCGGGGAATCGCGGAAATCCATGGAAGAGCTCCGGCGGGACGGGGCAGGGGACGGTAGCGGCGGCGGGCGGGCTCGCGCCTGCCCCTACGAGGAAACTCAGAGCCTGTGAATCTTTCCGTCTGGGTCGCTCACGGAACCCGCGTGCGCCCCACGACGGGGGATGGAACCCCCGTCGCTACGATGGGTTTCGTAGCGCGGGGGGCTCCGTCCCCCCGCGGTGCTTCGCTCGCGCTCGATTTCTTCACAGACTCTCAGCCCTCGACGAGCTTGATGGCGCGCTTCGGGCAGCCGAGCACCGCGGCTTCGAGCTTTGGGCGCAGCGACTCGTCGGGGTTCTCGATCTTGAGGTGGAGGTTGTCGTTCGCGTCGAGGCGGAACACCTCGGGAGCCTTGCGGCAGCACACGGCGTTGGCCTCGCACAGGTCGTAATCGATCACGATTCGCATCGCTCCCTCCTCCTCTCCACGCCACGTAGACAACTTCGCGTCGAAGCCCGATACTAGCACCGAAGTGAAACATGTTCTACTTTGGTCCGACACCCCGGATCACCCGCCCAGCCAGCCCGAAACACCCACCAACGCCGTGCGCGCCGCGCCGGTTCCACGATCCCCTGCCGAAGCCGAGGACGACCGATGTACGTGGGCCTGAGACCCGAGCACGAGGAGCTGCGCGACCAGCTCCGCGCCTACTTCACCGAGCTGATGACGCCCGCCCTGGCCGCCGAGGTCGCGGTCTCCGAGGGCGGCGGCCCCGGAGTACATGAAGGCGCTCAAGAAGATGGCCAGGGACGGCTGGCTCGGGATCGGCTGGCCCACCGGATACGGCGGCCAGGGGCGCTCGGCGATCGAGCAGTACATCTTCGCCGACGAGTGCCAGCGCTCGGGCTACCCGTTCCCGCTGCTCACCGTCGGCACCGTCGGCCCGACGATCATGATGTACGGCAGCGACGAGCAGAAGGCCGAGTACCTGCCGCGCATCATGCGCGGCGACCTCCACTTCTGCATCGGCTACAGCGAGCCCGGCGCCGGCACCGACCTGGCCTCGCTCAAGACCCGCGCGGTCAAGGACGAGACCACCGGCGAGTGGGTCATCAACGGCCAGAAGATCTTCACCAGCCTCGCCCAGTTCGCCGACTACGTGTGGCTCGCGGCGCGCACCGACCCCGAGGCGCCCAAGCACGACGGCATCACGATCTTCATCGTGCCCACCAACGCACCCGGATTCCGCTGGACGCCGATCCACACCGTCGGCGACGTGACGACCACCGCCACCTACTACGACGACGTGCGCGTGCCGGCCTCGTCGATCGTGGCGGGCGAGGGGATGGGCTGGGCGCTGATCGTGAACCAGCTCAACCACGAGCGCATCTCGCTCATGTCGGTGGGCCTCATGGAGCGGCTCTATGAAGAGACGCTCGCGTGGGCGCGCGACACCCGCAAGGCCGATGGCGAGCGCGTCATCGACGAGGGCTGGGTGCAGCTCAACCTGGCGCGCGTGCGCTCCAAGATCGAGATCTTGAAGCTCCTCAACTGGCGCCAGCTATGGAACGTGACCCGCGGCGAGCCCATGAACTACGCCGAGGCCTCGACCGTGAAGGTCTACGGCAGCGAGACCTACATCGAGGTCTACCAGCTCCTCCTCGAGGTGCTCGGCGAGGACGGGCTGGTCCGGCGCGGCTCGCCGGGGCGCTGGTGCGTGGCCACGTCGAGCGCATGTACCGCGCGATGCTGATCCTCACCTTCGGTGGCGGCACCAACGAGATCCAGCGCGAGCTGATCGCGATGGCGGGCCTCGCGAGGCCTCGTAGCAAGAGGTGAGCGTGTCGTCGGCTGGCGGGGGGCGAGCCCCCGCGCTACGGCGGTGGCTGGGATGCGCCTGACACGGAGACGGTGACCATGGATTTCTCGTTCAGCGAAGAAGAGGTAGCGCTCAAGGACCTCGCCACGAAGATCTTCGACGGTTGTGTGAAGGTCGAGGATCTGCGCGCGATGGAGGCGGGCGCCGAGTGGTTCCACCGCAAGCTCTGGGAGGAGCTCGCCAAGGCGGGGCTCCTCGGCGTGTCGCTCAAAGGCGACGTGGGCGGCGGCGACATGAGCTTCCTCGCGACCGCGCTGCTCCTCGAGCAGCTCGGCCGCACGGTGGCGCCGATCCCGCTCCTGCCGACGCTCGTGATGGCGGCGTTGCCGATCGATCGCTTCGGCACCCTCGCGCAGCGCGAGAAGTGGCTGCCGGGAGTGGTCAACGGTGAGACGGTGCTGAGCGCCGCGCTCCTCGAAGGCGTCCACGCCGATCCGCGCGTTCCCGCCACCACCGCGCGGCGCGACGGCCAGGGCTGGAAGCTCGACGGTGTGAAGCTCGGTGTGCCGTGCCTCGCCTACGCGGCGCGGGTGCTGGTGCCGGCCAGCACGCCCGACGGCGGCGTGATCGTGGCGATCGTCGATCCGAAGGGCGCGGGCGTCACCCTCGAGGAGCAGATCCTCACCACCCGCGAGCCGCACCACCGCATGACGCTCGCCGCGGTGCACGTCGACGACGGCGACGTCCTCGGCGATGCGAAGCGCGGTGCCGAGATCCTCGGCTTCATCGTCGATCACACCACGGCGGGGCTCACCGTGATGGAGGCGGGCTGCGCCGAGCGCGGCATCCGCCTGATGGCCGAATACACCAGCTCGCGCATCCAGTTCGGCCGCCCGATCGCCACCTTCCAGGCGGTCGCGCAGCGCCGGCGACGCCTACATCGACGTCGAGGCGGTGCGGCTCTCGGCGTGGCAGGCGGCGTGGCGCCTCGCCGAGGGCCTGCCGGCCGCCGAGGAGCTGATGATCGCGAAGTTCTGGGCGGCGGAGGGCGGCCACCGGGCGCTCTACGCGGCCCAGCACCTCCACGGCGGCATCGGCGTCGACATGGACTACCCGCTGCACCGCTACTATCTGCTCTCGAAACACATCGAGCTCACCCTCGGCAGCGCCAAGGTGCAGCTCGCGCGTCTGGGCGCCCTGCTCGCCGCCGACGCCGGCCAGGAGGGCGCCTCGAGCGCTCCCGCCCGCGCCGCCGGCTGAGCTCCAACCGTTTCGCGGAGGACTCTCTCGATGCAGTTCAATCTCGCCGATCTCTGGGAATGCGTCGTCGACAACGTGCCCGATCGCGAGGCGATCGTGTGCGGGCCGCGCCGCCTGACCTTCCAGCAGGCCGAGGAGCGCTCGAACCGCCTCGCCCACGCCCTCGCGGCGCGCGGCATCGGCAAGGACGACCGCGTCGGTCTCTACCTCTACAACGGCTCCGAATACGTCGAGGGCTCGCTCGCGGCGCACAAGATCCGCGCCGTGCCCATCAACGTGAACTACCGCTACGTCGAGGAGGAGCTGCGCTACCTGTTCAAGGACGCGGGCCTCAAGGCGCTGGTCTTCCACCGCGAGTTCGCGCCCAAGATCGCCGCCGTGAAGGACGAGTTCCCCGGTCTCGGCGTGTTCCTCCACGTCGAGGACGGCTCGAGCGCCGACGTGAGTGCGATGGGCTCGACCGAATACGAGGCGGCGCTCGCGGCGGCGTCGCCGGCGCGCGACTTCGCCGAGCGCTCGGCCGACGACCTCTACATGCTCTACACCGGCGGCACCACCGGCATGCCGAAGGGCGTCATGTGGCGCCAGGAAGACCTCTTCATGGCCGCGCTCGGCGGCGGCAACATCGGCGGCCCGCCGCTCGAGAAGCCCGAGGAGATCGGCCCCAAGTCGTGCTCGCGGCCGCAGTTCATCATGATCCCCGCGGCGCCGCTCATGCACGGCTCGGCGCAGTGGGCGGCCTTCATCGCGCTCTATTCGGGCGACAAGATCGTCATCCCGACCGGCAAGAAGTTCGACCCCGACCTGATCTGGCGGCTCGTCGGCGAGGAGAAGGTCAACCAGTTCGCGCTCGTCGGCGACGCGATGGCGCGGCCGCTCGCCGAGCAGCTCGCCAACAACCCGGGCAAGTACGACACCTCGACGCTGTTCGTGGTGGGCTCGGGCGGCGCCGTGTTCTCGGCGGCGGTCAAGAAGCAGTTCCTCGACCAGCTCCCGCACGCGATGATCTTCGACGGCTTCGGCGGCTCGGAGGTGGGTCACCAGGGCACCGGCACGGGTGAGGGCGGAGCACCGCGCTTCCGCGTCGACGATCGCACCGGCGTCTTCGATCCCGAGACCCTCGAACCCCTCGAGCCCGGGTCGGGCAAGGTCGGACGGCTCGGCAAGTGCGGGCACATCCCGCTCGGCTACTGGAACGACCCCGAGAAGACCGCCAAGACGTTCTTCACCATCAGCGGCAAGCGCTGGGTGCTGCCCGGCGACATGGCCTCGATCGAAGACGACGGCACGATCACGCTCTTCGGCCGTGAGTCGGTGTGCATCAACTCGGGCGGCGAGAAGATCTTCACCGAGGAGGTGGAGGCGGCGCTGCGCTCCCACGACAAGGTGTTCGACGCGATCGTGGTCGGCGTGCCCGACGAGCGCTGGGGCCAGCGCGTCGCCGCCGTGGTGCAGGCGCGCGCGGGCGACGCCCCGACCCTCGACGAGCTGGTGGCGCACTGCCGCACCAAGATCGCGGGCTACAAGGTGCCGCGCCAGCTCCACCTGGTGACCGAGCTGGTGCGCCAGCCGAGCGGCAAGCCCGACTTCAAGTGGGCGAAGGCGGTCGCCAGCGGAGAGACGCCACCCGCGCGTTGAGCACGGCACCCCGAACCGCCGCGACGCTCCGGACCGCGCGCGGCACACTCGCAACCCCGACGAGGACTCCATGGGCCACGTGTTCGACCCCGAGGTGCTGGCCGAGATCGCCAAGAAGGGCGTCGGCCTGCCCCACGACCAGATGTTCCGCACCATCCACGCGGCGCTCTACGAGCGCTACCCCAAGCACATTCACCCCGAGATCCGCTGGATCTTCAACAACGCCGGTGGCGCGATGGGGCAGATGACGCTCCTGCACGCGTCGCTCAGCGAGTACCTGCTCTTCTTCGGTACGCCGATCGGCACCGAAGGGCACTCGGGGCGCTACGCCACCCACGTGTGGGACTTCATGATGGAAGGCGAGATGTGGTGCTACGTCGAGGGCGAGACGCAGCGCACCGTCTACACGCCCGGCGAGTACGCCTACCTCGGCAAGGACAAGGTCAAGGGCTACCGCATCCCCGACCACGGCTGGATGCTCGAGTACGCACGCGGCCCCATCCCCACGATGGTGCCGTTCGGGCTCGCCGACTCGGTGTTCTCCACCGTCGACTACAAGTGCGTGCTGCGCACCCTGTGGATGTACGGCTCGCTGGTCGTGAAGGAACTGATGCAGGGGAAGGTCTGAAGACGATGGCAACCAAGGCACGTCGCCCGGCGACACTGACCGCTTCTCCGAAGGCGCGGGGCTTGCGCACCGCTCGCGGCAAGGCCGATCGGCGGCGCTCGGAGCCGAGTGATCGGATCGTCGCCACCGCGATCGAGCTCGCCGAGCGCGGCGGCTTCGAGGCGGTGAGGCTGCGCGACGTGGCCGCCCACGCCGAGGTCGCCCTCGGCACGCTCTACAGGCGCTTTCGCAGCAAGGAAGACATCCTGGTGGCGGCCCTCGAGCAGGAGGCGGAGCGCCTCGAGCAGCAGCTCGCGGCCAAGCCGATCCGCGACGCCGAGGTCCTCGACCGGATCGCTTCGTTCTTCAAGGCGATCACCAAGCTGCTCACGAGCCGGCCCAACCTGGCGCGCGCCGTGATCCGCTCGGTGGCCTCGGGTGACGTCGAGGCGATGGCTCGAGTGGCGTCGTTCCACTCGCGCATCACGCGCTTGATCACGGACGCGATCCGCGGGACGCCGAGCGTCAACGGCGTCGACGAGCCGAGCGAGAAGGAGTTCACGGTCGCCTACCTGCTGCAGCAGGTGTGGTTCGCCGCCCTGGTGGGCTGGGCGGGCGGCTTGAGCGACAAGAACGATGTCGTCGAGCACATGCGGTTCTCGGCCGACCTGATTCTGAAGGGCGCGGCCGCGTCGGCAACAGGATGACGCGGAGCTTCCCGTTCCACCCGTTCCCGAGCGGCTGGTACCAGGTCGCGTACGTCGACGACGTCCCGGCGGGGCACGTCCAGGCGCTTCACTACTTCGGTCGGGACCTGGTGCTCTTCCGCACCGAGGGCGGGGCGCTGCGGGTCTTCGACGCCCACTGCGTCCACCTCGGCGCGCACCTCGGCGTGGGGGGGAAGGTGGTGGGCGAGAGCCTGCGCTGCCCGTTCCACGCGTGGCGCTGGGGCGTCGACGGCGCGTGTGTCGAGGTGCCGTACAGCGACCGTCCGCCGGCGGCGGCGCGGATGCGGGCGTGGCCGGTGCGCGAGGTGAACGGCCTGGTGATGGTGTTCCACGACGAGACCGGCGTGGCACCCGGCTGGGAAGTGCCGGTGGTGAGCGAGGTCGGCCACGACGAGTGGACGCCCTTCGAGAAGCGGCGCTGGAAGATCCGCACCCAGCCCCAGGAGATGGCCGAGAACGCCGTCGACCGCGCCCACTTCCGCTACGTCCACGGCACGCTGACGGTGCCCGAGTCGGAGGCGGAAGCCGACGGGCCCGTGTTGCGCGTGCGCTCCAAGATGAAGCTCGCGACGCCGATGGGCGAGATGGACGGCGCCATCGAGTCGGATGCGTGGGGCTTCGGCTTCGGCGTGGTGCGCTTCCAGGGCATCGTCGAGACCGTGCTCCTGAGCTCGGTGGTGCCGATCGACGGCGAGCACGTCGACGTGTGGTTCTCGTTCAGCGTGAAGAAGCTGCCGAGCCGCGGTGCCACCCGCGGCGTGGGCGCTGCCCTCGTCGCCGACATCGAGAAGCAGCTCGCCGAGGACACGCCGATCTGGGAGAACAAGGCGCACTTGACCGCGCCGGCGCTCTGCCCCGACGACGGCCCGATCGGCCTCCTGCGCCGCTGGGCGAAGCAGTTCTACCCGGGGTGAGAAGGGTCGCGAGGCGCAGCGCGGCCGCTCCGCGAGTCCCGCGGGCGGGGACGGGCCCCGCCCCTACCTTCGCGCGGCGGGTGATGCGTGGGAGTGTAGGGGCGAGCGCGAGCTCGCCCGATTTCCCGCTGGGCGATCGCGCCGACCGGTCGCAGCCCGGCCGATCCCGCGCAAGCCGGGCACGGCAGTGCCGGTCGATCTCGCGCCCGGGCGGCCTCGCGGCCGCCACTACGCTCCCATGCGGCGCCCGCTCGTCCGCCCGCGACGTGGCGCTCCGGACGCGGCGTATACTCGGGGCGTGGCGTCCGTGGGAGAGCGGTTGCGCGCCGAGGATCTCGAGCGCATGCGTCGGCTGACGCTGGACGAGCGCCTGGCCGAAGCGTTCGCGCTGGGCGATCAGGCGATCGAGATCTGTGCGAGCGTGAACGGCATCAGCCGCGACGAGGCCCGCCGCCTCCTCGAGCGATCGGCACAAGCAGGGCGCCGCGCATCCAGGTCATGCAAACCGCGATCGGATGACGGGGCGCGGGCAATCGAGCCGGTCGCCGCGAGCTCGGCGGGGATCTCGCGGCGATGATCGAGGCGGTCGGGCTCACCGCGCACTACGGGGTCCGCCCGATTCTCCGCGACGTGAGCCTGCACGTCGCCACCGGAGAACTGGTCGCGATCATGGGCCCCAACGGCGTCGGAAAGACGACCTTGCTCAAGGTGCTCGCCGGAGCTCTCCCGCCGCGCGCGGGCCACGTGCTCGTCGACGGACTTCCGACGCGGTTCCTCGGAGGAAGCCGAGCGCGCGATCCGCAAGCGCACGGTGTTCCTCTCCGCCGAGCCGTGGATTGGTCGCCTGGGCACCGGGCGGGACTTCCTGCTCGCGGTGGGGCGGCTGTGGGAGATCGGTGCTGATCGCCTCTTCGATCACGTGGAGCGTCTGCTCGAGCTCTTCCGGCTGACAAGCAAGGCAGATGTGAGCATCGGTTCCTACTCCACGGGCGAACGCAAGAAGATCGCGCTGGCGGGCGCGCTGGTCACCGATGCGACGGTCATGATCCTCGACGAGCCATTCGCCGGGGGGCTCGACCCCGCCGGCATCGCGGCGCTGTCCCGGGTGCTCCGGTACTTCGCGGAGAGCGGCGAGCGGACCATCGTGATCGCTACGCCGGTGCCCGAGCTGGTCCAGGGGCTTGCGCATCGAGTGGCGGTCCTGAGCGAAGGTCGGATCGCGGCGTTTGCCACTCCGGCCGAGCTCCGCGCGAGTGCGAGGGGCAGCGGATCTCTCCAGGAGGCGATCGAGGCGCTCCTTCCCGGCGGCTCGATCGATCCGGTGGCGCGATACCTCGAGGGTGCGAAGTCCTGATGCGGTGGCTTGGCGCGGTTCTCCCCGCGCGCCGCTGGCTGTGGTTCGCGTTGAGCCTGTGGGCGGCGGCTTGGGCCACCGATCTGTTGTTGGTCCTCGGTCCCGCGCGTGAAGTGGCACTCGGGCACCCGTCGACCACCGGCCTGCGGCTGGTGAGGTTCTACTGGCGGGCACTATCGATGCCTCGCGAAGCGCTGATGCGTCGCGGGGCTCTGGACATCCTGGCGACCTACGGATTGTTCCGCGCCGTCGGCTTTCATCCGGTGCTGCGCCGGGACTATCGCGAGTGGCTGCTCGCGACGCCCTGGCGTCCGGGCAAGCTGTTACCGCTAGGCCCTGTCGAGCTGGTGGCCCAGGATCTGGTGCTGGTGTCGGCAGGCGTGGCGCTCCTCGTGCTCGCGGGTGACCGTCGACCGGCGGATCCGGCGATGGTCTTCCTCGTCGCGTACGCGGCGGGGAGCGTGCTGGCGCTTCGTCTGGCTGGCTCCCGGGCGCTCGGTCTCCTGGCTGCGGGTGCGGGGCTGGCTCTGCTCGCGACCGCGAAGCTGGCCCGCCGCGTTCGCAGTGCTGGCCGGGCTGGCGTGGTTGGCCTCGTTTGCGATGGGCCGGTCGCTGGTGAAACTGCGTACCTTCGACGGTTCGCTCAACACACTCCGCGGCCCGTTCAAGAACGCGCTCGAGTTGGCGCCCGGGTTCGCGCGGCTCGCACCCGTCGCGGCGACACGCTCGAGGCTCGATACGGCGCAAGCCCTGGCGAGCTCGGCGTTGATCGCATGGTGGCAGTTCGTCGGGGTGCGGATGATGCGCCAGTCACCTGCCGACGATTGGGAGATCGCGCGTCTCCTGGAGGTCGGTGTGACCGTGCTGGCTGTGCTCTCTCGGCTGACGGCGTATCTGGATGGCTATGGCCCGCCACTCAGCGTGGCGGCGCGCTGGAAGGCGCGGCGCTGGGTCGTGCCCGGTTTCGACATCGTGTTCGGAGCACCGCGTGCGATGGTGCTGCTCGGGTGGTGGCTCCCGCCGCTGACGGCCCCCGTGGTCGGTGACGAGCTCTCCTGCGCGTTCACGACCTTTCTCGTGTGTGCGATCGGCTACCTGGCGGGACCGGACCGCGAGCGATGGCGGCTCGTGGGCGAGCACACGATCGCCGTCGAGCGATCGCCGTCGGCGCTGCGCATCGAGATCGGGTCAACGACCCGTGAGCCGTCGCGCGCGGGGCCGGACGAGCCGCGGCTTCGGCGACCCCGATCGAGCCGTGATGCCGCTGCCACTCAGCTCCCCGTCGACTCGTAGCGGCGGATGCCCGCGTCGAGCATGTGGTTGGCGAGGTAGAGCAGGCCGACTCCGACCACGGGTGTCGCGAGCGCGAAGCCGTCGAGCCCGCGCTCCCCGAGGAACGCCGACGCCGGGTAGAAGCACGCGAACCCGAACGGCAGCACGAACGTCATGAGCCACTGGATCCAGCGCGGGAACACCCGCAGCGGGTAGCGCGAGTACTCCATGAAGGTGAAGAGCGGCCGGAAGAGCCCGTAGCGGTTGAGCCACCAGAAGCTCGCGAAGGTGGTGATCAGGGCGATCCCGGCGAGCACCATCGCGGCCGAGATCCCGAGCACCACGAACTTGAGCAGCGTCGCCGCCGTGAACGCGATGCCGAGCTTGGTCGCGGCCCACGCGGCGATCAGCGCGCCCTTCACGATGATCGCCATGTCGAAGGGGTAGAACTGCTCGAGGACCATCTGCAGGAGCGGCGGGAACGGCCGGAGCAGCACCCGGTCGAGCAGCCCCTCCACCAGGTAGAGGTTCCCGAAGTCCCACATCAGCGTGAAGAGCAGGCACGAGAAGAGCCCGAAGCTGAACTGGCCGAAGCCGTAGAGGAACACGATCTCCTCGAAGCTCCACCCGCTCATGCTCGGCACCTCGCCGAACACCAGCACGAAGAAGGTGAGGTTCACCACGCTCCACAGCACCGTGGAGAAGAGCGAGATCGCGAGCTCGGTGCGGTAGGTGAGCTTCACCTTGAGGTTCTGGGCGATGTAGTGGCCCATGATGCCCAGCGTGTGGCGCCAGCGAAGGCGGCGGGCGGCGCGAGGCGGGCACGGACGCGACGGCGGTGCTCATCGGCTTCACCCGCCCTGGATCGAGATGTGGCGGCGTCCGAGCTCGTAGAAGCGCCGCACGCCGAGGAAGCCGAGCACCACCCAGGTCCACGCGATCACCACCGCGCCCACCAGGTGCGGCCCGTCGATGCGGCCCAGGTACGCCTCGGCGGGCACGTAATAGATGAAGCTCGTCGGCAGGAGCTCGAGCGGCCGCGCCAGCCATGCGGGGAAGAAGGAAAGCGGGATGGTCGCGCCGCCCAGCAGCATCAGCACCAGCTCGACCGACCACGCGAGCTCGCCCGAGAACTCGACGAAGAACCCGATCAGTCCCGCCAGCGTGAACGCCAGGTTGTAGAGCAGGAACGCCGCCAGCGTGAGGCAGGAGGAACGCCACGAACGTGCCGGCGTCGGGCGGCGCGGGCAGGGCACCCACGAGCGCGAAGTCGATGAGGGTGGGCACGCCCATCGTGAACACCTGGCTCGCGCCGCGCCCGGCGATGTAGCTCATCGCGAACCACGGGAAGGCGAGCGGCCGCAGCAGGTAGGTCGCGATCTGGCCGGTGCGGATCGCCTCGCCGATGAAGATGCTGATGTTGTTGGCGAAGAGCGTGCGCAGCGTCTGCATCAGCGCCACGTAGCCCGCGATCTCCGCCAGCCGGTGCCCGCCCATCACCTCGGGGCCGGACGCATAGAGCGCCGCGAAGATGTAGTACTGGAACGCGGCGGTGAGCGGCACCAGCACCAGCCGCATCCAGATCTGCGAGCGGTAGGCGAGGTCTCAACGAAGCCGAGCCGGAACACGTCGACGTAGGGCAGGAGGCCGGTGCGAGGGCCACGGCGGATGGCCCCGACGGTGGTGGCCGCGGTGGCGCTCATCGCGCGCTCGCCTCGTCGGCGACGTTGCTCGCCAGGCGGTGCTGCTGGGCGCGGTAGACGTCGCGCACCACGTCTGCGAGGTCGGGCTCCTGGACGGAGAGATCGACGATCGGCGGTCCGGTGAGCGCCCGCGCCACCACCTCCGCCGGCCCGATCGCTTCGGGATCGAAGCGCAGCGCCACCCGCGAGCCCTCGCTCGCCTCGTCGACCGTCACCGGCAGGCTGCCCAGGTTCGCGATCGCGGTGCCGCGGTCCTCGGCGCGGGAGGTCGAGCACCACGCGGCGCTCGCGCGCGAAGCGGCGCTTGAACTCGCCGAGCGCGCCGTCGAAGAGCACCCGGCCCTCGTCGATCAGGAGCACCCGCTCGCAGAGCTCCTCGATGTCACGAAGGTCGTGGGTGGTGAGGAGCACCGTGGTGCCGTGGCGCTCGTTGACGGCGCGGATGAAGCTCCGCACCCGGTCCTTCACGTCCACGTCGAGGC
Organism: Deltaproteobacteria bacterium; assembly: GCA_016713535.1. Classification (GTDB taxonomy): domain Bacteria; phylum JADJOY01; class JADJOY01; order JADJOY01; family JADJOY01; genus JADJOY01. The sequence goes on from JADJOY010000003.1 coordinate 543,353, forward strand.
CGATCGTGGGCTCGTCGAGGAAGAGGATCCGCGGCTGGTGGAGCAGCGACGCCGCCAGGTCGCAGCGCATGCGCTGGCCGAGCGAGAGCTTGCGCACCGGCGTGTGGAGCAGCGGCTCGAGGTCGAGGACCTCGGTGAACTCGGCGAGCCGCGCCTTCAGCTCGGCGTCGGTGACACCGTAGATCCGCGCCAGCAGCCGGAACGCCTCGATCACCGCGATGTCCCACCACAGCTGGGTGCGCTGCCCGAACACCACGCCGATCTGGTGCACGTAGTGGCGGCGCTCCTCGAGCGGCTCGAAGCCCGCCACCCGCACGTAGCCGGAGGTGGGCTTCAGGATGCCGGTGAGCACCTTGATGGTGGTCGACTTCCCGGCGCCGTTGGCGCCGATGTAGCCCACCCGCTCGCCCTCGGCGATCGAGAAGCTGATGCTCTCGATCGCGCGCTTCGACTCCTTCCTCGGCCGCACCAGGTCGACGAGCGCGCCGCGCAGCCCCTCGCGCTTGCGGGTGGTGCGGTACTCCTTCACGAGGTCG